>NZ_QYBB01000005.1 GCF_004137685.1 Lichenibacterium minor | reverse complement strand
ACCGGCTGTCCATGGCGTTACCTGCCGCGGGACGGCTTTCCTCCGCGTTCGACGGTGTACAACATCTTCCGCAAGTTCCAAGCTGATGGCACGTGGCATGCGATCTGGGACCAGCTTTACCCGATGCTGCGGGAACGCGAAGACCGTGAAGGATCGCCCTCGGCCGGCATCATCGATAGTCAGACGATCAAGTCGGCAGAAAAGGGGGCTGTAAAGCTAAGAAACAGACCGCCGACGCAGCCGACACGGTGGGTTATGAGCCTGGAAAGAAGGTGAAGGGGCGCAAGATCCACTCTCTCGTCGATACGCTTGGCCTGCCGATCCGCCTCGTCGTCCATTCTGCAGGGGTCCAGGACCGCGATGGCGCATCGCTTCTGTTCGACAAGATCACGATTCGCTTTCCGTGGCTGAAGTGCGTGTTCGCCGACACGGGCTACAATGCGCAGCAGACCTACGAGGCAGCAGGCGCCAACGGGCTGCGGCTGGAGGTGGTCCGCCGTGATCCCAACGCCGTGGGCTTCGAGGTGATCAAGCGACGATGGGTTGTCGAGCGGACCTTCTCCTGGCTCGGCAGGAACAGACGCCTGGCCAAAGACTTCGAGAACCTCGCCTCCACCCTGCTGGCCTTCGTCACGCTCGCTGCCATCCAGTTCGGCATCCGGCGACTCGCGCGGCCGTAGGCTTTTGAGTCAGGCTCTTAGCGGCAATGTCGCGGTTCAGACGAACTACGCCGGGGCGTCCGACTCAGGTCGGATCACCCCGCCGGGCGTACGAGTCTCAAGCGCCGCAGTTCATCCACGATCACCGGCCCGAGGCGCAGCGTGCCGATGTCCGCGATTTCCGCCAGCCACTTGCGCGCCGCATCAGGCGTGAGATTGCTGTCGGGAAACTCCGGCTGGAGAGCCGCCGCGGCAATCCGCGACAGGCCGAGCTCCATGAACGACCAGCCGGACTTGGTCGAGATGCCCAACTCCAACGCCAACGGGAAATCGTAGACGTCGCCGATCAACCCTTCCTGCCCGGTCTCCCGAAGGACGATGTTGAGGATGTCGATGTACGCCTTGCCGAGCTGGACGAAGCGGAAGCGTACCTGGTCCTCGATGAGGTCGAACTCCCGGCGGACGACGTCGTCCACGACGATCTCGTCGGGATCCTGAACCCTGCTGGCAGGGTTCTTCTCGCGAATGATCCTGTTGGCCTCTATCCTCTTCGCGTCAAACCTTCTTTGCCGCTCGACCGCCTTGGCGAGCATGACGGGATACGGCAGCCCGCGCATCCAATCGAGAGCGATGCCAGACACGAGGCCCGCGAAGTTGACGCTCCCCCTGTTCACCTCCCTGTGGATCCTTGAGAAGATCGAGCTGTACGACTTATAGGCTCCCTTCCCGAGCGGATTAACTGGTATCAGCCTGCGCGTCTTCTCCTCGTCGACCTTCTTCAGCATGTTGTCGTAGAGTCGACGTAGGCCGAACGGGTCGACGGTCCAGTTGGTCGCCAGCAGCGTCGCCGGAAGACCGATCCGCTCGTTGGCGGCAATGCTCGCTTCGGTCAGGCGAGTGCGCAGCCCCTCGTCGAGGCTGCCGAGGGTACGTTCGACGTACCCGCGGACTTCGCTCCCGGCGGCTTTGGAGATCAGCAGTCCGGCGGCTGCCCTCACGCGCGAAGCGTCGTCGTCATTCGGCAACTCGGCAGGCATGGCGCCGCCCAACGCCCCGAGCAGGCGTTCCGGAACCTCGGAGGCCGTCCGCAAGAACGCGGACTGGACCTCGTAGCCGACGAACGCGTCGAGGGGCTTGTCCGGCCAGTCCTCGTAGTCGACGAGGAACACGTTTCCCACGATGTCGGCGGACATGCGCCCGGCGCGCCCGGCGAAGTTCCACAGCGCCGCGGGAGCGAGCGGCTTCCTCGTTCCCCTGGTAGGCGTGTCGATGAAGACGTTCCGTGCCGGAAGGTTGATGCCCTCGAACAGCGTCGTCGTGCAGACGAGGAAATTTACGTGGCCGTCGCGGAAGGCGCCCTCGAGAGTCTCGCGAAGGAGCGTCGGCATCTTGCCGTAGTGGAACGCCACGCCCTTCCGGATCATCCCGGCGAGCGTGTAGTCGGGATGAATGTGCTTTCTCACGAAATCGGAAATTGTGGCCAGCGCGGGGTTGCCGCCGTCCTTTAGGTCGTGGGACAGTTGCCGCGCGACCTTCTCCGCGTCCGTTGGGCCGGTCGCGTAGACGAGAGATCCCCCTGTCGAGCCCAGCTCGAGGGCCGCGGCCGCCAGTCGGCTGTCCGGCACGTCGAAACCCCGCGCGCTCCGGTAGATGCCGAGCCGCCGCGGACCGTCCGGCGTCAGCAAGTCCAATTCGAGCGCGTTGCCGACTTCCGCCTTCCTCAACTGGATCCTGTTCTGGAGGACGGAGGGAAGCTCGGAACGCGCCACGGTGAGGTCGGGCGCGCCGATCAAAGCGCCGACCGCCTTGAAACCGCGGGCACCCGGCGCGAGTAGCACGAGGCGGGTCGTCCCGCTTCGGCTGACCGCCTGCTCGACACTGTCCTGGAGAATCATTCCCCGGGAGCCGTCCGAGAGGTTCTGGGCCTCATCGACGACGACCAGGTCGAACGTCACGGCCGAGGCGGCGAGGAGCACCTGGAGCCGTTCCTGTGTCAGCACGAAGACTTGGCGGTCCGGGCCGGAGGGGTCCTGCGTCGGCACGGTGGTGATCCTAACGTCGGCCGCCTCGCCGAGGCGCCTCTGGATCTTCGCGCTCACCTCCGACAGGAGCGCCCGCGTGGGAGCGACGTAGACGGCGTGGAAGGACGCGGCCCGCTCGACCTGCCGGCACAGGTGCTCGATGACGAGGAACGACTTGCCCGCCGATGTCGGCGCCGAGATAGCGATCGCCCGCGCGTCGGGCAGCTCGTCCCAGGCGTCCTTCTGGAAGTCGGTCAGGGGGATCCACTGGTCGCCGACCCTGACGGTGTTTAGCTCGCGCGAAAGCGTCCGGCGGAGTGCGTCAAGGAACGAGGCCCCGGTCTCGGCACCCTCGCGCCTGACGCGGTCGAGCGCGGGGAAATTGCCAAGGTCCGTCAGAATGCGGCGGCCGCGCTGGTACGCTCCCTCGTCGCCCCCCGCGATGATGAGTGAGTTCAGGGCGATGGACTGCGCCATACGCCTGTAGGCGAGATCGTTCGTCTGCACGAAGACGCCCGCGCAGTAGAGGAGCTTGTGCAGGTCCTCGTCGGAGGGCGGCTCCGTCACGGTCTCGATCTTCGCGGCAATTGAGCGGGCGGCGCCCGAGCTCTCCAGGCGCCGCAGGATATCCGAGAACGCTGCGTGGCCCGCCATGCGGTCCGAGAGATCCTGGGCAAAGCTCATGCCGGGTCGCCTCCCGCGTCCTCGTCGTCGTCCATCACAAGGTCGTCGCCGTCCAGCGGCAGCTCCCGTTCGGCCACGCCCATCGCCGCGTAGAACGCCTTCCGCAGCTCGCGCACGTCAGGCACCGCCACAAGGAGGACGATCGCTTTCGCAGGGTCTGCACCATGCTTCAGCAACTGCTTCCTCGCGGCAAGCCGCAGCTTGCCATGGTCGGCGGCGTACCGTTCCGCGAAGTCGCGCTCGTGGATGTCGGGGGGCTGGTCGTCGCGTATGCGCAGGCGCTTGCCGAAGTGCCCCGGTTCCGAATGGCAGATGATCCCAACGAACCGTTCTCTGCGCCGGATTTCGGGGTGGCCGATCACGTCGAAATGGTCGAGTGCGCGCTGTCTTGCCTCGCCCTCGAGCCCGTCTAAGTTCCCGAGGTCCGCGACGATCTCGTACTCGCGGAGGTACTGGCGACGGTCGCCCAGGAACTCGGCGGCCGACGCGGCGTAGGACGCCACGCCCCGCCGGCCCTCGCTCGCCAGCTTCGACTCCAGGAAGTAGACCGTCAGCGCGCCGTTCTCGAAGACCGCGTGGATGCCGTCGAGCCCGTGGACGGGCATGTTGGCCGCCGTCTTCAAGGACATCTTGCTCGCCACCTGCGCGGCCCCGAGGTGCTCCTGCACCAGGCAGTAGGCCAGAACTTCGCCCAGTTCGCTCGCGCGCTCGGGATGGCGCGCGTTGAAGTCGATGAAGAGATCCCTGACGGCCCGGTAGCATCGCGCGACCGCCGTCATGTCCGCCGCAATCTCGCGGCGAAACCTCTCCTGCCTGCGCCGGGGCAGTGCGTAGTACATGCACTCCGTCCAGAGGAGGTAGGCGAGGTCCTCCACCCTCGGCCTGTCCTCGCCGAACCGGACGTGCAGCAGGCCCGTCCGGGGGCCTTCCCAAGCCTCGTCATGGTCAGCCCGAACGCAGCAGTTCACCACGCCATCGATTTTCGAAGGATTTAGCAGGGTCGCGAGCGCGCGAGCGAGGGCTTCCGCCTCCGCGTCGGGGCCGTCGCGATCCGCTCCGCCGTTCGCCATCCTAGCTCGAGGCACGGACACCGGCGCTCGGGTTCCCCGGGCGGCGTGACGGACATGTTTTCGATTCGGTCGGCTGCATCTATCTGGCTCGTGCGGAAACGGCCGAAAAGAGCCGATGTTGGGCCCAACCGCAACCTATGGGCGGACATCTCGTTGCTGCACACAACAACTCTTCTGGCGTCCGAGTGGAGGGGGGCGGCGATCCCGTTATACCTTAAGGAGCACTCGTTGGGCGACAAGGGGAAATTGACGACGGGGTAGTCGCCAACGCCCCTGACCTGATCTTCATTCGAAGGCAATGACCATGCGCCAGCCGGACGCAACTGCTCATGCCTGCGACCAGTAGCGCCCGCTGCTTCCCAGCGGAATCTGATCCGATGCGGAGAGTTTCATGCGGCCACTAACGGCTGGATGAACGACCGGCGGGTTTCGAAATCGGACCGAACCTAGCTGAACGGTGAGAATAGGCACAGAGCCGAAGGTCCGGTTTCGTGCTGACCGCGAACTTCCGCTCTTGGCGCAAAGGAGAACATCCCCACACCCTCTTATACGCGATCCGCGACATTGACTCGCTCAGATCGGATTCCTGTCGCGCCGGAATACGTTTAGGCTTGAGGCCCTGCTGGAGGGCTGTGCCATGAGGCGCGTCGCGGATCACCTGGACATCCCGGAACTGGAGCGACGTTTCAGGACCTGCCCGGATGCGGTCGAAGCCCGTCACGTGCAGGTGATCTGGCTGTTGGCGCAGGGCCACACGGTCGGAGCAACGTCGGAGGTGACGGCCTTCGGGACGCGCTGGATCGAGCAACTGCTGGAGCGCTACAACGCGTCCGGGCCCGACGCCCTGGCCAACGGGCGCCGACGTAACGGCCTCAAGCCGAGCCTGCTGACGGCGGAAGTGCTGGAGGTGGTGCGGCTGCGGTTGGCCGATCCGCCGCCCGACGGCGGACTGTGGTCGAGCCGCAAGGTGGCCGACGTCATCGCGGCCCACCTCGGCCTGGAGCGCGTCCTGCCCCAGCGTGGCTGGGAGGCGCTGAAGGCGCTCGGCTGGTCGCTGCAGCGGCCTCGGCCCAGGAACCCGAAGTCCGCCACGGCCGAGGAAGCGCAGGCTTTTAAAAAGCTGGCAGACGCCGTCGCCGAGGAGGCGGCCGCCCACCCCGGCGTCGCCGTCGAGGTGTTCTGCACCGACGAGCACCGCCTCGGCCTGAAGCCGGTGCTGCGATCGGTGTGGGCCCCCAAGGGGCAGCGCCCGACCGCGCTCGGCCATCACCGCTTCCTGTGGCTTTACGTCACCGCCTTCGTGGGCCCGGCGACGGGCGAAACGGTGTGGTACCTGACCGACACCGTGTCCAAGCCGCTGTTCGCCGACCTGCTCGACGCCTTCGCCAAGGCGATCGGCGCCGGTCCCGACAAGCGCGTCGTGCTGCTGCTCGACAACGCCGGCTGGCACACCCTGCCCAACCTCGTCGTGCCGGCCGGCCTCAGGCTGGTCTATCTGCCGCCCTACAGTCCCGAACTCCAACCCGCCGAAACGCTCTGGACCCTGGTGGACGAGCCGATCGTCAACACGTTCGTCCCCAACCTGGACAGGCTCATCAATACCATCACCGAGCGGTGTACCAACCTCACCACTCGCCAACCGGAGATCAGCTCACGCACCAACTTCGCTTGGTGGCCCGCAAATCGCGTCCCGAGCTAATCTCGCGGATGTCGTATTAGTTGATAATATGTGAGCTAAAACTCTCATAAGCGCGTGGCAGCGCACCCTACTCAAAGTTGCAAAGCGGGTATTTTGCTCAGCTCGCGAAGTAGGGCCTGCATGGGGTACTCGCCATATCCGTCAGCAACTGTTCGGGGAGCATGACCGGTCAGAACATCCAGCATATCCGGCGCGACCCCATGCCGGCGCCCTGACGTTTTGAAACGGTGACGCCAAGAATGGACAGGTGACAAACGAATATCAACCAGCCCGAGGGATCGCACCCATCGGCCCAAGAGCTTCGTGCCGTTGCCGCCCCGCTTGCCGAACCTATCCGGTGTCAGATTTGCAAACAGTGGTCCCGATGCGACGCCTGCCGCAAACTTCAACAATCCCCGTTCAATCAGGGCCGGGTGGATCGGAATCACCCGTTCGGAATTGACGTTTTTGAGATTGCCGGCTTCAGGACTGAAGCTCATCGACCACACATCTTCAACACGACGTATATCTTCGGCCCGCAGCTGGCATATCTCGGAGATGCGAGCACCGGAGTATGCGCACAGCCAAGGCACCCAGCGCCTGACCACATCGGTTTCCCGATCAGCAGCTTTCAAGATCGTGGAGGCTTCCTCGTCTGTGAAGCTACGCTTCTTTTCTCCGGGCTTCGAACGAACGTCGATGCCGACGCGCTCGGCAGCGTTCGCTGTGAGATGCCCGTTGTCGACGGCCCATTGCAGGACCGCGCGCACTGGCGCGAGACGCCCATCGCGAATTGTCTTGGGCTTGCGGCCCAGCTCGATCAGCTTCGCCTTCCAAGCCAGCAGGTCGGCCGTTGTGAGCCGACGAGCGTCGTCATGCCCCAGGTAGGTGGCGAGATCGCCCAGAACACGCGTCCACTCGTACAGGGTGCGCTCGACAGGTCGCTTCTCCGCGGCCCAGCCCCGTATCAACGCGTCGAACGACAGCGAGGGCTTGGCCTGCTCCTCCACCTTGGGTCGCGCACGATGGGCGAAAGGAACCGGCGTGGTACCCCCAATCTGGAAGTCGCCGCGTGCCTGACGCGCTAATTCGACACTCGCCCGCTGCACGGACGCGGCCAATGCCTTGGCGAGCTTGACCCGACTATCCTGGTCCACCCGCAAGTCGTGGGCAATGAGCAACAGATCCGCCTGCTCGAAGCACCACTCCTTCAGGTGAAAAGCCTCCCCATCGAAGGGCGGCACGACCAGGGCCAGGTCAGTCGACGATGACGACCAGGATCTCGTAGGCGCGCTGGCCCAGATGCGGTCATAGGCGTCGACCGGCCAAAATGTCTGCGTAGAAGGGTCTTCGCGGTACTTATTTAGCCAATAGCCGTACATCCATTCCGCGCGGCGGTGCGCTTCTCGTTCGCTCAGGGTTGTCAGCCTCGGCTCATCGGCACCTGACGCCTCCGGCGGAGCAGACCGAAGCGCCGCCCATCGGGCTTCGAGGTCGGCCAGCGCCTTAGCAAATCGGCGTCTGGCCTCGGCAGCGTCCTTAGTGGCGAGGCTGAGCTTCTCCTCGCGCTTCCCGACCAACGGCAGCAGGTCCTTGGGGACTCTCCTCCGCAACCAGAACATGCCCGTTTTCGGATGCTGCCAGGGACGCGTCATGGCCAAGGTCATGTGTACCACCCGTGTGTACCACTCGGGTGTCGTAAGAGCCTGATTTTGCGGGAAACCTAAGCGGTGGAGAGGCTTAGGTCGGCGTTGGCGGAGAGGGAGGGATTCGAACCCCCGATGGGCTTGCACCCATGCCGCATTTCGAGTGCGGTGCATTCGACCACTCTGCCACCTCTCCTGGTGCCGTCGCGAGCGGTGGCGATCGTCTAGCAGGTCCGGCGGGGGGCCGCAAGGCTCGGGCGTCGCCGTCGGCGCCGCTTCAGCGCTCGACCCGCATCAGGCTCACCGCGCCGCCGGCCAGGGCCAGCGCCGCCGCGATGCCGAGCCCGATCCGCGGCGCCGCCGCGGCGGGGGCGAGGGCGAACAGGAGGGACATCAGCACCGCTCCCACGGTCTGGCCCGTCAGGCGGGCCGTGGCCTGCAGGCCGCCCGCGGCGCCGCTGCGCGGCTTGGGGGCGGACAGGAGCATGTTGCGGTTGTTGGGCGTCTGGAAGATGCCGAAGCCGAAGCCGCTCACGACGGTGAACAGCACCAGCGGCTCCAGGCCGCCGTGCAGCGGCCACAGGGCCGCGAACCCCAGCCCGACCGCCAGGACGCCGCCGCCGAGGCCGCACAGCAGGCCGGTCGGGATCCTGTCGGCGAGGCGGCCCGACAGCGGCGCTGCCAGCGCCACGGTGAGGGGCCAGGGCGTCATGTAGAGGCCCGTCGTCACGGCATCCCGCCCGAGCCCGTGCTCGAGGTAGAACGGCAGCGCCACAAAGCTCGCCGTCGCGGCCGAGAAGCAGCAGACCGACGACACCACCGACGACGCGAAGGACGGGGAGCGCAGGAGGTCCAGCGGGATCAGCGGCGCGGGCCGCGACCATTCCCGGCGGACCAGCAGCAGGCCGCAGGCCGCCCCGGCGGCGATCAGCCCGAGCCCCAGCGCCGGCCGGGCCGCCAGGAGGTCGACGCCCACCACGACGGGCGCGAAGAGCCCGGCGTTCAGCGCCACGCTGGCGCGGTCGAGCCGGCGGCCGGTGCCGGCCGTGGCGGGCAGCGCCGGCGACGCCAGGAGCACCACGGCGCCGATCGGCAGGTTGACGGCGAAGAGCCAGGGCCAGCGCGCGACGCCCAGGATCGCGGCGCCGATCGTCGGCCCGGCCGCGGACGACAGCGCCACCGCCAGGGCGGTCCAGCCGATGGCCCGCCCGAGCAGGCGGTGCGGGTAGGTGTGGCGCACCATGGCGGCCAGGAGCGCCATGATGCAGGCCGAGCCGAGCCCCTGGAGGAACCGGGCCGCGACCAGCCAAGGCAGGCTCGGCGACAGCGCGCAGAGCACCGAAGCGGCGGTGAACAGCGCCACCCCGGCGACGAAGACCCGGCGGTAGCCGAGCGATTCGCCGAGCGCCGCCGCGGGCAGCAGCGACACCACCACGGCCAGCTGGTAGCCGGTGACGACCCACACGGAAGCCGACGGCGACACGGCGAGCGCCGCCGCCATCGTGGGCAGCGCCACGTTGGCGATGGCGCCGTCGATCACCGCCAGCGAGATGGCGGCGAGCACGGCCAGGGCCGCCACGGTGCGCCGCGGCATGGCGAGGCCGTCCTCGTCCGGCGGCGGCTCCGCGAAGGGCGTCGCGGCGCTCATCGGGCGGCGAACTGCGCGTCGTGGAGGCGGCGGTAGGCGCCGTCGCGCGCCACGAGCTCGCCGTGGCGGCCCTGCTCGACGAGGCCGTGCCCGTCCACCACCACGATGCGGTCGGCGTGGCGGACCGTGGCCAGGCGGTGGGCGATCACCAGCGTGGTGCGCCCGTCCGACAGCTCCGCGAGGCTGCGCTGGATCGCCACCTCGGTGGCGGTGTCGAGCGCGCTCGTGGCCTCGTCGAGGATCAGGATCGGCGGGTCCTTCAGGAAGATGCGCGCGATGGCGAGGCGCTGCTTCTGCCCGCCCGACAGCTTCACGCCGCGCTCGCCCACCATCGTGTCCAGCCCGTCCGGCAGCCGCGCGATGAGGGCGTCGAGCTCGGCCCGCCGCGCCGCCTCGCGGATCTCCGCCTCGCCGGCGCCGAGCCGGCCATAGGCGATGTTGTCGCGCAGCGTGCCGGCGAACAGGAACACGTCCTGCTGCACGATGCCGATCTGCCGGCGCAGCGACGCCAGCGTCATGTCGCGCAGGTCGGTCCCGTCGATCGTGATGCGCCCCCGGTCGACGTCGTAGAAGCGCGGCAGCAAGGCGCAGAGCGTCGTCTTGCCGGCGCCGGAGGGGCCCACGAAGGCCACCGTTTCGCCGGCGCGGACCGCGAGGTCGATGCCGTCGAGCACCGGCCGGCCGGCGCCGTAGCCGAAGCCGACGCCTTCGAAGCGGATGTCGCCCCGCAGCGCCGGCACGGGCCGGGCGCCCGGCCGGTCGACGACGTCGGGCGCGGTGTCGAGCAGGTCGAGGTAGCGGCGGAAGCCGGCGATGCCCTTGGGGTAGGTCTCGATCACGGCGTTGATCTTGTCGACGGGGCGGAAGAACACGCCGACGAGCAGCAGGAAGCCGACGAAGCCGCCCTCGCTCAGCCGGCCGTGCAGCACGAACCACGAGCCCGCCACCATCACGACGAGCTGGTTCACCCGCATCGACAGGTAGGACAGCGAGGTGGAGGCCGCCATCACCCGGTAGGCTTCGAGCTTGGTGTCGCGGTATCCGGCGTTGGCGCGGGCGAAGAGGTCGCGCTCGTGGTCCTCGTTGGCGAAGGCCTGAACGACCCGCATGCCGCCGACGTTCTCCTCGATGCGGGCGTTGAACTGGCCGACGCGGCCGAACAGGTCGCGCCAGTTCCGCGTCATGCGCCCGCCGTAGCGCGACGTGATCCAGGCCGTCAGCGGCACCACGGCCGCGGTGACGAGCGCGAGCCGCCCATCGATGGCCGCCATCAGGGCGAAGGCGCCGACAAAGGTCATGACGGCGATGAGCAGGTCCTCCGGGCCGTGGTGGGCGACCTCGCCGATCTCCTCCAGGTCCTTGGTGACGCGGGCCACGAGGTGGCCGGTCTTCTGCTCGTCGTAGAAGCGGAAGGACAGCGTTTGCAGGTGGTCGAAGGCGCGGCGGCGCATCTCGGTCTCGATGTTGATGCCGAGCCTGTGCCCCCAATAGGTCACGACCGCGAGAAGGCCGGTGTTGACCGCGTAGACGACGAGCAGCGCCGCGGCCGCCAGCGCGATGAGGCCCCAGTCCTGGCCGGGCAGCAGCCGGTCCACGAAGGCGCGCACCGCCAAGGGAAAGCCGAGTTCGAGCAGGCCTGACACGACCGCGCAGGACACGTCGAGCAGGAACAGCCCGCGGTGCGGGCGGTAATGGGCGAAGAAGCGCCGGAGCAGCGTGGCGTTTGTCATGCGGGCCTTATACCAGCCGGCGTCGGCGATGACGCGCCCTTGACGCTGCCCGCCCCGACCCGATAGCGTTTCGCGAAGTCTCGGCCTCGGTCACCTTCGCTGGTGTCACGGGGCCTTTCGCTGTTTCGAGGACGAGCACGGATGGCCAACGTCGTGGTGGTCGGCGCCCAATGGGGCGACGAGGGCAAGGGCAAGATCGTCGACTGGCTGTCGACGGAAGCCGACGTGGTGGTGCGCTTCCAGGGCGGCCACAATGCCGGCCACACGCTGGTCATCGACGGGGCGGTGTACAAGCTCGCCCTGCTGCCGTCCGGCATCGTGCGGCCCGGCAAGCTGTCGGTGATCGGCAACGGCGTGGTGCTCGACCCGTGGCACCTCGCCAAGGAGATCGAGGCCCTTCGGGGCCAGGGCGTCGCGGTCGACACGGACAACCTCAAGGTCGCCGAGAACGTCACGCTGATCCTGCCGCTCCACCGCGAGCTCGACGCCCACCGCGAAGCCGGCGCCGGCCCCGAAGGCGCCATCGGCACCACCAAGCGCGGCATCGGCCCCGCCTACGAGGACAAGGTCGGCCGCCGCGCCATCCGCTTGAGCGACCTCGCCGAGCCCGCCTCGCTCGACGTCAAGATCGCCCGGCTGCTCAGCCACCACGAGCCGCTGCGCCGCGGCCTGGGGCTGCCGGCCGTCGCGGCCGCCGACATCAAGGCCGAGCTCATGGAGATCGCGCCCGCGGTCCTGCCCTACATGGCGCCTGTGTCGACGATCCTCGACACGGCGCGGCGTGCCGGCAAGCGGATCCTGTTCGAAGGCGCGCAGGGCGCCATGCTCGACGTCGACCACGGCACCTACCCGTTCGTGACCTCGTCCAACACCGCGGCGGGCGCCGCCGCCACGGGTTCCGGCCTCGGGCCGGGCGCGGTCGGCTACGTGCTCGGCATCGTCAAGGCCTATACGACGCGGGTCGGCGGCGGCCCCTTCCCCACTGAACTGCACGACGACACCGGGCGGCTCATCGGCACCAAGGGCCGCGAAGTCGGCGTCAACACCGGCCGGCCGCGGCGCTGCGGCTGGTTCGACGCCGTGCTGGTGCGCCACGCGGTCCGCACCAGCGGCATCACCGGGCTGGCGCTGACCAAGCTCGACATCCTCGACGGCTTCCCCGAGGTGAAGATCTGCACCGGCTATCGGCTCGACGGCGAGCTGATCGACCGTCTGCCCGCCAGCCAGGCCGCGCAGGACCGGGTGGAGCCCATCTACGAGACCTTCGCGGGGTGGGAAGGCACGACTGCCAACGCCCGCTCCTGGGCGGACCTGCCCGCGCAGGCGATCAAATACGTGCGCTACATCGAGGAGCTGGTGGGCGCGCCCGTGTCCCTGCTGTCGACGAGCCCCGAGCGCGACGACACGATCCTGGTGCAGAACCCGTTCCAGGACTGACGGCGGCCCGGCCCGGCGGGGACGAGCGATCGTCCCCGACGGCCGGACCGGAGACCGGACTCGACCGCCGGAGCGGGGCCGGGCGTGTCCGCCGCGACACGCCCTCCGGGTGGCGGCGCGGGAGGGTGCGCAACGGCCGAGCTTCGGTTGACGGCTCGGGCCCGGGATGGTCAGAGATCCCCATGGCCGAATATTATCCGCTTCTCGACCGCGCCGTTTCCGGCCTGACGGAGCCGACCGCCGAGGCCCGGCGGTCGATCTACGAGCGCGCCCGCACGGCGCTCATCGGCCAGCTCCGCCGCATGGAGCCGCCCGTCCCCGAGGACGACATCGCGCGCGAAAGCGCGGCTCTCGACGCCGCCATCGCGCGCGTCGAGGCGCGGTTCGACGACCGCGGGCCGGCGCCCGTCGCCGAAGCGTCACCCCCCATGCCGGCGCCGCAGCCCCGGGCCGAACCCACGCCGCAGCCCCGGGCCGAGCCCACGCCGCCCGCCATCCCGGCGCCGACCGCCGCGGCGGCGCCGACGCGCGTGCCGCCGCCGCCCCTGCCCACGGGCGCGCCGCCGGTGGTCCCGCCCCCGTCCCGCGAACGGCCGGTGCTGGGCCCCCGCCCGGCCCCCGCCGGAGCGCGGCTCGGTGCCGCCGCCCCGGCGGCTGCCTCGGCTCCGCCCGTGCGACCCGGGCCCGGGTCGCCGCCCCGCGCGTCCTCGCTCCCCCGCGGCACCCGACCCGTGATGGCGCTGCGGCCTGTGGTGCCCGCGCCCGAGCGCGACGCGCCGGGCGTTTCCACCGCCAAGCCCGCGGCGGACGCTCCCCTGCCCGAGCGCGACGCGCCGGCCGCCGGCCCGAACTTCGCCGACGCCCTCGACGCGGCGGGCCGCGCCGAGCGGGACGGCGCCCTGCCCGACGCGCCCGCCGCAGCCGCAGCCCGCCCGCGCGACGGCACGCCGCGCCCGCCCGCGCCGCGCCCGCGCGACACGTCGGGCTGGAGCAGGCCGGTCCTCCTCGCCGCGCTCGTCGCCGGGGCGCTCGCCATGGCGGGGATGGGGTTCGCGGCCTATCGCCTGCGCGACACGCCCGAACAGGTCGTGGCGTCGCGCACGGCGGCACAGGGCGCACCCACCGCCGAAGCGGCCGCGCCCGGCAAGATGGCCGAGCGCGCGGCCCCGGCCGATGCCGCCGGTGATGCCGCGTCCCCGGCGACCTCCGGGGCGGCGGTGCCCGCCGTGGTGCCCCAGGGCCTCGACACCGGCGGCGCCGGGCCGTCGATCGCGGTGGCGCAGCGCGCCGCCTTGCTGGTGGACGCCCCGGACGACCCGCAAAGGGTCCATACCTACGTGGGCACGGTGGTGTGGCACCTCGACAGCGTCAGCCCCGGCGGCGGCCAGCCGCTCGCCAGCGCCGTCAAGGCCGACATCGACATCCCCGACGCCAAGCTCAAGGTGTCGATGCTGATGCAGAAGAACCCCGAGCCGCAGCTTCCCGCCTCGCACACGATCGAGTTCCACTTCCTGCCCCAGGGCGGCAATGTGCTGGGCCCGGTCAAGCAGGTCAACGTGCCCGAG
This sequence comes from Lichenibacterium minor, assembly GCF_004137685.1. Classification (GTDB taxonomy): domain Bacteria; phylum Pseudomonadota; class Alphaproteobacteria; order Rhizobiales; family Beijerinckiaceae; genus Lichenihabitans; species Lichenihabitans minor. The sequence continues at coordinate 187,795 of NZ_QYBB01000005.1, read as the reverse complement.
ATGCGCAAGGACGACGATGCCCCGACGGGCGACGCCCTGGCGGGCGTCCCCGTCGCCATCACGGACAACTATTTCCTGGTGGGGCTGACGCGCGGCGCCGCCGAAACCCAGAACCTCCGCCTGATGACGGAGCGCAACTGGTTCGACATGTCGGTGCTGTTCACCTCGGGCAAGCTCGGCAAGCTGACCTTCGAGAAGGGTGCCGCCGGCCAGCGCGTGATCGAGGACGCCTTCAAGACGTGGAAGTGACGGCGCCGGGGCGCGGCGGCTCGGCGCAGCGCACGCGCCCCGGTGTGACGATGGGGACCGCACGGCACCGCCTGCGGAACGCCCGTTCGACCGGTGCGGCGGCGGTCAGGTCATCGGGAGCAGCGAAGCCGGGATCGGGACGGGGCCGGCCGGCACGAGGGTCGCGACGGAAACGTGCGGCCAGCTCAGGCCGGCGAAGTTGAGGATCACCTTCTGGGTGTACTGGATCTGCGTCGCCGTCACGGTGACGAGGCCGCCCTTGAAGACCTTGCCCGGCAGGAACGGGACGGAGGCGACGAAAGAGGGCTGCAGTGACGGCGGGGTGGGCTCGGTCGCGGTCGCCGCCGGAAGGATGCTTGAAGTCGACCTCTCGAATCTTGAAGTCCAGGGGCGCGGAGAACACGCCGGAGCGTGCGGCGGGATCGGCCATGGCGTTGCCTTTCGATGAGGGGTCGTGGGACCTGGACGGTGGTCGTGGACGGCGCCTCGCCTATCGCCTGTTGCAAATATATCTGTATTGCAGACATCGAGCGCATCGCGGCGGGGCGTCGAGCCCCGCCCGGGGGCGCGAAGCGGCCGAGCCGGACGTTCGGCCCGCTCCGCGGGCTTGCCCCGGCCCGCGGCTTGCACGACAAGAGGCCGCAGCGCCGTGCCAGCCGAGGAGCCCCATGCCCACCTTCACGGTCCATGTGCCGTCCGGCGTCACCGACGATGCCGCGCGGGCGGACGACACGGTCTTCGTGCGCGAAGGCTTCGACTGGGCATCCTTTCTGCTCGGCCCCTTGGCCCTGCTCCACCGCGGCCTGTGGTTCGCCACCCTGGCCTGGGCGGTGACCGGTGCGGCGCTCTTCGCCGCCGCGGAACTGGCCGGCCTGGGGTTCTGGCCCCGCCTGCTGCTCTATCTCGTGCTCGCGGTGCTGACCGGGCTCGAAGCGGCCGACGGGCGTCGGACCGCGCTCGGCCGCGCGGGCTTCATCCCGGCCGCCCTGGTGGCGGGCGCGACGCGCGGCGACGCCGAACGGCGCTTCTTCGGCGGCGCCGCCCCGCTGCTGGAGCCTCTTCCCCACCGCCCCGCCGCCCGCGCGGGCGGCCCGCGGCCCGTCATCGGGCTGTTCCCGTCCGCCGGAGGCCGCGCGTGAGCTCCGTCGCGATCCTCGACTACGGTTCGGGCAACCTCGCGTCGGCCGCCAAGGCCTTCGAGCGCGCGGCCCGCGAAGCCGACCTCGACACGCGCGTCGAGGTCACGTCCGATCCCGAGCGGGTGCGCCGCGCCGACCGCGTGGTGCTGCCGGGCGTCGGCGCGTTCGCGGATTGCCGCCGCGGCCTGGACGCCGTGCCGGGCCTCGTCGGCGCCCTCACCGATGCGGTGGTGCACGGCGGGCGGCCGTTCCTCGGCATCTGCGTCGGCATGCAGCTGATGGCGACGCGCGGCCTCGAGCACGAGACCGCCTACGGCCTCGACTGGATCCCCGGCGACGTGGTGGCGCTGTCGCCGGCCGATCCCGCCCTGAAGATCCCCCACATGGGCTGGAACACGCTGCGGGCGCGCTCCATCCACCCGTTGCTGGACGGCATCCCGACGGGCGACGCCGGGCTGCACGCCTATTTCGTGCACAGCTACGGCCTCAAGCCCGCGGCCGACAGCGACGTGCTGGCGGTCACCGACTATGGCGGCCCCGTCACGGCGGTCGTGGCGCGGGACAACATGGCGGGCACCCAGTTCCATCCCGAGAAGAGCCAGGCGCTCGGCCTCAAGCTCCTCGGCAACTTCCTCCGGTGGCAGCCTTGATCCTTTTCCCCGCGATCGACCTCAAGGACGGCGAATGCGTCCGCCTCGTCCACGGCGAGATGGGATCGGCGACCGTCTTCAACCCCGATCCGGCGGCGCAAGCGGCCGCTTTCGAGCGCCAGGGCTTCGAATACCTGCACCTCGTCGACCTCGACGGGGCCTTCGCGGGCCGGCCGAGGAACGCGGAAGCCGTCGAAGGCATCCTCGACCGCATCGCCCTGCCGGTGCAGCTCGGGGGCGGCATCCGCGACATCCGCACCGTCGACATGTGGCTGAAGCGCGGGGTGGCCCGCGTGATCCTCGGCACCGCGGCCGTGAAGGACCCCGGCTTCGTGCGCGAGGCCGCCCGGCTGTTCCCCGGACAGGTGGCGGTGGGCATCGACGCGCGCGACGGGCTCGTGGCCGTCGAGGGCTGGGCCAGGACGGTCAACATGACCGCCGTCGAGCTCGGGCGCCGCTTCGAGGACGCGGGCGTGGCCGCGATCGTGATGACCGACATCGGGCGCGACGGCGCCATGAAGGGCTTGAACCTCGCCGGCACGGTGGCGCTGGCCGAAGCCGTCCACCTGCCCGTGATCGCGTCCGGGGGGCTCGCGTCGCTGGAAGACGTGTCGCGGCTGCTCGAACCCGATTGCGCGGTCCTGGCCGGCGCCGTCACGGGCCGCGCCCTCTACGACGGGCGCCTCGACCCCGCCGCCGCGCTGGCGATGATCCGGTCGGCGCGCGCGGGAAGCGACGGTTCGAGGCGGGAAGCGACGGAAACGTGAGCCTGCGGGAGGTCGTCCGAGGCATCCCGTGCCGCGCAGGGGCCGTGCGTGTCGAAAGCGCCTTCGACGCCATCGCTCGGGGCTGCGCCGTCGCGGCCCCGGCCTGCTTTTCGTTCGCCGCCGTCCTCGGCTATGACCCTGCCCTTCCCGTTCTGACCCTCGTCGGAGCCTAGATCGACCCCATGCTGAGCGATCCAGACCGCCTACGATCCGACGAGCTCATCGAGCGGCATCGGGAACCGACGCTCCTGGAGCGGTTGGGCCAGCCGCCGGCCGACCCGGACCGGGGTGTTTCGGAAGACCTGCGACCAGGAGCTTCCGGCGAGCGGGAGGAGGGAGAAGGGCGATGAAGGCTCATGCTCGGGTGTTCGACGGCGAGCAGATTTCCCGCAAGGCGCTGACCTCCATCCGCGATCGTCACCCCGACGTGGCGAACCGGCACGCGTTCTTCGGCAACACGGCCTGCACGGCGTCCGTGGCGGATGCGAGGACACTCGCGCGACGGCGGAAGGATCGGGCTCCGGATCGCCGTCACCCGGTCACGGGGGTCGATCCCGAGCACGAAGGCGGAGGTGTGCCGCGATCTGTCCTGGATTTCCCCAACGCGCCTTCACCGGCCTGAAGCGATCGAATCGATGCTGAAATCCCGCGTCATCCCCTGCCTCGACGTCAAGGACGGCCGCGTCGTCAAGGGCGTCAACTTCGTGGAACTGCGCGACGCCGGCGATCCCGTCGAATGCGCGCTGGCCTACGACGCCGCCGGAGCCGACGAGCTGTGCTTCCTCGACATCACGGCCTCTTCCGAGGACCGCGGCATCCTGCTCGACGTCGTGCGCCGCACCGCGGAAGCCTGCTTCATGCCCCTCACCGTGGGGGGCGGCGTCCGCACGGTCGCCGACATCCGCACCCTGCTGCTGGCAGGGGCCGACAAGGCGTCCATCATGTCGGCCGCCGTGGCGGACAGGGCCTTCGTGTCCCGGGCCGCCGAGAAGTTTGGCAGCCAGTGCGTCGTGGTGGCGGTGGATGCCAAGCGGGTTTCGGCGGAAGGCGAAACGCCGCGCTGGGAAGTGTTCACCCACGGCGGACGCCGGCCGACCGGCATCGACGCCGTCGCCTACGCCCGCGACGTGGCGGAGCGCGGGGCCGGCGAGATCCTGCTCACCTCCATGGACCGCGACGGCACCAAGATCGGCTTCGACCTCGCCCTCACACGCGCCGTGACCGAGGCCGTGTCGGTCCCCGTGATCGCGTCGGGGGGCGTCGGCACGCTCGACCACCTCGTCGACGGAGTGCGGCACGGCGGCGCCAGCGCGGTGCTGGCGGCCTCGATCTTCCACTTCGGCCAGCACACGATCGGCGAAGCCAAGCGCTTCATGGCCGAGGCCGGGCTCGACATGAGGCTCGACGGATGAGCATGATCCCCGCATCCCCCCTCCCCGGCGGGGGCGACCGCCTGTTCACGCTGGGCGAGCTGGAACGGCTGATCGCCGAGCGCCGCCATGCCGTGGCGGACAAGTCCTACACGCGCTCGCTGCTCGACGCCGGCGTGCCGCGCATCGCCAAGAAGTTCGGCGAGGAAGCGGTCGAGGCCGTCATCGCGGCGGTGATGAAGGACAAGCCGGCCCTGCTTTCCGAAGCGGCAGATGTGATCTACCATCTGTTGGTGCTGCTCCAAGCCTCGGACCTGTCTCTCGACCAGGTCGTGGCGGAGCTGGGGCGGCGCACCCGTCAATCGGGGCACGAGGAGAAAGCCTCGCGACCGCCGGCAACCTGAGCCCCGCGATGCTCGACCTGTCCGCCTCCGCCCTGCCGATCGACGAGGGCTTCCCGGCTACGGGGCTGGCGGGCTCGCCCTACCACCACTTCACCCGCGACGGCTGGGCGGCGCTGCGCGCCGACACGCCCTTGACGCTCACGGTCGATGACCTGCGCAAGCTGCGCGCCACCAACGACCCGATCTCCATCGACGAGGTCGTGGCCATCTACCTGCCGCTGTCGCGCCTGCTGGCGCTCTACGTCGCCGCCACGCAGGGGCTGTTCAAGGCGACGCAGCGCTTCCTCGGGGCGGGCGACGGCAAGGTGCCCTACATCATCGGCGTGGCGGGGTCGGTGGCGGTGGGGAAATCCACCACCGCGCGGGTCCTGAAGGCGCTGATGTCGCGCTGGCCCAACACGCCGAAGGTCGCGCTCGTCACCACGGACGGCTTCCTCCACCCCAACAAGGCGCTGGTCGAGCTCGGCCTGATGGAGCGCAAGGGCTTTCCCGAGTCCTTCAACGGCTCCGCGCTGATCCACTTCCTGTCCGACGTGAAGGCCGGCAAGCGCAACGTCGCGGCGCCGGTCTATTCCCACCTGACCTACGACGTGCTGCCCGACGAGGTGGTGCTGGTGGACAGGCCCGACATCCTGATCGTCGAAGGCTTGAACGTGCTGATGCCGAACCGGCAGGCCCGGGACGGGCGCGACATCCCCTTCGTGTCGGACTTCTTCGACTTCTCGGTCTACCTCGACGCCGACGAGGGCTTGCTGGAGGACTGGTACGTGTCGCGCTTCATGTCGCTGCGCGAAACGGCGTTCCGCGATCCCCTGTCCTATTTCCGCAAATATGCCGACGTCGGTGCGGGGGACGCCGAAGCCATCGCGCGGGACATCTGGACGCGGATCAACCTGAAGAACCTCGTCGAGAACGTGCGGCCCACCCGGGCGAGGGCGAGCCTGATCCTGCGCAAGGGGGCCAGCCACGAGATCGAGCGGGTGGCGCTGCGGAAGCTGTGACGACGCGGGCCCGAGGCTTCCGGAGCGCCGAACCTCACTGCAGGCGGAACTCCGTCCCCACCAGCGCGATCTCGGCCGGCTTGATCAGCCCGGAATGTCCCACCCGCACGGAATGCAGCACGCCGTCGAGCGTGTCGCGCCAGAAGGTCAGGAACTTGGTGAGGGCCGGGAAGGCCGGGGCGAGGTCGTAGGCCTGCCACACGTAGCTCTGCAGCAGCCCCGGATGGTCCGGCAGGTGGTACAGGATCTCCGCCGTCGTCAGGCCGTAGCCGGCGAGTTGGCGGATGAAGTCGGGTGAAACGTCGCGTGCCGATCCCATATGTCGACCTCCGAAACGGAGCCACGGGTCCTGTCGCGTGAAGCAGCTTTCACGCCACCGTCGCATTGCGCCCGCCGCAGCGTTAACGGACCGTGAATCGGCCGGCTTTCGCCGGCAGACTCCCGGGGGAGTCGACCGCCGCCTTGCGTCATATAACAATATCTTTATATGAGCATGTGACTGATCGGAGCACAGCATGAGCCAGGACATCGACGCCCTGTTCGCCGAGGGCGCGGGACGCGTCACCGAGGGGCGCCAGGACGGCGCCGAGATCCTGGCCGCGCTGACGGCCGCGGCGCGCGAGCGCATCCTGGTGCTGGACGGCGCCATGGGAACGCAGATCCAGGGGCTCGAATACGAGGAAAGCCACTTCCGCGGCCACCGCTTCCAGGCCTGCGAGTGCCACCTCAAGGGCAACAACGATCTGCTCACGCTGACCCAGCCCGAGGCCATCGAGGCGATCCACTACGCCTACGCGGTGGCGGGCGCCGACATCGTCGAAACCAACACCTTCTCGTCCACCAGCATCGCCCAGGCCGACTACGGCATGGAGGACGCCGTCTACGAGCTGAACCGCGACGGCGCCCGGCTCGCCAAGCGGGCGCTGCTGCGCGCCGAGCGCGAAGACGGCCGCCGGCGCTTCGTCGCCGGCGCGCTCGGCCCCACCAACCGCACCGCTTCCATCTCGCCCGACGTCAACGACCCCGGATTCCGCGCCGTGACGTTCGACGACCTGCGCGTCGCCTATGCCGAGCAGGTCCGCGGGCTGATCGACGGCGGCGCCGACATCATCCTGATCGAGACGATCTTCGACACGCTGAACGCCAAGGCGGCCTTCTTCGCCACCCACGAGGTGTTCGCCGAGACCGGGATCCGGCTCCCGGTCATGATCTCCGGCACCATCACCGACCTGTCCGGCCGCACCCTGTCGGGCCAGACCCCGACGGCCTTCTGGAACGCGCTCAGCCACGCCAAGCCCTTCACCATCGGGCTGAACTGCGCGCTCGGTGCCGAAGCGATGCGGCCGCATCTCGCCGAACTGTCGGCGGCGTCCGACACCTTCGTGTGCGCCTACCCGAACGCGGGCCTGCCCAACGAGTTCGGCCTCTACGACGAGAGCCCGGAGATGATGGCCAGGCAGATCGCCGGCTTCGCCGACGAGGGCCTGGTCAACGTCGTGGGCGGCTGCTGCGGCTCGACGCCCGAGCACATCCGCGCGATCGCCGAAGCCGTGAAGGGGAAGACGCCCCGCGCCCTGCCGGTGATCCCCCCGATGATGCGCCTGTCGGGCCTCGAACCCTTCACGCTGTCGTCCGACATCCCCTTCGTCAACGTCGGCGAGCGCACCAACGTCACCGGCTCGGCGCGCTTCCGCAAGCTCATCAAGGAGGGCGACCTCGTGGCCGCGCTCGACGTCGCGCGCGACCAGGTCGCCAACGGCGCCCAGATCATCGACGTCAACATGGACGAGGGCCTGATCGACTCCGAGAAGGCGATGATCGACTTCCTGAACCTCGTCGCCGCCGAGCCCGACATTGCCCGCGTGCCGGTGATGATCGACTCGTCGAAGTTTTCCGTCATCGAGGCCGGCCTCAAGCGCGTGCAGGGCAAGGCGCTGGTCAACTCGATCTCCATGAAGGAGGGCGAGGAGGCCTTCCTCAAGGTCGCCCGCACGGTGCGGGCCTACGGGGCGGCGGTGGTCGTCATGGCCTTCGACGAGCAGGGCCAGGCCGACAGCTACGAGCGCAAGGTCGAGATCTGCACCCGGGCCTACGAGCTGCTCGTCGCGGACGGGTTCCCGCCCGAGGACATCGTGTTCGACCCCAACGTCTTCGCGGTGGCGACCGGCATCGAGGAGCACGACGGCTACGGCGTGGCCTTCATCGAGGCGACGCGCACCATCCGCGCCACCCTGCCCCACGCCCACATCTCGGGCGGCGTGTCGAACCTCAGCTTCTCGTTCCGCGGCAACGAGCCGGTGCGCGAAGCCATGCACGCCGTGTTCCTGTACCACGCCATCCAGGCCGGCATGGACATGGGCATCGTCAACGCGGGGCAGCTCGCCGTCTACGAATCCATCGACCCCGAGCTGCGCCAGGCCTGCGAGGACGTGGTCCTCAACCGCCGCCCCGAGGGCACGGAACGGCTGCTGGCGGTGGCCGAGCGCTTCCGCGGCGCCAAGGGCCAGGAGGCCAGGGCGCAGGACCTCGGCTGGCGCGAGCGGCCAGTGGCGGAGCGGCTGAGCCACGCGCTGGTCAACGGCATCACGGATTACATCGCCGTCGACGTCGAGGAAGCGCGGCTCGCCGCCGAACGCCCGCTCCACGTCATCGAGGGACCGCTGATGGCCGGCATGAACGTGGTCGGCGACCTGTTCGGCGCCGGCAAGATGTTCCTGCCCCAGGTGGTGAAGTCGGCCCGCGTGATGAAGCAGGCCGTCGCCATCCTGCTCCCCTTCATGGACGCCGAGAAGCTGGCCAACGGCGGCGACGGCGAGCGCACCGCCGCCGGCCGCATCCTGATGGCGACCGTGAAGGGCGACGTCCACGACATCGGCAAGAACATCGTCGGCGTCGTTCTGGCCTGCAACAACTACGAGGTGATCGACCTCGGCGTCATGGTGCCGGCCGCCAAGATCCTCGAAGTCGCCAAGGAGAAGAACGTCGACATCGTCGGCCTGTCCGGGCTGATCACGCCCTCGCTCGACGAGATGGTCCACGTCGCGGCCGAGATGGAGCGGCAGGGCTTCCGCGTGCCGCTGCTCATCGGCGGCGCCACGACGAGCCGCGTCCACACGGCCGTGAAGGTCGCGCCCCGCTATTCGTCCGGCCAAGCCGTCTACGTCACGGACGCGAGCCGCGCCGTCGGCGTGGTGTCGAACCTCCTGTCGCCCGACAACCGCGACGCCTTCGTGGAAACCACCCGCGCCGAATATCGCAAGGTGGCGGACGCCCACGCCCGCAGCGAAGCCGACAAGCAGCGCCTGCCGCTCGCCAAGGCGCGGGCCAACAGGCTGGCGGTGGATTGGAGCGCCTACGAGCCGCCGACGCCCAGCTTCCTCGGCACGCGCGTCTTCGAAACCTACGACCTCGCCGACCTCGCCCGCTTCATCGATTGGACGCCGTTCTTCTCCACCTGGGAGCTGAAGGGCCGCTATCCCGCCATCCTCGACCACGAGAGCCAGGGGCCGGCGGCGCGCGCCCTGTTCGACGACGCGCAGGCCATGCTGGCCACGATCATCGCCGAAGGCTGGTTCAAGCCCAAGGCCGTGGTGGGCTTCTGGCCCGCGAACGCGGTCGGGGACGACATCCGGCTCTTCACCGACGAAGCGCGCGACGAGGAGGTGGCGACCTTCTACACCCTGCGCCAGCAGCTTTCGAAGGGCGGCGGGCGCGCCAGCCTCGCGCTCGGCGACTTCGTGGCGCCGCGCGACACGGGGCTCGGCGACTACGTCGGCGCCTTCGTGGTGACGGCCGGCATGGAGGAGGAGGTGCTGAGCGAGCGCTTCTCCCGCGCCAACGACGATTATTCCTCCATCATGGTGAAGGCGCTGGCCGACCGCTTCGCCGAAGCCTTCGCCGAAGCCCTGCACCAGCGCGTGCGCCGCGAGCTGTGGGGCTACGCGCCGGGCGAGTCCTTCGGCCCCGACGAGCTGATCGGCGAGCCCTACCGGGGCATCCGGCCGGCCCCCGGCTACCCGTCCCAGCCCGACCACACCGAGAAGGCGACGCTGTTCCGCCTGCTCGACGCCGAGGCCAAGGTGGGCGTCAAGCTCACGGAAAGCTTCGCCATGTGGCCGGGCTCGTCGGTGTCGGGCCTCTACCTGGCCCACCCGGACGCGCATTACTTCGGCGTCGCCAAGGTCGAGCGCGACCAGGTCGAGGATTACGCGGCCCGCAAGGGCATGCCGGTCCCCGACGTCGAGCGCTGGCTGGGCCCCATCCTCAACTACGTCCCGGGGGCCGCGGTGGCGCTGCCCCAGGCGGCGGAATAGCCGGGCGGCGCGGCTTCGAAAGCCCGCGCGGGCGAGGATCGGCGCCCGGTCGCGGCCCCGTCCGCCTCGCGCGTCGGGCCGGGCCGCCCTACACTCCCGTGACGGCGGCGCGACGCTTCCGTGTCACGGAGGTCGGCATGGCGGCACGGTACCGTTTCGGCATCGAGGAGGAGTTCTTCCTGGCCGACGCCGCGACGCGCGGCACCCCGGCGGGACGCCTGAAGGCTTTCCACGCCGACGCCAAGGCGCGCCTTCCGGAAGCCGAGCGCGAGCTGCTCCAGCTCCAGATCGAGACCGCCTCGGCGCCCACCGACGACGTCGCCGAGGCCCGCGCCGCGCTGCACGGCCAGCGGGCCGGGCTCGCCGCCGTGGCGCGCGACCACGGGCTGCTGCTGTTCGCCGCTGGAACCCATCCGACGGCGCGCTGGGCCCGCCAACGCCGCACCGAAAAGCAGCGCTACGCCGACATCATGCGGGAAGCCCAGATGGTCGAGGCCCGCAACATGGTGTGCGGCATGCACGTCCACGTCGAGGTGCCGGACCCGGCCGCCCGCGTCGACCTCATGAACCGCTTCCTGCCCTTCACGGCGCTCCTGCTCGGCCTGTCCTGCTCGTCGCCGTTCTGGCAGGGGCGCGACACCGGGCTCTCGGCCTACCGGCTGTCCGTGTGGGGAGAGCTGCCCCGCACCGGCCTGCCCGAGCTTTTCGCCGACGCGGCCGAGTTCGACCGCTACGTGGCGGCGCTGGTCGGGGCCGGGATGATCCCCGACGCGAGCTTCCTGTGGTGGACGCTGCGCCCCTCGACCCGCTACCCGACGCTGGAGCTGCGCGTCGCCGACAGCTGCACCCGGCTCGACGACGCGCTGGCGGTGGCGGCCCTGTACCGCTGCCTGCTGCGGATGCTGGTGCGCCGGCCGGAGGTGAACCGCGGCCTGACCGGCGCGGACCGGGGCATGGCGGTCGAGAACCTGTGGCGCGTGCAGCGCTACGGCATCACGGCGTCCTTGGTGGCACACGCGGGGGCGGAAAGCTTCGCCGATCGGCTCGACGCCGCCCTGGCCGCGGTGGCGGAGGACGCCGACGCGCTCGGCTGCGCGGCGGCGCTCGACGGGGCGCGCCGCATCCTGCGCGAGGGGACCAGCGCCGACGTCCAGGTGGCCGCCCATGCGGCGGCGGCGGGCGGCCCGGGCGCTGCCGCCGCGGCGGCCGTGGACTGGCTGGCGGCCGAAACCGCCAGATAGGGCTTCCAGGGGCCGAGCCCTTCGGCAGGCCCCGCGCGGAGCCCTGCGAGGGGCTCGCCCGCGGCCCTGCCCGGAGATCCCGCGGAAGGCCGGCGGCCCCTCGAGACCGATCTCAGCCGAACACGCGGGCGAAGATCGCGTCGACGTGCTTGGTGTGGTAGCCGAGGTCGAACAGGGGCTCCAGCGCGGCGGCCGGCAGCACCGCCGTCACCTCCGGGTCGGCCTTCAGGAACTCGAGGAAGTCGCCTTCGCCGCGCCACACCCGCATGGCGTTGCGCTGCACCAGCCGGTAGCTGTCTTCGCGCGACACCCCCCCTTGGGTCAGCGCCAGCAGCACGCGCTGCGAATGCACGAGCCCGCCCAGCCGGTCGAGGTTCTTCTGCATGTTGGCGGGGTACACCAGGAGCTTGTCGACCACGCCCGTCAGCCGCGCCAGCGCGAAGTCGAGCGTCACGGTGGCGTCGGGCCCGATCATGCGCTCGACGGAGGAGTGGGAGATGTCCCGCTCGTGCCACAGCGCCACGTTCTCCATCGCGGGCACCACCATGCCGCGCACGAGGCGGGCCAAGCCCGTCAGGTTCTCGGTCAGCACGGGGTTGCGCTTGTGCGGCATGGCGGAGGAGCCCTTCTGCCCCTCGGAGAAGAACTCCTCCACCTCCAGCACCTCGGTGCGCTGCAGGTGGCGGATCTCGATCGCCAGCCGCTCGATCGACGAGGCCACGACGCCCAGCACCGCGAAGAACATGGCGTGCCGGTCGCGCGGGATCACCTGGGTGGACACGGGCTCGACCGTCAGCCCCATGGCCCGGGCGACATGCGCCTCGACGCGCGGGTCGATGTTGGCGAAGGTGCCCACCGCGCCCGACAGCGCGCAGGTGGCGATCTCGGCGCGGGCGGCCACGAGGCGCTCGCGGTTGCGCGAGAATTCCGCGTAGGCCTGGGCGAGCTTCAGACCGAAGGTGACGGGCTCGGCGTGGATGCCGTGCGAGCGGCCGACCGTCGGCGTCAGCTTGTGCTCGTGGGCGCGGTGCTTCAGCGTCGCCAGCAGCGCGTCGACGTCGGCGATCAGCATGTCGGCGGCGCGGCTGAGCTGCACGGCCAGGCAGGTGTCGAGCACGTCCGACGACGTCATGCCCTGGTGGACGAAGCGCGCGTCCGGCCCGACGATCTCGCCGAGATGGGTCAGGAAGGCGATGACGTCGTGCTTGGTTTCCCGCTCGATGGCGTCGATGCGGGCGACGTCGAACTGCGCGTCCCGGCCTTTGGCCCAGATGGTTTCGGCGGCCGATTTCGGGATGACGCCGAGCTCCGCCAGCGCGTCGCAGGCATGGGCCTCGATCTCGAACCAGATGCGGAAACGCGTCTCGGGCTCCCACAGGGCCACCATGGCGGGACGGGAATAGCGAGGGATCATGGGGGGCTCCGGCGGAGATGGGATTCGTCCAACCCCTTAGAGGGCGGGGGCGGAGGGCGCCAGCCCGGGCCGCCGCCCGTGCGGCAGGCCGCGCGTCGCGTTCCGCAAACGTCACGAGGAGCCCCGGCGGGTCGGCCGGCCGGCCCGTCGACGCGCCGGACCGCGATGGCGACGCCCGACGTCTTCGAATTTGTCTATAGACATTATATATGAAAAGGGGCACAGATCGGCCAACCGCAGCGACAGCCAGGGGCTCGCTCCCAGATGCTCGACGTCAAACTCCAGCGAAAGGCCGGCTTCGGCCTGTCGTCCCCCGCGCCGATGTCGCGTTACGACATCGACGGGATCGCGACGGCGCTGCGGACCTCGCGGGACATCACCCACAACATCCGCCACGGCGGCCGAATCCGCACCATGCCGTCGCGCGACGCCCTGGGCGGCATCGTGGCGGACCTGTCGGCCGCGCTGTTCCCGAGCCACTACGGCCAGTCCCAGAGCGCCGCCGCGGCCTTCGACGGCTTCGTCTGCGGCACGCTGTCGACCTCGCTCGGCCTCTTGGAGGACCAGGTGCGGCTCGGCCTCGCCTTCGCGGACGAGGACCCGACACCGGGGAGTGCGGCCGCGAAGGCGCTGGAGATCACCCGCGCCTTCGCGGCCGCGCTTCCCGGCATCCGGGCCAGCCTCGTCGGCGATCTCCGCGCCGCGCTCGACGGCGACCCCGCGGCGTCGAGCGCGCCCGAGATCCTGCTCGGCTACCCGGGGATGGCGGCGCTGGTCCACCACCGCATGGCGCACGTCCTTCACGGCCTCGGCGCGGGCTTCCCGGCGCGGCTGATCTCGGACGTGGCGCGGTCGCTGACCGGGATCGAGATCCACCCCGGGGCCACGATCGGCGACAGCTTCTTCATCGACCACGGCACCGGCGTGGTGATCGGCGAGACCGCGGTCGTGGGCCATCGCGTCCGCCTCCACCAGGGGGTGACGCTGGGGGCGCGGCACGCGCCGGCCGGCGTGGCGCTGCGGGGCGTCCCGCGCCACCCGGTCCTGGAGGACGACGTCGTGATCGACGCGGGCGCCACGCTGCTCGGCCGGATCACCGTCGGCCGGGGGTCGATCGTCGGCGGCAACGTGTGCCTCACGGCCAGCGTGCCCCCCGGCAGCCGCGTCACCCAGGCCTCCGCCTTCCGCGGCGGCAGCGAAGGACAGCGCTTGTCCGAATGAAGCCGTCCCCGGTCACCGCCGGCCCGTCGCGTGCTCCCCTTCGCCGACAGGCCGATCGACCGCAAACCCATCCATCTCCGGGAAGCACCATGTCATCGCGATCGATCATCCTGTCCGGCGTGGCCGGCCTCGCCCTGTCGCTCGGGCTCGCCGGCACCGCCGGTGCGGCGACCCTCCTCAACGTCAGCTACGACCCGACGCGGGAGCTCTACAAGGACATCAACAAGGCCTTCGCCGACGAGTGGAAGGCCAGGACCGGCGAGACCGTGACCATCCAGGCGTCGCACGGCGGCTCCGGGGCCCAGGCGCGCTCCGTGATCGACGGGCTGAAGGCGGACGTCGTGACGCTGGCTTTGGCCGCCGACATCGACGCCATCGCGTCGAAGACCGGCCGCATCGCGGCGGACTGGCAGACCCGCCTGCCCGCCCACTCGGCGCCCTACACCTCGACGGTGGTGCTGCTGGTGCGCAAGGGCAACCCGAAGGCCATCAAGGACTGGGACGACCTCGCGAAACCCGGCATCTCCGTCGTCACCCCGAACCCGAAGACTTCGGGCGGCGCCCGCTGGAACTTCCTCGCGGCCTGGGGCTACGCGCTCAAGGCCGGCGGCGGCGATCCCAAGAAGGCGCAGGACTTCGTGGCCGCCATCTTCAAGAACGCCCCCGTGCTCGACGCGGGCTCGCGCGGCGCCACCGTGTCCTTCGCCCAGCGCGGCCTGGGCGACGTGCTGATCGCCTGGGAGAACGAGGCCTTCCTGGCGTCCGAGGAGTTCGGCCGCGACAAGTTCGACATCGTGGTGCCGTCGGTGTCGGTTCTGTGCGAGCCGCCGGTGGCGGTGGTCGACGCCAACGTGGACCAGAAGGGCACCCGCAAGGAGGCCGAGGCCTACCTGCAGTTCCTGTACAGCCCCGCCGGGCAGAAGATCGTCGCCCACGACTTCTACCGGCCGATCCATCCCGAGGCGGCCGACCCGGCGGACCTCGCCCGCTTCCCCAAGCTCGACCTCCTGACGGTCGACAAGGACTTCGGGGGGTGGACGAAGGCCCAGGCGACCTATTTCGCCGACGGCGGCGTCTTCGACCAGATGCAGGCCGCGAACCACCAGTGATGCGGGTCCTGCGTCACGGCTCGCGGAGCGCCGCATGTCCATCCTGACCGCGCAGGCGGCGGTCCCGCGCCGACGGCGCCGCGCCGGCGCCCTGCCGGGCTTCGGCCCGGCGATGGGCTTCACGCTGTTCTACCTCGGCCTGATCGTCCTGTTCCCGCTCGCCGTGCTGGCCTGGCGGGCGACGGGCACCGGCGCGGCGGGTGCGGCGCGCATCGTCACGGATCCCCGCATCCTCGCGGCCTTTCGGGTGTCCTTCGGCACGGCCTTCGCGGCGGCCTGCATCGACACGGTCTTCGGCGTGCTCCTCGCCTGGGTGCTGACGCGCTACCGCTTCCCCGGCCGTCGCCTGCTCGATGCCCTGGTGGACCTGCCCTTCGCGCTGCCGACCGCCGTGGCCGGCATCGCGCTCGCATCGCTCTACGGGCCGAACGGCTGGCTCGGCGCGCCGCTGCTCCGGCTCGGCGTCAGGGTCGCCTACACGCCGCTCGGCATCCTCGTGGCGCTGATCTTCGTCGGCCTGCCCTTCGTGGTCCGGTCCGTGCAGCCCCTGGTGGTCGACCTCGACCGCGAGGTCGAGGAAGCGTCGGCGACGCTCGGCGCGTCGCGGGCGCGGACCCTCCGCGCCGTGGTGCTGCCCACCCTCGCCCCGGCCGTGCTCACCGGCTTCGCCCTCACCTTCGCGCGGGCGGTGGGCGAATACGGGTCGGTGATCTTCATCGCCGGCAACGCGCCCTACGTGTCGGAGATCCTGCCCTTGGTGATCGTGCAGCGGCTGGAGGAATACGACTACGCCGGCGCCACCGGCGTCGCCGTGGCGATGCTGCTCGTCAGCTTCGCGGTGCTGCTCGCCATCAACCTCGTCCAGGCCTTCGGCCGCCGGAGGCACGGCCATGGCTGACGCGAGATCGCGCCGCGAAGCCGCGGGCGAGAGTCCGGCCGTGCGCGCCCTCCTCATCGCGGTCGGGGCGGGGTTCCTGCTCCTCTTCGTCGCCGTGCCGCTGGCGGCAGTCTTCGTCGAGGCCTCGGCCAAGGGGCTCGGCGCCTACCTCGATGCGCTGGCGGAGCCGGACGCGCAGGCCGCCCTCTGGCTCACCCTCACGGTGGCGGCGGTGGCGGTCCCGCTCAACGCGGCCTTCGGCATCGCGGCCTCCTGGTGCGTCGCCAAGTTCGCCTTCCCGGGCAAGAGCCTGCTGCTCACGCTCATCGACGTGCCCTTCTCGGTGTCGCCGGTGGTGTCGGGCCTGATCTACGTGCTGGTGTTCGGCGCCCAAGGCCTGTTCGGCCCCTGGCTCGACGCGCACGGCGTGCAGGTCGTCTTCGCCGTGCCGGGGATCGTGCTGGCTACGGTCTTCGTGACCTTCCCCTTCGTGGCCCGCGAGCTGATCCCCCTCATGGAGGAGCAGGGCCGGGCCGACGAGGAGGCGGCGCTGACGCTCGGCGCATCCGGCCTGCGCTGCTTCCTCACCGTCACGCTGCCCAACATCAAATGGGGCCTGCTCTACGGCGTCCTGCTCTGCAACGCCCGCGCCATGGGCGAGTTCGGCGCGGTGTCGGTCGTGTCGGGCCACATCCGGGGCCTCACCAACACGCTGCCGCTCCATGTCGAGATCCTGTACAATGAATACGACCTCGCCGCCGCCTTCGCGGTCGCTTCGCTCCTGGCCCTCCTGGCCCTGGTCACCCTGGCCCTCAAGGCCTTCCTCGAAGGACGCTACGGCGATGACCTGGCGGGCGCCCGGCGGCATTGAAGCGGGCGCGGCGGGGCAGCCCCGCGGCGGCGGGGTCGGCATCGCGGTGCGCGGCCTCGTCAAGAGCTACGGCGCGGGCGCGGCCCTCAAGGGCGTGTCGCTCGATGTCGAGCGCGGCGAACTCCTGGCGCTGCTCGGGCCGTCCGGCTCGGGCAAGACCACGCTGCTGCGCGTCATCGCCGGCCTCGAAGCCTTCGACGAGGGCAGCGTCGCCTTCGACGGCGCGTCCACGGCGGGCCTGAGCGTGGGGGAGCGCGGTGTCGGCTTCGTGTTCCAGCACTACGCCCTGTTCCGCCACATGACGGTCCTCGACAACGTCGCCTACGGCCTGCGGGTGCGCCCGCGCCGCACCCGGCCGGCGGCGGCCGAGATCCGCCGCCGCTCGCTGGCCCTGCTCGACCTCGTTCAGCTCGGCGGGCTGGAGCGGCGCTACCCGGCGCAGCTGTCCGGCGGCCAGCGCCAGCGCGTGGCCCTGGCGCGCGCGCTCGCCATCGAGCCCCGCGTGCTGCTGCTCGACGAGCCCTTCGGCGCGCTCGACGCCCGGGTCCGCAAGGACCTGCGCCGCTGGCTGCGCGAGATCCACGAGCGCACGGGCCAGACCACCGTCTTCGTCACCCACGACCAGGACGAGGCCATGGAACTGGCCGACCGCGTGGCGATCCTCGACGCCGGCCGCATCGAGCAGGTGGGGCGCCCGGCGGACATCTACGCCGCCCCGCGCACCGCCTTCGTGGCCTCCTTCGTCGGCGACCCGACGGCGCTCGGCGTGACGGTCGCGGCCGGCCGGGTGCGGCTCGGCGGCTTCGACGTCGGCGCCGCCCCGGCGGGCGTGCCGGACGGCCCGGCCCGGCAGTTCCTGCGCCCGGGCGACGCCGCGCTGGTGCCGGCGGGGGGCGGCGTGCCGGCCCGCGTCGAAGCCCTGCTGTGGGCGTCGCGCGGGGTGCGGGCGGAGGTGAGTGTCGCGGGATCGGCCCGGCGCATCGAGGTCGACTGCCCGGACCCGGCCGGGCTGCGGGCCGGCGATGCCGTAGGCCTGCGCTTCGACCATCTCAGGGTCTACCCCCTGGGCTAGCCCGGCGCCGGGGCGGCCGCGCCATCGCCTGTCGAGAGCCGATCCTGCCCCTTGCCCGCCTCCCCGCGATCGGCCATGGTGCGCGGCAACAAAGCATGGCTGCCATGACGCGGTCGGGGCACAGCGGGAGGACGCGTGGCGGAGGACTTCATCCTCACGACGCAGGGTTTGGCGAAGGAGTTCCGCGGCATCGTGGCGGTCGATGGCGTCGATCTTCGGGTGCGGCGCGGCACCATCCACGCGCTGATCGGCCCCAACGGCGCCGGCAAGACCACCTGCTTCAACCTCCTCACCAAGTTCCTGTCGCCGACGCGCGGCCGCATCAGCTTCAACGGGCGCGACATCACCCGCACGGCGCCGGCCGACGTGGCCCGCCAGGGCCTCGTGCGGTCCTTCCAGATCTCCGCCACCTTTCCCCACCTCAGCGTGCTGGAGAACGTCCGCGTGGCGCTGCAGCGGCGGCGAGGCGACAATTTCGACTTCTGGCGCTCGGAAAAGCTGCTGCGCCGCTTCGACGGCGAAGCGCGGGACCTCATCGCGCAGGTCGGCCTCGCGGGTTTCGAGGACGGGCGCGCCGCCGACCTGTCCTACGGCCGCAAGCGCGCGTTGGAGCTCGCCACCACGCTGGCGCTCGAGCCCGAACTGATGCTGCTCGACGAGCCCATGGCCGGCATGGCCCACGAGGACATCGACCGCACCGCCGCCCTCATCCGCCGCGCCGCCGTGGGCCGCACCGTGCTGATGGTCGAGCACAACCTGTCGGTCGTGGCCTCGCTCAGCGACCGCATCACCGTGCTGGCGCGGGGCAAGGTGCTGGCCGAAGGCTCCTACGAGGACGTGTCGCGCGATCCCGCCGTCGTCGAGGCCTACATCGGGGTGGGACATGGTTGACGCCGCCGCCCTCGCCACGCCCGCCGCCGCGGCCCCGGCCGCTTCCAGCCTGTCCGTGTCCGACCTCCACGCCTGGTACGGCGAATCGCACGTGCTGCACGGCATGGCCTTCGAGGTGCCCAAGGGCCAGGTCGTGACGCTGCTCGGCCGCAACGGCGCCGGCAAGACCACCACGCTGCGCTCGATCATGGGCGTGATGAACAAGCGGAAGGGCTCGATCCGCTTCGAGGGGCGCGAAACCATCAAGCTGCCGTCGCGCGCCATCGCGCGGGCCGGCATCGGCTATTGCCCGGAAGAACGCGGCATCTTCGCGTCCCTGTCGGTGGAAGAGAACCTCATGCTGCCGCCCGTGGTGCGGCCCGGCGGCATGTCGCGCGACACGATCTTCGAGCTGTTCCCCAACCTCAAGGAGCGGCTCTCGTCCGGCGGCACCAAGATGTCGGGCGGCGAGCAGCAGATGCTCGCCATCGCCCGCATCCTGCGCTCGGGCGCGAGCCTCCTGCTGCTCGACGAGCCGACGGAAGGGCTCGCCCCCGTCATCGTGCAGCAGATCGGCCGCACGATCTCGCGCCTCAAGGCCGAAGGCTACACCATCGTCCTGGTGGAACAGAACTTCAGGTTCGCCGCCACGCTGGCGGACCGGCACTACGTGGTCGAGGGGGGGCGCGTCGTCGACACGTTCCTCAACGCCGACCTCCAAAGCAACATCGACAAGCTCCACGCCTACCTCGGCGTGTGAGACGGGAAGACGGGAGCGACACGATGCTGAAGCGGGTCCTGATGTGCGCCACCGCCGCCGCGGCGCTGCTCGGCGCGAGCCTGCCGGCCTACGCCGACGTGTCGGTGAAGATCGGCGTGCTCAACGACCGGTCGGGGCCCTACCTCGACATCTCGGGCGAGCCTTCCGTCAACGCCGCCAAGATGGCGGTCGAGGACTTCGGCGCCGAAGCCAAGGGCATCCACGTGTCCTTCGTCGCCGCCGACCACCAGAACAAGCCCGACACCGGCTCCAACGTCGCCCGGCAATGGTTCGACCAGGACGGCGTCGACGTCATCGTCGACGTGCCGAACTCGGGGGTCGCGCTCGCGGTCGCCAAGGTGACGCGCGAGAAGAACAAGATCTTCATGGATTCGGGCGCCGGCACCTCGGTGCTGACCGGCGAGCAATGCTCGCCCAACACCGTGCACTGGACCTACGACACCTACGCGCTGGCGAAGAGCACCGCGACCTCCATCCTGAAGGAGGGCGGCAAGAGCTGGTACTTCCTCACCGCCGACTACGCCTTCGGCCACGCCCTCCAGGCTGACGCCACCCGGTTCGTGAAGCAGGCCGGCGGCACCGTGGTGGGCTCGGTCGACACGCCCTTCCCGTCCTCCGACTTCTCGTCCTTCCTGCTCCAGGGCCAGGGCTCGGGCGCCCAGGTCATCGGCCTCGCCAACGCGGGGTCGGACACCGTCAATTCCATCAAGCAGGCGGCGGAGTTCGGCGTGGTGCAGGGGGGGCAGCGGCTCGCGGGGCTGCTCGTCTTCATCACGGACGTGCACGCCCTGGGCCTGCAGGTCGCCCAGGGGCTGAACCTCACCACGGCCTTCTATTGGGACCACGACGACGGCACGCGCGCCTGGACGAAGCGCTACGAGGCCGTGAACGACGGCAAGGTCCCCACCATGGACCAGGCCGGCGTCTACGCGTCCGTGCTGCACTACCTGAAGGCCGTCGACGCCCTGCACGGCAAGGACACCGCGGCCGTGATGGCCAAGATGCGCGAGATGCCGACCGACGACCCCCTGTTCGGCCACGGCCGGCTGCGCATCGACGGGCGCGTCACCCACGACATGTACCTCTACCAGGTGAAGACGCCGGCCGAATCAAAGGGCAAGTACGATTACTACAAGCTCCTCGACACCATCCCGGCCGAGCAGGCGTTCCGGCCGCTGGCCGACGACAACTGCCCTCTGGTGAAGTGAGCCCGGACGCCCGGACATGCACACGTTCCTCGGCATCCCCACGCAGGTGCTGTTCGGCCAGCTCACGCTGGGGCTCATCAACGGCGCCTTCTACGCGCTCCTGAGCCTCGGCCTGGCGGTGATCTTCGGCCTGCTGAACATCGTCAACTTCAGCCACGGCGCCCTCTACATGATGGGCGCCTTCGCGGGCTACATCCTGCTGCAGGTCTTCGGCGTGAACTATTGGGGCGCGCTGGTGCTGGCGCCGCTCATCGTCGGCGCCTTCGGGATCGTCATCGAGCGCACCATGATGGCGCGGCTGTACCGGCTCGACCCGATCTACGGCCTGCTGCTGACCTTCGGGCTGGCGCTGATCATCCAGGGCCTGTTCCGCAACTCCTACGGCGTGTCCGGCCTGCCCTACGCCGCGCCGCCCATCTTCAGGGCGCCCCTGCAGCTCGGCTTCATGGTGCTCCCGGCGTATCGCGCCTGGGTGATCGTGGCGTCGCTCGTCGTGTGCCTCGCCACCTGGTTCACCATCGAGAAGACGAGCCTCGGCGCGACGCTGCGGGCCGCCACCGAGAACCCCGTCATGGTGTCGGCCTTCGGCATCAACGTGCCGCGCCTCGTCACCCTCACCTACGGCTTCGGCGTCGCGCTGGCGGCGCTGGCGGGAGTGCTGGCGGCGCCGATCTATTCGGTGAACCCCAACATGGGGGCCGACATCATCATCGTGGTCTTCGCCGTGGTGGTGATCGGCGGCATGGGGTCGATCCTCGGCTCGGTGATCACCGGCTTCGCGCTGGGGCTGTGCGAAGGGCTCACCAAGGTGGTCTACCCCCAGGCATCCTCCACCGTGATCTTCGTCATCATGATCGCGGTCCTGATGGTGAAACCCAACGGCCTGTTCGGGAGGGCAGCATGAGCGTGGCCGATCCGGTCGCCCCGGCCCAGGTCGCCGCGCCCGGCGCGGCGGACCCGCGGCGCCACGACGGCGCCGTCCACGCGGCGATCTTCGCCGGGCTGGTGGTGGTGCTGGCGGCCGCGCCCTTCCTGGCCTACCCGGTCTTCGTGATGCGGGTGATGTGCTTCGCGCTCTTCGCCTCCGCCTTCAACCTTCTGCTCGGCTACGGCGGGCTGCTGTCCTTCGGCCACGCCGCCTATTTCGGCCTCGCCTCCTACGTCTGCGCCCATGCGGCGCGAAGCTGGGGCGTCGACCCGGCGCTGGCGATCCTGCTCGGCACGCTGGCGTCGGGCGCCCTCGGCGCCGTGTTCGGCGCGGTGGCGATCCGCCGCCAGGGCATCTACTTCTCGATGATCACCCTGGCCCTGGCGCAGATCGTGTATTTCGCGTCCCTGCAGGCCCCCTTCACGGGCGGCGAGGACGGCATCCAGGGCGTGCCGCGCGGAAAGCTGTTCGGAGCGATCGACCTCGCCTCGGACGCGACGCTCTACGTCGTGGCGGCGGCGATCTTCGTCGCGGGGCTGCTGGTCATCTACCGCATCGTCCATTCGCCCTTCGGCCAGGTGCTGCGCGCCATCCGCGAGAACGAGAACCGCGCCCTGTCGCTGGGCTACCGGGTCGACCGCTACCGCCTCGCGGTCTTCGTGATGTCGGCGGCGCTGGCCGGGCTCGCGGGCTCAACTAAGGCGATCGTGTTCCAGCTCGCCTCCCTCACGGACGTGCATTGGACCATGTCGGGCGAAGTGGTGCTGATGACGCTGATCGGCGGCATGGGCACCATGTTCGGCCCCACGGTGGGGGCGCTCGTGTTCACGGCGCTGGAATTCTACCTGTCCTCCATCGGCTCGTGGGTGACGGTGGTCGAGGGCGGGGTCTTCGTGGTCTGCGTGCTGGCCTTCCGCGAGGGCATCGTCGGCGTGCTGGCCCGTCGGCTGCGCCGGCCGTTGTGACCTCTCGACGGCTCTTCCGCGGCGCGTTAGGCTTCCGAGGGAAAGGGAGCGGCCGTGACCGTCATGTTCGACACGCTGAAGTTCGCCCGCGCCCTGCGCGACGGCGGCCAGTTCACGACCGAACAATCGGAGCGCCTGTCGGACGCCCTGTCGGACGCGATCTCGGGCGAGGTGGTGTCGCGAGCCGACCTTCAAGCCACCGAGGCCAAACTCGGGCGCAAGATCGACGACCTCGACGCCAAGATCGACGATCTGGAAGGGAAGCTCAACCGCAGGATCGACGACCTCGAAGCCAAGCTCGACCGCAGGATCGACGACCTCGAAGCCAAGCTCGACCGCAGGATCGACGACCTCGAAGGCAAGCTCGACCACGGCCTCAAGGACGTGCGGACGGAACTCAAGGCCGAGATCAGGGGCGTCGAAGCCAGGATCGAGGCCGCCAAGGCCGACACGATCAAGTGGATCGTCGGCATCGTCGGCTTCCAGAGCGTCGCCATCATCGGGGCCGCCATCGTGCTGGCCCGCATCCTCGCCCGCTGAGCGGCCTCACGCCCGCCGCCGGCGCGCCGAAGACCGAGACTTCGGAGTCGCGGCTCGAAGCACGGACCGGTCGCTCGACGCCGCGATGGCGTTCAGCCGGCCTTAAACTCCCGGTGGCAGAGTGGTGTCCGGGGCGATCCGCCGTCGCTGGGAGGCGTTGAGGCGTGGCTCGGAGCCGATGCCCCGCCGGGTGTCCAGCACGGAGACGACGAGGATGGAGTCGATCGGCATCGCGGGGTCGCCCAGGATGGAGACCTGGATTGTCGACCTGTTGTTCGGCCAGCCGGGGCAGGCCACGACCGACACGGCGGCGACCGCACCCACGGCGCCCCCCGCCGTCTCGGTGGCTTCGGTGGCCAGGAGCGCTGTGGCTGCCGGCACCGGCCATGCGATCTCGGCCCTCCAGGCGGGCGGCACCGGCGCGGCACCGGATACGGGAACGACGGATCCGAAGTATATGACCGTCGCCCAAGCCAACGCCCTGGTGACGTCGAACAACGCGATGACGTCAGAACAGATCAGCAAAGCATTCTACAGCGGCAAAGGTCTTCAAGATCCAGGGCTTGGGGTGACAGAAACGTTCTCCACTATAGTTCAGATGGAAAGGGACGCCGCTCAGACTTATCTGAACTGGGCGAACGACCCGGCCTCGGCTCCTCCGGTGCGCCCAGACCCGGATTCTTTGAGGGCGATGGCCGCCCAAACCAACGCCTACGCCGATTCTATGCAGAAGGCGTTCGACAATCACACCCTCGTCATACAGAAGATGTCGGATATTCAAAGCCTGAACTATACAGAGAGAGAGGTATTTGGCGGCCCAGGTCCAGACTCGCAGCCGGAGTCCGGCACTTGGTCCGGCGGCTATGATAAGGAGGCGATGAACCAGTTCATATCACAATTCAAGGATGGCAAGCACTTGGGCGGTCCGTTCATAGGTGGCGTACAGTTGCTGATGACATGGACGGATGATAGTCTGACATAGTCGATATGAAACTGAGATTGCGGATAGTGCGTCGAGTCCAGGTGAGAGCGACCGCTGCCGCCCCGTAACGATGCGGACGATGAAGGAAGATCCGCAGGTCGCCACAGGCGATCTGTCATTCACAAACTCATCGGTCGTCATCCTTTTGGAGATACCCGTCCACGAGCGTTCCAGGATTTCTAATCTCAGCATCGCTGTTTTCCCGCCCTACGTCGAGCATCGGACGGGGAAAGTATAACGGAAATCAAATCCATAGTGCGTGTGGATTTCAACAATCCACACGCACTCAGATTATTTTCTTATATCCAATTATATGGTTTCCGCGAAATTGGTTCGGTCGCACCCGATCCGCCTCCTCCACCATCAACATACTTCGTATGAGGGTACCATCCCGGCTCGCCGGGATGGGTGCCCGTTCCTCTCCTCCGCTTCGCAGAGGAGGACAAGCGCACGACGGCGGCCGCTCTGATCCTTCTCCGCAGGCGGAGGAGGGGGACCGCGCGCGGCGCGGTGGAGGAGGCGGACCAGAGACGACCGCGCAGCACTGTTCCGAACCACTCACCCGGAAGCGGTATTACCTAATCGTCGTTTTTCCTAATTGTTGTATGTTTCGATGCTGAAGTTCGCCGTATAAGTGCATGTTCCATTAAGTGTAGAACATCCAGGGGTCGCGGTTAATCCATTATATTTACATCCCGGCTGGAGTCGGCTTCCCGCGAAGGTGTATTTATTGATGAACGCATAAGCAGTCGGCCTCGCCGAGCTTCCATCCGCGTTGACCGTTCCCCCCGAGATGGTGAAGCCGCATTCGTTGCGGTTCCCGTTCGGCGAAGCGAAGCCGACGTAATACGTGCCGCTCGGGCTTGATCCGTTCGTCGGCGGAACGCTCGCCGAGGCCGTCGCGCTGCTGCCCTGGTAGAAGGTCGTCGGCGTCATGGGCCCGCAGCTCATGCCCGTGCAGGTCGACGGATCGAGCTGGGTGACCGGGTTCCCGCTGAGGGCGAAATTGTCGGTGATGACCCACTGGTAGGTCACGCTGCCAGCTCGGGCCGGTACGGCCACCAGGGAGGCGGCGAGCGCCAAGGGCAGAGCCGATCGCAGAAGTGAAAGCATGAGGACCTCCGAACGTCGGACCGAAGATTCGGTTGCATCCGACACGGGAAGACAACCCGAGATCGGATGGATCGACGAGGAGGTTTCGACCGACGGCCGCATTTGCGCGATGAGCTGTGCCGTTTCCGCAACTCTTGATGTCGACCTCCTTGAAACGAGGAACCGCAACCCTCGTGCGCCGCCGATGAGAAGCGTCGCCGGTGATGGGGAGGGGAGACGGCCCGGCGGATGGACGGGCTTCAGCTCGACCGCCACCGCCGCAGGCTCCCGTCCCGCACCTCCGTCAGGTCCCCCCGCCGCGCCATCAGGTTGACGTGGGCCAGCGTTTCGCTGAAGGCGAACCAGAACTGGTGGGCGTCGAGCTCCATGGTGAACAGCAGCGGCACGATCTCGGCCGCGGTCGGCGGCGCGTCGGGATCGCAGAACCGCGCGAGGTCGGCGCAGCGTGCCGCGTGGTGCGCGGCGAGGTCGGCACAGCGGCGGTGTAGCCCGAAGAAGGGCAGCCGATGCCCCGGCAGCACCAGCGTGCGGTCCGGCACGCGCGCCGGCAGGTCCGCCAGCGACGCCACGTAGCGGCCGAGCGGGTCGTCCTCGGGCTTCTCCTCCGCCACCGACACGTTGGGCGAGATCTGCGGCAGCACGTGGTCGGCGGCGAACAGCAGGTCGTGGGCGGGCACGTGCAACAGCACCTGCGCGGGCGAATGGCCGGCATAGGTCATCGCTTCGGCCTCGAAACGCCCGATCCGGACGATGTCGCCCGCCCGCAACGGGGCATAGCGCCGTGGCAGGTCGGGCACCACCGCGCGGTAGCGGTCGAGGCGCTGCCCCATGCGGTCGAGCTGCTCGGGCGTCAGCCCGTGGCCGAGGTAGAAGCCGCGCTCGGCGCCGAGGTCGTCGGGCGTCGCGAGCCGGTGCACCCGCGCCGTCAGGTATTCGGTTTCGCCCATCGCCAGTTCGGCGCCCGTGCGCCCGCAGAGCCACGCGGCGGCACCGACGTGGTCGGGATGGTAGTGGGTGACGACCAGGCGCTCGACGGGCTTCCCCGCCAGCAGGCCGCCGAGCACGCCCTCCCACAGCGCCCGCGCTTCGGGGGTGTCGACCCCCGCGTCGACGACCGTCCAGCCGCGCTCTCCCTCGGCGAGGTACACGTTGACGTGGTCGAGGCGGAACGGCAGCGGCAGGCGCAGCCAGTGCAGGCCGGGGGCGACCTCCAGCGTCGCCCCGTTCGCGGGAGGGAGCGGGAACGGGTAGTCGAGCGCGATCACGGCGTGTCCTCGGCGGGTCGTCGCACCTGAATGGCGCCGGTCCCGGGGCGGCGTCAAGGCGGCGGCGAGGCCGCTCGGCAGGCCTTCGTGGGGCGGCCCACGACCGTCCGGGGCGCGGCAGGGACGACGGGCAGCCTGGGGCGGGCGGGCCCGCGTCGTGCTTCCCGAGGGTTGCGCGGTCGGCGTTTCGAGCGCACCACCACGCTGCACCTCCGCCCGAGCCCTCCCGTCCGCCCATGAACCTGCACCTGCCCTGGTCGAAGGCCACGCCCGACCCCGTCGACCTCAACGACTACGCCCGCCGCATCCTCACCTCGCGGGTCTACGACGTCGCGATCCAGACGCCGCTCGACCCGCTGCCGGCGTTGTCGGGGCGGCTCGGCAACCGCGTGCTGTTGAAGCGCGAGGACCTGCAGCCGGTCTTCTCCTTCAAGATCCGCGGCGCCTACAACAAGATGGCGGGGCTGTCGCGCGAGGTGCTGGAGCGCGGCGTCATCACGGCCTCGGCGGGCAACCACGCGCAGGGCGTGGCCTTCGCGGGCCAGCGGCTCGGCGTCGTCCCCACCATCGTGATGCCGCGCACCACGCCCGGCATCAAGGTGGCGGGCGTGCGGGCCCGCGGCGGCGACGCCGTGATCCACGGCGACAACTTCGACGAGGCGTCCCAATACGCCCAGAAGCTCTGCGCCGAGCGCGGCCTCACCTACGTGCCGCCCTACGACGACCCGGACGTCATCGCCGGCCAGGGCACGGTGGGGATGGAGATCCTGCAGCAGCACCCCGAGCCGATCGAGGCCATCTTCGTCCCCGTAGGCGGCGGCGGCCTCGCGGCCGGCATCGCCGCCTACGTCAAGTTCCTGCGGCCCGACGTGAAGGTGATCGGCGTCGAGCCCGACGACGCCGCCTCCATGAAAGCCGCCATCGCAACCGGCGAGCGCGTGGTGCTCGACCGCGTGGGCCTGTTCGCCGACGGCGTCGCGGTGCGTCAGGCCGGGCAGGAGAACTTCCGCATCTGCCGCCAGTGCCTCGACGAGGTCATCACCGTCACGACGGACGAGATCTGCGCCGCCGTGAAGGACATCTTCGACGGCACCCGCGCGGTGTCGGAGCCCGCCGGCGGCGTGTCGCTCGCGGGCCTGAAGCGCTACGCCGCCCTGCACGGCCTCGAAGGCCGGACGCTGGTGGCGATCAACTCCGGCGCCAACCTCAACTTCGACCGCCTTCGCCACATCGCCGAGCGGGCGGAGATCGGCGAAGGCCGCGAAGCGCTGCTCGCCGTGACGATCCCCGAGGAGGCCGGCTCCTACCGGCGCTTCATGCAGGTGCTGGGGCCGCGCTCCATCACGGAATTCAACTATCGCCAGACGGGCCCCGGCATCCCGGCCCACATCTTCGTCGGCGTCGAGCTGCGCGGCGGCCAGGCGGAGAAGCGCGACATCGTGGCGGCCCTGGGCCAGGCCGGCTATCCCGTCGTCGACCTCAGCGACGACGAGATCGCCAAGGTCCACGTCCGCCACATGGTGGGCGGGCGCGTGGCCGGGCTGGCACACGAGCGGGTCATGCGCTTCCAGTTCCCGGAATACCCGGGGGCGCTCCTGAACTTCCTCAACGGCCTCGGCCAGTTCTGGAACATCACCTTGTTCCATTACCGGAACCACGGTGCCGACTACGGCCGGGTGCTGGCGGGCTTCGACGTGCCCGTGACCGAGCGCGGACGCTTCGCCGAAGCCATCGAGGCGCTGGGCTATCCGTCCTGGGACGAGAGCGACAACCCGGCGATCCGCCTGTTCCTGGACGCCAACGCGGCCGGTTGAGCCGCGCCGCGTTCACGCCGCCGTCGGCGTCGGGCCACGGCCGGGGGCCGTTCGCCCTTCAGCAGGCGCCGGTGCTGGACGCCTTCGGCGGGGCGGCGATCGGGTCGAGGCCCTTGGCGGTCGCCGGCTGAACCGAGGGCGAGCCCGCGACCGGGCCGTTGCTGGTGGTCCCCACGTAGGACCCGCCCAGGCCCGCGCCCGTGAACCCGTTGTTGCCGGTGTTGCCGGGCGCGGTACCGCCGGCGGAATCCTGCTCCTTCGGCGTCGTCGGCGCGTTCACCACGCCGGCGTTGCAGCCCGCCTTCGACGGCTCGGTCGACTGCGTCTGCGCCCCGGCCCAGGCCGTCGCACCCAGAAGCGCCGCGGCGGCGATTGTCAGCACACGCATGGTCCGATCCTCCCGGCGACGCGGCCGTGCGCCCGTCGCGTGCCGCGGTTGTTCCCCCGACGCCCCGGCCCGTCAAGGGCACGGCCCGTCGGGGGCGCGGCGCGACGGGCCACGGCCCGTCAGGGGTCGGCGGGCGCGGCGGCCTCGGCGGGCAGCGGCCGGCGCCGCCACACCAGCGTGGTGCCGAAGTCCGGCGTCCTGAACGCGGCCTCGTCGAGCCCCGCCTCGGCCCGCGCCCTGGCGAGCGCGACGAGCGGCGCGTCGATCGCCTCGTCGGTGAGCTGGAACGTCCCCCAATGGAGGCCGAGGCTCATCGCCGCGCCGAGGTCGCGATGCGCCAGCACGGCGTCGGCCGGGTCCATGTGCTGGGCCGCCATGAACCAGCGCGGCTCGTAGGCGCCGATCGGCAGCAGCGCCACGTCGGGCTTGAGCGCGCGCCCGATGGCGGCGAAATGCGGGCCGTAGCCGGAATCGCCCGCGAAGCAGATGCAGGCGCCCCCCGCCTGCAGGGCATGGCCGCCCCACAGCGCCCGGCGCCGGTCCCACGGGCTGCGGCTCGACCAGTGCTGCGCCGGCAGGTAGGTGACGTCGACGCCCCGCGCCGGGGTGCAGCACTGCCACCAGTCGAGTTCGACCACGCCGCCGATGCCGTGCCGGGCGAGCACGCGCCCGTTGCCCAGGCCCGTGACGATCCGCGGCGCCGACCGCGCCTGCAGCCGTTTCAGCGTCGGCACGTCCATGTGGTCGTAATGGTTGTGGCTGAGCAACACGAGGTCGATGCGGGGGAGGTCGTCGAAGGCGATGCCCGGCGCCCGCACGCGCTTCGGCCCCGCGAAGCCGAGCGGGCTGGCGCGCTCGGACCACACCGGATCGGTGAGGACGTTGCAGCCCTCGACCTGCACCAGCACCGTGCTCTGCCCGACGAGCGTCAGCAGGACCTCGCCGGGGCCGGCCCCGGCCGGGGGCGGCGGGGCCGGGACGTTGGGCACCGAGGCCGGCCAGGGCACGCGCACGCCGTCGCGCCGCCAGCGCCACAGGTCGGCTAGGCTCCGGTCGGTGTCGACGCCGGGGTTGAAGAACGTCCGCCCGTCGCAATGGTCGGACACGGGAAAGGGCGGCGCGCTGGGCTGGCTCATCGCGGGGACCTGACCCGGGCTTTGCGGCGAAACCGGGGACCCGGAAGGGCGGCCCGGGCGTTGAAGGGCCGTCTCGACAGGGAGGGACGACATGGCGGGCCTCGTCCACCTTCTGTCCTGCGCCGCGCTGGCGGTCGCCGCGGCGGCGCCTGCGCACGCCGCCGAGGATCCGATCGGCCGCCTGCGCTGGCGGAGCCGCGTCGTGGTGGCGCTCGCGCCGACGCGCGACGACCCGGCCCTGGCGCGGCAGCGACGGCTGTTCGCGGCGCTCGGCCCCGAGGGCGGCGAGCGCGACCTCGTCCTCGTCGAAGCGCCGGAGGACACGCCCGACGGGGCCGCGCTGCATCGGCGGTTCGGCGCCGGCGGGGGCTTCACGGCGATCCTGGTGGGCAAGGACGGGGGCGAGAAGCTGCGCTCGGCGGCGCCGCTCGGCCGCGAAACGCTGTTCCCCGTCATCGACGCCATGCCGATGCGTCGCCGGGAAGTCACGCCCCTTCGGCGCTGATGCCGGCGGATCAGGCCGCCGCGGCCGGCCGCAGGTCCGGCCCGAGGTCGAAGACGAGCTCGGCGCCAGGCCGCGGCCGCCCGAAATGGTACCCCTGCACCTGGTCGCAGCCGGCCGCCTGCAGCTGGGCGAATTGTTCGGCGGTTTCCACGCCCTCGGCCGTCGTGGTCATGCCGAGGCTGGCGCCGAGCGCCGTGATGGACCGGACGATCTTGATGCAGTCGGGCCGGCTCGCGAGTTCGCGCACGAAGGACTGGTCGATCTTGATCTTGTCGAAGGGGAAGCGCCGCAGGTAGCTCAGCGACGAGTAGCCGGTGCCGAAATCGTCCATGGCGATGCGGATGCCGCGCTCCTTCAGGGCGTGCAGAGCGGCCAGGCTGTCGTCCCCCAGCGGCACGCTTTCCGTGATCTCCAGCTCCAGCCTGTGCGGGTGGAGGCCGGAAGCCGCCAGCGCCGCGTCCACGGCGGCGGCGAGGTCGGTCACCCCGAACTGGGCCGGCGACAGGTTCACCGCCACGGTCTGCTCACCGGGCCAGCCCGCCGCCCGGCGGCAGGCCTCGGCCAGCACCCAGGCGCCGATCTCGCCGATGAGGCCGATCTCCTCGGCGACCGGGATGAACTCGGCCGGCGACACCAGCCCCCGCGCCGGGTGGCGCCAGCGCAGCAACGCTTCGAACCCCGTGATGGCGAGCCGCCGCACGTCCACCAGCGGCTGGAAGAAGACGTCGAACTGCCCTGCCCCCAGCGCCTGGCGCAGGTCGGCTTCCAGCGCGCGCCGCGCGCGCCTCGCGGCGTCCATGTCGGGCACGAAGGCCCGCACCGCGCCGGGCCCCGCGAGCTTGGCCGCCGCGAGGGCGAGAAGGGCGTTCTTGAGCAGGCCGTCGGCCCCGTCCGCGCCGGACGGCGCCACGGCGTGGCCGGCGCAGGCAGTGGTGCGGCGGTCGACGCCCGCGATGCCGGAAGGCTCGCCCAGCGCCGCCTTCAGCCGAAGCGCGAGCGCTTCCGCGGCGGCCGGGTCGGCGCCGGCCTGCACCACGGCGAACTCGTCCCCGCCGAGCCGCGCCACCGCGCCGGAACCCGCCTGGGCGACGAGGCGCCGCCCGACCTCGCGCAGCAGTTCGTCGCCCGTGCCGTGACCGAAGCCGTCGTTGACCTCCTTGAACCCGTCGAGGTCGATGCAATGGACCGCGACGCCCGAACCGCGGCGCTCCGCGTCGGCCATGGCGGCATCGAGGTATTCGACGAGGGCCGTGCGGTTGAGGAGGCCCGTCAGCGGGTCGTGCCGCGCCAGGAAAGCGATGCGCGCTTCGGCCTGCCGGCGCTGCGTGATGTCGTCGTAGGTGGCGACCCAGCCCCCGTCCCGCATGGGGCGGTGCAGCACCGACAGGGTCCGGCGCGCGTCCGGGGCCGCGCCGGGGCCGGGCGGCAGGTCCTGGACGAAGGACTCCACCGCGTCGCCCTCTGTCGACAGGGTGCGCTGGCGGGCATGGACCTGCGCCAGCCACGGCCCCGCCGCCATCGCCACGAGGTCGGCGAAGGACAGGCCGGGGATGGGCGCGAAGTCGAGCCCGAACAGGTCCGCGAAACGCTGGTTGTAGACGACGAGGCGGTCGTCGGCGTCCACCATGCACAGCGCCATCGACATGTTGTTCAGCGCGGCGTCGAACCGCTTGTTCTGCAGCCCCAGTTCGCGGTCCCGCCGGTCCAGCACGGCGTTGCGGGCCTGCAGCTCGACCGCGGCGGCCGTGGTTTCGGCGTTGGCGGACGCGAGGGTGAGCGACGCCGCTTCGAGGCCGGCCGTCGAGGCGGCGAGCCTGTCCCGCACCTCGCCGAGCTTGCGGTTGTGCCAGAACAGCAGCGCCGACAGCGCCGCCCCGAAGGCGAAGAGCGACGACAGGACCGCGGTGAACACCGTGTACAGCCGGGCGAGCTCCGCCTGGCCCGCCGCCGCGCGGGCTTCGCCCAGGCGGTCCGCCGTGGCCGACAGGCGCGACAGCTCGAAATCGAGCGGCGCCATGAGTTGGAGCGCCGCGGCGCCGACCTCCGGCCGGCCGATGCGGTCCAGCATCGGCGCGAGCCGATCCATCAGCGCGGCGAGGCGGTCGGCCGTGGCGGCGGCTTCGGGCGCGCGGTCGAGCAGGGCCCGCACGTCCGGCGCGTCGAGGGCCATGACCCGCTCGCCCAGCCGGTCGAAGCGCAATCGCACGTCTTCCACGCCGACGGCCGAGGCGGGCGTGAGGGCGGCGGCGATGCGCTGCTCCAGGCGGGCGAATTCGAGCTCGACCCCGCTCGCCGCCGCGCAGGCCGCGCAATGGGACGCGACGCCGAGCTCGCCCTGCCGAGCCGCGATCATCGACGACACGTTCACGGCGGCGGCGAGCAGCCCGCAGGTGGCGCCGAGGAGGATGATCTTGCCAGCCTTGAGCGACAACACGCCTTGCATCCCCGTCGGGCAGCCGAAATGGCGGTCCCGCTCCGCGAGCAGCGCGCCGGGACGGACACACCGGCCGCTCCCGCCCGGCACGCGGCAGCGGCGCTGCTCCATCCTGGGCGACGCGGGTCCCGGTGGACCCGCCCGCGGTCGGCGGGACGCGGAAGGCCGCGCGTGCAGCGCCCCGGCTCGCCCTCACCCCCGCCGGAACCGGCTCTCCTCAGCTTATCCACAGCCCGGTTTACGGCGCGGTTAACGAGCCCTGCCCGGCGCGCGGCGGGGTGCAAACAGGCGGAGCGCGCGCCCATGTAGGGGCATCGGCCGGCGCCGCCGCCGTCCCGCAGCCCAGGACCCCGCCATGGAGACCGCCGCGACCCCCAACGGCCATGGGACGGCCCTCGAGGACGACCGCCGGCGCCTGTGGAGCGCGATGGGGCGCGGCGCCCTGCACCGTTGCCCGGCCTGCGGCAGGGGCGCCCTGTTCCGCGCCTACTTGAAGCCGGCGGAGGCCTGCGCGGCCTGTGGCGAAGCGCTGTTCCACCAGCGCGCCGACGACGCCCCTCCCTACGTGACCATCTTCGTGGTCGGCCACCTGATCGTCGCCGCCGCGGTGGGGGTCGACCTCGCCTACGCGTGGCCGCTGTGGCTGCACGCCGCGGTCTGGGCTCCCCTGACCGTGGCCCTGAGCCTGGGCCTCCTGCCCGTGGCCAAGGGCGCGCTGATCGGCCTGCAATGGGCGTTGCGCATGCATGGTTTCGGCCACGGTCCCGAGGAGGCCGAGGTCCGCCCCGCCGTCGCCCGGGTCGGGGCCGCCGCAGAGGCCCGACCGACCGCGCGACACCCCTTTTAGGCGCAACGCAGCCCTTCGGCGGCCCGGCGGAGCTTTTCAGCGCCCCGTGTCGTGCCTATATCGGTCTTGCGCCCGACGGCCGCGTGGCGCAGCCCGCTCGTTCGATCAGCGGATGATCCGAACCCGGCCGCACTCGAACATGGACGACAAGTGGGTAAGTTCAACAGCGCCAATTTCGCCGATCGCATCAGCTCCACCTCCGCGGCCAAGAAGGCCCTGGTCGAAAAACTGAAGACGAGGCCGGCGGACGACGACCCGGACGTGCTGCGCAAGCAGGCCGAGCGTCAGGCGATCGCCGAGGCTCGCGCCAAGCGCGAGGCCGAGAAGGAGGAGCAGCGTCGGCTGCAGCTCCAAAAGGAGGCCGAGGAGAAGGCCGCCCGCGAAGCCGCCGAGGCCGCCGCCGAGCTGGAGCGTTTGGCCCAGATCGAGCTCGACAAGCAGGCCGCCGAAGCGGCGCGCCTGGAGCGGGCCGCCCGCATCCTCGCCGACGAAGCCGCTCGGAAGTCGGCGCGCGACGCGCGCTACGCGGCCCGCAAGGCCCGCGTGAAGGGCGGCTGACCCGCCCTCGTCGCAGAAACGTTAAGGTTGAGACCCTAGCGTCGCCTCGTCCATCGTCGAGGTCAGCGCGTGTCCCATCCCCTCCTGTCGGCGCCCGCGCCGCGCCGCGCCGGCGCGGTTCCGAGCCGAATCGTCCGCCCCGCCGCCTGGACCTCTCGGCCCGAGGCGGCGGTCGCGGAGGTCGCCGTGCTCCTCACCGGCCGCGGCGACGTGGCCGCGATGGTGCGCGGATACCGGACCGTGCTGCCGCGCGCCCAGGTCTGGTTCTACGGCTTCGACCTGTCGGCCGAGGAGCGGGCTTCGGCCGAAGCGGCGGGTGTCGCCGTGCGCTCCGTGCCGCGCTGCGGCCGCGACGCCCTCGTCCGGCGCATGTTCGCCGAGGTCGACGCCGACATCTACATCCTGGCCCCCGCTTGGGGCGCCCACGACGCCTGCCTGGCGCCGCTGATCGTGGCCGAGGTCGAGGCGGGTCGAGACCTGGTCGACGTCCGCGCCGTATCGAGCGGCTCCGCCCCGAGCATCGGCGACAGGCTCCTCGTCCGCGCCGTGGACTTCGCCTTCGGGGGATGGGGCGACACGGTCCACTCGGACTTCAAGGCCTGCTCGCGGCGGTTCGCGATGTCGTATCACCGGACCGCGCCGCGCGGTGGCCAGTCGGCCCGCGACCTCGCCCTGCATGCTCTGCGCCTGCGCCTGCCGGTCGGGCGGGTGACGGCGCTGGAAGCGGAGCGCCCCGACGTCGTTTCCGTCCCGCCGCCGGGCGTCGCCGGCTGGGCCGCGCTCCTCGGCACGATCGTCCGCCTGCTCGTGGAAGAGCGCCCGCGGCGCATCCTGGGGCTCGCCGGCCTCGGCCTGATGGCGCTCGGCATCGCGTCGGCGGCGCCGGGCCTGGAGATCCGCCATTGGCGGGGCACCCTGCTCCCCGGACCGCGGACGCTCGCCGCCGCCGCATCGCTGGCGGCGGGGTTCGCCGTGGCGGCGGCGGGCGTCCTGCTCGACACGCTGGCCGCGGCCCGCCAGGAGGTCGGGCGCCTCGGCGCGGCCGCCATCCCGCGCCGGGCCGAGCGGGGCACCCCGGCGGCGTGACGGCCCGGCCGGGTTCCGCCCGTCAGTCTTCGGTGTCGTAGACGTCGTCGTCGGAGAAGGCGCCCTCGTGCGGCTCGGACGGCGGCATCTCGGGGAGGGTTTCGCGGCGGGCCGGCGGCGGCGCGGCCGGCTCCGCCGGGGCCGCCCCGTTGAACGACAGGTCGAGCACCGGCTCGATGCGGCACTCGTAGGCGGAGAAGAGGCCCGCGAGATGCTGCAGGTCCTCGGCTTCCGCGGTTTCCACGACGGCGTAGCCCCCGCCCCCGCCGATGCGCGACAGGAGTTCGTGGACCTTGAGCCCGGGCGGCATGGCGCGCTCCGTCAGCAGCCGCGCCGCGCGTCGCTGGGCCGCCGCGGGGTCGAAGTCCGCGCGCCGCTCGCGATAGGTCACCAAAAACTTCATCTGCGCATCCCCGTCCGCACCGCCGGCCCCCATAGGGCACGATCGGGCGACCGCGGCAACGTGGCGCCGGACGCCCGCGAGGCCGCGGCGGCGGCGCGCGACACCGCGTCCCGTCCCGGCGAAGGCGGAGTTGCGGCCCGGCCCGTGAAACACCATAGATTGCCGCGCCCGAGATCACGGCGAAAGGTGCGAGTTCCCATGACCACGCCGCGCGACAGCGGATCGACCGCGGGCGTCGGCGAACGGCTCGCGGCGCTCGACGCCTATGCGATCCTCGACACGCCCGCCGAAACCGGCTTCGACGACATCGTGACGCTGGCGGCGGACATCTGCGACACCCCGACGGCACTGGTCAGCCTGATCGACCGCGACCGGCAATGGTTCAAGGCCCGGACCGGGTTCGCGCCGTGCGAGACCGGATTGTCGCAATCCGTCTGCGCGCATGCGCTGGCCCAGGACGACGTGCTGGTCATCACCGACCTCGCCGTGCACCCGCTGACGCGCGAGAACACCTTGGTGACCGGCGAACACCACCTCCGGTTCTACGCCGGCGCGGTGTTGAAGACGCCGGGCGGCGTCGCCTTCGGGTCCCTCTGCGTCATCGACACGGTCCCGCGCCCCGGCGGCCTCACGGAGCGGCAGCGGGACGCGCTGCGCGCCCTCGCCCGCCAGGTGGTGGCGCTGCTGGAGCTGCGCCGCGCCATCGCGGACCGCGACGCGGCGCTGGCCACCCGCGCCACCGCCGAAGCCGTGCTGCAGCGCGACGCCGACCGCCACGCCGGCCTCCTGGCCCTGCAGGGCGCCATCGGGGCGGCGAGCGGGAACCTCGACGCCATCCTGGACGCAGCCGTGACGGCGGCGCTCCGCGTGATCCCGGCGACCGAGGGCGCGGTGATCGAGATGCGGGACGGCGCCGAGCTCGTGTATGCCGCGACGGCCGGCCAGCTCGGGCCCTTCCTCGGCTTCCGCGTGCCCATCTCCGGCAGCCTGTCGGGGCGGAGCCTGACCGAAGGTCGCAGCCTGACCACGGGCGACGCCGAAGCCGATGCCCGCGTGGACGCCGCCACGGCGCGCAGGCTCGGCATCCGGTCCATGGTGGTGGCGCCCATCGCGCGGCTCGGCGAGTTCTTCGCCGTGCTCAAGGTGCAGTCGGGCCAGAAGGACGCCTTCGCGGCCCACGACCTGCGCTCGGCGGAGCTCCTCGCCGCCGCGGTGGCGGCGGGTTTCGGCGACGCCGCCGAGACGCGCTCGCTGCGCGAGCTCAGGGCCAGCGAGGCCATGCTCCGCCGCGCCGGCGAGGCGGCCGCCATCGGCACGTTCTCGACCGACATCGCCCGCCGCGCCACGGTGGCGTCGGACGGGTTCTTCCGCCTGTTCGGCCTGGAGCCGATGCCGGAACTGCCCACCGCGCTGTGGGAAACGCTGCTCGTCGACGAGGACCGCGCCGACACGGCCGGCCACCTGCACGGCGCGCCGAAGAACGACGCGTCCTACACGGAATACCGCATCCGCCGGGCCGACACGGGCGAGATGCGCTGGATCGCCCGCAGCGGCGACTACGTGCGCGACGCGGACGGCGGCATCGTGGGCCTGATCGGCATCGCCCAGGACGTGTCCGAACGGCGCTGGGACGAGACGCGCCGCACGCTGCTGCTCGACCTCGACGACCGGTTCAAGGGCCTCGACGAGCCGGAAGCCGTGATGGGCTTGGCCGTCGAAGCGCTGGCGGCCCAGCTCGATGTCGCGCGCGTCGGCTATGCCGAGACCGACGCTTCCGGCACCCGTTCGACCCTGACCCGGCTGTGGAGCCGGAACACGGAACCCGAGGGGGTCTTCGCCCCCACGCGGCTCGACGACTTCGGGCCCCGGCTGATCGCCGAGCTGCGGGACGGCCGCGCCGTGATGTCCGGCGACCTGCGCGACGACCCCCGCGCCGATGCGGTCGCGGTGGCGACCCACGCGGCGCTCGGCGTCGTGGCCACGCTGGCGGTGCCGGTGACGGAGAACGGGCGGATGCTCGCCATCATGTTCGCCCACCACGACGCGCCGCGCCGCTGGGGCGCCCACGAGGTGCGGCTGATGACGGAGGTCGCCACCCGCACGCGGGAGGCCGTGGAGCGGACCCGCGCCGAAGTGGCGCTGAAGCGGAGCGAGGCCCGGCTGCTGCTGGCCCAGGAGGTGGGGGGGATCGGCACCTTCGAGGTGCCGTTCGACCGCGACGAGCTCGAAGCCTCGACGCAGATGTTCCGCCTCTACGGCCTGCCGGAGCGGCAACGCTGTTCGACGCGCTATTTCACCGACCTCGTGGTCGAGGAGGACCGCGCGCTCGTCTTCACGCCCGAGCGCCGGCGCGACCCCACCACGCCGCGAGTCGCCGAATACCGCATCCGCCGCGCCGACGACGGCGCCCTGCGCTGGATGCGCCGGGTGTCGCGCGCCGTCGAAAGCCGCGGGCTGGCGACGCGGCTCGTCGGCGTCGTGCAGGACGTGACGGACCGCAAGCTCGCCGAGATGGCACTGTCCGCCGCGCGGGACGCCGCCGAGAGCGCCAACCGCGCCAAGTCCAACTTCCTCGCCAACATGAGCCACGAGCTGCGCACGCCGCTGTCGGCCGTGATCGGCTACAGCGAGATGATCGAGGAGGAGCTGGCGGACCTGGGCCACCGCGAGGTCCTCGCCGACGTCGGCAAGGTGAAGTCCAACGCCCGCCACCTGCTCGGCCTCATCAACGACGTGCTCGACCTCAGCAAGGTCGAGGCCGGCCGCATGGACGTGACCGCCGAAGCGGTGGACGTGGCGGCGCTGGCGGCCGAGGTGGCGTCGACGGTCGAGACCCTGGTGCGGCGCAGGGGCAACCGGCTCGTGCTCGACGTCGCCGCCGATGCCGGCGCGATGCGGACCGACGGCGTCAAGGTCAGGCAATGCCTGCTGAACCTCCTGTCCAACGCGTCGAAGTTCACGGAAGGCGGCGAGGTCCGGCTCGGCGTGTCGCGCCGCGGCGCCGCGCTGGAATTCCGGGTGTCCGACACCGGCATCGGCATGACGGAAGACCAGGTCGGCCGGCTGTTCCAGCGCTTCACCCAGGCCGACGAGACCACCACGCGCAGGTTCGGCGGGACGGGGCTGGGCCTCGCGCTGACGCGCGCCTTCGCCGACCTGCTCGGCGGCACCGTGACGGTGGACAGCGCCTTCGGGGCGGGGACCACCTTCACCCTGACCCTGCCGCAGACCCTGCCGCCCCGCCCGGCGGCGCATTGACCGCGCGCCCGGACCTTGCGGACGGGACCGGGCCGGATATCCTGCCCGCCCAGCCCCCGACCTCGTCGCCCCGGGTCGCCATGCCTTTCGCCCTCGTCCGGTCCCGCACGGCGCTCGTCGTGGTCGATGCCCAGCGCGGCATGGCCGAGCGGGAAGCCGCGGGCGAACGCCGCAACCAGCCCGGCGCCGAAGGGCGGATCGCCCGCCTCCTCGGCGCCTTCCGGGCGGCGGGCGCCGCGGTGATCCACGTCCGCCACGACAGCGTCGAGCCGGGATCGCGCCTGCGCGTCGGGCTCAGCGGCCACGCCCCGCTGGCCGAGGCGCGCGAATCCGCGGGCGAGCCGGTGCTGCACAAGAGCGCCAACTCCGCCTTCATCGGCACGGACCTCGAAGCCCGGCTGCGCGGGGCCGGTCTGACGACCCTCGCGATCTGCGGCGCCATCACCAACCATTGCGTCGAGACCACCGCCCGCATGGCGGGCAACCTCGGCTTCGACACGCTGCTGGTGCGCGACGCCTGCTGGACCTTCGATCGCACGGGACCCGACGGCGACCACCACGCCGCCGAGGACATCCACGCCATGACGCTGGCGAACCTGCACGGCGAGTTCGCCCGCATCGTGCGCGCCGACGAGGTCGTGGCGGCGCTCGGCTGAGGGAACGGCCGCGCCCGGTCGCGGCTTTCCCCGCCGGGCGCCGCGACGCGCCGAAGGGGATCCGACATGCCACGCTTCACCGACAAGACCGTCATCGTCACCGGGGCCGGCTCGGGCATCGGCGCCGCCACCGCGGTCCGCTTCGCCGAGGAGGGCGCCCGGGTCGTGCTGGTCGGCCGCACCCGCGGCAAGCTCGACCGCGTGGCTTCGGGCCTCGATGGCGAGCGGACGCTCGTCCACGAGGCCGACGTCAGCGACCTCGGCGCCGTGGAAGCCCTGGTGGCCGCCGCGGTGGCGCGGTTCGGCGGGCTCGACGTGCTGGTCAACAACGCCGGCGTGGCGGCGCTCGGCGGCCTGCTCGACGCGCCGCTCGACGGCTACCGGAACACCATGGCGATCAACGTCGACGGCGTGCTCTACGGTTGCCGCGCCGCCATGCCCCACCTGCTGAAGAGCGGCGGCTCCATCGTCAACGTGTCGTCGGTGTCCGGGCTCGGCGGGGATTGGGGTTTCTCGTTCTACAACGCGTCGAAGGGCGCCGTGTCGAACCTCACCCGCGCGCTGGCGCTGGAGTTCGGCGGCCGCGGCGTGCGGGTCAACGCCGTGGCGCCGAGCCTCACGCTGTCCGACCTCACGGAGGGCATGATGGGCGACGAGGCCGTGATGGCGAAGTTCAGGGACCGCATCCCGCTCGGCCGCGCCGCCAAGGGCGAGGAGGTGGCCGCCGTCATTGCCTTCCTGGCGAGCCCGGACGCCAGCTTCGTCAACGGCGTGGTGCTGCCGGTGGACGGCGGCGTGACGGCGTCGAATGGCCAGCCGAACTTTTCCTGACCGCTCGGCGCCGCGCAGCATCGGGGAGCCCCATGTCCGACATCACCGCCCCGGCGGCGAGGCGTCCCGACGGCGTCGCCGTGCGCGCGGCGCGCGTTTCCGATTTCGAGGGTGTCGCGGCGATCAGCGCCATGCCGGGCTTCCGGCACGGCACGCTGCGCCTGCCGTTCCGCAGCCCGGACGAGACGCGCCGCTTCCTCGAAGGGATCGGGTCCGACGACCTCCTGCTCGTGGCCGAACGCGACGGGGCCGTCCTCGGCACCGCGGGATGGCGCCGGGCCGGCGGGCGGCGCGCCCACGTCGCCGAAATCGGCATGGGCGTCCACGACGGCCACGCGGGGCGCGGCATCGGTTCCGCGCTGCTGGCGGCGCTCGTCGACGCGGCCGACCGCTGGTACGGGGTGCGCCGCCTCGCCCTCGGGGTCTACACCGACAATGCCCGCGCCATCGCGCTCTACCGGCGCTTCGGCTTCGCGGAGGAAGGGATCGCCCGCGGCGACGCGTTCCGCGACGGGCGCTACGTCGACGTGCTCCACATGGCGCGGATCGGGCCGGTGGGGTGAGACCGGGACGCGTCGAGGCCGGGACGCGCCGCGGACGACGCGCCGACCGCTCCCCCTTCATGGCGCGTTCACGTTTTCGTTTCGGCACCGTCGTCCCCGTTGCAGGAAGCGTCGCGCCGAGCCTAGTCTGCGGCTCCCGAGGGAGGACCCCATGACCAACGCAGTCTGGAAGATCCGCGTCGACACGGCCCTGACGCGCCTGCAGCGGGATCGGTGGACCGCCCCGGCCGTCCGCTACATGGAGATCATCGACGAGGTGGCGGCCGGCCGCGGCTCGGCGGCCGACATCGCCCGCCGCGCCGGCTCGCCCGACCTGGTGGCGCAGGCGCTCGGCCGCGTCACCCAGGCGCTGCTCGGCGACGAGGCGGCCCCGCGCCTGGACCAGGGCGGCTGGTACGAGAGCGACGGCGAGCGCTACCGCGTGGCCCCCGACTTCGCGGCCGAATGGCTCGCCGCGCGCGACGCGCAGCGCCGCATGCAGGCGCGCCAGTCGGTCTGACCCGGGACGGGATCCCCACGGTTCGACCCGAGCGATCGCGCTTCGCTTTTCGTCCGAAGTCCGCGATGGTGCTCGGGCTTGCCCACGCGACCTCGCCTGGCGGGGCGCTGGATCGGCCGATGCGGAAACTGTCCAACATCCAGGTACTGCGCGGCTTGGCGGCGCTGGCCGTGGTGACGTTCCACGCCCGCGGCGAAGTCGACGGCGTGGGCATGCCCACGCGGCTCCCGTCCTTCCTGGCCGGAGCCTTCGGGGTCGACGTGTTCTTCGTCGTGTCCGGGTTGGTGATGGTCTACGCTTCGGCGCCGCTGTTCGGCGCCGCGCGGGCCGTCCTGCCCTTCATCGGCAAGCGCATCGCCCGCGTGGTGCCGCTCTACTGGGCCGTGACGGCGCTGTTCGTGCTGCTCGCGCCCGCGGCGGCCCGCGGCGGCCTCGGCCACGGGGCCTTCAACCGCTACCTCGCCCTGTCGCTGGCCTTCGTGCCCTACGCGGGCCCGGTCAACGACGACGCAACGCCGGTCTATTCGACCGGCTGGACGCTCAGCTACGAGATGGCGTTCTACGCCTGCTTCGCCGCCACCCTGGCCTTGCCGCGCCGGGCCGCCGTCGCGGTCCTGGTCTGCGGCTTCGCCGCGCTGGTGGCGTCCGCCAAGGCGGTGGCGCTCCCCGGTTGGCTGGCCTACCTCGGCGCCAGCAACGTGCTGGAGTTCGCGGCGGGCCTCCTCATCGCCGAGCTGGCCCTGTCGGGCCTGCGCCTGCCGCGGCCCGCCGCGCTCGCCCTCGCCGCCGCGGGTTGCGCCGCCGCCCTGGCGGCCGCCCCCGTGTCCGATGCGTGGTGGGGCGAATGGCGGGGCGTCGTCTGGGGGCTGCCCGCCGCCGCCATCGTGGCGGCGGCGGCCCTGTGCCCCGCGGCCGAGGGGGGCGGCCCCGTCCGGCGATGGCTGGAGCGGCTCGGCGACGCGTCCTACGCGCTGTACCTCGTCCACGAGGGACTCAACGTCGCCGCCGCGGCGGCGGTCGGGCGCTGGGGCGGCCCGTCGCGCGTGCCGGCCGGCGCCTACCTGCTCGGGCTCGTGGGGCTCGCCCTCGCGGTGGGGTTCACCGTGCACCGCCGGTTCGAAGTGCCGGTGACCCGCTGGCTGCAGCGGCGGATCGCGCCGCACCGGCCGCCGTCCCTCGCCGTCTCCGGGCCGTGATCAGCCGAGCACGACGTTGTCGATGAGCCGGGTGCGGCCGAGCCGCGCCGCCAGCGACAGCAGGCAGCCCGGACCGGCGCGCCCGACCTCCTCCAGGGTTTCGCCGTCCGCCACGCTGACGTAGTCGAGCGCGATCCCCGGCTCGGAGGCGATCGTCCCCGCCATGGCACGCCGCAGCGTTTCGGCGTCGCGCTCGCCGCCGTCGAACGAGCGGCGCGCCGCATCGAGCGCCCGGTAAAGGACGGGCGCGGCCGCGCGCTCCGCGGGCGACAGGTACACATTGCGCGACGACATCGCGAGGCCGTCGGGCTCCCGCACCGTGTCGCCCACGACGACGTCGAGCGGCATGTCGAGATCGCGCGCCATGCGGCGGATCACGGCGACCTGCTGGGCGTCCTTCTGGCCGAAATAGGCCCGCGTCGGCTGCACGATGTTGAACAGCTTGGCCACCACGGTGGCGACCCCCGCGAAGTGCCCGGGCCGCCGCGCGCCTTCCAGGGGGGACGCCACGGGCCCGACCTCGATGCGGCTGGCATGGCCGGGCGGATAGATTTCGGCGGGCTCCGGCGTGAACACGAGGTCGACGCCGGCGGCGTCCAGCATGGCGAGGTCGCGCGGCATGTCGCGCGGGTAGCGGGACAGGTCCTCGCCGGCGGCGAACTGGGTCGGGTTGACGAAGATCGACACCGCGGACGCGCCGCATTCGGCCCGCGCCCGCGCCACCAGGCTCATGTGGCCGGCGTGGAGGAAGCCCATGGTGGGCACGAGCCCGAGCCCGGGAAGGCCGGCCCGGGCGGCCCGGACCTCGGCGATCGTGCGCAGGACGCGCATCGTCACGCCGCGCCGTCGCGCGGCCCGGCCGGGCTCAGGGCCTGGGCCAGGGCGGCCTCGTCCATGCCCGCGCTCTGCGCCGCCGTCGGGAAGGCGCCGGACGCGACGTCGGCGACGTAGCTCTTCAGTGCGGCCTCGATCGCGGGGCCGATGGCGGCGTAGGGCTTGGCGTGGCGGGGGACGCGGCCGGTGCCGACGCCCAGGATGTCGTGCCACACCTGGACCTGGCCCGAGCAGCCCGCGCCGGCGCCGATCCCGATGGTGGGGATCCGGAGCCGCGCCGTGATGGCGGCGGCGAGGGGCGCGGGCACCAGTTCCAGCACGATCGCGAAGGCGCCGGCGTCTTCCAGCGCCAGGGCGTCGGCGAGGAGCTGCCGGGCGGCGGCGGCATCCTTGCCCTGAACGCGCAGCCCGATCTGGTGCTGCGCCTGCGGGGTGAAGCCGAGGTGGCCCATGACGGGCACGCCCAGCGCCGTCAGCCGCGCCACGACGGCTGTCACCGCGGCGCCGCCTTCGAGCTTCACCGCACCGGCCCCGGCCTCGCCCATCAGGCGGCGGGCGCCCGCGACGGCGTCGGCCTCGGTGGCGTAGGTGAGGAAGGGGAGGTCGGCCACCACCAGCGCGCGCTCGGTGCCGCGCACCACCGCGGCGGCGTGGCGCGCCATGTCGTCGAGCGTGACGGGCAGCGTGGATTCGCGGCCCTGCACCACCATGCCGAGCGAATCCCCGACCAGCAGCATCGGCACG
This sequence comes from Lichenibacterium minor, assembly GCF_004137685.1. Classification (GTDB taxonomy): domain Bacteria; phylum Pseudomonadota; class Alphaproteobacteria; order Rhizobiales; family Beijerinckiaceae; genus Lichenihabitans; species Lichenihabitans minor. The sequence goes on along the minus strand of NZ_QYBB01000005.1, from coordinate 143,693 downwards.
CCCGCGCGCTCGGCCAGCACCGCGGACGGGTGGTCGTAGGCCGTCACCATGGCGATGCGCTCGCCGCCGTCCCTCATGCGCTGGATGTCGCGCAGGGTGATGCGCATGGTGGTCCTCCGCGATCCCGCGCCCCCGCGCGGTGGACGGTCCTTTACGGGCTCGGCGCGTGCGGGGAAAGCCTCGCCGGGGCGTCGGCCGCGTCTCGCCTTTCGCAACGCGGCACGTTACCGTCGGCACCGGAACATCCACACGGGGAGATCGCCGCCATGGCCGTGAAGGTCGCCATCAACGGGTTCGGACGCATCGGACGCAACGTGCTGCGCGCCATCATCGAGTCGGGCCGCGACGACATCGAGGTGGTGTCGATCAACGACCTCGGCCCGGTGGAAACCAACGCCCACCTGCTGCGCTTCGACAGCGTGCACGGCCGCTTCCCGCATCCGGTGAAGGTCGAGGGCGACACGATCGACGTCGGCCGCGGCCCCATCAGGGTCACCGCCATCAAGGATCCGTCGCAGCTGCCCCACGGCGAGCTCGGCGTCGACATCGCCATGGAATGCACCGGCATCTTCACCAGCAAGGAGAAGGCCGCGCTGCACCTCAAGGCCGGCGCCAAGCGCGTCCTGGTTTCGGCCCCGTCGGACGGCGCGGACCTCACGGTGGTCTACGGCGTCAACCACGACAAGCTCACGGGCGAGCACCTCGTCGTGTCGAACGGCTCCTGCACGACGAACTGCCTCGCCCCGGTGGCCAAGGTGCTCAACGACACGATCGGCATCCAGCACGGCTTCATGACGACGATCCACTCCTACACGGGCGACCAGCCGACGCTCGACACGATGCACAAGGACCTGTACCGGGCCCGCGCCGCCGCCCTGTCCTCTATCCCGACCTCGACGGGCGCCGCCAAGGCGATCGGCCTCGTGCTCCCGGAGCTGAAGGGCAAGCTCGACGGCTCGGCGATCCGCGTGCCGACCCCCAACGTGTCGCTGGTCGACCTCAAGGTGAAGACCAAGCGGGCCACCACGGTGGACGAGATCAACGACGCGATCCGCCGCGCCGCGTCGCAGGAGCTGAAGGGCGTGCTGGGCTTCACCGACCTGCCCAACGTGTCGTCCGACTTCAACCACGACCCGCATTCGTCGATCTTCCATACCGACCAGACCAAGGTCATCGACGGCGACTTCGTGCGCGTGATGAGCTGGTACGACAACGAGTGGGGCTTCTCGAACCGCATGGCCGACACGGCCGTGGCGATGGCGAAGCTCATCTGACACCGGCGGTCGGACGTGCGGGCCGGCGCGAGCGAGCGCCGCCGGCCGTGCGGCGCAACGCGACGGAGGTGCGGCGTCCCGTCCGTCGCCCGCCATGACCGGCCGATCCGCTTCCCGTCGGATCGGAACGGGAACCGGGTCGAGGACCGCCGCGGGTCTCAGTTCGCTTCGGGGCCGTCCGACGCCCCGCGCTCTTCCGCGCCCACGAGGTTCTGAAGGCGGTCCATCAGCGCCTGCGGGCTCAATTCGCCCTTGTTGAGGATCTGATTGGCGCCGGCGAGGCGCCGCCGGTCCTCGCGGGACAGGTCGAGCGCGGTCAGCACCACGACGGGCACCTCGGCACCGTCGGGCCGGGCGCGCAGCGCTGCCAGGAAGTCGAACCCGTCCATCACCGGCATGGTGAGGTCGAGCAGGACGACAGAGGGTCTGATCAGGGCGTAGCGGTCGAGCGCGTCCCGGCCGTTCTCGGCCTCGGCCACGGCCCAGCCGTCGCGCTCCAGCATGGCGCGGACGCGGGCGCGGGTGTCCGCGTCGTCGTCGACCACCAGCGCGCCCCCGGGCGTGCAGGCGCCCCGGCCGCGGAAGCGGTCCATCACGGCCTTGAACCGCTCCCAACGCACCGGCTTCAGCACGTAGTCGGCAGCACCGAGCGCCTAGGCCAACCCGCGCTGGTCGACGAAGGTCACCATCACGACGGGGATGTCGGCGAGGTCCGGGTCGGCCTTCAACGCCGACAGCACGGACCAGCCGTCGAGGCCGGGCATCATCACGTCGAGGAGGATGGCGCGAGGGCGCAGGCCCCGGGCCAGCGCCAGGCCCGTCTCGCCGTCGGCGGCCATCCGGGATCGGAACCCTTCGCGGTCGAGGAAGCGGGCCATCAGCGCACGCTGGTCGTCGTCGTCGTCGATCACCAGCACGAGGTCGCGGTCGTCCCCGCCGACGGCGACGGGTTCGGGCGCCGCTTCCACGGCGGGCGCCGCGTAGGTGGCCGGGAGGGCGAGCGTGAAGGTCGTGCCGCGGCCGGGCTCGCTCGCCACCGTCACGACCCCGCCCAGCATGTCGGCGAAGGCCTTGGTGAGCGACAGGCCGAGCCCCGTGCCGCCGAAGCGCCGCGTCGTCGACGAATCCGCCTGAGTGAAGCGCTGGAACAGCTTGGCGAGCTGTTCCGCACTCATCCCCATGCCGGTGTCCGCCACGGCGAAGACCAGGCGCGCTTCCGGGCCCGGCCCGCCCTGCCGGGCAGCCGACAGCGTGATGGCGCCGCCTTCCGTGAACTTCGCGGCGTTGGACAGGAGGTTCAGCAGCATCTGCCGCAGCTTGGTGAGGTCTGTTTCCACCGTGCCGAGGTCGGGGGCGAGGCGAAGCTCCAGCCGGTTGCGCTTCTTGCCGACCAGGCTCTGCACCGCCGAGCCCACCTCCTCCATCATGGGAGCCACGTCGAACAGCTCGGCGTAGACATCCATCTTGCCGCTCTCGACCTTGCTGAGGTCGAGCACGTCGTTGATGAGGCCGAGGAGATGGCGGGCGTTCGCCTCGATCTTGCGCATGTCGGCGGCGAGTTCGGCGGCCTGCGCGCCGTCCTCGACCTCCTCCAGCATCATCTCCGCGTAGCCGATGATGGCCGACAGCGGCGTTCTGAGTTCGTGGCTCATGTTGGCGATGAAGGTGGATTTGGCGAGGTTGGCTTCCTCGGCGGCGATCTTGGCGTCGGCCAGCGCCCGCTCGGCCAGCGCCCGCTCGACGGCATCCCACACCCGAGCCGCCACGAGTTCGACCAGCGCCCGCTCCTCGGCGGTCCAGCGCCGCGGCTCGGCCTGGTTGACGTAGAGGATGGCCCGCAGGCGCCCGGCGCGCACCAGCGGCACGGACACGAAGGCGCGCGTCCCCACGGCGTCCCAGGCCTCGACGTCGTAGAGCCGCTCCTGCGACACGTCGGGGCTCGCCATCGTGGTGCCCGCGCGCTGCCGCGCGATCGCGGCGGGGCCGAAGGTTTCGAGGTCGAAGGCGCCCACGAGGGGCGGCAGGCCGGTGGCATGGTCGGTGGCGAACAGCACGGTCCTGTCGTCGGCCTGCATTTCCCCGAAGCCGACGCGGTCGGCGCCGAGATGCCGGCCGAGCGCGCGCGTCGCCTCGGCCACGATGGCGCCGGGATCGGCGACGCCGCGCAGGGCGTCCTCGAGGTCGAGGCGGAACTGCTGGCGGCGGTCGCCGAGCACCTGGGCGGTGCGTTCGCGCCCCTGGTTCAGCACGCCGCGCACGCGCCCCTCGCCGTCCACCAGCGGCGTGAAGCTGTAGTCCCAGTAGGTTTCGCCCACCACGCCCCCGCGCACCATCGGGAGGAGCTGGTCGAAGGCCGAGAAGCCGTCGCCGGTCTCCATCACGGCGGCGAACTGGGGGGCGATGATGTCCCAGATGTCGGACCACACGTCGCGTCCGGGCCGGCCCAGGCAGGCCGGATGGCGCTCGGCCGGGATCTCCGACCAGCTGTCGTTGTACAGCAGAACGAGGTCCGGCCCCCAGTAGATGGCGGTCGGGAAAGCCGAGCTCAGGCAGATGCGCAGGGCCGAGCGCAGCACGGCCGGCCAGGTTTCGGGGGCACCGAGCGAGGTCGCCGCCCAGTCGCGGGCGCGGATCATCTCGCCCATGGCGCCGCCCCCCGACATGAAGGGCCGCGCTCCGCTCGCTCCGGACATGGTTCCGCTCCAAGGGGACCGAGCCGACTCGGCATCCCCGCCCGACCTATCGCCCCGGGCGCGCCGGCACAACTCGGGCGATGGCCGCCCCTTGAGGGCGCGGGCGATCGCGTGCGATGGAGGGGACGACGAGAGATTCGCGTCGGAGATGCCGCCCATGAGCCAGTTCCGCACCCTCGACGACGCCGACCTGCGCGGCAAGCGCGTCCTCGTCCGCGTCGACCTCAACGTGCCGGCCGAGAACGGCCGCGTCACCGACCGCACGCGCATCGCCCGCATCCTCCCGACCATCCGGGAGATCGCCGACAAGGGCGGCCGCGCCGTGCTCCTGGCCCATTTCGGGCGGCCGAAGGGCGGGCCGGACGAGAAGAACTCGCTGAAGCCGGTCGCGCTGGCCCTGGCCGAGGAGCTCGGCCGCCCGGTCGCCTTCGTGCCCGCGACGGTGGGCGACATCGCCCACTCGGCGATCGGGTCGATGAAGGACGGCGACGTGGTGCTGCTGGAGAACACGCGGTTCCATGCCGGCGAGGAGGCCAACGAGGCGGGCTTCGTCGATCAGCTGGCGGCGCTCGGCGACATCTTCGTCAACGACGCCTTCTCGGCCGCCCATCGCGCCCACGCGTCGACCGAGGGCCTGGCGCGCCGGCTGCCGTCGCACGCCGGCCGCACCATGCAGGCCGAGCTGGCGGCGCTGGCCCGCGCCCTGGAGCGGCCCGAGCGCCCCGTCGTGGCCGTCGTGGGCGGCGCCAAGGTGTCGACCAAGCTGGAGCTGCTCGGCAATCTCGTGACGCGCGTCGACGTGCTGGTGATCGGCGGCGGCATGGCCAACACGTTCCTGGCCGCGCAGGGCAAGGCGGTGGGCCGGTCGCTCTGCGAGCACGACCTGCTCGACACCGCGCGCGACATCCTGGCCAAGGCCGGGAAGTGCCGCATCGTGCTGCCGGTGGACGCCGTGGTGGCCTCCGAGTTCAAGGCCCACGCGCCGTCGAAGACGGTGTCGGTCGACGCCGTGGGCCCCGACGACATGATCCTCGACATCGGCCCGCAGTCGGTCGCGGCCGTGAAGGCCGTGCTGGAAGCCGCCAGGACGCTGGTGTGGAACGGACCCTTCGGCGCCTTCGAGCTCCAGCCGTTCGACGCCGGCACGGTCGCGGTGGCGCAGGAAGCCGCGGCCCTGACGCTGAGCGGCGCGCTCGTCAGCGTGGCGGGCGGCGGCGACACGGTGGCGGCGCTGAACGCCGCGGGCGCGGCGGACGGCTTCACCTACGTGTCGACGGCGGGCGGCGCCTTCCTGGAATGGATGGAGGGCAAGGTGCTGCCGGGGGTCGAAGCGCTGCGGCTCTGAAATCCCCTGCCCGGCGCGGGCGGCGCGGGACGATGGTGACCGGCGCCCGCCCCGGGATCAGCGCCGCCGCTCCGCCCAGGCCGCCTCCATGTCTTCCAGCCCCCGCCCCTTGGTTTCGGGCACGAGCCGCAGGGTGAAGACGAAGCCCAGCACGGTCAGGGCGGCGTAGAGGAAGAAGGTGGCGGGGCGGCCGATGCCGTCGACGAGGTCGAGGAAGGTCAGCGCCACGACGAGGTTGAAGCCCCAGTTGGCCACGGTGGCGACGCCCATGCAGCGCCCGCGCGCCGCGGTGGGGAAGATTTCCGAGATCAGCAGCCAGAACACCGGCCCGAGGCCGATCGCGAAGAAGCCCACATAGGCGGTGAGGCTCGCGGCCGTGACCCAGCCGAGCGCCCCGCCGGCGCCGAGCAGGAAGGCGCCGCCCAGGACGACGAGGCTGGCCGCCATGCCGGCGAGCCCGACGAGCAGCAGGACGCGCCGCCCGACACGGTCGATCAGCCGGATCGCCACCAGCGTCATCGCCACGTTGACGGCGCCGACACCGGCGGTGGCCAGGATCGACGCGGACGCCGACGACAGGCCCGCGGCCTGGAAGATCGTCGGCGCGAAGTAGATCACGGTGTTGATGCCCGTCACCTGCTGGAACACCGCGAGGCCGACGCCGACGACCAGCGGCATGCGCAGGGCGGGGTCGGACAGGGACGTGCGGCCCCGTCCCTTCGCTTCGCGGGCGATGTCGGCCTCGATGCCGTCGAGCTCGGCTTCGATCGCCCGCGCCGTCTCGCCCGTCCCCCGCAGGGCCTGCAGGGCCCGGCGCGCGTCGGCGAGGTGGCCGTGGCCGGCGAGCCAGCGGGGCGATTCGGGCAGCGCCAGCATGCCGCCCGCCAGCACCAGGCCCGGCAGGGCGCCGAGCCCCAGCATCCAGCGCCAGTCGCCGCCGGCCGCGAAGCCGTAGCCGATGAGGTAGGACACCAAGATGCCGGTGGTGATCATGAGCTGGTTCAACGACACCATGGCGCCGCGGCTCTCGGCCGGCGCGGTTTCGGCGAGGTAGAGCGGCGCCAGCATGGAAGAAACGCCGATGCCGAGCCCCACCAGCAGGCGGCCGGCGAGCAGCACCCACAGCGCCGTGGCGACGGCGGACACCAGCGATCCCACGACGAAGATCAGCGCCGTCACCAGGATCAGCGGGCGACGCCCGTAGCGGTCCGACAGGCTGCCCGCGAAGCCGGCCCCGACGGCGGCGCCGAGCAGCGCGATCGAGGTCACGACGCCCTGCATCAGCGGCGACAGGTGGAAGGCGTCGCGCAGGAACAGCAGGGCGCCCGAGATCACGCCCGTGTCGTAGCCGAACAGCAACCCTCCGAGAGCGGCGGTGGCGGCGATCAATGCGGCGTGCATGGCGGTCCCTTCCCGGCTGCGGGGCGAACGAACGGGCGGCCGAAAAGCTCCGTCCGGCGGCGGGGTGGCCCGACGCAGCGCCACATTAACCCCACCCTGGCACCCGATGCCGCAACCTCGTCCGAACCTCCCCTTCGCGCGTTGCCGACTGCCATGACCGACCCATTGCCCGACCTCCCCGCGACCCTGCGCCAGGCGCGCCCCGAACATGCCCGGATCGCCGCCGAGGTGGCGGTGCACGACCTGGCCTACCACCGGGACGACGCCCCCACGGTGTCGGACGCCGATTACGACGCGTTGAAGCGCCGCCTCCTCGCGCTCGAGGCCGCGTTCCCGAAGCTGGCCGCGCCGGCCGGCCCGGGGTCGCAGGTCGGCGCCAAGCCGTCGGAGAAGTTCGGGTCGATCCGCCACGCCGTGCCGATGCTGTCGCTCGGCAACGTGTTCGCCGACGAGGACGTGGCGGAGTTCGACGCGCGCGTGCGGCGCTTCCTCGGCCTCGGGCCCGAAGCCCCGCTGGCGATCACGGCCGAACCCAAGATCGACGGGCTGTCCTGCTCGCTGCGCTACGAGGGCGGCCGGCTCGTGCAGGCCGCCACCCGCGGCGACGGCTTCGAGGGCGAGGACGTCACCGCCAACGTCCGCACCGTGGGCGCCATCCCGGACGCGCTCGCCGGCGGCGACGTGCCGGCGGTGCTGGAGGTGCGCGGCGAGGTGTTCATGGAGAAGCCCGATTTCGCCGCGCTGAACGCCCGCGTCGTCGCGGCGGGGCGCGCGCCCTTCGCCAACCCGCGCAACGCCGCGGCGGGCTCGCTGCGCCAGCTCGACCCCGCCGTCACGGCGCAGCGGCCGCTGAAGTTCTTCGCCTATGCCTGGGGCGAGCATTCGGCGCTGCCGGCCGCCACCCAGTCCGGCATGATCGCGGCGTTCCGCCGCTTCGGGCTGCCCACCAACCCGCTCACGCACCTGTGCCTTTCGGCCGAGGAGCTGCTGGCACGGTACCGCGCCATCGAGGCGCGACGCGCGGCGCTGCCCTACGACATCGACGGCGTGGTCTACAAGGTCGACGACCTCCGCTACCAGGAGCGGCTCGGCTTCGTGTCCCGCGCGCCGCGCTGGGCGGTGGCGCACAAGTTCCCGGCGGAGCGGGCCACCACCACCCTGCTCGCCATCGACATCCAGGTCGGGCGCACCGGCGCCCTCACCCCGGTGGCCAAGCTCGCCCCCGTGACGGTGGGCGGCGTCGTCGTGGAGAACGCGACGCTCCACAATGAGGACGAGATCGCCCGCAAGGACGTGCGGGTCGGCGACACCGTGCGGGTGCAGCGCGCCGGCGATGTGATCCCGCAGATCGTCGAAGTGGTGCTGGAGAAGCGGCCCGCCGATGCCGCGCCCTTCCGCTTCCCCGACGCCTGCCCGGCCTGCGGCTCGGCCGCCGTGCGGGGCGTCGACGAGAAGACCGGCGAAGCCGACGTGGTGCGCCGCTGCACCGGCGGCATCCACTGCCCGGCCCAGGCGGTGGAGCGGCTGCGCCACTTCGTGTCGCGCAACGCCTTCGACATCGAGGGCCTGGGCGAGAAGCAGATCGCGCTGTTCCACGCCGAGGGCATGATCCGCACCCCGTCCGACATCTTCACGCTGCAGGATCGCGACGCCGCCGGGCTGACGCGGCTCGCCAACCGCGACGGGTTCGGCGACGTGTCGGTGCGCAACCTGTTCGGCGCCATCGCGGCGCGGCGCAGGGTGCCGCTCAACCGGTTCCTGTTCGCGCTCGGCATCCGGCGCATCGGCGAAACCAACTCGAAGCGCCTCGCCCGGCACTTCGGCACGCCCGAAGCGGTCGCGGCGGCCGGCACGGCCGCCGCCGACGCAGCGTCGGACGCCTGGGCGGAGTTGCGGGCCATCGACGGCTTCGGCGACGCCGCGGCGGAAACGCTCGCGGAATTCTTCGCCGACGCGGACAACCGTGCCGAATGGGACCGCCTCCTCGCCCAGGTGGCGGTGGAGCCGATGGCGGCGGCCGCGGCGGCGAGCGCCATCACGGGCAAGGTCATCGTCTTCACGGGCTCGCTGGAGCGCATGACCCGCGACGAGGCGAAGGCGCGCGCCGAAGCGCTCGGCGCCAAGGTGTCGGGCTCCGTGTCGAAGAAGACCGACATCGTCGTGGTCGGCCCCGGCGCCGGCTCCAAGGAAAAGAAGGCGCGCGAACTCGGGCTCCACGTCGTCACGGAGGACGAGTGGCTGGCGCTGGCCGACGGCACGCCGCCGCAGTCCAGCGGCGACACAACGGAAGAGCAGGACGCCACCTTGGCGGCGGTCGACTGAGGAGCGAGCCGCAGATACTTGCATCGTACATCTCACCTGGGCCGCGGCGGCAGGTTGAATTACGATGAACGGCAGATGAACGCATTAACGTTGAACATGTCGCAGGGCTGTTCTGTGGAACAAAGCCGTTCGAGCGGGCATTCCTTTCCCGAAGACGATGTATCAGGACGGGACACCATGTTCTCAGTATCATTCGGTTCCTACGGTGGGACGATCAAGAAGGCGGCCACGGCCGGCCTCGCGGCGCTGTCGCTCGGCGCCATGGTGATGGCGACGACCGACACCGCGGAAGCCCGCGGCGGCTTCGGCGGCGGTCGCGGCTTCGGCGGTGGCGGCGTGTTCCGCCACGGCGGCTTCGGCGGCGGCTTCGGCCGCGGGGGATTCGGCGGGTTCCGCGGCGGGTTCGGCCGCGGCGGGTTCGGCGGGTTCCGCGGCGGCTATGGCCGTTTCGCCGGCTTCCGCGGCGGCTACGGCGGGTTCGGCCGCGGACGCTTCGGATATCGCCGGTTCGGGTACGGCTTCCCGCTCGCGGTCGGGCTGGGCCTCGGTTACGGGCTGGGCTACGGCTACGGTGGTTACGGCGGCTACGGTGGTTACGGGTACGGCGACGGCGGCTATGGGGACGCCGGCTACGAGGGCTACGGCGCCGGCCAGGGTTACGGCTATGGCGGTCAGGGCTACGGCGGCCAGGGCTACGGTGGCCAGGGCTACGGCGGAGAAGGCTACGCCGGCGGCTATGGGGCGGGCCAGGGCTATGGCGCTGGCGAAACCTACGGGCGGGGCTACGGCACCGGATACCGCACGGCGGGCTACGCGCCGGGCTACGGCTACGAGTATGCGGGGCGTCGCCGCGGCGTCTACAGCTGCCGCCCCTACCGGGAAGCCCACACGCGCCTCGAGCGCAAATATTGCCGCTGACATCGCACCGCGGACCGAATGGATGAGAAAGGCGGCCTCGCGGCCGCCTTTCCTGTTTTCCCTGCCGGGATCGCCCGCCCCGCGTGCCTCCGACGATGTCGGGTCGCGCGAGGGCGCGGCGACCCGTGCCTCCTTCCCGCCGTCGCTCAGCCCGGCTAAAGGTCGGCCCGACCCGTGCCAGCCGCAGCACGCCACCCGGGAAGCGAACACATGCGGCGCCGGCGCCCTTCCACGCTGAAGTTCGTCCTCGCCCTGGCCGGCGCGACTGCGGCGATCGCCCTTCCCGCGGGAGCGCAATCCACCCTGCCGGCGCCGGCCGTCCCGACCGGGTCGGGCAACCTGCCCGACCTCGGCGGCACGCCGCAGACCTCGGACCAGACCGCCGCGCAGGGGACGCCGGACCAGGGCAACACGTCGATCCAGTCGTCGCTGGGCCCCTACGGCGATCCCGGAGGCTTGCGCGCCTCGCTGGCGCAGCGGGGCGTCACCTACAGCCTCGTCTTCATCGGGGAAACGCTGGGCAACCCGTCCGGCGGAGCCCGGCAGGGCATCATCGGCGAGGGACGGCTCGACCTGCAGGTCAACGTGGACCTGGCCAAGGCCATCGCGCTCGACGGGGCGACCCTGCACGCCAACGGCTACAAGATCTTCGGCGACGGCCTCAGCCGCAACGACCTCCTGAACCTGTCCTTCGCCAGCGGCATCGAGGGTCTGCCCTCGACGCGGCTCTACGAGGTTTGGTTCGAACAGGTCGCGATGGGAGGCAAGGTGGCCCTGAAGCTCGGCCAGATCGGCGCCGACACCGAGTTCCTGGCGAGCCAATACGCGGCCCTGTTCGTCAATTCGACGTTCGGCTGGCCCAACATCACGGGCTACGACCTGCCGAGCGGCGGCCCGGCCTATCCGGTGGCCACGCCCGGCATCCGCCTGAAACTGGCCCCGAACGACCGGCTCACGGTGCTGGCCGGCGTCTTCGACGGCGACCCAGCGGGCGCGGCGAAGGTCGGCGCCACGGCCGAGCCCGGCAAGCTCGATCGCTACGGCACGAACTTCCGGGTGACCGACCCACCCTTCGTCATAGCGGAAGCCGCCTACACCTACGGCGGCAGGGACGGGACGCTCCTGCCCGGCATCGCCAAGCTGGGCGGTTGGGAGAACTTCGGCAGCTTCGCCGCCACCATCCCGACGGGCGCGGGGCTGTCGCTCGGATCCGGAACGGGTCGGCTGCGCGGCAACGACGGCCTCTACGGCTTGGTGGACCAGATGGTGTATCGCGTGCCGGGCGTGGACGACGGCGCCGTCGGGGTCTTCGCGCGGCTGTCGGGCTCCCCGGGCGACCGCAACCTGATCTCCTTCTATGCCGATGCCGGCATCACGGGGAAAGGGTTGGTGCCGGGACGCGCTGACGACACCGCGGGCGTGTCCTTCGCGGCGTCGCGCATCTCCTCCGCGGCACGGCGGACGGACCGGCTGGAGCGGGCCTCGCTCGGCGTGCCCTACCCGATCCGCTCGAACGAGCTGCTGTTCGAAGCCTCGTATCAGGCGCAGGTCGTGCCGGGCTTCACGTTGCAGCCCGACATCCAGTACGTGGTGCGCCCCGGGGGCGGCATCCCGAACCCCGACGGGACCGATTTCCGCCGGATCCGCAACGCGGCCGTCGTCGGCGTGAGGGCGACCGTTCAATATTGAGGGCCGCAGCCGCCGAGGGGGTCGGGCGACCCCCTCGGCGGTTCACCCTGGCCTGCCGTCCGTCAGCGGGACGCCTTGTACAGCCGGGTGGCGATCTCGAACATCTCTTCCGGCGCGTAATCGGGCGTGAAGGCCGATGCGACGCCGGCGAGGTCGTGGATCTTGCCGCCCTCCGGCACGCCGTCGACGATCTCCAGGTCGCCCTTGGGGTCGCCCGGCAGGGCGGTCTCGCCGTTGCCCCAGATGCCGGCCATGTTCTTGTAGTCGTTGGGGCTCCAGGTGTAGAGGCGGCGGTGGGACCCCTCGTCCAGGTACTTCTGGCATTCCGGGATGCGGCTGAGGTCGATGTTGGGGGTCGGCAGCATCTTCTCGATGGCGACGCCCGTCACCTGCTTGATCGCCAGCGCATAGGCATGGGCGTGGACCGAGCCGCGCACGAGCAGGTAGGCGCAGACCTCGCGTCCGGTCGCCTCCTTCATGGTCTCGTAGACGCGGAGCTTGTGGAGGCGCGCGCCGCATTCGAGGTGGAAGTTGTGGAGCAGGTCGACCACCACGTTGCCGGTGGTGGTGACGAAATCCATGTTCCAGGACGCCCCGTTGGCGTTCATCGGCATGGAGCCCCCGCCGTTCGACAGGAACGAGCTCGCCGAGCGGATGTCCTGCATGTCGGCCCAGGGTGCGCCCGAGATGTCGGCGCCGCCCGCTTCGCTGCCCTTCTTGTCGGGCCCGTTGTTCAGCATCGCCACGCCGTTGGACACGAGCTCGAGGTGGCCCAGTTCTTCGGCGGTGATGGACGCGACCAGCTGATAGAAAGGCTGAAGCTTCGACTTGGAGCGGAAGTTGAAGCTTTGGAACATGTAGTTGCCGAGGGTCGACATCTCGCCGTACTTGCCGCCGAGCAGCTCCTGCAGGGCCGCCGCGGCGTTGGGGTCGGCCCTCTTCGGCGCGGGCAGTTCGGCCTGCAGCTTGTCGATGCGCATGAACATGGTTTCGTCTCCTGTTTCACCGTGCCAACACGCCCGCCCGGAGATGGGTCCCAAAATGACGTGCATGCGGAAAAGTCGAAGTGCCGCGGACAACGGTCGACCAACCGCCTCTTCTTTTGGCAGAACAGCATCGAAGGCCGCCGTTTCCACCCGGCTCGGGTCGGCCGTGCGCCGGAAGGACGCAGGCCGAACCAACGGCGGTGGGATCGGCTTCCGCTTCCGACCCGGGCGGCCGACGCCCGGACCGGACGACGGATGCACCATGAGCGACACCAACACGGCCAAGGACAGCTATCTCACGGGGCTGCGCAACCAGCACGCCGTGGAAACTCAGGCCATCGGGACGATCCAGAACGAGCTTCCCCGCATGAAGCCCTACCCCGAGCTTTACGCGCGGATGCAGCAGGACCACGAGCGCTCGACCCAGCAGGCGGCCCGGCTCGACGACCTCCTCGCTAAGCACGGATCGAGCAAGTCGCTCGCCAAGGAGGCCGTGACGGGCGCAGTCGCCACCCTGGCGGGCTTCGCCCACGTGACCGCGGGCGACGAGGTGCTGAAGAACGTCCTCGCCGCCATCGGCTACAAGGCCTACGAGATCGCCTCCTACAAGGTGCTCCTCACCCTGGCCGAAGCGTCCGGCGCGTCCGAGGACAAGGCGGTCCTGGAAACCTCCATGAAGGAGGAGCAGGAGATGGGCGACTGGCTCGGCGAGCACATCCCCTCCTTCGTGCACGCCTACCTCGGGCAGAAGGACGCCTGACCGGCCGGGGCCGCCGACGCGTCGGACGGGGACCGCGCGGTCCCGTCCGAGCGCCGGCACCGAGCGCTCGTTCCCGGGGCCTTTCGGGGAACCCGGGGCCGCCCCGTCCATTGTCCGGCGGAACCGTACCGGAGGAAACGACGTGCGCACCCTACCCTTCCTCGCCGCCCTGGCCTTCCTGACGGCGGGCGCCGCCCAGGCCCAGACCACCGCGACCCCGCCCAACAACGCCGCGCCCCCGCGGGGCACGGGCCAGGACAACGATGCCGTGAACCCGATGGGCAACGTGTCGTCCAGCGTCAACGCGTCCGGCACCGTGCGGATGGTGTCCATGGCCGACCTCGCCAAAGGCGCCAACAGCTTCACGGAGGGACAGGCCCGCGCGCGGATCGCCGGGGCCGGTTTCAAGGACGTGACGCCGCTGACCAAGGACGAGAACGGCATCTGGCGCGGCCACGGGGGCCGCGAAGGCCGGACCGTCGACGTCGGCTTCGACTACAAGGGCCAGGTCGCCTTCCAGTGATCGCCGCCGGCGATCCCCATCACCAGCCTCTCGAGGAGCGAACCGACATGGCGACCCAGACCCTGACGGCCCTGTTCGACCGCTACGAGGACGCCGCCGACACGGTGCGGCGCCTCGAAGCCGCCGGCGTGCCGCACGACGACATCAGCCTCGTCTCGAACGACGCATCGCACAGCCAATATTACGGCGCCGTCCCGGGCGACGCCGAGCCGATGTCGGACGCGCATCATCCCGGCACCAACGCCGGTGCCTCGCTCGGCACGCTTCTCGGCGGCGGCGCGGGCCTGCTCGCGGGCCTGGGCATGCTGGCGATCCCGGGCCTCGGCCCCGTGGTGGCGGTGGGCTGGCTGGCCTCCACCCTGCTCGGCGCCGGCGTCGGCGCGGCCGCGGGCGGCATCGTCGGCTCGCTGACCGACATCGGCGTGAGCGAGACGGACGCCCATGCCTATGCCGAGGGCGTTCACCGCGGTGGCACGCTGCTCACCGTCAAGGCCGACAGCGGCGCGGTGGACCGGCTGAGCGACATCCTCGACCACGACACCGCCGTGCACATGCCGGAGCGCGAAGGCTCGTGGCGCGGCGAAGGCTGGGACGGACAGTACGTCGGCCGCGGCGTCGTCACGGGCACCCCCGTCTTCACCGACCCGTCCATGCTGGCCCCCGCGCCCGGCACGACGTCGTCGCCCGCTCCGGACCTCGACGTCCCGGCCGGCGGCGTCGCCGGCGTGCCCAGCATCGGGGCCACCAGCCCGACCGCCGGTGCCCTGCCCCCGGACAGGCTCGGGACGGGCGACCGGCGCGGCCGCGTCCGCATCTACGACGGACGCTGATCGTCCCGGTCCGAGGGCCGAACGCGAAGGGCGGCGCTCCGGCGCCGCCCTTTTTCATGCGCCGAGGCCCCCATCCACGCCGCCGCGACGCCCGTGTCGCCGGCATCCGCACGGCGAATCAGCCCCCGGGTTCCGGTTTTCACCGCGTGAAAGCGGGCCCGTGTGCGACAGAATGTCTCGAAAATTCTGCGGAACTGGCGGTTACGGCGGTCGGATTCCGGATTCTGAACGGGCGTTCATGGGACCGTTCGGGGCGACAGGCGATGCGTCAGCGCCGTTTTCGGCGGCGATGCCCGGCTCGCGGAGGGCGGCGCTCGTTTCTTGGGCGATGCCTGGGCCCACCTTGGGTCACGGTGTCCTATATGTGTGACACCTTATGCCCCCAAGGTCTCCCAAGTATATATCGGTCTCGCCATGTATAACGTTTCGTTAACGCTTTCACCCGCAGAAGACCCGCCTGCAACAGACCATATCGACAGATCAACCCCGGCAGCACGGTTGTAGAGCCCCGCTCATTCGGGCCGTTTCGCCTCCCACATTCTCGCCCCAAACCAACCTATGTTGCCGGACCGTTCGAAACGGTCAGGGAACGATCGATAGTGAAGTTCAAGGTCCTCGCAGTATCCGCCCTCGTCTTGTCGGGCTCGTTCGTCGCTTCGGCGGCCGAAGCCCACACCCATCGCTCCGCACGGGGTGGTGGTCTCGCATCCTGGTACGGCCCCGGCTTCGGCGGTCACCGGACGGCGAGCGGGGAGCGCTTCAACGCCGGGGCCTTCACGGCCGCGCACCGCTTCCTGCCCTTCGGCTCCCAGGTCCGCGTCACCAGCCGGCGGACCGGCCGGTCCATCGTGGTCCGGATCAACGACCGCGGGCCCTTCGCGGCCGGCCGCATCATCGACCTGACCCCCGCCGCCTCGCGGGCACTGGGCATGCAGGGCACCGAGCCGGTGACGCTGGCGCGGCTCTGAAGGCAGCGGTCGGCCCGTCCGCCGTCCGTCGACGGCCGGCCGGCGCCGTCGCCCGCGCGGTGTGCCTCATACGCACTGCGGCGCGGTCCGCGTCGGCTGGCCTGACGGGACCGGCAGGACAGTGTCGCCAAACCGTCACGAAGCGTTGCCGGACGCGAATGCCTGCCCTGCTGCGATGCAGAAACGGGCGTTTGTGCGATGCAATATGAGGCGGACGGCTTATCTCGAGGTCACACCAACCCGATGGGTTTCGTGGGTGGCCTCGACCTTCATCGGTGGGCGGGGTCACCCGGATTTGCGGGTGGGAGCCGGCGCCATGGGCGCGGGCGCCCGCCCACCGACAAGAAGAAGACCATGCGCACCATCGCCAAACTCGCCCATCTGGGCACCAACGGCGGGCGATCCCCGCTGTCCGACATGTTCGAGCACGTCCGCCGCGCGCTGACCGCCGCGGCACCCGACCGTCGCCCGTCCCGCCCGCTGCAGGACATCGACGGCTGGTCCGACCAGGCCGAGGTCGCCTACTACGAGGGTTGTCGCGCCAGCCGCTGCCTGTGAGCAGCGGCGCCTCCGGGCTCAGGCCGCGAGGCGTTTCCGGAGCGTCAGCGTGGCCCAGCCCTCGAGTTCGCCGCGGCGCACCAGCGCGAAGCCCTGCATGCCGTAGCTCGACAGGATGCCGCGCACGTCGCGCGGCAGCAGGCCCGACAGGATCAGATCCGCGCCCGGCGCCGCGTGAGCGGAGATGGCCGGCGCCAGCATGCGCAGGGGCCGGGCCAGGATGTTGGCCAGGATGAGGTCGTAGGGCGCGTTCCGCTTCAGCTTGAGGTGCTGCAGGCCTGCCGCCACCACGGGCCGGATGTGGGGCGCCACCCCGTTCAGAACGGCATTGTTGCGCGCCGCCCCGACCGCGACGGCGTCGAGGTCGCCGCAGTAGATTTCCGTCTTCAGGGCCAGCGCGGCCGCCATGGCGAGCACGCCCGTCCCGGTCCCGAGGTCGACGACCCGGCGGGGCCGGCGGCGCTTCAGCACGGCATCAAGCGCGAGCAGGCAGCCCCGCGTCGTGCCGTGGTGGCCGGTGCCGAAGGCCAGCGCGGCCTCGATCTCCAGCGCCAGGTCGTTCGACCGCACGACGTCCCGGTCGTGCCGCCCATGGACGAGGAAGCGGCCGGCCCGCACCGGCGCCAAGCCGGTCAGCGAGCGCTGCACCCAGTCCTGCTGGGCGATCTCCTCCGTGACCACGGTCGCGGCGAGCTCGTCGCCCATGGTGTCGGCGATCAGCGCCCGGATCCGCGCCTCGTCGACGCCTCGTCCGAAGTAGATCTCGACGATCCAGGGCCTGGGGTCGAGGACGCTGGCCTCGTCCTCGAAGGAGGCGGCGGCCGTTTCGGCGGGGTCGAAGACCTCCATCACGAAATCGGCGGCGGCGCGGGCGCGCGCCTCGTCGCAGGTGAACCGCAGCAGTTGCGCCGCGTCGTTGGGGGGCAGGCCTTCGAGCATGACCGCGGCTAGCACGGCGGCCCGCGCCTGTCATCGGCGGGGAGCCGGGCCGAAGGACCCCGAACGACGAAAGCCGCCCCGCGGGTCGCGCGGGACGGCTTCCGGTCGATCGGATCGGGCCTCAGCGGCCCGACGGGATCACTTCTTCTTCTTGGCCATGTGGTGGCCGACCGCGCAGCCGGCGGCGGCGCCGAGCAGGCCGTGGTGGCCGGCCACGTGGCCGGCGACGCCGCCCGCCGCGGCGCCCGCCAGGCAACCCGCCGACGCGGTGCCGACGGAGCCGAGCAGGGCCAGGGCGGCGACGGAAAGGATGATGCTGCGCATGACGGGGCTCCCTGATGTCTTCTGCCTGGACAACGCGACGGACGCGGAAGCGTTCACGCCCGGATGCGAAAAAATGAGCAGGGGCTCAGCCCGGACCCTCAGCCCATCGCCGCGCAGGAGGCCGCGCAGGCCCGGCAAGCCTTCACGCAATCGTCCATGTCGCCGACCGCTTCGCAGCTGTCCGCGCATTTGGTGGCGATCTCGGCGCATTCCGGGGCCAAGTGCTTCGCGTGCGGCGACCCCAGGAGCATCAGGTGGGCGTGGGTGCGGCACACTTCCGCGCAGGCCAACATCAGGCGGAAGTGGTTTTGCTCGACGTGCGGGCCGCCGACCTTCAGGCAGTGGTTCGACGCCATGGCGAGGCAGGTCGCGTAGCAGGTCAGGCAGGTTTCGACGCAGCTCCGGGCTGCGGGGGAAAGCATGTCCATGGCGGTCCTCGTGGAGTGCCGGGGTCGGGCCTGGGAAACGTCCCCGCCCCGCCGAAGGTCCGGGGCGCTCCCGCCGCGGGCCTGGACATTCTGACAAGAGTTGTCACATTGGACGCGAGAACCCGTGTCGAACGCGGGCCTCGGGTCCGCGGGGGAGAATGGCTCGGCGGGTCCCAGCCTCCTCCTCCAGCGCGCAGACCCCGGCCCATGTCTCCTGTCGCTCCGCTTTCCTCCGCCTCGGGTCACCAGACTTCGGGTCTCACCGGCGCGCCCGCCGACGGCACGGCCTCGACCGGCCCGAACATCACCACCGGCCGCCTCGACAACGGCCTCGAACTCGTGGTCATCCCCGACCACCGCGCCCCCGTGGTCACCCACATGGTTTGGTACCGCAACGGTTCGGCCGACGACCCGGTGGGCAAGTCGGGCATCGCGCATTTCCTGGAACACCTGATGTTCAAGGGCACGGCGACGCATCCTCAGGGCAAGTTCTCGGAAACCGTGGCGGAGCTCGGCGGGCAGGAGAACGCCTTCACGTCCAACGACTACACGGCCTATTTCCAGCGCATCGCCAAGGAGCACCTCGGCACGCTGATGGGCTACGAGGCCGACCGCATGACCGGGCTCGTCCTGTCGGACGAGGTGGTGGATCCCGAGCGGGACGTGGTGCTCGAGGAGCGCCGCATGCGGACCGACACCGACCCGTCCCAGCAGCTGTCCGAAGCCGTGCAGGCGTCGCTGTTCCCGAGCCATCCCTACGGCAAGCCGATCATCGGCTGGAAGCACGAGATCGAGACGCTCGATCGCCGCGACGCCTTCAACTACTACAACCGCTTCTATACGCCCGAGAACGCGATCCTCATCGTCGCCGGGGACGTCGATTTCGACGAGGTGAAGCGCTTGGCCGAGGACACCTACGGCAAGATCCCGGCGCGGGGCGAAGCCCCGGTGCGGGTGCGCCCGCAGGAGCCGCCGCCGCACGCGCACCGGCTCGTGACGCTGGCCGACCCCAAGGTCGAGCAGCCGAGCGCGCAGCGCATCTACCTCGTGCCGTCGTACCGCACCGGCGGGAAGGACGCGATGGCGCTCGAAGTCATGGCCCACCACCTCGGCGGCGGCCAAACCTCGACGCTCTACAAGGCGCTCGTGCTGGACGAGAAGATCGCCGTCGCGGCCGGAGCCTACTACATGGGCACGTCGCTCGACGACACGCGGTTCTACGTTTGGGCCATGCCCAACGAGGGCGTGTCGCTGGAAAAGCTCGACGCGGGGATCGACGCCGTGGTCCGGGCGGTGTCGACCACCCTGGCCGACGCCGCCGACCTCGCCCGCGCCAAGACGCGGCTCGTGGCCGATGCCGTCTACGCGCAGGACAACCAGGCCACGCTGGCGCGCTGGTACGGCGCGGCCCTGACGACGGGCCTGACCGCCGAGGACGTCGCGCGCTGGCCCGACGGCATCGACGCCGTGACGGCCGAGGACGTCCGCGACGTCGCCGCCGCCTGGCTCGACAAGAAGCGCGCCGTGACGGGCTTCCTGGTGCCGGCGCCCGAGGCCGCCGCCGCCTGACCCGACACTCGCGCCTGCCGGCGGGCACGGGTCATCCCGTGCCCGCTCCCGTTTCCGACGCCCCGCCCGGACCTCCCATGACCGCCATCACCGCCATCAAGCCCGTGTCCCGCGCCGCCACCGTGCAGAAGGTGCGCTCGCCGGGGGGCATCGAAGCCTGGCTGGTCGAGGACTATGCGGTGCCGCTCGTCGCCATCGACTTCTCCTTCAAGGGCGGCGCCGCCCAGGACCCCCAGGGCAAGGCCGGCACGTCCGCCATGATGGCGAGCCTTCTCGACGAGGGCGCGGGCGACCTCGATTCCGAGGGCTTCCACCGCGCGCTCGACGACCGCGCCATCGAGATCTCCTTCGGCGCCGACCGCGACGCCGTGTCGGGCCGCCTGAAGACGCTGAGCCGCTCCGTCGAGGAAGCGGTCGACCTGCTGCGCCTCGCCGTCAACGCGCCGCGCTTCGACGCCGACGCGGTGGACCGCGTGCGGGCCCAGATCACCGCGAGCTTCCGCCGCGAAGCCAAGGACCCCGACTCGCTGGCCGGCCGCGGCTGGCGTGAATCGGCCTTCCCGGGCCACCCCTACGGGCAAGCGGTGCGGGGCACGGCGGAGTCGCTCGCCGGCGTGTCGCGCACCGACCTCGTGGACATGTACGGCCGCACGCTGTCGCGGCGCGACCTCAAGATCGCGGCCGTGGGCGCCATCGATGCCGCCAAGCTCGGCCAGATGCTCGACCGCGCCTTCGGCGACCTCGCTTTCGGCGGGGCGCTCGCGGCGGTCGCCCCGGTCGAGGTGGCGGCCGGGGGCGCCCCGCAGATCATCGACCTCGACATCCCGCAATCGACGATCCGCTTCGGCCTGCCAGGCATCCCGCGGCGCGACCCGGACCACATGGCGGCCGTGGTGGTGAACCACATCCTCGGCGGCGGCGTGTTCTCGGCCCGGCTGTTCCGCGAAGTGCGCGAGAAGCGCGGCCTCGCCTATTCGGTCTATTCGCACCTGTCGACCTTCGACCGCACGTCGATCTTCGGCGGCGGCACCTCGACCAAGAACGAGCGCGCGAAGGAGTCGCTCGACGTCATCGCCGAGCAGATCCACGACCTCGCCACCGACGGCCCCACGGCCGACGAGCTCGACAAGGCCAAGAAGTTCCTCACCGGCTCCTATGCGCTGCGCTTCGACACGTCGCTGAAGATCGCGAGCCAGCTCGTGAACCTGCAGACGGAAGGCTTCGACGTGTCGTACCTCGACGAGCGCAACGGCATGATCGAGGCCGTGACGCTGGACGACGCCAAGCGCGTCGGCGCCCGCATGCTGGGCTCGGGGCCTCTGCTGACGACGATCGTGGGGCGGCCCGAGGGGTTCTGAACGGGGACGGGCGTTCCGGCCCCGCGGCGGGAGGTCGGCATGGACGCGTTCACTGGCGGATGCCTGTGCGGCGACCTCCGGTTCCGAACCTCGGGCCAGCCCCTCCGTGTCGGTCTCTGCCACTGCATCGACTGCCGCAAGCATCACGGGGCGCTGTTCTACGCGGCCGCCATCTTTCCCGAGGGCAGCGTCGAGATCGAGGGCGAGCACCGCGACTTCAGGGGACGGCACTTCTGCCCGACCTGCGGCTCGTCCGTCTTCGCGCGGGTTCCGGGCGAGATCGAGGTGCACCTCGGTTCGTTCGATGAACCCGACCGCTTCACGCCGTCCTACGAGAATTGGACCGCGCGCCGTGAAGCCTGGCTGCCGCCGTTCCCGCTCGTGACGAGCCACGAGCGCGACCGGGACGGACCCGACCGCGGCTGCGGAGAAACCCCGGCTCCGCGATCCAGTCCGAACTGTTAAGCTTCCTGTGGACTCCTCGTGCGGTCGCCCGCCGCCCGAGGTCCGTCCCATGCCGTCCATCCCGTCGCTCAGGCCGGCCCTGGTCCTCGCGGCGGCGCTCCCCCTGCTGGCGGGCTGCGCGGGCTCGCAGCTCACCGACCACGATTGCATGGCGCGCGTGATGTATTTCGAGTCGAACCGCTCCAGCCCCGACGGCATGCTGGCCGTGGGCACGACGGTGATGAACCGGCTCGACAACCCCAAATATCCGAAAAGCGTCTGCGAGGTGGTGGGGCAGCGCAACCAGTTCGCGCCCGGCGTGCTCGACCGGCCGGTGAACCCGCGCGAAGCGGCGCTGTCGTCGCGCATGGCCGACAAGGTGCTGTCCGGCGAGCGCCACCCGCAGCTGCCGCCCAACGCCATGTTCTTCCACACGGCGGGGCTGACCTTCCCCTACACCAACATGCATTACCTGCTGGTGGCGGGCGGCAACGCCTTCTACGAGAAGCTCGGCCGCGCCGAGATGGCCGCCCTCGCCCGCGCGACGCCCCGCCCGACCGAAGCCGCGAGCCCGCGCCAGGACGCGGCGGAAGCGGGGCAGAGCTACGCGTCCACCTTCGACCCCGCGGCCGCGGACGCCGCATCGGGCGACGGCGAGGCGGCACCCGAATAGGGCGGCGGCCGGTTTCCCCACCTCCCACGCGGCCCTATATCGACTCCATGCGCTTCACCCCGGAATTCCTCGACGAGATCAAGAACCGGGTGAACGTGTCCGACGTCGTCGGGCGGCGGGTGCGGCTGAAGAAGCAGGGGCGCGAGTGGCGCGGCCTGTCGCCCTTCAACGCCGAGAAGACGCCGTCCTTCTACGTCAACGACGCCAAGATGGCGTGGTTCGACTTCTCCTCCGGGCGCAACGGCAACATCTTCGATTTCGTCATGGCGACGGACGGCCTGTCCTTCCCCGAGGCCGTCGAAGCGTTGGCGGGCGAGGCCGGGCTCGACCTGCCGAAGGCCACAGCCGAATCCGTCGAGCGAGACAAGAAGCGCACCGGGCTCGTCGAGGTGATGGAGCTGGCCGCCCAGTTCTTCGAAGCGGTGCTCAAGGGCTCGCACGGCGGGCGCGGCCGCGACTACGTGGCGTCCCGCGCCATCGCGCCCGCCGTCCAGGCCGAGTTCCGGCTCGGCTACGCGCCGGGGGAGCGCTACGCGCTGCGCGACCACCTGGCCGGCAAGGGCGCCTCCGTCGAGGTGATGTGCGAGGCGGGGCTGCTGAACCACGGCGAGGGCATCGCGGTGCCCTACGACAAGTTCCGCGACCGAGTGATCTTCCCCATCCAGGATCGCTCCGGCCGGGTCATCGCCTTCGGCGGCCGGGCGCTGGAGAAGGACGTGCCGGCGAAATACCTGAACTCGCCCGAAACGCCGCTCTTCCACAAGGGCCACCTGCTCTACAACCACCACCGCGCCCGCAAGGCCGCGCAGGACCGCGGCGCGGTGGTCTCCGTGGAAGGCTACATCGACGTCATCGCCATGCATGCCGCGGGCTTCCCCAACGTGGTGGCGGGGCTCGGCACGGCGCTGACCATCGAGCAATGCGAGCTGCTGTGGCGCATGAGCCCGGAGCCGATCCTGTGCTTCGACGGCGATGGCGCCGGGCGCCGGGCGGCCGCGAAAGCGCTCGACACGGCGCTGCCGGCCATCACGCCCGAGAAGACGCTGCGCTTCGCCTTCCTGCCGGACGGCCAGGACCCCGACGACCTCGCCAAGAGCGGCGGCGGCGGCGCCATCGGGGCCGTGCTGGCGGGCGCGAAGCCGCTGGTCGAGGTGCTTTGGAGCCGCGAAACCGAGGCGACCACGCTCGACACGCCGGAACGGCGGGCCGGGCTGAAGCATCGGCTCGGCGAACTCGCCAAGCAGATCGGCGACGAAACGCTGCGGCGCTACTACCAGCAGGAGCTTTACGGCCGGCTCGACGCGCTGACGGGCGGACCGCGCCGCGGCGGCAACCCGGGCGGCGGCCCGGGCGGCGGGCGTGCGCCTCAGGCGGGCGGCGGGCGGCCCACCTCGCCCTTCGCGCCCCCGGGCCGCCCACGCTTCGGCAGCCCGCCTCCCCTGCGCGGCTACCGCGGCTCCGCGCCGGCGCAGCTCAGCGCCGGCCTGGCGCGCGGGCCCGAGGCGGCGGGCCCCGGCTTCAAGCGGCGCGAGCTCGAGATCCTCACCATCGTGATGAACCATCCCGCGCTGCTCGACCACCACGCCGAGGGCTTGAGCGAGCTCGCCTTCGAAGCGCCGGAGTTGGGGGCGTTGAGGGACCGCATGGTGGAACTCCTGTCCGAGCACGTGCTCGACCACGAGACCTTCAAGGCCGCCCTCGACCTCCGCGGTTCGGGCGACCTCCGGCGCCGCGTGCAGGCCCTGGCGGAGCGCGCGCCGCTGTGGTCGACGGGGCCGGCCGCCGCCCCGGAGGACGCCGAGCTGAGCTTGCTCCAGGCCATGGCCTTGCACCGCAAGGCCCGGGACCTACATAGAGACTTGCAGGACGCACGCGACGCGCTCGCCCGTGAGCCTTCGGAAGGGCGATGGGCGGAACTCCAGGCCATTCAGGCTCACTTGGCCACCTTGGAGGGGACGGAAGCGATGGTCGAGGGCTATGGAACCCTTTCCGGCCACAGGGCTTCGGGGGATTGAGGTTTCTGGCGCTTTTCCTGCATCATGGTTAAATCGTAATTTACTGCCTTGGCGGATGGTCCTCGGCGACACGTGATCGAGGCCGGGGTCGGGCATGAGCACAGGGTTTCAGGCGAGCACGCCCAGCGGGGCGCGTGGCCGGTCGGAGCGGACGATGGCGAAAAAGGACAACGAAAAGGTCGAGGGCGAGGGCGCCGTGGCCGAGCCGGTCGCCGACAGCCCCCTGCTCGATCTGTCCGACGCCGCCGTCAAACGCATGATCAAGGCCGCCAAGCGCCGCGGCTTCGTGACCCACGACGAGCTGAACGCCGTGCTGCCCTCCGAGGAGGTCACCTCCGACCAGATCGAGGACATCTACGCCATGCTGTCCGAGATGGGCATCTCGGTCGTCGAAAGCGAGGAAGCCGAGGAAGGCGCCGAGAAGGCGGAAGCCAAGGAGGAGGAAGAGGAGGACGCCCCCGAGGGCGGCGACCTCGTCGAGGCGCCGCGCGCCACCGCGGTGGCGACCCGCACCTCCGAGCCGGCCGACCGCACCGACGACCCCGTGCGTATGTACCTGCGCGAGATGGGTTCGGTGGAGCTGCTGTCGCGCGAAGGCGAGATCGCCATCGCCAAGCGCATCGAGGCGGGCCGCGAAGCCATGATCGCGGGGCTCTGCGAGTCCCCCCTCACCTTCCAGGCCATCATCATCTGGCGGGACGAGCTCAACGACACCAAGGTGCTGTTGCGCGAGATCATCGACCTCGAGGCCACCTACGCGGGCCCCGACGGCAAGAACACGCCCAAGATCGACATGACGGCACCGGGCGCCCAGGAGGCCCTGGCGGCCCGCACCGCCGCGGCGGCCGCGCCCGCCACGGCGCCGCGCAACCCGCCTCCGGGCCTCGGCGACATGCCGATCCCCGACGATGCCTTCGAGGAGGAGGACGACATGGAGAATTCCGTGTCGCTGTCCGCCATGGAAACGGAGCTGAAGCCGAAGGTTCTCGAAACCTTCGACCGCATCGCCGATGCCTACAAGAAGCTGCGCCGCCTCCAGGACCAGAACGTCGAGAACCGGCTCGGCGGCGAAACGCTGTCGCCCGCGCAGGAGCGCAAGTACAAGGACCTCAAGAAGGCCGTCGTGGCCGACGTGAAATCCCTGTCGCTGAACCAGAACCGCATCGACGCCCTCGTCGAGCAGCTTTACGACATCAACAAGAAGCTGATCGGCACCGAGCTCAAGCTGCTGCGGCTGGCCGAAAGCTGCGGCGTGAGCCGCGAGGACTTCCTGCGCAACTATCAGAACTCCGAGCTCGACCCGAAATGGGTACTGCGGGTGTCGAAGCTCGGCAGCCGTGGCTGGAAGGAATTCGTCGCCCGCGAGAAGGACGGCATCCACGCCCTGCGGGGCGACATCCACGTCCTGTCCACCGAGACGGGGCTGGAGATCGTCGAATTCCGCAAGATCGTCCACATCGTCCAGAAGGGCGAGCGGGAAGCCCGCCAGGCCAAGAAGGAGATGGTGGAAGCCAACCTCCGCCTCGTCATCTCCATCGCCAAGAAATACACCAACCGCGGGCTGCAGTTTCTGGACCTCATCCAGGAGGGCAACATCGGCCTGATGAAGGCGGTCGACAAGTTCGAGTACCGCCGCGGCTACAAGTTTTCGACCTACGCGACCTGGTGGATCCGACAGGCCATCACGCGCTCGATCGCCGACCAGGCCCGCACCATCCGCATCCCGGTCCACATGATCGAGACGATCAACAAGATCGTGCGCACGTCGCGGCAGATGCTGCACGAGATCGGCCGCGAGCCGACCCCGGAGGAGCTGGCCGAGAAGCTGGCCATGCCGCTGGAAAAGGTGCGCAAGGTCCTGAAGATCGCCAAGGAGCCGATCTCGCTCGAAACCCCCGTGGGCGACGAGGAGGACACGCATCTCGGCGACTTCATCGAGGACAAGAACGCGATCCTGCCGATCGACGCCGCGATCCAGAGCAACCTGCGGGAAACCACGACGCGCGTCCTCGCGTCGCTGACCCCGCGTGAGGAACGCGTGCTGCGCATGCGCTTCGGCATCGGCATGAACACCGACCACACGCTGGAAGAGGTCGGCCAGCAGTTCTCGGTGACGCGCGAGCGCATCCGGCAGATCGAGGCCAAGGCGCTTCGCAAGCTGAAGCACCCGTCGCGGTCGCGGAAGCTCCGGAGCTTCCTCGACAACTGACCGCGGGGCCCGGAGCGATCCGGGCCTTTTCCGTGCAGGGAGCAACGCGGCGTTCAGCACGTCGCGCGATGGGGCGTCCTTCGGCGGAGCCCGTTAACGGCGCATCGGCCAGGGTCGGCACGCGCCGGCCGTCGGCGCCCCATCCGCCGGGATTTCCCATGCAGCGCGCCGACGATCCGCCGGTCAACGCCCCCGACGCCGCGTCGCCTCGCCCGTCGAACAACCCGATCAGCGCGGCCCTCCTGGCCGGCCTCGCCTGCATGCCGCTGGTGATCGCGACGGGGTTCCTGGTGGACCGGACGTCCGACCGCGCGACGGCGGCGGTCCCGGTCGACATCTCCGTGCTGGCGCTGCGCGGGCAGTTCGACGCCGCCCCCGACAGGAGGCCGAGCCTGCCGGCGCGCGCAGGCTACTGAGCGACGAGGCCGCCCCCTCGCGACACCCGTTCGCCGGTCTCGCGGTTCAAGGCGCGACGGACCTTCGCGCAGGGACGCGCGGCGCGGTTTCGGCGCGCCGCACCGCCGCCACGGCGGATTTCAGCGACCCCACGGCATCCGTGGCGGCCACGGCGGGCGACGGGGCCGCAGCCGTCCTGAGGCTGGCGATGTCCTCCTGCACCACTTCGAAGGGGATGCCGTAGCGGCTCCCGTCCCGGGGCGTGATCCATGCCATGCCGCCCGGCCCCGCCGCGGTGGCGAACATGACGGCGTCGGTGCCGAGGTCGAGCCGCGCCATGTAGGAGCCGATCAGCGCGTTGCTGAGCCCGTTCTCGCGGTCGATGCCCTGCCCGTCGGGAACATAGGCGGCGTGGAAGCCCACCGCCGCCGTGGCCTGCATCACCCGGGGCTTGCCCGCGAGCCAGATCAGCCCGCAGGCCGAGGAGCAGACGGCATGGGGCGCGACGTAGGTCGAGAATCCCTTGCGGGCGAGGGTGTCGCCGATCGTCAGCGCCGGAGCCAGGCGCCCCCCTGTGCTGTCGAGCTCGACGACCGCGCTGGCGAGCACGGCGGCGAAGCGCGTGAACTTCAGCTCGTCGCCGGCCGCGATCTCGCCGCGGATGGTGATCACGGGCGTCGGCCCCGAGAAGGCCGCGACGGCGATGTCGGCGGAGCGTGCCGGGCCGGCGCCCAGCAGGGCAGCCGCGACGGCGAGGAGGGCGGGGGCGCGCATGGGCGGTTTCCGATCGGCCGCTTCGAGGATAGGCCGCCGCGGCGGCGACCTCAAGGCGCGGGCCGCCCCCTCCCCCTCACCCCAGCCGCTCCACCACGGCGGCCAGCCTGGCATCGCGCACACCCATCTCGGCCAGGTGCGCGTGGGTGTTGCGCACGTAGTCGACGTTGGGCCCGTATTGCCCGTGCCCCTGCGCCACGAGACGCGCCACCTCGGCGGTGTCGAGCGCCCCGGCATATTGGTCGTGGTCGCGCCGGGCCACGTAGGCGAGGGCCGCCAGCCTGCGGCCGTCCGCGAGGCGCACCGGCGCCGCAATCTCCGCATAGACGCCCGAGATCAGCTCGCGGGCCCTGACGGCATCCAGGGTTGCGGCGCGCGCATCGGCCGCGATACGGAAGCACAGGCCGACGCAGGAGCCGCCGCGGTCGAGCCCGAGCACCAGGCCGGGGCGCTCCGTGGTGCCGCGGTGGTGGTGCGAATAGATGCAGAGGGCCCGATGATATCCGTAGAGACGCGCCCCGACCCTCTCCGCATAGGCGAAGTCCGGCCGCCACATCAGCGACCCGTAGGCGAAGATCCACAGGTCCTCGGTGTCCATCGTCGTCCCGTCTCCTCGGCGCCCCCTCCTGTAGGCCGATCGGCGGCCGCCGGGAATGCGCCATGAGCCAGGGGATCGCCCTGCGCCGCCCGCGCCGCCGCCCGCGCGCCACCGTGATGGTGCCGCTGCTGTCGCTCGCCATCCTGGTGCTCGGCTGGTCGGTGTTCTGGGCCGTGGCGCGCGGGCAGGCCGCGGCCGGGCTCGACGGCTTCATCGCGTCGGAAGCCGCGCACGGCCGCCGCTGGTCTTGCCCCGATCGCACGATCGACGGCTACCCGTTCCGCATCGACGTGTCGTGCCGCGGCGTCGGCTTCGACGGTGTCGTCGACGGCTCGCCCGGGCGGGGCCACCTCGCGGGCCTGACGGCGCGGGCTTGGCTCTACGAGCCCAGCGCCGTCTACGTCCTGCTCGACGGCCCCATGACCCTGGCGACGGCCGACCACCACTCGGACTTCACGCTCGGCTGGGCGCGCTTGGGCGCCAAGCTCCGCGGCGTCCTCACGGGGCGGGCCCGGGCCGAGGTCGTCGGCGAAGAGATCGCGCTCGACCGGCCCGGCGGCGGCGGCACGGCCCGGCGGGTGGAACTCCACGCCGGCCCGGCGCTGGCCCCCGCGGCGGCCGACGCGGACAGCGTGGAGATCGCCCTGTCGGCCCTGGCGGTGCCGGGGCTCGACGCCGTGACGGGCGAAGCGGCCCCGCTCGACGGGCTGTTGTCCGGCATCGTCACCCACGCCCTGGGCGACCTGCCGGACCTCGGCCCGGCGACGGTCGAGCGCTGGCGGGTCGCCGGCGGGCGGCTCGACGTGGGCAATATCGCGCTCACCAAGGGGCCGCTGTCGCTCGGCGCCGCCGGGTCGCTCGGGCTCGACGCGTCCCACCGCGTTCAGGGCCGGCTCGACGCGCGCTTCGGCGGCTTCGAGCCGATCCTGAAGCGCTTCGGCATCTCGCTCGGTGCCGTCCAGGTCGGCGGCCTGCTGGCCAACCTGCTCGGCACGAAGCCCGCCCCCGCCCCGGCGCCCGGCACCGTAGCGCTGCCGGTGGCCTTCGCGGACGGGACGGTCTCGGTCGGCCCGTTCAAGACGGGCCTTCGCTTGCCGCCCCTCTATTGAGGCCGGCGGCCCCCTCCATCCTCTACCGAATCCGAGGCCGCTTCTTGCATCGCTTCCCGTCCCTCCTGTCGCTCGCCCTCTGCCTGCTCGTCGCGCCGGCGTTCGCCCAGGCGCCCAACAAGGCCGCGGGCGACATCGACATGGCCAAGCAGACCATCGACGCGGTGGACGGGCGGCTGGCGCGCGGCGACCTCGGCGACGCCGTGCTGCAGCAGCTCCGCGGCCAGGTCGACCCCATCGCGGGTCAGATGAACGCGGTCGCGGCCGACCTCGCGCCCCGCCTCGCGGCCGTGAAGGACCGGCTCGCGCAGCTCGGGCCGAAGCCCGACGACAAGGGCGGTGCCGGCGAAGCGCAGTCGGTCACCGACGAGCGCGCCGCGCAGCAGAAGCTCTTCGACGACCTCGACGCCACACAGAAGCGCGCCAAGGTGCTGGCCGTGCAGGCCGCGCAGGTGAGCGACACGATCGTGGGCCGCCGCCGCGCCCTCTTCGCCCACGACCTCTTCACCCGCTCCTCCAGCCTGCTCAGCCCCGGGCTGTGGCGCGCGGTCGCCGCCGAGGCGCCGGACGACCTCGGCCGCGTCGCCACGCTGGCGAGCAACTGGACCCAGGCCGCCTACGGCGGGCTCCCCCCCGCCCACCGCGCCGCGCTCGGCTTGCTGCTGTTGCTGGTCGCCCTGCTCTA
Organism: Lichenibacterium minor; assembly: GCF_004137685.1. Lineage (GTDB taxonomy): Bacteria > Pseudomonadota > Alphaproteobacteria > Rhizobiales > Beijerinckiaceae > Lichenihabitans > Lichenihabitans minor. Next base: position 113,905 of record NZ_QYBB01000005.1, on the reverse strand, counting down.
CTACCCGGCCTGGCGGATCGCCGTCGGGCTTCGGGGCCGCGACCCCACCGCCAAGCCATCGCGGCTGCTGAAGGCCGTGTGGGCGCTGCGCGTGGCGGCCGCGACCGCGGCCGTGCCGGTCGGCGCCATGCTGGCCGTGGGCGTGCTCGTGTCGCTGTTCGACCTGCCGACGCTGCTGGAATCGCTCGGCACCGCGCTCACCGTCGCGGTCGCGGCCGTGTCGGTCGGGATCGGCCTCGCGCGCGGGCTGTTCGCCCCGAAGAGCCCCAACTGGCGCCTGCCGCCGATCGACGACGCCACCGCCCGCAACCTGTACCACCTCACCATCCAGTCGACCGTCATCGTGGCGTCGGTCCACATGGTCGAGGCGGTGAACGACTTCATCGGCGTCGGCGTGCCGGTCGCCATCGCGACGCGGGGGCTCGGCGCCGCCGCCGTCACGGTGGCGCTGGCCCTGGCGCTGCGCAGGAGCTGGCTTCGCCGCGCCGAAGCGGAACGGCGCGGCGCCGCGGGTCAGCGCTGGGCCACGCTGCTGCGCACCGCGGGCCGCGCGCTCGGCCTCGCCCTGCTGGTGTCCGTGCTGGTCGGCTTCATCGCCTTCGCGGCCTTCCTGATCGAGCAGTTCCTCGCGGTGGCGGGCACTCTGGCGCTGCTTTACGTGCTGGTGAACCTCGCCGAGGAGGGCTTCGGCGCCCTCACCCGGCCGGAAACGCCGGCCGCTCACGGCCTGTCCTCCGCGCTCGGGCTGCCGCAGGGCCGGCTCGACCAGGTGGCGATCCTGTTGTCCGGTTTCGTCAAGGTGACGCTCTACGTCGCGGCGGTGATCCTGGTGCTGGCGCCGTGGCGCATCGAGTCGGGCGACATGGTGGCGACCGTCGAGGCCGCCTTCTTCGGCTTCTCGATCGGCGGCGCCACGATCTCGATCTCGTCGCTGATCGTCGCCGTGCTGCTGTTCACCGTCGCCATGGCGGTCAGGCGCGCCGTCCAACGCTGGTTGGAAACCCAGTACCTCCCCCACACCCGGCTCGACACCGGCCTGCAGAACTCGCTCGTCACCAGCTTCGGCTACATGGGCTTCGTCGTGGCGCTGGGCCTCGCCCTGGCCTACCTCGGCCTGTCGTTCGAGCGGCTGAGCCTCATCGCCGGCGGCCTGTCGGTGGGCATCGGCCTCGGCCTGCAGACCGTCACCAACAACTTCGTGTCCGGGCTGATCCTGCTCTGGGAGCGGGCCGTGCGGGTCGGCGACTGGGTGGAGGTGGGCGCGGAATCGGGCTTCGTGCGCCGCATCAACGTCCGCTCCACCGAGATCGAGACCTTCGACCGCGCGCTCGTCATCATGCCCAACGCGTCGCTGATGTCGGGCGTCGTGAAGAACTGGGTGCGCAACGACCGCGTCGGCCGCATCAAGCTCGGCTTCACGGTGCCGCTGTCCGCCGACCCCGAGGAGGTGCGGGGCGCGCTGATCTCGACCGCCAAGGCGCACGAGCGGGTGCTGACCATCCCGACGCCTTCCGTGCTGTTCACCGCGCTCGGCGAGGCGAACATGAGCTTCGACCTGATCTGCTTCATCGAGGACGTCGAGGGCCGGGGCCGCGTGACGAGCGACCTGCTCTACGACATACACGCCAAGCTGAAGGCCGCCGGCTACGCCAACCCGCCCGCCGCGCCCACCGTGTCGAGCCCCGCGCTCGACAGGCTCGACGCTTGGCTGGACCAGAAGCTCGCCGGCGACCGGGACGGGCGGGCCGCGGCGGAATGACCGTGCCGCGCTTCCCGCCGGGGCAGACGGGGACCCCGCGCCCCGTCCGTGCTAGCGTGCAGGGCCGTGCGGCGAACGGCGGGGCGCGTCCGCGCTCGCCGGCGGACGAAACCGTCGACCGCTGGTATCAGCCCGACCGATCCGGAGGCCCGGCCCGCGTGACCACGAGATCCGCCCTCCGTTCAGCCCTGCTGGCCGCCGTCTGCGCCGGCCTCGCGACTCCGGCGCTGGCCGACGACGTTCCAGGCTGGCTCGCCCCCCACGTCGGCCTGGGCGACGGACAGATCGCCGCGCCGGTGCTGCAGCGCGCGCGATCGCTCTACCTGCGCAAGTCGGCGGAAGGCCGGGTGTCGAACCCCTGCTGGTTCGCCATGGACGCGACCCGGCCCAACGACCCCGACGGCGGCCGGTTCTACGTCGTGTGCGAGGCCGAACAGAGCTTTTCCGCCATCCCCGCCGGCCACGGCTCGGGGCTGGACCTCCCCGGCGCCGCCGATTTCCGCAACGGGCGCCGCTGCGCGAAGAACTTCGGCAACGCCGCGGACTCGAACCTCACCACCGGCGGCAGCTACGTGACGGGCGAAGCGCGCACGACCTTCAAAGGCTTTTTCCGCGACGCCGGCGGGGGCACGTCGCCCTTCCTGCGCACCTTCGTCCCCTTCGAGGGCGAAGGCGAGACCGCCAACGCCCGAAGCCGCGAGATCGGCGGCCACGCGGCCGTGACCATGAAGGGCGTGTGCCTGCGCCGCGACCCGGGCAACCCCTATGCCGACCCACAGGGCTTCGTGCGCTTCGGCCATCTCGTCGATTATGCCGGCGGCCGCTCCAACGGCTGCACGAGCTGGTCCGCGGCGGACGCCGCGAAGATCGGCGCGATGGTCGAGGGCCGGCCGACGACGCTCTACATCTACCCCGAAGCCGCGGACGTGCGCGAAGCGGCGCGGGGAGCCGGCTATTGGGACGCGACGTGCCGGGCCGAGATCGGCGCGCCGAAGTTCTGGCCGCGGGCCGTGCTGGAACCGATCATCGCGCGCTACAAGGCGGCCCATCCGCCGCCGCCGCCGCGACCGACCCCGCTCTGCACGGGGGAGTGAGGAGCCGCTCCGTCGATCGACGCCCGGAGCCCACCGGATGGAGTCTCGCGACGGCATCGCCGGCAGCGCTGGCCAGGGCGGGATCGTTCCCGCCGATCCGGGTCGTCGCGGGAAGAGCGCGACCCGCTCCGCTCGTCCCGCCGGCGGATGCGACCCCCTTCCATCGACCGCGGCCGGTCGGGTCGCGGAATGCCCGGACCCCGCGTCCCCTTTCCGCGACCCGCGCGGGGCGGCGGACTCCAGGACGCACCCGAGCCGAGGCAGGCCCATCCCGTCGACCGACGGGGATATCGAGCGGAGGGGCGACCGGCGGACTTTCCTTGAATGCAAGGCTTCGTGAAGGATTGGCCGGCATATTAACCATATGCGACAGATCCGCTTACGGGCCCTTGCGGCGACGGGCCTCCTCACCGTCCTTTCCAACCTGCCCGTCCCCGCGGGGGCGGCCGTCGAGGGCTGGACTGTGTCCAAGGTTTCGGGACGCGCCTGGACGGGCACGGACGCGGATCGCACCGACGTGGCGGTCGGCATGGCGATCCCCTCCGGCGTTTCGGTGTTCACCGCCGAGCGCTCCCGCGTGATGCTCCAGCGCGGCACCGAATCCATGGTGATCGGCCCCAAAAGCGTGGTCGCGGTGGCGGAGCGTCCGGGCGAAGGCCTGTCGACGACCGTGCTGGAGAAGGCCGGCACGGTGTCGTTCGACGTCGAAAAGCAGAACGTCCAGCACTTCTCCGTGGAAACGCCGATGCTGGCCGCCGTCGTGAAGGGCACGCACTTCACCGTCTCGGTGGCGCAAACCGCCGGCGGGGTCGCTGTGCAGCGCGGCACCGTGCAGGTGACCTCGCTGAAGACCGGTCAGATGGCGGACGTGACGGCCGGACAGCACGCCAGCGTCGGCTCGCGAGGCCTGTCGGTCGCCGGGGCGGGTCGACATTCACCCGTCACCCTCGGGGCACCCAGGGCGGCCGTGGTGGGGGCGCTGTCGCCCGCAGCGCCGGTCGGGACGCCCGCCGCCGTGGCCAAGGCCGCCCCGGCTGCCGCGGCGAGTGCCGCCGCGAGTGCAGCCGCTGCGAGCCATGGCGCAGGGTCGGGAAGCAACTCGCCGATCGGCAACGGTTCGGTGTCTCCCACCGCGGCCGAAACCGCGGCGACGGGGACCACCGCGGGACAGGCGGCGAGCGCCACGGGCCCGTCCAACCCCGCCGCGGCCACGGGAGGGCCGGCATCCCCGACCGCACAGACGACCGCCGGAAGTAGCGCCGGCTCGAACACGGCCGCGTCTCCTAATACGGCAGGGACGGCCGCCACGGGCACCGCCTCCACGGGCACGGCAGGAACGGCGGCCACGGGCACGGCAGGAACGGCGGCCACGGGCACGGCAGGAACGGCGGCCACGGGCACCGCCTCCACGGGCACGGCAGGAACGGCGGCCACGGGCACCGCCTCCTCGGACACGGCAGGGACGGTCGCGACGGGCACCGCCCCCACGGGCACGGCGGGGACGGCGGCCACGGGCACCGCCTCCACGGGCACGGCGGGGACGGTCTCGACGGGCACCGCTTCCACAAGCACGGCGGGGACGGCCACTACGGGCACCGCGTCCACAAGCACGGCGGGAACGGCCGCGACGGGCACCGCTTCCACAAGCACGGCGGGGACGGCCATTCCGTCTGCTCCCTCGGTTCCCGCCCAGCCCACGACATCGCCGGCCCCAGCCGTCCCCGCGCAGCCTGCGACACCGCCGGCTCCGGCCGTCCCCGCGCAGCCCGCGACACTGCCGACCCCGGCCGTTCCCGCTCAGCCTGCGACCCCGCCGGCCCCGGCCGTTCCCGCCCAGCCCGCCCAGCCCGCCGCGGCGATCACGATTCCCGGGATCACCATCACGGTTCCTGGGATCACCGTCACGCTTCCTGGCATAACCGTCGCTGCTCCGCCGACGGCTAAGGCGACGCCTGAAAAGTCGAACGACGGCAATGACACCGGCAACAAAGGCACAGGGGACAACAAGAAGGGCAAGGGATTGAGCAGCAGAGTCGCCGCGCTCGGCGGCGGGACCGCCGACAACGCGTCGGCACGGGTTGCATCCCGCCAAACCGCCGCAGCCCCAGCGTCGAGACGGAGCGGCGAGGGGGATGGCACCACTGGTCCGGGCCGCCATTCGCGGGACGCTTCAGCCGGAAACAGCGGCCCGTCCAGCTTCGGTCACGCCGGCAGCGAGGACGGAGGGCAGGCCGGTCGCGGCATCGGTGGCCGGAACGGAAGGGCCCGTGATGGCGTCGTGGGCCGAACCCGCGGGGCCGAAAACCGCTCCGGCGAGGCCATGAGTCCTGCCGGAGGCGGTTCGCCCGAGGGACGGGCCGCGGCGGCAGACGCGGCGCGCGCCGGCGATGCCGCTTCCCAGGCCGGAGGACAGGCAGAGGCGGGCCAAGCGTCCGCCACCGCGGCGAATCCGGGTGCGACCGTCGGCAGGAGCGACCGCGGCACGCCGAACGGAGATGGCGCCCGTGGCGATGGCGGCAGAGGCTCGGCCACCCGCGGCGGCGAGTCCGGGAAGGCCGGCGAGGGCCGAGGCGGTGCGGCGGGCCATGGCAGAGGGGGCGGCGATGGGGCGTCCGGACATGGCGGCCACGGCATCGGCGGCGCCGGCAACGCAGGCGGAAACAGGGGAGCCGGCAACGCGGGCGGCAACGGCGGCGCCGGCAACGCGGGCGGAAACGGTGGCGGCGGAAACGCGGGCGGAAACGGCGGCGCCGGCAACGCGGGCGGAAACGGCGGCGCCGGCAACGCGGGCGGAAACGGCGGCGCCGGCAACGCGGGCGGAAACGGCGGCGCCGGCAACGCGGGCGGAAACGGCGGCGCCGGCAACGCGGGCGGAAACGGTGGCGGAGCGGGCAACGGTGGCGATGGCGGGCACGGCGGTGGACGCGGAGGTCACGGACACGGCCGCGGCCCGGGCGGCAGCGGAGGCGGCGGCAACGGGTCGGGCGGAGGCGGTGGGCACGGCCGATGAGGCCTGAGCGCCCTGCCGGCGTCGAACGGCGGCGGCCCCTGCGCCGGCACCGCGCCGCGCTGGCCCGGATGTCCGCGGTCGCCGTCGTGGCGGCGCTCTGGTCCTGCGGTGCCCTCACGACCCTCGACCATGCGGCCGGCGACATGCGCTTCGCGGCCTGGAGCCGGCGCCCGTCGGGCCAGCTCCTCATCGTCGACATCGATTCGGCGAGCCTCACGATCGACCGCAGCTGGCCGTGGAGCCGCAACCTCTACGCCGACATCGTCGACCGGCTGCGGGCGGCCGATGCCGCCGCCATAGCGCTCGACGTAGACCTGAGCACCCCGGGTGCGGCGGACGGCGACGCGGCCTTCGAGCGGGCGCTCGAGCGGGCCGACGGCTCGGTGATCCTGGCGTCCCTGCTGGACCCCATGGCGTCGGACGACGACGCGCGGCCGCTGCGCATTCCCATCCGGCGTTTCGCCGACCTGTCCTGGCCGGCCCTGGTGAACCAGGGCAACAGGAACCACGGCATCGTGCGCGACATCGCGCGCTTCGAACCGGTGTCGGACCCGCGCCTCCTGCCGCAGACGAGCCTGCCCGGCCTGTCGACGGCGCTGGTCGCTCCTCCCCCCAGCCCGGATCGAACGTTCACCATCGACTACGGCATCGACGCGGCGCGGATCGACCGCGTGTCGGCCGACGCGCTGCTCGGCGGGCGCGTGGACCGCGAGCGGATCGCTGGCCGCAAGGTGCTGATCGGCGCCACGGCGCCGGAGCTGGGCGACTTCGTGTCCGTGCCGCGCTTCGGCTTCGTGCCCGGCGTCACCCTGCACGCCCTGGCGGCGGAAAGCCTCGTCCAGGGCCGGGCGCTCCGCCCCGTCGCCCCCTGGCTGACGCTGCTCGCCTGCGGGCTGCTGCTCGCTGCGGCGAGCACCCTCGGGGGGCGTTTCAGGCTGGCCGGGCACCTGGCGACGCTGCTGGCCGCGGCGCCGCTCGGCGAAGGCCTGGCGCTCGCCCTACAGCACACCGTGCCGCTGCTCCCGGCCACGGCGCCCCTCCACGCGGGCCTGCTGTGCTTCGCCCTGATCGCGGTCGCGGTCGAGATCGACGACAGGCGGGTCGGCCTGCTTCGGTCCCGCTCCGAGGCCGAGCGGCTGCGCACCATCCTGGGCCGCGTCGTCGCGGACAACTTCGCCGGCATCGTCGTCGTGGACCACGACGGCGCCGTGCGGGCGATCAGCGCCGCAGCGGCGTCCATCATCGGCCTGCCGCCCGGCCTCGACGGCCAGATGCACTACGGCGCCGTCCTGCCGGGCCCGCTCGCGGCGGCCTGCGCGGAAGCGTTGGAGGGGGCCGCGGACGGCGGGCCGGGCGGGGTCCGCCCGGCCCCCATGCGCGAGATCCGCTGCACGGTGCGGGGCGGCGTCGGCGTCATCCTGAACTGCGTCGTCACGCCGTCGCGGGTGCCCGGGCCCGTGGGGCCGGACGGGCGGCTCGGGCCGGAGCGCAGCGCCATATGCCTGTCCTTCGCCGACGTGACGGAGGCGCGCGCCGCCGAAGCCCGCCTCATCACGATGGCGAAGGTCGACGCGTTGACGGGGCTCAGCAACCGCCGCGTGCTGGTCGAGGGCGTCGAAGCCGCGTTGGCGCGGCCGTCGCAGGGCGGCGTGACCGCCCTCCTGTTCTTCGACCTCGACCGTTTCCGGATCGTCAACGACCGGCTCGGCCACGCCGGCGGCGACCAGTTGCTCGTCGCGGTGGCGCAGCGGCTCGAAGGCTTCGCCGACGGGGGCGACCTGCCGGCCCGACTGGGCGGCGATGAATTCGCCGTGCTGGTCGCGCGCCCGTCCGAGGCCGAGGTGCGGCGCTTCGCCGACGAGCTCGTCGCCGCCGTGGGCGGGGTGCACGTGCTCGGGCCCTACGAGGCGTCGATCGGGATCAGCGTCGGCGTGGCCCTGGCGACCGGGGGCGGCGAGGCCGCCACGCTGATGCGGGAAGCGGATGCCGCCATGACGGCGGCGCGGGCCGCGGGCGGCGACCGGGCCGTCGTGTTCGATGCCGCCATGGAGCGGGGCGCCGAGGACGACCGCGCGCTCGAGCAGGATCTCCGCGACGGGCTGCGGCGGGGCGAGTTCCTCGTCTTCTACCAGCGGCAGGTCGACCTCGCGACGGACCTCATCACCGGCGTCGAAGCGCTCGTGCGCTGGCCTCACCCCGTGCGGGGCTTCGTGTCGCCGGCGAAATTCATCCCCATCGCGGAGCGCACGGGGCTCATCGAGGCGCTGGGGGCGTGGGTGCTGCGCCAAGCCTGCCACGACGCCGCGGGCTGGCCGGAACCCATCACGGTGTCGGTGAACCTGTCGGCGATACAGCTGTCGCGCGGCGACCTCGTCGCGACCGTCTTCGACGCGCTGACGGCCAGCGGGCTGCCGGCCGAACGTCTCGACCTCGAGCTGACGGAATCCCTCCTGATGGAGAACGACGGCGCCGCCCGCGACCGGCTCGACCGGCTGCGCGCCGCGGGCATCGGGCTGTCGCTCGACGACTTCGGCACGGGCTTCTCGTCGCTGAGCTACCTGCGCACCTTCGCCATCGACAAGCTGAAGATCGACCAGAGCTTCGTGCGCGGGCTGCCGGCGGACCGGCCTGCCGCGGCCATCATCGCGGCCGTGGTCAGCCTCGCCGGCAACCTCGGGCTTCGCGTCAACGCCGAAGGCTGCGAAACGGCCGAGCAGCTCGCGCAGCTGAAGGCTCTCGGCTGCGACGAAGTGCAAGGCTGGTTCCACGGCCGCCCGGAGCCGTCCGCCCTCATCGTGCAGAGCCTGCTGGAGCAGCGCGAGCGCGCCATGCCGGCCGTGGCCGAAGCTTGACGGGCCTGCCCGCCCGGCGCCGCGACGGGGTCGGACGGACCCGGCCGATGCCCGCAAAAGGGCCGGGGCCGCCCCGAACCGCCTTTCCGGCGGTCGGTCGCCACCCTATGCTCCCTCGTCTCGCATCCCAACGACGAGCCAGGACCAACGATGAACGATCCCGAAGCGGCCCGCCCCAAGCGCCGCACGATCACGGACCAGGAAGCGCTCCAATTCCACTCGCAAGGCCGGCCCGGCAAGCTGGAGGTCATCCCCACCAAGCCGATGGCCACCCAGCGCGACCTGTCGCTGGCCTATTCGCCCGGCGTCGCCGTGCCGGTGAAGGCCATCGCCGAGGACCCGTCCCGCGCCTACGACTATACCGCCAAGGGCAACATGGTGGCGGTGATCTCCAACGGCACCGCGATCCTCGGCCTCGGCAACCTCGGCGCGTTGGCGTCCAAGCCCGTGATGGAAGGCAAGGCGGTGCTGTTCAAGCGCTTCGCCGACATCGATTCCATCGACCTCGAAGTCGACACCGAGGACCCGGACGCCTTCATCGCGGCCGTGCGCTACCTCGGCCCGTCCTTCGGCGGCATCAACCTCGAGGACATCAAAGCACCGGAGTGCTTCATCATCGAGGAGCGCCTGCGCGAGCTGATGGACATCCCGGTCTTCCATGACGACCAGCACGGCACCGCCATCATCGCGGCGGCCGGCATGCTGAACGCCATGAAGCTCACGGGCCGCGACATCCGCGAAACCAGGCTCGTGTGCAACGGCGCCGGCGCCGCCGGCATCGCCTGCCTCGACCTCATCAAGGCCATGGGGTTCCAGCCGCAGAACGTGCTGCTCTGCGACACCAAGGGGGTGGTGTACCAGGGCCGCGAAAGCGGCATGAACCAGTGGAAGTCGGCCCACGCGGTCCACACCGACAAGCGCACGCTCGCCGACGCCATGGAGGGCGCCGACATCTTCTTCGGCCTGTCCGCGAAGGGCGCGCTGACGGCCGAGATGGTGCGCAGCATGGCGCCGAAGCCCATCATCTTCGCCATGGCCAACCCGGACCCCGAGATCACGCCCGAGGAGGCCCACGCGGTGCGCAACGACGCCATCGTGGCCACCGGCCGCTCGGACTACCCGAACCAGGTCAACAACGTCCTGGGCTTCCCCTACATCTTCCGCGGCGCGCTCGACGTTCGGGCCACCACGATCAACATGGAGATGAAGATCGCGGCCGTGCACGCGCTCGCCGACCTCGCCCGCGAGGACGTGCCGGACGAGGTGGCGGCGGCCTACGGCGGCGCACGCCCCCGTTTCGGGCGCGACTACATCATCCCGGTGCCCTTCGACCCGCGGCTGATCCACACCGTGCCGCCGGCCGTCGCCCGCGCCGCCATGGACACGGGCGTGGCCCGCCGCCCCATCGTCGACATGGCGGGCTATGCGGCGCAGCTTTCGGCCCGGCGCGATCCCGTGGCGGGCGCGCTGCAGCGCATCGTCGAGCGCGCCAAGCGCTTCCCCAAGCGCGTCATCTTCGCCGAAGGCGAGGAGGAGCAGGTGATCCGCGCGGCGCTCTCCTTCACCAACCAGGGGCTCGGCACCGCGCTGCTGATCGGCCGTGAGGACCGCATCGCCAAGACGGCGGCCGGCCTCGGGCTCGACATCGCCGAGCAGCGCGGCATTGAGATCCACAATGCCCGGCTGTCGCACCGCAACGCCACCTACGCGCAGTTCCTGTACCAGAGGCTGCAGCGCCGCGGCTTCCTGTTCCGCGACTGCCAGCGCCTCATCAACACGGACCGCAACCATTTCGCCGCCGCCATGCTGGCCAACGGCGACGCCGACGCCATGGTGACGGGCGTCACGCGCAACTTTTCCGCGGCGCTCGCCGACGTGGCGCGCGTGATCGACCCGAAGCCGGGCCACAGGCTGATGGGCGTGTCGCTGGTGCTGTCGCGGGGCCGCACCGTCTTGGTGGCCGATACAGCCATCACGGAGATGCCGGAAGCCGAGGACCTCGCCGCCATCGCGGTCGAGGCGGCCCGGGTGGCGCGGCGGCTCGGCTACGAGCCCCGCGTGGCCATGCTGGCCTTCTCGACCTTCGGCCACCCGCCGGGCGAGCGCTCGCAGCGCGTGCAGGACGCCGTGAAGCTGCTCGATGGGATGCACGTCGACTTCGAATACGACGGCGAGATCGCCGCCGACGTGGCGCTGAACCGCGAGCGCATGGCCGCCTACCCGTTCTGCCGGTTGAGCGACGTCGCCAACGTGCTGGTGATGCCGGCCTTCCACTCGGCCTCCATCTCCACCCACATGCTCCAGGAGCTCGGCGGCGCCACGCTGATCGGGCCGATGATCGTCGGGCTCGACCGGCCGGTGCAGATCGTGCCGCTCGGCGCGCGGGACAGCGACATCGTCAACATGGCGGCGCTGGCGGCCTTCAACATCGGGGGGTGAGGGGGTGGCGCTGGACACGTCGTCGTTCCGCCATGCCATGGGTCGGCTCACGTCCGGCCTCGCCGAGGCGCGGGCGGAGCCGGGCCCGGCCGCGAGGTGGTGCGCGACGGCGTGATCCAGCGCTTCGCCTACGAGCTCAGCCACGAGTTTCTGCGCCGGTTCCTCGAGGAAACCGAGCCGGCGCCGGAGGGCATCGGGGAGCGGAGCTTCCCCGCCCTGACCCGGCTCGGCTCGGAGCGCGGTCTGCTCCTCGACGGCTGGGACGTCTGGAGCGGCCATCGCGAGGCGCGGTGAACGACGAGCCACATTGACGACAGCGAGAAGGCAGCCGAAGTCTGCTCGGACGCCGTCCGCCGCGACGTCGAGAGCCACGCGGTGCCGTTCGCCACCCTCGCCGCCGCCACGCCGTCCGACCGGTGAGGCCCGATGGCGGTGAGGGATTCGGCAAGCTTTCTTCCCCACGCTCGGGCGCCATGACAGCCGCAGCGCCCCTCGCCGCCCCGACCTCCCCCGCGCCGCCCGACGCCGTCTCGGTGCGGATCGAGAGCGCGACCGATCACGCCGAAACGGCCGCGCTCGCCGCGGAGGCCTTCGCGGCCGAGGCCGGCCGTTTCACGCCGGAAGGGCTGCGCTGGCTCTACCGGGACGCCTATGGCGAAGGCGCGACCGTGCTGGCCGCCTATGCGGGGCCGCGCAAGGTCGGCCACCTCGCCCTGCTGCACCAGACCGTGACGGTGGACGGCCGGCCGGAGCCGGCCGTGGCGCTGGTCGACGTCTTCGTCCTGGAAGCCTTCCGGTCGCTGGCGACGCTGGTCGGGCTTTACCGCGCCGCCGAGGCGGCCTGCCGCGAGCGCGGCGTGCGCCTGATCCTGTCGGTCCCCAACGCCATGGCGGCGGACGTCAACGCCCGCATCCTGCGGCTCGCGGAAGCCGCGCGGCTCGACGTCCGGGTCGGCGTGGGCGGGCTCCCGGTCCCGGGCGTGCCCGTCGTTTCGCACCGGGTCGCCGACCTCGGGGCCGAGCGGGGCCGGCGGATCCTCGCCCCGTTCTGCGGCGGGACGCAGACGGGGCTCGGCTGGACGGCCGAACGGCTGTGGGGCCGGCTCGGCCGGCCGGGCGCCGGCTACGCGCTCCATGTCGGCGAGCGCCTGCTGGCGGTGTCGGCTCGGCGCCGGGCGCGGGGGGCGCCCCATGCCCTGATCTGCGCGCTGCTGCCCCGCCACGGCACGACCGTCGGGCGCCGCGACGTCGCCGCCGTCACCTCGGCGGCCTGCCGGCTCCAGCGCCGGCCGCTGTTCGCCTATGCCGGCATCAACGACGCGGTGCCGCTCCCCGGGCTGCTCCTGCCCGGCCGCCTGCGGCCGTCGCCGATGGTGCTGCAGATGCGCGACCTCCGGCGCGACGCGGCGCCGTTCCGGATGCAGCGCTTCGAAGCCATCGATTTCGACCTCGCCTGAGCGGGTCCGGACAACCGCGCCGCGGCGGGCCGTTCGAGCGCGCCGGCGACGCCGCCGGGCCCGCGTCGCCGCCACGGTTCCAGGGTCGCGTCCCGGCACGGCTGCCGCAGACCTCAGCGGTCCGCCCGACGGTCGCACGGTGGACAGCGGCGGCGCCCACCGTGCGTCCCGCGCCCGATCGCGGTATGGTGGCCCATGGCCGCCATCCGCTTCATCGATCGCCACGCCGACGCCGCAGCACCGGCCGAGCCGGTGCCCGCGCCGCCGGCGGCGAGCCTCGGGCCCGACGCCGCGCCCGACCGCGTCACGCCGATGATGGCGCAATACCTCGGCATCAAGGCGGACCACCCGGACGCCCTGCTGTTCTACCGCATGGGCGACTTCTACGAGCTGTTCCTGGAGGACGCCGTCGTGGCGGCCTCCGTGCTCGGCATCGTGCTGACCAAGCGCGGCAAGCACCAGGGCGAGGACATCGCCATGTGCGGCGTCCCCGTCGAGCGCTCCGACGACTACCTCCACACGCTCATCGCCCGCGGCCACACGGTGGCGGTCTGCGAACAGACCGAGGATCCCGCCGAGGCCAAGAAGCGCGGCTACAAATCCGTGGTGCGGCGCGCGGTGGTGCGCATCGTCACGCCCGGCACCATCACCGAGGAACGGCTGCTGGAGCCCGGCCGCGCCAACCTGCTCGCCGCCCTGTCGCGCGTGAAGGGGGCGGGCGACGCCTGGATCTACGGGGTCGCGGCGGTCGACATCTCTACCGGGGCCTTCGCGGTGGCCGAGGTGCCGGCCCCGAACCTCGCCGCCCACCTCGCCCGCATCGAGCCGCGCGAAACCGTGGTGCCGGACGGCTTCGCCGACGAGCCGGAGCTGCGCCACGTCCTCGACGAGGCGCCCGGCGCCGTGACCCGCGTGGCGCGCGACGCGGCGGACCCCGCCGCGGCGGAACGGCGGATCGCCGAATGGTACGGCGTGTCGACGCTCGACGGCTTCGGCGCCTTCACGCGCGCCGAGCTCGCCGCCGCAGCGACCGTCCTCCATTACGTGGCCCGCACCCAACTCGACGCGCGGCCGAACCTGCAGCCGCCGGCCCGGGCCGAGCGCGGCCTCGCGGTGGAGATCGACGCGTCCACCCGCGCCAACCTCGAGATGACGCGCACGCTCGGCGGCGAGCGGCAGGGATCGCTGCTCCACGCCGTCGACCTGACCTCCACGCCCGCCGGCTCTCGCCTGCTGGCCGAGCGGCTCGCCGGCCCGTCGACCGACCCGGACCGCATCGGGCGCCGCCTCGACGCGGTGGGCTTCGCGGCCGCCGACCGGCGGCGGCGCGCGGAGGTGCGGGCGACGCTGAAGCGCGCGCCCGACATGGCCCGCGCCCTGTCGCGCCTGAGCCTCGGCCGGGGCGGCCCGCGCGACCTCGCGGCCCTGCGCGACGGCCTCGCCGCCGCCTACGCGCTGTCGTGCCGTCTGTTGGACGAGCCTGAGCTTCCGGCCGAACTGGCCGAAGCCGCCGCCGGGGCCGGGCGCATCGACGCGTCGCTCAGCGTGCTGCTCGGCGCCGCGCTCGCCGACGACCTGCCGCTGCTGGCGCGCGACGGCGGGTTCATCCGGGCCGGGCACGACCTCGCGCTCGACGAGGCGCGCGAGCTGCGCGACGACACCCGCCGCGTCGTGGCGGCGCTCCAGGCCCGCTACGTCGAGCACACGGAAATCCGCACGCTCAAGATCAAGCACAACAACTTCCTCGGCTTCTTCATCGAGGTGACGGCGCAGGTCGGCGAAACCTGGCGCGTGCCGCCCCACAACGCGCTCTTCATCCACCGCCAAACCATGGCGGGCGCGATGCGCTTCTCGACGACCGAGCTCGCCGAACTCGAAAGCCGGATCTCGTCCGCGGCCGACCGCGCCCTGGCGATCGAGCGCACCCTGTGGGACGGGCTGGTCGCCTCCGCGCTGGCCGAGGCCGAAGGCATCCGCGCCGCCGGCGACGCTTTGGCGGCGATCGACGTCGCCTTCGCGCTCGGCGAAGTCGCCGACACGCGGGGCTGGACGCGGCCCGCGGTCGACCGGTCCCTCGCGTTCCGCATCGCGGGCGGGCGCCACCCCGTGGTGGAAGCGGCGCTGCGGGCCCGGGGCGTCGACTTCGTCGCCAACGGCTGCGACCTGTCGGGCACGGAGGGGCCGGCGCGGGCCAAGACCACGGGCGGCCGCATCGCCGTGGTGACCGGGCCCAACATGGCCGGCAAGTCGACCTTTCTGCGCCAGAACGCGCTGATCGCCGTGCTGGCCCAGGCGGGCTCCTACGTCCCGGCGGCGGAAGCGCATATCGGCGTGGTCGACCGGCTGTTCTCCCGCGTCGGCGCCGCCGACGACCTGGCGCGCGGCCGCTCGACCTTCATGGTCGAGATGGTCGAGACGGCGGCGATCCTCAACCAGGCGACCGGGCGCTCGCTCGTCATCCTGGACGAGATCGGCCGCGGCACCGCGACCTTCGACGGCCTGTCCATCGCCTGGGCGGCGATGGAGCACCTCCACGACCGCAACAGGTCGCGCGGGCTCTTCGCCACCCATTTCCACGAGCTGACCCAGCTCGGCCACAAGCTGCCGCGCCTCGCCAACCTCACCGTCAAGGTCACGGAATGGCAGGGCGACGTGGTGTTCCTGCACGAAGTGGTGCCGGGCGCGGCCGACCGGTCCTACGGGATCCAGGTGGCCAAGCTCGCCGGGCTGCCCGCCACCGCGGTGGAACGGGCGCGCACCATCCTGGCCGAGCTGGAGAAGGGCGCGCGCTCCTCGCCGGTCGAACGCCTGCTCGACGACCTGCCGCTCTTCGCCAACCTCAACACCCCCGCGCCGCCCCCGCCCGAGCCCGTGCGGGACGCCCTGCGCGACGCGCTGGCGGCGATCGACCCCGACGAGCTGACGCCGAAATCGGCGCTCGAAGCCCTCTACGCGTTGAAGCGCGCGGCCGGGGACGGCCGCCAGGACGGTTGAGGGCGCCGGGGCGCCACCAGGCGGCGCCGCGCTTCGACGACGGGCAGGAGGGTGAGGCCATGAACGATGCGCGGTCCCGGGCCCTCGTCGCCGCGCTGGCCGCCGCGCTGGCGGCCTCAGGGTTCGGCGCCGGGACTGCCGCGGCTCACCCGACGGCCGAGATCCTCGACTGGGGCCCGATCGTGGGGCGGCGCGCGCCAGAAGCCCCGTTGGGCACGGGCGGCACCGGCCTGGCGCCGGCCGTGCCGATGTCCCACCAGCGCTACCTCGACCGCACGGACGCCATCGAGGCCCGGCTGTGCCGCAGCTTCGGCGTGAAGCTGCGGATCCTGCCCGGCGCGGGCGAGCCGGAGCCCGGCGCGGTGGTGGTGCGTGTCCTCCACCCGACCTTCACGGGGCCGGACGGCGCCACCAGCGCGGAAGACGACTTCGCCAGCGCGATCGTCTTCGGGCAGACCCACGTGGGCTTCACCTTCGACCACGATTGGGAGATGCGCCCCGGCGATTGGACCTTCGTGGTCGCGGCCGGCGGGGCGATCGTCGCCACGAAACGCTTCCACGTCGCGCTGCCGCCGCCGGGATCCCCGACCTCGGACTGCGGCGGCGGCACCTCGTGAGGCGGCCGGCGAGGCTGGATCTCCCGCCCCCGGGAGGCTAGACAGCGCGACGCTCCCGAGAAGGACCCCTGCCGTGACCGTCCAGTTCCCCGACCGCCTGTCCGTCGACCCCAACAGCCCGCACTACGACGAAGAGGTGCTGTCCAACGACGTCGGCATCCGCTTCGACGGCAAGGAGAAGACCAACGTCGAGGAATATTGCATCAGCGAGGGTTGGATCAAAGTCGCCGCCGGCAATGCCAAGGACCGTTTCGGCCGCCCGATGACGATCCGGCTCCGGGGCGTGGTGGAGCCCTACGTGCGGGGTGGGGAAGCCGAAGCCTGAGGGTCGCGCGCCCGGAAGCGTGCCGGGCCGGCGCCTCGCCCCCGTCGGCATCGGCCGGAACGGCGACGCCGCCACGGCTCCTCCCCCGGCCCGACCGCCATTCCCGGAGGCTCCCTCGCCGCCCGACCTGCCGTCCCGCCTGCGCGGCACGCTCGCCGACCCGGCCGTGCTGGCCGGACGCGCCGCGGCGCGGGGTGCCCCCCATGTGGCGGCGCTGGAGCGCTTCGCCGCGGAGCTTCGCACCCGCCACGGTGAGGTGCCGGACGCCGACCCCTTCGACGGCGGCGTCGACGCCCGGCTCCTGCTCCTGCTGGAAACGCCCGGCCCCGGCGCTTCGCCCCTGCGCTTCGTGTCCCGCGACAACCCGACCGGCACGGGCGCCAACATCCGACGCTTCACCGGGGACGCCGGGATCGCGCGCGCCGACACGCTGGTGTGGAACGCCGTGCCCTGGGTCATCCACGCGCCCGGGGCCCGCAACCGCGCGCCGCGCCGGGGCGAGGTGGCGGCGGGCCTGGCCGAACTGCCGGCCTTCCTCGCCCTGCTCCCGCGCCTCGCCGTCGCGGTGCTGGCCGGGCGGGTCGCCGGCGGGGCACGGCCGGTCGTCGAGGCCGCCAAGCCCGGCCTGCGGGTGATCGAGATGCCGCATGCGAGCCCCACAATCGTCTGCACCAGCCCGGCGATCCCGGCCCGCATCCGGGCCGCGCTGGCCGAAGCCGCCGCGGCGCTGGCCACGGCGCCCTGAGGGGCGCAGCGAAGAATTTACCATCCGCGTGCCACGGTCGCCGGCGAGCCAAGGAGGCCCCCCCGGTCATGCCAGCGCAGATCCTCATCGCCGACGACGACGGGATCGTGCGCGACATCATGGCCGCCGTGCTGAGCGACCGGGGCCACGCCGTCACGGTGGCGGAGGACGGCGCGCTGGCGCTGGCCACTCTGCGGCGCGGGCGCTTCGACGTGGCGGTCCTCGACTACCACCTCCCCTTCATCGACGGCGCCACCGCGGCCCGGCGGATCTGCGCCGACGGCGGACCGGCGGCCGGAACGCGCTTCATCGGCGTCACGGCCGACCCCGGCGGGCTCGAGCTGCGCGACGCCGAAGGCATCGTCTTCGACGCCATTGTCCAGAAGCCGCTGAACCTGCCGGCCTTCGTCGACACCGTCGAGGGGTGCCTGTCCGACCTGCGCCGCGCCGCGGCCGAACGGCAGGTGCTCGACGCTTGGCGGGCCCACGGCTTCGAGCGCCGGCCGCGGGCGCGTTTCGCCGGGGATCCCGGGCACGATTGGCGCCTGCGGCTCGGCCGCGCCTTCGACCTGTCGCGACCGGGCAACCCGGACGTCGTGCTGCTGACCGAGGAGTTGCGCGTGGGCGAGCTGGCCGAGCTGCGCACGGCGGGCAACCTGTTCGCCCTGCCCATGGTCGACGTGACGGGGCGCTGGGGGCGCCTCGCCGACGCCGCCTTCGACGTCGAGGACCGGGCGGGGTGGGACGAGGTCGCCAGCGTGGCGCAGGGCTTCGCGGCCCGGCGCTCCCAGCTGGCGGCGCGGTTCCTGTCCGCCGCGACGCTCGCCGACCAGCTGCTCGCCTACGTGTTCGTTTCGGGGCGGGACCTCGTGCCGGTGGACCTCGACGCGGACGAGTGGACGCCGACCTATCCGGGCTTCTTCCCCCTGCGCCGCGTGCGCGACATCGCGGAGAAGCTCGTCCACCACGGCCTGCTGGCACGGGAGTCCCTCGACGACGAATGGCCCTTCGCGCCGCCGCGCTTCACGCTGACGACGGCGGCGCTCGCCTGCCTGACGGGCGGCGTTCCCGACGACGGGCGCCTGCGCCGCGGCCAACGCTGAGGCCGGCCGGCAGCGCGACGCCGTCGGGAGCGCCGGACATGGAAAAGCCGCGGGACCCTCACGGGCGCCGCGGCTCAAATCGTGCTCCGAAGAGCTAAAGCATTGTCAGCCGTTGTGCGGCCCAGAACTCGTTACGCGGACTTCACCGAAGAGAAGACCAGAGCCCCACACGGCGTGAAACAATGAGACACTAGATCACCTCCTTCCAGTTGGTTGACGATGACTTGATGATACACGGCTTTCGGCCTTTGGCAAGCGGCTCGTGACGAGACAAAATGCCGGAGCCCGACGCTTCGCGGGCGGGGTTGACAGGCCCCGGACTCGGACCGGGGCTTCCTTCACAGGAAGGTGAGCTGCCCGCCCGGCGCCGCCGTGATGGCCGGGGCGGGAAGGGGCTTCGGCTTGGCGGCGGCCTTCGGGCGGGGCTTGCGGACGGCGGCGGTGGCCTTCGGGCCGGCGGCGATGCGGGCCTTGGCCTTGTCGCGCGCCTTGGACTCTTCCGAGTTCGGGTCGTCGTTCAGCCACTTGCCGCGCTTGATCACCTCGTTCACGCGGCCCTGGTTCACCCCCACCTTGAAGGCGATCTCCTGCTGGGTCATGCCGGTCGAGCCGTGAAGCTCCAGGATGCGGCGCGCGAGCTCGGGCGTCATCTTCTGGCCGGTGAGGCGGCGGGCCGGCGCCACGGTGGAGCGGCGCGCGCGGTCCCGCTCCTTGAGGCCGGCCAGGATGGCCAGCGCCATCGACATTCCCTGCTCGCGCAGCGCGTCCTCGAATTCCTTCAGCGTCGCCATGGCGTGACCTCGTGCGGTTCCCTGTGGAGAACCTAGACACGTTCCCCTTCTGTTCAACAGTTCTCCACAGGTTATCCACAGGTTCGCGCGGAATCCGGCCTTGCCTGTGGCGCTGGTGCCGTCAGGGCAGCGGGGGCAGCGCCCCGCGGATGTCCTGCAGCGGGGTCAGCGGGATCTCGACGGTGCCGCGGTCCGGCCGCTGCAGGTCGAGCGTCACCGTGATGACGCAGGACAGCAGCAGCGCCATCACGGCGGCCGAAGCACGGCGGTTCGCCCCCGCGGCGCCGGCCCCGTAGCCGGCGAACCCCATGGCGACCAGGGCCGTGCCGGCCAGGATGCCGTAGATCGTCATGGGCACGTGGTTGCGGAGCGCCGTGGTGCGCCGCTCCACGGCGTCGTCGAGCGCCGTCAGCGCCTGGCTCATGCGGGTCGCCGGCAGGGAGCCCGGCTGCGCCGCGACCGCGGCGCCGAGGTGGCCCCACATGCGGGCCGACACGGTCGCGGATTCGGCCACGTCGGCGTCGAACTTCGCCGGGTCGTAGGGGACGCCCAGGCCGAGGGCGAGGTCCAGCGCCCGGCGCAGGTCGTTGACGATGGCGGCGCCGTCGTCGTCGGGCAGCAGCGGCGCCAGGCGCGCGGCGTTGCGCAGCGCGTTGGCCTCGTCGAGGACGACGGCGCGGCGCATGTCGTAGCGCATCAGCGCCATCGAGTAGGTGAAGGCGATCAGCAGCGCCAGGAGCGCGAAGGCCGCGGTGGCGATGGTGCCGGCCTCCTTGTCGCGCGGGCCGTCGTGGCGGGCGCCGAGCCGGTGGCCGGCCTCGCTCGCGGCGACCAGCGCCAGGAACAGCACCGCCAGCAGCGACGGCAGCGACAGGGACTGGACGAGTTCGAACACCGAGGCGGCTCTCCCGACGGGCGGCCCTGGCCCTCGGGCCGTCCGCGCGCCATCTCACAGGGAGCGGCGGGCGTGCAGGACGCATCGCCGCCGCCAAGCGCCGCGCCAGCGGGGACGCGCCGTCCGGCTGGCCGGAGGCCGCCGCTCCTGACCGCTGGTACCAGAACCCCTTTGTCCGCCGGAAGTCCACGTCCCCATGTCCGACCTCCGGTCCCTGCTCGCCATCGACACGATCTACCTGGAGCCGGCCGTCGAGGGCTACGGGCGCGGGCGCGAGATCCTGGCGCGGTTCCCCGCGGCCCGGCGCATCCCGGTCGAGTCGCATTGGCGCATCCCCGAACTGCACGGCAACGCCGGCTTGGCCGAGGACTGGCTGCGCACCAAGCGGTCCGCGCTGGTGCTGGGGGTTAAGAAGGGCCTGGCGATGCGCCCCAACGGACGCAGCGCCGACTTCATCGCGCCGTCCACGTCGAACGGCTGCGCCATGGCCTGCGCCTACTGTTACGTGCCGCGCCGCAAGGGCTACGCCAACCCGATCTCGCTCTTCGTCAACTGCGACGACGTTTGCACCGCCATCGCCCGCCACGCGCTGAAGCTCGGGCCGAAGCGCGAGCCGAACCAGATCGACCCGACGGACTGGGTCTACGACGTCGGCGAGAACGGCGACCTTTCCGTGGACGCCCTGCTCAGCGACAACGTGCGCGACCTCGTGGCCATGTTCCGCCGCACGCCCCACGCCAAGGGATCCTTCGCCACCAAGGCGGTGAACCGCGACCTGCTCGCCTTCGAGCCGGGCGGCAAGACCCGGGTGCGCTTCTCGCTGATGCCGGAGAAGGTCGCCCGGGTCGTCGACGTGCGGACGAGCCCGATGGCGGAGCGCATCGCCGCCATCGACGACTTCGTGCGCGCCGGCTACGAGGTCCACGTCAACTTTTCGCCGGTGATCCTGTACCCGGGCTGGGAAGGCGACTACCGCGCCCTGTTCGAGGCCGTGGACGCGGCGCTGTCGGAGCCGGCAAAACGCCAGCTCAAGGCCGAAATCATCATGCTCACCCACAATGCGGCGCTGCACGAGGTGAACCTGCAGTGGCACCCCAAGGCCGAGGACTGGCTGTGGACGCCCGACATCCAGGAAACCAAGACCAGCGAGGGCGGCGGGGTGAACCTGCGCTACCGCGCCGGCTGGAAGGGCCGCTGGCTCGCGCGGTTCAAGGCCCTGCTGGCCGAGGTGATGCCCTATTGCGAGGTGCGCTACGCGTTCTGACGCCCGCGGCCCCGAGCGCCGCTCGCTTCCATGGGCGGGGATGGGCGGGAACCGAAGAGGCGACTGGCCGGCCGGGCCTTCCCATCCGCCGCAGCACGGACCGGGAACCGAATCCGCCGAAAGCGCGTCGGATTTGAGCCACGCGGCCGAACGATGCCGCGCGGCATCGAGGGAACGGGGTTCATGGATCACAGCAAAGAGGCCGCCGTCAGGGCCCGCGCGTACCAACTTTGGGTGGAAAGCGGCTATGCCGACGGCTACCAGGACCAGCATTGGCGGCAAGCCGAGCGGGAAGTGGCCGAGAAGGACGGCGATGGCGCCGACGGGACCGGCGGAGCCGTCCGGGCCCCGCAGCCCCCGTCCGCCGGGGCCGGGCGCCACAGCGACGGCATAAGCCGGCACCCGTCCGTGCTGGATCCGGGGCCTGGCCGCTAGAACGTCGTGGCCTGAGGTCCTCCCCGACGATGGGGGAGGACCGTCCGCGTGGTTTCGGGGCACGTTCGGGCACGGATCCCGTCCCCGGGCTCCGGCCACGCCGCCCTCCGATCGTCGCCGTCGACCGAGGGAAGCGGAACCCTCCTTGGAACGGCACCGCCGGTGTCCCCGGCAGCGCCCTGGTCTCACGCCGTGGCGCGCGCGGCCTTCTTGGCGGCCCGCCGGCGCTCGTGCAGCACGAACTCCGTGTAGCCGTTCGGCTGCGCCCGACCCTTGAACACCAGGTCCGACGCGGCGCGGAAGGCTTCGCCGTCGAAGCCCGGCGCCATGTCGCGGTAGTCCGGGTCGGCGGCGTTCTGGCGGTCGACGATGGCCGCCATGCGGCGCAGCGCGTCGCGCACCTGCGCTTCCGTGACGATGCCGTGGGCGAGCCAGTTGGCGACGTGCTGGGCGGAGATGCGCAGCGTCGCGCGGTCTTCCATCAGGCCGACGTCGTGGATGTCCGGCACCTTGGAACAGCCGACGCCCATGTCGACCCAGCGCACCACGTAGCCCAGGATGCCCTGCAGGTTGTTGTCGAGCTCCTGCTGGACGGCGTCGGGGGCCCAGTTGGAATCGGACACCGGCACGGTCAGCAGGTCCTCGAGGCGGGCCGGGGCGCGGCTCTTCAGCTCGCCCTGCACCGCCGAAACGTCCGTCTCGTGGTAATGCATGGCGTGCAGCGTCGCGGCGGTGGGCGAGGGCACCCAGGCCGTGGTGGCGCCGCTCTTCGGGTGGCCGCCCTTCTGCGCCAGCATGTCGGCCATCCGGTCCGGCGCCGCCCACATGCCCTTGCCGATCTGGGCGCGGCCCGGCAGGCCGAGCTTCAGCCCGACGTCGACGTTGTTGTTCTCGTAGGCCTTGATCCAGGAGGTCGCCTTCATGGCGTCCTTCCGCACCATGGGGCCGGCCTCCATGTCGGTGTGGATCTCGTCGCCGGTGCGGTCGAGGAAGCCGGTGTTGATGAACACCACGCGCTCCTTGGCGGACAGGATGGCGCGGGCGAGGTTGGCCGAGGTGCGGCGCTCCTCGTCCATGATGCCCATCTTGACGCTGTTCTTGGGAATGCCGGCGAGCGCCTCGGCCCGCGCGAACAGCGCGTCCGTCAGCGCCACCTCGTCGGGACCGTGCATCTTCGGCTTGACGATGTAGATCGAGCCCGCGCGGCTGTTCAGCCTGAGTTCGAGGTCCGCCTTGGCGATCAGCACCGACACGGCGGCGTCGAGGAAGCCTTCGGGCGTTTCGGCGCCGTCCATCGTCACGATGTCGGTGAACATGTGGTGGCCGACGTTGCGGATCAGCATGAGGGAGCGACCCGCCACCGTCACGGCCGCGCCGTCCGGCCCCGTGTAGCTGCGGTCGCCGTTCATGCGGCGCTCGACGGTCTTGCCGCCCTTGGGGAAGGACGCCGACAGCGTGCCCTGCACCAGGCCGAGCCAGTTGCGGTACAGGTCGACCTTGTCGTCCGCGTCCACCACGGCGACCGAGTCCTCCATGTCCATGATGGTCGACACGGCGGATTCGAGCACGACGTCGCTGAGCCCCGCCGCGTCGCCGCGACCGACGGGCGTCGTGCGGTCGAAGGCGAGCTCGATGCCGAGGCCGTTGTGGCGCAGCAGCACCGCCTTGGGCTCGGACGCGTCGCCGGCATGGCCCACGAAGGCGTCGGGTTTGGCCAGCCCGACGGTGCGGCCGTCCTTCAGCTTGGCCTGGACGGCGCCGGACACGACCGAAAGGCCGGCGAGATCGGTGTAGGACGCGCCGGCGAGCGGCACGGCGGAATCGAGGAAGGCCTTGGCGTGGGCGATGACGAGCGCGCCGCGGGCTTCGTTGTAGCCCTTGCCGGTGATGGCGGCGTCGCCCTCGTGCGGCACGGCGTCGGTGCCGTAGAGCGCGTCGTAGAGCGAGCCCCAGCGGGCGTTGGCGGCGTTGAGCGCGTAGCGGGCGTTCGACATCGGCACGACGAGCTGCGGACCCGCCATGCCGGCGATCTCGGGGTCGACGCCCGTGGTCGACACCGTGCCGGCTTCGGCCTCGGGCAGCAGGTAGCCGATCTCGCGCAGGAAGCCGAGGTAGTGCGGCTGGTCGAGCGGCTGGCCGCGGCGGGACCGGTGATAGTCGTCGATCTTGGCCTGGAGCGCGTCGCGCGTCACCAGCAGCGCCTTCAGGCGCGGGCCGAGGTCGCGCAGCAGGGCGGCATAGCCCGACCAGAAATCCTGGCTCGCCACCCCGGCCCCGGGGAACACGTCCGCTTCCAGAAAGCGCGCCAGCGGCTCCGCGACGCTCAGACCCGCGATGTCCACCCTGCCCATACCGGCCTCCCCTGCTGTTGATCCCGTCCGCCCCATGTGACGCGGCGGAGGCCGAGACGCCAGGGGAGCGCCGCGCAAAAGTGATTTGCGGGCTGCACGCGCCCCGCGCTCCCGCCGCGGCGGCGCGCCGGCGTCACCGTCCCGGCAGGCTCACGTCGGCGAAGCCGGCCGCTTCCATGCGCAGGTGCACCCTGTTCTGCAGGTTCGTGTCCTGGCGCTTCGCCAGGAGCCCGACGTTGTCCGCCACCGCGTCGCACAGGGCCTCGACCCAGGCGCGCTCCCCGCGGCCGAAGTCGTTCAGCACGAAGCCGTGGACGAGGTTCTTGTCGCCCGGGTGGCCGATGCCGAGCCGCAGGCGGCGGTACTCGTTGCCGAGATGCGCCGTGATCGAGCGCAGCCCGTTGTGGCCGGCGTTGCCGCCGCCCGTCTTCACGCGCAGCCTGCCGGGGGGCAGGTCCAGCTCGTCGTGGAGCACGGCGACGTCCTCCAGCCCCAGCTTGAGGAACCGCGCCGCCGCGCCGACCGACTGGCCGGAATCGTTCATGAAGGTCGTGGGCTTGAGCAGGACGACCTTCTCGCCCTCGACGATGCATTCGGCCACGAGCCCCTGGAACCGCGCCCGGAACGGGGACGCGCGGTGGGCCCGCGCGATGGCGTCCACCGCCATGAAGCCGATGTTGTGCCGGTTGCCGGCATGGGAGCCGCCGGGGTTGCCGAGGCCGACGAGGAGCAGCATGGCGCGGGATCCGTTGTCCAGACACGAAAACGCCCGCCGGAGCGGGCGTCGTCCGAGGCAAAACGCCCGCCGGAGCGGGCGTCGTCCGAGGCAAAACGCCCGCCGGAGCGGGCGTCGTCCGAAGCGTGACGGGGTGGCGCGCGCCGCGTGTCGAGCAGCGCGCGCTGGCGGTCGGGCGCGCCGACCGCCGCCGTCCTCACTTCTTCGGGGGGGCCTTCTTGCCGCCCTTGGCGCCGGCAGCGGCCTTGGCCTCGGCGGCGGCCGCCGCGGCGGCGTCGGCGGCGTTGGCCTCGGCCAGGCCCGACGGCGCCACGATGGTGGCCAGCGTGAAGTCGCGGTCGCGCAGCACCGGCGCGCAGCCCTCGGGCAGCGTCACGGCGGAGATGTGCAGCGACCCGCCGATGTCGAGCGTCGACAGGTCGGCCGTGATGCTGTCCGGGATGTTGTCGGCCGGCACGAGCATCTCGATGGTGTGGCGCACGATGTTGATCGTGCCGCCGCGCTTCATGCCGGGCGACGCGTCGACGTTGACGAGGTTCAGCGGGATCTCGAGGCGCAGCTTCGAGCCCGGCTTCAGGCGCATGAAGTCGACGTGGAGCGGCTGGTCCTTGACCTTGTCGAGCTGGTAGTCGCGCGGGATCACGCGCTCCTTGCGGCCCTCGATGTCGACCTCGTAGATCGTGGTCAGGAAGTGGCCGGCGTAGATGGCCTTCTGGGCGTCGCGGAACGCCAGGCTGATCGCTTCGGGCGCGTCGCCGCCCCCGTAGATGACCGCCGGCACGCGGCCTTCGCGGCGGACGCTGCGGGAGGCCCCCTTGCCGAGCCCGCTGCGCGCCACGGCCGCGATGGTCTTGCTCGCTGCCATTGTTCTCAAGTCCTCGAAATGCGAAACGGCCGCCCGATGCGGCCGTGCTGTTTCGCGCCCGTGCCTCCAAGGGTGTCGGCGGGCGGAAGCCCGGTCCTTACGCGCCGTGGGCCGCGAAGGCAACCCGGGCGGGAGGTCCGGTCAGCCCGGCAGGTCCCCCAGGCGGATCGGCAGGCTCCTGAACCGCTCGCCCGTGGCGTTGAACACCGCGTTGGCGATGGCGGCGTTGACGCCGATGATGCCGAGCTCGCCGATGCCCTTCACGCCGGCCTCGTTGGCGGCGGGATCGTCGTCCTCGACCAGGATGGCCTCGACCTCGGCGATGTCGGCCGAAACGGGCACGTGGTACTCGGCGAGGTCGCGGTTGACGTAGGCGCCCGTGCGGCCGTCGACGACCGTGGCTTCCAGCAGCGTCCCGCCCAGCCCCCCCACCATGCCGCCGACGAGCTGGTCGCGGGCGAGGCGGGGGTTGAGGATGCGGCCGGCCGCGAAGGCGCCGAGGAGCTTCGCCACGCGGATCTCGCCCGTGACGGCGTGGACCCGGACCTCGGCGAACTGCGCCCCGAAGGCCCAAGCCAGCGCGGACGGCTGGCCGAGCGCGTTCCGGCCGCCCTTCAGGTTCTCCATCATGGCGGGCTTCAAGCCCGGCGGCAGGTGCTCGTGCTCCACCGCGACGCGCCCGCCGGCCGCCGCCGCGATCGCCGCCAGCGGTTCCGAGCGCCCGTCGGGCGAATGGAGCGCCCCGCCGGCGAGCC
Organism: Lichenibacterium minor; assembly: GCF_004137685.1. Classification (GTDB taxonomy): domain Bacteria; phylum Pseudomonadota; class Alphaproteobacteria; order Rhizobiales; family Beijerinckiaceae; genus Lichenihabitans; species Lichenihabitans minor. The sequence goes on along the minus strand of NZ_QYBB01000005.1, from coordinate 87,418 downwards.
GGAGCGAGGCGGGGTCGAGGCCGCCGAGCGGCCCCCCGCCGGCTGCGGCGGCGCGGCCGAGCGCGAGCCGCAGGGCGTCGCAGGCCCGCTCCACGGCCGGCGCGAGCGCGGTGGTGGTGGAAGAGCCGCCCGAAACCGCGGCGGGCGGCAGGTCGGTGTCGCCGAGCCGCACCGTCACGTGGTCCGGCGTCAGGCCGAGGCCGTCGGCGGCGAGCTGGGCGAGGATCGTGCGAAGGCCGTTGCCGATCTCGTGATGCGCCGTCTCGACGGTGCCCGAACCGTCGGTCTCGATCGCCACGCGGAGGCAGGCCGGCGCCGTCTTCACCGGCCGGACCGTGCTGGCGCAGCCGAGGCCGACCAGCCAGTCCCCGTCGCGCGAGGTCCCCGGCGCGGACCGCCGCCGCCCCCAGCCGAAGGCCTCGGCCCCGATGTCGAAGCAGCGCATCAGCGGGTGGGTCGAGAAGCGCGCGCCGTCCTCCGGCCGCACGCGCGTCTCGTTGCGCCGCCTGAGCTCGATCGGGTCGAGGTCGAGCGTGGCCGCCAGCTCGTCCATGGCGGATTCGAGGGCGAACACGGAGGGGACCTCGGGCGGAGCCCGCATGGGGCCCGGCGTGTTGCGGTCGACCCGCAGCACCGTTTCCGCCGTGCGGATCGCCGGGCAGGCGTAGACCGCCGCGGTGACATCCGTACCCTCCATGGCGAAGTCGTCGAAGCGCGACGTCGCCATGGCGGCCTCGTGGATCAGGCCCCGCAGCCGGCCGTCGGCGTCGGCGGCCAGGGCCACGCGGTGGCGCGTTTCGGGCCGGTGGTTGGCGATGGTGAAGCAGTCGCGCCGCGTCGGCACCAGCGACACCGGCCGGCCGAGCCGCTTCGCCGCCAGCGCCACGAGGGCGGTGTGCTGGGACAGGGCGAATTTCGAGCCGAAGTGCCCGCCGATGAAGGGGCACACCACGCGCACGTCCGCGGGGTCGAGGCCGAGCTGCCGCGCCAACCCGTGCTTGACCGCGTCGATGTATTTCGAAGCCTCGTAGACGGTGAGCCGGTCGCCGTCCCAAGCGCAGGTCGTCGAGAACAGCTCGATCGGGTTGTGGTGCTGGATCGACGTCGCATAGCGGCCGTCGACGGCGATGTTGGACGACGCCAGCGCCGCGTCGGCGTCGCCGAGGGCGATGTCGTGGTGCTTGGCGGACAGGTCCGCCAGCGGCTCCGGCGCGCCCGACGCGAGGTCGAGGCGCGGCTCGGCCTCCTCCTCGGCGAAGGTGAAGCGGATCAGGGCCGCGGCTTCCTCGGCGGCTTCCACCGTGTCCGCCACCGCGAGGCCGATGATCTGCCCATGGTAGCGAACCTCCGGCCCGTCGAGGGGCCGGAACGTCGAGTTGGCGTGGCCGCCGCCCATCACGTAGTCGACGGGCCGGACGGCGCCGGCGAAGTCGCGGTGGGTGAAGACGCCGCGCACGCCCGGCACGGCTTCGGCGTCGCGCGCGTCGATGGCGAGGATGCGCCCCCTGGCAACGGGGCTGGTCGCCAGGGCCGCATGGGCGAGGTCCGGCGGGCGGATGTCGGACGCGTAGGCGGCGGAGCCCGTCACCTTGGCGCGGCCGTCGACCCGGCGGAGGGGCTGGCCCACGAATGTCGGTGCGTTCATCGGCAGTTTCCCCACGGTCGTCGCCTGACGCAATGTCCGGCGAAGCGGGGCCGTTCCCGGCCGGGGGTGCGCCGCGATGTCCGCCCTTGCGGCGCGGCACCGCCGGCGCCACACAGGGCGGATCACCCGAGGACCCCGCCATGGACCGACCCCGCAGGCCGCGCGACCCCTTCGCGGCGGCCGAAGCCGTCTTCAGCAAGGGCGCCGCGAAGCCGTCAGCCCCCGCTCCCGCCAAGCCGCCCGCCATCCCGGGCGCGCGCCAAAGCGTGACGCTGCGGATCGACGAGGACGTGCTGGAGCACTTCCAGGCCGAAGGCCCCGGCTGGCAGGACCGCATGAACGCCGCCCTGCGGGCCGCCGCGGGGCTGTGAACCGCGTCGGGGCCGGGCCGCGCGGCCGGGCTTTCCGCTCGGGGCCGGGATGGCCGGCCCGGCGGGGTCGAACCGGGCGCCTCAGCCGCAGGTGGCCCGCGCCCCGATCGGCTGCGGCTTGAAGCGCATCACCAGGAAGGGCGCGCGGGCCTTCATGTCGCCGTCGTCGAAGGGCGCCGCGAGCGGGAGCTGCGTGACGGTGACGTAGACCATCCCGTCCGGCCCCGCCGCCAGCCCGTCGGGCCACAGCATGTCGGGGCTGGTGGCGACCCGCCGGTAGCAGCGGTCGGCGGCGGGGATCACCCCCACGGCGCGATGCTCGATCTCGGTGAGGTACAGGTTGTCGTCGGCGTCCATCATCATGCCGCCCGCGTTGGGGCGCGCCGCGTAGCGCTCGACCCTCCCTTCGAGGTCGCCCGGCTTCAATGACGCGTCGGCGAGGTCAGCCATGCGGATGCGGTACACCGAGCTGCCGTTGAGCGGCCCGAAGTAGAGCCACTCGGACCTGGCGTCGAGGGCGATGCCGTCGGCCCCGACCCGCATGGGCGCGCGCTTGCCCGTCTTGGCGTCCAGCCGCTGCAGGTGGCGGCCGTCGACCACGATGTCCCGATCCTCGGGCACGACGCCCCGCGACCCCTGCAGGACGCGCCGCGCCTTCCCCGACGCGATGTCGACCACGATCAGCGCGCCCTGCGAGCCGTCGCCGCCCTGCCCGGTGGCCTCGTCGGCCAGCACGACGAGCCCGCGCGTTTCGTCGACGGCGAGGTCCTGCGGCTCGGACGCCGGGACCGTGGCGGGCGGGGGCAGCAGGATGGTCTTGACGAGCCTGTTCGCCTTGGTGTCCCAGCCGACGACCTTGGGCACAGCGGTTTCGCGCTCGCCCATGTCGCCCATCCACATCACGCCCTTCGAATCCGTGTGCATCCCCTGCACGCTGTCGAAATGGTCCGGGCCGGACGGGCCGGCGTTCCAGCCGGCGTCCGGGTACGGCTCCAGCCGGTCGGGCGCGGCGAAGACGCTGACGCGCTCGGCGGTGGCGAAGGCCGGATGGTGGCTGGTGACGAGGCGCCCGTCGGCCGCGAAGGCGGGATCGCCGAGCGGGATGGTGGACCGTCCCCACACTTCGGCGAGGGCGGGGGCGTCGGCGGCGCGGGACGCCGCGGGCAGGAGCGAGGCCAGGAGGGCGCCGGAAAGGGCGACGGAAGCGGCGAGCGAGGCGGGCAGGCGGGAACGGGTCATGCGGGCTCCATGGGGTGTGGAGCGTCAACGCCCGTCCACGGTCACCCGTCGCGCCCCCGGAGGCCGGGATGCGGCCGCCGCGACGGACGGCTCCCGCGGCGGCGCGGGATCGGCTAAGTCAGGCCGGTCCGTTTCCAGAACCCGGAGGAAGACGCGCCGTGATGGCCCTGATCTTCGCGACGCTCACCGCCGCGCTCGCGTGCCTGCTCTACGCCCCTCGGTGGATCGCGCTGTCGGCCGCCCTCGCCTGCCTGGCGCTGTCGGCGGGCCTGTTCCTGTTCGAGGTCCACAGCCCGACGGACGGCTTCGGCATGCCCTGGCTTCAGGTCCGGGCCGCGCCGGCCGTGCAGGGCCGCCCCGCATGAGGGCCGCCCGCCTCGACGACCTCGCCGCGCTCGCCATGCTGTTCGGCGTCGCCGCCGTGCTGGCGGCCGCGCTGGTGCTGCAGTTCGGCTTCGGCGAGGCGCCCTGCCCGCTGTGCCTGCTGGAGCGCGTCGGCATGTTCGGCGCCTGCTTCGGCCTGATGATGCATTTCCGGCCCGGCGACAGCGTCCGCGCCGCCGGGATCGGCCTGGTTTCGGCGACGTTCCTGCTCGTCGTGTCCACCCGCCAGGTGCTGCTCGACATCGTGCCCCGGCCCGGCCACGCCTATGTGGGCAGCGCGGTGCTGGGGTTGCACATGCCGGTCTGGGCCGTCGTGATCGCGGCGGCGCTGATCGCCGGCTTCGCGGGCCGCCTGGCGCTGTTCGGCGCGGCGCCGCGCGACGCGCGGCGGTCCCCGAGGGTCGCGAGGCTCGCCGGGTGGGCGGGCCTCGCCGTGGTCGCCCTGGCGGCGGTCAACCTCGCCGCCGTGCTCCTGCAATGCGGCTTCGGCGAATGCCGGGCCGCCGGGTGAGCGCATCGGAACCAGTGACAAACGGGCGAGCGGCACCGCTGCCATCGAACGATCGAGGTTGCACCTAGGGCCGAACGTTCCGAAAATGCAGAGCGGTCGGCAGAAGGCGGATCGCAACCGCGAAAGCAGTCCCATGTCCACCACGGATCTCCCGGATACAGCGGCTCTTCCGACGTTCGACGACATTCGCGCCGCAGCCAAGCGGATCGCTGGAATTTGCACGCGGACGCCACTGCTCGAATCGCCCTGGCTGAACCGTAAGATCGACGGGCGGCTTTTGCTGAAGGCGGAAAACCTCCAAGTCACCGGCTCATTCAAGCTGAGAGGGGCTGCGAATCGCGTCGCTGCCTTGACGGAGAACGAGCGCCGACGAGGCGTTTCTGCGCGATCCTCGGGAAATCACGGCCTGGCGCTCGCCCATTGCGCCGGGCTCATGGGGACGACCGCGACCGTGGTGACCCCAGACGACGCTTCGTCGGCGAAAGTCGAGCGGATCAAGGCTCATGGGGGCACCGTAGTCCAGGCTCCCGCCCATCGGATAGCTGCGGTCGCAGCGGAGATCACCGCACGCGAACACCGGGTATTCGTGCCCCCCGCGGACGACCCCTGGGTCGTAGCGGGTCAGGGCACCGCGGCGGTTGAGATCGTCGAGCAAGCACGATCAATGGGTCTGACCATTGATGTGCTGCTCGTTTGCTGCTCCGGCGGTGGACTGGCGGCAGGCTGCGCTCTGGCTCTCGAAGCCTTGTCTCCGCAGACGCGCCTCGTCGCTGTGGAAGCTCGGGGCTTCGAGAAGATGGCTCGGTCCCTGTCGGCAGGACGGCGGCTCGATCTGTCACCCGGCGGCCGGACGATCTGCGACGCGATCGGCGGTCTCCATACCGCAGCGATCCCGTTCGAGATCCTGAAAGGTCGCATCGCCGACACGATCGCGGTGACGGACGACGATGCCAGACTGGCTATGCAGGTCGCATTCAGCGAATTCGGGCTGGCGGTCGAACCGGGGGGAGCGGTGGCGCTGGCGGCAGCCCTCACCTGCCGACGATCACTCGCCGACAGGGTCATCGCGGTGACGATATCCGGCCGCAACGTCGACCTCGGGCTGGCGGCGGATGCCTTGTCGCCAGCCCGCATCGACAAGACCGCATGAGGCTCGATGGACCGTCGTCTGGGGCTCAGGTCGTGCCCTTGCCCCCCGTCGCCGCATAAACCTCGCCGGTCACGTAGCTCGCCTCCTGCGACGCCAGGAACACGTAGATGGGGGCGCATTCCACCGGCTGGCCCGGCCGCCCGAGCGGCACTTCGGCGCCGAACTTCGCCACCTTCTCCTGCGGCTGGCCGCCCGACGGCTGCAGCGCGGTCCAGAACGGGCCCGGCGCCACGGCGTTGACGCGGATGCCGTTCTCGATCTGCTGCTTCGCCAGCGCTTCCGTGAAGGCGATGATGCCGGCCTTGGTGGTGGCGTAGTCGACGAGGCCCTTCGACGGGCTGAAGCCCTGCACGGAGGCGGTATTGATGATGGAAGCGCCGGCCGGCATGTGCTTCAGCGCCGCCTTGGTGATCCAGAACATGGCGTAAAGGTTGGTTTTCATCGTCCGGTCGAACTGCTCGGAGGTGATGTCGTCCAGGTCCGCCTGGTTGGTCTGCTTGCCGGCGTTGTTGACCAGGATGTCGAGGCCGCCGAGGCCGGCCGCCGCCTTGGTGACGAGCTCCAGGCAGAAGGTTTCGTCCGTGATGTCGCCGGGCAGCAGGACGCAGATGCGCCCTTCGGCCTCGATCACCTTCCTGACCTCCTCGGCGTCGGGCCCTTCTTCGGCGAGGTAGCTCAGCGCCACGTCGGCGCCTTCCCGGGCGAAGGCGATCGCGGCGGCGCGGCCGATGCCGGAATCCGCGCCCGTCACCAGCGCCTTGCGGCCCTTCAGCCGGCCGTAGCCCGTGTAGCTCGCTTCCCCGTGATCGGGCTTCGGGTCCATCTCACGGGCGAGGCCCGGGGCGCCCTGCGGCTGCTTGGGGAAGGGCGGCTGCGGGTACTGCTTCCGGGGGTCCTGCATGCGCAGGCGGTCGACGGCGGCATCGGTCATGGCGAAACTCCGGGGTGCGGGATCGCCGTCCCAACGGCCCCGGACCGCGACGGGTCCGAACTTGCGACCCACCGCCGCAGCACGGTCCCGGCCACCCAGGCGGGCCCGCGGCCTTGATCCGCGCCCGCGCGGTTCCATCCTCCCCGTCGCGACACCGCGGAAGGACGACATGCCGACGATCAAGCTGTGGGGCTTCAACAACTCCACCTACGTGCGAACCGTGAAGATGCTGCTCGCCGAGAAGGGCGTCACCGATTTCGAGCAGGTCCCCGTCAACGTGCTCAAGGGCGAGCCGAAATCGCCCGAGCACCTGGAGCGCCATCCCTTCGGCAAGGTGCCGGTGGTCGACGTCGACGGGTTCCGCGTGATCGAGACGCCCGCCATCGCGGCCTACCTCGACGCCGTGCTGCCCGGCAGGAAGGTCGTGCCGGCCGAGCCCAAGTCGATGGCGCGCGCCGCCATGACGGTGAGCATCATCGACAGCTACGGCTACATGCCGCTCATCGGAGGCGTGGTGGCCTACCACCTGTTCCCCGATTTCGTCGGCGGCAAGAACGAGGAGATGCACCACAAGGGCATCGCCGACGGCAAGGCGGTGATCGCCGAGCTCATGAAGATCCGCGGGTCGGACCGCTTCATCGCCGGCGCGGAGCCGAGCCTCGCCGACCTGTATCTCGCGCCGATCTTCGCCTACGTGGTCCTGACGCCCCACAAGGACGAGTTCCTGGCGCTGCCCGGCGTGTCCGCGTGGTGGGACGCGGTGACGGCGCTCGAAAGCTTCAAGTCCACCGAATATTGAGGCCGGCGCCGGCGCGGGCGTCCGGCCCGCGCCGGGGCGCCGTCAACCCAGCAGGCCGTCGGCTTCGGCCTGCTCCGTCACGGCGTCCCAGGCGCGCAGCACCTCGGCCCGGTCCATCTCGGCCGGGTTGCCGGCGTGTTCGGGATGCACGCTCGTCAGCAGCACCCGGCCGCCCCTGACGTGGAAATGCGACACGGTCCCGTTGGGGTGGACGAAACGCTTCGTCACCACGGGTTCGCCGATGCTCTGGGTCATGCTCCGCCTTCCGTTGGGCCCGGCCGGGCCGGGCCAGACAGCGCTAGGCAACGCGCGTGCCATGCGGCAGAGTCGCGGCGATCCCGCCTTCCGGACCCGCCGATGACCCCTGCGAACCGCGTCGCCGTCACCCACGCGACGGTGATCCGCCTCGCGCTGCCGATGACGCTGGCCAACATGTCGACGCCCCTGCTCGGCTTCACCGACGCGGCCGTCATCGGGCGCCTGGGCGACCCGGCGTTGCTGGGCGCCATCGCGGCGGCGGCCGTGGTCTTCGACTTCATCTTCTGGGGGTTCGGCTTCCTGCGCCTCGGCACGGCCGGCCTGACTGCCCAGGCGGTCGGGGCCGGCGACGTCGGCGCCGAGCGCGCCACCCTGCTGCGCGCCCTGCTGCTCGCGGCCGGGCTCGGCCTCCTGGTGATCCTGCTCCAGGCCCCCATCGCCGCCGTCGCCTTCGCGGCGCTGGATGCCACGCCGGCCGTGACGGCGGCGGCGCGGAGCTACTACGACATCCGCGTCTGGGCGGCCCCCTTCACGCTGGTCAACTATGCCGTGCTCGGCGCCGTCATCGGCCGCGGCCGCACCGATGTCGGCCTCGTCCTCCAGGTGCTGATCAACCTGTCCAACATCGCGCTCAACGTGTCGCTGGTGGCGGGCTTCGGGCTCGGCGTGCGCGGCTCGGCGATCGGCACGCTGGTGGCGGAGGGCGTCGGCGCGGCGGTCGGCGTCGCCGTGCTGGCGCGGCTGCACGGCCGCTTCCGAGTCGATTGGGCGGGGCTGCGGGACCGCGCGGCGCTCGGCCGGATGCTCGGCGTCAACCGGGACATCATGATCCGCTCGGCCTCGCTGGTCTTCGCCTTCGCGTTCTTCACCGCCCAGGGGGCGCGCGGCGGCGACGTGGTCCTGGCCGCCAACGCGGTGCTGATGAACCTTTTCCTGATCTCGGCCTACTTCCTCGACGGCTTCGCCACCGCGGCCGAACAGATGTGCGGCCAATCGGTCGGCGCGCGCGACGGGGCCGGGTTCCGCCGCGCCGTCGCCATCACCAGCCTGTGGTGCGTGCTGTTCTCCGCCGGCGTGACGCTGCTCGCCTTCGCGGGCGGCGGCGCCTTCATCGACGTCGTGAGCACGAGCCCGGCGGTGCGCGCCGCCGCCCGCGCCTTCCTGCCCTTCGCGGCCCTGACCCCGCTCTGCGGCGCCATGGCGTTCGAGTTCGACGGCGTGTTCGTCGGCGCGACCTGGACGCGCGACATGCGCAACCTGATGCTGGCGGCGCTCGCCGTCTACCTCGCCCTCTTCGTCGCGCTGCGCCCCTTCGGCAACGCCGGCCTGTGGGTGGCGCTGCTCGGCTTCCTCCTGGCGCGCGGCGCCCTCCAGGCTTGGCGGTTCCGCGCCCTGGAGCGCGCCACCTTTCCGCGGGCCACGGCCGCGGGGTGAAGCGGCTCCGGGGGATGCGCGGGACTTTCGCGGGCGGCGGGACCCGGGAACACCATCCGCGGGTTGATCCCCGGATCGACACGAGGGACACCGTCATGGAACAGCGCATCGAAGCCGCCGCCCGCGCCCTCTGCGCCGTCGACAAGCTCGACCCCGACGCCATGGTGGCGACGCCCGACTATTCCGGCGAGCTCCGCTCCGGCAACCACCGCGACGTGCCGCAATGGCAGACCAAGGCCCGCGAAGCGGCCCGGTTCCTCGCCATGCTGGACGCCGTCCAGCCGTCGGGCCTGCTGCCGCCCGGCCGCGCCGGCGACACCCTGGTGGCGTGATCGCGGGACGACCGCGGTTCGGCAGGAGGGCTTGGGCGGGAGCCCGCGCGCTCCTGCTCAGTCCCACCGCACCGGCAGGCTCCTGAGCCCGCGCAGGGCGCCTGGGTCGCGCCAATCCACGGCGTCGCGCGGGCCCTCGAGCCTGAGCCGCGGGAAGCGTTCGAGCAGGGACTCGAAGGCCACCCGGGCTTCGAGCCGGGCCAGGCTGGCGCCGAGGCAGTAATGCGCGCCGGCGCCGAGGGCGAGGTGGCCCCGCCCCTGGCGGCGCAGGTCGAGCCGGTCGGGGTCGGGAAAGGCTTCGGGGTCGCGGTTGGCGGCCGAGATCAGCGCCATCACGGTGGCGCGCGCCGGCAGCGCCACGCCCCCGATCGTCACCGGCTCGCGGGTGTAGCGCATCGCCGCGGCCTCGACGGGGTTGGTGAAGCGCAGCAGCTCCTCGACCGCTCCCGCCATCAGCGACGGATCGGCGCGGAGCGCCGCCATCTCGCCGGGGAAGTCGAACAGGGCCAGCGTGCCGTTGCCGATGAGGTTCACGGTGGTCTCGTGCCCGGCGAAGAACAGCAGGAACACCATGGCGACGAGTTCGACCGGGGTGAGCCGGTCTCCCTCGGCTTCGGCGGCCACCAGCGCGGTGACGAGCGCGTCGTCCGGCACGCGGCGGCGGTGCTCCACCAGGCGCTCGAAAAAACCGACGAAGCGGATCAGCTGCGGGAGCCACACGGCGACCCTCAGCGCCAGCGAGCGCGGCGGCGCCATGATGCGGCGCACGCGGGTGCGGAACTCGCGGCGCATCTCCTCCGGCACGCCGAGCAGTTCCGCGATGACGGTGAAGGGGAGCGGCAGCGCGAAATCCGCGATCAGGTCCATGCGGCCCCGCGGCGCGGCGCGGTCGAGGAGGTCCGCCGCGATGGCGCGCACCTGCCCGTCCAGCCCGGCGACGCGCTTCGGCGTGAAGGCCCGGCCGACGAGGCCGCGCAGCCGCGCGTGGACGGGATCGTCGGCGCCCACCATAGTCGAGGACAGCGCCCGCACGGCGCGGGGCAGCGGCAGCCCGCCGAAGAAGGGCGAGGGCACGCCCGAGCCGCGGCGGTCGTTGGAGAACCGCGGGTCCTTCAGCAGCGCGGCCGCGTCGGCGTAGCGCGAAACGACCCACACGGCGCCGCGTCCCGGCACGGTGGCGCGCGCGACGGGCCGGTCGCGCCGGAGCTCCGCGTAGAACCCGTAGGGGTCGGCGCGGCGCTTCGCGTCCCACAGCGGAAAGGGTTTGTCGGCGGCGAAGGCGGGCATGGTTCGGCTCCGGGGTGGCGCCCCGCATCGCGGCGCCCGGATGCGGCGCGGGCGGGGAACGGAGGCGGCCTTCGACCGTCGGTCTGGACGAGGGCCGGGACACCCTCCCCTACCACGCGACGGGCCCGCCGACGCGCCCCCGCCGTGTCGCACGGGCTGCAGCGCTCGTTCGCGCTTGCCAGCCGTCACGACTTCTGACCGATGGTGGGACGGTCCCGACGGCGCGGGCATCCGCCGCGCGGGGATCGACGAGGGAGCGTGCGATGAAGGGCCTGCTGCTGGGAGTCCTGTGGATCGGCTGGGCGTCGGCCGCGTCGGCGGCGACGAGCGAGATCCCCTACGAGCCGAACCTCGCGGGGCAGACCGTGAAATGCGCCGACTTCAAGCCCGGCCCCGGCGGCACCTGGACGACGCTCCACGCCATCACGGTGCAGCGGCAGAACGAATACACGACGATCGCGGCCGACTCGACCTTCAAGGCCGGCGGCCAGCCGACGGTCGGCATCGACGTCGGCGCCGTGCTGGACAAGCTTTGCCCGCGCTGACGGCCCGTGCCGGGGCGTGAGCCGCAACATTCGCGGCACGGGGGGATTGGCCAGGACCAGACCGGAGCCCCGCCCATGTCCCCTGCCGAACGCCGCCGCGCACCCCTCTGGCCGGCGCTGATCGGCGTCCCGCTCGCCGCCGCGGCGGGCTGGATCGCCTACAGCGGCCTCGCGGTCGACCACGACCGCGACCTGCCGCCCGCCCTGCCCGGCGACGTGCTGCCGCTGCAGACGGGCGCGGGCCGGGCGGCCCTCTACGCCGATGGGCCGCGCGAAGGCGTGCCGCTCCTGCTGATCCACAGCGTCAACGCCGCCGCCAGCGCCTACGAGGTGCGGCCGCTCTACCTGCACTACCGCGCGACCCGGCCCGTCTACGCCCTGGACCTGCCGGGGTTCGGCCTGTCCGAGCGGCCCGACCGGGTCTACACGCCCCGCGTGATGGCGGATGCCGTGCATGCCGCGCTCGCCGCGATCGCGGAACGGCACGGGGGCGTGGCGAGCGACGCGATCGCGCTGTCGCTGTCCTGCGAGTACCTCGCCCGCGTGGCGATCGAACGGCCGGGATCCCTGCGCAGCATCGGCCTGATCAGCCCCACGGGGTTCGACGCGCGGCTGTCGGGCGCGGGCCGGGCGCAGTCGGACCGCGGCCACGGGGCGGCCCTCACGGCGCTGTCGGCGCCGTTGTGGAGCCGGCCGCTGTTCGACCTCGTCGTGACCCGGGCGAGCATGCGCTTCTTCCTGGAGAAGACCTGGGGCGGCAAGGGCATCGACGAAGGGCTGCTCGACTACGGCCACGCGTCGGCGCACCGGCCCGGCGCCCAGCACGCGCCCTGGTCGTTCCTGACGGGCTACCTCTTCGCCGGCGACGTGTCGCGCTTGTACCGCCTGCTGTGCCTGCCGGTGTGGACGGTGAGGGGCATGCGCGGCGACTTCGTCGACTACCGCTTCGAGGGCGAGGTCGGCGGCCGGCCCAACTGGATGCTGGAAGCCTTCGACACCGGCGCCTTCCCGCAGTTCGAGGCACCCGGGCGCGTCGTCGCCTCCTACGACAGGTTCGTCGAGCGGCTGTGACGCGCGGCGCGGGGGCAACACCCGCCCGCGGAATCGCTGCCCGACATCCTTTGTCGGACGAATGCCGCATTTCCGCCCGCTCGCGCCGGACAGCGTCGCGCCGCGGCCCACACCGAGGCCGCGCCCGACACGGACGCGTGATGACGACCCTCGACCTGCCCGCCGCCCCGCGCGCCGCGGACCGCCTGCCCCATTACGACCGCGTGCAGCGCGCCTTCCATTGGAGCATGGCGGCCGTGATCATCGCCGCGATGCTGATCGGCCTCTACTGCGCCTACCAGCCGCCGGGCCAGGCGACGCGGCGCTTCCTGCTGGAATGGCACAAGTCGCTCGGCATGACGGCGCTCGTGCTGGTCGTGCTGCGCATCGCCTACCGGGTCGCCGTCGCGGCGCCCCCCTATGCCGAGCGGATGAGCCGGCTCAACCACGCCGCCGCGGCGGGAGCCCACCTCGGCCTCTACGCGCTGATGCTGCTCATGCCGCTCACCGGCTACTGGAACTCCGCCGCCGGCGGCTATTCGCTGCCCTTCTTCTGGCTGTTCCAATGGCCGCGCGTGCTGCCCATCGACAAGGCGTCGTCGCGCGTCGGGGAAGAGCTGCACCTGTGGGGGGCCTGGGCGATCTACGCCGTGGTGGGCGTGCACGTCGCCGCGGTGGCGTGGCACCACCTCGTCAAGCGCGACAGCGTGCTGTCCCGGATGCTGCCCGGCATCCGGTGAACGCCGGGGCGGCACCCGGCCTAAGGCTTCGGGGGCCCGGCGGGCGCGGGAGGGTCGAAGGCGATGCCGAACCAGCGCCGCTGCATCTCCGCCAGGCGCCCGTCGGCCTTCAACCGGGCCAGCGCGGCGTCGAGCCGCGCCGCGAGGTCGGGCCGGTCGGCGCGGACCAGCGGGGCGAGCCGGACCCCGCGGCCCAGGACGGGCCCCACCACCTCGTAGGCGTCGGGCCGGGCCAGCGCAGCCGCGGCGACGTCGGGAAGCGACCCGACCAGCGCCGCGACGCGCCCGGTCGCGAGGTCCCGCATCGGGTCGGCGAAGGCCGGGGTCCGTGCGGACACGCGGGCGTGCAGCGCCGCCGCGGCGCTCCGGAGCCGCGCCGCCGCGGGCGGCGGGCCCAGCACCCCCAGCACCTTGCCGGCCGCATCGGCGGGCGCCGCGAGGCTTCCGTCCCCCCGGCGCTTCAGCAGGGCGTCGCCGTCGCCCGCCACGGGCGCGAGCGGACGGCGGCCGATCGCCGCATCGGGCGGGAACGGCCCGGCGGCGGCGTCGACCCGGCCCGCGTCCAGCTCCGCCGGCGCGTCCCCGGGCCGCACCACGGTGAAGCTCACGCCGAGGCCCGCTTCGCGCGCCGCGGCGCCGAAAAGGTCGCGATCGAAACCCGCGGTGGCACCGGGTTCCGCCGGCACGCCGACCCGGAGCGTGTCCGACGCCGGCGCGGGGCCGGCATCCTCCGCCCGCGCCGCGCCCGCGAGGGCGACCGCCATGGCCAAAATCGCGATCCGTCCCATGTACCGGGTCCCGCCTCCTCGGCGGCGCGGCCGCCCCTGGCCTCCACGGCGTGCGACGCGACGGCAGACCGGCGACGTGACACGCCCACGCCGCCTTGGTAAGATCGCATATGTTACCCAGTCCTTCGACCGCCACCGGTTTCGACGCCGGAAGCGTGTGCGGCTCCGCGCGTCGGACGTCCAGGCATGGCTGAGGCCGAGATCGACGCCCTTCGCCGGCGCGTGGCGGAGCTGGAAGCCGCCAACGCCCGCCTCGAAAGCGCCCCCCGCACCGCAGACCACCTCCGCGACGCCGCCCGCATCGTCGACGAGATCACCGGCCGGGACGCCGGAACGGATCCCTTCGCGGCGGCGGTGCGGGCCACCCGCATGCCGATGGTCATCTCCAACCCCCGGCTGCCCGACAACCCCATCGTCTTCGTCAACGACGCCTTCTGCCGCCTGACCGGTTATCCGCGCGAGGAGATCGTGGGCCGCAACTGCCGGTTCCTGCAGGGGCCGGACACCGACCGCGACACGGTGGCCCGGCTCCGCGCCGGCGTCGACAACCGGGAACCGGTCCGGATCGACATCCTGAACTACCGCAAGACGGGCGAAACCTTCTGGAACCGGCTGCTGATGGCGCCGGTGCGGGACGCGACTGGCGAGGTCGCCTATTTCTTCGCCAGCCAGGTCGACGTGACGTTGGAGCGGGAGCGCCTGGCAGGGCTCGAAACCCACAATGCCGCCCTGATGGCCGAAGTGTCGGACCGCCTCCACACCGAGGAGGAGAACACCGCCCGCCTGCATTTCGCGGCCGAAGCGGGGCGCCTCGGCATCTGGGAGCAGGATCTCAGGACGGGCGAACTGATCGCGTCCGGGATCACCAAGGAGAATTTCGGCCGCGACCGGGCCCAGGACTTCACCGTCCACGACCTCGAAGCCAGCGTGCACCCCGACGATCGGGCGAGCCGCCATGCCGCGCGGATGCGCAGCGTCGAGGACGGCGCGGATTACGACGTCGAATACCGCGTCGTCACCGCCGAAGGCGCCACGCGCTGGGTCAACATGCGGGCGCGCGTCACGCGCGACAGCACCCGGGCGCTGCGCATGGCGGGCGTGTCGCTCGACATCACCGCCCGCAAGCTCGCCGACATCCGGCGCGTCGCCATGGTGGAGCTCAGCGACGCCATCCGCGATTTCGACGATCCCGACGACCTCGCCTCGGCGGCGGGACACATCCTGGGGCGCACGCTGGGCGTCGGGCGCGCCGGATCCGGCACGGTGGACACCGTGGCCGAAACCCTGACGATCGCGCGCGACTGGACCATGCCGGGGATCCGGAGCCTCGCCGGCGTGTGGGACCTGCGCGCCCTCGGCTCCCACATCGACGACCTCAAGCGGGGAAAGGTCGTCGCCATCCCGGACGCGCGGTCCGATCCCCGCACGGCCGCGAGCGCGTCCGCCCTCGACGCCATCTCGGCACGCGCCGTCGTCTACCTCCCGCTGACCGAGGGATCGCGCTTCGTCGTTGTGCTGTTCCTCAACGATGCCGCGCCCAGGCCCTGGACCGCGGACGAGCTGTCCCTGATCCAGGACGTCGCCCAGCGCGCGCGGATCGCGATCGAGCGGCGACGGGCCGAGCTCCAGCTGCGCTCGCTGACGGCCTCGCTCGAGCGGCAGGTCGTGGAGCGCACGGCGGACCGAAACCGGCTGTGGGAGCTTTCGACCGACCTCATCCTCGTGACCGATTTCGAAACCACCATCACCGCCGTCAACCCCGCCTGGACTGCCGTGCTGGGGTGGCGCGAAGCCGACCTCGTCGGCCAGAAGTTCGGCGGCTTCATCCATCCCGAAGACCTCGCCCACACCGCCGACGGCGTGGAATGGCTGGGCCAGGGGCGGCCGTTGCGGGGGTTCGAGGCGCGCTACCGGCACCGGGACGGCGGATATCGCTGGATCAGCTGGACGGCGGTGCCGGACGGTCCCACCATCCTGGCGATCGGGCGCGACGTGACGGCCGAGAAGGACCAGGCGGAAGCCTTGAGCCGGGCCGAGGAACGGCTGCGCCAGTCGCAGAAGATGGAGGCCGTCGGCCAGCTCACCGGCGGCCTCGCCCACGACTTCAACAACCTGCTCGCCGGCATCTCGGGCAGCCTGGAGATGGTGGGCACGCGGGTGCGCCAGGGCCGCACGGGCGAGATCGAGCGCTACGTGGTGGCGGCGCAGGGCGCGGCCAAGCGCGCCGCCGCCCTCACCCACCGCCTGCTGGCCTTCTCGCGCCGGCAAACGCTCGATCCGCGCCCCACGGACGTGAACCGCCTCATCCACGACATGGCGGACATGGTCCGCCGCACCGTCGGCCCCGCCATCACCCTGGAGGTGGTCGGCAGCGTCGGGCTGTGGACCGCGCTCGTCGACCCGAACCAGCTCGAGAACGCGCTGCTCAACCTCGCCATCAACGCCCGCGACGCCATGCCGGACGGCGGACGCCTGACCGTCGAGACGGGCAACCGCTGGATGGACGAGCGCGCCGCTCACGAGCGCGACCTGGCTCCCGGCCAGTACCTGTCGATCTGCGTGTCCGACACGGGCACGGGCATGCCGCCCGACGTGATCGCGCGGGCCTTCGACCCCTTCTTCACCACCAAGCCGCTCGGCCAGGGCACGGGGCTGGGCCTGTCGATGATCTACGGCTTCGCGCGGCAATCGGGCGGGCAGGCCCGCATCTATTCCGAGGTGGACCTCGGCACCATGGTCTGCATCTACCTGCCCCGGCACTACGGCGACGGCGACCGTCCCGAGGACGCGGGCCATCGCGAAGCCGAAACGCCGCGCGCCGTGGCGGGCGAAACCGTGCTGGTGGTGGACGACGAACCCACGGTCCGCATGCTCGTCGCCGACGTGCTGTCCGACCTCGGCTACGCCGCCATCGAGGCCGAGGACGGCCCGTCGGGGCTGCGGGCGCTGCAGAACAGCGCCCGGGTCGACCTGCTCGTCACCGACGTCGGCCTGCCGGGGGGCATGAACGGGCGGCAGGTCGCCGACGCGGCCCGGGCCCTGCGGCCGGACCTCAAGGTGCTGTTCATCACCGGCTATGCCGAGAATGCGGTGGTGGGCAACGGCCACCTCGATCCCGGCATGGAGGTGCTGACCAAGCCCTTCGCCATCGACGACCTCGCCGCGCGCATCCGCCGCCTGATCGGCTGAACGCGAAAGGGCCCCGCCATGGCGGGGCCCCGGAGTCGATACCATGGACGGACCGCCCGTCCGCGCCTTCGCGCGGGCGGGCGGGGCCGGCGGTCAGACGCGGCGGAGGGTGCCGCGCCGCGCGACCGCGACCGAGCCACCGATGCCGGCGAAGATGGCGCCCAGCAGCAGGTCGACGAAGACCGCGAACCCGGTCTTGGAAGCCGCCGACGCGGTCGCGTCCGCCGCCGCCTTGGCGGTCTGCTCGGCCTGGGCCTTGGCCTGGGCGATCTTGGCCTGGGCGTCGTCGAACTTCTTTTCTGCGTCGGCCTGGCTGATCTTCAGCTGCGCGGCCGTGATGGCCACGATCCGCTGCTTCGCCGCGGGGGCGTCCGCGCCGCCCTTCTCGTAGGTGACGAGGTTCGACGCGACCTCCTTCTGGGCATCCTGCGGGCTCATCGCGGCCGGGTCGGTCGCCGTGGTGGGCGACAGGAAGGCCTGGGCCTGCTGGCGGATCATGTCGGGCGAGATGCCGGCGGCATCGGCGATGGGCGCCGCGGCGCTCTTGATGCCGCTGCCGAGCGTCGACGTCAGGCCGCCCAGCGCGGAGAAGCCGCCGCCGATGAGGCCGCCGACCGCCGAGGTGAGGAGGTACAGGGTCAGCAGCGTGGCGATGCCCCAGGTGACGAGGCCGTGCAGGAAGCCGTCGAAGCGGATCTCGACGCCGGCGAGCCAAGCCGACGCGTAGCCGCCGATGAACAGCGAGACGCAGCCCGACACCACCCACCAGATCCCGGCACCGGTGCCGAAGGTCGAGGCGCTCGGCGTGTTCCCGGCGTTGACGTCGACCGTGGAGAAGCCGATCGCGGCCCCGAGCAGGCTCAGCAGGAGCTGGATCGACACGACGAGCACGACGCCGCCGAACAGTGCCGACCAGGACACCCGCTTGTGGGTGTGGCGACCTTCCACCATGTCGGTCGCGCTCGGCACCGGACGGGCCGCATAAACATCAGTCATTTCGAACGATCTCCAGGCACCAGAGATGGAAAGTGTGCCACCTGCGGCAAAGAGCGCCCGAGGGCCAAAAGTTTCGCAAACCGCGCAGTTTCCATGGCTTTTTCTTGAGCTCGATAAAATTTATTCCTTCTCGGCAATGAATACGCGATGTTTAAGCTCAGAACGGTCGAAAAATCCGCGACGAAGCTGGACCGCGTGCCCTCGAACCTCGCCGCAGCGCCGACGGGGACCGAACCGGCTCTGCCTGCGGAGCGTTCATCCGGCGTTAACCCAGGGCGAAAGCCGCCGCGAAGGATCGTTCATGCTGCAGGGTCAGGTCAAACCACGGCGTCATTTCACCGAAGCCGCGCGGCAGGCCGCGCTGGCCCGCCGCCGCGAGATCGCCGCCATGCCGAAGGATCCGACCGGGACCCTCGCCCTGTTCATCGTCCGCGGTGCCGAGCGCGGCAACGATTACGGGTGGGAGATCCGCCGCTTCGGCGCCATCGTGGTGGCCCGCAGCGGTTGCGGCTTCCCGGGCGCCGTCGCGGCACGCCAGGCGGGCGAGGAAGCGCTGCGGGGCATCGAGGCTCCTTGACGGCGGGACGGGCGGGACGCGCCAGCGATCGGCTCGGCGTGCCCCCCGCCGTGTCCCGCCCGCCGGTCCTCACCGGCCTCGCGCTCGGCTTCGGCGGCTATTCGCTGTTCGCCCTGCAGGACGCCGCCGTGAAATGGCTGGTCGTGCGCTACCCCGTGGCGGAAATTCTGTGCCTGCGCTCGCTGGTGATCCTGGGCTTCGTGCTCGCCGCCGGGCGGGGGCGCCGCGCCGCGGGCCGGCTCGCGCGGAGCCGCAGCAAGCCGGCCCTCCTGCTGCGCGGCGGGCTCGTCCTGCTCGCCTGGTGGCTGTTCTACTCGGCGTCGGCGCACCTCGCCCTCGCCGACATCACCACGCTGTATTTCGCCGCGCCGGTGCTGGCTGTGATCCTGTCGGCGCTGCTCCTGCGCGAGCGGGTCGGGGCCGCGCGTTGGGCCGCGGTCGGCACGGGGTTCCTGGGCGTCGCGGTGGCGGCCGGCCCTATGGCGGGCCTGTCGCCCGGCCCGGCCGCGGCGGCGCTGGCGGCGGCAGCCTGCTGGGGCACCAGCACCGTGCTGGTGCGCTGGATCGGCCGCACGGATTCGACGCTGGTCCAGATGCTGTCCGCCAACGCGATCTTCGTCCTGGGCTCGCTGCCGCCGCTGGTCTGGCTGTGGCGGACGCCGGACGCCTTCGACCTCGCCCTGATGCTCGGGATCGGGGTCGCGGGCGGGCTCGGCCAGCTCCTGCTGCTGGAAGGCTTTCGACACGCGCCCGCGTCGGCCCTGGCGCCGATCGAATATACCGGGCTTGTGTGGGCCGGGATCTATGGCTACGCGATCTGGGCCGACGTGCCGGGGCCCGGAACCCTCGCGGGTGCCGCCATCATCCTGTGCGGCAGCCTGGGATTGGTCTGGTCCGAAAGCCGGATGCGGCACGCGACATAGACCGGGGAGGATCGTCGATGGCGGCAGGCAAGGGGATCGCGCTCGTGACGGGCGCGGGGTCGGGCATCGGCGAAGCCGTGGCGGTGGCGCTGGCGGCCGCCGGCTTCACGACCGTGCTGACGGGGCGGCGGCGCGAACCGCTCCAGCGGGTGGCCGAGGCCATCGGCACCGCGGCCCACGTGGTCACGTCCGACCTCACCGACCCGACCTCGGTGGCGGCGTTGTTCGCCACCGTCAAGGCTGAGCACGGCCGGCTCGACCTGCTGTTCAACAATGCCGGCACCAACGCGCCGCAGATCCACCTCGAGGATCTCACCCTGGAGCAGTGGCGGGGCGTCATCGACACCAACGTCACCGGCGTGTTCCTGTGCATCCAGGAAGCGTTCCGCCTGATGAAGAGCCAGGACCCGCGCGGGGGCCGCATCATCAACAACGGGTCGATCTCGTCCACGGTGCCGCGGCCGAACTCCTCGCCCTACACGGCCTCCAAGCACGCCGTCACGGGGCTCACCCGCTCGGCCTCGCTCGATGGCCGGAAATACGACATCGCGGTGGGCCAGATCGACATCGGCAACACCCTGACGCCGATGGCGTCGCGCATGCCGGGCGGCGTGCTGCAGGCGGACCTGTCGATCAAGCCCGAGCCGACCTTCGACGTGAAGCATGTCGCCGATGCGGTGGTCTACATGGCCGGCCTTCCGCTCGACGCCAACGTGCAGTCGATGACGATCCTGGCCACCGCCATGCCCTACGTGGGCCGCGGCTGAACGCCGAAGCGCCCCGGACGAGGTCCGGGGCGCTCCGCCGCGATCGCTCGGATGCGATCAGTCGAGCACTTCGACGACCTGGCGCGTGGCCGGGTCGACGATCACCGGGCGCTCGTTGACCACCGTGTAGCGGTAGCCCGGGCGGGTGACGTATTCGGACGGCACCTCGTAGTAGGTCACGCCTTCGCGCGGCAGGACGGCGCCGACGCGCAGCGGATCGGCGTAGCGGTAGGACGGGCGGTGCTCGCGGACGACGTATTCGCGGAAGCGGGGGCGCTCGCCCGCGCCGAGCACGTCGCCGACGATGCCGGTCGCGGTCCCGACGGCACCCGTCACGGCACCGACGCCGGCGCCGATCGCGCCACCCACCACGCCGCCGACGGGGCCGGCCGCGTTCTCGCCCTGAGCGGCGCCGCGCTGCGCGCCGTTGACCGTCCCGTTCACGACCTGCGCCTGAGCGGCCAGGGGAGCCACCAACGCGGCGGCGAAGACGGTGGCGATGATCTGATTGCGCATGAAATTCTCCTTGTTACGCCCGGACCAGCAACGTTTCGCCGAATATCTGGTTCCGCCCCGCCCGAGATGCGTGCAACTGCCTCGAATGTTAGCACCCTCGCTGCGCGCCGGTTCAGGCTTGCGTGGGATTTATTCCCACGCTAAAGACGGGGCGTCGCGCCGCGCGCTCCGCCCGTGCCGCGACGTGACCGTTCGGGGAGGGCCGTGCCCCCACTCTGCCCTCCCCGGCGTCCGGGCGTCCCTGGCCGCACCCCGCGCCGCCATGGTAGACCGCCGCCATGCCCAAGCCTTCCCCCCGCCTCGCCGGCCTCCTGTTCGACAAGGACGGCACGCTGGTCGATTTCGACATGACCTGGGGCCGCGCCGGCCGGGACGTGATGCTCGACCTCGCGCACGGCGACGCAGACGCGGTGGCGCGGCTCGCCGCGGCCCTGCATTACGACATGGCCGACCGCCGCTTCGCCGCATCCTCGCCGCTGATCGCGGGTGCCCCGGACACCTACGTGCACCTGTGGGCCGAAGCGCTGGGCCGGATCGGGGATCCCGCGCTGCTCGACGAGATGAACGGCGCCTTCACGCGAGCGACGCTGCACTGGCTGGCGCCGATCGGCGACCCCGGCGCCGTGCTGCGGGCCCTGGCGTCGCGGGGCTTGAAGCTCGGCCTCGCCACCAACGATGCCGAAGCCAGCGCCCGCCGGCAGCTGGCCGCGCTGGACCTCGACTCCCACATGGATTTCGTCGCCGGATACGACACCGGCCACGGCGGCAAGCCCGACCCCGGCATGGTGCTGGCCTTCGCGGACAAGCTCGGCGTCGCGCCGGGCCGCGTCGCCATGGTGGGCGACAGCCCGCTGGACCTCGCCGCCGCGCGCGCCGCCGGGGCCGTGGCGATCGGGGTGCTGAGCGGCCCGGCCCGGCGCGGCGAGTTGGAGCCCCTCGCCGACCACATCCTCAACGACATCGGGGGCCTGCCCGCGCTGGTCGACGCCCTGCACGGATGAGCGGGCGCGGCGGCGCGCGGCGGCGTGCTCCCCGCTACCCCGGGAGCCGCTCGACACCGGACGCGTCTGCCCGCGCCGCGGCGTCCGACACCGTGACGCCGCGGATCACCTTGCCGGGCCGCAGGTGCGCCAGCGGCACCAGCACGAAGGCGCGCTCCAGCATGTGACGGTGCGGCAGCGTCAGGTCCGGCGACAGGATCGCGTCCTCGCCGCGGTACAGGATGTCGATGTCGATGGCGCGCGGCCCCCAACGCACGCCCTCGACGCGGCCGAGCGCGACCTCGGCGGCCTTGATGCGGCGCAGCACCGCGAAGGCATCGAGCGCCGTGACACCCACCGCGCAGGCGTTGACGAAGCTGTCCTGGGCGACGGGCCCCCAGGGGGGCGTCGCGTAGAACGGCGAGCACACCAGGTCGCGGGCGATCCCGGCGGCTTCCAGCACCGCGACGGCCCGGCGCAGCGTTTCGGCCTTGTCGCCGAGGTTGCTGCCGAGCGAGAAGGCGATCTCGACGGCGCTCACCGCCGACGCTCCGGGCGATGCACGGCGTCGAACACCTTCAGCGCCGCGACATGTTCGGCGACGTCGTGGACGCGAAAGATGGACGCGCCGGCAGCCGCCGCGGCGAGGTTGGCCGCCACGGTTTCGACGCCGCGCCGCTCGACCGGCGCGCCCGTGATGGCGCCGAGGAAGCGTTTCTTCGACAGGCCCACCAGCACCGGCAGGCCGAAGCGTCGGCGCAGGCGGCCGACGGCCCGGATCGCCTCCACCTGCTGCGCCGGGGTCTTGCCGAAACCGATGCCGGGATCGAGCGCGATCCGCCCCGGCGCGACCCCGGCCCGCTCGGCGCGGGCGAGCGCGCGCTCGAAGAACGCGACCATGTCGTCGCCGACGTCGAGCGAGGGGTCCACGGCGTCGCGGTTGTGCATCAGCACCGCGCCCGCACCGAACTCCGCCACCACATCGGCCATGGCGGGATCGCCGAGGAAGCCCCAAACGTCGTTGATCACCGCCGCGCCCGCCGCCAGCGCGCGGCGGGCCACCTCGGATTTCGTGGTGTCGATGGACAGCGGCACGGGCAGGCCGTCCGCCAGGGCCTCGACGACGGGGGCGATGCGGCGCCATTCGACCTCGGCCGGCACGGGGACGAAGCCGGGCCGGGTCGATTCGCCGCCGATGTCGACGATGGCGGCCCCCTCCCCGGCCAGCGCCGCCGCGCGGGCGACCGGCGCCGTGTCGTGGCGGCCCCCGTCCGAGAACGAGTCCGGGGTGACGTTGAGGATGCCCATCACGGGCCAGGCGGCGTCGGCGTCGCGGAACAGGCTGTCGAGGCGGGCGGCGGTGGCGGGGGTCACGTCTTCACTTTCGGGCGGGGACGAAGCCGGCCATGCCGGCCGGGCGAGGACAAGCCCCGGCACGGGCGACGGGACCGCCCGGGGCGGTGGCGGTGGCGATGGCGCAGGCCATGCCGCCGCGGGCGGATGCCGCCCTCACGGCGCGAGCCGGGCTCGAAGGGCCGCTTCGACGGCGGCCCAGGCTGTCGGGCGGCTCCACCCGGCCCCGGCCCGCTTCACCGCCCCGCCAGCGCCATCACGGATTTTTCCCGCCGGCGCTCAACCGAGGACGGGATGCGCAGGCTTTCGCGATACTTCGCCACCGTGCGCCGCGCGATGTCGATCTGGGCGGATTTGAGCCTGGCCACGATGGCGTCGTCGGACAGCACGTCGGACGGCGTTTCGGCGTCGATCATCTGCTTGATGCGGAAGCGCACCGCTTCCGCCGAATGCGCGGCGCCGTTCATCGTCGAGGCGATGGACGCGGTGAAGAAGTATTTCAGCTCGAAGATGCCGCGCGGGCTCGCCATGTATTTGTTGGATGTCACGCGCGACACCGTCGATTCGTGCATGCCGATGGCGTCCGCCACGGCCTTGAGGTTCAGCGGGCGCAGGTGCTGGACGCCGTGGGCGAAGAAGGCGTCCTGCTGGCGCACGATCTCGCTCGACACCTTCAGGATGGTGCGGGCGCGCTGCTCCAGGCTCTTGGTGAGCCAGTTGGCGGTCTGCAGGCAGTTGTTGACGAAGCTCTTGTCGGCGTCGCTGGCGCCGCGCACCACGCGCGCCCGGTAGGTCTGGTTGACGAGCACGCGGGGCAGCACGTCGGTGTTGAGATCGATCAGCCAGGAGCCGTCGGGCGCGGCGCGGACATACACGTCCGGCACGACGGTCTGCACCGGTCCGCCACCGTAGGACCGGCCGGGCTTGGGGTCGAGGCGACGGATCTCGCCCACCATGTCGGCGAGATCCTCGTCGTCGACGCCGCAGATGCGGCGCAGGGCGGCGTGGTCGCGCCGCGCCAGGAGGTCGAGATGGCCGATCAGCGCCGCCATGGCGGGGTCGAAGCGGTCCCGCTCCTTGAGCTGCAGCGCCAAGCATTCCGCCAGCGAGCGCGCCCCGATCCCGGTGGGATCGAAGCCATGCACCACGCCGAGGACGGCGTCGACGCGGTCGAGGTCGACGCCCAGGCGCTCCGCCACCGCGTCGAGCGGCTCGGACAGGTAGCCGGCCTCGTCGATCGCGTCGATGAGGCTCAGGCCGATCAGGCGGTCGACCGGGTCCGGCACGGCGAGATGGAGCTGGTCGGCCAGATGGTCGTGGAGCGAGGGGCGGGACGCGACGTAGCGCTCGAGGCTCGACGCTTCGCCCTCGGCCGAAGGCGGCGCGCCCGTCCAGGAGGTGGCGGACAGGCCCATCATGTCGCCGGCGGGATCGGCCGCGGGGCCGGCGCGCTCGCCGTCGAAGCTGTTCTCGAGTTCGGTGCCGAGCCCGGCTTCGAGCGCGCCGCGGTCCGTCGCGAATTCGTCGCTGGTCCAGTCGGATTCGACCGGGTCGCCGCTCGGAGCGGCCTCGGCGGGCGGCTCGTGCTCGCGCGGGTCGTGCGAGTCCTCGGCGCGCTCGAGCAGCGGGTTGCGCTCGAGTTCCTCCTCGATGAAGGAGGCCAGCTCGAGATTCGACAGCTGCAGAAGCTTGATCGCCTGCATCAGCTGCGGCGTCATCACCAGGGCTTGGCCCTGGCGCATCACGAGCTTCGCCGAAAGCGCCATCCGGTCCCGTATCCCACGCCACGCCGCGCCGGCGCATCCCGCGGGGGGCCGCCGTCACCGACGACCATACCACGCTTTCGGGTAAAGGAACTCCCTCGTGGCAGTTCGGCCCCGAATTTGCATCCACGACCGGCCTCGCCGTCCCGACCTCCCTCCCGACCCGGCGCCTCGGCGGCCCGGCCCGTGCGGCCGGATCCCGCGTCACATGCGGAAGTCCTGGCCGAGGTACAGGCGGCGCACGTCGGGATGGGCGACGATCTCCTCGGCCGACCCTTCGGTCAGGACGTGGCCCGAGTGGATGATGTAGGCGCGGTCGATCAGGCCCAGCGTTTCGCGGACGTTGTGGTCCGTGATGAGCACGCCGATGCCGCGCTGCTTCAGGTGGCGCACGAGGTCCTGGATGTCGCCGACCGCGATCGGGTCGATGCCGGCGAAGGGCTCGTCGAGCAGCATGAAGGACGGGTGTCCGGCCAGCGCACGGGCGATCTCGCAGCGCCGCCGCTCGCCGCCCGACAGCGCGATGGAGGGGGCCTTGCGCAGCCGAGTGATGGAGAACTCGTCGAGCAGTTGGTCGAGCTCGCGGTCCCGCTGCTTGCGGTCCGGCACCGTGATCTCCAGCACGGAGCGGATGTTGTCCTCGACGTTGAGGCCGCGGAAGATCGAGGCCTCCTGCGGCAGGTAGCCGATGCCGAGCCGCGCGCGCCGGTACATCGGCAGGCCGGTCACGTCGTGCCCTTCGAGCTGGATCATCCCCTTGTCGGGCTTCACCAGACCGGTGATCATGTAGAACACCGTGGTCTTGCCGGCGCCGTTGGGGCCGAGGAGGCCCACGGCTTCGCCGCGGCGCACGTTGATCGACACGTCGTGGACCACCTTGCGGCCCTTGTAGGCCTTGCCGAGGTTGAACACGCCGAGCATGCCCTCGGGCGACAGGTCGCGCCGCGTGCCCGGCGCCATGTCCCAGGCGGGATCGCGCGCGTAATCGTCGTCGGGCGCCTGCCCGTCCGCGTAGCCGTCCGCGTCGTCCAGGCCGTCGGCGAGGGCGGGGTCGGGCCAGGCGCCGTCGGCGAGATCCTCGGCGGAGGGTCCCGGCATCGCGCCGTCGGCGCCGTGGCGCGGGGGCTGCGCCGCGGCGGGATCGAACCCCGGCTCGTGCCGCGGGGCGCCGCCCGCCGCGGGCGCGGCGGGCCCATCCGGAGGGGTGCGGGCGAACAGGCGCTTCAGCCCGCGCGGCTTCGAAACGTGCTCCGACACGCTTCAGCCGCGCCCGCCGGCCCCGGACCGGGCCCGGTTCACTGCATCGCCTCCGCGTCGCGTGCCGCCGCGCCCTCGCCGCCGCGCTTGGCGGTGCGCTGCTTGCCCTTGGACGGCGCGGGGGCCGGCGCGGCGCCCGGCTTCGCCGCTCCGGCGGGGGAGCCGCTTCCGGGCGTGAAGACGCTCGACACGCGGCCGTTGTTGGTTTGGCCGGAGAACACCTGGGCCTGGCCGGAGGTCATGTTGTAGACGAGCCGGTCGCCGGTCGTGACGTTGGTGCCCTGGCTCAACGTGACATTGCCGTTGAGGTAGACCTTGTTCTCGCCCTTGTCGTAGGTGGCGTGATCGCCGGTCCCGACCTGGTCCTTGGAGATCAGCGTCACGGGGCCTTCCGCCTCCATGTGCCGGACGGAGCTGTTGCCCCCGGCCTGTGCCGCGCCGTCGGCGGGCGAGGGCGTCGCCGGAGCGGTGGCGCCGCCCGCCGCGTCCTTCTGGAGGTCGATGTTCAGCACCGACGCCTTCATGGTGGACTCGCCCTGCACCACCACGACGTTGCCGCTGTAGATCAGCTTGTTCTCCTTGTTGAGGAAATCGAGCTTGTCGGCGGAAATGTTGACGGGCTCCTTGGAGCCGCTGCCGGGCAGGAGCGGCACGCCCGCGGCGGCCTTCTTCGGCGCCGCGTCGGCGGCGGGCGCGGGCTTCTTCGCGGCGTCGTCCACGAAGGGGATGGACGCGGGGTTCTTCGGCCGCTTCTGCGCGGAAGCCGGCCCCGCGGCGAGGAGGGCCGAGGACGCCAGGATCAGCGCCGCGGAAGCGGCGAAGCGGCTCGCGTGGTGGTTCACTGGCCGGTCCCCTTCAGGCTGGCGGTCGTGGTGGCCGCGGCCGCGGCCGGCAGCACGGTGGTGTGGACGTGGCCCTCGAAGACGATGTGGGCGCCGTTGTCGGTCATGTGCATGCTGTCGGCCGTCACGGTGCCGGTGCCGTTGACCACGGTGAGGGGCTCGCGCGTGTCGACGTCGCCCGTCTTGAACGCGATGAAGGCGCTCAGCATGTGCGCGTCCAGCCCCTTGTCGCTGGTCAGGTGGATGGCGCTCTTCAGCTGCATGGTTTCCTTGGAGCTGTCGTAGAGGCCCGAGTCGGACACGATATGGACCACGCTCTGGTCCGCCATGGTGACGTGGGCGTCGATGTCGTGCAGCTCCAGCTGGCTCGGCGTCTTGGCGTCCTGCACGGCGGAGCTCGCCACGAGGTCGTAGGGGCGCCCGTCGCTGCGGAAGCCCGTCAGCTTCGGATGCTGCATCGTGACCTTGCTGCCGTTGAGGCCCATGCCGTCGACCGACACGCCCGGGATGGCGATCCGGAACGGGTTGAAGAACGCGAAGGCGATGACGGCCGCGGAGCCCAGCACGGCCCCGGCCAGCACGACGCGCCGCAGCACCCGCACCCGCGCGGTGTGGCGGCCGGCGGCCCGGAACGCGTCGCGCCGCGGCCCGACGGCGTCGAGCGGGTTGTTTCCCGCGTCGCGCGCGTCCGGTCGCGGCGGTCGCCCGGGGGCGGTGGCGATGTCTGTCATGCGCTCGCAACACAAGAGGATGGCGACCGATACCCGGCCGCGGTGGCGGAGTTGTGGCCGGCGGCACGGGTTTCGCCTGCGGGACGCGCGCGGGGAGCGTGCGCGCGCTACTCGTGCGCGAAGATGTCGTTCTCGGCCCAGCCCATCAGGTCGAGCCGGCAGCGGGTGGGGAGGAAGTCGAAGCAGCTCCGCGCCACCGCGTCCCGCCCTTCCCGCTCCAGCATGGCGTCGAGCTTCGCCTTCAGGGCGTGGAGGTGCAGCACGTCCGAGGCGGCGTAGCTCACCTGCGCGTCGGTGAGCGTGTCGGCCCCCCAATCGGAGGATTGCTGCTGCTTCGACACGTCGACGCCGAGCAGCTCCCGGCACAGCTCGCGCAGCCCGTGGCGGTCCGTGTAGGTCCGCACGAGCTTGGACGCGATCTTGGTGCAGTAAAGGTTCTGCGTCATGGTGCCGAAGGCGTTGAACATGACGGCGACGTCGAAGCGGCCGAAGTGGAACAGCTTCAGCACCGCCGGGTCGGCGAGCAGGCGCTGCAGGTTCGGCGCCGCCGTCTGGCCCTTGGCGATCTGCACCACCTCGGCCGAACCGTCGCCCGTCGACAGCTGCACCACGCAGAGCCGGTCGCGGTGCGGCTTCAGCCCGAGGGTTTCGGTGTCGATGGCGACGCTGGCGCCGGCCCGGAAGCCGGGCGGGAGGTCGCCCTTGTGCAAGCGGATGGCCATGGCGTCCTTCGGGTGGGGGCAAGCGGGATCCGGCGAAAGCCGGCCACCCTCTCCTTAGAACAGGTTCCCGACGCCGTGGAAGCGCGCCGCGTCACTTGCCGTGCCGGGCGGGCCGGCCCGCGGCGGCGCTGGGGCCCGGCCGGTCCCGGCGACGAGCCTGAGCGGACGCGCGGGGCGCGCCGGCGGGGGCGCGGGGCGCGGGGTCTCGAGCTCTCCGAGGCGGAACCGCGCGACGAGCCGCATCAGTTCCTCGGCATCGCCCACCAGGGTGTGGACGGCGGCACTGGTTTCTTCCGCCATGGCGGCATTGCGCTGCGTCACTCCGTCGGCCTCGACCAGCGCGGCGTTCACCTCCGCCAGGCGGCCGGACTGCCCTTCGGCGTCGCCCGCGATGGCGGCCGTCAGGGCGTCGAGCGCGCCCACGCGCTCCACGATGCGCTCGAGCGCCGCGCCGGTGCGGCGCACGAGTTCGACGCCGGCCGAAACCTGCCCGGTCGAGCCCGAGATCAGCGCCTTGACCTCCTTGGCGGCCGTGGCGGAGCGGTGCGCGAGCGCCCGCACCTCGGCGGCCACCACGGCGAAGCCGCGGCCCGCCTCGCCGGCCCGCGCCGCCTCCACGCCGGCGTTCAAGGCCAGGAGGTTGGTTTGGAACGCGATCTCGTCAATCACGCCGACGATCTGGCCGATCTCGCGCGCCGAAGCCTCGATGGCCCCGACGGCGTCGACGGCCTCGCCCACCACGCCGGCCGATCGGTCCACCTCGCGGCGGGCGTCGCGGGCGAGGTCCCGCATGGCGACAGCGGACTGCGACGTGCTGCGCGCGCCGGCCGTCACGGCGTCGAGCGACGCCACGGTGCCGACGAGGCTGGCGGCCTGCTGTTCGGTGCGCCGCGCCAGCCCGTCGGCCGCCTGGGCCAGGGCGTCGGCGTTGGAGCGGATGCCGGACGCGGTCTGCAGCACCCCGACGAGCGTGCCGCCGAGCCCCGCCACCGCGTCGGCGTAATCGGTCCGCAGACCGGCCGCCTTGGCGGGCAGGTCGTCGGGCACCGCGGCCCCGAGGTCGCCCGCGGCGAGCCGGCTCAGGGTGGCCCCCAGCGCCGACAGGATGCGCTGGTCCTCCTCGGCCGTCCGCAGCCGCAGGTCGTCGCTGCCGCGGCGGGCCTCGTCGGCCTCGCGCGCCGACGCTTCGGCGCGGTCGCCGCTCCGTTCGGCCGCCGCCAGGGCCGCCCCGGCCTCGTCCATGCGCTCCTGCACGGTCCCGAACATGCGCTCGACCGTGTGGGCGATGCCCATCAGCGCGCCCGCCTCGATCACCACCACGACGGCGTGGACCGACAGGCGCACGAGGTCGCCGCCGCCCGGGTAGACCAGGTCCGGCAGGGTGAAGTTGAGCGCGACGTGGTGCACCGCCACGGTGGCGGCGCCGGCCAGCACCACCTTCCAATCGCAGAAGGCCACGAGCAGGGCGAGGCCGGCGAAGTAGTACATGTGCGCGTCGACCTGCATCTTGCTGCCGCTCAGCACGGCGACGAGAAGCGAGATCGCCACCATGAAGGCGACGCCGGGGATGACGCGGGCCCGCACCGTGGCCCGGTCGCCGATGCAGCTCGCCTGGGCGGCGGCGGCGGTCAGCGCCGCGCAGATGCACGGCAAGGCCCAGGGCGCCCCGACCGCCCAGGCCACGGCGGCCACGAGCCCGACCTGCAGCCACAGCAGGATCAGCATGGCGCGGGCGGCCCGCCGGCGCAGGTCGTCCAGCGGAAACGAAGCGTGGGTCATCGCGCGGGCTCCGGGGAAAGGGGGGAACGGCAGCCGAACGGGCCGTCGGCGGCCACCACCAGCAGGGCGCCGGCGGCGCGGAGGCGCTCGGCCAGGGCCGGCCGATCGGAACGGACGATCAGCACCGAGCGCAGGGCGCCCGTGGCGGCCACCGCCCCCGCCGAAGACGCGGACGCGAAGGCGCGCGAAGCCGCCCACCAGGGCGGGAACAGGGCGGCGACCTCGCCGTCGCCGGGCGGCAGCGACAGAACGGCGGCCAGCAGGCCGGCCGCGGCCATGCCCGCCGCCGCGACGAACGGGACCGCGGCCGCGGGCCAGCCTGCCGCTCCGCGCCGGATCGCGGCGGCCGAGACACCGTCGCCGCGGCTCAGCGATATCGCGTCGGGATTATGCATACGACCTCAAAAAGACCACAACCTTCACGATCAACCCGCCGTTCTGGATCGACAACGCCGGCCGGCGCAGGGCTTTGTAGGCGCCTTTCTGTTGCCGTCGTCTTACTGCCGAACCGAACATTCTCACCTTCCGTCCGTCCGTATTTGACCTCGACCTGACGCTTCTCGAAAATATCCGAACTGCAGGCAACCGATCTTGCCGGAGCCGCGTTGGGTTCCCCTCCGCGGCGGCGAGAACCGGCTTGTCGGGATGGGTCCGCGTCATGTTAAGGAGGGCGCGGACGGCGCCGGGGCGTCGGACGGGCGCGACGGCCCTCCACCGGGATGATCTCCACCTCATGCGCCTCACCTTCGTCATCGCCAGCGCCTTGGGGGTCGCGGCCGCGGTCGCGCTCGTGGGGTTCTACGGCTGGCAGCCGATCGTGCAGGCGGTCGAAGCGGTGGGCTGGGGCGTGGTGCCCGTGTCGCTCGTGCGCGCGGGCGAGGCGGCCGGCGCGGGCCTGTGCTGGTGGCTGCTGCTCGACCGGCAGAATGCGCGCACGCTCCGGGCGACCCTGCTGCTGCGCTGGGTGCGCGAATCCGTCAACGCGCTGCTGCCGGTGGCGCAGGTCGGCGGCGAGGTGGTGGGCGCGCGGCTCATCACCTTCTGGGGCGTGTCCCGAAGCCTCGCCGCCGCGTCCGTGCTGGTCGACCTCCTGGCGCAGACCGCCACGCAGTTCGTGTTCACGTTAATCGGCGTGGCGCTGCTCGCGGGCCACGAGGGCGGCGGCGCGATCGCGCGCTGGGTGGGCCTTGGGCTGGCCCTGCTCGGGCCGGCGCTCGCGGGCTTCTACGCGGCACAGCGCTTCGGCGGCGCGCGCCTGCTCGACCGCGTGCTGCGCCACTTCACCGACGACCCGCAATGGACCGCGGTCGGCGGCGGGCTCAACGCCATCAACGCCCAGCTCCTCGCGCTCTACGGGCGCCGTGGCCGGCTGTCGGCCGTGTTCGCCCTCCACTTCGCCATCTGGTTCTTCGGCGTGCTCGAAGTCTGGACGGCGCTGCGCTTCATGGGCCACCCCGTGCCCTACGGCACCGCTCTGGTGCTGGAGAGCCTCGGCCAAGCGGTGCGCGGGGCCGCCTTCGTGGTGCCGGGCGGCATCGGCGTCCAGGAGGCCGGTTTCGTCGCGCTCTGCGCCGTCTTCGGCATCCCGGCGCCGGCCGCCATCGCGCTGTCGCTCGCCAAGCGCTTCCCCGAGGTGGTGCTGGGCCTGCCCGGCCTGCTGGTGTGGCAGGGGCTGGAAAGCCGCCGCATTCTGGTGCGACGAGGCGCCGAGCGGGCGCTCGGGGCCGGCGACGACGGCGCGCGGCCCGCCCCCGCGGCGGTCCGCCGGCCGTGACGCCGCGACACCAAACCCTGCAAGAGATGCCATGCTGAACGCGACACGATGGGGCGCACGCGCCGCCCTGGCCGCCTTCCTGACCGCCGGGCCGGCGCTCGCCCCCGCGGGCGCGCAGACGGCGCCCGCCGTCGCCGCCAAGCCCGCCGCCGACCCGGCCGCGCTGGTGGTGCAGGATTTCTACGACGCCCTGTTCGACGCCATGCGCCACGCGGGCGAGTGGCACATGCAGGGCCGCTACGACCGGCTGTACCCGGTGATGGTGAAGCTGTTCGACGTTCCCGCCATGACGCGGATCGCGGTGGGGCCGGACTTCGCCAAGTTGACGCCGGACCAGCAGTCGGCCTTGCGCGACAGCTTCGGCAAGCTGCTGGCCGCCACCTTCGCCAGCACCTTCGACGACTTCAAGGGCGAAACCTATGCGGTGGACGGCGACGTGGCGATGCGGGGCACCGACAAGTTCGTGAAGTCGCGCTTCAACGGCGAAGGCGCGCCGGTGGACATCAACTTCCTGCTGCGCGGCCGGGGCACCGACTGGCACGTCGTCGACATCTACCTCAACGGCACGATCTCGCAGCTCGCCACCTGGCACTCCGAATACGGCTCGACCTTCCAGGACGCCGGCTTCGACGGCCTGATGGCGGCCGTGAAGAGCCAGACCGACAAGGACATGAAGGCATTCTGATCGTCGTCCTCCTCCTGCTCGTCCTGGCGGGGGCGGGCTGCCTCTACGCCTGGCTGGCCGCCGGGCTGGTAACGCGCGGCATCGGCACCCCGGCGCCGCCCCGGGCCGCCGGGCCGCGGCCCGGCGTCAGCCTGCTGAAGCCGCTCCACGGCGACGAGCCCGACCTCCACCGCAACCTGCGCTCCGCCTGCCTGCAGGACTATCCGGGGCCGGTGGAGGTGATCTTCGGCGTCGCCCGCGCCGACGACCCCGCGGTGGCGACCGTGCGGCGGCTGCAGGCGGAGTTCCCCGCGCGCGACATCCGCCTCGTCGTCGACGAGCGGCGCCACGGCACCAACGGCAAGGTGTCGAACCTCGCCAACATGGCCGAGCGCGCGCGCCATCCCGTGGTGGTCTTCGCCGACAGCGACATGCTGGTCGAGCCGGACTGCCTGGACCGGGTCGTGGCCGCCCTGGCGCAGCCGGGCGTCGGCGCCGTGACCTGCCTTTACCGCGGGATCGCGGTGCCGGGGATCTGGTCGCGGCTGGCCGTGGGGTGGATCGACCACCACTTCCTGCCCAACGTCGCGGTCGGCATGGCGCTCGGCCTGGCCAAGCCCTGCTTCGGCTCCACCATCGCGCTCCACCGCGACACGCTGGAGCGCATCGGCGGCTTCACCGCCTTCAAGGACCGGCTCGCGGACGATTACGCGGTGGGCGAAGCCGTGCGGGCCCTGGGCCTCGCGGTCGTGGTGCCGCGCGACCTCGTGCTCGGCCACACCTGCACGGCGGCGAGCTTCGGCACGCTGATGCGCCAGGAGCTGCGCTGGTCGCGCACCATCCGCTCGGTCGACCCCGCGGGGTATGTGGGCTCCGTGGTCACCCACCCGATCCCCGTGGCGACGCTGGCGGTGCTGGCCGCCGGGTTCGCGCCCGCCGCGCTGACGATGCTGGCCGCCGCTGTGACATCCCGGCTACTCCTCCAGATTATCGTCAACCGGGCGCTGAAGATGGGAACGAAAGGCCTTATTCTCGGCCCCGTCCGCGATTACGCGGCTTTCCTGGTCTTCCTCCTCGGCTTCTGGCCCGGATCGATCGATTGGCGCGGGCATCGCTTCGCCCTGCAGACCGACGGTTCGATGACGGCGCCCGACAAAGCAGGTTCTTGATGCGCACACTGTTCCTCCAGGCTCCCTCCTTCGACGGCTACGACGGCGGCGCCGGCGCGCGCTACCAGATGAAGCGCGAAGTGAAGTCCTTCTGGTATCCGACCTGGCTGGCCCAGCCGGCGGCGCTGGTCGAGAACTCGAAGCTGATCGACGCGCCCCCGCACAAGCTGAAGTTCTCCGACATCGCGCCCCAGGTGAAGGATTACGACATGGTCGTGATGCACACCTCGACGCCGTCCTTCGATTCGGACATCAGGACCGCGCAGATGCTGCGCGACCTGAAGCCGGACCTGAAGATCGGCCTCGTCGGCGCCAAGGTCGCCGTGGAGCCGATGCAGAGCCTCGAAGCCTGCTCGGCGCTCGACTTCGTGGCGCGCGAAGAGTTCGACTTCACCATCAAGGAAGTGGCGGACGGCCGCGACTGGTCCAAGATCGACGGCATCACCTACCGGAACCGGGAAGGCGTGATCGTCGGCAACGCCGACCGCCGCATCCTCGAGAACATGGACGAGCTGCCCTTCGTCACGCCCGTCTACAAGCGCGACCTGCAGATCGAGAACTACTTCGGCGGGTACCTCAAGCACCCCTACATGTCGTTCTACACGGGCCGCGGCTGCAAGAGCCGCTGCACCTTCTGCCTGTGGCCGCAGACGGTCGGCGGCCACAACTACCGGACCCGCTCCATCGGCCACGTGATGGACGAGCTGCGCTACGCCCGCGCCGCCTTCCCCGAGGTCAAGGAGTTCTTCTTCGACGACGACACGCTGACCGACAACCTGCCCCGCATCGAAGCGCTGGCCAAGGAGATCGGCAAGCTCGGCATCACCTGGTCGTGCAACGCCAAGGCCAACGTGCCGCGCGACACCCTCAAGGTGCTGAAGGACAACGGGCTGCGCCTGCTCCTCGTCGGCTACGAGTCCGGCAACCAGCAGATCCTGCACAACATCAAGAAGGGCCTGCGCACCGACGTGGCGCGCCGCTTCACCAAGGACTGCCACGAGCTCGGCATCGTGATCCACGGCACCTTCATCCTCGGCCTGCCGGGTGAAACCAAGGAAACGATCGAGGAAACGATCAACTTCGCCAAGGAGATCAACCCCCACACCATCCAGATCTCGCTGGCCGCCCCCTACCCCGGCACCTTCCTGTACAAGCAGGCGATGGAGAACGGCTGGCTCTACGACGAGGGGCAGGACCTGCTCACCGCCGGCGGCACCCAGATCGCGCCGCTGTCCTACCCGCACCTCAACCACACCGAAATCTTCACCTCGGTCGAGGACTTCTACCGGCGCTTCTATTTCCGCGCGCCGAAGATCGCCTCCATCGTCGGC
This sequence comes from Lichenibacterium minor, assembly GCF_004137685.1. Taxonomy (GTDB): domain Bacteria; phylum Pseudomonadota; class Alphaproteobacteria; order Rhizobiales; family Beijerinckiaceae; genus Lichenihabitans; species Lichenihabitans minor. Next base: position 52,621 of record NZ_QYBB01000005.1, on the reverse strand, counting down.
GAGATGGTGCGCAGCCCGGAGATGATGAAGCGCCGCCTGCGCGAGGGCGTGGAGTTCTTCCGCTTCCTGCGCGACCGCAAGGAAGCCGCCTGACCTGAAGGCCGCCCTTCCCCGTTCCACGGCGGAAGGGCGGCCCCGCGGCCCATGCCCAAGCGCCTCATCGTCACGGCCGACGATTTCGGCCTCTCGTCCCAGGTCAACGCCGCCGTCGAGCGCGCGCACCGGGACGGCATCCTCACCGCCGCGAGCCTGATGGTGGCGGCCCCCGCCGCCGCCGAAGCGGTCGACCTCGCGCGCCGCCTGCCCCGCCTGCGCGTCGGCCTGCACCTCGCCCTCGTCGAGTGCCGCCCCGCCCTGCCCCCGTCCGAGGTGCCGGACCTCGTCGGGCCGGACGGCTGGTTCCGCCGCGACACGGCGCGCTTCGGCGCCGAGCTGTTCTTCTCGCCCCGCATGCGGCGCCAGCTCGCCCGCGAGGTGGACGCGCAGTTCGCCGCCTACGCCGCCACCGGCCTGCCGCTCGACCACGTCGACGCCCACCAGCACTTCCACCTCCACCCGACGGTGGCGTCGCTGATGATCCGGGTCGGCCGCCGCCACGGCATGCGCTCCGTCCGCATCCCGGCCGAGCCGGCCGGGATCGTGCGCGCCGTCGAGCCGGGCTCGCCCCGCGCGCTGCCGGCCATCACGGCGCCTTGGACCCGGCTGCTCGGGCTGCGCCTGCGCGCCGCCGGCTGCGCCGTGCCGGACCAGGTGTTCGGCCTGAGCTGGACCGGCGCGGTGACGGAGGAGCGGCTCGTCGGCCTGCTCGACCGGCTGCCGGCCGGCACCACCGAAATCTACACCCACCCGGCGCTCGACGGCGCCTATCCGGGCGCCGCGCCGGGCTACCGCTACCGCGACGAGCTCGACGCGCTGGTGTCCCCGCGCGTGATCGCGGCGGCCCGGCGCAGCGGCGCGACGCCCTGCGGCTACGGCGACCTCGTTTGACCCGGCCCTTGCCGGGCGGACCGCGGGCGCTCTATCCGGGGCGACAGCCGTCCAGCTCCGGAGCCCGCCCATGAGCCTCGCCACCGTGTCCGAAACCCGCTGCTTCGGCGGCCGGCAGGTCACCTTCAAGCACGACTCCCGGAGCACCGGGACGGCGATGCGCGTGGCGGTGTTCCTGCCCCCGCAGGCCGAGCGCGGCCCGGTGCCGGCCTTCTGGTTCCTGGCCGGCCTCACCTGCACGGAGGACAACTTCGCCCAGAAGGCCGGAGCGCAGCGCGTCGCGGCCGACCTCGGCCTGGCGTTGATCGCCCCCGACACCAGCCCGCGCGGCGATGGCGTGCCGGACGACGAAGCCTACGACTTCGGGGTGGGGGCCGGCTTCTACCTCGACGCCACGGAGGCGCCCTGGTCGGCGAACTTCCGCATGCGCGCCTACATCGAGGACGAGCTGCCGGCCCTGCTCGCCGCGGAGCTGCCGCTCGACATGGACCGCCAAGGGTTGTCGGGGCATTCGATGGGCGGCCACGGCGCGCTGACCATCGGCCTGCGCAACCCCGGGCGCTTCCGCGCCGTGTCGGCCTTCGCCCCCATCGCGTCGCCGATGAACTGCCCCTGGGGCGAGAAGGCCCTGCCCCGCTACCTCGGCCCGGACCGCGCGGCCTGGCGGGCCTACGACGCCTGTGCGCTCATCGCCGACGGCGCGCGGCTGCCGGAAATCCTGGTCGAACAGGGGACGGCCGACCCGTTCCTGGCCCAGCAGCTCAAGCCGGAGCTGTTGGAAGACGCCTGTCGCGAGGCCGGGATCGGCCTGACGCTGAACAGGCGTGACGGCTACGACCACTCCTACTTCTTCATCGCCAGTTTCATCGCCGATCATCTGAGGTGGCATTCGGCGAGACTGGGGCTGTGATGAACGACCGCGGGTTCCCCTACGGAACCCGCGTCGGCTGATGTCGTTGGGCGTGCACGATCCGCCGGACGACGGCGGAGCACGACATCAGGATCACCCCATGAGAATCGCAACATTGGCCGGCGCGCTCGGCCTCGCCTTCCTGTCCTCGGCGGCCGTCGCGCAGGATCCCGTCCTCGCCTCGCCGTCCGGCGGCGTGGCGTCGCCCCTCGACCGCCAGTTCGCCGGCCGGGCTTCCGCGTCCAACACGTTCGAGATCCGCTCCTCGCGGCTGGCGCTGCGCAAGAGCCGCGACCCGGCGGTCCGCGACATGGCGCGCTGGATGATCGACAGCCACACGATAGCGGAGCGGAAGCTGCAGGGCGCCGCCGCCTACGAGGGATACCAGGGCGGGGCCGACCCGGTGGAAACGCCCGTGACCTCCGCCGCGCTGTCGGACCTCGGCGCGCTCGACGGCGCGGCCTTCGACAAGGCCTACATCGACGCGCAGGTCGAGGCCCACGAGCGCACCGCCCGCCAGATGAGCGATTACGCGGTCCAGGGCAGCTACGCGCCGCTGCTGCGCTACGAGGCCATGACGCTGCCGGAGGTCGACGACCACCTCGCCCATTTCGCGGCCCTTCAGGCCCGCATGCCCCGCGGGTCCTCCGACGGCATGTGAGGGCGCAACTCGGGGCGCGGCGGCCCGCCGCTCCGCCGCCCGGGCCGGCGCCCGTTCTTTGGAACCAATCAAAGCTGCGCCCGGTTTCTCGACCGACGGGGGCAGCGGGTTCCGACGACGAGCCCGGGCGTATGTGACGCTGCGAAGCCTCCCACCACAGCATGATGGACGGCATGAGCTCATCACCCGCACCCCACCCCGTCGGGATGGCGAAGATTCCCGTCAGCTTCAGGCTGAACGGCGCCCCGACGACGATCGAACTCGCCCCCTGGACCACGCTGCTCGACGCGCTGCGCAACCACATGGGCCTCACCGGCACCAAGAAGGGCTGCGACCACGGCCAGTGCGGCGCCTGCACGGTGCTGGTGGACGGCCAGCGCATCAACGCCTGCCTGACCCTCGCGGTGATGAAGGAGGGCGCCGACATCCGCACCGTCGAGGGCTTGGCCGAGCATGGCCACCTCCATCCCGTGCAGGACGCCTTCATCGAATACGACGCCTTCCAGTGCGGCTATTGCACGCCGGGCCAGATCTGCTCGGCCGTCGGCCTCATCGCCGAGGGTCACGCCCACTCGGCCGAGGAGATCCGCGAAGCGATGAGCGGCAACATCTGCCGTTGCGGCGCCTATCCCAACATCGTCGAAGCCGTGAAGCACGTCATCGACGCCAAGGCCGCCCGTCGCCTGGAGGCCGCGAAATGAACCGTTTCGATTACGTCCGCGCCACGACGGTCGCCGATGCCCTCCGCGCCAAGGCGTCGGATTCCCGCTCCCGTTTCATCGCCGGCGGCACCAACCTGCTCGACCTGATGAAATACGACGTCGAGCGGCCCACCACGGTCGTCGACATCACCCACCTGCCGCTCACCGACATCGAGGACGGGCCGGACGGCTCCCTGCGCATCGGCGCCCTGGTGTCGAACAGCCGGCTCGCCTACGACGCGCGGGTGCAGGAGCGCTTCCCGCTGCTGTCGTCCGCCATCCTGGCCGGGGCTTCGGCGCAGCTCCGCAATGCCGCCTCGACCGGCGGCAACCTTCTGCAGCGCACGCGCTGCTATTATTTCTACGATACCGGCACGCCCTGCAACAAGCGCGAGCCCGGCACCGGGTGCCCCGCCATCGAGGGCGTGAACCGCATCCACGCCATCCTCGGCACCAGCGACAAGTGCATCGCCACCCATCCGTCCGACATGTGCGTCGCCTTGGCGGCGCTCGGCGCGACGGTTCGGGTCGAGGGCCCGTCGGGCGAGCGGTCCATCGCCTTCGCGGATTTCCACCGCCTGCCCGGCGACACGCCGCAGGTCGAAAGCACGCTGAAGCCGGACGAGATCATCGTCTCGGTCGACCTTCCGGCGGCTGACTACGGCCCGCACCATACCTACCTGAAGCTGCGCGACCGCCAGTCCTACGCCTTCGCCCTGGTGTCGGTGGCGGCGGCGCTGAAGATGGACGGCGGCACCGTGGCGGAAGCCCGCATTGCGCTCGGCGGCGTGGCCCACAAGCCGTGGCGCGACGAGAGCGCGGAAGCGCTGCTGGTCGGCCGCGCGGCCGGCGTCGACGCCTTCGCGGCGGTGGCCGACCACATCCTCGCGCCGGCGGTGGGCCGGAGCGAGAACGCCTTCAAGATCGGCCTCGCCCGCAAGGCCATCATCCGCGCCCTGTCCCAGGCGGCTGCCGGCACTCCGCAGTCCCAGGTCGACAAGCGCGTGCAGTGAGATCCGCACCATGAGCATGACCCAGAAATACGTCGGGACCGCCCAGCGGCGCGTCGACGGCCACGCCAAGGTGACGGGCGGCGCGCGCTACGCAGCCGAGTTCGCCGCCGCCGACCTCCTGCACGGCGCCGTCGTGTCGGGCGCCATCGCGCGGGGCACGATCACCAAGATCGACACCGCGGCCGCCGAAGCGGTCCCCGGCGTCGTCAAGGTGTACACGCACGAGAACCGGCCGCGCACCGCATGGCTCGACTCGTCCTACCGCGACGACGTGGCGCCGCCCGGCCATCCCTTCCGCGCGCTCCATTCCGCGAAGATCATGTTCTCGGGCCAGCCGGTCGCCCTGGTGGTGGCCGACGATTTCGAGACCGCCACCTACGCGGCCTCGCTCGTCGAGGTTTCCTACGACGCCGAGGTGCCGAAGACCGACCTCGACGCGCAGAAGGGGCAGAGCTACGACCCGCCGAAGAAGCGCTCGGGCGTCGAGCCCCCGCCGAAGCCCCGCGGCCATGCCGAGAAGGCCTATGCGGCGGCGCCGGTGAAGGTGCAGCAGGAGTATCGGGTCGCGGTCGAGCACCACAACCCGATGGAGCCCCACGCCACCACGGTGGTGTGGGACGGCGACGGCGCCATCACGGTGCACGACAAGATCCAGGGCGTCACCAACACGCAGGGCTACGTCACCGGGGTGTTCGGCCTGTCGAAGGACAAGGTGCGCTGCATCTCGCCCTTCATGGGCGGCGGGTTCGGCTCGGGGCTACGCCCGCAGTACCAGCTCTTCCTGGCCGTGCTGGCCTCGCTCGACCTCGAGCGGTCCGTCAGGGTCGTGCTGACGCGCGACCAGATGTTCACCTTCGGCCATCGGCCGCTGACGATCCAGACGCTGTCGCTCGGCGCCGAGCCGGACGGCCGGCTGACCAGCATCATCCACGATGCCGTGCAGGAAACCTCGCACTTCGAGGACTACCAGGAGAACACGGTCAACTGGTCCGGCCTCCTCTACAAGTGCGACAACACGAAGTTCTCCTACGAGCTGGCCAAGCTCGACACCTACACGCCCGCCGACATGAGGGCGCCGGGCGCGGTGCTGGGCCTCTACGCGCTCGAAGCCGCGATGGACGAGCTCGCCTCGGCCACGGGGGTGGACCCGGTGGAGCTGCGCCTGCGCAACTACATCGCCGACACCGACCAGAACACAGACAAGAAGCTGACCAGCAAGGCGCTGCGCGAGTGCTACACGCAGGGTGCCGAGCGCTTCGGATGGTCGAAGCGGGACGCGCGCCCGCGTTCCATGACGGATGGGCGTGAGCTCGTCGGCTGGGGCATGGCGACCGGCGTGTGGGAAGCCATGATGCAGAAGACGTCGGCGCGCGCCACGCTGACGGGGGACGGCAGGCTCGAGGTGGCCACCGCTTCGGCCGACATCGGCACCGGCACCTACACGATCCTGACGCAGCTCGGCGCCGACGCGCTCGGCCTGCGGATGGAGGACGTCACGGCGCGGCTGGGCGACTCGTCGCTGCCCTATTCACCGATCGAGGGCGGCTCGTGGACGGCCGCTTCGGCCGGCACCGCCGTGCAGATGGCCTGCGAAACCGTGCGCGAGAAGGTGTTCAAGCTCGCACGCCAGCTCGACGGCTCGCCGCTGGCCAACCAGGACCTCGACCACGTCACCTTCCGCGACGGGCGCATCGTCGTCACCAACGACCCGTCCCGCTCGGTGTCGCTGATCGATGCCATCAAGTCCTCCAACGAGGGCAAGGTGGAAGCCGAGGAGACGGCGGCGCCGTCGACCATCCAGGCGCGGCGCTTCGTGTCCTACACGCACAGCGCCGTCTTCGTGGAGGTCAAGGTCGACGAGGAGCTGGGCGTCGTGCGCGTCACCCGCGTGGTCAGCGCGGTGGCGGCCGGCAAGATCCTCAACCTCAAGACCGCGCGCAGCCAGATCCTCGGCGGCGTGGTGATGGGGATCGGCTCGGCCCTGCACGAGGAATCGATGCTGGACCACAACATCGGCCGCTTCATGAACCACAACCTCGGCGAGTACCATGTGCCGGTGAACGCCGACATCGGGCCCATCGAGGTGATCTTCGTCGACGAGCCGGACGACAAGGCCAGCCCCATCGGGGTGAAGGGCCTGGGCGAGATCGGCATCGTCGGGACGGGTGCCGCCATCGCCAACGCGGTCTATCACGCCACCGGGGTGCGCGTCCGCGACCTGCCGATCACCATCGACAAGCTGCAGGGCGCCTGAACGCGCGGAGGGGGCGGCCGTCGGGCCGCCCCCGTCCCCTCAGTCCACGCGCTTGAGCTCGGCGCGGAAGCGGCGGAGGTTGTCGACGTAGGTTTGGGCGGAGCGGCACAGCCCCTCGATCGCGGCCTCGTCGAGCTGCCGGACGGCCCTGGCGGGGCTTCCGACGATCAGGCTGCCGTCCGGGAACACCTTGCCTTCGGTGACGAGGGCGCCGGCGCCGACGAGGCAGTTCGAACCGATCCGGGCGCCGTTGAGCACCACGGCCCCCATGCCGATCAGGCTGCCGTCCCCCACCGTGCAGCCGTGGACGATGGCGCGGTGGCCCACCGTGACGCCCTCGCCGACCGTGAGCGGGAAGCCGGGGTCGGCGTGCAGCACCGCCCCTTCCTGCACGTTGCTCCGGGCGCCGATGCTGATCGGTGCCCGGTCGCCGCGGATCGACGCGTTGAACCAGACGCCGACGTCCTCGCCGAGCGAGACGTCGCCGACCACATGGGCGCCGGGCGCGATCCAGAACCGGCCCTCGAACGGCAGGCGGGGGGTGTGGGGCCCCAGCGCGTAGATCGCCATGCGGCCGCCCTCCCCGCCGTGCCGCCCTGTCAGGCCATGTTGGCCGGCGGGGGGGCGCCCTCGCCCATGCGCTGGCGGTACAGGCCGGCGAAGTCGATCGGGTCGATGTAGAGGGGCGGGAAGCCGCCGTTGCGGACCGAATCGGCGACGATCTGGCGCGCGAAGGGGAACAGAAGGCGCGGGCACTCGATCATGACGACGGGGTGGACCTGGTCGTTCGGGATGCCGGCGACGCGGAACACGCCCGCGTAGTCGAGCTCGAACTTGAACAGCGTGCCGGCGCCCTCGCCCGCCGAACCTTCGAGCGACAGGCTGACCTCGAAGTCGGTCTCGCTCAACTGCTTGGCGTTGACGTTGACCTGGATCGAGATGTTGGGGCCGTTCTCCTGCGGGCCCAGCGAGTTCGGCGCATTGGGGTTCTCGAAGGACAGGTCCTTGATGTATTGCGCGAGGGCGTTGAGCTGCGGGCCACCGGCGCCTGTGCCGTTCCCATTCCCGTTCTGTTCGGCCATCGCTGTCATCCTCCGCGGCCGCGCGGGCCGGTTTCGCGCCGCGGGTAACACGCTTTCACCCGCCCCGACAAGCGAGCGCGACCGTGCCGCTCAGGACGCCGACAGCCAGTCCATCACGTCGGGGGCGCCCCTGTCCGGTGGGAACACGGGGTAGAAGACACGGACGATGCGGCCTCGCTCCTCACTTCGGCCGCGAGCGGTCGAGCCGCGTCCAGTCCTGGGCTTCGAGGTCGATGGTGCGCGGGCCGCCGGCGGGCCGGCGCGCGGTCGGCGACAGGGCGGTCACGCCGATGCGCCCCATCACCCATTCGCGCGCGGTCGGCGCCATCAGGGCCAGCCCGATCGCGTCGGTGATGAAGCCGGGCAGGATCAACAGCGCCGCCCCGGCGGTGCTGAGCGCGCCGTCGGCGAACCCGTCCTCCCGCGGCGGGCGACCGGCCGCGGCGGCGCGCAGCCCCGCCATCGACGACAGGCCGACCTGCCGGAGGCGGGCGAGCCCGAGCAGGGTCGAGCCGATGCCGAGCAGGACCGCGGGGCCGGCGCCGATCCAATCCACCACGGCGACGAAGGCCACCACTTCGGCGACGAGGCCCAGCAGCAGCAGGGTTCCGATGTTCTGGCGGCGCAGCATGGCGGGAAGCCTTCGGAAAGGGGGGCGAAGCCGCGCCGTCCACACATCTCCGCGGGGGCAGGCGTGGACATCGGGGGCGGCACACCCACATTCGGAGGTGAATATGGGCGCGCCGTCGCGCCTGCGCAACGCGCGTCCCGACCCGCCGGCAAGGCCCGAACCCATGCACCAGTCCTTCGACCCGTCGATCGTCATCTTCGCCGTGCTGGCGATCTTCGTCGTCTGGAAGCTCCGCTCGGTGCTGGGCACCCGCACCGGCGCCGAGCGGCCCCCCTTCGACCCGTTCGAAGCGCGCCGCAAGCTGCGGGAAGGCAAGCCGGGCCGCGACGCCGCGCCGCCTGAGCCCGGCCGCGGGGCCGGCCGACGGACCGGCGAGGTGATCCCGCTGCAGCGCGGGGAAGCCCGCGCGGCGGACGCCACCGCTTCCGCGGCCGACCCCGCCGCGGCGTGGCGCGACCTCGTGGAGCCGGGCTCCCGGGCGCTCGACGGCCTCGGCCGCATCGCCGCGGCCGACGGCGGCTTCGAGCCGAACGGCTTCATGCAGGGCGCCCGCGGCGCCTATGAGATGATCGTCACGGGGTTCGCCGCCGGCGACCGCGCGGCGCTGAAGCCGCTGCTCGCCAAGGATGTCTACGACGGGTTCGACGCCGCCATCTCGGCCCGGGAAGAACGGGGCGAGAAGAACGAGACCACCTTCGTGTCCACGGAGAAGTCCCTGGTGCACGACGCCCAGCTCCGCGGCCGCACCGCCCAGGTGACGATCCGTTTCCAGTCCAAGATGATCACCGTGACGCGGGGCCGCGACGGCGCCGTGGTCGACGGCGCGCCCGACCAGGTGGCCGACGTGTTCGACCTGTGGACCTTCGCGCGCGAAACCGACGCGCGGGACCCGAACTGGCGCCTCGTCGCCACCGAAGCCGGCGCCTGAACCCCCGTCGGCCGGCGCCATGCGCATCCGCCGCCTGTCCGGGGCCGAAATCGAGATCTGGCGCCGCGTCGCCGCGACCGTGACGCCCCGCGACGGCTCGGCCCTGCCCGAGCCGCCCCTCGGCCGGCCCGACGCCGCGCCGCCACCGCCGCCCGCCGCCGATGCGGCGCCCCGGCCCAAGCCGCGCGTGTTCCACGCGCCGAGCTACGTGCCGCCGGTGTCGGTGCCGAAGCCGCCCCCGATCGGGCTCGAGCGGCGCTACAAGCGCAAGGTCGCGATCGGCCGCGTGCCGGTCGAAGGGGTGCTCGACCTGCACGGGATGACGCAGGCCCAGGCCCATGGCGCGCTGAACCGCTTCCTCGTGACGGCGCAGCGCGACGGGTCTCGCCTGGTGATCGTGGTGACCGGCAAGGGCATGCGCGAGCGCTACCACCGCACCGATGCGGTCGAGCCCGGGGTGCTCCGCCGCGCCGTGCCGTCCTGGCTGCGCGATGGCATCCTGCGCCAGATCGTGATCGGCTTCGAGGAAGCCTCGATCGGCCACGGCGGTGCGGGCGCGCTCTACGTCCGCCTGCGGCGCCCGTCCGCCACCGAATAGCCCACCGCGACCACCACGCCCGTCGCCAGGATCAGGCAGGCCAGGGCGACCCGGAGCCCGGCCGCCCCGGACAGGAAGCCGATGACGGGCGGGCCGAGCAGCAGGCCCGCGTAGCCGACCGTCGCCACGGGCGCCACGCCGGCGGCCGGATCGGCGCCGCCCCGCGCCGCCGCGCTGAACGCCACCGGCGCGACGTTGCCGAGCCCCAGCCCCACGAAGGCGAAGCCGATGGCGGCCGCGAGCGGCAGCGGCACCAGCACGGCCAGCGCCAGGCCGGCGGCCGCCACGGCGCCCCCGCCGCACAGCACGGCCCGCGCCCCCACCGCCGCGACGGCGCCGTCGCCGGCGAAGCGGACCGCCGCCATGGCGATCGAGAACCCGGCATAGCCCGCCGACGCCAGGGCGAGGCCGCTCCCCGCGACCGTGTCGAGGTAGATGGCGCTCCAATCGCCGACTGCGCCCTCGATCACGAAACAGGATGCCGCCACGACGCCGAGCCCGAGCATCCGCCGGCTCGGGAGGGCGAGGGCGGGGCCGCGTCCGGGAACGGCCGGCGCGTCGGGTCCCAGGAACGGCATGGCGGCGACGCCGACCGACCCCGCCAGGGCGGCGGCGACGGTGAGCTGGCCCGCCGCGCCGAAGCCGGCCCCCGCCAAGGCGCCTCCCAGGGCGGCTCCGCCGAGCCCGCCGAGGCTGAACGCGCCGTGGAACGAGGACATCAGCGGCGCGCCCCAGCGCTCCTCGAGGGCGCCCGCGGCGCCGTTCATCGACACGTCCAGCAGCCCCATGGCGACGCCCATCGCGGCGGCCGCCAGGGCGAGTTCCGGCAGGGTGTGGGCCAGGGGCGGCAGGAGCAGCGTCGCCGCCGTGGCGAGGACGCCGATGCAGATGGCCCGGCGCGTCCCGAGCCGCGCCGTCACCGCCCCCATGGCCAGCGTGGAAGCGATGGAGCCGCCGGCGAAGCTCAGCAGCGCCAGCCCGAGCGCGCGGTCCGACAGCGCCAGGCCCGACTTCACCGCCGGCAGAGCCGCCGCCCAGGCCCCGGCGAAGACGCCGAGCTGCAGGAAGACGGCCAGGATGGCGGCGCGCTCGCTGGCCCGCACCGCGTTGGAGGACAGGGCTGTCATGGGCGAACCTCAGGCGGCGTCGGCGCGGTGGACCCGCGATCGCGGCCCGGCGAGGCCGTCGAGCGCGGCGTCGGGCGTGCCCGCCTCGACGACGATGTGGTGCAGCGCCGCCGCGGGGCCGACCACGAAGGGCGCCGCGGTGCCGAGCTTTTCGGCCGTCACCGCCACGGCGGCGCGGGCGCTGACGACGAGCAGGCGCCGCTTGAACTCGGCTTCCTCCGGATCGAACACGGTGAGGCCGGGCCCGGCGGCGAGGCCGCAGGCGCCGATGAAGGCAAGGTCGGCCCAGATCCCGTCGAGGTCCCGCAGGGTGCGCGGCCCGAAGGCGGCGCCGACCGTGGGGTGCACGCGGCCGCCGAGGACCACCAGGGTGCAGCGGGGGCGCCCGGCGAGGGCCGCCGCCACCGCCGGCGCGTTGGTCACGACCGTCACGTCCCGGTCGGCCGGCAGCGCTTCGGCGATGCGCAGGTTGGTCGAACCCGAATCGATCAGCACCGTCCAGCCGGGCGCGACCAGCGCCGCGGCGGCATGGCCGAGCGCCCGCTTGGCGTCGCGCGCGACCCCGTTCCGGCGCGACACCGGGCCGATGTCCGGCGCGGGCGGCAAGGCGCCGCCGTAGACGCGGCGGCAGCGTCCCGCGGCGGCGAGGTCGCGCAGGTCGCGACGGATCGTGTCCTCCGAGGTGTCGAACTCCGCCGCGAGGTCGGCGGCGAGGACGCGGCCGTCGCGCAGCAGGCGATCCAGGATGGCGGCGTGGCGTTCGTCGGGGAGGATGGGCATGGCGGGGCTCCGATCGCGCTGAAACATGCACGATCGGGCAGCATCAGGCAAGGACGCGAGTTCCGGTCAGCGCCGGATCACGGCTTCCGCGGGCGGGCGGCGGTGCTCCCAATCCGAGCGTTCGAGTTCGGGCGTGTCCGATTCGCGCTCCGGGAAGCCGATGCACAGGTGGCCGATGAAGCGCCAATGGCTCGGCACGTCGAGGATGCCCGCCACGGCGGCGGGCTCGAGGATCGACACCCAACCGAGCCCGATGCCTTCGGCGCGCGCGGCGAGCCACAGCGTGTGGATCGCCGTGACGACGGAGAAGTCGGCCATCTCCGGCATGGTGCGCCGCCCGAGCCCGTGACCGACCGCGGTGGACCGGTCCGCGAAGACCGCCACCTGCGCCGGCGCATCGTCGAGCCCGGCGAGCTTCAGGGCGGCGTAGCGCTCCGCCCGCTCGTCCGTGTAGCCGGAAGCCGCCTCGGCGTTGCACCGCGCGAAAAGGTTTCGCAGGGCGGTGCGGCGGCCAGGGTCGTCGACGACGACGAAGCGCCAGGGCTGGCTCAGCCCCACGGAAGGCGCCAGGCAGGCCGTGGCGAGCAGCCGGTCCAGCGCGCCATCGGGCAGGGTTTCGCGTCGAAAGCGGCGCACGTCGCGCCGCCAGCGCAGGAGCGCCCGCAGATCGTCACGGAAGGCGTCGTCGAAGGGCAAGCGGGGAAGTCCGGCGCGTCGTGGAACTTGCGCTCCCCTATGCCCGAGCGGGGCCGCGGCGGCCAGCGGGCGACGGCGCCGGGTTCACCGCGGCGCGATGTGCCACGTCACCGTCACGTTCCCCGAAAACGCCAGCGCCCGCGGGGCGACGATGCCGACCGAGGCCGTGCGGGCCATGCGGACCGGCAGGTCGAAGGCGCCGTCGCCGCGCGATGCCGCCTGGCCGTCGACGATGTGGTCGATGCCGTCGAGGCGGAGCTCGCCGGCGTCGGCGTAGACCTTGGCCTGCCGCAGGGCATCCGCCATCGCGGCACGGCGGGCGTCGTCGAGCGCGGCGCGCTCGTCCGCGACGGAAAAGCGGATCGACCCGATCTCGAACAGCCCCGCGGCGGCGATGTCGGCCACGACGGCGTCGACCCTGTCGACGGGGCGGAGCGTGAGCCCGTAGATGGTGTCGGCGCGGTAGGTCGGCGGGTCGGCGGCGGGACGGGTGCCGACCGCCACGGGCGCGCGCTCCTCCGTCAGGCTGAAGCTGCCGTCGTCGACCGCGGCGCCCGCCGCCCTGAGCCGCTCCAGCACCGGCGCCGCGCGGGCGACACGCTGGCGGTGGTCCCGCGACGTGCCGTCAAGCGTCGGGCCGCGCGTCTGGATCGAGATCGAGATCCGCGCCGTGTCGGGCGGACGCGACACCTCCCCGGCGCCCGCCACCACGAGCGTCGCGCGCTCCGCCGCCGGCCCCGGGCATTGGGCCGCGGCAGGCCGGGCGGCGACAGTCAGGGCCGCAAGGGCCAGGGCGAAGGTGGCGCGCATCGATCTCATCCTCCAGGTCGCGGGAGCACGGGCCGGGCCCCGGGCGAGCGACGGTTCAGCGGCGGCCGGGGGGCCGCCTTCATCCGGCGCCGGGCGGCGCCGGCCAGGGCGGCATCTCCACCACGCGGTAGGGCACGGACGCGACCCGGATGCCGGCGCGGTCCAGCCCGTCGAGCACGTCGCGCGCGATCAGGTCCTTGATGGCGCGGGTGCCGTGGTCGCGCGACATGAAGCGCAGGTTCATTTCCAGCCAGTTCGACGTCAGCCGGTAGAAGACGCGCGGCTCAAAATCGAGGCGCTGCAGCTCGAAGCGCCGCTCCAGCGTGCGGGCGGCCTCGGCCGAGATCTCGGCGGGGTCGACGGCGTGGCGGCGCGCCGCGTCCATCACGATGCGCTCGACGGCGGCGCGGTCGTCCTCGTAGCGCACCGTCACGCTCATCTCTTCCCAGATGAAGGGGAAGTCCCGCGTGTAGTTGTAGACGGGCTCCTCGAAGATCTTGCTGTTGGACACGGTGACGATGCGCCCGGTGAACTGGCGGCTCTTCACCCACACGGAGGGGCCGGCGTCGCTGCCGGGCGCCACGCCCATCTCCATCAGGGTCGTCTGGATGAAGCCCAGCGCCAGGACGTCCCCCCGCACGCCGCCCATGGAGATGCGGTCACCCACGGTGAAGTTGTTGCCGCGCAGGATCACGATGTAGCCCGCGAAGGCGGTGACGACGCGCTGCAGCGCGAAAGCCAGGCCGGCGCTGAACAGGCCGATGGCGGTGGCGAGCCGGGCGGGGTCGTCGAACCAGATCGACATCAGCCCGAAGACGACCACGAGCGAGGCCAGGAGGTTGAGCCCCTGGTGGGTCCAGAACCGCGCCTGGCGGGCGCCCTCGCCCGTCACGAGGCGACGCACGCCGCGGCGCAGCGCGGCGCGGACCGCGAGCACGGCGGCGACGAACAGGATCGACAGAACGAGGCGCTTGCCGTTCTCCGCCGTCACCCCGACCCAATGCACGCCCAGGAAATCCACCGCCGCCCCGCCGTCCGCCCGAACCGCCCGTGTATAGCATCCGGCACCGGCGATGGCGCGCCGCCGTCGGGCCGCGCCGGGACGGCGGTCATCGCGGTGCCGCTTCGAACTCCGTCCCCGCCGCGCTTCCGGCCTCGTAGGCGCCTTCGGCGATGAAACGGCGCGGGCCGCCCTGCCCTTCCACCATCGTGAGCCCGAGCCTGTCGAAGGCCTCGTCGACGGCCGACGACTTGACCACGGCGAGGTCGCGACCCGTGCCGCGGTGGCGGGCGTCGCGCGCCGCCTTGAGGGCGTCGAGCTTGTCGGCGATGCCCGTCACCATGCCGAGCACGAAGGACGCGTTGACCATGTGCCGGTCGCGCGTGTCGAATCGCGCGTAGTCGCGGCTCGTCTTGTAGCGGCCGAGCTCGGCCCGCACGGCGCCGTCGACCGTATCGGCGAGGTCGCGTGCCGCCGCCGCGTCCTCCGGCAGGCCGAAGAAGACGTGGGTCGCGGCGCCGTCGGTGCCCTTCTGGCGCCACACCCGGCAGTCGCAGAAGGCCGCGATCGCGCCGATGCAGGAGTCCAGCGGGACGCGCTTCCTGTGGCGGGACGCGAAGGCGCGTTCCTCGCAGGGGGAATCGCGGATCTCCACGTCGGTCAGCGACAGCGCGTGACGGTCGAGCAGTTCCGCCACCTTGGCGGCAGCCGACAGCGCTTCGCCTTCGGTGCAGCCGTTCTGGACGGTTTTGGCCAGCAGCGCCGCGATGCGGGCCCTGAGGCGGTCTCGGTCGTTCGACATCGGGACTCCGGCGGAGGTGCGCGGCGCGCGGCGGCCCCGGCCCGGACGGCGGACAGGATGCCAGAATTGCACAACCCACACGTAACTTCGTGTCGCAAACTTGCGAAGGGAGGGGTGCGTCTTTAACGTAAAGTCATGCGAAGAAGCGCTGAGATCATCGACGCGCCCCACGGCAATCGCCGCTGGCCAGCGATCGCACGTGAATGGAAGGGACAAGGCGAACATGATGGAAGATAGCGACGGGACCCGCCTGATCGAGCTCGCGACGGATATCGTGGCGGCCTATGTGGCCCACAATGCCGTCCCGGTGGCCGACCTTCCGTCGCTCATCAAGGCTATTCATGGCTCGCTGGACCGGATGCAGTCGGGCCCCGCGCCCGAACCTGTGGTGGAAGCTCAACAACCGGCAGTTTCGGTGAAGAAGTCGATCACCGACGACTACATCGTGTGCCTGGAGGACGGCCGCAAGTTCAAGTCTTTGAAGCGGCACCTGCAGTCGGCCTATGGCCTGTCGCCCGAACAGTATCGGGCCAAATGGAGCCTGCCGCGCGATTATCCGATGGTGGCGCCCGCCTACGCAACCAAGCGCTCCGAACTCGCCCGCCGCATCGGCCTCGGCCGCAAAGCCGAGGGCTGATCGCGGCCCACCCTGGAAAGCCGGCGCGGGCGAAGGCGCGCCGTCAGCGCGGACCCGCGAAGTGCCGCGCCAGCGCGGTCGCGGCGGCCCCGAGGCCGCCGGCGCGGTGCGGCACGCCGAGCGCCGCCAGGGCCACCTCGGTGGCGCCCAACGTGCCCATCACCATGGGGGCGTTGGCGTAGCCCATGTGGGCGATGCGGAACGCCTTGCCGGTCAGGTCGCCGATGCCCGAGCCGAGGACCAGCCCCAGCTGTTCGCGGGCGAAGGCCCGGAGCCGCTGCGGGTCGAAGCCGGGCGTTAGGATGGTGGTGACGGAGGCCGCGCGCTGGGCGGGGTCGAGGATGTTGAATTCCATCGCGCCGCCTTCCGCCCAGACCGCGACGGCGGCCTGCACGGCGTCCGCCAGCGCGGCGTGGCGGGCCCAGGCGTTCTCCAACCCTTCCGCGAAGAGCAGCCCCAGCGAGGCCTGCAGTCCGAACAGCATGTGCTCGGGCGCGGTGCCGCAGAACTTGCGGTAGTTCTCCGGCATGTCGCGGGACGTCCAGTCCCAGTAGGCGGTGCGCAGCCCCGCCGTGGCGTGGGCCGCCATGGCCTTCGCGGACGCCGCCGCGAAGGACAGGCCCGGCGTCATCATCAGGCCCTTCTGCGAACAGGTGAGCGCCACGTCGACCGACCAGGCGTCCATCTCGAACGGCATGCAGCCGATCGACGCGATGCCGTCGACCATGAAGAGCGCCGGGTGGCGGGCCGCGTCGATCGCCGCGCGGATGGCCGGAATGTCGTTGACGACGCCGGACGCCGTGTCGATCTGCACCACCAGCACGGCCCTGATCTCGTGGGCCCGGTCGGCCCTGAGCCGCGCTTCGACGGCCGCGGGGTCCACGGCGCACCGCCAGCCGCCGGGCAGCACCTCGACGGCGAGCCCCAGCATGTCGCCCTGGTCGCCCCAGCCCTTGGCGAAGCGGCCGCTTTCCAGCACCAGCACGCGGTCGCCGCGCGACAGGGTGTTGGTGAGGGCCGCTTCCCAGGCGCCGTGGCCGTTGGCGATGTAGATGTAGGTCGAGCCTTCGGTGCGGAACACGGCCTTCAGGTCCTGAAGGGACCGGCGCGTCGTGTCGAGGAGGTCGTCGTCGTAGATGTCGACGGCGGGCCGGTGCATGGCGCCCAGCACGGATTCGGGCACGTTGGTGGGCCCGGGGATCGACAGGAACTCGCGCCCCCGCGCCAGCGATGCCGGGCCGGCGGCGGGCCGGGCCGGCGATGGGGTGCGGGGCTGCGAAGCGTCATCCTGGAACATCGGACGGGGTGCTTTCGGTTCGGGACGGGCGGCGGGCGGGTTCCGCGTCACGGTATGCCGAGAACGGCCCGGCGCGACAAGCGCCCCGCGTCCCGTCGAGCGAAGGGGTCCGCGCGCCCACCGCGCGGGGTGGGGGCGTCCCCCCGCCCGGGGCTCGCACCGCGCCCGGCGTGGTGACATGGTGCGGGCTCCACCACGGAGCCGTGCCATGACCGAACCCTGCGATCTTTCGGCCGTCGACCTCGTCGACGCCATCGCGCGGAAGCGCGTGTCGCCGGTGGAAGCGCTCGAGTCGTGCCTCGCCCGCATCGCCGCGGTGGATCCGGCCGTCAACGCCGTGCCGCTGGTCGACGCCGAAGGCGCGCGCCGCGCGGCGCGGGACGCCGAAGCCGCGGTGATGCGCGGCGACGCGCTCGGGGCGCTTCACGGCGTGCCGGTCGCCATCAAGGACACGCAGGACACGGCGGGGCTGCGCACGACCTACGGCAGCCCCCTCTTCGCCGACCACGTGCCGGCCGCGGACGCCGGCTGCGTGGCGCGGCTGCGCGCCGCCGGCGCCGTGATCGTCGGCAAGACCAACACGCCGGAATTCGCCGCCGGCGCCAACACCCGCAACAAGGTCTACGGCGCGACCGGCAACGCCTTCGACCCGTCGCGCTCGGCGGCGGGCTCGTCCGGCGGTTCGGCGGTGGCGTTGAGCTGCGGCATGGTCCCCCTCGCGTCGGGGTCGGACACCGGGGGCAGCCTGCGCAACCCCGCCGCCTATGCGGGCATCGTGGGCATGCGCCCGTCTCCCGGCCTCGTGGCGAGCGAAGGGCGCGGCCTCGGCTGGAGCGCGCTGCCGGTCGACGGCCCCATGGCGCGGGGCGTGGCCGATGCGGCGCTGATGCTGTCCGTGCTGGCCAGCGACGACGCCCGCGACCCCCTGGCCTACACGCTGCCGGGCGAGGCCGTGCGGGGACGGGCCGCGCGTTGGTGTCCCCCGCGCGCGCCGGCGCTGAAGGACCTGCGGCTCGCCTTCACCGAGGATTTCGGCTTCGCCCCGACGGAGCGGCACGTGCGGCGCGTGTTCCGCAGCCGCGTCGAGGCGATCGGCCCGCTGTTCGCCCGGGCCGAGGAGGCGACCCCGGATTGTTCGGGCGCCGACGACGCCTTCGCGGTGCTGCGCGCCTCGCATTTCCTCGCGCAGCACGGCGAAGCCTACCGGGCACGGCCGGCGATGCTGGGATCCAACGTGCGCGCCAACGTCGAGGAGGGGCTCGGCTACGGCCTCGCCGACTACGCCCGCGCGGCGACGGCGCAGACGCGCATCTACCGCGCGTGGCAGACCTTCTTCGCCGACCACGACGTGCTGGTCAGCCCCGCCGTGACGCTGAGCCCGCGCCCGTGGGCCGAACCCTTCCCGACCGCGATCGACGGCACCCCCACCCGCTCGTACTTCCATTGGCTGGCGCTCGCCTATGCGGTGACGCTGGCGGGACACCCGGCGCTGAGCCTGCCGCTCGGCCTCGACGAGGCGGGGATGCCGTTCGGGCTGCAGATCGTCGGCCCGCGCGGGGGCGATGCCCTGGTGCTCGGCACCGCCGCGGCGCTGGAACGCGCGGTCGCGGGCGACGCCGCACTCGGCCGGCCGGCGCCCGACCTCGCGCGCTTGGCCGCCGCCCGGCCCATCGCCGAAGCGCCGGGATTCCTCGATTGGGAGTGACGGCGTCCCGCCCCGCCCGTCACCGGTAGCCGGCCGCCTGCAGCTCGAACAGGGCGGCATAGCGGCCGCCTCGCGCCAGGAGTTCGGCGTGGGAGCCCGCCTCGGCGACGCGGCCGTCCTCCAGCACGAGGATGCGGTCCGCCATGCGCACCGTCGAGAAGCGGTGCGAGATGATGAGGCAGGCCCGCCCGAGGCTGAGGTCCCGGAACCTGCGGAACACGTCGTATTCGGCGCGGGCGTCGAGCGCCGCCGTGGGCTCGTCGAGCACCAGCACGGCGCCGTCGCGCATGTAGGCGCGCGCGATGGCGACCTTCTGCCATTCGCCGCCCGACAGCTCGACGCCGTCCTTGAAGCGCCGGCCGAGCGGCTGTTCGTAGCGGAGCGGCAGCCGGGCGATCACCCTGTCGGCGAGCGCACGCTCGGCCGCGTCCACCACACGGTCCCGCTCGCCGGCGCGGCCGATCAGCCCCACCTCGATGTTCTCCGCCGCCGTGAAGGAATAGCGCACGAAGTCCTGCAGGATGAGGGCGATCCGCGTCCTGAGGTCGTCCAGCGCGAAACGGCGCAGGTCGATGCCGTCGACGGTGATGCGCCCCTCGGTCGGGTCGTAGAGGCGCGACAGGAGCTTGACGATCGTGGTCTTGCCGGCGCCGTTCTCGCCCACCAGGGCCACGACTTCCGCGCCGCCGATCTCGAAGTCGAGCCCCCGCACGGCCCAGCGCTCGGCTTCGGGGTAGCGGAACCCGACGTTCTCGAAGCGGATGCCGGTGCGGATCGGCGACGGGAAGGGCACGGGGTCGGGCGGCGTCGCCACCTGCGGGACGATGTCGAAGAAGGAGAACAGGTCGTCGAGGTAGGCGGCCTGGGAGGCGAGCTGCGACAGCCCGAGCAGCAGCCCTTCCAGCAGGGAGCGCAGCCGGAGCAGCGAGCCGGCGAGGAAGCCGAGGTCGCCGATCGTCACCTGCCCGTCGAGCGCCCGCCACAGGATCACGGCGTAGCCGGCGTAATAGGACAGCGCGCTCAGCGTGGCGAAGGACCCGCCCCACAGCGCGCGCCGCGTCGCGAGCCGGCGCGTGTCGCCGTACATCAGCTCGGACAAGGCGGCGAAGCGGGCGGCGAGGAAGCCCTCGAGCCCGAAGAGCTTGACCTCCTTCGCGGTTTCCACGCTGGCACCGAGGTAGCGGAGATAGTCGACCTGCCGGCGTTCGGGCGTGCGGGAAAAGTTGAGCCGGTAGCCTTCGCGGTTGAAGTGCAGCTCGCCGTAGGCCGCCGGCACGAGGGCGAGGGCGAGCAGCAGCAGGAGCCACGGCGCATAGGCGGCGAAGCCGAGCGCCAGGGCGACGACCGTGACGAGGTCCTGCGCCTGGCCGAAGACGAGCTGCAGGACCGACGACCGGCCCGTCACCTGCCGGCGGGCGCGGTCGAGCCGGTCCTGCTGGTCGGAGGACTCGAACTGTTCGAGGTCGAGCGTCGCGGCGTGGCGCATCAGCCTCAGGCTGGCCGAATCGCTGTAGCGCTGGCCGAGCAGGTCGCCGACGAGCGAGGACGCGCGGCCGAGCAGGTCCGACAGGATGCCGAGCCCCGCCTCGGCCAGCACCAGCAGCGCCACGTGGGTCAGGCGGCCCGCCGCGATCCAGTCGCTCAAGGCCGGGCCGGGATGCGGCAGCCGGGCTTCGGCCACAACGGCGTCGACGATCAGCTTGCCCACATAGAGCGCGGCGGTGGGCAGCAGCGCGCGGAGGAGCCGAAGCGCGACCGTGAGCAGCGCCAGGGCGGGGCTCGTGCCCCACACGAGGCCGAACAGGCGCGGTAGGTTGCGCAGCGTGCCGAGGCGGTCGCGGAGGGGTGCGAGGTCAATCAGCAGCCGCTTCCAGATCATGGGACTTGAATTACCTTGCGAGGATCCCCGGGTCTCCCCACGGGGCCACGGATTCATTCACGACTGGACAGCTTATCAAAGCGGCGTTCCCGGCGTCATGGCACGGTGCCTTTACCTTAAACCCTCCCATATTGCATGACGTTCCAGCTCACAACGATTTCGAAAGAGGTCGTCGTCAAAGGTCGGTGACATTCTAAGCCCTTAGCCCGATGATGTCAGTGTCCGCCTCTCCCACCTCGCCCCGCGCATCCCTCCTGCGGCGCCTCCTCGACGACGCGGGCGGCGCGACCGCGGTCGAGTTCGGACTGGTCGCCCTGCCCTTCCTGGCCTTGCTGGGCGCCATCATCCAGTTGGCATTCATGATCTGGGCTGCCCAGAATTTCGACTTCGTCTTTCAAACGGCCACGCGATCGCTGTTTACCGGATCGTTCCAGCAGAACAACGACCAGACCGCTCAACCATCTGTCATCCTTGCAGCGCTGCAGAAGAAAATGTGCGGATCGGGCACCACCGCAACGGTGACGATCTTCAATTGCTCGGGCGTCAAGATCGACATCTCGCTCGGCACCAACTTTTCTTCGAGCAAGGCCGCCGTGCCGATCGATCCGACAACCCGGAACTGGTCATCGAGCTTCGGAACGCATTATGCCTGCGCAGCCCCGGGCTCTATTGTCATCGCCACGGCGGCCGTGAAGTTTCCAGTGTTTTTCGGTCTCCTCGACGCAGGCCTCGCCAACTTCGCCGATGGGTCGACCCTGCTCGAGAGTACGGCGGTTTTCCGCACGGAGCCCTATTCTTCGTCTCAGAACTCTCCATGCCCGAATTGAGCTTCGTGGAAATGCGTCGACGAGCCCACCCGGCGATGACCTTCGTGGGGAGCACGGCCGGCGCCTCTGCCGTGGAATTTGCCCTGGTCCTGCCCGTCATGCTCACGCTTCTGGTCGGCATGAGCGAGATGGCTCATGCCATAGACAATTGGAGAAAGGTGACCCTGCTCGGGCGCACGGTGGCGGACCTCACTTCGCAGGGGGACTCGAGCGACCCGATCGCATCGACGACGATGACCGACATCATGGGCGCGTCGTCGGCCGTGCTGAGACCCTTCGGCACCGCCAACGTCAAGATCGTGGTAAGCGCACTCGGCGTCGATACCACGGCGTCGGTGACCAGCCCTCGCGTGTGTTCGAGCATCGCCACGAGCAACGCCAAGGCCAGGGTTACAGGTATCGCGTCCGACCTCACCATACCGGTCGGCTTCAACACCAACGGCAACCGATACGTCATTGCCGAGGTCACCATGCCCTACTCGCCGATGGTGGGCGCTTCGCTAGTCAAATTCGCCACCGGCAGCGGCACCATTACGGTGAGCAGCGTCTTTCCGTGGCCCGTCCGCAACGGCGCCATCCACAACAGCAAGACCAGCACGCCGGAGGTCACGATGCCCGGCGGCGCGCCCTGCCCTTGATGTTTGGCTTTCCTCCTTCCTCCGACGATCGGAACGCGACGATGACCTGGGCTGGATCGCTCTCTCGTTTCGCGGGGTCGAAGGGCGGCAACGTCGCCATTACCTTTGCTCTGGCGAGCCTGCCGTTGCTGGCCTTCACAGGCGCTGCGATCGACTACGGTATGGCTACCCGTATGCAGGCCAAGCTCCAGGCCTCTGCCGACGCCACTGCTCTCGCCCTCTGCCAGACGCCCCTGAGCACTACGAATGTGGTGCTGCAGGCGCAGGCGAGTACACTGTCGCTGGACTACATGGGCAAAACCTCGGGCGTGATTGTCGACGCGCTGGGCATTACCAGCAATCCGCGCAAGATCACTTTGACGACGCATATCAATTCCAAGACTTTCTTCCCTAGGTTCACCGGCGTGAGCTCCCCCCTCGTATCCGCCTCCTCGCAATGCGCGACGCCACTGCCCAAAACGTTCGAGATCGCCATGGTGCTCGACAACACGGGCTCGATGTCGGA
The DNA here is from genome assembly GCF_004137685.1 of Lichenibacterium minor. GTDB lineage: Bacteria > Pseudomonadota > Alphaproteobacteria > Rhizobiales > Beijerinckiaceae > Lichenihabitans > Lichenihabitans minor. Next base: position 30,153 of record NZ_QYBB01000005.1, on the reverse strand, counting down.
GTCGAGCGGCTCGCAGACCAAGCTGCAGGCCGTGCAGCAAGCGGCATCGAACTTCGTCGACTACGTTCAGACCAACGGCGCTTTTTCGTCGTCGAGCCGCATCTCCATCGTGCCTTTCGCGGCCGCTGTGGCGATCGACCCCGTCGTGTCAGGAACCGCGACGGCGAGTTGGGTCGACACCAAGGGCCTGTCGGCCTACCACTGGACTAACGTCGACCAGTCCTCTGCACGCGCCCTCGGCTTCACGAGCCGCTTGTCGATCTTCAACGCCCTAAAGCTCGTCAACTCAAGCTGGGGATGGGCAGGATGTTTTGAGGCACAGCCTTATCCGGAAAGCGTGCAGGATGGAGCACCGAGCAGCGCGTCTACGCAGGCTGGCTTCAACTCGCTCTATGTACCGCTCTTTGCCCCAGATGAGCCGGGCAGCGGGTCGACAGGCTACGCCGCGTGGAACCCAAGCAACAATAATTCAAATGCCGCTACTAACTACAGCTTCAACAGTTACATTAACGACTCCAACGGATTTAATTCCTGCTCAAACTCAGCGACGAGCTTCGCCACCGTCGAGAAGCAAGCTTGCAAATACTATAACGCAAGCGGCGCTCAATCAACGGCGTACAATCAGTACACAGGCTTGCCAAATGGGCCCAACTTCCAGTGCGTCAGCAAGCCGTTGCAGCGGCTTACCACCAGCGGGACGACGTTGAAGGCGCTGATCAACAGCCTGACGGCAGCGGGATCGACTAACATCCACGACGGTATCCTGTGGGGTTGGCGCACCCTGTCACCACTCAGCGTCTTCGCTGACGGTGCGGCCTACTCCCCCGCGAATTCGACTAGTTCGACCGCCACCACCAAGGTCATCATCTTGATGACAGACGGCACCAACAGTTGGCCGGACAATCCGTACACGAACTACAATCAAACTCTCTACTTCTCGCACGGGTACCTAACCAACGCGGATGGCAGCGACCCGACTCCCACGATGCCGACCAGTTACCAGACGATCTCCAGCATTTCGACCACCGCGCAACAAAGGAACGCTTTGGACGAATTAACGCTCGAAACATGCACGAACGCCAAGACGGCTGGCGTGTCGATCTACACCATAGGGTTCAGCGTGCCATCGGATCCGATCGACAGCCAGGGTGTAACGCTGCTGAAGAATTGCGCAACATCGAGCAGCCAAGCCTTCATAGCCAACGACTCGAACAGCCTTATCGCAGCGTTTGGTCAGATCGCAGCCAGCATCGGAGCATTGCGCATCAGTCAGTGATGCACAGCGCTTCGACGCTGTCAGCGCGCCGCCGTCGCCGTTCGGACCGGGGCATCTCCCAAGGGAATGTTCTCCAGCAAGCGATGTGCGAACGTTCCAAATCCCAGGCCGATCGTGCTCCAAATAACGGCCTGAATGCCCAGCGCCGTCATGCGGAACTGCCACAGCAGCACCGCCGAGAAGTGCTCCGGCACTTCGTCGACCGCCGGCATGAACCACAAGGCGGCGGCGACCAGCGCGGCGAAGAGCGCGATGCCGGCCAGGTTGGCGTCGAACACGCCCCGGGCGGACGCCAGGAGACGCGCCAACGCCGTCCCCAGCGCGCCCGCGGCGAGCGAAAGGGCGATCAGTTCGAAATACAGCGCCGTGCGCAGGCCGATGGTGTCGGGATCGCCGATCGAGGGCGGGTTCGCGGGGTATTTGATCAACGGCACGACGGCCAGGACCACGAAGCCCGCCAGGGCCAACAGCGCCGCCGTTTCGCGGGCGTTCGACGAGCCCAGGCGCCCGTGCAGGAGGGCGAAGGCGAGGGCGAACAGGCCGCCCAGCGCCGTGCCGACCACGACCGTGCCCGTGAGCAGGCCCAGGCCCGCCTGGGTTTCGCGGCTGACGACCTCGTGTTCGGGGGCTTCGCCCTTGGCCTGGTCCATCGCGGTCTCGAAAGCGATGGCCCGCTCGACGAGGGGTTCGCCGAACAGCCGCGCGAAACCGAAGGCGAGGAGGCCGGCGACCAGCCCGCAGAGCAGGCCTCGCAGGATCAAGCGTCCGACCATGATGGATGTCCTGAAGACGGCGCGAGCGACGGCGTTCGCGCGGCGCGGAGGCACATGCGCGGCCGGGCGGCCGGGGATGGGAAGCGGAGGGGCCGGCGCCGCGGCGCCGGCGTCAGCGAATCAGTGGCAGGGGAAGCCGAGCAGGTGGCGCCCATCGTGCACGAACTCGTGCACGGACGTGCCGGAGATCAACGACGTCGCGCCCTCTTCGGCGCCGACGAAATAGATAGCGATCAGGCACAGCAGCCCGCACAGCACCGCCCAGGGCAGGATCTCGCGGACCGGGATCGCGCGGGGCGCGCGGGCGGGATGAAGGACGGCATCGGACATGGAAGGACCTCCCGGGATCACGCGTCCCGTGCGGGGTTGAACCGAGGGGGCCAGGGTCTGGCTCGCCGGACGTGACCGTCCGGACCACAGTGGCGCGACCGCGCCGGTGTCGCACCGGCTTCCCGTCCCCGCGTCGGACCTTAGACGGCACCGGGTCCGTGTCAACGCTCCCTCCGAGTTCGGCCGGGCCGTGATAAACGTCCCGGCGGGCCGGATGCGGCGTTCCGGAGGATCGAACGGATCTCGCATGACCGCCCGCCTCACCCTGATCTGCCACGCCCCGACGGCGTCGACGCGCGTCGCGCGGTTCCCGCTCGACGAGCCGCCCGATGCGGACTGGGCCGCCGCGCTGGCGCATGCGGAGCCTGGGCTCGCCGCCGCGACGCTCCTGACCGCCCCCGAGCAGCGCGCGCGGGCGACCGCGGCGGCGCTCGACCCCGCCTTCGCGGTCGACGCGGCCCTGCGCGACCAGGATTTCGGGCGATGGGCCGGGCGAAGCCTCGCCGACCTGGCCGCGGAGGAGCCGGACGCCGTGGCGGCCTGGATGGGCGACCCTGCCGCGGCCCCGCACGGCGGGGAAAGCCTGCTCGGCCTGCTGGCGCGGGTGGCGGCTTGGATGGAGGCCTGGGCGGCCACGGGCGGCCGCGTCGCGGCCGTCACGCACCCGGCCTGGGTGCGGGCCGCAGTCGTGACGGCGCTGGGGGCCGGGGCGGCAAGTTTCTGGCGCGTCGAGGCGCCTCCCCTGGCGCGGGCGGCGCTCAGCCACGACGGCCGGCGCTGGACGCTCGCCGGGCTGGTGTCGCCGCCCCGGAGCTAGGCACTGCGGCGCGAGATCGGGCCGGCCGGTCAGCCCTGCCGCCCCGGCCCGTCCCAATCCACGGCGGGGCCGAGAGGCACGATCCCGGTCGGGTTGATGCCGCGATGGCTGCCGTAATAGTGCCCCTTGATGTGCCGGACATCGACGGTGTCCGACACGCCCGGCCAGCGGTACAGGCGGCGTGCGTAGTCCCACAGCGCCGGATAGTCGACGAGCCGCCGCAGGTTGCACTTGAAGTGCCCGTGGTACACGGCGTCGAAGCGCACCAGCGTGGTGAAGAGGCGCCAGTCGGCTTCCGTGACGGCGTTGCCGCACAGGTAGTCCTGGTGCGCCAACAGCCGCTCGAGCCAGTCCATCGTGTCGAACAGCGGCCGGACCGCGGCCTCGTGGGCCTCCTGGGTGGTGGCGAAGCCGGCGCGGTACACGCCGTCGTTCAGCGTGTCGTAGATGCGCGCGTTCACGGCGTCGATCTCCGGCCTCAGCGCTTCGGGGTAGAGGTCGCCCGGCAGCGCCCCGACGGCGTCGAACCCCGCGTTGAACATGCGCATCACGTCGGCGGACTCGTTGTTGACGATCGTCCCCGCTTCGCAGTCCCACAGGACCGGCACCGTGACGCGCCCGGTGTAGTGCGGGTCGGCACGGCGATACACCTCGTGCAGGAACCGCGCGCCACCGGGATCCGGCACCACGCCGGGGCCGTCCGCGAAGGTCCAGCCCTCCTCCCGCATCAGCCAATGCGTGACGGACAGCCCGACGATGCGCTCCAAGCCTTTCAGCCGGCGGACGATGAGGGCCCGATGAGCCCAGGGGCACGCGAGCGACACGTAGAGACGGTAGCGCCCGGCCGCCGGGGGATGCGGGCCGCCGGCCGCGATCGTGCCGCGGAACCGCGTAGGCGGCCGCTGGAACCGCCCGTCCTCCGCATGGGCGAGGTCCTCGTCGCGGCGCCAAACGCCGTCCACCATTTGGCCCATGGAAGCTCCCTTCGCGACAGGTCCCGCCCCCTCAGGGGATCTCGCCGAGCGCCGTCTCGGCGGTGAGCGGCATCTCGATCCCGCACACGAGCCGACCAGGCTCGATACGGATCCGCGTGGTCGCGCCCAGGTCGTAGGGCAGGCCCCGCTCGATCAGCTCGGTGCCGAAGCCGCTGCGGCGCGGCGCGAGGCTCACCGCCACGATGCCGGTCTCGCACCAGGTCAGGTGCAGCCTCGGTCCGGGCCCCACGGTCCACAGCACGGATACGGCCCCGCGCGGCGACGAGAAGGCGCCGAACTTCACGGCGTTGATCACGAGCTCGTGCACGGCGAGGCCGAGCGACTCCGCCGCCCGCGCCTTCAGGGTCACGGCCGGGCCCTCGACCACGACGTCGCGGACGCGATGGGCCAGCAGCTCCTCGCCGATCAGGCTTTCGAGGTCGACGCCGCCCCACGGGCTGCGGATCACGGCGACCTGGACGCGCGCCAGCGCGTCGATGCGGCCTTCGAAATGGGTGGCGTAATGTTCGACGCTGTCGCTGGTCAGCGCGGTGCGCCGCGCCACGGAGCGGATGACCGACAGGGCGTTGCGCAGGTAGTGCTGCAGCTCCCCGTCCGGGCGACGCGGCTCGGGGGGCGAGGCCGGGCCGAGCGTGCCGATCCATTCCCGGAGGCCGCCAGCGGGGTCCCGGGCCGATGCCGCGACGGGCTGCACCGGATGATATCGCCCGTCGCCCCGGCTCCGGATGCGCAGCCGCGCCCGCCGGCAGCCGGCATCGTCCCGATCCCCCCAGGGCGCGAGGGCGAGGGCGCGGTCCTCGGGATGGACGGCGTCGACCCAGCCGTCGCCGGCGCTCGCCGTCCCGGACAGGCCCGTGCGGGACGTCCATGCGGCGCAGCACCAGACCCATCCACCTGAGGCGTCGGCGCGCCAGAAGAGCGGCAGCGCGAGCGGGCCGCCGGGGGCCGGCGTCACGCCGGCCACGGCGGTGTTCCGCGAACCGCCGCCCAGGGCGCCGGCGCGCGCACCGCGCCCCTGTCCCGTCCCGCGCCCCGCATCCTCGGCCCCGTCAGGCCAGGGCCGGCGCGCGGCGGCCCACCATGCCGCGACCGCCGCCGCCGCCCGTCTCGGCGAAGAGTTCGGCCAGCTTCTCCGTCATGGCGCCGCCGAGCTCCTCGGCGTCCACGATGGTGACGGCGCGGCGGTAGTAGCGCGTCACGTCGTGGCCGATGCCGATGGCGATGAGCTCGACGGGCGAGCGCGTCTCGATCTCCTCGATCATCGCCCGCAGGTGCTTCTCCAGGTAGTTGCCGGCGTTGACCGACAGGGTGGAATCGTCGACCGGCGCGCCGTCCGAGATCATCATCAGGATCTTGCGCTGCTCCGGCCGGCCGAGCAGGCGCTTGTGCGCCCAATCGAGCGCTTCGCCGTCGATGTTCTCCTTCAGCAACCCTTCGCGCATCATCAGGCCGAGGTTGCGGCGTGCACGGCGCCAGGGCGCGTCCGCCGACTTGTAGATGACGTGGCGCAGGTCGTTGAGGCGGCCGGGGGTGGCGGGCTTGCCCGATTGCAGCCACGCTTCGCGCGACTGGCCCCCCTTCCACGCCTTGGTGGTGAAGCCCAGGATCTCGACCTTGACGCCGCAGCGCTCCAGGGTGCGGGCCAGGATGTCGGCGCAGGTCGCCGCCACCGTGATGGGGCGACCGCGCATCGAGCCCGAATTGTCGAGCAGGAGCGTCACCACCGTGTCGCGGAAGTCCGTGTCCTTCTCGCGCTTGAAGGAGAGGGGCTGCTGCGGGTCGATCACCACGCGCGACAGGCGCGCGGGGTCGAGCATGCCTTCCTCCAGGTCGAACTCCCAGGCGCGGCTCTGCTGCGCCATCAGGCGCCGCTGCAGCCGGTTGGCGAGGCGGGCCACAACGCTCGACAGGTTGTTCAGCTGCTTGTCGAGGTAGGCGCGCAGCCGCTCCAGCTCCTCCGCGTCGCAGAGCTGCTCGGCCGGCACCACCTCGTCGAACTTCGCCGTGAAGGCCTTGTAGTCCTGGCCCCGGGTGTCGGTGACGGGGGGCTGGGGGCGGCGGCTTTCCGCGGCCTCCTCGGCTTCCCCGTCGTCCTGCTCCTCGAGGGTCTCGCCGGCGGGAGCGTCGGGGCTTTCCATCGCCCCCTCCTCCATGTCGTCGGCGGACGATTCGGCGGTGTCCATCTCCAGCGTTTGGCCGGTTTCGGATTCCTGCCCCTCGCCTTCCGACTGGTCGGCGTCGTCCTGCGCCTGGCTTTCGTCGTCCTCGTCGCTCTCCTCCTCGCGGTCGAAGGAGGACGGATCGGCCATCTCCAGCGACTGCAGGAGCTTGTGGATCGAGCGGCCGAAGGCGCGCTGGTCTTCGAGCAGCACGTCCAGTCGGTCGAGGTCGGGGCCGGCGCGCTCCTCGATCCAGGGGCGCCACAGGTCGACGATGGTTTGGGCGTTCGGCGGCGGGGCGCGCCCGGTCAGGCGTTCGCGCACCATCAGCGCCACGGCGTCCTCGATGGGGGCGTCGGCGCGGTCGGTGATCTCGGCGTAGTTGCCGCGGTGGTAGCGGTCTTCCAGCATGGCGGACAGGTTGATGCCCACGCCCTCCATGCGGCGCGCGCCGATCGATTCCACCCGCACCTGCTCGACGGCCTCGAACACCGTGCGGGCCGCCTGGGCTTCGGGCAGCAGGCGCCGGTGGGTGGCGGCGTCGTGGCAGGCGAGCTTCAGCGCCATGGAATCGGCGTGGCCGCGCACGATGGCGGCCTCGCGCGGGCTGAGCTTGCGGGCGGGCTCCGGCAGGCGCGCCTTAGCGCCCTCGCCGTGGCCGATCACGCTCGGCTTGTCGGGGGCATAGGTCACCTCCAGCTCGGGCGTGCGCGACATGGCCCGCATGCAGGCGGCGACGGAGCGCTTGAACGGCTCCTGCGGGCTCTCGGCCGGGGCGCCGGGCTTGCGATTGGACAGCGGGCTCATGGGATCTCGGAACGTTTCAGGCGGCGGGGCGGATCGTCAAAGTTCAGGCCAGGCGATGGGGCGGGACATCGCATCGTCCCAGGAATAGGGGTTGGCACCCGGGATGGCTTCATCCGGCAGGCCGGTCTCGTTCAAGGCCGAGACGCGGCCCTGTCGATAGGCCGTCTCGCTCAGCTCATCCAGCTGCTGGCGGAGGCTTCGATTGTCGCCGAGGACCTCACCGACCTGCGTCCGCTGTTCTCGGATCGTGCGCGCCCAACTCGCGCTGCGGCGAGCTTCCTGAAAATCCCACTTGAGCAGATGCTGGTAGACGAGGTCGAGCCGGCTGATCAGCTCCCTCCGTTCCCGGCGCGCCACGTCCTCGACCTCGTCGGCTAGGTTCTCGATGTCCAGTTCATGGAACCGGCCCCGTCGGATGAGTTCGGCCTGCTCCATCGCCCAGGCGTGGGCATCGTCCTCGTAGCGGATGAGGGGACGCCCCGCCCGTTCGTCCCGGCTTCGGGTCGAAACGAAGGTCGCGTGGTCCAAGGCGCGTCTCCTTTCCGAAAGCCGGGCCGTCGGGCGGGGCGGCGCTTCAGCTCAGCGCGACGTTGACGGCGCTTTCCGGCAGCTCCTTGCCGAAGCTCCGCTGGTAGAACTCGGCCACCAGCGAGCGCTCCAGCTCGTCGCACTTGTTCAGGAACGTCAGGCGGAAGGCGAAGCCGATGTCGCCGAAGATGTCGGCGTTCTCGGCCCAGGTGATCACCGTGCGGGGGCTCATCACGGTCGACAGGTCGCCGGCCGTGAAGGCGTTGCGGGTGAGGTCGGCCACGCGCACCATCTTGTTGACGATGTCGCGACCCTCCTTCGATCCCTGGTAGTGGGGTGCCTTGGCCTGGACGATGTCGACCTCGCGGTCGTGCGGCAGGTAGTTCAGGGTGGTGACGATGGACCAGCGGTCCATCTGGCCCTGGTTGATCTGCTGCGTGCCGTGATACAGGCCCGACGTGTCGCCGAGCCCCACGGTGTTGGCGGTGGCGAAGAGCCGGAAGGCGGGGTGCGGCTTGATCACGCGCTTCTGGTCGAGCAGCGTGAGCCGGCCGGACAGCTCCAACACCCGCTGGATCACGAACATGACGTCGGGTCGCCCCGCGTCGTATTCGTCGAAGCACAGCGCCACATTGTTCTGCAGCGCCCAGGGCAGCATGCCGTCGCGGAATTCGGTGACCTGCTTGCCATCCTGCAGCACGATCGCGTCTTTGCCGACGAGGTCGACGCGGGACACGTGGCTGTCGAGGTTGATGCGGATGCACGGCCAGTTCAGCCGCGACGCCACCTGCTCGACGTGGCTCGACTTGCCGGTGCCGTGGTAGCCGGTGATCATCACGCGGCGGTTGCGGGCGAAGCCGGCGAGGATGGCCAGCGTGGTGTCGCGGTCGAACAGGTAGTCGGAGTCGCGGTCCGGGACGTGCTCGCCGGCCTGCGAATAGGCCGGCACGTGAAGGTCGGAGTCGATGCCGAAGACGTCCCGCACGGAGATGCGCGTGTCGGGAAGGGACTGCGTGTCTGACATGGGGTTCTGCATCGATCCTCCGGGTCCGCCCCGGGGATCGAGGCGGCGCCCGCTCCTGGGCTCTCGTGGCTGCGTCTGGCCGCGATGCGGCCGGGGTGTCTCGTCAGGCCGCGAAACGGCCGTTGTGTGTCACCGGGCCGCGCCGGCGGCCGGGGGCGACAACTTGATGGTCTTGAGGAAGTTATAGGCGCGGATGATGTCGCGCAATTTGTCCTCGTTCGACCGGTCGCCGCCGTTGGCGTCCGGATGCAATTGCTTGACCAGCTGCTTGTAGCGCGCCTTCACGGCCGCGGCATCCGCCATCTCGTCGAGACCCATGGCGGTCAACGCCTTGGTGGTGGCGATGGAATAATAGGGCCGGCGCGGCGCATCGGCGCGGCCCTGCCGGGCCCGGGCCTTGAAGATGCCGAGCGAGTCGGGATGGAGGTCGTCGGGCGCGGACGGCTCGCCGGCGGCGCGGTTGACGCCCATGTTCCAGGTCGGCCGGTGGCCGACCAGCGCTTCCTTCTGGTATTTCTGCACGGCATCGTCGCTCATGCCGCTGAAATAATCATACGTGGCGTTGTATTCCCGCACGTGGTCGATGCAGAAGCAGAAATACTGCCCTTCCCGGTCGCGGCCCTGAGGGGCGCGGTAATCGCCGGCCTCGGTGCACCCCGGGTGATCGCACGGCGTCTTCGACGGCACGGCGGCCGCCTTGCCGCTCTTGCCCGCGCTTTTGGAGCGGATGCGATCGAAATGGTGCGAGTTCAGGTTCATCACCGGCCTATTATGGGGGAGTTCGCGGGCGTCGCAAGGCGGCCCGCGGCGCATCCCTGCCCCGCCGGGGTGCCCGGCCGGGACGGCGTTCCCGTCCGGCCGACCCGGGCCCCCTTGCCTGCCGAGGAGATCGTATCATGAGCGTTAAGGACAGAATCGTGGCCGCCCTGACGCAGGGGCTGCAGCCGCAGGCGCTCGACGTCATCGACGAGTCCCACCAGCACGCCGGCCATATGGGCTCGCGCGCCGGAGGCGAGACGCATTTCCGCGTCCGCATCACCGCGGACGCCTTCGCGAACCGCAGCCGCGTCGACCGCCACCGCGCCGTCAACGCGCTGCTGGCCGACGAGCTGCGGCCGGACGGCGTCCACGCCCTCGCCATCGAGGCGCGGGCGCCGGGCGAAGCCGGGCGGTGACGCCGCGCCGCCGCGACCAGGCGCGCGCGCCGCGGCGGGGCGGCGGCCGGTAGCCTTCGGCGTTCCTAAATCCCGCGGAGCCGGCTACGAGGGGCGCCACGGGCCCGCGGGGCGGGGCAGCGGAGGAGCGAAGCGATGTCGGACATGAAGCTCGTCGTGACCGGCGCCGGCGGGCGCATGGGCCGCATGCTCGTCGCCGCCGTCCACGCCACCCCCGGCGTGGTGCTGTCCGCCGCGCTGGAGCGGGCGGGCGCGGCGGCGATCGGCGCGGACGCCGGCACGCTGGCGGGCCTCGGGCCCATCGGCGTGCCCGTCACCGAGGACGCGCTCGAAGCCTTCGTGGGCGCCGACGGCGTGCTCGACTTCACGGGCCCGGCGGCCACCACCCATTTCGCCATGCTGGCCGCCCAGGCGCGCATCGCCCATGTGGTCGGCACGACGGGGCTCGACGAGCAGGACCTGGCCAAGCTCGACGCCGCGTCCCGCCACGCGCCGATCGTGCGGTCGGGCAACATGAGCCTCGGCGTCAACCTGCTGGCCGCCCTGGTGCGCCGCGCCGCCCGCGCGCTCGGGACCGAGTGGGACATCGAGATCGTCGAAACCCACCACCGCATGAAGGTGGACGCGCCGTCCGGCACCGCGCTGCTCCTCGGCGAAGCCGCCGCCGAGGGACGGGGCGTCGGGCTCGGGCAGAGCGCCGTCCGGGGGCGCGACGGCGTCACGGGCGCGCGGGAGCCCGGCACCATCGGCTTCGCCAGCCTGCGCGGCGGCACGGTGATCGGCGACCATTCGGTGATCTTCGCCGGCGCCGGCGAGCGCATCGAGCTCGGCCACCGCGCCGAAGATCGCTCGCTCTTCGCCCGCGGGGCCGTGACGGCGGCGCTGTGGGCGCGCGGGCGCCGGCCCGGCCTTTACAGCATGGCCGACGTGCTCGACCTTTCCGATTCCTGAACCCCCGTCCCGAGGAGCCCCCATGGACCGCCTGCTCGTCCTGATCCGCCACGGCCAGTCCGACTGGAACCTGAAGAACCTGTTCACCGGCTGGAAGGACCCCGAACTGTCGCCGAAGGGCGTCGAGGAGGCCAAGGCGGCCGGGCGGGCGCTGAAGGGCGTCGGGCCCTTCGACGTGGCCTTCACCTCGGCGCTCACCCGGGCGCAGCACACCTGCAGCCTGGTCCTCGGCGAGGTCGGCCAGGACGGCCTGGAAACCATCCGCGACGAGGCCCTGAACGAGCGCGATTACGGCGACCTGTCGGGGCTCAACAAGGACGAGGCGCGCGAACGGTGGGGCGCCGACCAGGTCCACACCTGGCGCCGCTCCTACGCGGTGAACCCGCCCGGCGGCGAAAGCCTGCGCGACACCGTCGCGCGCGCCCTGCCCTTCTACAACCAAAGGATCCTGCCCCGCGTGCTCGGCGGCCAGCGGGTGCTGGTGGCGGCGCACGGCAACTCGCTGCGCTCGCTCATCATGGTCCTCGACGGCCTGTCGCCCGACGGCATCGTCGGCGTGGAGCTCGAAACCGGCGTGCCGATCGTGTACCGGCTCAAGGCGGATTCCACGGTGGACAGCAAGGAGGTCCTCAAGCCTTGACGCCACGTCAGGTCTGCCATGCCGACGCGGGCGCCGCCTGATCTGGTATCGCTCCGTGCGGGTGGCGGGTGACCCTTCGCCCCCGCCACGGGAGCACCGCACTTGGCCGACCTCTTCGAACCGCTCACCCTCGGCGACCTCACGCTGCCGAACCGCATCTTCATGGCGCCGCTCACGCGGTGCCGCGCGGACGGCGGCGGGCGCGTGCCCAACGCCCTCATGGCGGAATACTACCGCCAGCGCGCCAGCGCCGGCCTCATCCTGAGCGAGGCCACCAGCGTCACCGACGAGGGCGTGGGCTACCCAGACACGCCCGGCATCTGGTCGGACGAGCAGGTGGAGGGCTGGAAGCTCGTCACCGACGCCGTCCACGCGGCGGGCGGGCACATCTTCATGCAGCTCTGGCACGTCGGCCGCATCTCGGACCCGAGCTACCTCGGCGGCCGCCTGCCGGTGGCGCCGAGCGCCATCAAGCCCGCCGGCCACGTCAGCCTCGTCCGTCCCACGAAGGACTACGAAACGCCGCGCGCCCTGGAGATCACGGAGATCCCCGGCATCGTGTCCGCCTACCGGCGCGGCGCCGAGAACGCCAAGCGCGCGGGCTTCGACGGGGTCGAGGTCCACGGCGCGAACGGCTACCTGCTCGACCAGTTCCTGCAGGACAAGACCAACCGCCGCGAGGACGACTACGGCGGCCCGGTCGAGAACCGCGCCCGCCTGATGCTGGAAGTCACGGACGCCTGCATCGCGGTCTGGGGCGCGTCGCGCGTCGGCATGCATCTCGCCCCCCGGCGCGACGCCCACGACATGGGGGATTCCGACCCCGAGGGCACCTTCGGCTACGTGGCGCGCGCGCTCGCCGACCGGAAGATCGGCTTCATCTGCTCGCGCGAGAAGGTCGGCGACGACAGCCTCGCGGCCCACATCAAGCGCGAGTTCGGCGGCCTCTACGTCGAGAACGAGCTGTTCTCTAAGGCCGACGCCGTGCGGGTGCTGGAGAACAACGAGGCCGACGCCGTGGCGTTCGGCAAGCTGTACATCGCCAACCCGGACCTCGTGCGCCGCTTCCGCGAGGACGCGCCGCTGAACGCGCCGCGGCCGGAGCTGTTCTACGCGCCGGGCCCCGAAGGCTACACCGACTATCCGTCGCTCGACGCCGCGTGACCGACGGCGCGACGGGAAGGGGTTGATCGCGGGCGCCCGATGGGGCATAGGACGCTCCGACGCGGCGGGCCTTCCCGCCGCCTTTCTTTTTGATCGGGTGCAGTGATGAAGGTCCGCAATTCCTTGAAGTCGCTCCGCGGACGTCACCGCGACAACCAGCTCGTGCGCCGCAAGGGCCGGGTCTACATCATCAACAAGACGCAGAAGCGCTACAAGGCCCGCCAGGGCTGAACGCCGCCGTCCGCGTGAAAAGCCCCGGGACCCAGTCCCGGGGCTTTTGTCGTCGGGTCCTGCTTTGACGGGGTGCCGAGGCGCCGCTATCCTGCGGCCATGCGGAACCGTCCATCCTGCGCCGCCGCCCTGGCGGCGCTCGCTTTCTTCGGGGTGCCTCTGCACGGGGCCATTCCGGCCGCCTCCGCGGCGACCAGCCTCGACGGCGTGCCGCCCGATGGCGAACCCCGATCGCCCGTGCCCCTGCCCTTCTTCCATCGCAGCCCCGACGGCGTCGACCCGTTTCCGGGCTTCCCGGGCCTGAAGGGGCCCGCCGTGCCGCTCCGCCCCGGCCCCGACGGGTCGCGCGCCGACCAGCCCGCCGCCGACGCACCGCCGGCACCGCCGCCGAAACCCCCGACCCGCGCCGAAACGCTCGACCGCCTGATGGACCGGCTCGCCAAGGCCCAGGATCCCGACGAGGCCACGGGGATCGCCGCGCTGGTCGAGCGCCTGTGGCTCGACTCCGGCTCCGATACGGCGGACCTCCTCATGACGCGGGCGGTGGCCGCCATGGGCGACAAGCGCGAGGACGTCGCCGCGGCCCTGCTCGACAAGCTCATCGAGCTCAGGCCCGGCTGGGCCGAGGCCTGGAACAAGCGCGCCACGCTGCGCTTCCTCGACGGCGACGACGCGGGCGCGATGGAGGACATCAGCCACGTCCTGGCGCTGGAGCCGCGCCACTTCGGGGCGCTGAGCGGCATGGGCTTCATCCTGGCGCGGCACGGCGAGGAGGCCGCGGCGCTCCGGGCCCTGCGCCGCGCCCTGTCGGTCTATCCGGGGAACGCCGACGTGAGGAAAGCGGTCGACAAGCTGGCCCCCTCGGTGGAAGGACGGGATCTTTGACGGCTGGGGGAGCGGGCGGCGGGCGCGGGACCGCGGAGGCTTGAGGTACGCCTGGGGATCGGCCGCGGGCGTCGCCGTGCTGGTGGCGGCCCTGGCGCTCGGCGGCTGGCTCTACACGCTGTGGCAGACCGGCGTCATCTCGCGCCGCTTTCCGCCGGGCGGGGCCTTCGTGGAAATCGGCGGCGGCGCCCGGCTCCACTACACCGAGCGGACACCGCAGGGCCGGCCGCGCGGCACCGTGGTGCTGCTGCACGGCGCCAGCGGCAACCAGGCCGACATGATGGTGCCCCTGGGCGCCCCGCTCGCCGAGCGGGGGTTCCGCGTGCTGGCCTTCGACCGTCCGGGCCACGGATGGAGCGACCGGCCCGACGGCGAGGAGGGCGACGCGTCGCCCGCCCGGCAGGCCGCGCTCATCGCCGACGGGCTGCACCGCCTGGGGGTGGCGGATGCGGTGGTGGTGGGGCACAGCTGGAGCGGCGCCCTGGCGGCGGTCTTCGCGCTCGACCATCGCGACGTCACCGGGGGCGTCGTGCTGCTGTCGCCGGTCGTCTACCCCTGGCCGACCGGCATCGAATGGTACTACGCCCCGGCGGCGTCGCGCTGGCTCGGGCCGGCCTTCACCCACATCGTCACGCTCCCCGTCGGGCAACTCCTGTTGCCGGCCGGCATCGCGTCCGTCTTCGCCCCCGAGCCCGTGCCGCCGCGTTTCGCCGAGCGGACGGGCGTGGAACTGGTGCTGCGGCCGGACGAGTTCGAAAACAACGCCACCGACGTGTTCCACCTCCATGCCTTCGTGACGGGGCTCGGGCCGCGGCTGCCGGACATCGCCATCCCGACCGCGATCGTGGCGGGCGACAGCGACACGATCGCGCCGGCCTTTTTCCACGGCGAGCGCATGGCCCGCGAATTGCCGGGCGCCACGATCGCGCTGCTGAAGGGGCGCGGGCACTCGCCGCAATGGTCGGACCCGGACGTCGTCGTCGCGGCGATCGGCTCCGTGGCCGACCGCATGGGCCTGAAGGGCACCGTGGCCCCGTCGCCGGTGGCGGCGCAGTGACCCGCCGCCCGGCGTCGGACCGTCATTCGATCGCGGCGGTCCCCAGCGGGCACAGGGCGCCGTCGGCCAGTTCGGCATAGGCCTGCAAGGCGCTCCCCGGCCCCCCCGTGCCGTAGGCGGACCACAGGCGGGACGGCCGGGACGGCAGGGAAGCCGAGCCGAAGCCGACGACCGTGCCGGTGCCGTCCGTCACCACGATGCGACGCGGGGCGCCGCGGGTGCCACCGTCCCGCGCCGTCCCGTCGAGCCTGACGCCGCCCGGGCCGAGCGCCGGATCGGCGCGGGCCGCGACGGTCCCCTCGCAGGCGTCCCGCGGGGCGATCCGCCCGAGCGTCGCCACCGGCTGGCCGAGCGCCGCGACGGTCGGATCCGCGAAGGCAGCGAGGCGGTGCTGGCGCAGGAAGGGGACCACCGGGCGGATGTCGTCCCACGGCGTGGTCTCGTAGACGCCCGCGGCGGCGCCGTCGTAGAGGCCGGAAACGAGGCTGTCCGACACGCGGCGCAACGCGGCCGAGCGCTCCGCCAGCGCCGGCCAGGCCGTCGCTTCGGCGGCGAGCGCCGCGACGGCGAGCAGCGCCACCAGCGCGCCCAGCGCGAAGGCGCCGGCCGGGCGGCGGCCCGGGCGGACCGCGACGGGAAACCAGAACAGCACCAGCGCGCACCAGAACAGCAGCGACGGCGTGGCATAGCGGCTTTCCGAAGCCTGTTCGACGCCGAGCGCGATGCGGCCGTAGGCGGTCGCGGCGGCGCTCGCCAGCACGAAGCCCGCGAGGATCAGGAGCTTGAGGCTGGCGGGGTCGCGCGCCGCGCCGTCGCGGACCCGCCACGCCGCACCCGCCGCGAGGGCCAGCCCCACCGACCCCAGGGCGGTGGCGGCCGGGCTCCCGAGGTCAAGGGGATTGCCGAGATAGGCGGCGACGTAGACGGCGTAGGGCAGCGGGTGCGTCAGGGCCTGCGACAGCGGCTGCCCGTCGCCGCCGGGCGCGTATCCGTGGACGAACAGCGCCGCGAGGCTGACGGAGGCCGCCGCCGTGGCGGCCGAAACCCACCACGGGGCGCGCCGCAACACGGCCGCGACGGCCAGGACGGGCCCCACCAGCAGGCCGTTGGCCATGGTGTAGGTCGACACCGCGCAACCGAGCGCCGCCAGGGCGAAGAAGGGTGCGCTGCCCCGGCGCGCGTCCCGCAGGCGATCGAGCGCGGCGACGTAGGCCGAGCCCGCCAGCGCCGCAGCGGTGAAGACGCCGACGAACTGGAGCTGGAAACCGTTGGTGAAGTTCTGCTCCTGCCGCAGCGTGAAGAGCAGCACCACCACGAGCCCCGCCAGCAGGGCCCGATGGGCGGCCCGAGCGACGAGGCACCTCATCCAGGCGATCAGCAGGGCGGCGTTGACGGCCTGGAGGACCAGGGTCACGGTGGCGTCGAGGACGCCCGAAAACCCGAACAGCACCTCGTCGGCGAAGAAGAACAGCCGCGGAAACAGGAGCCTGTGCTCGTTGTGCTGCGCGGCGAGGTCGGCGATCCCGTAGCCGCCCTCGGCGAAGTGGCGGAAATGCGCGATCGTGTACCACTCGTCCCAGTAGGGCAGCGGCACGTGGAGGCGGTACACCGCCGCGACCGTGACGGCGGCCGTGCCGGCCGCCCCCGCGCAGAGCAGAGCGGCGGCGGCAGCGGGCCAGGCCGCCCCCACGCGCCGCGGCAGCCCCGGCCGGACCCGCACGGCCGCGGCGCTCAGCCGGCCATGTGACGCGCGAAGGCGTCCTTGAAATCCGGGTGCCAGCGCGACAGGGCCGGGCGGTTCTCGATCACGTCGCCCATGGCCCAGGCCATGCGCTTCTCGTCGGTGGCGCGATCGACATCGTTGTCGGGGCACAGGATGTAGAAGTCGCCGCTCGCCATGGCGTCGAGCATGAAGGCGACGACCTGCTCGGCCGTCCAGGCCGCGGCGGGCTTCTCGGACGCGTTGGTCAGGCCCGTGAAGGTGAAACCGGGGATGAGCAGGTGTGCCGTCACGGCGCAGTTCGGCGTTTCCCGCAGCTCGTAGGCGGTGGCCTCGGTGAAGGCCTTCACGCCCGCCTTGCTGACGTTGTAGGCGGCATTGCCGGGCGGCGTGGTGATGCCCTGCTTCGAGCCCGTGTTGACGATGGCGGCGGGCTTGCCGGCCTCCAACAAAGCCGGCGCGAAGGCCTGCACGCCGTTGATGACGCCCCACAGGTTGGTGGCCAGCAGCCGCTGCCAGTCGCCGTAGGCGTCCCACGGCTTGCCGACGGGGCTGATGGCCGCGTTGTTCATCAGCACCGCCACGTCGCCGAAGGCCTCGTAGGCGGTCTCCTTCAGGACGCGCATGTCGTCCATGCGGCCCACGTCGGTGGGCACGGCGCGCACCGCCGCCGACGGATCCGTCGCCCCCGCGGCCGACGCCGCCATCATCACCGCGGCGCGCGCGGCGTCGAGGGCGTCGCCGGCGAGGTCGGCCAGCACGACGTTGAGGCCGAGCGACGCGAACCGCTTGCCGGCCGCGAGGCCGATGCCGCTGGCGCCGCCCGTGACGACGGCGGTGCGGCCGGGGGCGATGGCGGGATGGTGCTGCATGGTGGGCTCCTCGAAGGTCGACATCGCTTCGTCCTCGGTTTGCGAAGCGGCCCGCGCCGCGTCAAGGGCCGCGTCGCCCGGCGGGGACGGGCGGCGGCGGGCACGGATCCTTCAAGCTTCGCGCCCAGGATGGCGTCGCGCAGGGGCTCGTCGGGCGCGGGGCAGCCCCGACCGCGGCGCGGGACGGGCAACCACCTTCCGATCGGTGCATTGCAATATGGACGTTGCATATCCATTGTGCAGCGCAACAAAAGCCGCGGCGGCCATCGCCGTGGAAGGGGGCGGCGTCGCGTCGCCCTCGACAGACGGGCCGCTCCAGGTCCGCATCACCGGGACGGCCGGCGGGCCGCGCCCCGCCTCCCTCCGTCGCGACGGACCAGCAGGACACGACGCCATGACGCAGCTGTTTCGAGCCGGGATGATCGGCGCCTCCAGGATGCCGCGGGCCGGCCGCGGCGGCGACGCGGGGACCTTCGTCCAGCGGACCCTCAAGGGCGACACCGCCGACGTGGTTCCCCGCCGCCCGCCCCCGTCGAGCCTCTTCGACGGCATGATGTCGGACTTCCAGGACGCCTTCGACAGCTTCCAATATTTCAACCCGTTCACGGTCGCCCAGCCCGTGCCGGCCGCGGCGGCACGCGGGACCTTCACGGAGGTGCCCTTCGCCGACGGGGCCGGCCGGCGCGCCTACAAGCTCTACGTGCCGGCTTGCGCCGAGGCGGGCGTCGCCCTGCCGCTGGTCGTCATGCTGCACGGCTGCACCCAGTCCCCCGACGACTTCGCGGCCGGCACCCGCATGAACGACTGGGCGGAGCGCGACGGCTTCCTCGTCTGCTACCCGGCGCAGACGTCCGCCGCCAACGGGCAAAGGTGCTGGAACTGGTTCAAGGGGACCGACCAGAAGCGGGACAGCGGCGAGCCGGCGCTGATCGCCGGCATCACGCGCGACGTGATGGCGCGCCGGCTGGTCGACCCCGCCCGCGTCTACGTGGCCGGCCTGTCCGCCGGCGGCGCGCTCGCCGCCACGATGGGACAGCGCTACCCGGACCTTTACGCCGCCGTGGGGGTGCATTCGGGCCTGGCCTGCGGCGCCGCCCACGACGTCAACTCCGCCTTCGCGGCGATGCGCGCCGGCGCGGGCCCGCATGTGTCCGACACCGGCGCGGCGGCGGTGCCCGCCATCGTGTTCCACGGCGACCGGGACTCCACCGTGCATCCCGTCAACGCCGACGAGGTCGCCGCCCAGGCCGTCCGGGCCGCGGCGGTCGACACCACCAGCGAGGACGGCGCCGTGCCCGGCGGGCGGGCGTACCGCCGGACGCGCCGCGTCGACGCCGCGGGGCGGACCGTCGTCGAGCAATGGATCGTCCACGGTTCCGGCCACGCCTGGTCGGGCGGCAGCACCGCGGGATCCTACACCGACCCGCAGGGGCCGGATGCGTCGGGCGAGATGCTGCGCTTCTTCGCCGAACACGTCGGCGTGGCGCCGCTCGCCTCGTCTTGAAGCCGCGGACCCACAAGTCACCGCGGCGTGATGTCGCAAAAAGCGTCCCCGGGGAACTGTGCTTCATCGGTGGTTCGTCGCCCGCCGGGGCGGACTATTCTCCCGCGATCTGCATTTGACCTATCCCATGTGAATGCCGTCCGCCGCTGCCCTTGCTCCTATGCGGTCAGCGGGGCGGCCTCGTCGCGGCCCCGCGTCGCCGCGGGCGCGGCAGGCTGCGCGGCCCCGGCCGGATCAGGCCCGGCGGCCGCGATGGACGAGGGTAGGATCGATGCCGACCTGTGAGAAAACGAGGCGCCACTTCACCGAAGCGGCGCGGGAAGCCGCCGCCCTGGCGCGGCAACGCAAGCGGGACCACAAGACGCAGTTTCCCGAGGAGCATCAGCTCGTGATGGTGGTGGTGCGGGCCGCCGACCGTCCCCGGGGCTTCGCGTGGCAGATCCGCCGGTTCGGCCACATGGAACCCGTGGCGCAGAGCGCCGACACGTTCGTCGACCCCGCCGATGCGGGGCGCTCGGGCCAAGCGGTGCTCGACGGCATGCGGGGCCGGCTCGCCGCCGCGGAGTGACGCGACCGCGGATCGCTGGAACACCGGAGTGGGCCGCCGCCGGGGTGGAACCGAGCTCCGCGTCGCGGAGCGATGGACCGCAGGCCGCCCTTGACCGGTCCGCCGTCAGCCGTCGGAAACCTCGGACGGGCGGACGCGCCGCACCTCGATCTCCTCGGCGGCGACGAGCGACAGAACGAGCAGCACCGAGAAGCCGATCGCCAGCATGGATGGCGACGCCTGCAGGGACAGGTGGGGGACGAGGCCGGCGGGCACGAAGCCGGCTGGGATGAAGCTCATGGGCGCGATCTCCTGGCCACGAGAGTGCGACGGGGATCTGAACGAACCCTTGCCGTCGGCCCGCCCCACCGCTGAAGCGTTGGGGATGCCCGGCTCCGCCCCCTGCCCCGCGGCCCCGTTTCGCGCTAGGGTGGGACCGATGAAGATCGAAATCGACATGGGGGCCACGGCCGCGTCGGGCGCCGTCCCCGGACCCGCCATGCTCGACCTCGAGGAGCTGCTGGCCACGCGCCTCCTCGTCCAGGGCAATTCCGGCTCGGGCAAGTCGCACCTTCTGCGCCGCCTGCTGGAACAGAGCGCCCCCCACGTGCAACAGGTCGTGATCGACCCCGAGGGCGACTTCGTGGGCCTGGCCGAGCGCTTCGGCCACGTCGTGGTCGACGGCGACAGATCCGTGGCCGAGCTCGAAACCATCGCGGCGCGGGTGCGCCAGCATCGCATCTCCGCCGTGCTGACGCTGGAGAAGCTCGACGCCGAGATGCAGATGCGCGCCGCCGCGGTCTTCCTCAACGCGCTGTTCGACGCCGACCGCGACCACTGGTTCCCGGCGCTGATCATCGTCGACGAGGCCCAGCTCTTCGCCCCCGCGGTGTCGGGCGACGTCAGCGAGGAAGCGCGCAAGCTGTCCCTCGGCGCCATGACGAACCTCATGTGCCGCGGGCGGAAGCGCGGCCTCGCCGGCGTCATCGCGACGCAGCGCCTGGCCAAGCTCGCTAAGAACGTCGCGGCCGAAGCCACCAACTTCCTCATGGGCCGCACCTTCCTCGACATCGACATGGCGCGCGCCGCGGACCTGCTCGGGCTCGAGCGCCGGCAGGCGGAAGTGTTCCGCGAGCTGCAGCGCGGCCATTTCGTGGCGCTCGGCCCCGCCCTGTCGCGCCGCCCGCTGCCCATCAGGGTCGGCAGCGTCGAAACGGCGCCGCGCGGCGGCACCCCGAAGCTGACGCCCCTGCCCGAGCCCGCGGGCGCCGACGCCCGGGACCTCATCCTGGCCCCCGTGCCCCTGGGACCGGCGCGCGCCAGCGCGGCGGAGCGCCGCGCCGCCGCGCCGCCGGCGCCCTCCGTCAACCAGCTCCTGGAGGAGATCGTGCGCAACCGGCCGACCGCGGTGCCGGCCGAGGAAGCGCCGGCCCTGCCGCCGGAGGAACGCGAACGGGCGTTGAGGGCGATCGCCCGCGAGATCATGGCGGACCCGGACAGCTTCTTCCGGCCCGAGCCGGTGCTGTTCGGCGATTTTCAGGTGCGGTGCCGCATCGGCAAGGTCGGCGCGGTGGCGCCGGCGGAGTTCCGGCTCCACATCAACGCCGCGCGATCCGGGCTCGACCCCGAACTCGCCTCGGGTGCCGACTGGGACCGGGCGCTCGGCGTCGCCCGCGCGATCCCCGACGACCTGCAGGCCGTCTACCTCATCGTCGCCGCGGCGGCTTTGGCGGGCGCTCCCTGCCCGTCCGACAGCGAGGTGGCGCGGCGCTGCGGCATGCATTCGGCCGGCCGGGCCCGCTCGCGCGTCAAGCACCTCGACAAGGGCGACCTCGTGGTCACGCGCTCCGACATGTCCGGCAACCGCGTCGCCGCCGTGCCCGAGCTGGGATGGGAAACGGCGCCCGGCGACCCGAACGCCCCCGCGCGGATACCCGACGAAGCGCCCCGACCGGAAACTCTCGACCTTTTCGGCACGCCCGAGCGCTCCGCGGCCGAGTAGGACCACGCCATGACGGAAACCCGCCCGACCGACCGTCCCAAAGGCCCCCCGGTCGACCCTGCGCCCGCGCCCCGACCCGAGCGGAAGGTGCTCGACGGGCGCTTCGTGCGGCTGGAGCCGCTCGACGCCGCCCGCCACGGCCCGGCACTGTGGCGAAGCGTCGCCGGCGCCGACGCGGTCTGGGACTACCTGTTCGACGGGCCCTACGCCGATGAAGCCGGCTTGGCCGCCGACCTCGCCGCCAAGGCGGCCTCGTCCGATCCCCTGTTCTGGGCCATCGTCGACGCGGCGTCGGGACACGCCGTGGGCTATGCCGCGCTGATGCGGCAGGAGCCGGCCCATCGGGCGATCGAGGTCGGCAACGTCCTGTTCACGCCGGCGCTGCAGCGGCGGCCGGCCGCCACGGAAGCCATGGCGCTGCTCGCCGGATACGTGTTCGACGGCCTCGGCTACCGCCGCTACGAGTGGAAATGCAACGCGCTGAACGCGCCGTCCCGCGCCGCCGCTGAGCGGCTCGGCTTCACCTTCGAGGGCGTGTTCCGCCAGCACATGATCGTGAAGGGCCGAAGCCGCGACACGGCCTGGTACGCGATGACGGACCGGGACTGGCCGGCGGCGCGGCGCGCCTTCGACCTGTGGCTGGCGCCGGACAATTTCGACGAGAACGGGCGGCAGCGCCGCGGGTTGGCGGCGCTGCGGACGCCGGCCCCCTGACGGCTGGCGCATCGCGGATCAGCCTGCAGCTCCCGCGCGACGGGTTCCCGATCGCGCTCCGTGCGGCCGGGCGCCGGGCCGCCCGGGCCGGCGCGTCGCCGCGGCGGCGCTTGACGAGCGACCCCCGGCCTGAAATCTGACAAGCATGCTGACACAGTCTGCCGCGCGGGGGCCGTCCCTTGGCTGAGCCGAAGGTCGTGGGACAAGTGCCGTCGGGCGCGGCGGTGGCCGCGCCGCCGCCGCTGTACGACCTGATCGAGCTCTTCTTCTTCGCTTATCGCGATTTCACCGCCGACGCCGACCGGCAGCTCGCGGGGCTCGGCTTCGGGCGCGCGCACCATCGCGTGCTCCATTTCGTCGACCGCCATCCCGGCCTCACGGTCGCGTCGCTGCTCGACATCCTCAAGATCACCAAGCAGAGCCTGAACCGCGTCATGAAGGACTTGACCGACGGCGCCTTCATCGAAGTGCGGACGGGCACGAGCGACCGCCGACGCCGCACGCTCCACGTCACCCCGACGGGGGGCCGGCTCGCCGTCGACCTCGCCTATCTCCATTCCGCCCGGTTCGAGCGGGCCTTGTCGCCCCTGCCTCCCGAAGTGCGGCGCCAAGCGGTGGAGTTCCTGCTCGGCATGATCGATGCCGGCGAGCGCGACCGCGTGGTCGACCTCGTGTTCGGCGAGCCGGCGCTTCCCGCCGCCGAGGCGGCGGTCCGGCGGGACGACGCGTCGCGGGAGCACGCCGCGTGAACGGCGCTTCCCTCGACGAGCGCCCGGCGCCGCTGGCGGACGACGCCGCCCACCTCCTCCTGGTCGACGACGACCGGCGCATCCGCGAACTGCTGTCGCGCGTGCTCGGCAAGAACGGCTACCGCGTGACCCTGGCCGCCACGGCCGCCGAAGCGCGGGGGCACCTGCGCTCGCTCGCCTTCGACCTGCTGATCCTCGACGTGATGATGCCGGGTGAGACGGGCGTGGATTTCGCCGCCGACGTGCGGCGCACGTCCGAAGTGCCGATCCTGATGCTCACCGCGCTCGACGGGGCCGACGACCGCGTGCGCGGGCTCGAAGCGGGGGCGGACGACTATCTCGCCAAGCCCTACGAGCCGCGCGAGCTGCTGCTGCGCATCGCCTCCATCCTGCGCCGCGCCGCGCCCCGCGCGCCGAAGCCGGACGGCGTGGCGCGCTTCGGGCCCTTCGCCTTCCATCCCGAGCGCGGCGAGTTGCGCCAGGGCGACGAGCCGATCCGCATCACCGAGCGCGAGCGCGACATGCTGTGCCTGCTCAGCTCGGCCGCCGGCGCCACGGTGTCGCGCGAGGAGTTGGCGGGGCTCGCCGCAGCCGAAGGCGGCAACGAGCGCACGGTGGACGTCCAGGTCAACCGGCTGCGGCGCAAGATCGAGAGCGACCCCGCCAACCCCGCCTACCTCCAGACCGTGAGAGGGCTCGGCTATCGCCTCCTCCTCGATCCGTGACCTGACGGCCGCTCGCTTCTCGGACGGGGACGCGGCGCCGACCGCTCCCGCCCCGGAAGCCGCCCCCGCTTCGCCGACCCCGGCCGGCGCCGCGCGGGGGCGCCGCCGCTGGGGCTTCCGCGTGATGCGCGCCGTCGCCGACGCCCTGCCGAAGCGGCTCTATTCCCGCGCGCTGCTGATCCTCATCGTGCCGATGCTGCTGCTGCAGTGCGTGATGAGCTACTTCTTCCTGGAGCGGCACTGGCAGTCGGTGACGTTTCGCCTCAGCCAGGCGCTGGTGCAGGACGTCGCCGCCACCATCGACCTGTACCGCGCCCTGCCGGCCGGCGAGGGCACGGAAGCCCTGGAGCGCATCGCGTCGAACCGGCTCGGGCTCGACATCGACTTCCTGCCGCCCCAGCCCCTGCCGCCGGCGCTGCCGAAGCCCTTCCTTCAGCTCCTCGACCGTTCGCTGTCGGGCGAGATCCGCAAGCAGGTCGGCCTGCCGTTCTGGATCGACACGGTGGGGCGCTCGAACTTCATCGAGATCCGCATCCAGCTCGACACCGCGGTGCTGCGCGTCATCGCGCGGCGCTCGGCCGCCTACGCGTCGAACTCCTACATCTTCATCCTGTGGATGGTGGGCACCTCGGCGGTGCTGATCATCGTGGCCACGGCCTTCCTGCGCAATCAGATCCGCCCGATCCTGCGGCTCGCCATCGCGGCCGAGAACCTCGGCAAGGGCCGCCTCATCGAATACCGGCCCAACGGCGCCACGGAAGTGCGCCGGGCGGGCTACGCCTTCCTGGAGATGCGGCGGCGCATCGAGCGCGCCGTGGAACAGCGCACCACCATGCTGAACGGCGTCAGCCACGACCTCAGGACCGTGCTGACGCGCTTCAAGCTCAGCCTCGAACTCTTCGACGACGGGCCGGACGCGGAAGCCATGCACCGCGACATCGACGAGATGGGGCGCATGCTCGAAGCCTACCTCGCTTTCGCGCGGGGGGACGCCGGCGAAACCTCCGTGATGATGGACATGCGGGCCCTGCTCGAGGAGCTCCGCTCGGATGCCGAGCGCCACGGCCACGCCACGGGCATCGCCGTCACGGGCGAAACGGGGGTGATCGTGCGGCCGGACAGCTTCAAGCGCTGCCTCGCCAACCTCGTCGGCAATGCCGGGCGCTACGGGAACAGGATCGAGATCGTGGCGCGGCGCGACGACCGCTTCTTCACCGTCCACGTCGACGACGACGGGCCGGGCATCCCGGCCGACAAGCGGGAAGACGTGTTCCGCCCCTTCTTCCGCCTGGACCCCGCGCGCAACCAGGACCAGGGCGGCACGGGGCTCGGCCTCGCCATCGCGCGCGACATCGCACGCTCGCACGGCGGCGACATCCAGCTCAGCGAGAGTCCCCTGGGCGGGCTTCGCGCGACGGTGCGCGTGCCGGTCTAGACCTCCACCCGCAGAAGCCCGTTCACGCCGCAACGGGGCCGGGCCGGGCCGTCACAGCGCCGCCGGCGGCTCGTTGGCGAGGATCGAGCGCGCCATCTGCTCGAGGACGGGGGTCGGCAGGTCGAGCCCACCGAGCTTCCAGGTGAGGCCCACGAGGTGCATGTGGACGCCGTAAAGGTCGTCGGGTCCGTGGCCTCCGTCGACCGGGATGACGAAGTCCTTGAGCTGGTCGAAGTAGGATCCCGTCACGGCGGACAGGAGGTGCTCGTCGAGCAGCCGCGAAAACTCGGGCAGGTCGGCCTTCACCGCCACCGGGCGGCCGTCGAGGGTCACCTGGTTCACGTGCCCGCTGGACAGCAGCGCCATGACGTTGTCGGGCGTGAGGAGCTGCGCCACGTAGGGGTCGGCCACCGTGGTCACGGCCGCGCCCGCGAGGCTTCGGCCGAAGGCGCCCATCTTCTTGCCCTTGCCGGACACGTCGAGATAGGCGCCGGCGATCTGCCGGGCGAGGGAGCGCCGCAAGCTGTCAACGTCGACGCGATCGAACACCTGGCCGGCATCGCCGCCCCGCGCCGTGCTGGCGAGCTGTGCCGCGCCCGCGAGAGGCCAGGCCCAGTAGGCCGCACCCAGCACGACGACCGCGCCGACGATCCACAACCAACGCCGCATCGGGCCACCCTCCTGAACGAGGACGGTTCCCTGGGCGACCGGTGTGGAGGAAACAAGGCTGGTGGGGCGAAAGCTTCCCGCCGTGCGGCTTTCGCCGGCCGTCCGCTCCGCCCGTCGGGCCAGGGCTCAGCCCTGGCCCGCGCCCTCTTCGAGTTGCTTCATCAGGGCGAGGAAGCGATCGGGGATCGGCTGCTTGACCACGTCGTCGTAGACGGCCCGCAGCTGGCGGCCGATGTAGGCCTGGACGTCGGTGACGCCCGGCCGGGCAGCGTCCTCGGACCCCGAAGTCTCGCCGCCAGCGTCAGCCGATCCGCTCGTGTCCTGCTTCGACGGCATGGCGCGTTCGTTCTCTTCTTCTGGGTTCATCGTCGATTCACTCGCCCCGGCCCACTCTAGTTCCACGGCTTGCGGTCCAGCAGGCCGGGGATTAATCTCCGGACAACCGCATGGGGGTATCACCCGAGGGTCCGCAACGGCCGTCGCGGTTCGAGAACGCCGCGGTAAAATTAATGTTCCAGCTCCCGAAACTATTTTCGGATTCGCGCGTTTTCCTGCGCAGCGCTGTGCGCTTCGCGACGTTGGACTGAGGTTAGAATGTCGATTTCACAGGCGATCGCTCCGCACCTGCCGCAGCTGCGGCGCTTCGCGCGGGCCCTGACGGGAAGCCAGAAGGGTGGCGATGCCTACGTGGTCGAGACGCTCGAAGCCATCGTGGCGGACCCGAGCAACCTCGATGCCGGCGCCGACGTGCGCTGCAGCCTGTACAAGCTGTTCCTGAACCTGTGGCGCTCGGTGTCGGTCAACACCGTGACGGACGGCTCCGCGTCGTCGACCGACGAGGTCGGCACCGTCCGGCGCCTCGAAGCCATCTCCATCATGCCGCGCGTGGCCCTGCTCCTGACCGCGCTCGAAGGCTTCGACATCGGTGAAGTGGCACGAACCATCGACTGCTCCGTCGACGATGCCCGCGCCCTGCTGGAATCCGCCAATTCCGAGATCGCCGCGCAGATCTCGACCGACGTCCTCATCATCGAGGACGAACCGTTGATCGCCCTCGACCTGCAGAACGTCGTCGAAGACCTCGGCCACAAGGTGGTCGACGTGGCCCGCACGCACCGCGAAGCCTTGAAGGCGGTGCAGCACCACCAGCCCGGCCTGATCCTCGCCGACATCCAGCTCGCCGACGGCTCGTCGGGCCTCGAAGCCGTGAACGAGATCCTGGGCGCCTTCGAAGTGCCGGTGATCTTCATCACTGCCTATCCCGAGCGCTTCCTCACCGGCGCGCCGCCCGAGCCGGCCTTCCTGATCGCCAAGCCCTTCTCGGTGGAAACGCTGCGCGCGGTCATCAGCCAGGTGCTGTTCTTTGACCGCAAGTCACACCGCCGGGGCGGCGGCGTTTCGGCCTCCGCCCGGGCCTGACCTTCTCCACAAGCTGCATCATTTATCCGCAGGGATGTCGGGGTGCCGCGGGGCGCCCCAGGTTCTTTCGGGTGGACCCGGAGTCTATAGTTGGGACGAGGGTGATTCGCCCGCGCCTGCCCGCCGGCATTCGGTGGGCCGCCGCGGTCGGACGGAAGGGGAGAGTGCGGGGCAAGGTCCCGGCGCCATCCTCGGTGCCCAAAGAACGATGAGTCCCCGCATGTCGCTTCTCCCCTTCGAACCTTCCCGCGACGAACATCCCGTCGACGTCGTGGAACGGCTCGCGTCGTCACGCGAATGGTCGTTCGACCGCGAGGACGAGGACGAAATCTCCATCTCGGTCGAGGGCAAGGCGGCCGACTACCACGTCGCTTTCACGTGGCTGTCGGACCTCGAAGCGCTCCACGTCGGCTGCGCCTTCGACCTGAAGGTGCCGGAGCGCCGCCGCGTCGAGATCCAGTCGCTCGTGGCGATGATCAACGAACAGCTGTGGATCGGCCACTTCGACCTGTGGAGCAAGGAGCACGTGGTGATGTTCCGCCATTCGCTGCTGATATCGGGCGGCGCCGACCCGGACGGTCGCCAGTGCGAAGCCATCCTGACCATGGCCGTGTCGGCTTGCGACCGCTATTTTCAGGCTTTTCAGTTCGTGCTCTGGGCCGGCAAGTCCGCCCGCGAAGCCCTCGACGGCGCCATGTTCGAAACGCAGGGCGAAGCGTGAGCGCGGACATGGACAGCGCGGACGTGGCCGGCGCGAACGTGGCCCACGTGGGCACGGGTGACGCCGACGACACCATCCTGCTCGTCGGCGCGGGCCGCATGGGCGGCGCGATGCTCGATGGCTGGCTGGCGCGGGGCGTGGCCGGATCGCGCATCGCCGTGCTCGACACCCAGCCTTCCGACGCGCTTCTCCGATCGTGCCGCCAACACGGCGTCGCGCTGAACCCGCCCGTCGCGCACCCCGTGAATACGCTGCTGCTGGCCGTAAAGCCTCAGGGGCTCGACGCCGCGGCGCCCGGGATCGAGCCCTGGGCGGGCCCGAACACCGCCGTCGTGTCGATCCTGGCAGGGCGCACCCTGGCCGACCTCGCGGCGAAGTTCCCGCGCGCGGCGGGCTGCGTCCGCGCCATGCCGAACCTGCCGGCCTCCGTCGGCCGCGGCGCCACGGGGATCGCCGGCGACGGCCGGTTGCCGGAACCCGCCCTGACGCGCGTCGAGCGCTGGCTCGGCGCCGTGGGGCTCGTCGAGCGCCTGGACCACGAGGACCAGATCGACGTCGTGACGGCGATCTCGGGTTCGGGGCCCGCCTACGTGTTCCTGCTCGCCGAAGCGCTGGCCGAGGCCGGCGTGCGACTCGGGCTCCCCCCCGACCTCGCGGCCCGGCTCGGCCGCGCGACGGTCGAGGGCGCCGGCGAGATGATGCACCGCCACGCCGACCTCGCGCCCGCGGCGCTGCGGCAGAACGTGACGTCGCCGGGCGGCACCACGGCGGCGGCGCTCGCCGTGCTGATGGCGGACGGCGCGCTCGCCGACCTCCTGGCCGCGGCAGCCGGGGCGGCCCACCGCCGCGCGCGGGAGCTCGCCGGCTGAAGCCTGGGGGGCGTCGCGCGCTTTCGCCGCCGTTCGCGCCTTTGGCCCCGGCGTGTCGCCACCCCAGATGGGTGGGAGGACCCCGTCGCCGTCCGGTGCGTTTGCGCCCGTGACGGCCCGAGACGGGCGATGAGGAGAGGCAGCATGACCCCCGACGAGCGCAGCGACGACGTCGCCGGCCCCGACATCACCCCGAAGCCCGCCGGGCCCGCGCCGTCGACCAAGGACCGGATCATCGAGGCGCTGATGGAGCTGTCGGCCGAGCGGGAATGGGACGACTTCGGCCTGACCGACGTCGCCACCCGCGCCGGCGTGTCCCTGTCGGAGTTCCGCGACGCGTTCCCGTCGAAGGGCGCCGTTCTGGCGGGCTTCGCCCGCAAGATCGACCACATCGTCCTGAAGCAGGAGAACCAGGTGCTCGCCGACGAGGCGCCGCGCGAGCGCGTGTTCGACGTGCTGATGCGGCGGCTCGACGCCATGGCGCCCTACAAGCTCGGCCTCCAGGGCATCATGGAACACGTGCGGCGCGATCCGCTGACGGCGGCGGCGCTGAACGGCGTGGTGGTGAACTCGATGCGCTTCATGCTGGCCGCCGCGGGCGTGGACGTCGACGGCAAGATGGCGGGCTTCAAGCTGCAGGGCATGGCCTTGTCCTGGGGCCGGGTGCTCGACGCGTGGTTCGCCGACGAGGATCCCGGCCAGGCCCGGACCATGGCGGCGCTGGACCGCGAGCTGACCAAGGGCGAGACCTGGGTGGCGCGGCTCGACGACCTCGACCGCCTCGTATCGCCCCTGCGCATCATGGGCCGCGCCATGATGGACGCGCGCCGACGGTCGCGCGACCGTCGCCCCGACGCCGCGACGCGCGCGAGCGACATCGACGGGGTCGACGCCGAGACGGCGCTCTGATCGGCGGGTCCGGCCCCGAGCCGGTCGCGGCGGTCGCCGCTTTCGACGATTTCCGCCGCATCGACGTGCGCGTCGGCACGGTGGTGAAGGCCGATCCCTTCCCGGACGCGCGCAAGCCCGCCATCAAGCTCGTCATCGACTTCGGGCCGGAGATCGGCCGCAAGACGTCCTCGGCGCAGATCACGCGGCATTACGACCCGGCCGGCCTCGTCGGCCGGCAGGTCTGTGCCGTCGTGAACTTCGAACCGCGGCAGATCGGGCCCTTCATGTCCGAGGTGCTCACCCTCGGCCTGCCGGACGCCGACGGCGAGGTGGTCCTGGCCGTGCCGACCCGCGCGGTCCCGAACGGCGGCCGCCTGTTCTGACGCCGCCCCGGATCCCCCGATCCGCGGGCCGGCCGCCTCCGGGGGCGGCCCCGCCGGTCCGGCGCCTCGCCTTGACGGTGTCGGCGCGGACCCGATACAGGGTCGCGTGGCATCGGCCCGG
>NZ_QYBB01000059.1 GCF_004137685.1 Lichenibacterium minor | reverse complement strand
GCCGTCGTCGACCCAAAAATCCAACCGCTTCCCGACGCCCGCGACACCACACCAGCCCAGGGGAGGTGAGCAATTACCTTTCACAAAAGGTTCAATGGTGCGGTTACCTTACGGAGCTGGCACAATCACTCTGCGTCCCATCACATCAACGCCGCTTTTTCTTGCTATCGGCATCACTGTGCCAGGATCAGAATATTACAAAACACATTATTGAGGTTTGCGATGAGCGGTTTGGAAAAATTGATATCAGAATTTCGAGCAGAAGCAGACATCGACTTCTTGGATTTGCCGTTTGTGGCGGAATCTGTCCGTATGAGGCTTGACCTGCACGGTCAGGACGAGATTCGGCACCACACTCTAGAGTCAGTTCGGCGACTGATGGAGTTGAATGTCTACCCTGGCGATTATACTTTAGAAGATTTGATGAGCGGGCGAGGATTTCAATTCCGGTGTGGTAGTGCGGAAGAGCTGATGTCCTGGATCGAATCGGAGTGGACTGAGATGGGACATACTCCGACGCAGGAGCATCCTATCTGTTGGTTTGCTTTGAAAGGATCTAAGACGACATGATGTCGTAAGGATCGCATGAATTCTGAGGCCGCACTTGGACCTTCGGCCGCAGCTGGAGCGTCTGGACTGGCTGATCTGCTGGTCGGAGGACATCGACGAGGGCGCGCTCACCTTTGCGTTCCGGCCGCTGGGCAGCTCGCCAAGCTGCTTCTCCAGCGTGAAGCGCCGCGTGTCCGGCGAGGCGTCGAGCGCCGCGACCAGCGCCTCGGCGTGGCTCACCACCACGACCTGCGAGCGCGCGGATGCGGCGCCGATCAGCCGCGCCAGCGGCGGGATCAGGTCGGGGTGAGGCTCGCCTCGGGCTCGTTCAGCACGGTCAGGGGCGGCGGGCGGGGCGATAGCAGCGCCACGACGAGCAGCAGGTAGCGCAGCGTCCCCTCGGACAGCTCCGCGGGAGCGAGCGGGCGCAACAGGCCCGGCTGGCGCATCTCGATGTCGAACAGCCCGTTTCGGTCCGTCACCGCCACGGCCGAGCCCGGGAAGGCGTCGTCGACCGCCTCGTCGAGGGCGCGCGCGTCGCCGATCTCGCGCACGGTCTGCAGCGCCGCCGCCCAGTCGGCGCCGTCGCGCCGCGCGAAGGCGTTGGAGCGCCCGAGCCGCGCGCCGGTCCACACCGCCTCGGCCTTGATGGCGGGGTCGCGCAGGAACATCGAGGCGCTCCGGACCGGCAGGCCGAGGTCCAAGGCGTAGCCGTAGTCCGCGTCGGCGAAGCCGAGCTTGAGGCTCACCGGCTTCTGCCGGACGCCTCCCCTGGATGGGGACATCGCCGCGCTTCATCGCCCGGGACACGGTCTCCGGGCCCGCCCACAGCGTCGAGGGCAGGCCGCCCTCGGCCGCCAGCGACTGCACCACGCGCCCCTGCGCCACCTCGGCCAGCAGCCGCAGCGCCCGGTACAGGCTCGACTTGCCCGAGCCGTTGCCGCCCGTGACCACGTTCAGCGGCCCGAGCGCGATCCGCACGTCGCGCAGCGAGCGGTGACCCGAGATCGCCAGGGCGGTCAGCATGTCCCGCCCTCGCGCGGTGATGAAGCCGCCTCGGCACAGCGCCCCCGCGCCGCCGCGGCAGCCCCCGGACCGCGGGCTCCCGCCCGCTCCCTCCACGATGGAGAACGCTTCCCATGCTCATCCACGACCGGGCGACGCCGCTCGCGCGCCGCCGCACTCCCGAAGGCTTCCTGGAGATGCGCGCCCGCATCGGCCGCGCCGGGCTGCACGACTACCGCGCCGGCGAGGTCGGCGGCCCGCCCGGCGTGGCGCCCGACACGCCCGTGCGGGTGTACCGCCCCCCCGAGGAAGTCTTCGCCCCCGCCAGCATGGCGTCTTTCGCGGGCAAGCCCGTGACGCTCGACCACCCCGCCGCGATGGTCGACAGCGGCAACTGGCGCGACCACGCGGTGGGCCATTCCGGC
Organism: Lichenibacterium minor; assembly: GCF_004137685.1. GTDB lineage: Bacteria > Pseudomonadota > Alphaproteobacteria > Rhizobiales > Beijerinckiaceae > Lichenihabitans > Lichenihabitans minor. The sequence goes on along the minus strand of NZ_QYBB01000059.1, from coordinate 20,754 downwards.
CAGGGCGTGGTGCGCGACGGCGACCACGTCGCCGCCGACCTGTTCATCGCCGACGCGGATGCGGTGGTGCGCGCGGAGGCCGGCGCCGAGCTGTCCAACGGCTACTGGGCCGACTTCGACTTCACCCCCGGCGTGACGCCCGAAGGCGAGCCCTACGACGCCGTGCAGCGCAACATCCGCGGCAACCACGTCGCCCTCGTCGACCAGGGCCGCTGCGGCGCGAGCTGTGCGGTGCCGCCCGGCACCGGCGATGCCGCGGCGTCGGCGGCCGTGGTCGACTGTTCCCCGGCCGACGCCGCCCTCGTGGTGCGGCTGCGGGCCGACCTCCAGGCGCGGGACGGCGAGATCGCGGCGCTGCGGGCCCGCGCCGCCGCCGATGCCCGGAACCTCGACCGCCGCGCCGCCGAGCGTGCCGCCGTGCTCGACGCCGCCCGGCGCATCCTCGGCCCGGGCTTCGAGGCCGCGGGGCTCGACCTCGACGAGATCCGCCGCGCCGCGCTCGTGGCGGCGCTGGGCGCCGACGCCGTGCGGGGCCGGGGCGACGGCTACGTGGCGGCCGCCTTCGACACGCTGGCGGCGCTGCCCGGCGCTCGCGCCGACCGCGTCGCCGCCCACGTCGCCGCCGGCGACGACCGCCCTTTCGCCGCCCTCCAGGCCCGCAACGCCGCGCTGGCGGGCGCCTGGAAATCCGAAGGAGACCGCTGATGCCCGCCGTCCAGACCAGCTACGCCTCGTTCCATCCGTCGGGCACCCTCGGCATGGTGGCCAACGGGGAATGGGTCACCAACGTGATCTCCCGCGTGGTCGACCCGGCCTCGACCCTGTCGGTGGCGCCGGGCGATCCCGTGCTGCAGGGCGCGGGCGAGCAGCTCGTGGTGTCGGCCAACGGGGGCTCCGGCGCCTTCCGCGGCGTCGCCATCCGCGACACGACGCTGCCGCCGACGGCGGGCGACGTCTTCGCCCCCACCGTCACGGTCGGGGTGATGACCAAGGGCGTGGTGTGGGTCAACGCCGCCGCGGCGGTGTCGCCCGGCCAGCCCGCCTTCGTCACGAGCGCGGGTGCGCTGACGGGCGTGGCGACCGGCAACACCGCCATCCCCGGCGCGCTCTGGGAGAGCGCCGCCGCGACGCCCGGCCTCGCCAAGCTCAGGCTGGGTTGAATTCGACGGTTTCCAAAGGCCACCGGCTTTTGGCGGGGTTCGGGGCAGAGCCCCGAAAGGACATCTCGAACAGTCGTGGGGCGCTGCCCCACACCCCGCAAAAGGCCGAGGCCTTTTGAAACCATGACTGATCCGCACGCCGATCTCTTTTTGCAATTTCCAAGATCATGCAGGAACGACCATGCTCAAAGCGACCTTCGACGCCCAGGCGGCGCTCGGCTTCCTCGTCTCGCAGGTGTCGAGCATCGAGAGCGAGGTCTACGCTATCCGCTACGCCGACATCCAGTATCCGCGCCTCGTGCCGGTCGACACCTCGGCCTATCCCTGGGCCAAGACCGTCACCTACTTCACCACCGACCAGGTCGGCCAGGCCGACTGGATGAACGGCGACAGCTCGGACATGCCCTTCGCCGAGATCAGCCGCGCCAAATACGAGACCACGGTCGAGAGCGCCAAGATCGGCTACCGCTTCTCGCTGGAGGAGGTGAACCAGGCCATGATGGTGCCGGGGATGAACCTCCCCGCCGACAAGGCCGCCGCCGCGCGCCGCGCCGCCGACGAACTCGTCGAGCGCGTGGTCGTGTCCGGCGACAGCCGCAAGGGCTTCCTCGGCCTCGTCAACCAGGCGGTGGTGCCGCAGACGGCCGTGCCCAACGGCGCCTCCGGCTCCCCGCTCTGGGCGCAGAAGACCCCGGCCGAGATCCTCGCCGACGTCAACAACGCGCTGGTCGGCGCCTGGGCGTCGAGCGCCCAGGTGGAGCTGCACGACACGGTGCTGCTGCCGGTGGCGCAATACGGCACCATCGCGTCGATGCCGCGCTCCTCGACCTCCGACACGACGGTCATCACCTACCTGCAGACCAACAACGTCTACACCTCCACCACCGGCCAGCCGCTGACCATCCGCACGCTGCGCCAGCTGAAGGGCGCGGGGGCCGGCGGCACCGACCGCATGGTGACCTACCGGCGCGATCCCCAGGTGCTGAAGTTCCACATGCCGATGCCGCACCAGTTCTTCCCGCCCCAGCAGCGCATGCTGGAGTTCGTGATCCCCGGCATGATGCGGCTCGGCGGCCTCGACGTGCGGCTGCCGCGCGGCATGTCCTACAACGACGGGATCTGACGCCATGCGGGCCCGCGTCACCAACATGAGCCGCGGCGCGCGCGGCTTCCACACGGCGGACGGCGGCACGGCGCTGCTCGACCCCGGCGCCTCGGCGGTGCTCGACCTCGCCCCCCACCCCGCCCACGACGCCTGGGCGGCGGCCGGCGAGGTGGCGGTCTCGCTCGAAGGGGAGGCGGAGCCGCCCGCCCCGCGCGCCCGGCCGGCTGCGCGCGCAGCACCCTCGCGCGGCCGCGACGCCTGACGCGAGGTGGCCCTTCTCCCGCTCGCGGAAGAAGGGGGCCCGCATCCCGGCTTGCCGGGATGGGGTCCGGGTGTCATCGCGAAGCGATGACGGACGATGTGACACACCCCGCCTCGCACCGGCGAGAGCGCCTTGATCGAGCGCACGCCAGATCGTACAGTGGTCATACGTGTCCACCTCGGTGGGATCTTCGGATGTCGACTGTCAGCCTCAAGGACGCGAAAGCCGGCTTCTCGAGCCTGGTGGACGACGTGGTCCGCGGTGAGTTCGTGACGATCACGCGCCACGGCAAGCCGGTCGCGGCACTCGTCCCGGTCGCGGCGGCCGAGATCGCCAGGCGGGCGCTCGACGGGCGCAGGCCGGGCCTCGCCGCCCATCTCAGGGCGTTCCCGGGCGGCGCGGCCGAGCGCGACCGCGGCCCGTCGCGCGACATCGATCTGTGAGCGGGTTCCTGCTCGACACCGACGTCGTGTCTCTGCTGTCGCCCTCGCGCGCGCAGGCCTCGCCCAGCTTCCTCGACTGGCTGGACCGCGTCGATGGCGAGGGTCTCGTGTTCCTGTCGGCCGTGACCGTGCATGAGATCGAGAAGGGTGTCGCGCTCCTGGAAGGCAAGGGGGCGACGGCGAAAGCCGCGGGCCTGAAGGCCTGGCTCGCCGGGCTGCTCGCCGGCTACGGCGAGAAGGTCCTCGGCCTGGACGCTCCGGCCGCGAGCCTGTCTGGGCGCCTGGAGGCGACGGCGATCCTGGCAGGCCACGCCCCGGGCATGGCCGACGCGCTGATCGCCGGCATCGCCCAGAGCCACGGCCTCATCGTGGTCACCCGCAACGCGAGGCACTTCCGCTCCTTCGGCGTCCACACGGCGACGCCTGACGAGATCGGCGGAGGAGTGCTGCCGTGATCGATGCGGCGACCCGTTCGTTCTTTTTTTGTTCTTGACCTTGGGCGGCTGATCTGATCTGAATAAGTCCGCTGCAGGATTGCGGCTCGGCCCGGGGCGCCTCGTCCGCGGGCCTTTTTCATGCGCCCGATCCGGCGCACTGCCCTTCTCCCGCGGGCGGGCAGAAGAGCCTGCCCTGAGTTCGTCGAAGGGTGCCCTCACGCAGTGAGGGTGGACGAGCGGAAGCCCCCCGCCCCTTCAACAGTTCCGCGCTGACCGCCCCTGCCGTTCCCCCGAACGGTGGGCCGATGTCGCACGTCCCTTCCTCTCTTCGCGAGGTCCGCGCATGTCGTTCTCGTTCGGCGCGGGCGTGCGCGACAGCCTGTCCAACCTCGCGGCCTCGCTGGGGGCGGGCAAGGACAAGGCGGCGCACGACGCCTTCACGGTCTTCGACCTCGGCCGCGCCCAGATCGAGGCGATGTACCGCGGCGACTGGCTCGCCCGGAAGGTCGTCGACATCGTGCCCTACTGGCTGGGCTCGTCCAAGGGGGCCTCCGACAGGGCCGACCAGATCGCCGCCCTGCTGCACCGGACCCTCGGCGCGCCCGCGCCCGCCGGGCGGGCCCGCCCGTGAGCGCGCCTCCGGCCCTGGGTTCCGCCGCGGGGTCCCGCCCGCTCCGCGTCGGCCGGCCCACCGGTGCGGGGTGCCGCGACACGGAATGGCTGTCGTCGTTCATCATGTGCGTGTGGGCGCTCGTGCTGGCCGCGCCGGGCGACAGCCTCGCGGGCCCCTCCTTCTCGGCCTTCCACCGCCTGGGGTTGACCGAAACGGTGTGGTCCTGCGCCTTCGGGGCCACGGGCGGGCTGCGGCTGGCGGCGCTCTACATCAACGGCCGCTCGCCCCGGACCCCCTATGCCCGCATGCTGGGCGCCTTCTTCGGGTTTCTGAGCTGGGGCCAGGTGGGGTTCCTCGTCTACGACGGCACCATGCAGGCGCTGGGGGTGGTTTCGCCCGGCGTCGCGGTCTACGGCGTGCTCAGCGCGATGGAGCTCAGGTCCCTTTATCGAGCGAGCTACGATGCCCGATATGTCACCCGCTGACCTCGCCGCCATCGCGGGGACCTTTCTCGCCGCCATCATCTCGGGCCTCGGCCTGCGCCGCGGCGAGGCGGAGAAGAAGGGGCTCCCGGCCGCCGACCCGGGCCTGTCCGCCGGCGTCTTCGTCGGCATGGAGGCCGAAACGCAGCGCGCGATGCTGGACGAACTGCGCGAGTTTCATGCCGACCTCGTGACCTGGCGCCGCCAGGACGAGATGGAGCGGCGGGCCGACAAGGACCGCACCACGGTGGAGCGCTTCGAGCAGATCGAGGGCAACCAAGCCAAGATCCTCGGCCTCCTGCACAGGATCGACGAGGGCGCGGACCGCGACCCGCAACGGCGCCGCTGAGCCGCCGCGGGGGTACGTCCCCGCAAGGCGGGGCAGCCCGGCGTCAACCGGCGCGGTAGCTCCACACGATCTCGGCGTCGTCGAGGTCGCCGTCCGCGCCCGCGTCGCGCAGCGCCGCGACGGCCAGGCGGCGCAGGCGCCCCCGCTCCTCCGACTGCTTGTGCCGGGCCGGGATGGAGGTGGGGGCCTTGACGAGATACTGCAGCGGCGAGCCGACGGCCGCCAGCGTCAGGGTGTCGCCGTCGTAGGCGATGTCGATCCAGGCGCCCTTCAAGGGCAGGCGGGCGGTGGTCATGCCGTGTCGATCCTTCGCGCGAAGTTGCCGTCGAAGCCGCCGTTCGCCGACGTGAACGCCCGCCCAGGGGCGCCGGGGCCGCGGCGGGCCCGGCCTTCTGCCGCGCGACGACCTGCCCGGCAAGCCCCGCCCGCGCGCCGATGGGGCGAACCCTTCGCGATCGCCGCGCGTTAGGGTGCCGACCCAACGACACCTCGGCCCGCCCGTTTCACGACCGGCGGGCCTTTTTTTCGTCCGGTTCAGAAGGTCGCCGGGGTGTTCGGGACTTCCGTCGGCGTGCCCGGGGGCTCGCCGACGCCGGGCGACACGCCGGGGTCGACGATGTCGGGGCCGGGCTGCGGGATGCCGATCGGTTCGCTCGGGGGCTGTTCGGGCGGGACCGGCGTTTCGGCCGGGGTGGGGAACGGGTCGCCGGGTTGGGGGTCGGTCGGCATCGTGTGCTCCTCGCGCGTGTCCGGGGGGCGCCGGCCGCCCCCGCTCGGCGTCCAACGCATTCGCGCGCGCGAAGTGGCACCCCCGCGCGAGACGTGGCGCCGCGCCCCGTCGCCGCTCGGCGCCGTGCCTCGCGCGGCCCCGGCCTTTTTTTGTGCGCCGTCCCGCGCGATAAGCGCCCGTCCGGCCGCATGTCGCCCCCGGCGACGCGAGGACGCCCGTGGCCCCCCGAGGATCTCCGATCGTCAAGATCTGCGGCCTGTCCACCGAGGACACGCTGGACGCCGCGCTGGACGCCGGCGCCGAGCGGGTCGGCTTCGTGTTCTTTCCCCGCTCGCCGCGCCACCTCGCGCTCGCCCGCGCCGCCGCGCTCGCCGCCCGGGCGCGGGGCCGCGCCGCGATCGTGGCGCTGACCGTCGACGCCGACGATGCCGCGTTGGGCGAGATCGTCGCGGCCGTCGCCCCCGACATGCTGCAACTGCACGGCCGCGAAGCGCCGGAGCGCGCAGCCGCCGTCAGGGCCCGCTTCGGGCGCCCCGTGATCAAGGCGCTCGGCGTGTCGACCGCCGCCGAGGTGGCGGGTGCCGCCGCCTATCGCGGGTCCGTCGACGAGATCCTGTTCGACGCCAAGCCCCCCGAAGGCTCGGCGCTGCCCGGCGGCAACGGGGTGAGCTTCGACTGGCGGCTCCTCGCCGCGCTTGACCTGCCCGTCCCCTTCATGCTGTCAGGAGGACTCGGGCCCTGCAACGTGGGCGAAGCGCTGCGCGTCACACGGGCGCCGGCCGTCGACGTGTCGTCGGGGGTCGAGACCGCCCCGGGCGTCAAGTCGCCCGAACTCATCGCGGCCTTCGTCGGGGCCGCACGCGGCGCCACCCCGCCGCCCTAGCGTGTGCCGGCCGCCGCCGACAAACGCCAGTTCCAAGGTGCGAGCCCGTCCACGGGCTCGAAAAGGACCATCAGCCGTGAACGAGCCGATCCTGCCGAACTCCTTCCGCCAGGGCCCCGACGCCCGGGGCCACTTCGGCAACTACGGCGGTCGCTTCGTCGCCGAAACGCTGATGCCGCTCATCCTCGACCTGGAAAAGGCCTACGAGGCCGCCAAGGCCGACCCCGCCTTCGCGGCCGAGATCGCCTCGCTCCACACCCACTACGTCGGCCGGCCGTCGCCGCTGTATTTCGCCGAGCGGCTGACCGAGCATTGCGGCGGCGCCAAGATCTATTTCAAGCGCGACGAGCTGAACCACACCGGCGCGCACAAGATCAATAACGTGCTGGGCCAGATCCTGCTGGCGATGCGGATGGGCAAGACCCGCATCATCGCCGAAACCGGCGCGGGCCAGCACGGCGTCGCCACCGCCACGGCCTGCGCGCGCTTCGGCCTGCCCTGCGTGGTGTACATGGGCGCCGTCGACGTCGAGCGGCAGAAGCCCAACGTGTTCCGCATGAAGATGCTGGGCGCCGAGGTGGTGCCGGTGCAGTCGGGCGCCCGCACCCTCAAGGACGCCATGAACGAGGCCCTGCGCGACTGGGTCACCAACGTCGACGACACGTTCTACTGCATCGGCACGGCGGCCGGGCCCCACCCCTATCCCGCCATGGTGCGCGACTTCCAGTCGATCATCGGCACCGAAACCCGCGCCCAGATGCAGGAGCGCGAGGGCCGGCTGCCGGATTCGCTCGTCGCCTGCATCGGCGGCGGCTCCAACGCCATCGGGCTGTTCCACCCGTTCCTCGACGATCCGGGGATCGAGATCTTCGGCGTCGAGGCGGCCGGCCACGGGATCGACACCAAGGCCCACGCGGCGTCGCTCGCGGGCGGCAAGCCGGGCGTGCTGCACGGCAACCGCACCTACCTGCTCATGGACGACGACGGGCAGATCGAGGAAGGCCATTCCATCTCGGCCGGCCTCGACTATCCCGGCATCGGCCCCGAGCATTCCTGGCTGAAGGACATGGGCCGCGTCACCTACCTGTCGGCCACCGACAAGGGCGCGCTCGACGCCTTCCAGCTCTGCTGCAGGCTGGAAGGCATCATCCCGGCGCTGGAGCCCGCCCACGCGCTCAGTGCCGTGCTGGAGCTTGCACCCAAGCGCCCCCGCGATCACCTGATGGTGATGAACATGTGCGGGCGCGGCGACAAGGACATCTTCACCGTCGCCGACCACCTGGGCGGCATGTGATCCCATGACCCCGATGCAAGGAACGCCCCGTTGACCGCCCGCATGACGGCCCGCTTCGCCGACCTCAAGCGGCAGAACCGCGCCGGCCTCGTCACCTTCATCACGGCGGGCGACCCCGACGACCGCACCTCGGCGGCGGTGCTGCGCGCCCTGCCGGAGGCCGGCGCCGACGTGATCGAGCTCGGCATGCCCTTCACCGACCCGATGGCGGACGGGCCCACCATCCAGGCGGCGGCGCTGCGCGCGCTGAAGGCCGGCCACCGCCTGTCGAAGACGCTCGCCATGGTGCGCGACTTCCGCGCCGGCGACGACGCCACCCCCATCGTGCTGATGGGCTACTACAACCCCATCTACGTCTACGGGGTCGACCGTTTCCTCGCCGACGCGAAGGCGGCCGGCGTCGACGGCCTCATCGTGGTCGACCTGCCGCCGGAGGAGGACCGCGAGCTCTGCATCCCGGCGCTGGAAGCCGGGCTGAACTTCATCCGCCTCGCCACCCCGACCACCGACGACGCGCGCCTCCCGGCCGTGCTGCAGAACACGTCCGGCTTCGTGTATTACGTGTCGGTCAACGGCATCACGGGATCGGCCATCCCCGACTACAGCCGCGTGGCGTCCTCGGTCCAGCGCATCAAGCGCCACACCGACCTGCCGATCGCTGTCGGCTTCGGCGTGAAGACGCCCGAAGGGGCGGCCGAGGTGGCGGCCCACGCCGACGCCGTGGTGGTCGGCACGGCCCTCATCGACGTGCTGGCCCGCTCCCTCGACGCCGGCCACGCCACCCCCACCACGGTCGACGCCGTGCGGGGCTTCGTCGAGGGCTTGGCCCGGGGCGTCCGGTCCGCCAAGCGGCCCGCGCCCGCCGCGCAGGAGGACAGGCCGTGAGCTGGATCAACAACGTCGTCCCCCCGAAGATCCGCTCCTTCCTGATCACCAAGAAGGACACGCCCGAGAACCTTTGGGTGAAGTGCCCGGATTCGGGGCAGCTCGTGTTCCACAAGGACCTCGAGAACAACCTCTTCGTCGTGCCGGGCTCCGACTTCCACATGAAGATGGACGCGAAGGCCCGCCTCGCCACCACCTTCGACGACGGCCGCTGGGACGAGATCGCGGTCGGCGACGTGCTGAGCGACCCGCTCCGCTTCCGCGACGAGAAGCGCTACGTCGACAAGCTGAAGGAAGCCCGCACCAAGACCGGGCTCGCCGACGCCGTGAAGCTCGGCGCGGGCAAGCTCGAAGGGCGCGACGCCGTGGTGGCGGTGCAAACCTTCGACTTCATGGGCGGCTCGCTCGGCATGGCGGCCGGCGAGGCCATCGTGATGGGTGCCGAGCAGGCGCTGAAGCTTTCCGCGCCCTTCATCCTGTTCGCGGCCTCGGGCGGCGCGCGGATGCACGAGGGCGTGTTCTCGCTGATGCAGATGCCGCGCACGACCGTCGCGGTGAACCGCCTGAAGCGGGCGCGCCTGCCCTATATCGTGGTGCTGACCAACCCGACCACGGGCGGCGTCACCGCTTCCTACGCCATGCTGGGCGACGTCCACATCGCCGAGCCCGGCGCGCTGATCGGCTTCGCCGGCCCCCGCGTCATCGAGCAGACGGTGCGCGAAAAGCTGCCCGAAGGATTCCAGCGCGCCGAATACCTGCAGGAGCACGGCATGGTCGACATGGTGGTCCACCGCCGCGACATGCGGGCGACGCTGGCCCGGCTCTGCGGCCTGCTGATGGACCGCCGCGGGGCCTTCGCGCCGCGCGACGCCGCGTCGAAGCCGCTGCCCGCCGCAGCGGAATAGGGCGGAGGCGCTTCCGTGAACGCCATGGCGGGCGGGCCCGCGTCGGCGTCGGACGCGCTGGTGGCGCGCTTCCTGCCGCTCCACCCCAAGCGCATCGACCTGTCGCTCGGCCGCATCGAGCGGCTGCTGGCCGACCTCGGCCATCCGGAACGGCGTCTGCCGCCCGTGATCCACGTCGCAGGCACCAACGGCAAGGGCTCGACGGTGGCCTTCATGCGCGCCGTGCTGGAAGCCGCGGGACGACGGGTCCACGTCTACACCTCCCCCCATCTCGTGCGCTTCCACGAGCGCATCCGCTTGGCCGGGCGCCTCGTGTCCGACGAGGTGCTGGCGGACGCCTTCTCGCGGTGCGAGGCGGCCAACGGCGGGCAGGGGATCAGCGTCTTCGAGATCACCACTGCGGCGGCGCTGCTGCTGTTCGCCGAACACCCCGCCGACGTGCTGCTGCTCGAGGTCGGCCTCGGCGGCCGCTACGACGCCACCAACGTGGTGCCGCGACCCGTCGCCACCGTGATCACCCCCGTGTCGATGGACCACCCCGAGTTCCTGGGCAGCACGGTCGCCGCCATCGCGGGCGAGAAGGCGGGCATCCTCAAGCGCGGCGTCCCCGCCATCGTGGCCGAGCAGGCCGACGACGCGCGCGCCGTGATCGAGCGCGAAGCCGCGCGCGTCGGCGCGCCGGCCCTGTTCGGCGGGCAGGACTTTTCCGCCGCGGAGGAGCGCGCCCGCCTCGTCTACCAGGACGGCCAGGGCCTGATCGACCTGCCGCTGCCGCGCCTCGCCGGGCGCCATCAGCACGGCAACGCCGCCACCGCCATCGCGGCGCTGCGAACGGCCTTCCCGGACCTGCCGGCCTCGGCCTACGAGGCGGGGATCGCCCGGGCCGACTGGCCGGCGCGGCTCCAGCCGTTGAAGCGCGGCACCCTGCCGGGGCTGCTGCCCGGCGGGGCCGAACTGTGGCTCGACGGCGGCCACAACGCCGCGGGCGGGCGCATCCTCGCCGAAGCCCTGGCCGAGATGGAGGAGCGCCACCCCCGGCCGCTGGCGCTGGTCTGCGGCATGCTCGCCACCAAGGACCCGGAAGCCTTTCTCCGGCCCTTCGCCGGCCTGGCGCAGGAGCTCATCGCGGTGCCGGTCGCATCGGAGGGCGAGGACCGCCGCGGCGCCCACGATCCCGACCGGATCCTGGCCGCCGCCGCGGCGGCCGGCATCCCGGCGGCCCGCTGCCCCGACGTGCCCTCGGCGCTGCGCTTCCTCGCGGCCCGCGGCTGGCCGGTGCCGCCGCGGGTGCTCGTGGCGGGCTCGCTCCACCTCGCCGGCGAAGTGCTGGGGCTGAACGGCACGCCGCCGGAGTGAGCGGCGCGGCGGCGGCCGAGCTGTCTCGCGCGCGCCGCCGACGACGTCCGGTCCGCGCATCGTCGCCGGGGAGGCTGCCGCAACTTCGCGCCGCGCCGCCGGTTGACCGGCATCGCAGCCTTTGCCAGGCCATCCCATGGAATTCGACCCCGACGTCCTCCGCTACTTCGACGCCATGAAGGCCTTGAACCTCCCGCCCCTGTCGTCGCTGTCGCCGGCCGACGCGCGGGCGCTCTACCGCGAAGGCGGTCGCCGCAACGGCGGACCCCGGATCGAGATGGCCGCGGTGCGCGATCTGGCGGCGCCGGGGCCCGGGGGGCCGATCCCGCTGCGCCTTTACCGGCCGGAAGGCGTGGCCGAGCGCGGCGCGCCGGCGCTGGTGTTCATCCACGGCGGCGGCTGGGTGATCGGCGACCTCGACTCGCACGACGGCGTGTGCCGCCGCATCGCCCAGGACGCGAACTGCCTCGTGGTGGCGGTGAATTACCGCCTCGCCCCCGAGCATCCGGCGCCGGCCGCCGCCGAGGACGTCACGGCGGCGCTGCGCTGGATCGCCGCCCACGCGGACGAGATCGGCGCCGACCCCGCGAGGCTCGCGGTGGGGGGCGACAGCGCCGGCGGCAACCTGTCGGCGGTGGCGACGGTGGCGGCGCGCGAGATGGCGGTGCCGCTGCGCTGCCAGATCCTCATCTACCCCTCGGTCGACAACCGCGCCGCGCCTCCCGCCTATCCGTCGCGCGACGCCAACCGCGACGTGCCGCCCCTGACCCCGGACGTGCTCGCCTGGTTCACGCGCCAGTACCTGCCGGAGCCGCGCCTGCGGGACGACTGGCGCCAGTCCCCCATCGTGGTGCCCGACAAGGCGGGGCTGCCGCCCGCGCTGGTGATCGTGGCCGGGCGCGACCCGCTCCACTCGGAAGGGCTCGCCTATGCCGACGCCCTCGAAGCGGCCGGCGTCCCGGTGGAGCGGCTCGACGTGCCGGGCATGATCCACGGCTTCATCACCATGGGAGGCATCATGGCGGCGGCGGACAAGGCGTTCGATGCCATCGCGTCCGAGCTGCGCGAGCGCTTCGCCCAGGCCTGAAACCGTCGAGCCGGCGGGGGCGGACGCCAAGACCCGCGCCGCTTCGGAGGGCGCCGGAACCGGCGGCGCCGGGTGTCCGGATTCTGGGACGCCCGCGGACGGCGGGCGAAACGCCGGAGTAACGATCCCATCCTAGATATGTCTGGACCTGTCAAAGTCTCGGACGTTCTCGATGGCAACCGCAACGCTTTTCGGCCTTCGCGACCGCATGACGCCGCCCGCGGCGTCCCGCTCGGGCTCCGCGCGCGCCGCGGCGTCGCCGCGAAACGATGCGGCCCTGCGCCGGCCGGAGGTCGACCGCGTGCTGCATCTCGCGACCGGCCTGTTCGGCGTCGGCGTCGCGGCGCTGGTCCTGGCGACCCCGGAGGGCCTCAAGGTCGAGGCCGTGTCGGGCGGCGAGACCGCGCGGGCCGAGGGCGCCGTCGAGGCGGCGGTCCGGCTGTTCGAGGTCCTGTCCGGCGCCGAGCCGCCCGAACCCGGCCGCCATCCCGGGGTGATGGAGGAGGTCGGGGCCGGCCGCGGCTACGCGGCCGCCACCCCCATCCTGTCCGCCGCCGGGCGCTGCCTCGGCGCCATCGTGCTCCTCGACACCACCCGGCGCGCGCTGCTGTCGGGCCTGCAGCGGCGGCTCCTCGCCGAATTCGGCGACCTGCTGCTGCCCGCGCTCGGCGCCGCGCGCCCGGCGGGCCCGGCGGACGGCTTGGCGGCGCTCCAGGCGCTGGCCGACGCCGACCTCGACGCCTTCGCCCTGTTCGATCCCGAAGGCCGCTGCCTCCTGCGCAACGTCCGCTTCGACGCCCTGGTGGGCACTGCGGCCTCCGCCGCCCCGGCGCGGGATGCCGGGCTCGACGTCGCCGACGCGCGGGGCTGCGAGGCGAGCTGGATCGCGCTTCGCCTCGCGCGGGACTTGGCGCCCGTCGGCGTGTACCGCGCCGCGCTGGCGGACGGCACCTGGCTCAGCGTCGAGGAGCGGCGGGGGCCGCACGGGCGCAGCCTGCTCGCCCGCGTCGAAGAGCGCGACGCCTTCGGGGGAGACGGCGAGATGGGGCACCTGTTCGAGCGTTGCCCCTTCCCGATGTTCGTGTTCGACCGCGACAGCCGCGCCGTCCTGGCCGTCAACGAGGCCGCGCTGGCGCTCTACGGCTGGGACCGCGACGCCTTCCTCCGGCTCGACCTCGACGGCATCGGGCCGGTCGACCCCGCGGCGGCGGACGTGGCCCAGGGCTGGACGCATCGCACGCGAGACGGCCGCCCACTGCCCGTGTCGGGTCGCGCGATCCACCTCGCCCATCGCGGCCGCCCGGCCGTGCTGGTCACCGTGGAAGGCGCCCCGGCCGACGCCGCCCCGACGGCGGGGCGGACCGCCTGACGACCGGGCCCGTCGCGGCGATCCCGTTCAGCCGGTGCGCGCCACGATGACGTCGCGGCGCTTGATGACGCGGTCGACGCGGTGGGCGAGGTCGCCGTAGGGGGCGTCCCGCACCACCCGCAGCGGCGACAGCCCTTCCACCAGCTCCGCCATCTCGTCGCGGTTCGCGCGCGTGCTGTCCCACGAGAAGGCGAGCGCGCCGCCGGGTTCGATCGACGCCGCCCAGACGGGGAGGCAGCGCGACAACAGATCCGCCAGGGGCGCGTCGTGCTGGATGCCGTATGGCAGGTCGGTGACGACGAGGTGCGGCCGGCCGAAGCCGGCCAGGAGGTCGCGCGATTGCGCGCTGTCGCCGGCGGCGATGAGGCAGCGGCGCGGATCCTCCTTCTCGCGGCCGACGCGGATCTGCCAGCGGTGGGCGCCGATCAGCCTGAGCCGCTCCTCGCGGACCGACACGGACACCCGGCTTTCGCGGCAGAACTGGGTGAGGAAGGTGGCGGTGGATTCGGCGTCGCCGCGCTCGCGCTCGACCCCGGCGGCGTTGGCGCCGAGCGACAGGGCGGTGAACAGCGTCGTGCCGCCCCCGCTCAGCGGGTCGAAGACCCGGAGGTCGCGCCAGGGCGTTTCCGCGAAGGCGCTGGCGAACTTCGCCACGTTGCACAGGAACAGCGTGAAAAGCTCGTTGGTCTTGCCCTTGTAGCGCCGCACCGAAGCGATGTCGGGCGACAGCGCGTGCGGATAGGCGACCGCGACGGGGCGCAACAGCGGTCCCTCGACCCCCGCGAGGCCGTCGAAGAGTTCGAACACGTTTCCGAGCGTCGCGAGGCTGGCCAGCAGGGTGCGGTCCTCCTCCGACAGTAGACCCTGGAGCGCGAAGGTCACGTAATCCTGCCCGGCGATGCCCCTCAGGGTGACGTCGGCGGCGCGATGCCGCAGCGGGGACGCGGCGACCTCCGCCACGGCGAGGTCTCCGACGAGGTCGGAATATTGCGTGCTGCGCTGGGGCGCGATCTGGACCGCGAAGGTTGTGGGCGTCGACATCGGGGCGTTAGACCAGCGCCCCCCGGGCCGGTCAATGCGCCGGCATCGCTGGCGTCCGCCCGCCGCCCGTCATCATTCCCCGTGGGGCACCCAGACGGTCTTCACCTGCGTGGCCCGGCCCAGGAAGTCGCGGCCCTGGGACGTCGCGTCGTCGAACCAGTCCCGCGACGGCCCGTCGTCCGTCCACGTCGATTTGAGGTTGCCGGCCGCGGCGCGCTCCACGGCGTCGGCGGCGTCGGCCGGGCCGGCGTACCAGAGCGCCGTCACCTCGTCGTGCTCGGCCAGCACCTTCGCCAGGGCTTCGCGCTCGCCCGTGACGATCGACACGGCGCCGGCGGGGACGTCGCTCGTGTCGAACACCTGGGCGAGGTCGGTGGCGGCGAAGGGGTGGAGCGCGGAGGGCACCACCACGGCGCGGTTGCCCATGGCGAGCGCCGGCATCAGCAGCGACACGGGCGCCAGCAGCGGCGCGGTGTCGGGGCAGACGAGGCCCATCACGCCGAAGGGCTCGTTCAGCGCCAGCGCCAAGTGCCGCGCCCGCGCGGCGTGGACGCGCCCGTCGAACTTGTCGGCCCAGGCGGCGTAGAAGAAGGTGCGGCGGACCGCGGCCTCGACCTCGCGCGCCGCCTCGCTCCCGGACGCGCCCGTCATCGCCGACAGCCGGTCGGCGAATTCCCGCGCCCGGGCCGACAGGTTCTCCGCCACGTAGTAGAGCACCTGGGCGCGGTTGTGCGCCGAAGCGGCGCTCCAGGCGCTTCCCTTCACGGCGGCCTCGACGGCATTGCGCACGTCCTTGCGCGATCCCAGCGCCGCCAGCCCCAGCGGCGCGCCGTCCGGCCCCGCCACGGCGTAGCTGTGGCCGCCGTCCGGCCGCGCCTGCAGGCCGCCGATGACGAGCTTCGCGGTGCGGTCGATGGCGCCCCCGGAGGCCGGGGCGCCCGTCGGCAGGGCGGAAAGCCGGGGCGCCGGAGGGGCGGCCGGGCGCTCGACGCGGGCCGGCGGGCGGGGCTTCAGTTCGCCCTCCATCCCGGCGCGTCCGCCGTCGCGGCCGAAGCCGCTCCCCCGGGTGCCGCCGAACGGCGCCGCGGCGTCGAACAGGTCCGTGGCGTTGATCCACACGACGCCCGCCCCGACCCGCGCCGCGACGTCGAGCGCGAGGTCGATGTCCTGCGACCAGACCGAGGCCGTGGTGCCGGTGCGCGCGCCCTGGGCCAGGGCCACGGCCTCGGCGGGCGTGCGGAAGGTCGTCGCCACCGCGACCGGGCCGGGGATGTCGGGCCAAGCCCCCGTGGCGGAGGACTCGACGCCGGTCAGCAGCGTCGGCGGGAAGAAGCAGCCCACCGCCGGCAGGGGGCCCTCGGCCTGGAACGGTTCGGCACCGTCGGCCACGCAGGCCGCGACGGCGTCGCGGATCCGCCGGAGCTCCGCCGCATCGACCGCCGCGCCGACGTCCGTCGACTTGTCGAGAGGGTCGCCGGTGCGCAGGTTCGCCATGCGGCGACGCAGCGCGTCGGCGAAGCGCCCCGCCACGCCCTCCTGCACGAGGAGGCGGACGCCCCCGCGGCCCGCCGGTCCGCCGCCCGACCAGGCCGCGTCGACCACGCCCTCGACGGCCGCGTCGAGGGCGGCGCCGGCGAAGACGATGCACGGCGACCCGCCGCCGAGGTCCAGGCTCAGCGCCTTGCCCGAGCCGGCGGTCGCGTCGCGGACGGCGCGCCCGGCCTCGGCCGACCCCGCGAAGGCCACCTTGGCCACGTCGGGGTGGCGCACCAGGGCGGCGCCGGTGTCGCGGTCCCCGGTGACGACGTTGACGACGCCCGGGGGCAGGCCCGCTTCCCGGCAGATCGCCGCGAAGGCCAGCGCCGCCAAGGGCGTCCGCTCGGACGGCTTCAGGACGAGCGTGTTGCCGGCGGCCAGCGCCGGCGCGGCCTTCCGGGCCAGCGTCAGCAGCGGGACGCGCCAGGACACCACATGCCCGCAGACCCCGAACGGAACCTGCCCGGGGAATTCCCCGTCGCGGAGTTCCGCCCAGCCGGCGTGGTGGGTGAAGTGGCGCGCCGCGAGCGGCACGTCGATGTCGCGCGACACCCGCAGGGGCTTGCCGTCGTCCAGCGTCGCCAGAACGGCGAGGAAGCGCTCGCGCTTCTGCACGATGCGGGCGAGGGCGTAGAGGTGGCGCGCCCGGACGTGCCCCGGCGCCGCCGACCATGCCGGGAAGGCGCGCGCCGCCGCCGCCACGGCGGCGTCCACGTCGGCCGCCGAGCCCCGCGTCGCGCTGGCGAGGCCTTCGCCCGTCGCGGGATCCGACACCGCGAAGCGATCGGCGCCCGGGGCCGCGAAGGCGCCGTCGATGAAGTGGCCGAAACGGCCCCCATGGGCGTCGAGCCAGGCGCGGGCCACGTCGGCGGTTTCGGGCGAAGGGCCGTAGTCCATCGTGTCGAGGAGGTCCCTGACCTGCATGGCGCCCTCGGTCACGCCGGAGCGTGGTTGGCGGCCGCGGCGTAGCGGCCGGTGACGTGGTGCTCGATCTGCCGCTCGATGTCGCCGAGCAGCGAGGACGCGCCGATGCGGAACAGGTCGGGCTCCAGCCAAGGGCGGCCGAGCTCCTCCTTCATCAGCACGAGCCAGTTCAGGGCGTCCTTGGCGGTCCTCACGCCGCCGGCCGGCTTGAAGCCGACCCGCACGCCGGTGCGGTCGCCGTAGTGGCGCAGGGCGCGCAGCATGGCGAGGCTGACCGGCAGCGTGGCGTTCACGTCCTCCTTGCCCGTGGAGGTCTTGATGAAGTCGGCCCCGGCCTGCATCGCCACGGCGGCGGCCTTGTAGACGGTGCGCAGTGGGCCGAGGTCGCCCGTGCCGAGGATGGCCTTCATGTGGGCCGCCCCGCAGGCGTCGCGCATGGCCGCGACCTCGTCGTGGAGGGCGCCCCATTCGCCCAGCAGCGCGTGGCCGCGGGTGATGACGATGTCGATCTCCGCCGCGCCCTCGCCGACGGCGTGGCGGATCTCGGCCAGGCGCTGGGGCAGGGGGGTGAGGCCGGCCGGAAAGCCGGTCGCCACCGACGCCACGGGGATGCCCGACTCGTCGAGCGCCGCCACGGCGGTCGCCACCATGGTGGGATACACGCAGACGGCGCCGACCGTCGGCGGACGGTCTTCCAAGCCCAGCGCCGCCACGAGGTCGGGGCGCAGCGGCCGGCGCGCCTTGGCGCAGAGCCGCCGCACGCGGCCCGGCGTGTCGTCGCCGGCGAGGGTCGTCAGGTCGATGCAGGTCATCGCCTTCACGAGCCAGGCGGCCTGGTGCTAGCCCTTGACGGATCGTCGCGCGCCCAGCGTGGCGACGCGGCGCTCGGCGGCGCTGAGGTTCACCCGCGCATCCTCGAACCAGTCGGGATGGAGCGGCGTGCCGGGGTTGCGGTGAAGGGCCGCGACGCCCGCAGCGGTGTGGTCGTCCATGGCGATCTCGGTGGGGTGGGGCGTCAGGCCCGGCGCATGTCGGCCAGGATCGCGGCGACGAGGTCGGATCCGGGGTCGGCCAGCGGCGCCACGGCGGTGAAGTGGTCGGCGCCCGGCAGCACGCCGAAGTCGCCCCGCCACGCCGCCGTGATCACGGCCGACTGGCGCAGGTATTCGGCCCCTTCCCGCTCGCCCACCACGGCGCGCAGGCGCCCCCGGGGCGGCGGCATGAGGGCGGGCGACAGGGCGGCGGCGCGGGCCCCGTCGAGGCCGAGCGGGACGTTGACCCTCGTCGCCACCAGCGGCGCGAGGTCGAACAGGCCGCTGATCGCGCAGGCGCCCGACACGGCGTCGGCGCCGTGGCCCCGCGCCCCCCAATCGGTGGCGAGCAGGGTGGCGGCGAGGTGGCCGCCGGCCGAATGGCCGATCGCGTGGACGGGGCGGTTCGCCCGCGCGGCCGCGAAGGCGGCGGCGTCCCGCAGCTCCTCCACCAGTTCTTCCAGGCTCACCGCGGGGCACAGGTCGTAGGACGGCACCGCGACGGCCACGCCATGCGCGCCGAGCCCGGCCGCGAGGTGGCTGGAGGAGGACCGGTCGAGCGCCGCCCAGTAGCCGCCGTGGATGAACAGCGCCATCAGCCCTTCGCGCGCTTCGCCGGGCCAGAACACGTCCATCGCCTGGCGCGGGCCGGCGCCGTAGGGCACGCCGAGTTCGGCGTGGGGATGGGCGTCGCGGAACAGCGCGGCGTCGCGCGCCCAGCCGGCCAGCACGGCCGGGTGCCCCGGCACCTTGGCACGATTGTCATATTCGGCGTCGAGCCAGGGATCGAGAACGATGTCGGTCATCGGCGCGGGCGTCCTTCCGCGCCGAGCCTACAACGCGGGCAGGCCGCCGTCGAACCCGTCATGCCTTGCGTCGACGGCTTTGGCGGTACTGGTCGATCACCACGGCCGCCACGATGATGACGCCCTTGACGATGCCCTGCACGTAGGCGTCGATGCCCACGAAGGTGAAGCCCGACGTCATCACGCCGAGGATCAGCGTGCCGATGACGGTGCCGGAGATGCGGCCCGAGCCGCCCGACAGCGATACGCCGCCGATCACCGCGGCCGCGATGGCGTCGAGCTCGTAGCCGGTGCCCATCGAGGACTGTCCCGAGGCCGCGCGCGCGGCGGTGACGAGGCCCGCCAGGCCCGACAGCACGCCCGCGATCGTGTAGACGAGCATGATGTGCCGGCGCACGTCGATGCCGCTGACCCGGGCCGCCTGCGGGTTGGCGCCGATCGCGTAGGTGAACTTGCCGTAGCGCGTGTAGCGCAGCGCCACGTGGAAGATCACCGCGGTGGCGAGGAAGATCACCACCGGCACCGAGCCCGAGCCGATCCAGGTGTAGCCGTCGGCCAGCATCGAGATGGGCTGGCCGCGCGTGTAGAGCTGCGCCACCGAGCGCGCCGTCACCATCATGCCGAGCGTGGCGATGAAGGGCGGGATGGCGGTGATGGCGATGAGCGATCCGTTGATCAGCCCCGCGACGCCGCCGATGACGAGGCCGCACAGCAGCGGCACCACGAAGGGCAGGCCCGTCAGGGCCGGAAACACCGCGCGCGCATAGCCCGGCTCCTGGGCCAGCGAGGCCGCCACCATGGCGGACACGGCCAGCACCGAACCCGACGACAGGTCGATGCCCCCGGTGATGATCACCTGCGTGACCCCGATGGCGATCAGCCCGACGATCGATACCTGAAGGATCATCACCAGCAGGCGCTGCGGGTTGCCGAGGAAGCTCTGCCCCCGCACGCCCCAGCCGACGGCTTCGAAGAACAGCGCGATGCCGATCAGCACCAGCACGATGCCGAGCTCATTGGGGAGCCGCCGCCGCCCGGCTCTGCGCTCCGCCACCGCGATCGTGTCGGTCAATGGCTCCGTCATCTTTCCCGTTCCCGTCCCTGTGGCCGGGGCTTATAGCCCCCTTCGGTCGTTCGTGTCGGCGCCGTCAGGCGGCGGCGAGCCGCATCACCGACACCTGGTCGGCCTCGGCGCGGTCGAGGATGCCGGTCAGCCGGCCGGCGTGCATCACGGCCACGCGGTCGCTCATGCCCAGCACCTCGGGCAGCTCCGACGAGATCATGATGACCGCGACGCCCTGGCCGGCGAGCCGCGAGATCAGCCGGTGGATCTCCGCCTTGGCGCCGACGTCGATGCCGCGCGTCGGCTCGTCGAGGATCAGGATCTTCGGATCGGTCAGGAGCCAGCGGCCGATCAGCACTTTCTGCTGGTTGCCGCCGCTGAGGTTCTCGATGCGCTCGGCGAGGTTCGGCGTCTTCACCCGCATGGCGTCCTTCATCCGGCCGCACGCGGCATCGGCCGCGCCCTGGTCCACGAAGCCGGCCTTAACGTAGCGGTCCGTGAGGGCCGCCATGGCCATGTTCTCGCCGACGCCGAGCGTCAGGAAGCAGCCGGTGTCCTTGCGGTCCTCCGTGAGGAGCGCCATGCCGGCCCGCATGCCGTCGCGCGGGGACGCGATGCGCACCGGCACGCCGTCGAGCCGGATCTCGCCGCCCGTGGCGGGGGTCACGCCGAAGATCGTTTCGGCGACGTTGGTGCGGCCCGAGCCGACGAGGCCGGCGAGCCCGAGGATCTCGCCGCGGCGCAGGTCGAAGGACACGCCCTCGAACACGCCGTCGAGCGCCAAGTCCTTCACCGACAGGATCACCTCGCCGATGACGGCCGGCTCCTTGGGGAACATCTGCGTGATCTCGCGGCCCACCATCATCTGGATGACCCGGTCGCGGTCGAGGTCCTTCGCCGCGTGGGTGGCGATGTGGCGGCCGTCGCGGAAGATCGACACGTCGTCGGCGATGGTGAAGAGCTCGTTCATCTTGTGGGTGATGTAGACGATGC
>NZ_QYBB01000058.1 GCF_004137685.1 Lichenibacterium minor | reverse complement strand
CACGTCAGCCTCACCGCCAGCACGCCCACGCCCGTCTTCACTGCCGTGTTGACGTAGGCCGCGCCGATCCCCACCCCTGCGGTCGCCGCAGCGCTGTCGCTGGCCGCCTGCACGAGGGCTTTGTCCTGGCCCGTTAGGTGGGCAATGGACGTCACGATCGGATTCGGCAACGTGCCGGAGAGATCCCCGCCGAGCGCGCCGACGTTCGACGAGGCCGCGCCCGGCGCCATCGACCCACTGCCGATGCTGCCGGACGGGAGACCGAGCCCTCCAGGTGGGCATGCGAGGCTGATAGACGTGGCGGATTGGATGGCGACGCCGCCGAGGCCAGCGGTGACGCTGTGCTTGCCGTCGAGGGCGGAGAGGATCGATCCCAGCACGGGGTGCGCCCGGACGAAGTTGGACCCCGCCGACGTGAAGGCCGACATCCAGGCGCCCTGGTCGTGGTCGACACCGTGGGTGTGCTGGACGTTGCCCGACACGGCGCGGCCGATAAGGCCCTTCGCACCCTGCACGGCGTGGTCGATGAATTTCGACGCCATCGTGAGAGGATCGAAGGTCGCCGATGCCGGCGCGGTGCTCGGATCGGCGGAGAAGGTGCGATGCCCGTTGTCGGGGTGCATCTCGTGGACGTGGAGCTTGTCTTCGCTCCGAAGGTGGGCCGCCCTCGCGTCGACCTGCTGAAGCCGCCGCGGATCGGAGCGGACGCCCGGGATCGTGATGCCGTCCGACAACGAATGCGCTCGATCGCTGATAGGCTGGGCCGTGCCGCCGTTCTGATGCCAAGCGTCGATGCCGTTCTCGGCGAACAGCGTCAGCACCTCATCGCCGATGGTCAACCCGTGCGTGAGGACAGTACCATTTCCGCCGGGAAAGTGGACCGGGCTGTCCGGCACCACGGGATAATCGACGTAGCTGGTTTTGGTGAGCGTCGGATCCTTGATTGCCTGTTGCACGGTAGGCTGCACTTGGACCGTGTGCCCGTCTGACGCCTGCGTGACTCGGGACACCATGGCGGTGTGCATATGCGACTTGATCCCGGCCCACATGGACCGAAAGCCTTCCTCGGGGTTGTCGAACAGCTCGCGAAAATCAGGCATCGACGGCCCCCGTCGCGACGTCATGGAGCACCGCACGTCGGAAGCGCATCACCTCGGAATAGATCTCCTCTCGGAGGTCGAGAGACAGCTTGAACACGTCGTTGTCGGTGCCGTGGAACACGGGAGCGGACGTTGTCGCGGCCACAGCCTTGACCAGCGCGGCCCGGATCTCCGGCAGCTTCACGGTTGCCAGGTATGGCGTGAGCGCCGTCATCAGCGCATTGGCGAGATCGAGGTAGGCATCGCCGTCGAACGGCTCGGGACGGCCGCAGGGCAACGCCCACCAATCGGCGACGCCCTTGAGATCGGAGGCGGACAAGGCGGGCCCGAGCTGAGGATCCATCACTTTTCCTTGACGATGTGGGTGACGCTGCGGAACAGGCTGCGAGTGTCGAGCAGGGGCGTTGCAAGCCCGGCGTCGTGCAGCACGGCATCGGGCGTCCCCTCAGCTCGGAGCTTGAGGAAGGCCCGGGCGTCGCGGGCGGGCTTCGTGCCGACCAGCTTGCCGGTGTCTGCGTATTTCCGACGGGCGCGCGCCTCGATGGTACGATCGGACAGAGGTGCGAAACCACCTGCGATCATGGTTCGTTGCACGCTGTCGACGGCCATCAAGCCGGCTTGGTCGAATCCGTCTTTGATCTCGCTCGGCTTGCCCGACAAGGCACCCGTGGCGGCGCGGAGCATGCCCTTACGGATCTCAGGGAGCGCAGCTCGGACGCCCGGGCGCAGGAAGGGCCGGGCCGGAAGGTTCATCGCCGCGTCGCCAAATTCCATCATGTAGCCGATGACGCCATTGCTCGGCGGCGTGCCCTTCTCCCCAGGCTCGGGATCGCGGCGGCTACCGCTCGGGATGCCGACGAGCAACCGTGTGCGGTTAAGCTGCGCAACGGCCTTTTCGATAGGGCCGAGGCCGGAGCCGGTGCGCTTGAGGGTGGATTTAACCGCCATGCCCAACTCCCTCAGCTTTCAGTCGCGCCACCAGCGCCTCCAGCGCAGCGCGCGGAACCGTGCGGATCGGGATGGGGCGGGCGACCATCGCGTCGGCTTGCCGCGCGAGGCCGAGCCGGTCGCCGAAGGCGCGCGCGGTCGCTGCGGGACCTGTGGACGGGCGGGACGGGTTCGGGGCTGTCACCGGGTAGCTCCGTGCCACGAGGCCGGCGGCGGACCAGCGACAGCGTCCGTGGAGCCGACAACGGTTTGGCCATGCTCCCGGCATGGGCCGGCGGAGTAGTACGCCACGCATCCGTCAGGCGGCACATGGTCGACCACCACGGTGCCGGGCGGAAGGTGCCGAGATGCACTCGACAGGGCGACCGCGGCGGCAGCGGTGAGGGCGAGGATCGCGAGGGGCGCGAGGCGCATCAGGACACCATGACGTAGAAAGGGGACCCCGCCGCTCGACCTCGCGGAAGCGGCGGGAGCGGGTTCGGCCAGGGTGAAGAGCCCTGGCGCCCACTGCCGGTGTTTCCCACCGCCGGCTGGGGTCCGCGCCGAACTGCCGGCCGGCGCGAAAGGGTGATCGTGATCGAGGCCGAGATCATGTCGGCCTCCTGTCCGTCCCACCGACGACCTGAAGCCGCGACGGTGCCGGCTGAGGCTCGGGCTCCGGCACCCCGTAGGCGTTGGACACCGCGTCCTCGAATGTCGGGCCCCACCCCGCGAGCGGCCCCGCCTCCCCCCGACAGCAGGGAGAAGGACACGCCGTTGCCCGTGCTGGTGAAGCTGACGTGCAGCGGCTCTCGGCCCATGCTTCGCAGAAGCCCCACGACGGCCGCCTCGTGCGGGGTGAGGTTCATCCGACATCACGCGACCGAGGGCATCGGGAGGGGCGCATCGGGATCAGCCCTCAGCGCCTCAAGCGCCTCGCGCCAGCGGGGCAACAGCGCCCACCCGTCGGGGTCCGTTCGGAAATCGGTGGGTTCGGTCGATCCGTGGAATTGATGGTCGCGCTGAAGCATCGTGTCGCCCACCGCCATCTCGAATGCCCGACGGGAGACGGCGGCGGCCGTGGCAAGACGCTTGGTCTCTGCCGCCAGCGCTGCCATCGCGGGGTCGAAATGGACGACGAGGCGCAAGGCCTTATCGATGCTCGACCGCTTCCACCGCAGCCGATCCGCAGCCGCGTCAAGCCGCTTCTGGTGAAACTGCACGGCCGCAAGGGCGGAGTCGCGCGCGTCCGTCGCGCTCGCCACCGCGGCCTTGGCATCCTCGATGGACGGGGGCGGAGTGTTCAGCAGCGCGGTATAGGCGTCGGCCTCCTCCTGAGACCGAAAGGTGTGAGGTTCGCGAGGCCGGGGGGCGTTGAAGCCCGGGCGAGGCCGCGCGCGCTCCAATGCTTCTTCGGCGGCGGACAAGGCAGACTCCGCTGCCCATCGCGCGTCATGGGCCTCTGACACGGCGGCGCTGGCCTCCGCGATCTCGGCCTCCAGCGCCCGCACTTCTGCGATGGCGTCAGCGAGCGCCTGGCGGGCGCGGGAGCGTTCGGGCTGTGCCGGGGCGGCTTCGGGCGGAATGGCCGCCAGCGGGCTCGCCACGGGCGGCGCGGATGCGTCCAGCGCTTCCGTGTGGGTGGTGGCGGCCTCGGCGTCGAGAAGCATGGTAGCGCGGGGACGGGGCATCAGCGGGCCAACCGGGTAGCGTTGGGACCGAAGCGTTCCTCGAAACTCTTACCGTGGTCAGGGTCGAGACGCATGACCTCGTCCGTGGTCAGGTGCCCGCCGGCCCCGCTCAGCGACGCCGCCATCGCCCGGCGGTGGCGCGGTGTGTAATGCAGGAAGTCGCGCTTGAGGTTGCCTTCGGGGATGCGATGATCGCTGGCTTGGGGCTCGGTGCCTTCCACGAGGTGGCTGTCCAACTCGGCGAGGTCGGCCGGCGACAGCTTGGACAGGAGGAAGGTCAGCACCTTGGCCTGCACTTTCGGGTCGTCGAGCCACCTCCCGTCCTGCGGCGCGGCGTCGAGGGCCATGGGATAGGTGGAGCGGGGCATGTCGTGTCCTTTCAGCGGGTTCAATCGGCGATGCGGAAGGTTTCGCCCTGCACGAGCGGGCCGAGCTTGCTGTCCACGGCGAGCGCGATCGAATGACGATCGGCGCCGTAGGTGATGGAGGTGCGATCAATCGGGATTGCTTCGCCGATGCAGCTTTTCGGCATGAGCTTGGCGTCCGCAGCGGCTGCGGCACGGCGGCGGCGGGACATCCTGGTGGGCTCTGTGCCGAACGCGTCCTTGAAGCTGCGCTCAGCCGGCACCTCGTGATCCTCGGTGTCCGCGAGGCGGGGGAGCTTGCGGTTGGGGGTCATCCCCGCGCACCAGAGCGGCCCCAGCGCGCGGCGTTCGCCGCCTGGACCGAAGCGGGGGTGCATCGCTCAACACGGGCCGCATAGGCAGCGTCGGCGATGCGCATCGCCTTCCGCGCCTCGACGATCGGTCGGAGCCGAGCGAGGCCGTCGCGGATGGTGGCCTGCTGCTCGCCGATGGCGGCGACATCCCGTCCCACTCGGGCGAGGCTGGCCGTGATGGTCGCAGCAGCGTCACGGGCGGGCGCGCGTGCCGTGGTGCGGATCGGCGACGGAATGAGGTTGATGTCGATCGTGGTGCGCCGCGGGGCGGCTTCGCGGTGGCGCACGGGCGGGGTTTTCGGATTGAGCATGATGTGATCTCTTACGCGGCGTTGGCAGGGACTTCGGGGGCGGGCTGTGGCTCCCAGGATGCCGGGAACCGTGAAGCGGGCAGCCATGACGCGGTCGGCGCGAGGAGCGGGCCGGGCGGGTTGGGCGTGAAGCTCGTCTCCGCCTCGGCATTGATCGCCAGCGCAGCGGCGAAGCTATCCCAAGCGCGGGCCACGCCCGACGTGTCGCGGGGAGCTTCCTTCACGAACGTGCGGTCCACCAGAGCTGCGGCGATGGCCGGCGTAGAGGCTACACGGGGCTCTGTCGCCATCGTCACGAGGGAGGGGGGCGGAGGGCTCCAGGCGTTGCGCGTCGGATCGGGCCGGACCGCCTCGGGCTGGACGTGGTCGCCGCGGGTGCGGGCCGCGTAGGTCGTCAGCCGGGCCCGCAGGAGGTCGGCGCGGGCGTCGAGAGCCGCGACCTCGCGAGCCATGCTGTCGGCCTCGGCGAGGAGCACGGCATCGGCGGCGCCGCGGACCTGGCGCTCGGTTTCGGCGAGGGCGGTGAGTTTGGCGCGGTGCTCCGCAGCGGCCCGGGCCTCGGCGGCGCGGGCTGCGCGGGCGTCGTCCTCCAGGCCCGGCGACGTGCGGGAGAAGGCCTCGGTCGCGGCGGGAGCCTCGGTGCCGTCCCTCAGCGCGGCGTGGAGGCGGGCGGTGGCGTCGGCATCATACCGGGCCTCGGCGGATCGTGCATCGGCGAGGCGGCGCTCGACGGCCTCGGCGTGGGCAGTGGCGCGGTCGAGGACGGCCGCGGTGGCATCGGACGCTGTCACTGCCGCGGCGCGAGCGGCGTGGGTGTCGGCGAGCTTGGCGCGGGCCGCGCCGTCGCTGCAGTGCAGGGCGCGAAAGTCGGCTTCATGGCGAGCATGCTCGGCCTCGACGCCGGTCAGGATCTCGACGGCCTGCCGGTGCTGGCGGTCGACTTCGATTAGTTCGCCGCGCAAGGGGCCGGCGGCGTCACCTCCGGCTGCGGCATCGAGCTGGGCACGGATCTCAGCGGCATGGGCGCCGAGCCGGGTGGCGTAGGCGCGAGCCCTGGCCGCACGGTCGGTAGAACGCGAGACGGTCGCGAGCTGGGCCGCCGTGGAAATTGTAATGGACTGCGCCGTGCTCGACATAAATAGCCCCTTGGTCCGCGTGAGCGGGTCTGAAAGGGGCTGCGGATCTTTCGATCCCTAAGCCAAGTCGCATCGCGAAGACGCGGCCCGGTGAATATAGGCTAGAATGATCTGAAAACGCAAGCGCCGAAGATCAGGCGACCGCGTTAGCCTTGAGCACTCGATAAACCGATGCGCGACCGATCTTCAACTCATCCGCAATGGCTATGGCACTGAGCCCTCGGGCCTGCATCTCGCGCACCTTTGTCGTGTTGATGGACGCGGGCCGACCCTTATAAACGCCTTTCGTCTTTGCCTTGGCGATCCCTTCCAACTGCCGTTCTTTTCGCAGGTTGGTCTCGAACTCGGCGAAAACGCCCAGCATGTCGAGAAACGCCTTGCCAGCTGCGGTGCCGGTGTCGATCGGCTGTTCGGTCGCCCGCAACGTGACGCCCTTCGCCTTGAGCCCGCGCACGATGTCCTGCAGGTCGCCGATGGAGCGCGCCAGGCGGTCGATGCGCGTCACCACGAGCGTGTCGCCCTTGCGCAGGAAGTCGAGCAGGGTCGCCAACTCGGTCCGGCCCTCGCGCGTGGTGCCCGTCACCTTTTCAGCGCGGACCATCTCGCACCCGGCGGCGCGGAGGGCGGCATCCTGGATCGAGAGGTCCTGATCGGTCGTGCTGACCCGGGCATACCCGTAGACGTGTCCGGTGGTGGTCATCGTGGGCTCTCTGTGTCTCACATAGGTCTAGACCCACCTCTTATGGCGTCTCATAAATCGGAAATCAACCCAAATGAGAGCAAGAAAGGGTGTCTCATGCCCATGTCTCGCCGGGGTATACCCATGCAGGAATTCGAGAAGGCGATGGATCGGGTTGGCTCTGTTTCAGATCATGTGTTCTCGGGTCGTCTGACCCGAGGCGACCTTGATGCATTATGTCATCGAGGACCGATCGCAGCGGTGCTCGCCCTGGAAGTGCGTCATCGGGATCGGCCTTGGAGACATGAACATCATCGAACTCGCGCGCGCTTTCCTTCACGACGCGCCAATCGGCATCGTGATCACAGATGCACAGCCTGTGAAGCCCGGTCCCGTCATCCTCTACGCCAATTCGGCTTTTGGAACGCTGACCGGACGAGACGTGAACGAGCTGATAGGGCTGACACCGCGCTTCATGCAAGGCCGTGAAACCCGACGCTCCTCGTTGGACGACTTCGCCCGGGCTCTTGTCGCCGGGGAGCGCTATCATGGGTATCTCACGAACTACCGGGGCGACGGCAGCAAGTACCGTGTCGAGATCGATTGCCGGCCGCTTCGAGGATCGGATGGACGGATCGAGCACTTCATGTCGTTCGAACGTGAGGTTGTCCGGCGAGTCGGGCGGCCAGCATCGGGCTCTGCAGGTCGCTATGAGCCCATCACCGTAAGTAACGACTTGTTAACCGATCCCCTGCGCGCACTGGGAGCCTTCACCGATGGCAAAGCCTCTTTATGAACATGCGGGACCTTTTTCCTGAAAAAGCGGATAAGGATTTCATCAAATGATATATCAACGCTAGACGGCCACGCTACTCAATTTCCGAATAATTAGGAATTCGTACCCCATCATAGGTTATGCGGATCGGTTAAGTTAAGTCGATCGCCTCATTAAGCCGATGTCGCCAGGAGCTGGTCGTGAGCCTTTCAGTGGTCGATGAAGAGGCAGCTCGATTAGATGCCTTAGAACGGCTCAATCTGCTTGATACACCTCCGAGCGAGAGCTTCGATCGTATTTCACGAATGGCGAGTCAGATCTTCGACTTGCCGATTGCAGCCATCTCCCTGACAGACTGCGATCGGCAATGGTTCAAGTCTCGCATCGGCGTCGAACACTGGTCGATCCCACGCGAGAAGGCGCCCTGCGCTGAGGTCGCTGAGTCCGGCGGCGTGCTGGTGATCGAGGATTTCCGAACAGATCCCTGTTATCACGACAGCGTCCTGGGCAAAGCCGGAGTGCGCTTCTATGCCGGAGCACCCCTCCTCACGCGGGATGGTTTCTGTCTCGGTGCTATGTGTGTACTAGGGACGGAGCCGCGGCTCGCGACACCGTCGGAGGTGACAGCCCTCCAGGATCTCGCCGCAATGGTGATGGCGCAGATCGAACTGCAGCACGCCTTCGGCCGCATTGACCCAACCAGCGACCTCCCCAACCGCACACAGTTCATCGACGATCTGAGCGACCTTGCCCGTGATCAAGCTCCAGGGCAGCAACAGATTGCAGTTGTGATCGATCTTATCGGGGTGGACCAGCTCAATCATGCCGTGCGTGTCATGGGCCAAGCCACAATCGATGATATGGTGAAGGCTGCAGCGCGAAATGTCCGATCCATGATTGGGCCGAAGCGCAAGGCCTATCACGTCGGTACCACCCAGCTCGCAACCTTGGCACCCGAGGGCATGGACGAAGAAGCCTACGTCGCGCTGCTCAGGAGCAGAACTGATGTGATCCGTAAGCTCGGCGGCCCCAGTGCGATTGGGACGGCCGTGGTCGGCGTCGCCCCTTTCATGCTGGGCGAAACGTTGCCCTCCGATGTCTTGCGTATCGCTCAAGGCGCAGCCCAGGATGCCCGCTCGTCGGGCCGGTTCTTCCATGTCCACTCGGCCCAGATCGATACGGCCTTCCAGCGCAGCTTCACGCTGCTTCGCGACTTCGAGAGCACGCTGCAGTCGCCGTCCGACTTCCGGTTGGTCTATCAGCCTCGCGTAGACCTCGCATCCGGCCGCTGCGTCGGCGCTGAAGCCTTGATGCGATGGACCCATCCCACGCTCGGTCCGATCCCCCCAGGCGAGTTCATCCCGCTGATCGAGCGCATGTCCCTAGCGAATCCGACAACCGCCTGGGTCATCGAGACTGCGGTCGCTCAAATGGCACGTTGGCGCGAAGCCGGGTTGGACTTGACCGTCTCGGTCAACATTTCCTCCGCCAACCTACACGAGTCCGATTTCGCGGGCAGCGTGAAGGCAGTGCTGGCGCGCCACGACGTTCCCCATACAGCGCTGGAACTGGAGGTGACCGAGACCGCTGTTATGAACGATGCGGAGTTGGCCCTCACGCAACTTAAGGAGCTGGCCGACGCTGGCATCCGCTTGGCGATCGACGATTTTGGCACCGGCTACAGCAGCCTGTCCTACCTGCAGCGACTACCGGTGCAGGTCGTGAAGATCGATCGATCGTTCATTACCGAGATCGACACTGATCCTCGCCAATTCTCGCTTGTCAGCATGATGGTTTCGATGACGAAGCATCTCGGGCATCGTGTTGTGGCGGAGGGCGTCGAGACACGAGCGGTCCTGGATCAGGTGCGATCGATAGGTTGCGACGAGGTACAGGGATACTTTTTCGCGCGCCCCCTTTCCCCTCAGGACTTCGTCAGATGGATGGAGCAAAGGGTAGAAATGGAGTGCGCCGTCGCGTGATCGCATGAGACCTCACGCCGGCCGATAGCGCTCGTAGGCGATCAGCACGTCACGCCGGAGTTCCACCGTACGCAGGTACACCTCCCGTTTCAGAAAGCGCAGCTCGGCGCCGGTCGTCGGCAGCTCGCGAGATCGTGATTTTCAAACCTGTCGGATGCGAAAGACCCGCCAGCGCTGATATGACACCCTCGGGTGATAACAGAGCCTCATATCGGAAACTATACGGGGTCTCCAGCCAGACACATTGTCTCTTTAAGGTATACCCTTGCGGGACTGCACGGAGCGCATGGCTCGGAGATGGATCAGCTCGGCAAGGACCTCGACCGCGGGATGCGTTAACCTCGCCGGAAGGGGAGACGCTGCCGTGTCCGAAATGCCTTTCGTAGACTTCTACGCGCGCATGGTCGCCGGCCATCACGGCGCGCAGCCCGACAGCTATCCCGGTTCCGTCCCCCGCGGTTTCTTCACGGCGGGGCAACCTGGGGCCATTCGGCTGATGCTGGTGCTTCTCAACCCCGGACAACCGGCCCCACACGAAGCCGCAGTGTTCAAGGATGCCACGGGCGCTCAGCTCGCAAGGATCGTGTGGGAGATGTCAGGACAGCACCTCAATGGCGGCCACCCTTCCCCGACGCTCAGGACGATGCGCCGGGACATCGCGCAGCTGTTCGGCCGCCCGCTCGACCAATGCGGCGGGCTGTTCATGTTCACGAACCTTGTCCGTGTCACAACTGCCGGAAACAGCGTTCCTGATGCTAAGGTCGTCAGGATCGGAGCTGACTGGCTCCGGGAGGAAATCGCGCTTTGGCGTCCTGAGAAGGTGTTGGCCTACGGCAAAGAGGTCGCCTTCGGCATGCTGTCCCATGGCGTCAGGGTTGACGCCCTTCTCCCCCACCCTGCCGCGGTCGGGAATTGGCTGATACCAGGTCGCAGGGAAGCCCAAGTGGCCGAGATCAGAAAGTACCTCGGCTTCGCTTAGATGAGCCTCACGCGCGTACCGTGACGCGAAACTCCGCCCTCGCCCTTTTGCTGGAGGGCAAGAGCAGGTGATTCATGATTGATGCGCCCAGCATCAGTGTACAGTCGGTACACGGCAAAATGCGTTACCGTATGTTATGGCTTTACAATAACGGGTTTGTTTGCAGCAAGTGCTGCTAAATCAGCCTTTCCTGACTTAATGTCCACGAGACTTACAATTGGTACGGGTCTGCCGCTTAATCTAACAGTACATTCTGAGTTAGTCAGCAAACCAAAACCTTCTATGTATTTACAATCTCTCAAAGGATAGACAGAGGTGTATTTCGGTGTATAAAAAACCATAGAATGATCAAGCAATCCAACGGGATTGTTGACGACATCTACATCATTAGTAGGATTACGATTTTGGTTTATCAATTGCGCGTTAAGACCTGCGCATGCAAGTGCAATCGTCCTCGGGATCACCTTGGACGTGAGAAAGTAATTGACTTGCCGCCTGCTGATACCAAGTTGGGCCGCTGCAGCTTCCTGAGTGAAACTATGCCGCTCCATGAACAATCGAAAGTCGGAAGCCGTCATAGCTTGCTCGGCTAGATCCTCCACGCCTTCAGCGGACATGTCGATTTCCTCGCCATCGCCCCATCCGAGTGCGCTGCCATAGTTTATCACATGCACAGTGCGAAAAAAATCGGGATCATCGCGTAGAGGAGCATAAATCTTATGTGTCATAACCGCTGGGCCAAGGTCAATCACATCAGACTGACCGGCGCGGGATCCCTCTTCCCACGTCACAGTGACCTGGAAATCTTTATGAAATGACACGGATGCAATGCGCGGCAGAACCTCGCCGACGATGAAGGTCTGATCGTCAGTCATTGAGTTTACTCCACTCGGCCGAAAGCATTCCAGACTTATCTTTGGCCCAATCTACCGCAGCCGCAAACGCATCGCGGTCAGCTTTCCCAGCGAGGACCTGTAGGTTGTCCAGCCGCACCGTGAAGTTCACGTCTGGTCCTGACACATGGAAATGGGGCGGAGCATGCTCTCGCGGTTTGCCGTACATGGAAACCACTATCTTGCCGAGGCGAACGAGTGAGGGCATATCGGCTCCTTCCTCGGAGATAGTGCACGTGGTGCACAAACACAAGGGCGAAGTTTCGTACTGTGATCTCCGCTTAGGCTGGTAGCGCATCCAGTTCAGGCGTTGGCTCCCCACGGGCCTTCCTTGCCGCCAGCCCGTCGAGTAGCGCCACCATCACGGCGAAGTCGGCCTTGGGGTCTGTTCCCACCTTCACACTGGCGTTGAGATCGGCGGACACGCGATCCTTGAACCGCTCGGGCCTGCGGGCTTTGAGCAAAGTGATGAGCAGGTTGTCCGAGTAGCGCCGGACCACCAGCGGCGCACCCTCAGCATCGAGTACCTGACGCCCGCCCGAGATCACCGGCTCGGCGACACCATCATGCGCCCGGCGGAATGCTTCGTCCTCCAGCCTGTCGGTGCCGCCCTCGATCGCCTCATCCCACGCCCGGGCGAAGTCGTCATCGGAGGACCGCCACCCGTAAACCGTCGTACGGCCGAGGTCAGCGGAGCGGCACGCGGCGGCGATGCTGGCGCCGGCCGACAAGGCGCCGAGGAAGGCTTCGCGCGCGTGTTGAGGTGTTCGCAGTGTTCTATGAGACATGATCGCTTCTCCTCTCAGGCCAGTTCGCCGAGCCGACGGGCATCGGCTTCTAGGGATCGCAGCATCTTCCGGAAGCGCTGGGCATCCTGCCCTCGGGCGCCGTGGATGGTGTTTGCAGCTCGCATGCGGGCCATGCCCTCGGCGGTGCGCGGCCCGGTGCTGAGCCCGCCATGAAAGCGGCATCGCCCATTCGTCATGCCGAGGTTTCCGCAGGCGCCACCCTGTCGGGTACGGGCCCCGCATTGATTTTCGGACCTTGGAACCATGGGGTCGCGCGCATCATCGGCCATCGGACCCCACCCTCCCCCCGGTCGCCAAATCGACGATGGCGGCATCATTGAGCGCCATGGCGACGTCGTCGTGAGTGAGGGCTGGAGCAGCGTCCCCCGACAGCGGCAGGGCGCCACCCGTGGTGACGGCCCCGACGACGGCCTGTCCGCCGGCGTGGACGTGGACGTGCTCGACCACAACCTTCTGCTGCCCCTGGCCTCGATGCTTCGCGAGGGCCGACAGCATGTCCGCCATGGCCCTCGCCATGTTCGTGCCATCGCGTCGAAGCTTGGATGCGGTCTCCGCTCCCTGCTCCGGGATGATAGCTCGGCGGAACACTTCCATGCTGGCGAGGTGCATCGCGACGGCCTGGGCCGCCAGCATGCCCTCAATCTCGTCTTTTGGCTCGAAAGCCCTCATTGCCGCCACGACCATGCCAGTGACTTTGCGGTCAGCCGCTTCCTTCTCCCCAGGACCGGCCACCACCCACGCCGTGCGGATTACCTCGTCGACGAGCGCATGATTGAAGACGCCGTATTTCGATCCGCCCATCTCGCGCATAGTGCCGTCCTCCTCCATCGTGATGACGAGTCCGTCCTTCTTCGCCTTCGCGGTCCAAGCTGCGTCTGTCTCGCGTGGACTTTTCTTGCTCATCGTCCCGGCCCTCAATGCTGAACCATGCCAGCGCCGACGAGGTCGACCACCGGCATCTCACCACCAGCGCAATCGGCCGCCGCCTCCATCGCCTCGACGATGTCTGTCCCGTCCCACATCCCGGCGCGGCCCCCGTCAGCCTCGACGAAGTCGACTACGTAGAACGGTCGGCCATGCTGTGTGCCGGGGCTGGTGATCTCGACCCGCACGGGATCGAAAGGTTTGAAGTGCAGCGGTATGATTTCAGCGGTCATCGTCCCTGTCCCTCTCTCTGCAGCCCGGCCCATCCGATCAACGCCGCCTCGGCCCTGTCGTGGTCGAGGCAACCTCCGTTCTGCATTGCGAGGAGATGCAACACGCCTTGAAGGCAATAGTTGAAAGAAATGGGTATCAGGCGCGCACCATTTCGGAGCCGTCCGACTATCGGAGAAACGCCATGGCGACCGTCAATTCCGGTACCGTCGACGAAGCGATGCAGGACATCACTGCCGGCATTCCTGGACCGCAGGAAGGCGAGACGGTCTTCGGCTATCGCTCGCGCCTGAATCGACGATTTATGGAGATCGTGGATGCAGTTAGCAATCGCAAGAAGCTTGCCGATGCGTTCATCCGCAATAACTCGAATGAGAAGCTCAGGCCGACGGACCAGTTTTACAACGCGGTTCGAAAGCGCTTCATTCCCGACGAGTTCGAGGAGTGATGGTCTCGTAGTGAGGGGCACGCTCATCGTCCCATCCCCTCTCGCTGGAGACCCGCCCAGCCGATAAGTGCCGCCTCAGCGCGATCGTGATCAAGCTTCCGAGCGAACAGGTCAGCCCGATCTGGCCACCGCTCGATCGCACGGGAGCGGGCGAGATCCTTCATGCCCTTCCCCGCCGGAATGCCAGCCGCCCGCTTCCACACCGCCGGGGTGATGCTGCGGAACGGGATGCCGAGCACCGCCAACGTCGTTTCGACCGTGGCCTTGCTGCCGCCGAATGCGAACGCTCCGGCGGGACGGTCGCCGAGCCTGGGGCCGATATGTTCCACCCACGCCCGGGCGGGAGCCCAGCGCCGGACGATCCCGGCGAACAGCGCGGGACTGATCTCCGGCCGGCAAGCAGGGCCAGCGTCCAGCGTCGGGAGGTCGACGACGTCGAGCAAGGCGCCCGCCCCGTCGAGCAACGCCGCAGCACCGTGGGCTCCGATGTCGACCGCGATAATGCGGGCGCTTTTTAGGGGCTCCGAGAACTCCGAAAACCCTTCGCGCGCGGGTGCGCGTGTGGCCTCGCACACATCAAACGGGCCGGCCGGGGCACCTGTTATCCCCCCGGTTCTGCCTGTTCTAACAGGGGCGGCCCCCTCTCGCGTCTGCGCTTCTGAAAACTCGCCCGTCATGCCGCTTCTCCTACGAGACCCCACACGAGCACCGCTTCGGGCATCGCCCGGCGCCGATAGACCAACGGCCCGAACGTAATGGCGCCGGCTGTGAGGGCGGTGGCGTTCTTGAGCAGCGGCAACATCAGCGCGCCGCAGCTATCGACCCGGGCCGCTCCGGCTCGGCCGTGAACCCCGAACAGGTCGAGGGCGGTCCATCCACGCGCCTCAGCCTCGACGGCGAAATGATCCATGAAGTGCGACACGGCGCGCCGGATGCCGTCCCATTCACCGGAGCGGAACCCCTCGCAAGGCGGCGTCCAACGGTCGAGAAGGGCCAGACCGTCACGCCATTCGCGCGGCCCTTGAAGGTGAGCAACGGGGCTCGGAACCGTGTTTGCGACCGTGAAGCTTTCGCAGGCGGGTGCGAAAGTATTTCCTAAGCGATCACAATGGGTTGACCCATACTTTCGCGATTTCGCAACTTTCGCAGGCCCGCGCTCCGGGGCACAGTCAGAAACGGGGATCAGCAACCCAGATGCAGAAGCGGGGTCGAGGTAAGTCTCTGATAAAGAAGAAGAACAAGTTATCTTTCTATCTTTAGGATTTTCTCCGCGAGAGTGCGAGAGCGCTGGGGGTGAGTTGCGAAAGTTGCGAAAGTCGCGAAAGTCGTTGCAAGCCTCTGTTTTTGTTGAAGAAGCACTTTCGCAGCCTTCCGAGGCGGGTTGCGAAAGTTTGCGAAAGCTCGTTTTACCCTCCCGGGCGGCCCTCAGCGCCGCTCGCGGGTCGGCCATCCCGGCCCAAGGATCGCCGCTCATCAGTGCTTCCCCAGCCGGTTGACGCGGTAGGCTTCCCGGTAGTGCTTCCCGTCGATGTCGGCCTCTCCGACAGCCTCTAGCCGTCCGGCCTCGCACAGGAGACGGATGCGCTCCCGCGTCTTCGCCGCATTCATGCGGAGCGCGTTGGGGGCGAGCCGCTGAATGTGAGAGGGTGCGATGAGGTCGCCTGATCGGCTCTCGATCCAGGTTGCGAGGTCGTTCGCCGCCTGAGTCTCTGCATCCACCATGACGCCGCCACTGATCCGCAGCGCCTCCTTCAGGTAGAAGGCGCCGACCTCGCAGGCTGACACCATCGTGTCGCCGTCGATCGGTTGGTCCGTTCCGCCATGCGCGAACAGGTGCAGCACGCCGGCGATGCGCCCGACGTTCTCCGCCATTCGTTGCGCTGCGGCGCGGATCGGATGCCAGTGCTTTCCATCGCCGAGGTTGTCCTCGATCGCTTGGCTGAAGGCGCGGAACACCTCCCAGGCCTCGCCGTCGAGCACCAGGACCGGGAGCCGCAGCGGGGCCTTGCTACCATCCTGAAGGTCCAGCAGGCGGCGGACCCTGTCGGTGAAGGCCTCCACCCGCGGGTCCGTGCCCGTCGGCGCCAGGCGGACCTCGCGTGTGCCGATGCGGCTGTCGGGGTAGCAGACGAGGAACCGGCCTAGGAACCCTTGATCCTGCGCAAGCTCGTCGCC
This sequence comes from Lichenibacterium minor, assembly GCF_004137685.1. Classification (GTDB taxonomy): domain Bacteria; phylum Pseudomonadota; class Alphaproteobacteria; order Rhizobiales; family Beijerinckiaceae; genus Lichenihabitans; species Lichenihabitans minor. Next base: position 7,018 of record NZ_QYBB01000058.1, on the reverse strand, counting down.
GAGGAGGGCCGCGGCGATCTTCGCCTGAGCCGCTAGGCTGATCGACACCCGCCGGCCGTCGAGGATGGTGATTTCCCTCGCCCGCACCCGCTGCGCCGCCCCGGTGTCGTAGAGCGTCGACAGGCCGGTCAGGGTGCGAGTCTTCGCGTCCTCGTTCATCCCGTGGCCGCCGAGGAAGCTGCCACCCTCCGCCGTGAACACCCCGAGGGACGGGCGCCCTTTGGCGATCAGGTTGAGCAGCCCTTCGAGGTTCGGCTCGGTGGCGCGGATAATGGGTGCGGTAGGCTCCTCGGGCTCGTACAGGGCGCGGAGCTTCTGCTTACGCTCGTCCGCCTCGATCTTTCGGTCTGCCTTGATCTTCGACACCTCGCCCTCATAGGCGGCCCGATCGGCTCGGAATGTCCGCATCTCGTCGGCGTAGGTTTCCGACAACCGCGCTTCGAGCTGCGCCACAGCTTTGAGAGCGAGGCCATCGCAGCTCGATTTCCGTTCGCCCGAAGCCGCCACGACGAGCAGGAACAGCGACAACGGCATGGCCCGCGATGTGTTCGGCAGATGGATGTCCGCCAGCCCCTGCGTGACCAGCACCGCCGCCGACAAGACGGCGTGGGCGCACAGCGTGTCCGGCGCCTGGACGAGGTCCGCCATCGCGGCGACCATGTCGGCCATGAGCGTCGGCAAGGCGTCGACCGGGTAGGCAGGCGCTTTCTCCGGCCGCAGCGCGATGTCGAGGCGGTCGCGGAACGCCCCCATCAGCAGGCCGCGGTCGTTCACGATCGCCGGCTTCTCCTGCCCGTCCGGCCGCCTAGCGCCCGACGGGCCTGCAGCCTTCGGGCCGAATCCATCATCTTCGGCTTGGCCGTTCCCGCCCCGTTTCTGCCCTCCAGCCCCCTGTCCCGGCGTCTCCTGTCGGCGGCAACCCGTGCGCCAGCCCAGCGACGCCGGATCGATGCCGAGCCGATCGCAGAGCCAGAGCGCCGCCTGGGCGGCATCCGGCGCGCCGCCATGCTCCATCGCGAGATCAATGGCCGTCCGACTGCCGCCCTTGGGGTCGCCCATGTCGCCGACACCAAAGTCTTTAGCGCCCTGCCCCGTGATACTCAGGTCTTCCTCAAGGGCGCGGCCGAGGGCGGCGGAGCTGACGCGGTAGCCCATGGTGTTCGGGATTGCGGCCGAGCCGAATAGCGCCGGCACCCACGCCCCGAGGTTCGCGAAGGCGGCGGAGTTCACATCTCGGAAAAAGGTCGACGTTGCCCCCGTCCCGACGCCCGCAGCCCGCTTGAACTGCGCTCCGACCCCGGAGCGCTCGCCCGCGGCCTGGGTGGCCGCCGCCTCTCGGATCTTCTCCTTTTCGGCTTCGATCGCCGCCGTGGTCGCTTCAATCCGGGCGAGCAGCGCCGCGAGCGTGCGGGGCGCCGGCCGGATCTCCGTCGGCGTTCCGGCGATGTGCCGGCCCGTCACAGTCAGGAAACGCTCTTTGGCGTAGACCTCGACCCCGGCCGGATCGCATTTGGACGCCTTCTCCGGCTTGCCCAGTGCAAAAATGCGGACACCACGCCCGCTGGGGCTCACCTCGGCATAGGTCTCCGCCAATGCCAGCACGTCGGCCGCCCACGGCGCCAGCGTGCCCGTCTCGGCATCGCGGCACCCGTCGATGTCGAAACCGCCGATGTCGTCGTCCTGCGTCAGGACGTAACCGACGCCGGGCAGGCCGTTGCGCCGCGCAGCATATTCGGCCCGGTCATATTCGGCCCACGTCCGCGGCTCGGAATGGCTGGCGTTGGTGCAGTCAGCCGCGCGCAGCGGCGGCTTCGTCCACTTCGTTCCTCCCTTGTTCAGCCGGTAATCCCACACGACCCACTGCTTGCGCGCCTGGAGCGTCGCCAGTGCCGGCAGCGCTGGCAGTCCCGTGAACGGGGCAAAGGTCGGCTTCGGAGGTGACGCTTCAGCGGCGATCAACGGCCATGCTCCACCTTGGCCACAAGTCGCTCAGCAACCTCGGCCTGTTTGAAGGTGAGACGGCTGCGCGGATTGCGGAGTCGGCCGACGATGTTGCCGATGAAATCCCTTTCCCATTGATTGAACGGGAAGCGGATAAGCCCACGCTCCAGCGTTGCCGCGACGTGGATGCGATGTGAAGAGGTCCAGTCGATGTGACCAGCTTCGGCGCGGCTCTGACGGCGCGTCTGCGGGCGGTCGACGTAGATGACTAGAGGTTCGGCGTGTCGATCGATGTCGTCGCCAAGGTCATTCAGGTCGGCGCCGTGAGCCGCCAAAGCCCGCTTTATGGCGGTGGCTGCGGCGACCACGTCGCCCGGCTGGTCGCTCGCCAGCAAGCGCACGAATTTCCCCAGGCGCGGTCGGAGGTCGTCGGGGATCGTGGCGGTCGTCATTGCCGACCCTCCCGAAGCGCGACCCCGACCCCGGCCAGGGCCTCGACGATCTTCATCGCCACGGCCTCGGACAGGACGAGCCGCTGCGGGTGCCGGGCCAAAACGGGACGCCCGCGCTCCGTCAGTCCGCAGTGCAGCAGCTCGCCGCGACGCTCCCCGTTCTCCGAAATCACATTGAACTGGATCGCCTTTCGCTTGCTCAGCGGCACGAGGGCCACGGTTTCAAGCAGCGTGGCGCCGGCAGGGCGGTGGAAAGCGGGGCGGTGGAAAGCGGGGCGGCTCATCGACCACCCTCCCCGGCCTTCGCGGCCTCGTGGAGCGCGTCGAGGCGCCCCCAGAACCCATCGTTGGCGATCTCGACCGTGTCGACGAGGCCGGCGGCCGGCATCACGTCGCGGAGCGCCTTGCGAACCTCGCTGCGAAGCTTGCGGGCGCACCAGCGGTTCGCGGCCCGGGCCAGCTCGGGGTCCGTCCCCTCAATGGCGGCCGAGCCGGCGTAGGCACGGCGCGCGTGCCTCTCGATGGTCTGGACGATAAAGCCGACGCGCTCCTGCGCGATACCGCGGGCCATCTGCACGGCGGCATCGCGGGCGGCGCGCACGGCGCCAAGATCAATGGGAGTGCTCACGACAAGCACGCCAGCCCGAAGGCTTCCGCATTCGCGAGGGCGGTGGCGTGCGACACCCGGAACCGGTGGGCGATCACGTTGACCGCGAAACGGGCTTGATCGCTGTGGGTACGGAGAGTAGTTTCGGAACCGGTAGATGCTGGCGAGCTAATACCAATTCCGAGGCCGGCCCCGCTCTGAACAGCGGGCGTCGGCCTCAACGTTTTATAGGTCATGCGATCAAGCAACCTCTCGATAGTTCGGGAGGCTTTCAAGATAGGCATCGGCGTCAGACACCAAGATCAGGAGCTTGCGGCCTTCGCGGCGAGCGGGGATCTTCCCCAGGTCGACCAGCTTATAGACCGTCGAAACCCCTATCCCCAGGTAGATCGCCGTGCCCTGCACCGATCGGGCTGCAGGCTTCACAACGTCAAGCATTGTCGATCCTCTTAAGCCTCCACTCAAGACGGTGGAGAACCCCATAGAAAGACAGGACTGAGAAAGCGGCAACGACGATTTTGGACATTCTGACAGATTGTCCAAAAAAGACGGACATTCTGCCAGAATGTCAGTACGCAAAGCCTTTTAGATGGCGTCGAATCGTTCGCACCACATTCTCTTCCTTGTCAGGCGTGTCTTCGTCTTCCTTGCATAGCGCCGGCAATTTCGCCTCTTTACGCGCGTGCTTAACATGCCGCACCAGCTGCGCTGGTGTCAGCGCTTCTCCGTTAGGACCACGCTTCTCCTGGGCGATCCGCCTTGTTAGATCTCTAGAAACGATTCCCTTTTTTCTCGCCGCTTGGTGCGCGGGTCCTGTCACCTTACGGACGTACTCTTTCGCCTCCTTCCTATCCTTCTCGTGCGCCGATATAACAAATGTGTAGTTGATGAGGTTGGCCAGCGCCGCAAAAGCACGGTCTTGTTCCTGTGACGGGACGTGCTCCATAATAAGTCTTGTCATTGCGTGAGAAGCATCGCCGACCCCTTCCCAGATCGCTTTTCCCACATCTGGTTCGTCGGATACCTGTGACCACTTGTAGCTAAGGATGCTGAGCACGTCGGACGCGCTTTGCGTTCGGTAGAAGCTTTCGTATTGCTTCAGGTGCTCCCAACGCTCTCTAAATTCTTTGTCGTCCATGATCCGCTCCGCGCGGTCCGCTGGTGGTGGGGCGCCAGGGAGGGCGGAGTCCTCCTTTTCGGCTGGCCGGCCTAGACGCCCCGTTCAGTAAGTCGGCGCGTTCGCGTCGACTAATCCCTTGTCGCTACCGCCCCGCGTAGCCCGTGCGGCCGTCCGGCGCCGTAACCTTGGCCGAGACGAAGGGCCGTCCGACGACCTCGACGCCGAGCCAAGTCATGCCGTGCTCATCAGCCATCCGGGCGATTTCGCTTGTCGGGCTGAGCACCTGCCAACGGTTGTCGCGATAGGAGCGACTGTGAATAGTGCTCCAGTCCTCACGCTGAATCGGCCGCGGCGAGCACCACCAAGTTTTCGGATCGCTGGCACCCTCCGTGTAGCTCTCCAACCGCCGAACCTGATCGGGCGTCCACTGCGGATAGTGGTCGGGGATCTCGGACCAAGGCGTAAACAGCGCGCTATCGAAGGTGAACCGGACGTGCCGGACTTTCCCCGTGATGTATGGATCGCCACCAGCAACGGAGGCTGACGCATCGCCGAGTAAATTGGTTGTCGCCCAAACGAATTCAGGCGATGGAAAACCCCCCGCCTTGTTCCCGCCCGGGCGCAACTCGCCGCTGGACATGATCCACGGTAGGCGAGATGTATCGCTGAAATGAAAGAGGTTCATGGATAGTCCTCATCAGCACCGGCCCGCCAGGGCCCGCATGCGATCGGGTGGTCGATAGATCGACCGCCGGGCTGATGAAGCTCGAAAACGGTCGCATGTGTCGTCGCCCTGGCGGGGCGGAATGTCTTAGGCTACGCGCCCGTTTTTAAAGGCCCGTAAACCGTGATTGAATATGGTGTCGCGTCGCGATCCGTGTCGATGCGGCGAGATGACGAATTTCGAACCACCTGTGGATGATTCGTGATCAACCTCTACTGACTCCACCCGTCTCCGAACACAAGCCGCCACTATGGCTCATCGCCGAGGCCCGGGCCGATCGGGGTGTCGCGTTATAAGATTGTCCGCCGACGTCGGATCATTTCCCGCCGCTGGCGCTCCGCTCGGGCCAACTCCGCCCCGTAGACTCGCGACGCGACCCCGGGCCAGCCCAGCGCCACCAGTGCCCGACCGAGCGCCATGATGGCCGAGAACCGCGCCCGGCCGCCCTACCAGCGCGATACGGCGAGCAGGAACGACGGCGACCACCAGACGGCGACGATAGTTCGGAGCGCGGCGTCACGCATCGGAGGACGAGCCTCGACCGTGCATGCCGGCCACCTCGGCCTCGAGCCCAGCGATCTGCCGGTCCAGATCGACCAGCAGTCGTCGGACCTCACCGACGCGCTGCGCCAGGGTGGAGGGTCCCGTCTCTCGCGCTCGCCAGGCCGCGAACCGCCGCCGCAGGTCGTCGACCGCCGTGGCCGACCACGCACCGGCCCGGCCGTACCAGGCCTCTCGCACGCGCCAGCTCTCCGCCGGGTAGCCGAGGTGCCGTGCCGCCTGCCGGACCTGCGCGGCGACCGTCTTCCCCACCACGTTGCCGGCGGCCTGGTGCACGAGGTCCCGCAGCTCCGCCGCAACGGCGTCGGGCGAGCCCCCACCGGCCGTGGTGCGGTCACCACCACCTGTTGCCTGTTTCCGCCGCCGGTCCTGCGATGCTGCGGACATCAGCAGCGGGAGAGCGGCATGGTGGACGACGACATAGCGAAAGGCGACGAGATCACGGACGGGTCCGACTGGACCTACAGGCTGATGAGCCTGGAGCGGGTGCAGGCCGACGAACCCGAGGACGACGGCGAGGACATCTTCACCGCCACGTTCCAGGTCGACGGCCCGAACGCCAACGCCGAGGTCGAGATCATCGTGTCGGACTACGTGGACGAGGCGAACGTGGTCTCCATCGCGCTGCACACGCTGCATGTCTCGATGCGGGAGTGGGCTCGCGCCACGGAGGACCGGCGCATCGCGGCGCGGGACGTGGACGAGTTTGCAGGCGACTGACTGCCGGCCGCAACCCTCCGACGTCGCCCGATAGATCGAGGGCGTTGCCGCTTCGCTCGTCACACGGCGCGCACGCTCCGGGTGGACGGAGATGAAGGAGGACGGCCCTTGAGCGCGGTGCAGATCCGAGACGACGAACACGCGGAGATCGAGCTGCGCATCCTGGTCGCGCTTTATGACGCTTGGCCGAACAGGCTGGATGTCCGGCCCGGGGAGGTCTACCGGCCGGGCGGCCGGTACACGACCCCCAACGACGCCCCGCCGGTGATGCGGCAGCTGCTCGCCGGGCGCGTCGACGGCCACCTGGGCGACATCGGGCTCGTCAACGGGAAGCTCACCGCCACGATGCGGGCTCGCCTGGACGACACGGATGCGCGAGGCGCGCCATGGATCGCGAGGGCGCGGGCAGTGATCATTGAAGGCTGCGAGCCGGTGACCGGCCACGCCAGCGAGGTGCGGGAGGGGCTGCGGGGGTAGGAAGCTCACGACGCCACCCCGCTGCGTTCCGCCATGGCGATCACGTCGGCCGTGACCTGCTTGGACCAGACCTCCGCGGTGGCCTTCGGGAGCCCATCCCACGATGCCCACCGTGCCTTCGCGACGAGCCCCGCTGTCGTCGCCGGCAGGGTCGCCAGGATCTCGGCCTCGACCTCCCACAGCGCTCGGCAGGTCGCTTCCTCGGCGTCATCGGCCGCGTCCATCCCGAGCCGGTCCTTCACGGCCTGGCGCTCGACCATCCACATATCGTGGGCGGCGATGATCTCGGCCCGGCGGGCGATGCGCCGCTCGTCGGGCATCCAAGTCCTGTGCAGGATCCTGTCATTCGGGAGATCAGGATGGGGAGTGTAGGTCTCCACGCACCGCCGAGGCAGCGGCATGCCCTGCAGCTTCTC
>NZ_QYBB01000057.1 GCF_004137685.1 Lichenibacterium minor | reverse complement strand
GCGGCGGGCTCCGCCATGTGCGGAGCTCCGCCCACCGCCCTCGACTCCAAAACTCCACCAGCTCCGTGGACGCTACCCTCGACGACATCGGCCGGACGTTGGGTGACCTACCCAGCTCGATCCGTGTCGGCCGTCTCCGATCGCGCCTCCTGCCGCGCTGGTGCAGAACTCAGCGTGCCTACCTGTGGAGGATGAGCCGCGTTGTACGGGCGGTGGAGCCGTCGTAGGACCATCGGGTGTCAGACCCGAGACGATGGGCGTCTCATGAACTCATAGGTCGATCGAGCGAACGAGGACGTGGCATGATCGTCGGAGTGGCGGCCGTACCTTGCGACGCGATGCAGCCCGACGAACGGGGCCATGATGGCTTGCAGGCTGCTGCCCTGCGAAGCCTCGCGGTCATGGATGTGTTCGACAGGTGAGTGGCTCGTTGTCCTTCCTCAGCGGCGGCGGCGCATCCGCCCAATCAATCCGGGAACGCGACTGGTCGGACCATCCGCTCGGTCCGCCTGAGGACTGGTCGCCTGAGCTGAAGGCCGCACTGTCTCTCGTCTTGAACTCCCCCGAGAGCATGATCCTGGCCTGGGGGGCGGACCTGACCTTCTTCTTCAACGACACCTACGCCCCGCTGCTCGGCCCGAGGGTCGCCTGGGCGATGGGCGAGCGCTTCGACAGGGTCTGGGCAGACGCCTGGGACCAGGCCAAGCCGATCATCGCCAATGCCCTCGCGGGACGCAGCCGTCGCTTCGAGGACCTTCCCTGGACGTTGGACACGGACCGAGGTGAGGCGAACGCCTGGTTCTCGTTCTCCTACTCTCGCGTCCTCAACCGGGACGGGAAGGTGGCCGGACTCTTCGTCTTCACCAACGAGACCACCCATCGCGTGCTGTCGGACGCGGCGCTCCAGGAGAGTCAGAGAAACCTGGAGGGGTCCCTGGCCGACGTGCGGTGCTTGAACGCCACCCTCGAACAACGCTTCGAGGAGCGCACGACCGAGCGCGACCTCATGTGGGACACCGCACCGGACCTCATGCTGATCATCGACTTCGACGGCATTTTTCGGCGGGTGAACCCTGCATGGACGCGCTTGCTCGGCTATGGGCCGGAGGAACTGATCGACCACCACGTCAACGAGTTCGTCCTACCTGATGACCACGACGAGACCGTCGAGGCCTATACCGACGCTGCCGAGGGTGGGTCGCCCCGCCTCTGCAACCGGTATCGGCACAAGGACGGCTCGACCCGCTGGATCTCCTGGACGGCGGCTCCGGCGGGCGTCTTGACCTACGCGACGGGGCGAGACATCACCGCCGAGAGACGACATCGAGTCGAGTTGGAGCAGGCGCAGGAGGCCCTCCGCCAGTCCCAGAAGCTCGAAGCCATCGGTCAGCTCACGGGTGGTGTGGCTCACGACTTCAACAACCTCCTCACGGTCATCAAGTCGTCGACGGACCTCCTCAAGCGCCCGGACCTCAGGGAGGATCGACGCTCCCGTTACGTCGCGGCCATATCGGACACGGTCGACCGAGCCGCCAAGCTCACGGCGCAACTCCTGGCGTTCGCGCGACGTCAGTCGCTCCGACCGGAGGTATTCGCCGCCGGTGACAGTGTTCGGGCGCTCTCCGAGATGCTGGGGACTCTGACCGGGTCCCAGATCGAGGTCGACGTGGAACTGCCCCGCGATGCCTACTTCGTCCACGCCGACGCCAACCAGTTCGACACGGCACTGGTGAACCTCGTCGTGAACGCCCGCGATGCCATGGGCGGTCAAGGGCGACTGAGCATCGTCGTCGAGGCCGTGGAGGGCATGCCCCCGGTGCGTGCTCATCCAGCGGTCGCTGGACCGTTCGTGGCGATCTCGGTCACGGACACCGGAAGCGGCATTCAGCCTGACGATATGGAGAAGATCTTCGAGCCGTTCTTCACGACCAAGGGCGTCGGCCAGGGCACCGGGCTCGGTCTTTCTCAGGTGTTCGGCTTCGCCAAGCAGTCCGGTGGCGAGATCGTGGTGCGGAGTGAGGTCGGCGTGGGCAGCACGTTCACGCTCTACCTGCCGCGCGTGGCCCCAGCCGACCGGACCCGGCACGACGTTGAGCCCGAGACGTTGGTCGACGGGCACGGGACCCGCGTCCTCGTCGTGGAGGACAACGCCGAGGTAGGCGCCTTCGCCGTGCAGACGTTGAAGGACCTGGGTTACGCGCCCGTTCTGGCCAACGATGCCGAGGGTGCCTTGGCCGAGCTGACCAAGGGCACGGATCGCTTCTATGTCGTCTTCTCGGACGTGGTCATGCCAGGCATGAACGGCATCGACCTGGCGACCGAGATCCGCCGTCGGCACCCCCGCATGCCGGTGCTCCTGGTATCCGGTTACAGCCATGTGCTGGCGCAGGACGGCACACGCGGCTTCGACCTGCTCCACAAGCCCTATTCGGTCGCGGACCTTTCACGCCAATTGCGCAAGGTCGTGGGGTCCCGACCGCGGACGTCCGGGCCCGGGATGGCGCCTCGTCCTTAATCACGCCCTCGCTGCAGGTTCGAGGCTAGAGGTGCGACGGATTCCAATCACGAAATCGGTGCGAACCGTCACGATCTGGTGATACGTCGCATCGTTCGGCTTGTGAAGCGGCTCGGCTGGGTCGCGTGCAGAGGGATCGAAGGAAGCAGGTGTCGACCGAGATCGTCAACGAGGCGGACCTGCAGGCGGCGCCTGACGGCTTCGTCGGCCTGCGGGATCGCCTGTCCACCCTGGCGGCGGCGAAAATCCTCGACACCGCGACCGACCCGGCTTTCGACGGCATCGTACGGCTGGCGACCCGGCTCTGTCAGACGCCGGTCGGCCTCGTCAGCTTCGTCGACGCCGACCGGCAGTGGTTCAAGGCGCGCGTCGACTTCCCCCACTGCGAGACGGACCTCGAGCGCTCGGTCTGCAAGTTCGCCCTGGCCGAGCCCGACCTGCTCATCATCCCAGACCTCGCCGCCGACCCGCGCACGGCCGCGAACCCGCTCGTCACCGGCAGTCCCTTCATCCGCTTCTATGCCGGTGCGCCCCTGCGCATGCCGAACGGCCAAGTGCTCGGATCGCTCAGCGTCATCGACACCGTGCCGCGCCCGGGCGGTCTGACCTCCGAGCAGGCCGAGGATCTGCGAACGCTCGCGGCGCAGGTGGTCGACCAGCTCGAACTGAGACGCTCCGTCAAAGAACGTGATCGGTTCATCGGCCGACAGGGAGGTGAACTACACCGGCTGCCCAAGCTCGACGTCCTTGCCCGCGCATCAGCCGCCCTCCTCGTCGCGGAAGACCCCGCGGAGGCCTTGGCGTCCATCCTTGTAGGGAGCACCGACGCCCTCGGGTTCGATTGGCTTCGCCTGTATGAGGTCGAGCCGGACGGACGTCACCTGCGCCTGAGCCGCGCTATCGATACCATCCCCGGAGCACGAGCCCGGTCGGATCGCCTGCCGTTCGGCACCCCTCTCTGCGGCATCGTGGCCGAGACCCGTCGTGCGCTGCTCGTCGGCGATGGCCTGGAGGAGGACCAGGCGTATGAGGCTCAGCTGCGCGCCCTCGGGCTGCGCGCCTATGCGGGCTTCCCGCTGATCGGCAAGAAGAGATTGGGCGGCGTGCTCGCCTTCGGCTCCTCGGGAGGCGAACCCTTCGACGCCGAGACCCTGATTTTCTTCGAGACCCTGGCCCGGCTGTTGGCTTCGGTCCACGACCGTCTGGACGTCGAAGAGGCTCTGGCCGAGACGGGCGCCTATTGGCGCAGCCTCTTCGAGCGTCTCAGCGAAGGCTTCGTCGTGGGCGAGGTGATCCGCGACGCATCCGGCAGGGTGGTCGACTGGCGCTACGTCGAGGTCAACCAGGCCTGGGGCGGCCTTGTGGGCATGGATGCCCGCAGCATCCGAGGGCGCACGATCCGCGACGTTTTCCCAGGGGTCGAGGACGAGTGGATCGACGAGTTCGCCCGCGTCGTCGAGACCGGAGAGGCAGTGACGTTCCAGCGCAAGGTCGCGAGCCTCGACCGATGGTACGAAGGTCGCGTCTTCTCGGTCGGCGCCGGGCGCTTCGCCGTGGTCTTCCTCGAGATCACCGACAGGATCCAGGCGGACGCGAGGCGGGCTGCGCAGCTCGCCCTCGGCGACCGGTTGAGCGAGCTCACGACGATCCCCGAGATGACTCGCGCCGCATCCGAGATCATCGGCCGCACGCTGAGCGCGAGCCGCGCGGGTTATGGCCGCATCGAGGGTGATGTGGACCTGGTTCATATCGAGGCGGATTGGACCGTGCCGGGCGTTGCCAGCATCGTCGGCCGCCATCGTTTGAACGATTACGGTGACATCCGGGATCACCTGCGGCGTGGCGAGGCGTTGGTCATCCACGATGTGACGACCGACCCTCGCACGCGGGATGACCCGGCGCCCCTGCAGGTCATGCAGGCCGGCGCCCTCGTCGACGTCCCCGTGCGCGACAGGGGCCGCACCGTCGCGCTGTTCTTCGTCCACTCGGATGCGGCCAGGACCTGGACGGACGAGGAACTGGCCTTCCTCCGAAACGTCGCCGACCGGCTGGAAGCCGGTGTGGCTCGCCTGCGGGCCGAAGAGGACCAGCGTATCCTCAACGAGGAGATCGCGCACCGGTTGAAGAACACCCTGGCGATGGTCCTGTCCATCGCGAGCCAGACGCTGCGCAAAGTTCCCGAGCGCGCGCCCATCGAGGCCTTCGAGCAGCGCATCCACGCCCTGTCCGCGGCGCACAACGTCCTCCTGCGCCGGACGTGGACGTCTGCGACCATGCGGGACGTCGTGACGGCGGTGACGGAGGCTGCGGGTCATGGGGGCCGGATCACCTTGTCTGGGCCGGATCTCGACCTCGGCCCCCGAGCGACCCTGTCGGTCTCGCTCCTCGTGCACGAGCTCGCGACCAACGCAGCGAAGTACGGCGGCCTGTCGACGTCCGGCGGTCACGTCTCCGCGTCCTGGCATGTGAAAGGTCGTGACGAACAGGCGGAGGTCGTGCTGGACTGGGTGGAGAAGGGCGGGCCTCCGCCCGTGGCGCCCGCGCAGTCGCGCCGCAATGGGTTCGGCTCAAGACTCATCGCGATGGGACTGGCGGGATCCGGTGGAGTGGACCTGCGTTATCCGCCTTCGGGGTTCGAGGCTACGATGCGTGCGCCGCTCGAGCAGCTTCAGGACGCGTAGGAGTTGGCCGTGGATGACATGATGCGGGCCGCGGTCCTGGTGGTCGAGGATGAGCCGTTGATGCGCATGATGGCCGTCGACTTGGTCGAGGAGGCCGGCTTCGAGGAGATCGAGGCGTGGAGCGTAGACGACGCGCTCCGAATCTTGCGCAGTCGGGACGACATCCGGATCGTCTTCTCCGACGTCGACCTCGGCTCCGGTGGGAACGGACTGAAGCTGGCACACGCAGTTCACGACCGATGGCCTTCGATCGGCTCATCCTCGTGTCGGGAAAGCTGCGGGTGGACCGACAGTCCATGCCCTGGAACAGGCTCTTCTTCGAGAAGCCCTACCGCCGCGAACACGTGACGGCGGCGATAAGCCGACTTGCGGCTTAGCTCCATTGGGGGGCTGACCGTGCGTCGTTGCGAGGCGCGACCCAGCCTTCGATGCGCTCGTGAGACCCACCACCGCCGCCCGCATGCCACGGATCAGACGCCGAGCTTCGAACCTTCGCTCAGATGAATTGATGCGGGGCCCCGTTCGCAGACCTCATCGAGCCAGTTTGGACGCGTGCCGGTCGGCCCAGGCCTTACCTTCCTCCCCGCCCCACAGGAGCCAAGCGATGTAACCCGCCGACGGGTCCTCATCGGAGCCCCACTCGTGCGCCTTCCCCTCTTTGTCAACGGCATGACGGGCGAAGTAGCTGTGCATGGACTTGACGTCCTCCTGCCCGAGCTCTGCCTGCTTGGCGATCTGCTCGGCCCGATGGACTCCGACCTCGGTCCCGCCTCGATGGAACTTGGCCCGCAGCTCGAGTCCCTTTTTGGCGTTCGCCGCCATCTTCTGCGTCGGCTTAAAGGTGTCGTCACTCATGGGGACATCCATTCAACTGGGGTCGAGGAGCATCACTTGGGAGCCAGTTCAGGCGGTAAGACGCGCTCTCTCCCGCCCGAACAAGGCCTTGGTCCGAAGCCGGTCGAGGTCGGTGAAGGCATCGATCGGCGCCGGACGTGCCACGAGGTAGCCCTGGATCTGGTCGCAGCCGAGCGAGCGCAGGACGTCGAGCTGCGCCTGGGTCTCCACACCCTCGGCCGTGACCTGGAGTCCGAGGTTGTGGCCGAGGTTGACAATCGTCCGGGTGAGCGTCAGTGCCCGGTCGTCCTCGCCGAGCCGGTTCACGAACGACTTGTCGATCTTGAATTTGTCGAATTGGAACAGCTGCAGGTAGCTCAGGCTCGAATAACCCGTGCCGAAGTCGTCGAGGGCGATGCGGACGCCCATCTCCCTCAGCCGGTTGAGGATGGCCACGGCCTTGTCCGCGTCGTCGATCAGGATGCCTTCGGTGACCTCGACGACGACCCGGGCCGGCTCGATCCCGTTCGCCTCCAGCGCGTCGCCTATCGCCGCGCAGACGTCCGTCTGCCGGAACTGCTTCGGGGACACGTTGACCGACACACGCCAAGGATGAGGCCATCCGGCCGCCTCGCGGCAGGCCGTGTCGATCACCCATCGGCCAATGCCGTCGATCAAGCCGGTCTCTTCGGCGAGGGGGATGAACTGGATCGGGGGGACCATGCCGCGCGTCGGATGCATCCAACGGATCAGGGCCTCGAAGGTCTCCACCTCGCCCGTGACGCCGTTCACGATGGGTTGGTAGTGGAGCACGAGTTCGCCGCGCTCGACCGCGTGGGCCAGTTCCTGCCCGAGTAGGAGCCTCGCCTGAAGCTGAGCGTTCATGGAGGCCTCGAAAAACCGCAACGCCCCGCGTCCCTCCTGTTTGACGCGGTACATGGCGGCGTCGGCCGAGCGCATCAACGCGTCAGCATCGGCGCCGTCCTGCGGATACAAGGCGATGCCGACCGATGCGCCGATCTCGACGCGGTGACCCTCGACCTGGAAGGGCCGGCGCAGCGCCTCGATCACCCGCGTCGCGACGACGGACGCCTTCTCGGGCTGGGGCTGGCTTGTCAGGATCATCACGAACTCGTCGCCGCCGATCCGGGCCAGGCTGTCGACCGCGTGGATCTCCCCGAGGATGCGCTTCGACGCCTGCACCAGCAGGGCGTCGCCCGCCGCATGACCGTACAGGTCGTTGACCGGCTTGAAGCGGTCGAGGTCGATGTAGACCAGGGCGATGGCCGCCCCGGTCTGCGCCGCCGTATCGAGCGCGATGTCGAGCCGCTCCTGAAGGTTGAAGCGGTTCGGAAGGTTCGTCAGGGCGTCGTGTCGGGCGAGGTGCCGGATGCGGGCCTCGTCGCGCTTGCGGTCGGTGAGGTCGCGCAACGCCACCACCGTCGCGGGCTTGCCAAGGTAGTCGATGGGCTGGCACGACAATTCGACGGTCACATGCGTGCCGTCGACGGACAGGAAGTCCATCTCCTCCGGGCGCCGGTCCATCGGCGGGCACCGCTCGCGTCGGATCAGGGCCGGCGCGCTGTCCTTCGCGAACAGGCTCATGACGGGGCGGCCGATGATGTCGTCGGCCGGGGCCTTGAACAGGCGTTCCCCGGCGCTGTTCACCTCGAGGACCACCCCGTCGCGATGGATGAAGAGGACCTCCTGGGCGAGGTTGCTCATCAGGCGCATGCGGCCCATGTCCCGCAGCGAGCGCCGCGACTGCTGATGCTCGACCATGACTGCCACCAGGCTGGCGACCAATATGGCGAGGCTCACGCCGCCAACCACCACGGCGAGCCGGGTCGTGCCGAGGACCACCCCGTCGGCCGCCTCCGCAGTACCGGGCGCGATCGTGATCGCGGTCATGCCCGTGAAGTGCAGGCCGCAGATCGCCAGGGCGAGCCAACTGCCGACCTCGATGCGCCGGCTGACCGTAGACAGCTCGGACGCCCTCGCCAGGGCGATGACCGAGAACAGGATGCTGATCGCAACCGAGGCCACCACGTAGGCGTGGTCGAACACCAGGAAGCCCGAGAAGGTCATCGCGGCCACGCCGACGTAGTGCATGCCGGATATCGCGAGGCCGAGCAGGATGCCAGCCAGGGCCACGCGTCCGGATCGCACGGCGGGGGTCTTCCAGGCGAACAACGCCAGAGAGGAACCGCCAATGGCGACGACGATCGACAACCCGGTCAGGCCCACGTCGTAGGCCATCTTCTGGCCGGGCATGAACGCCAGCATGGCGACGAAGTGCAGGGACCAGATGCTGCAGCCGAACACCACGGCCGCAGAGGCGAGGCAGAGGTCGTGGCTTCGTCGTGCGCCCTTGGTAGCCCTCGCGAAGAGCGTGGTGGTGGTGAGGCAGCCCAGGACGCAGATCACGGCCGACAGGGCGACGAGGCGGAGGTCGTGATCGTGCACCACGCAGCCCAGGACCTTCAGCATGCCGACCTCGTCACCCGATGAACCGAAGGCATCCCACGTGGCTCCTAACGGAGCATTGAGCGAGCGGGCGAGATCCGCACGATCCCCGCCATTTCGTGAGCTCGAACGCCATCTCGGGCGGGCGGAACGGCGTTCGAGGCATGTTGCTCGTGCCCGGCCAGCTGCGCAGCCTACGCACGTCCCTTGCAGGCCCGATCACGGTCATCTGCCATTCAACAGCCGAGTGATGTCCTCGGGGTCTTCTTCGCGGGTGGGCACCGTCCGCTCGCGATCACGGCGGGAGGGCTTCCATGAGCAACCATCGTACTCGCGAATCTTTCGCTCAGCCTGGCCCGGCGCACATGGGCTCCGCAGGCGGCACGTGCGCCATCGCTCACGTGCGAGGCGACGTGACCACCGTGCGTGCCGCGGCCACGATTCTGGCACGACGGCAGTCATCCGCGATGCCGGAACGGGATCCGGTCACTCCCGACGTGACGTCCGATCCTTCCCTGGCTCACCTGCTCGGTGTCGGTCCAGCCTAATGACATGGCTCAGGCGCGCTTCCTGCGAACGCTGACCGCCCGTCGGGATCGAGCCCCGAAGGCCGGTCAGCATGGCGTGTCAATGACCAGACTTCATTTCGGACACCGTCCTGTTCAGATGCACGTGCTTGTCGACGTGGTCCACCCAGGACAT
This sequence comes from Lichenibacterium minor, assembly GCF_004137685.1. Classification (GTDB taxonomy): domain Bacteria; phylum Pseudomonadota; class Alphaproteobacteria; order Rhizobiales; family Beijerinckiaceae; genus Lichenihabitans; species Lichenihabitans minor. The sequence continues at coordinate 13,687 of NZ_QYBB01000057.1, read as the reverse complement.
CGGCACGAAGTGGTGCTGGCCGTCCGGCGAGGTGCTCTTCGCCAGCTTGAATTTGTCCGGCCCGTCCATGTGGTCGACTGTGCCGACCTTCGTGCCATCCAAGGCGTACACCTCCATGTGCTCGACGATGCGGCCGTCGTCGCTGCCCTCGCGGACGCCGCGCGCGCCGACGACCCCGGTCCCGGTGCGCCCGTCCTCGATCTCCACCTCGGTGCGGCGCACCGTGTCGTGGATGGTCTCGGTCCTGTCGTGGGCCTCCTTGCGCAGCGAGATCTCCTCGACGACGCGCGCCTCCTTCGACACCACCGCCTCCTCGGCGAACTCCTCGAGCTCAATGGTGCGGTCCTGGAACAGCGCGTCCGTGGCGCTCACGGCGCGGTCGACGGGACGGCGGTCGACCTGGACGGTCTCGCTCCGCAGGGTGACCTGCTCGTCGACGGGCGTCTCGACGACGTAGCTGCGGACGCGGAGTCGGCCGTGGCTGACCTCGCGCTTGCCGACCTCCAGGCGTTCCTCGTAGACCGGGATCACCTGCTCGTCGGCGGCCGCGCCCGTGGTCCGGACGGCGACGGGCGCCGTTCTATCCGGCGTCGCGGCGGCGGCGCCTGACGTCAGGCCGGTCGCCGCCGTGCCCATGGAGAAATCGCAGTACCCGGCCCACCCCTCGTTCCGCCACGTCGTCTCGCGCTGGTCCATGTCGATGGCGCCGTCCCGGTCGAGGATGTCGAGCAGGCGCTCCATGTCGACACGTCCGGTCTTCACGGACACGAGGTACCCGCCCCGACGCAGCCCCTCGGCGTAGGAGAAGCGGTCCTCCTCCGGCATGAACATGTCCTTAAGCGACGCCAGGAAGCCCTCGTGCCCGGCCTCCGGGACCGTGCCGGCCCCGCCCTCGACCATGGTGACGTCGGAGCGGGGCACCCCGGCCGCCTCGATGTCGGAGATCGCCTTCTGCGCGGCACCCTTGGTGTCGAAGAGGACCGTGAGCGCGCGCGACTGCGCCGTCGTGTTCTGCGTGAGGCTCATGACGATGACCTGATGTTCGTGCGACGGGACTGGGACAACCGAGGTATGGGCCCGTCGCGGACGGAACCTCGGCTCCACGGCACAGAGACTGCTCCCGTTGAAGTCCGACCCGAGCCGGCTCCAGCGGTCCTCCACCGACCCATGAGCGAAGAGAACGCCACAGGAGACGACCGGTTTCAGCTCAAAGACCTGCATGGAAGATATTTTCTCGCCTGATGTCGGTCCAGGCTCGCTCCTTTCCGGGACCGTGAAGCGCGTCATTGAACGTTCGGGTTCCGCTCCGAGCACCCGTCTCCGAGCCAGAGCGTTCAAGCCTGTCGAACCCCAGGGCGAAGCTGCTATGGTCCCTCGCGCGATGGCAAGTGGACGGACGCGCGCCGAGGAACGTTCGATGGCCGAAGACGCGGGTGCCTCCGCCGCCGGGACCACCCGCGAGGAAGGCCGGGACAGCCTGCTCCCGTTGTCGTGGCTCGCCGCCGCCATCCTGCTCGCCTCGCTGGCGGTCGCCGTCTGGGCTTACCAGCGCGACCGGAGCATCGACGCGGCGGTGCGGCACGACAACGCCCTCACCATCGCGACCGAACGTCTTCTCTCGGACCTGAAGGACGTGGAGACGGGGCAACGCGGCTTCGTCATCACCGGCAAGGATCAGTACCTCGAGCCTTACGAGTGGGGTCTGGCCGCCGCAGGTCCCGATCTGGGCAACGTGCAGGCGCTCGGGGGCGGGGATGCGAGTTCCTTGGGGGCCCTCGTCTCGGACCGCCTGAACGATGCCGCGCGCGGCATCGAGGTATACCGCTCACAGGGAGCGACGGCGGGGGCGGCCTTCGTGCAGTCTGGCACCGGCAAGGCCGACATGGATCGGGTACGCGTCGAGGTCGCCCGTGAGCAGAGGGCGGCAGGCGCGCGCATCGCCTCGGCTGAGGCGAGTCGGTCCACGGACGACCTCCTCCGGGCCCTGTCCGTGGTCGGGTTGGCCGTGGCCTGTGCCGGGTTGGCCTGGGTCGCCCTGATGCGGAGGCGTGCGCATCGCGCCAGCCAGGCCCTGCTCACGGGAGTTTTGGAGAACGCTCCCGTCGGCCTGGGCTTCCTCGACGGCTCCCTGCGCATCCGGCACGTGAACGGCGCCCTCGCCAGGATGAGCGAGCGCGCCCTCAGCGCCACCCCCGGCATGGTGATCTGGGAGGTGATACCGCAGCTCCGCGCCTCGCTCGAAGGCAAGCTGCAGCAGGTCCTAAGCGGGGGGCGTTCCCTCGCCAACGTCGAGGTCCAGGCCGCCAGCAACCTGCGCCAGAACCAGGTGAGGCACTTCCAGGCCAGCTTCTATCCCCTTCGGCGGGCAGGAGAGCCCGGGGCCGAGGAAGGCGTCGGCATGGTGATCGCCGACGTCACGGCGAGGAAGCGCGCCGAACGCTCCACCAAGGAGGCGGAGGAGCGGTTCCGGACCCTGCTCGCGGCCAGCGCGGCGGTGATCTGGACGACCGACGCCAACGGTGCCTTCGTCGCGCCCCAGCCGAACTGGAACCGCTTCACCGGTCAGTCGGCCGCGGAGGCAATGGGGTGGGGCCGCCTGGCCTGCCTGCACCCCGAAGACCTCGACGCCGTCAGGGTCGCTTGGCGGAACGCCCTGGTGTCGCGGACGCCCATCGTCTCCGAACACCGCCTCCGCCGGCACGACGGCGCTTGGCGTTACATGGCCCTGAGCGTCGCACCGGTCCTGGAGGACGACGGAACCGTCCGCGAGTGGGTCGGGTCCGACGTCGACATCACCGAGCGCAAGGAGGCCGAGGTGGCCTTGACCTCCGCGAAGGACGCTGCCGAGGCCGCTAACCGGGCGAAGAGCTCGTTCCTCGCCAACATGAGCCACGAACTGCGCACGCCGCTGTCCGCCGTCATCGGCTACAGCGAGATGATGGAGGAGGAGGTCGAGGATCTCGGGGAGAGGGGCCTGCTGACCGACCTCGGCAAGATCAAATCCAACGCCCGCCACCTCCTCAGCCTGATCAACGACGTGCTCGACCTCAGCAAGATCGAGGCGAACCGGATGGACACCTACGCCGAGGACGTCGACGTCGCGACGCTCGTGGAGGAGGCGACCGGGACCGTGGGTGCCCTCGTGGCGCAGAAGGACAACAGGCTCGCCGTCGAGGTCGCACCTGACGTCGGACTGATGCACACCGACGTCGTCAAACTGCGCCAGTGCCTGTTCAACCTCCTGAGCAACGCCTCCAAGTTCACCGAGAAGGGGACGGTCACGCTGCGCGTCCGCCGCGAGGGCACGGCCCCCGAGGCGACGTTGGTGTTCGACGTCGCCGACACCGGCATCGGCATGACGGAGGAGCAGCTCGGTCGCCTGTTCCAAAGGTTCGCGCAGGCTGACGAGACCACGACGCGCAAGTTCGGCGGGACGGGCCTCGGCCTCGCGCTGACCCGCGCCTTCGCCCACCTGCTCGGCGGCAGCATCTCGGTGCGGAGCACCTACGGCGAGGGCACGACCTTCACCCTGCGCCTGCCGGCCGCCATGCCCGAGCAGCGCGTCTACGAGGACGGCACGATCGCGCTCGACGCTCTGAGACCGGACGTCGAGGGTGAGCGCCAGACGGTGCTGGTGATCGACGACGACCGGGCCCAGCTCGACCTCATGGTGAAGTTCCTGGAGCGTCAGGGATTCGCCGTGCGCACCGCGATGGATGCGCAGACCGGACTGGACATCGCCCGCGCCGTCAGGCCCCGCGCCATCACCTTGGACGTGTTGATGCCCCACATCGACGGTTGGGCGGTGCTGACCGCCCTGAAGGCCGATCCGGAGCTGGCGAAGATCCCGGTCGTGATGGTCACCTTCCACAACGACAACGGCCTCAGCGCCACGCTCGGCGCGGCCGACCACGTCGACAAGCCGGTGCGCTGGGACAAGTTGAGGTCCGTCATGGACCGCTTCCGGGACGCGGAAGGTGACGTGCTCGTCGTCGACGATGACCCCAACGTGCGGGAACGCCTCCGCGCGACGCTGGAGCGCCAGGGGTGGACCGTGGTGGAGGCCGTCAACGGGCGGGACGCCCTGGTGAAGGTCATGCACGGGCCGCCGCGGGCCATCCTGCTGGACCTGAACATGCCGGTGATGGACGGCTTCCAGTTTCTGCACGACTTGCGGGAGAAGCCCGGCTGCGGCGACATCCCGGTCATCGTGTTCAGCGCGCGCGACATCTCGTTGGCCGACCGAAGGCGCCTGCACGACGCGGACCGCATCCTGACCAAGACGACGAGCCTCAAGGACGTGGCGGCGGAGTTGCGCGCGCTCGTCCCGACGCCGGTGGACGCCTCGCTTCCCTGATAGCGGCACCCGACGCCCTGGCGAGCGGGTCCGCGCACGACCATGTCGCAGGCGGGATCAGCGCCTGGATCGACCCCGAGAGGGCGACGCGGGACCCGCGAGTGGTCACCCAACAGACGGGAGAGCGCCAGGCCATGCTTCATACGGGTTACGACCCATCCCTGGTGGCGCTGTCCATCGCCATCGCGGTGCTCGCCTCCTACACGGCCCTCGACCTCGGCGGGCGCGTGCGCGGCGCGTCCCCGGGACCGCGTTGGGGTTGGATCGGCGCAGCCTCCCTCGCCATGGGGGGCGGCATCTGGGCGATGCACTTCGTCGGCATGCTGGCCTTCCAGATGGCCATGCCGGTGCTCTACGGCGTGCGATTGACGGTGCTCTCCTTCGCCATCGCGGTGGGCGCGACGGGCGCGGCCTTCGCCTGGGTCACCCGCCCGAGCGCGACGCGGCGGGACGTGCTCGTCAGCGGGCCGTTGATGGGCGTCGGCGTCGCAGCGATGCACTACACCGGCATGGTCGCGATGGAGGTCCCGGGCGACCTCGCCTTCGACCCGGCCATCGTGGCGGTGTCGGTCCTCATCGCAGTCACCGCCGCCACGGTCGCGCTCTGGCTCACCACGCGGCAGATCGACGTGTGGCAGAAGGCCGTGGCGGCCTGCGTGATGGGCCTCGCCGTCGCCGGGATGCACTACACCGGCATGGCGGCCGCCACCTTCACGGAGGAGATGCACGGCGCCGCCATGGCCCACCCGGGCGTGGTCGGGCTCGGGCAGCAGAACCTCGCGCTCTACGTGGCCGGGGCGACCTTCGCGATCCTGTTCCTGGGCATGTTCGCCTCCGCGCTCGACCAGCAGCGCATTGGGCGCGACCTCCACGCGAGCGAGGAGCGGTTCCGCGCCGCCGCCGAGCGGGTCGGCGACATCATCTGGTCGACGGATGCCCGCGGCGAGATGCGGCGCCCCCAGGCCTACTGGCAGCGTTTCACGGGGCAGACCATGGCAGAGTGCCAGGGCGCGGGCTGGACGGCGGCCATCCACCCCGAAGACCTGGGCCCGACCTTGTCAGCCTGGCGCGACGCGACTGCCACGGAAGGACTCTTCGACTTCGAACACCGCGTGCTGCGCCACGACGGGGCGTATCGCGTCTGCTCGGTCCGCGCCGGTCCGGTGCGAGACCGTGACGGGACGGTGCGCGAGTGGGTGGGCGTGCACGAGGACGTCACCGAGCGGCGCGAGGCCGAGGTCGCCCTGCGGCAGGCTCGCGACGCCGCCGAGGAGGCCAACCTCGCCAAGAGCACCTTCCTGGCCAACATGAGCCACGAGCTGCGCACGCCCCTGTCCGCCATCATCGGCTATTCCGAGATGATGGGCGAGGAGATCGCGGACGGGTGCGAGGGCGCCGACCTGGCCTCCGACATGGCCAAGGTCGAGGGCAACGCCCGCCACCTGCTCGGACTCATCAACGACGTGCTCGACCTGTCGAAGATCGAGAGCGGCAAGATGGAGGTCTACGCGGAGGACTTCGACGTCGGGTCGACCTTGCGGGAGGTGGCCGGCACGGTGGAGAGCCTGGTCGGCAAGAAGGGCAACCGCCTGGCCCTGGACCTCGCGCCCGACCTCGGCACGGCCCGCACGGACGTGACCAAGCTCCGGCAGATGCTTCTGAACCTGCTGTCGAACGCGGCCAAGTTCACCGAGAACGGCACCATCACGCTCGGCGCGTCGCGCGTCGCCAGGTCGGACGGCGAGTGGCTGCGCTTCACCGTGTCGGACACCGGCATCGGCATGACGCCCGAGCAGCTCGCCAAGCTGTTCCAACGCTTCACCCAGGCCGACGCCTCCACCACGCGGAAGTTCGGGGGCACCGGTCTCGGCCTGTCGCTGACGAGGGCCTTCGCCGACATGCTCGGCGGCGAGGTGGGCGTCGGCAGCGTGGCCGGCCAAGGCACCACCTTCTCCCTCTCCCTGCCGGCTACCCGCGCTGACGAAGCGGACGAGAGCTTGCCTGACCCTGAGCTCCCGACGGAGGGGGCGGGCGCAGGAGACCTCGTGCTCGTGATCGACGACGACGCCGACCAGCGCACCCTGCTGACGCGCTTCCTGCACAAGGAGGGCTTCCGTGTCCAGGTCGCGGGCGACGGCCGGAAAGGGCTCGCGCTCGCCAGGCGGCTGCGCCCGCGCGCCATCCTGCTCGACGTGATGATGCCCGGCATTGACGGGTGGTCGGTGCTGACCGACATCAAGGTCGACCCCGACCTGTCGGAGACGCCCGTGGTGATGGTGACGTCCGTCGACCAGCGCAACCTAGCGGACTCGCTCGGCGCGGCCGAGTACATGGTCAAGCCGGTGCGCTGGGACCGCTTCCGCGACGTCATGGGCCGGTTCCGCTCGTCGTCGGGCGGGATCCTCGTCGTGGACGACAGCGACGACGCTCGCGCGGCCGTCTGCTCGATGCTGGCCGACGACGGTTGGATGGTGACCGAGGCCATGGACGGGCGCGAGGGCCTCGCGCGGGCCGGGGAGCGGCGTCCCGACGTGGTGCTGCTCGACCTCAACATGCCGGTGATGGACGGCTTCGACTTCCTCGCGGAGCTGCGAAGGATCCCGGGTTGCGCGGAGGTGCCGGTGGTGGTGCTCACGGCCCGGAGCCTGCCCAACGACGACCACCGCAGGTTGCGCGGTGCGAGCCAGGTGCTCAACAAGGGCGACATCGGCATGCGTGCGCTGGTCGACCGCCTGCACGGGCTAGCCGACCGGGTGAGACTGACCGCATGACGACGAGGGTGAATCGCAGCGGTTGAGGGCGGTAATCCGTGGGTTCACCGTCGGTTCACGCCGGTCGTGGAGTGGTGGTGGCCATAGGGGCCGGGTCCGGTGGCGCCTCGGCCGAGTCGATCCTCTCATGCCCCGCTCCCGTGCCGTCCTCCCATCCCTTCTGATCGTGCTCGCGACGGTCCCGTGCGAGGCGGCGCAGTTCGTCCTGTCGGACGGGCTCCAGCAGGAGGCCAGGACCTGCGTGGGCGAGGCGGCCCAGATTTGCCCTGACGTATGGACAGCCCCGGATCACTGCCTCGCCTGCATGACCGGCAAACGGCAGAGCTTCAGCCCCCGATGCCGCGTCATCTACGACAGGGTCGCTCACGCCCTCAAGGTGCAGTGATGGACCGAGGCGGTCGGTGAGTTCGGGGCCAGGCAGCTCGCGGTCTGCTTGGGCCCGTCCCCTGAGCCTTTCCGACGATACCGCGACTAGCATCCCCCTGAGGCGACGCGATCGAGCCGGAAGCGGGGCGCCGATACCGTGTACACAGGGCGCCCACTGGTCGGCTTGGTTCCTCGCGATGTCAGATCCCACACGACGCGGCCTCGACCGCCTGCTGGCCTTGTTCGGCCGCCCCGTCCGCCGTGCCCAGGGGCGGGACGGCGTCGTGATCGAGGCCTTCCGCGGCTACGGCTCGCGCGAGCGGATGTTCCTGATCGGCCGCGTCTTCCGCCAGTCACCCTCGCATGTCCGCGAAGGATCGAACGACGTGATGGCGCACCTGCGCGACGTCGGCCATCGGATCTCCCGACGCAAGGTCGTGGACGCACCCATCGAGGCTAGGTTCGGCGCGGCCGTGGCGCACACGCGCACGGACCGGGACGGCTTCTTCCGCTTCGACGTCGACCTGCCCGAGGCGCCCCCCGCGGATCGAAGCTGGCACCAGGTCGAACTCTTTCTCGACGCGGAGATCCCCGTCCGCGCCACGGCCGAGATCTACGTCCCGCTCGGCCCGGTTCGCCTCGTGGTGGTCAGCGACATCGACGACACCGTCATGTTCACGGGCGTCGGCAACAAGCTCGCCATGTTGTGGCGGCTGTTCGTGGCCGAGGCCGGAGGAAGGGTCGCCTTCCCGGGCGTGGCGGCGTTCTACCGCGGCCTGCACGACGGCATTGGGGGCAGCGAGGACAACCCGGTCCTCTACGTCTCGCGCGCGCCGTGGGGCACCTACGACATGCTGACCGCGTTCTTCCGCATGCACAACATCCCGGTCGGCCCCGAACTCTTCCTGCGCGAGTGGGGCCTGTCCTGGCGCCACCCGCTCCCCCGTAAGGCGCGGGACCATAAGCGCGAGCTGATCGGCAACATGCTCGACCTGTATTCGGACCTGCCCTTCGTGCTCGTCGGCGACAGCGGTCAGCACGACCCGGAGGTCTACGCCGAGGTCGTGCGCGAGCACCCGGGGCGCGTGCGGGCCGTCTACATCCGCAACGTGTCGCGACGACCGGGCCGAGCGTCGGAAATCGAGGACCTCGCCCGCTCCGTTGCCGCGGCAGGCAGCACCCTGGTCCTCGCGGCCGACACCATCGCAATGGCGGAGCACGCGGCCGGGTTGGGTCTCGTCCGTCCGCACGCCGTGGGCGACGTCGCGCGGGAACGCTCGGTTCAGGACGGGGAACGGCGCGCGGCGACGGTCCACTCCGGGACTGACGGTGCCTCAGCGGCGGCGCTCGCGACCTCGGGCGAGAGGGGAGGACCCCCGAACGTCGTGGTGGGCGGGAACGACGGGCGAGACGCCTGATGCCGCAGTGATGGCGTGGCGGTCTGAAGGCGGCCCACTTCAGGAAGCGTTCCGATCGTCCTCGCTGACGCCCTGACCGGCGGCGTCGAACCGCTCGACCACGGCGCGCTGACGCCTCAGCGTGACGGGTTCCGTCACCGTGACCCGCTCCAGGACGTGCCTGACGTGGAGTTCCTCGACCAGCACGAGCTGCTTCATCGTCACCAGGCGTTCCTCGACCACCGGTATAATCGTCACGTCGCCCTCGGCCCGTGCCGAAGGTGCCCCGTCGACGACGCGCCCGACCGGCACGCGCGTGACTTCCACGCGGTACCGGTCCAGCTCGGCTTCGGCGATTTCCTGGACGGCTTCCGTGTGGGTCGAAACCCGGACCACGCCGGTGAGCCTGCGCAGGGTCGCGACCGCGAGGGTCTCCTCAAGGACGGGGATGACCTCGACGGCCTCGACCTGCGGACTGGCCGGTGTCGAAGCGGCGCGATTGGCCAGGACCACTCGCGCGGCCCCACCCGGGTCGAGGTCCGAAGGCTGCTCGCCCGAGGCGTCACGGATGTCGGCCATGATCAGAAATCCACCCGTCAGGTCTGCGCGACGCAGCCTGGCGCAAGTCCGGCCGCGTCGCTCCCTTATGCTCGGAAGTCGTCCGAGCGACGAGTCCAAGGTCAGACGGCCTTCCAGCGCCGCATGGCCTCGGCTGCCGCGATGCTCAGCATGGCCTTGCCGTCGACGGACCTGACCAGGTCGGTCGGCAGCAGGTGATGCTGACCGTCCGTGGCGTCCTTGCGCTTCAGCTTCATCATCGCGCCCTCCACGCGGTCGACGATGCCGACGTGCACGCCGTCCGAGCCGACGACCTCCACGTCCTTGACGAGCCGCGACAGGACGTTCCCCGTCGTGCCCACGGCGGTCGTGCCGACCGTGCGGCCGTCCTCGATGTCGACCTTGGTCGAGCGGACGGTGTCGCGGACCGTCTCGACGCGGTCCGACACGTCCTTGCGGATGCCGATCTCCTCGACGACGCGCGCGGTCTTGGCCACCACCGCCTCCTCGTCGATCTCCTCCAGCTCGATGGTGCGCTCGCGGAAGGCGTCCTCACCCAGCGCCGCCACGGGCCGGTCGACGGCGTGGCGGTCGATGCTGACCGTCTCGTCGCGCAGGGTGACGTCCTCCGACACCTGGTTCTCGACCACGTAGCTGTGCAGGCGAACCTTGCCGCGGCTGACGGCACGCTTGCCGACGTTGATGCGCTCCTCGACGACTTGCACGACGTCCTCGCCGCCGCGGCCGGCCATGCCGGTCGACAGCGCCGGCTTCGCCGCAAGGGTCGGCGCGGCCACGGGCTTCGGGGCGACCACGGGCGCGGTGACCGGCGCGCGCTCGACGACCGTCTCGGTCTCGACGACGCGGGTGGGAGCCGTCCTGCCGGCCAGGGCCATGCCCATCGCGCCGCCGGCGGTGGCCGCCGTGGCACCGGCCGACGAGGAGTAAGTGGACGGGGCGCCCGTCCAGCCCTCGCTGCGCCAGGTCTCCTCGTGCTCGTCGAGGTCGATGGACCCATGTTCCTCGACGATGGCGACGGCGCGGTCCAGCTGGGCGTCGGCGACGTGGGCGGTCAGCAGTACGTGGCCGCGACGGACGCCCTCGGCATAGGTGTGGTGGTCGTCCGTGCCGCCGAACATCTCCTCCAGCGACGCCCAGAAGCCGGTCTTGCGCGGCGCGTCGACCGCGTTGCGGTCATCGCCGTAGACGCCGTACTCGCTCTGGGCGGTGTCGGGCGAGACGGTGACGTCGGACGCCAGGATGCCCATGGCGCGGAGCTTCTCCGCGGCGCGGTCGGCGTAGTCGCGGCTCTCGTAGAAAGCCGTGATGGTGTGCTTCTGCAGGGTGGTGGCCATGGTGTTCCCCTCGTGTGGAAGTGAATGGCGGTCGGATAAGCGGAACCGAGCGTGCCGCCGGGCGTCGGGTCCCGTTCCCGGACGGCGCCGGGGCGCTGTCCGAGGTCGTGGTCGAAGCCGCCTGCGTCAGGCGGCCGGGGTACCCCGGCCACGCACGGTGGTGCGTACGAACTGCGCGGTCACAGTCGGGTCGACGGTGCCGGCGCGGCCGCCAAACCAGGACGCGATGGCGCCGAGGATCAGGGCGAGGCTGCCGAGCAGGGCGCCGCGCGACACGGACCGGGCCGCGACATCGGCCGCCTCGGCCGCCTGCTGCTTGGCCTGGGCCGCCCTGTCGCGCGCCTGCTTCTCGTAGTCCGCGACGCGGGCGCGCGCCTGGTCGACCGGGATGTTCTGCTGCTTCGCCATCGCCTGCGCGACCTTCTCGCGGGCGTCGGCAATTTGTGCGTCGTCGCCGGTCACCACCGCCTTGGCGAGGGACGTGGTGGCGTCCTTCATGGCCGTCGCCGGGTCGTTGGCCGGGGCCGACAGGGCTTGCTGCATGGCGCCGACCGGGTCCGTGCTCTGCGATAGGGCCGGCACGGCGGTCTGGGCCGCGGTGCCGACCACGTGGCCGACGCCGCCGATGGCGCCGCTGACGGTGTTGAAGGCGCCGCCAATGAGGCCGCCGACCGCGGTGGTGAGCAGATAGAACACGACCAGGGTGGTCAGCGCCCAGGACGTCAGGCCGTGCCAGGCGCCGGTGGAGGCCTTCGGACGGCCGGACAGGCGGCTCGCGACGTAGCCGCCCACGAAGGCCGCGATGATGCCCGACAGCGCCCACCAGATCCCGGCACCGATCGAGAAGCCGCTGGCGGTCGGGTTGTCGTTCGTCATCGGGTTCAGGGTCGAAGCCCCGATGCCGACGCCGATCAGGTTGAGGATGAGCTGCGTGACCAGACCGGCGACGACGCCGGCCAGCACGCCGCCCCAGGACACGTTGTTCACCAGGATGGTGCGTGCGTCGTCTTCGGGGCTGACGGGGGTGAAGTTCGGGTCGCCGCGGGCCGGATGCACGTTGTCGCTCATGGCCATGAAGAGAATCCTGTAGGTGCGCACGGGTCCGTTCCCTCCGAAAGGAAGGTCGATGGACCTGTCGTGACTGGGAGGAAGCGTTCCGACCGCCGTACCGTGCCGACGCCCGTCATGGGCCTCGTCAATGCGGCGATGACGCATTAACCGAACCGGCCCGTCCTGGATGCGGCCGAAAAATGCCGACCCACTATGCAAGGACGCATCGGGGTCATTCAGTTCGGCAAGAACGCGCTCACCGCCTCGGCAATGACGGCCGAGGTCGCCCGGATGCGCGGTGTCGAGCGACTGTCCCTGTGTACCAGGATGCAGACGTCGGCCGGCGGCGGTGACGTTGGCGTGTCCAGCCGGGTCAATGCGGGGTCGCGGTCCGCCCTGAACCGGGCGAGGCAGGCGAGCCCGCCGCCGCTGCGGGCGGCGACGACCAGGGCCTCGTGGCTGCTGGTCTGCAGGCCCGGGCGGGCGCAGGACGCGAGCGCCGCAACCCAGCGTTCCTGCTCGTCTCCGTCGACGTCGTCCATCGACGTCATCAGGCGGTGGCCGGGGCAGCCCGCTGCGAAGTCGGGAAGACCGTGCCGTTGTAGATAGAGCGGGGACGCGTAGAGCCCGAAGGCCACGCGCCCGACGCGGCGCACCACGAGGTCGTTGCGGTCCGAAGGAGCTAGGCGCACGGAAATGTCGGCCTCGCGCATCGCTAGGCTCACCTCCAGCGGGTTCGGCACGAGTTCCACTCGGATTTCTGGATGGTGGTGTTGGAGCGCCACGAAGCAGGGTGCGAGTACGTGCACGGCCAGCGTCTCGGTGCAGGACACCCGCACGGTGCCCCGCAGCTTTTCGTCGTGGCCGCCCACGGCGCGCTCGATGGTCAGCGTCTCGACCTCCACCCGCTCCGCCTGGCTTCGCACTGCCTCGCCGGCGAGCGTCAGGCGATAGCCGTCCGGCGTCTTGTGCAGGAGGCGCACCGACAAATTCTCTTCAAGGGACGCGAGCCTGCGCCCCACCGTGGACTGCGCGACGCGCAAATCCTTGGCGGCCGCGGTGAGGCTGCCATGGCGGGCGACGGCGAGGAAGAAGCGCAGGTCGTCCCAATCCAGCATTCCGGCTCCATGCGTTTTCGCATTTCCAGAAAGCGTTTCTACTCCGGCCTTCCGACGAACCGAAACCGTTGTCGGTCGGGGCAGACAGCGCGAGGAGCGTCGACGTGACAGAGCTGACCGGCGATGAGCCGAAGGTCGATGCGGCATCCCTCGACGGAACGGTGCCCGACGTGGATCGTCCATCCTCGACGCCGGAGAACCTTCGCCGCCTGGCGTGCAGGACCGTCGCCACGGCGAGGCTCCGCCAGCGGCATCACGTCCGGCACTTGGAGCCGTTCGGCAGCGGCACGGCCGAGCCCGCGGAGGAGGGAACCCTGCTGTCCGAGGATGAGGAGCCACACCCTTCCGAGATGCTGCTGGCGGCCCTGGGGGCCTGCCTCACGGTGAGCATCCAGGCCAACGCCGTGGCGCGCGGGATCCCACTCCGTAAGCTGGAAGTGCACACCGGAGGTGACATCGACTCATCCGCCCTCTGGGCGACCGGTCCGAGGCGGCCCGGGCCACTCGGATTCGAATCCATATCCGTCGACATTCTCATCGACGCAGAGATCACGTCCGTCAAGGTGGTGGAGAATTGTTGGGTGCTCACCGCAGGCCTTTGAGGGGCGTCAGGCTGCGATATGGGTCAATGTTGCCGTCTGCTCGTCGGTGCGGCCGGCCATGGTTTCGAGCGTCATGTATCGGTGTTGGAGCTGCCACTCGTCGTTCTGTTCGA
>NZ_QYBB01000056.1 GCF_004137685.1 Lichenibacterium minor | reverse complement strand
CCCACATCGCAGCCTGAGACCCGTCAGGAGCCGCGGTGAGCACCAGACCAAACTCCACCACCTTGACGGACGTGATCCCGGGCGTTTCTGATCCGATCAGGTCAGCTCGGAAGCAGACGTTCGTCAACCGATGCAGACCAACGAACGCCGACCTGCGATGGACGGACTTGCTATGCGGGTCGCGGAATGTCGGATGAAGCGCGGTACCAGCGAGGAGCCGAGTTCCAACACCGAGCCGATGCGGACCCGTCCTACTCCTCGGCCGCGCCCCCAAAGAGGGTCGAGGCCGCGATAGGCGAAGGTAATCGCTGAAATTCGCCGCCTAAGTTCCGTATTCAGTCGATTGTAGATATTCATAAGCTCGCTGTTTGGGGTGGGGAATGATCGGCGCCGATCTTGACCTCACCCCAAGATCGAATTCTTTCGCAATTGTAGCGGATTGATCTGGGTAGGGACAGGGGCGAAGTTCAGTGCATTATGCACAATGCATAGGGTGTCGCCAGAAGTCCTTGGGGAACTAAAAGCGCCCTTGGTGCGTGACTCAAAACGATTCGACTCCCCTGTCAATTTGTTGAGTTGTGATTGAGGTGCAGGAAACTGTGTCGCTTTCCCCAATGGTCGATCCGTGAAAGGATCTCTTTTTGCACGTCTTGGCTCCTCAAAAGGACAACGTTGTCTGGACACTTGATGGGGCGGTCCACCTCATCAAAAACGGCTACGAACAGGAGGTTGGGCCAGTGCTCAGCCGCGTTGAACAACTCTTCCTGGAAGGAGTTGGCCGGCTCAGAGATGATAAGATCGACGTCGTCTCCGCTTTCCCACAGATGATCGAAGACATCGTCCATCGAGGCGTAAACTTTCACTTTCCAGTTCTGAAGAAGAGAGCAGACATAGTCCTGGAGTTTCTCGCGGTTGTGGTGAAGGCAGATGAACGCTTTAGCCATGTCAGCCACCTTGTGCTCGATATTGATCGACGGTCGGGGGAAGGGGATGATGTCGACAGCGAAGGGGCTGTGGGATACACCCTGCAACTAATAGAGAATCGATCGAGCTTTTTCCTGCAATGTCAACCAAGGAGGCCTTTCGTGAACAGCTTGAAAGTCTCTTCGCTGAGTTTCTTAACGGCAAACGCGGCCTCGTCTTGATCTGTGATGTTGAGGAGATGAGGCTGTCGCCCGAGATATTTGCACTGGGCCCAGAGCGAAGAATGGAGGAAAGCTGGATCAATTGCCCGAACCGTCCGTTCCTCGACAAATTTTTTCATGAACGAAAATAGATCACCATACTGCCTAGACATTTCCGCGATCTCATCGCTCCTTTTTCTGCGCATGGTAGCATCGATGTAATAATCGAGGGCGTAACCAGACTTAAAATTAAAGTCTATGAACTCGTGCCCGAGCGATCGAAACCTATCCATTAGATCTGAGTAGTCATTGATAATGTTGCCGACGCGGTCGATGTAGGTTGATATCAGCGGGGAAGCCGATACGATGATCAGGTCAAGCTTGTCAGGAAAATAGTAGCTGATCAGTGCGGGGGTCACCCCTGCATATTCGGCGATCTGAAGCCTTTGGACATTCGTGAGAGGTGTGGAGCGCATGAACTTCTGCATACTCGCGATGATAGTCTGCTGTCCCCCGGGCTGCGTGCCCGCTGAAGGACGGCCGATGCGAACCCTATCGCCCATAGCGGTGCTCGAATCGGAGTTCGCCATACTGCTTCACCTCTTGCCGATTTCATTCGCCATCGTATCCTCGCGCCAAAGGGGAAAGGCGCTTGTCGGGCACCGATTTTGTGCAGCCGAACTCCGACAGAGCGGTATGCGACTGATAATTTTCCTATGGCGTCGCGATATCAGTAGCCGCCATCTTTTCAACTTCACAGGTGAACGTATTGTCCTTGGGCGTGATCTCAGAGGGAAAGAGGATTCGCTCAAACGTGACATCGGATGGTGCGACGTTGGCGATGCGGGTAGAAACCTCCGCCACCTGCAGCCCTTGTGCATCGCGCGCTCTGCACCGCACGTCGATGTCTTTCATTTCCTTTGGTAGCACGTTGACCACCACGACGTGAACGTCCGTGCCACGCGGCTCTGCGCTGACTTGGCCGATCTTCACGGACAAAGAGTCGCCCGCCGAGGATCGGGATGGTTGAAGCGCGCCCTCTTGCATGTCCTTGCTCTGCCGACCATCGGTTCGTGGAGCGCTTTCCTTAGCAACCGAAGATGGTAGTGCTGCCTCGACGGTCGCTACCTGTGATGCTGGCTCTAGTTGTAGAGGTACAGGACTGCTCGGCAGTTTCAACGTCTCGCCAGCGATCGACGGTGTTGTTGATGCACTTGTGTTCGATGGCTGCTTACGCCCATCGTCGATCGGAGAAGCTGCAGCCATGCGCGATTTCAAAGGCGAAGCTGGCGTCGACGCGAGAGCGCTTGTCGGAGGTGCGCCCCGTGCCGGATTCTTCTGGAGGTAAGGCTTGTCAATCGTTGACGTCGTGTCGACCGATCGTTCGGGCGCTGCTGGCGGCGAGGGATCGAGCGATGCGGCCCTTCTTGTATCCCTGTCCGGTACAGTGGCAGCTTCGGTAGGTTGGGGAGCGAGCTTAGAAGGTCGAGGTGTCAGAGGTGCGGGAATTGTGACCACCAGCGTCGGGGGCTTGCTTAAGGCCGTGGGTCGACTAACGGGCAAAGGTTTGGTCTCTCGCGCGACCTTAACCTGAGATCGCACATGCTCCGGTGACACCACAACCTTTGGCGGCTCTAGGGTGGGCCGCTCAGCGATAGGTGTATGAAAATCGGTTTTAACAACCTCCGTCTTAGGCCGATGTGACCTCAGCGGCTCTGCTGTCGTCAATCGGCCTTTCTGAACAGGTAATCGCACCACGGGGTGGATATTCTCAGAGATAGACCTAGTAATACTCCCGTGCGTGTCATAGCCTAACCAGGCTTGGCATAACTCATTGCATGGTAGTCCATTTACCTGGATTTCACGAGATTCTGCGGGTGATATGCCGCTTGCCGACGCCCCCAACGTGAGGCAACAAATGATAATTTTGGGTCGACCGTTCATATATTTTTGCATAGCTTTTCCTAGTTACCCACGTTGACACCGTTTGGATCTCCTTCGGGAAAGAACGAGTCCCACTGAAAGTTGCTTCGCGCGGCATGCGCCAAATTAACCATCTGCAGAGATGCGTGGCGAACGAACGGCCTGATTGATACCGGATCCGCGACATTGACTCGCTGGGAGCGGATTCCCGCTGCCCCGAGACGGGTTTAGGCTGAGGCCCTTCTGGAGGGCTGTGCCATGAGGCGCGTCGCGGATCACCTGGACATCCCGGAACTAGGAGACGTTTCAGGACCTGCCCTGATCCGGTCGAGGCCCGTCACGTGCAGGTGATCTGGTTGTTGGCGCAGGGCCATACGGTCGGAGCGACGTCCAAGGTGACGGCTTTCGGGACGCGCTGGGTCGAGCAGTTGCTGGAGCGCCCCAACGCGTCCGGGCCCGACGCTCTGGCCAACGGGCGGCGGCATAACGGCCTCAAGCCAAGCCTGCTGACAGCGGAGGTGCTGGAGGTGGTGCGGCTGCGGCTGGCCGAGCCGCCGCCCGACGGCGGGCTGTGGTCGAGCCGCAAGGTGGCACAGGTGATGGCGACCCATCTGGGGCTGGAGCGCGTGCTGCCCCAGCGCGGCTGGGAGGCGCTGAAAGCGCTCGGCTGGTCGTTGCAGCGGCCGCGGCCCAAGAACCCGAAGTCCGCCACGGCCGAAGAGGCGACGGCGTTCAAAAAAAGCTGGCGGACGCCGTCGCCGAGGAAACCGCCGCCCACCCCGGCGTCGCCGTCGAGGTGTTCTGCACCGACGAGCACCGCCTCGGCCTGAAGCCGGTGCTGCGCGCGGTGTGGGCCCCCAAGGGGCAGCGTCCGACAGCCCTCGGCCACCACCGCTTCCAGTGGCTCTATGTCACCGCCTTCGTGGGCCCGGCCACGGGCGAAACGGTGTGGTACCTGACCGACACCGTGTCCAAGCCGCTGTTCGCCGACCTGCTCGACGCCTTTGCACGCGCGGTCGGCGCCGGTCCCGAGAAGCGCGTCGTGCTGCTGCTCGACAATGCCGGCTGGCACACCCTGCCCAACCTCGCCGTGCCGGACGGCATCAGACTCTTCTACCTGCCGCCCTACAGTCCCGAACTGCAGCCCGCCGAGACGCTCTGGACGCCCGTGGACGAGCCCATCGTCAACACGTTCGTCCCCACCCTGACCAGGCTCATCGAAACCATCACCGAGCGGTGCACCGACCTCACCACCCGCCAACCTGAGATCAGCTCGCGCACAAACTTCGCCTGGTGGCCCAAAAACTACGCCCCGGCCTAATCTCACGGATCCAGTATGATGTCGCATGAGACCTGCATCGGATCGAGCATCCGCCTCCCATTCGGCGTCGCTCCGCGGATCCGGGCGGCGCCTACCACAATGTCGCGCTCGGATGCCGTTATCGGGGCGGGAGTCTCTGTCGCCTCTTTCAGGGCAGTCGTCGCCTCGCTCGATCGATTCCGAGGACGTCCATGTCGAGACGCGCGGGCGTCGATGGCCGGGCGGCGTCTCACCTGCCCCAGCCCCGCCTGCGGCCGCACCGATCCCGGCCGTGCGGGCCCCGTCATCCATTTATTGACGCGCTCCCGATGATGAACTCCATCCCCGCCCCGGCGTGGATACCGGTCGTGTTGGATATGGGCAGGGTGGTGTCGGACGGACCGAGCAGCGGCGTGAGCTCCATGCAGCCGAGGATCACCCCGTCCACGCCCTCCCGTCGAAGGCGCTCGATGATTTCAAGGTAGGCCTCCTTCGACCGAGCCCGGATGGACCGACTCGATTGGCAAGGACGACGAGATGTCATTCGTGCTCTGGTGAAGTACATCGGGATCGATCGCGACCAGATCGAGGTGGTGTTCCGCGTGCCGGGGTCAACAGCACCGACCGGTGGTGACACTCCGCATCCAGGCTTAAGCGGAACAGTTGCCCCAGAGCACGTTCGGCAACATTATGGGAAGGACCATCACGCGGCTCGTCGGAGCCATCCTGCTCGAACAGAACGACGAGTGGCAGCTCCAGCACCGCTACATGACGCTCGAAACCATGGCCGGCAGCACCGACGAGCAGCGGGCGACCTTGACCCATCTCGCAGCCTGACGCCCGTCGGGAGTCACTGTGAACACCCAATAATTCCCCACCATCGTGATGAACGTGATCGAGGCGGACGAAGCAAAGCCGTGAGGGGGGCGCCATGCGGGCATGATCTTCACCGACGACGGCATCAGGCGTTCTCAGAACCAGCCCGAGCTGGCCGCCGTTCCGCACTGCCATAGCGATCGCCTTGCGCTGTCGGACCAATAGCATGTCGATTACGAAAAGATCCGTGGCCCTACCTGCGCTGACAGGTCAGGAACTTGCGGTCGCAACGGCGTCCGACGGCGTCCGCCAGCTTGAATTGTCGGACTTGTCGGATGCGATGTGACGGGCGAGGCGGATAGCCAGGGCCACCGCGGTCTGGGTGGGATTAGCGTGTCCCGAGCTCGGGAAAACGGACGACCCCGCGACGAAGAGGCCGCGGATGCCGAAAACGGCGCAATCCGTATCGACAACTCCGGTGGCCGGATCGGACGACATGCGGGTAGCGCCGGTTGGATGGGCGACGTCGAGAAAGGATGCCGGAACAACGCCGTCGTCGACCTCCTCCGTGGGCTGGGGCACGGGGAGGCCCAAGCGAGCGGACTCGCGCATGAAAGTGTGCGCCATTGCTTGGAGAGTCCTAGCCTCGCGCTCGCCGACCCGCCAGTCGACGCGCGATATAGGCACTCCGAGCACGTCGCGCCTGTTCGAGAGAGTGATGCGGCTGTCGGGGTCGGGCGAGACCTCAACCATGCATTCGAGGTCAAGCCCCAGCATGCGGCGTACGGGGCTACGCCCAAGGGTAAAGCGCGCAGCGGCCTGCACCAATCGGGGTGCTCCGCGGGCGAGGGTGATGGCATCGCGGATACTGTCGCCGCGCATTCTGCCCATGCGGCTGAGGGCGTCGATGGGGTCCTCGGGCGACACGCGCCCGTTCAGCCAAGCGGCGGCGTTGAGGAGACCCCGGTCACGCTGATGGTTGCGGGAGAAGGCAACGCCGCGGGTGAGAACGGTTGGGGTGCCGTCCAAAACCCTGCGGAACGATCCAAAAGTTCGCTGGGCCGCGTCGATGTCGGCCTCGCGGAAGCGGGCCACGGGGCCGCGCTGGTGGTCCATCAGATGGCGGCCCACCTGGTCATGGGCATTGCCGAGTCCGCCTCGCACGACGCGGTCGGAGGCGAGGAGAAGGCGCGCGTTCTCTATGCCTCCCGCGCAGAGCACGACGACTGGAGACGAGACGCGACGGAAACGCCCGTCCAAGCCTCCGACCTCAAGGCCTATGACGGTGTCGGCCTGCGCCGTAACCTCGACCTGCGTGACGGTGGCGTTGAGAAGGCATCGAACGCCCGCCATCACGGGGGCTTCGGCGACGGTGGCAAAGCGCCTGAAGTCGCGCGAACGCGAGTCATGCCGACTGTAAGACCACAAATAGTCGACGAGCGGCCCTCCGTCGAAGCGAATGGAGCGGGCCAGGATGCCGTCGACATGGCCGGGCGCCAAGTTGTCCCCGACGACCCCCCCAAGGTGGGTAGCGGCGGCTGCCAGAAACCGGGCCATCTCGGGCCGAGCGATCGGCCATCCGGATCCGGGCACCCAGGGCCGACGCTCAAAGTCGGCGTTGTCGAAGGCCGCAAGGCGGCCGGACCACGTGCGGGAGGAGCCCCCGAGGCCGCGGTTGCGGACGAGCCTCTGATCGACGACGCGAGGCGCACCGACGTTCTCGACCTCGTTCAGGCTGTCGACCCATGCATCGGGTTCTCGCCCGCCGCTCTCGATGACGACAACCGAGATGCCGGCAAGGGCGAGCTCGGACGCGACTGCGTGACCCACTGGCCCGGATCCCACGATGCAGACTTCCGCGTGGACGACCGCGCCCGCAGCAATCGTCCTGAGATCGCTAATATCCAATGTGTGACTACCGATGGAGACGGGGTTCGCGACTGTGCGTTGGCTAGCAGGGTCCCGCCCCGGAAGCCAGAGGACGGGAATAGAATAGGACCAATCTAAATTTTTTTTTGCGATAATAAATACCTTTCCGTCAGCCGCAATCTACGACACATTAATTGATAAAAAATTCAGGATGCGCATTTTTCTGTCAGGCCCCCAGTCATTGGCCGTAGCCTGAGAGGCCAGGTGAGGTGGAGGGCTTCGATGGGCGCTTCACCTCGGATCGGAAGGGCCGGCGCGCATGGCGAGCCCGGAGGTGCTCAGGCGGCCTGCACCTCCACGAGGCTCCTTCCGCTACCCCGCTTGGTGACCCTGACCTGGGTGCGTATTCCGACGAAGCCGGCCGGGTATTCCGGGCTCTTCCGCAGTTTTGGTGCAGTTTCTGGATCGCGATGCGCTCCATCATGGCCGCGACATGGGGGACGACGCCTTGCGGCCGATGCCCTGGACCGTCTCCAAAGCCTCGACGGCGACGTCCAGGTCGCCTGCGTCGAGAAGTCCGAAGCCCTCGACGATGAACAGCACATCGCACGAGCCCTGACGTGCCTCAAGCACTCGCCGGCCATTGAACGTCCGCCCTGACCCGCGACATACCCCAAACCAGCCGGTCTGCTGTCCACCCTTCCTCGCCTGCCGTCGGAGCCGAGCCACCATCGGCCCTGGGTGAGGTAGGCTGCGCAGCCTCGACGTGCGCCTCGTCGGGCCGCGCAGATTTCAGATCTCCGTTTTCTCCGCGAGCGCCAGGGCGTCTTCGACATCGACGCCGAGGTAACGAACGGTGCTCTCGATCTTGGTGTGCCCGAGCAGGATCTGCACGGCGCGCAGGTTGCCTGTCTGCTTGTAGATCATGGCCGCCTTGGTTCGTCGCAGTGAGTGCGTGCCGTACTCCTCACGCCGGAGGCCGACACCGTTGACCCATTCCTCCACGAGCCGGGCGTACTGGCGCGTGCTGATGGGCTTGGCATGGTCGATCCGGCTCGGGAATACGTAGTCGGTTACCGCGCCTCCCCGGCGCTCCAGCCACGCGTTCAGGCTACCCTGGGCGTGGTCAAGCAGCTCGAACTGCACCGGCCGCTTCGTCTTCTGCTGGACCACGATGGCGCGGGAACGGACGCGCCCGCCCAGGACGATGTCACCGATCTTGATCTTGACGATGTCGCAGCCTCGTAGCTTGCTGTCGATCGCGAGATCGAACATGGCGCGGTCGCGCATGCGCTTCTTGCTGTCGAGCCAGAACCGGATGGCCCAGACCTGCTGCGGCTTGAGGGCTCGCTTGGCCCCGAGCTTACGCCCGGCGTTCCAGGCAGGTTTCCCCTTCGCGTCCGGATCGTGTTCTGATTGTCCCATGATGCCATCCTCCCATGGCCAGGTCGGCCATGGGGAGAACAGGACGATGGCTCGATGAGGACGTACGAAGGGAAGGCCTCTGCCAATCTGGGTGACGCCGGTGGCGAGCCATCTCGGGCGTATCGGGCCGGCCTCGCCTTGCGCCAAAGCTGACCCGACGTGTCATCGATGGTACCCGACCCAAGCCCTCCGCATTGAAGGCCGAAACTTCTCGACTTGATGATGCCCACACGCCGCGACGTCCTCCGCCTCATCGCCGTGCCCCTGGCCGGGCTCGCCTTCGCGGGGCGACCAGGCCTGCTGTTGGCGCAGGCCGAGGCAGTTGGCAACGAGACTTGGCGCTGGTGGAAGGAAGCGGTCGTCTACCAAATCTACCCCCGCTCTTTCATGGACTCGGACGGCGACGGTGTCGGCGACTTGCCGGGCATCGTGTCGAAGCTCGACTACATCGCGGCGCTCGGCGTCGACGTGGTGTGGCTCTGTCCGCACTACCCCAGCCCGAACGTCGACAACGGTTACGACGTCAGCGACTACCGGGCGGTGTCGCCGCTGTTTGGCACCATGGCGGACTTCGACGCGCTGGTGGCGGGGCTGAAAGCGCGCGGCATTCGCCTCATCGTCGACCTCGTGGTCAACCACACCTCGGACCAGCATCCCTGGTTCGAGCGGAGCCGGAGCGCCCGCGACGCGCCCGGCCGCGACTTCTACATCTGGCGCGACGGCCGCGACGGCGGGCCGCCCAGCAACTATCCGTCCCTTTTCGGCGGCCCGGCCTGGACGCGCGACGACACGACCGGTCAGTACTACCTGCACCTGTTCGCGCCGCAGCAGCCCGACCTCAATTGGGACGAGCCGAGGGTCCGCGCCGAGGTGCACGACATCATGCGCTTCTGGCTCGACCGGGGCGTGTCTGGCTTCCGGCTGGACGCCATCACCTTCATCTCGAAGCAGCCCGGCCTGCCCGACCTGACGCCGGACGAACTCCGCGATCCCACGCGCGTCTACGCTGACGGCCCGCACCGCGACGACTACCTGCGGGAGATGGACCGGGAGGTGCTGAGCCACACCGACGCCATGACGGTCGGCGAGGCCGGCGGCGTGTCGGCCGAGGGGGCGCGGACGCTGACGGATGCGCGCCGCCATGAGCTCGACATGGTGTTCACCTTCGCGCTGGTCGGCCTCGCGCGAACTGTCGAGTCGCCGTCGGCCTTGCTGCCCGCCATGCGCCGCATCATCGCCGAGCGCGACCGCGCCGCAGGCGACGACGGCTGGGTCGCGTCCTACCTGGAGAACCACGACCAGCCGCGCAGCCTGTCGCACTTCGGCGACCCCGACCTGGCCTGGCGCACGAGATCCGCCAAAGTGCTGGCCACGCTGTTGCTGACCCAGCGCGCGACACCCTTCGTATACCAGGGCGAGGAACTCGGCATGGCGAACTACCCGTTCACGTCCATCGAGCAGATCGAGGACGTGCGGGCGAAACGGGAATGGCGGGAGCGGATCGAGAGCGGCGCCGTTCCGGCCGCCGTGGCACTTGACGCGTTGCGCCACACCGGTCGCGACAACGCCCGCACGCCGATGCAGTGGACCGCCGGGCTGCAGGCGGGCTTCACGACGGGCAGGCCCTGGCTACCGGTCAACCCCGACGCTGTTACCGTCAACGCCGCCGGCGAGGGTGCCGACCCGAACTCCGTCCTGTTGTTCTACCGGTGCCTCATCGCTCTGCGAAAGCGCGTGCCGGCCCTGGTCCATGGCGCTTGGCGCGACATCGACCCGGACCACCCCGTCGTGTTCGGCTACACCCGCACGCTCCCCGATGCGGCCTGCCTCGTGCTGATGAACTTCGGCCGCGAGCCGATCGCCTACCGCCTTCCCCCTGGCGTCCTCGCGGGCGAGGTCCTGCTGTCGAGCGAGGCTGGGACCGGCCCGGCGCCCGGCGTGCCCGTCGTCCAACTCGCTGGGTGGCAGAGCCTCATCCTGTCGACGGCTCCGGCGCTTTGAGCTTTCGCCGCCGCATCACGGTCAGGACCGGTCCCGGCCTGCCCGACAGCCTTCGCCGGCTCGAACCGGATCTGGTCGCCGGTGAGCATCGGCGGGTCGTCGCATCACCAGTGTCGACGGACCACGCCACGGCGCGGTGTATGTAGCCGACATCCCGACTGACGATCTACGCACGGCGAAGTCGCGGCCGATGAGGGATGGCAGGCGGCCATGACCCGGACCAGTCCGCCTTGGAAACGCTCCAAAGAAGGATAGGCTCGGGATCCAGCTGGGGGCGACATGCGCCGGCCGGTCGCGGGCTCTAGTCCGCATTGATCTGTCGAGGCACCCTGCGGAGGCCGCCATGACGAACCACAGTGACGACGAGCGCCCGGCATCTGTCAGCCGACGGCGGTTCCTCGGAGCCACGGCCTCGACGGCGGCCTTCCCCCTGGTGGGAGTTGCTGCGGCGGGACAGGCCGCAGCCCAGACCATGCCACCCCCGGACCCGCAGGCTCCGGTCGACGTGAAGCTGTCGATCAACGGAGAGATGTACCGCGTGGGCCTCGACGTGCGGACGACGCTGCTCGACGCCCTGCGCGACCACATCGGGCTCACCGGGTCCAAGAAGGGTTGCGACCACGGCCAGTGCGGCGCTTGCACGGTGCTGGTCGACGGCCGGCGCACCCTGGCGTGCCTCACCCTCGCTGTCGCCGCGCAGGGCCGGGAGGTCACCACGGTCGAGGGCCTCGCCCGCGCCGACGGTCCGCTGCACCCGATGCAGCAGGCCTTCGTCGATCACGACGCCTTCCAGTGCGGCTATTGCACCCCGGGCCAGATCATGTCGGCGATCGGCTGCGTGAAGGAGGGCCATGCGGGCAACGACGACGCCATTCGCGAATACATGAGCGGCAATCTGTGCCGCTGCGCCGCCTACCCGAACATCGTCGCGGCCGTGCGCCAGGCGAAGCTTCAGATGGAGGGCTGAACCGATGCGCCCGTTCCTCTACGACCGCGCCACATCCGCGGACCTCGCGGCCAGCGCTCTCGCGACCTCCGCAGATGCTCCGCTCGTGCAGGGCCGCGTGGACGCCGAGTACCTCGCTGGCGGTACGACCCTGCTCGACCTGATGAAGCTCGACGTGATGCAGCCCGCGCGCGTCACCGATATCACCGTCCTCGACGCGCGGCACGGGACCATCACGGTCACCGACGCAGGACTGAAGCTCGGCGCGCTGGTCAAGATGTCGGCCGCGGCCGACCACCCCGAGATCGTCGCGCGATACCCTGTCCTGGCGCAGAGCCTGACGCTCGCCGCCAGCGCGCAGCTGCGCAACATGGCGACGCTCGGCGGCAACGTCCTGCAGCGTACGCGCTGCAACTATTTCCGCGACACGTCCTGGTCGGCCTGCAACAAGCGGAACCCTGGATCGGGATGCGCGGCGCTGGACGGGGTGAACCGGCAGCACGCGGTGCTCGGGGCCAGCGAAGCCTGCATCGCCACCTACCCGGGGGACTTCGCCCAGGCCCTGATGGCGCTCGACGCCACGGTCGACATCGTCGGAGCCGCGGGCCCCCGCACCATCCCGTTCGCGGCGTTGCACCGGCTGCCCGGGTCAACCCCGCATGTCGAGACCACGCTGGCAGCGGGCGACCTGATCACCGGCCTGTCGGTCCCGCCCGGCCCCTGGACGCGGCGGTCGCTCTACCTGAAGATCCGCGACCGGCAGTCCTACGAGTTCGCCCTCGCCTCGGCGGCCGTCGCGCTCGACCTGCAGGGGGGCGTCGTCCGGCAGGCCCGGATCGCGCTCGGCGGGGTCGCCACCACGCCGTGGCGCGCGCGCGACGCTGAAGCCGCGCTGGCAGGGAAGCCGATCAACGAGGCCACGGCCGCCGATGCGGCCCGGATCGCCTTCGCGGGATCGAAGCCGCGCGAGCACAACGCCTACAAGGTCGCGCTGGGTCAGAGGACCGTCGTGCGCGCCCTGCTGCAAGCCGCGACGCTGGAGGATTGACCATGGCCGACGCCGTCTTCTCGACCCTCGTGGAAGCGCCCGCCCCGAAGAGCAACATGGGGGAGCCCGTGCCACGCTACGACGCCCGCGCCAAGGTGACGGGCAGCGCCCTCTACGCGTCTGACGTCGCCCTGCCGGATGTCGCCTACGCGTTCCTGGTGACCAGCGCCATCGCCAAGGGGCGCGTCAGATCCTTCGATCTCCGGGAAGCCCGCGCCCTGCCGGGCGTGCTCGACATCCTGACGCACGGCAACATCGGCGACGCGATCCGGCCCGTTAAGTTCTTCACGGAAGGCGGCCCGGCGTCGAACAGCGTCCTGCCGCTCGGTTCGCCCGAGATCGCCTACGGGGGGCAGACGATCGCGGTCGTGCTCGCCAACAGCTACGAGGTCGCGCGCGACGCCGCGCATCGCGTCCTGGTCGACTACGAGATCGACCGGCCCTCGGCGACCTTCGCGTCGCCCGGCGCCGTGGACCAGGAGCTGGCGACGCAGAACAAGAAGCACGACGACCCGAAGGTCGGCGACTTCGCGGGCGCCTATGCGTCGTCTCCCGTGACGGTCGACGTGAGCTATTCGACCCCGGCCCAGCACCACAACCCGATCGAGCTTTTCGCCACCCAGTGCTCCTGGACCGGCGCACAGCTCACCGTCCACGAGCCGAGCCAGAACGTCTACGGCATCAAGAACGGCCTCGCGGCCCAGCTCGGGATCGAACCGAGCCAGATTCGGGTGGTCAGCCCCTACGTCGGGGGCGCCTTCGGCTCCAAGGGGGGCCTGACGCAGCGGACGGCCCTCGTGGCTGTCGCGGCCCGCAAGCTGGGCCGGCCGGTGAAGCTCGTGCCGACGCGCGAGCAGGGCTTCACGGTCGCCACCTACCGGTCCGAGACCAAGCACAGGGTGAGGCTCGGCGCGTCACGCGACGGCCGGCTCCAGGCGCTGAGCCACGACGGCTTTGAGGTGACGTCGCGGCCGGATCCTTACGCGGTGGCGGGCACCGACGCCTCGACGCGCATGTATGCCTGCCCCAACATCGCCAGCAGCGTCACGATCGTGCGGGCGGACCGGTCGACGCCCGGCTTCATGCGGGCGCCGGCCGAGACGCCCTATTTCTTCGCGCTCGAAAGCGCCATGGACGAACTGGCGGTGGCTCTCGCCATGGACCCAGTCGAGCTGCGGCGCGTCAACGACACGATGAAGGATCCAATCAAGGGCCTGCCCTACACCAGCCGTGCCCTCATTCCCTGCTTCGATCGGGCAGCGGAGGCTTTCGGCTGGGCGAAGCGCGACGCACGGCCCGGCTCCATGCGCGACGCCGACTGGCTGGTCGGCTGGGGCTGCGCGACCTCGGCCTATCCGACCCAGATGGCAGCGGCCTCCGCCCGCGTCAGCCTGTTCCCGGACGGCACGGCGCGCGTCGAGACCGCCGGCCACGAGATCGGCAACGGCCTCTATACGGTGGCGGCGCAGGTGGCGGCGGAGCGGCTCGGCCTGCCAGTCGGGCGCGTGACTGTGCTGCTCGGCGACACGGACCTTCCGCCGGCCCCCGTGGCGGGCGGCTCGATCTCGACCGCGAGCGTGTGCTCGGTCATCGCCCAGGCCTGCGACGCCATTCGGGCGAGGCTGTCCGACGGCACGACACCGACGGGCGACCTCGTCGCCGCCCTGAAGGAGCGCGGCATGGGTTCGGTGCAGGAATATGCCGAATGGGTGCCGCACGGCGCCCCCAAGGGCGCGATGGGGATGCTGTATCGCGGCGCCGCCCAGCCGACCGGCGGCGCCAAGCTCCAGGACCGCATCCAGTTCGCCTTCGGGGCGCAGTTCGTCGAGGTGCGGGTCCACGCCCGAACCCGCGAGATCCGCGTCCCCCGCATCGTCGGCGCCTTTGCGTCCGGCCGCATCATGAACACCCGCACGGCCCACAGCCAGTACATGGGCGGCATGATCTGGGGCATCGGCTCCGCGCTGCACGAGGAGACCGAGATCGACGCCAATGCGGCACGCTACGTCAACACCAACTTGGCCGACTATCTCGTCCCGGTGAACGCCGACGTGGTGGATGTCGAGGTGATCATGGTGCCGGAGGAAGACAGCCAGGTGAACCCGCTCGGCATCAAGGGCATCGGTGAGATCGGCATCGTCGGGACATCCGCGGCGGTCGCCAACGCCGTCTACCACGCCACGGGCCAACGGCTGCGGGACCTTCCCCTGCGGATCGATACGCTGGTCACGGGCGCATGACGCTCTCGACCTTGGTGATGAGCTTATCAGAGAGTGCCGTGAGCTCGGAACGCATCTTCTTGTAGCGATCGCTCGGGGCTGCTCTCGACCCATCGCGGCTGTACAACGCAGGTTGCGCTTCGCTCCGAAGCAGACGCTCATGCATGGAAGGGATTCGTTGTCGGAGCATCCTCGAAGCGTCTCTCCTCTGCTTCTTCGGGCGGCGTGGTGCGAATGATCCCGCCTGCCTCCGGGCGAGGATCTCGGGACCACCCTGTGGCGCTTCGCCCTGTCGCTCGAGAACCTCAGGACTCACCACCAGCTTCACCCCATGACTGCACTTCGCGGTGTCGCCCCATCCGTGCCGACATGAGGTTCGCCGGCGTTCAGCGTCACCATGGACGCGTGCCAGTCCCTCACCTTGGCCCACATCCGATCCTCGGACCGTCGGCGGACCTGCTCCACCGTGGACGAGAAGGCGCCGCGGGCGGCCTCGTCCGGGGCCACGGCGGCGATCTTGCGATGAAGCGCTTCGTCCATTGCGACGACTTCCAGCAGGCGGTCGGCGTCCGCACCGGATCCGCCCCTCGCCGTCAAGGCCTCAAACAAACCGCTGCGGTACTGCCAGCGCTCCGCCTCCGAACCGAGCGACGCAAATTCGCGTATCACCTGCTCCGGTGACACCGAGGTGCGGGTGGCGTCGCGCCCCGCCTGACGTGCAATCTGGTACGAGCCGCCCAATGGGGGAAGATCGGCTCTGACGCTCCGCCCATCAATCATCTTTTCATCGAACATGCGATTGACGGCGGAGGGGAAGGCAGGCGGGAGATGGCCGGCATCCGCGACCGTAGGAGGCGCCCCTAATCCGCCGACGACGGCGTCGCGCTTCGGCCGGTAGCACAGTCGACCCGCCACCTGCATGATGATGGCGAGAATGGCGAGCAGAAGCGCGTAATCGGTCAGGATGATCTGGGCCGGGACGACCCCATTCAGCTCGCGCGCCAACCCGAGCGCGACGGGGAACAGCCAGCTCAATGTCGATACTGCGCCACAGCCGAGGACGACCGAACGCCGGATCTGATCGACTCCTTCGAACAACGGCCTGCCGATGTTGCGGACGATGAGCGGCAGCGCGAGCGTTTCGATGAAGAGAGCATTGATCGTGAGCACGACCACGACGACCAACTTGGCCTGAAGCTTGGGATTGGCGAGCACGGAGGCCGGGCCGTCCGGCGCGATGGCGATGATCAGCAGCCCCGACAACCAGACGACGACAAGCCCGGCCTTGACGAAGGTGGAGACGAACCTCGTCAGGGCCACGTTCTGTGCCGTGACTCTGGAGCCTCGCAGAAGACGCACGAGATCGATGTCCAGCATTAGGACGCCGCCGACGCCGCAGACGACGCCAAGGACATGGAACAGCAGTAGGATCGTTTTCGGGGTCATGTCCTCAGACTTCTCGCATCTATGGCTTGGAACCGGGGCGTTGCGTACGTCCCCGGAGATCGGAAAGGATGAAGGGATCGCTGTAGGAGGGCGATGCGCCGCGCTTCCGCGATGTCATGCGACGCTCTTGCCGCTCAAAAGCTGGGTGAACAGCATTTCGGCGACGGCACTGGCCGGGCGGGGAGGGCTGATGAGGTAGCCTTGCGCCTCCACGCAACCCTCGCGCTTCAGGTGAGCGAGTTGCTCGGCCGTCTCCACGCCTTCCGCGGTGGTCGACATGCCGAGGCCGTACCCGAGATCCATCACGGCCCGGACGATCGCCATGCACCCGTCGGTCTCGGCGAGGTCGCGCACGAAGGAACGGTCGATCTTAATCTTGTCGAACGGGAACTTGCGGAGATAGCTGAGCGACGAATAGCCGGTACCGAAATCATCCATGGAGATGCGCACCCCCAAATCGCGCAACTGATGCAACGTGGCGAGCGTGGCCTCGGTGTCCTGCAGGAGCAGACCTTCGGTGATCTCCAGCTCCAGGCGTTCAGCCTTCAATCGAGAAGCAGACAGGGCCGACATGACGTGGAGCACCAGGGAGCCGCTGCGGAACTGCAGGGGCGACAAGTTGACGGCGACCTTGATCTCCTCTGGCCAAGTCGCCGCCTCGCGGCAGGCCGTCTTAAGAACCCAGGCGCCGATCGATTCGATCTCACCAACCTCTTCGGCCAAAGAGATGAACTCGACGGGAGACACCATGCCGCGTGTCGGGTGGTTCCAGCGGATCAGGGCTTCGAAGCCGCAGATGGCATCGCTGTCGATGTTGACGAGCGGCTGATAGTAGAGTTCGAACTCGCGGTTGACGAGAGCGCGGCGCAGGTCGAGTTCCAGCTCGCGTCGGGCGAGCATCTGAGCATCCATGCCGGGTTCGAAGAAGCGAAGTGTTCCACGCCCTTCCGTCTTGGCGCGGTACAGGGCTAGGTCGGCGTTCTTGAGCAGATCGTCCGCTCCATCCCCATCGTGGGGCGCCAGCGACACTCCCACGCTGGCTCCGATCACGATCTGGTATCCCCGGATCTCATACGGCTCGCTCAAGCGCGCGATGATTTGTTCGCCCAGGTCGGTGCTCTCGTGGGGCTGCTCCGCACCGACCTGGATGACTGCGAACTCGTCTCCGCCGAGCCGCGCCACCAGGATCCTGTCCGAGACGAAAGATTGCAGGCGGTCGGCGACGGCCCTGAGCAGAGCGTCACCGACCGGATGGCCGAGCGTGTCGTTGACCTGCTTGAACCGATCGAGGTCGAGACAAAACACCGCCACGGTCTCGTCCGGAAGCCACTCCGATAGAGCGCGCTCGAGTTCCGATCCGAACAGGACGCGGTTGGGGAGCCCGGTCAGCGCATCATGGTGCGCCATGTGGCTGATCTGTTCCTCCGCCCGCATGCGCTCGTTGGTCTGCTCCTGCATGTTCATAAGAGCGCGCGCCACGATGCCGAGTTCGTCGACCCGCGCCGTGTGGGGGACGCGCTCGTGCAGGCGCCCCCTCGCGATGTTGTTGATTGAACCCGCCAGATCGCGCAGGGGACGGACCAGTTGCAGCCCCAGAGCGGAGAGTGCGGCGAAGAGTGCGATGCCGGCGACCGAGATGCCGACCACCAGATGCCAGGATAAGGCCTGAGCGCCTCGCGTGATCTGATCGATGGGGCGGACCACCTCGATGATGCCGCGCACGTCACCAACCTTCCAGTCTCGCTTGGGGGATTGGGCGTTCGAGTTGTGGCAGGCGACGCAGCTCGCATCCATGCGGTCCCCGACCGCGACGCGCAGCACCTCGCGCCCGTTGACGACCTCGCGACGTTCGAAATGGGCACCAGGATCGAGGGAGAGCTTGTCCCAAGCCTCGCGTTGAAAGTCGTCGAGCACGCGGCCGGCCCGCGTCGGCCAGGGAAAAGGGCTGACGAGGCCGACCTTGACCTGATCGTTGCTGAAAGCCTGGGCGACATCGAGGATGAAGGTGGTCGGGACAGGGATAGCTGAGGGATCGTTCTTGTAGCTTGCCGAGGCTTTCGCGCCGTCTTTGACGGCTTTGGACACGACATTTTCGGAGTAGAAGGCGCGCAAAGCCCTGAGTTGGTCGGCCGTCTGCAAGCCCTTGACCACGGCCTCTTCCAATGCCGTGTCGACGACGGCCTTCGGCGTGTAGATGCTGATGGCGATTACCATGGCGGCAACCACGAGGCAGATCGGCACCAGCATTTTAAGCAGAAGGGAACTCTGCAGAGCTGTGATCAGCTGTGGCAACCGGAGCGACCGGGGATCCCAGGGTTTCTCAATCGCAAGCGCATTCATGGGTAGCCGTCCGGGCTGAACTTGAGCCAGGATCAACCTGATGAGTCTCTAAACTCCTAATCGTCCTACATTACGGCTCGGAAAAGCCGCAATGTCGCAGTCGGCCGTTTATATCGGGAGATGGCCTGAACCGGAACACCAGGTCGCAATCCCGTCGTCCTACACGAGCCTCCGTCTGCTTCCGCTTGTGTGGCCTCAGGTACGGACGGACTGCTCTCCACCCTTCTGGACAGGAGCGACCCCTACGGCGGTCGAGGCAGCCGAAGTCACCATCACCTCGGCTGCCCGAGGGTCAGATCTCGGTCCGTTCCGCGAGCGTCAGGGCATCTTCGACGTCGACACTGAGGTAGCGAACCGTGCTCTCGATCTTGGTGTGCCCGAGCAGGATCTGCACGGCGCGCAGGTTGCCCGTCTGCTTGTAGATCATGGCGGCCTTGGTCCGCCGCAGCGAGTGCGTGCCGTAGTCCTCGCGCCGGAGGCCGACCCCGTTGACCCACTCCTCCACGAGCCGGGCGTACTGGCGCGTGCTAATCGGCTTGGCGTGGTCGATCCGGCTCGGGAACACGTAGTCGGTCACCGCGCCTCCCCGGCGTTCCAGCCACGCCTTCAGGCTCGCCTGGGCGTGGTCGAGCAGCTCGAACTGCACGGGCCGCTTCGTCTTCTGCTGGACCACGATGGCGCGGGACCGGACGCGGCCGCCTAGGACGAGGTCACCGATCTTGATCTTGACGATGTCGCAACCGCGCAGCTTGCTGTCGATCGCGAAGTCGAACATGGCGCAATCACGCATGCGCTTCTTGCTGTCGAGCCAGAACCGGATGGCCCACACCTGCTGCGGCTTGAGGGCCCGCTTCGCACCGAGCTGTAAATAAGCTTTGAACTTTGACCCCTCTCAGTTTCGCAATTAACTGCTTACCAGAACTCAGTAATTCGTCGTTCAGGGTGGGGTCGCGATCGGCGCCGACCGTGACCCCACCCCAAGGTAGGTTTCCCTGTTGTCTTACAATGGCTTAGTCTCGAGAAAGTGTGGGGTCAAAGTTCGGAGCTTATTTACAGCGAGGCCCGCATCGAGGGCGACCACATCGTGTTCCGGGTCCCCATCGGCTACCTGCCGGAGATCGCGTTGGGGGCGGAGGACGGTGGCACGGTGAACGACGCGGCGGCGTTCGCACGCGACCTCGTCGACCATCTCAATCACGAGGACGAGCAGGGCCTGTGCCCGTTCCACCGCATGTTCGACGGGGCCGTAGCCGAGGCTATCAACCAGGGCGCCTCAGGCGTCGAGATCGAGGGCGAGTGACCTACCGCACCACATCGAGCCTGAGCCTCCGCCACGCGTCGTCCCGCCCGACCTCGGGGTCGAGCACGGGCAGCGGATGCCACTGACGCGGAGGCCTCGACCCAGGTGGCGAACCGTTGAGCCGCTCGACGTAGGGAACGTTCCCGTTGGCGGGCTCGACGCGTGGGAACGCACCGAGCAGCGAGGCGACGAGCGGGGTGCGCGGACGGTCGGTCACGGTGTCGGCTCCTCGGCGCGCCACAGCGCCTCGAACGTCGCGGCCTGCTCCTCGACGACGTGCGCGGGCGGGCGGGGCGGCGTCAGGCCCGCGTCGCCGAGCGCCACGAGCAGGTCGGCATGGTCGCGCAGGCCGAGCGCCTCGACCGCGTCCTCGCGGGGGAGCGTCCCCGCCGCGTAGGCCCGGAGGGCGGCCTCGCGGGCCAGGAGAGCCAACACCTCGCGCTCGTCCAGGTCGAGCAGGTCCTCGATCGCGTCGAGGAATGTTTCGGCGATCGCGTCGTCGGTGACGGGCGGGGCGGCGGGCGCGGGGGTCGTTCCGGTGTCGTCCATGGGGTCAGTCAACGCCGGTTCGGGCGGGCTGTCGAGGGCAGTGCGTCAGTCTGAAATCACGACGTTTTGCACCACGTTATGCACCATGGGACCCACGTCGCTTTCGGGACAGACCGCGAACCGACTGATTTCCCTCGAGAAATCTGGTGCCGCAAGAGGGATTCGAACCCCCGACCCCCTCATTACGAATGACCGGGGGTGAGTAGGCATTCGAGATCATGAGTACGCATAAGGGCTGAAAAACCTTGCGTTTTTAGTCAGACCCGCTCATCTTCGGCATCATGGGGGATCGCTGGGAAGCACAATGTCGCTTCCCATGTGCTTCCCAATCTCGTGCCTGAAGGGTCCATGCGTCTCACAAAGGGTAACCTTGGCAAACTCACCCTGCCGGTCGGGAAATCGGAAGCGCTGATTTTTGATGAGGACCTGCCGGGCTTCGGCCTTCGGATCCGCGCGGGCGGGAAGCGCACCTGGGTCGCGCAGTATCGTATCGGCACGAAGCAGCGTCGCATCACTCTTGGAACGCCGGAAACGGTCGAGCCCGACGAGGCTCGGCGTCGCGCCAAGGAAGCTCTGGCGAAGGTAAGCCTCGGCGGGGATCCGCAGAGCGACAAGCATGCCGCCCGCGCCAGCGCCGCAGTCACGCTGGGCGCCATCGTTCCAAATTATCTCGCGCACGCCGCCAACCATCAAAGCGCAAATTACCACGCCGACGTGAAGCGCTATCTCGAAGTCCACTGGGCGCCCTTGGCTGAGATGGCGGTGGCGAAAATCGACCGCGCCAGGGTGTCCATGCAACTCGGCGAATTGTCGAAGGTGCGCGGCGCGCATTCGGCTGATCGCGCCCGTGCCGCCCTGTCTTCGCTATTTGGATGGGCGATCGGAGAGGGCTTGGCGCACGCTAACCCGACCGCGGATACGAACAGGCCCATCCAGCCCGAGACACGCGACCGCGTTCTTACTGACGCCGAGCTTGCGCTGGTGTGGCGGTGCGCGGGGGCGGGCGACTATGGGTTCATCGTGCAACTGCTTACGTTGACGGGCTGCCGACGCGAGGAGGTCGGCGCGATGGCTTGGAGCGAGTTGCAGGGCTCCATGTGGACCATTCCTGGGCGACGAACGAAGAATGGGCTGCCGCTTGAACTACCCTTACCGCCGTCTACAATGGCGATATTAGGTGGCGTGACGCGACGCGATGACCGTGACCTCATCTTCGGAGCCCGAACTGGTCCATTCTCAGGTTGGTCTAAGGCCAAGGCGGAGCTCGACGCTCGCATGCTGGCAGAAGTCAAAGCCGAGCGCGGCAGCAAGGCGGCGCTCGTACCGTGGCGCCATCACGACCTCAGGAGGACGGCTGCAACCCGTATGGGAGACCTCGGGGTGAAGCCGCACGTCGTCGAGGCGGTACTCAATCACATTTCAGGCAGTAAGGCTGGTGTCGCTGGGATCTATAATCGCGCAGCCTACCGCGACGAGAAAAGGGCGGCGCTCGCATTGTGGGCGAACCGAGTTAAGTTGGTCGTTGCAGGAGTTGAACCTTGAACACGACGCCTCGATTAACATCCGAGCTCTACAGCATCAGCCGCGAGAAGCTCCATCGTCTCGCAAATTCATTGTTAGATCATAACAGAGTACTGATGGGTGGAGGAATTGCATCTGTTGTGAGGGATGCTGAGAAATGGAGCAACTATCTCTCAGACAAAGATGCGATAGACCTGTTACCCAGCACGATCTCTTTTTCCAAATCGATAGACAAATTACTCGTGATTTTGGACAAGCTGGAGAAAACTGATTATGCGTCAGAGAATTTTTCTGAAAACATATGTACGGAGATATACAATCTAATAATTAGCACTATCTCGTTATCTAAGCATCTTGAAGTCACGGAGACTGCGTCGGTAATTATCAGACAGGAAGGAACCTCAAAGGCAAATCAAGCAATAAGAGCAAAAGGAGATCGGCGGATCGATATTGCTCGCCCGTTCATACTGGGTGCTGCCCTTAAGGCCAACGGAAAGCCGAAAAATTTAAATTCACTCCTTACAAAGGTAAATGACGCTCTTTTGATCATCAAGGATGAAAATGGTGTCTCGATCCACCCACCCATTGGGCTAAGACAGCTCTACCGATGGCTTGAGATGGTACGAGCAAACCCGACGTGATGGCCTCGTGCTTAAATTTGAAATGACAAGAGTAACTACCCACGGGGTGCTCGGCTTGGCTGAGCGCCGTTAGGCGCCGATGGTGCCCAGCACGGTGCTGAACGTGCCCGCGCCTGCGGTGATGCGAGCCGTAGCCACTACGGTGCGCACGGCGGCTTCACCCTTGGCGGACCACATGGCGCGATAGCCGTTGGTGTTCTTGCGTTGGATCACGGCGGGCCGCAGGTCGCGCTCGCAGGCATTGTTGGTTGGCTCGACCCGCCCGGGGAAGGACGCGAAGGTCAGAAGCTGGTCACGGGCGCGGCGCATCCGGTTCTGGATGTCGCGCGCCAGGTCGCAGGTGGCCGGGGCGGCGAGGATGTCGCCGAGGGAGCGCTCCAGCTTGCGGCGCTTGGTGGTCACCGTGGAGGACGCCGCTGTGGTGATGGTCCGCGCCAGGGCGAAGGCACCGTCGAGCCACAGCTTGAGCCGCAGGGCAAGGGTGTCGTCGCCGGCATCAAGCGCGTAGGCGACGTCGCGGGCGAG
>NZ_QYBB01000055.1 GCF_004137685.1 Lichenibacterium minor | reverse complement strand
TCGAACGAGCCCGGGCTGATGCCGAGCGGGCTAGGGCCGATGATGAACGGGATCGAGCAGAGGTCGAACGGGCGCGCGCCGATGAGCTGGCGGCCCGGGTCAACCGGATGCAGGTCGATACTCTCAAGGCGGCCGACGCCGGCGCCGAGCATGACGCGAAGGTCGAGCGCGACCTTGCTGAGCTGCGGGCGATGGTCGACGCTATGAAAAAGAGCCCGGAGCCTCGGGCCTGGTGGCGCCGGCTGACGGGGTAGCGTTTCCCGGCGGGAAGGTAGATCCTGGTTGCATGCTCCAGACCGAGATTGCAAAGAAGCACCACTTTATTCCAGAGTTCTACCTCAAGCGCTGGGCGAGCCGCGATCGGAAGCTGGTCGAGTTCCGCAAGCAGTTCCAAGGGGTGGTCAAGCCGAAGAGGAAGTACCCGACTGAGACGGGCTATCTCAGGCTCGGCTATGCCCTACAAGGATTGTCCCCTGACCATGCTTCCATGCTGGAGGAGCAGTTCTTCAAGCCCGTGGACACCAGGGCGTCGTTGGCGCTCGATAAAATAGAGGCCGGGGTGATCGCGTTCACCGGGGCCGAACGGGTGGCCTGGGCCCAGTTTGTGCTTTCCCTAGTCCACCGACAGCCCCATCGCATCGAGCAAATACGCCAGATGTTCCAGGGCGTGACCCTTGAGATCAGCAAAGCCGATCAACGTCGCTGGCGGCGTGAGCGCCGCCCTCACGATCCGAAGCAGTTCGTCGACGCCATGCGATCCGATTGGGAGACGGATGCAGACGCATGGCAGCGACGATCGATGAAGATGATGGTCGACTCGATATGTAGCCCAAAAATAGGCAATCACATCGTACATATGCGGTGGGGGGTGATCACGATGCCCCCCTTTATTCCAGCGTTACTGACATCCGACATGCCCGTGCATTGGTATGGAACGCTGACGAGCGCGGGGTGTCATCTCCTCCTGCCAGTTGGCCCGAAGCGCGTCTTCTATGCCGTCAACTCGGTCGAAATGGAGACCCGGTTGAGGGCGCACCCGGCAGCGAAGTTCGTCCACTTCCTGAACGAGCAGACCGTCCGTCGTGCGGCGAACTGCGTCTACGGCCTATCCGAGGGCTGGATCGACTACATTCAGGAGCGTATGGGCGTTGATCCTCTGCCGAACACCGGCGATGCGGCCTACATCATGCCGACCCCTAAAAGGCTCAAGGAGATGCGCCGGGGGCTGACGCGGAGCACCGGCTGATCGCCCGATAGCGACCATGCCCAGCTCTGGTGGGTGTGGCTGCTGATAGTCGATCAGCGCCTGCATTCAGGCTGCGGCCTTGAGCACGCCATGGACCGACCCAACCGAGATCTCTAGGAGCTGGGCGATCTCACGCATGGATTTGCCGGCGGCCTTGAGGGCACGGACCTCGTCGGCCTTGGCCCGCACTGTGGGCTTGCGGCCCTTGTAGGCGCCCTCGGCTTTGGCCTTCGCGATGCCCTCGCGCTGGCGCTCCAACATCATGGAGCGCTCGAATTCAGCGACCCCGCCCATGACGGTGAGCATCAGCCTGCCGCTCGGGGTTGCGGTGTCGAGACCGAGGTTCAGGATCTGGAGCGCCACGCCCTTGGCCTCGAGCCGGGCGACGATGTCCATAAGGTTCGCCACTGAGCGCGCCAGGCGGTCAAGCTTCGTCACGGTCAGTGTGTCGCCATGGCGCACGAAGTCGAGTGCGGCCTCGAGCTGTGGACGGGCCGTGACGCTGGAGACCTGCTCGGAGAAGATGCGCTCGGCGCCGATGGCCTTGAGATCACGCTCTTGCGCCTCGAACCCGGCGACCTGCTCCGTGGTGCTGGTCCTGGCGTACCCGACGATCATTGCCCAACCTCGTTCAATTAGCCTCTAGGACCTTATAGCAGGAGCGTTCAAAATTTCAAGGATAACTTCAAATGAGCGTATCTGTCGAGGCGAGGGCGCTTCGACCTGAACGTTCAACAAGGGCAAGCCTTAAATGAACGAACGGCGCTCGGCCTCTTGCCTCTGTGTCGTGCCCGGGTGCGCTTCCCTCGCATTGTTCCGACACGCCGTCTTGGCGAGGTCTTCCCAGACGGACACAGCTTGGCGATCCTTCGCCCAAGCGCCTGAATGCATGCTTTTCCCCTTGATCCTCTAGCCGCTAGAGCATCCATAGTGATGGTGCTCGAGGGGTTCCAGCTGACCGAAGTCGGATGGCCCGTCGAGTCAAGGGTGGCGCCCCAACGCGACACTCATCTGAGACGGAGGAAAGACGACATGGCAGAAGAGAAGGCTGGTGCTCATCACGATCACCCTGGCCATAAGCCCGGTGATCTCGACCAGCATGGACATCGCGACAAGAGCGTGAAGGAAGTGCCCGGCGAGCATCACGACCATCCGGGTCACACCCCAGGTGACCTCGACCCTCATGGGCATCGCGACAAGAGCGTGAAGGAGGTCCCGGGCCAGCACCATGATCATCCCGGCCACCAGCCGGGCGATCTGGATCCCCAAGGCCATCGCGACAAGAGCGCGCCGCCGAAGCCGTGATCGCTTGAAAATCCGAATAACGTGCGGAGAGGGCTGCGTCCGCGCAGCCCTCTTTTCCGCATGATAAGTGAATCAGCCGATCCTCGGTCGCCTCCTCGCCGCCTGAACGTTGGATCGGCGGGACCGCCATCCGTCGACGGAGAGGACCAGGAGTGCAGCCGATACGAGAAGGATCGGCGTCAGCAACATCAGGGAGCGGGCACTCACGTGGGCGCTGACGTAGTGGATCGACCTGAGCATAAGAGCGCACGTGCCGAAGGACGCAGCCAACACGCACGCGACGAAGAGACCCCGGTTGCGCGACAGGAGCCAAAATCGATACCGCCGGCGGGCGCGGACACGCATCGCCGCGACGCCGGCCGCCGACGCGAACAGGAGCCCGACCGCCAGGCCCACGTACACCGCGTCCTCGAAGGCCGTGGCATCGGGTAGGTCCGTCATAGACAGTTCTCCGAGATCGGTTGCGACCGCATCCCCCGTGCGGTCGGGTGCTTCTGATCGACCTAACGGAAGATGCGCGACAGCAGACCGCCCTGGTCGTGACCGCCACCATGACCGCTGCCGTGTCCCCCCCCGTGACCTCCCCCATGGTGGCTCCCACCGTGGCTGTCGTAGCGCTCGCCGTAGTGGTCATCCCTCGCAGGGTAGACGGGGTACCCTCCCGTCACCGGTGGGGAAGCCCAAGCCCCGGCCTGTGGCGGAGGTGGCAAGAATCCCGGCGAGGACGGGGGTGAAGACGGGGGGATGGGTTGGGCCGCAGGAGCCGTCTGGCGCTCGCTCATGGCGATGATCTTGTCGAGTTCGCCTCTGTCGAGCCACACGCCGCGGCACTTGGGGCAGTAGTCGATCTCGACGCCCAGCCGCTCGCTCATCAACAGGTCCGCCTGACAAACGGGGCAGTGCATCCCGTCACGTCGTGCCTCGGCCGCGTCGCTCATCCTTCACCCTTCCATGTTGCACTCACGATCTCACTACTTCCTCTAGTGACTAGAGGAGCAAGCAGGACGAGGGCCCTTTCATCGCCCCCGAAACGACAGCAGGCGCATGGCGTTCGCGGTGACCAGGACGGTCGCGCCCGTGTCGGCGAGGATGGCCGGCCAGAGCCCCGTGACCCCCATCACGGTCGTGACCAGGAACACGACCTTGAGGCCCAGGGCGATGATGACGTTCTGACGGATGTTGCCCATCGTGGCACGCGACAGCTCGACCATGCGGGCCAGGTCCATCACCCGCCCGTGCAGCACGGCGGCGTCGGCGGTTTCCAGCGCCACGTCGGTCCCACCGCCCATCGCGATGCCGACGTCGGCCGCCGCGAGGGCCGGCGCGTCGTTGATGCCGTCGCCCACCTTGGCGACCTTGCGGCCCCCGGCCTGCATCTCGCGGACGATCCGCTGCTTGTCCTCGGGCAGAAGCTCCGCCCGAACGGTGATCCCCAGGCTCGCGCCGATCGCCTCGGCCGTTCGACGATTGTCACCGGTCAGCATGACCGTCTCGATGCCGGCCGCCTGGAGCGCCTTCAGCCCGGCCTTGGCATCGGCCCGCGGCTCGTCGCGCATGGCTATGAGCCCTCCGACCTCGCCGTCCGCCACCAGCACGGCCACCGACTTGCCCGCCGCGTTGAAGCGCTGGACGAGGTCCTGCTCCTCACCCCCGAAGGTCGCCCGCCTTGCGGCGGCGGCGGGGG
Source organism: Lichenibacterium minor (assembly GCF_004137685.1). Taxonomy (GTDB): domain Bacteria; phylum Pseudomonadota; class Alphaproteobacteria; order Rhizobiales; family Beijerinckiaceae; genus Lichenihabitans; species Lichenihabitans minor. The sequence continues at coordinate 19,551 of NZ_QYBB01000055.1, read as the reverse complement.
ACCCGAGGAACACCTCCAACCCACCCACGCGGCCGACGACGCCCTCACCGGCCACCGACGCGGCATCGGCCGCGGGCGGGACGGGCACGCCGTCCGCCTTGGCGCGTGCCAGGATCGCGAGCGCGAGCGGGTGGCTCGACCCAGTCTCGAGCGCCGCGGCAAGCGAGAGCAGGTCGCGCTCACGCCGACCCATGGCGACCACGTCGGTCACCACCGGCCGGCCCTCGGTCAGGGTCCCGGTCTTGTCGAGCGCCATGGTCTTGATCGAGCCGAGCGCCTCGAGTACCGCGCCTCCCTTGAGCAGCAGACCGCGCCGGGCTCCGGCCGACAGCCCGGCCGCAATCGCCGCCGGGGTTGAGATCACCAGGGCGCAGGGACAGCCGATGAGCAGGATCGCGAGGCCTCGGTAGACCCAGGTGCCCCAGTCCTGCGTGAACAGCAGTGGGGGCACGACGGCGACCAGCGCGGCGACTGCGACGACGGCCGGCGTGTAGTAGCGCGAGAACCGGTCGATGAACCGTTCGGTCGGCGCCTTGCTCTCCTGAGCCTCCTCGACCAGACGCACCACGCGGGCGATGGTGTTGTCCTCCGCCGCCGCGGTGACGCGCACGCGCAGCACGCCGTCAGCGTTGATCGTGCCGGCAAAGACGGAGGCGCCCTTGCCCTTGCGCTTCGGGACGCTCTCCCCCGTCACCGGCGCCTCGTCGATGGCGCTCTCGCCGTCGATGACCTCGCCGTCCGCAGCGATGCGGTCGCCGGGCCTGACCAGCAGCGTGTCCCCGATCCGGAGGCGGTCGGCCAACATCTCGCGAACCTCGCCCCCGCTCTCGACCCGTGCGGTCTTAGGCACGAGCGCGGTGAGCCCCCGGATACTCGCCCGAGCCCTGCTGGCCGCGACGCCCTCCAGCATCTCACCGACCAGAAAAAGGAACACGACCGCGGCCCCCTCCTCGCCGGCTCCGATGATGACGGCGCCGACGGCCGCGATGGTCATCAGCATCTCGATCGAGAAGGGCGTGCCGAAGCGGGCCGCGAGGATGGCGCGACGAGCGACCGGCAGGAGGCCCACCAGCATGGCGATCGGGAAGGCGTAGGGGGCGGTCCCCGGCATGACCTTCGCCACCACAAACGCCGCGACGAGGGCCAAGCCGCTCGCCAGCGTCAGGGACGCCTTCCGGCTTCGCCACCACGGCAGGTCGCTCGGCCCATCGTCGTCGTGATCGTGCGCCCCGCCCGGGGCGTAGACACCGTCGTCGCCATGATCGTGGTGGGCGTGGGCGTGATCATGGGCGTGTTCATGATCGTGGCTCCCACCGTCAGCGGCGGGGCGGTCGGCGCTCGGCGACTTCCCCCGCAGGGGGGACGCGCGATAGCCCCCGAGACCGTTGACCTGTCGCATCACGGCGCCGTTGTCCGCGTCGCCGACGTAGTCGACCGTCATCGTTCCCGCCGAGACGGAGACCGACACGTCCTCGACGCCAGGTACCCGGCGCACGGCGGTGGTGATCTTCGAGGCGCAGGACGCGCAGTCCATGCCCTCCACGCGGTAGCGTCTCTGGACGTTCGACATGGTCATGCTCCCTGGAGTTGGTGCACGCCGGCCAGATGGTCGGCCGACGGCTCCCTCAGCTCGGGCTGAAGGGTGACGTGGCCGATGCCGAAGTGCTCGTCGAGTTCGTGAGCGATATCGTGCAGGGCCCCGTCGCCGGGGTGGCCGCCCGGCATGACGAGGTGGCAGGTCAGCGCGGTCTCCGTCGTGCTCAGCGACCAGACGTGAAGGTCGTGCACGCCCGTGACGCCTGGGGACCGGAGGAGCAGCGCACGCACCTCGGCCAAGTCGATGCCCGCCGGCACGGCGTTCAGGGCCATCGTCACGGACCCGGTGAGCAGGCTCCAAGTCCCCCACACGATTACGCCGTTGATGACGAGGGTCATGACAGGGTCGACCCAATGCCAGCCCGTCAGGAGGATGATCAGGCCACCGACGACGACCCCGAGCGAGACGAGCGCGTCGGCCGCCATGTGCATGAAGGCGCCCCGCACGTTCAGGTCGCCCTTCCGCCCCGACGAGAACAGCCACGCGCAGAGGCCGTTGAGGACGATGCCGCAGGCCGCGACGAGCATCACGGTCTTACCGGCGACGACCTCGGGCTCGTAGAACCGCTGGATCGCCTCCCAGGTCAGGCCACCCGTGACTACGAGCAGGAACACCGCGTTGAAGAGGGCGGCCAGGATGGAGGTCCCACCGAGGCCGTAGGTGAACCGCTTGGTCGGCCTGCGCTTCGCCAGGATCACGGCGGCCCAGGCGACGCCGAGGCCGAGCGCGTCAGATAAGTTGTGGCCGGCGTCGGCCAGCAGCGCCACCGAGTGCCCCAGCAGGCCGAACACGACCTCGAGAACCACGAAGCCCGCGTTCAGAGCCACGCCGATCGCGAAGGCCTTGCCGAAGTTCGCCGGGGCATGGACGTGCCCCATCCCGTGGCTGTGCCCGTGATCGTGATCGTGCCCATGGTCGTGGGCGTCGTGCTGATGCGCCATGCGCGCCGTCTCCTCTTTGGGGGAGACGCTACATTCTCTAGCCGCTAGAGGATCAAGCGATAACTCGCCGCAGCTTGGTTCTTGTCGATGTCCATCATCGTGCTATAGCGACTAGAGGATATAAGAGAGAATTGACCATGCGAGACCTGCCGATCGGTGCCTTGTCCGAGCGGACCGGCGTGAAGGTCCCGACGATCCGCTACTACGAACAGGCGGGGCTGATGCCACAGGCCGCTCGCACCGAGGCCAACCGCCGGACGTACTCGACGCAAGACGTCGACCGCCTGAGGTTCATCCGTCACGCCCGGGAGCTCGGGTTCGAGGTCGACGCGATCCGCCAGCTGCTGGGCCTCGCTGACCAACCGGATCGGTCCTGCGCCGAGGCCGACGTGATCGCCCGGGTCCACCTTCGGGAGATCGAGAGCAAGCTTGCGCGCCTGACGGCCCTCCAAGCCGAGGTCCAACGCATGATCGACGAATGCGCACACGGACGAGTGGGCGACTGTCGCGTGATCCAGGTGCTGGCCGATCATGGTCAGTGCGTCAGCGACGCGCATTGACCCGGCTCCTCGACGTGCCCGAGTCCGACGCAGTTAAGTCTGGATTAACGTGCTCCCCCTACTGCGGGACGACTGCACGATCGTGAAGCGCTACCTCCGAGGCTCTGAGATGACCACAGCTTGGATGGTGAGCGTAAGGCGTGGCATCGCCGCGGTGGCCGTCTCGGGCCTGCTGGCCGGCTGCGCGGTCCAGGAGGCCGACATCAAGTCCTACCGCGCCCTCGCGCCCCTCGGCGCCGACACTCTCGCGCTCATGGATGCCAAGCACACCACCAAGGCCGCCCCAGTCCTGATCCGCGCCTACAAGAAGGAGGCCGAGCTGGAGGTCTGGAAGCAGGCGGCGGACGGCCGCTTCGTCCTGCTCAAGACCTACCCGATGTGCAGGTGGTCGGGGCAACTCGGTCCGAAGGTTCGCGAGGGCGACCGGCAGACCCCGGAAGGGTTCTACACCGTCACCCAGGGCTCGATGAACCCCAACTCGGCCTACTACCTGTCCTTCGGGATCGGCTTCCCCAACGCCTACGACCGCGCCTGGGGCCGCACCGGCAACGCGATCATGGTCCACGGGATCTGCTCGTCCGCGGGCTGCTTCTCCATGACGGACCCCCAGATCCAGGAGATCTACGCCACCGTCCGCGAGGCCCTCGCAGCCGGGCAACACGCCATCCAGGTGCAGAGCTTCCCGTTCCGGATGACGGCCGAGAACCTCGCAAGGCACCGCCTCGACCCCAACATGGCGTTCTGGCGCGAACTCAAGCACGGGGCCGACCACTTCGAGGTGACGCGCCGCGAGGTCCCCGTCGGGGTCTGCGGCAAGCACTATGTCTTCGCCTCGCCGAAGCCGGGCGACAAGCTCGACGCGACGGCGGCCTGCCCTCCGCTCGAGGAGGACCGCTCGGTCGAGCCACAGGTGGTCGGGAGAGAGACTAGGGACCTATCGGACGTCGCGGCTCTTGTCGCCCAGGGCACGAAGCCGATCCAGCTCGTCTACCAGGATGGCGGGCAGAACCCCGTGTTCGCAGGCAGGTTCCCCGACGTCAGCCGTCCGGAAGCCCTGGAGGCTGGTCCCCGGGAGGTCGTGATGACGGGCCCGCCCGCGGCGGTGGCCAAGCGTCCGGGCCTACGCTGACCAGCGCAGTCAGCCGATCGCTTGGTCGAGCAGCAGCACCGCCAGGAACCCGACGAAGAACAAAGCAGTGACCCACGGGCGGTCAGGGCGCTCGTGCGCCTCGACCAGCAACTCCTCCGTGACCAGGTAGAGGAGCGCGACGAGCCCGAAGGCTAGGAAGCCGGCGACCACCGGATCGGGTAAGTGGCTGATCGGGGACGCGAGCACGGCCCCGAGCGGCAGTGCCATCACCAGCAGAGCGGTCGCGACAACCGACCTGAGCCGGGCCCGCGCACCCCCGAAGGCGTCGGCCACGGTGAGGCCGAGGAACAGGACCTCGAGCGTCAGCGCGACCGTGAGCAGGACGCCGGCCTTGGCACCCGCGATGAAGCCAAGCCCCAGGATCAGACCGTCGACGAGGAGGTCGACCGCGGTGGTGGCGGCCATGCCGATGGGCCCCTCCCAGCGCCTTTCCGCCTGCATGATGCCAAGCATCACGCCGACGCCGATCACACCGCCGACGAGCGTGGCGATGGGTGCCTTGTAGTGCATCAGGTCGGGTAGGACCTCCGCCGCTGCGGCGGCGAAGACGACACCGGCGGCTAGGTGCTGGACCCCGCTGACGACGGCCGGGGTCGGCCGGGCGTATACTGCGGCGATGGCGCCGAGGATCGCCGCGAAGACGGGGATGACGAGGAGGGCGTAGGTGGATGAGGTCATGCCACGCGCCTAGCCCCTCTAGCGAGATGAGGAGCAAGTGCGAGGCGCGTCGAGAAGTCGGACTTCCCGACGCAGGCCGACTAGCTCCCGACCGACCCGCACTTCCAGTTGCCGGCCTTGTCCTGGTACCAGGTGCAGATCTCGTCGTTGGTGAAGGGGAACACGCGACCGCGACGGCTGGCGAGGCTGTCCGAGGTCCCCAAGCCCCAGTAGTCCGCCGACTTCGCCTGCTTGTAGCAGGTGAACACGCCATTCGGCGTGACGCCATACTCCGGCGCGAACCTCGGATAGTAGAACCCGCTCTTACGGTCGGCCCATACCACGCCGTCCGGACATGCCGCGGATGCTGCCGCCTCGTTCGGGTACCCCATGACCGTGCCGAGCTTGATCTCGTCATCGTCGGCTTGTGCCAGGGACGGTATCGCCACGAGCGCGAGCAGCAGCAGGGCCGCCCATCGATGGTGCATCACTCCCTCCCAAGGGCACTCAGGGCCCGATCGTCGAAATAGAGCCTGGAACCAACATGCGAACAAGCCGGTCGACATCGCGTTCCGCTACCCTCATTCGGCGGCCGAGGCGTGTGGTCGGACCGGCCCCCACCCCACGAGCCGCTAGGGAGAAACGTCTGCGAGCTAAGCAGCCCTTCGAAGCGGGTGTTCTACGGCGCTTTAGCGCGCCGTAGAACGTGATCGTGGTGCTCTGTTAGCTAGCCGCTGGAGCCGGGGGTGAAACCCTTGAGCAGTGCTATAACAGCCTCGAGTTGCGCAGGGGTGAGGGTCGGGTCGGTTTCATGGAACGCCTTCCTCAACGCAGTGACGAGTGCCATCTCGTTCTCGGACACGATGTTGCCGAAGATACGCTTGATGACGTCGAGCAGGCCGGGCCAGTACTGCTCGATGGCTAAGCGCATCAGGTGGCCTGGATCTACATTCAGTGCTTTGGCAAGAGCAGGAACCTTTTCGAAAGGGACTTTAGCATCGCCGTGCTTCATCATACTTAATACATTTGGGTTCTCATATCCAATCTCTTTTGCAATTTCGCGCTGGGTCTTACTACTTTCATCGATTTTGACGTGTAGAAGCATTGCTATGGAAGATAGTCCTCTATGCTCGAATATGTCTGCCATAATTTCTCCGATCCGCACTCAATTAGTACTGAGCGCAAAATACTTATAGCTATCTATTGACGAAATTAGATTGGATTTACTATGGAAATGTGATTAGAAACGCTTTTATTAGTCAAAGTGATCGGCGCATCAGGCAGAAGATAGGAGATACGAAGTCCTAGGGCGGTCCCGAAGCTCGCATCCGGGTGCAGGATGTGTCCTGACCGGCGAGAGGGCACTTACCACTCTGCAACTCGCAAAATTGTGAACAAAGCTACTGAAAGTAGTACATTGAGGCCAGCGACGCCGACAAGTATGGTGATGGTCCCGTTCGCTCCTACGGCGCCCAGCAGCATCGACCCAACCAGCGGGGATGCCGCCTGCACCATCAAGTTCGGTAGGGCGATCCGGCCCATCACGACGGGATAGCGGCGAGGCCCCACCAGGGCGAGCGGCAGTGTCCCCCTCGCGATGCTTTCGAGGCCGATCCCAGCCCCGTAGAGGACCAGGGCCGCTGTCAGCCAGGGTCCACCGGCCAACATCGCCACCAGTCCGAGCACGATCAACAACGACGCGGCGAGCTTGGTCCAGATCGGATGGTGCCGCTGCGACAGCGCCAACTCGATCGCGCGGGCCCCGACCTGTGACGGACCGACCAGGGCGCCGAGGGCGACGGCGGCCCCAAGGGCGAGCCCACTCCTTTCGAGGATCCCGAGGAGGTGAACGGATAGTACCGTCGAGACGAAAGACGCCGTCGTGACGGCGGTGGCCAACAGGGGCAGCAGCATGGGTGCCGGCTCACTCGAAGGCGAGGCAGGGGCTCCTGCCGGGGCCGATGGGGTGGGCGCGACGGTGCCGGCGGGTTCGCGCGGGAGCCCCAGCACGTAGATCGGAAGGGAGACCGCGAGCTGGATGCCGGCGTAGGACAGGCACGCGCCACGCCATCCGAGGGTCGTTACGAGGAAGGCCGATAAGGGCCAGCAGATCGTGCTGGCGAAGCCACCGAACAACGTCAGGGTCGTGATGGCCGAGCGGCCACCGGCGCCATAAAGGCGGCCGAGGGTCGCGAAGGCGGGGTCGTAGAGGCCCGCCGCCATGCCGAGGCCGACCACGACCCAGGCTGCCACGAACAATGGCAACGATGGCGCGAGGGCGAGGCCGCACTGACCCATTGCGAGGAGAACGGCGCTGGCAGCCAGCACAGGCCGCCCCCCTCGTTGGGCGATCACCCGCCCGACCGCAGGTGACGCCGCCGCGGCCGCGAGCAGGCCTACTGACAGCCCGCCCACGACCCAGGTCGGCGACCAACCGGTGTCGGCGAACACGGGCCCGGCGAGCACGGCGGGAAGGTAGTAGCTGCCGCCCCAGGCCAGGATCTGCGTGACTCCGAGGGCGGTGATCACCGGCCAGCGGCGGATCGGAACCGCCGCTGCCGTGACCCCGACCGTCATCGGATTTTGTCTAGCGACATGCGAGCCTCGAGCTTGGCTGCGTCCTCTTTCCGCTCGGAGTAGCGGTCCGTGAGCTGGTCGATATGGGGGCGCAGCAGCACCGTGAAGCGCACCAGTTCCTCCATCACGTCGACGATCCGGTCGTAGTAGGGCGAAGGCTTCATGCGTCCGCCCTCGAATTCCTCGTACGCTTTGGCGACCGACGACTGGTTCGGGATCGTGAACATGCGCATCCAGCGGCCCAGCAGGCGCAGCGTGTTCACCGCGTTGAACGACTGGGACCCGCCCGACACCTGCATGACGGCCAGCGTACGCCCCTGGGTCGGCCGGACGCTGCCGATGCTGAGCGGCAGGTGGTCGATCTGGGCCTTCATCAGCCCGGTGATCTGGCCGTGTCGCTCGGGGCTGCACCAGACCTGCCCCTCGGACCAGAGCGAGAGTTCCCGCAGTTCATGGACGGCTGGGTGGTCGTCACCCTTCACCTGGTCGGGAAACGGCAGGTCGGAGGGATCGAAGATCCGCGGCTCGGCCCCGAAGAAGCGCAGCAGGCGGGCCGCCTCCTCGACCGAGCGCTGGGAGTAGGACATGTCCCGAAGCGAGCCGTAGAGCAGGAGGATGCGCGGTGGCTGCCCCGGCCCGAGATCCACTGCAGGGCGGTTGATCGCGTAGCGCGGGTCGAGGGCTGGCAGGTGGTCGGGGTCGGGTAGGTCGAGGATCCGGGACATCGGGCGGCTCATGGTACGGGACGGTGCGGCGACTCAGTGCGCGCCCAAGACAGGGAGCCACGCAGCGAGGGCCAGCAGCGTGATCAGCAGGACAGGCGGGGTGATGACCAGCCCGACCTTCATGTACTGGCCCCAGGTGATGGTCTGGCCCTTGGTGCCGAGCACATGGAGCCACAGCAGCGTCGCAAGGCTGCCGATCGGGGTGAACTTGGGGCCGAGGTCGCAGCCGATGATGTTGGCGTAGACCATGAGGTCCCGCGTGACCGGTGACAGATCCGGCGTCTGCTGGATCGAGAGCGCGCCGACCAGGACGCTCGGCATGTTGTTCATGACCGACGACAGGATGGCGGCCGCGAAGCCGGTCCCGACCGTCGCCACCCAGGCGTTCCGCTGCGCCAGCCAGGCGAGGCCTTGTGCGAGGTAGTCCGTCAGACCAGCGTTCTTGAGCCCGTAGACGACGAGGTACATGCCGAGGCTGAAGATCACGATCTGCCAGGGGGCGCCGGTCAGCACCTTGCGGATCGCGATGGTGCCGCCCCGCCGGGCCAGGGCCAGCAGCACGGCTGCGCCCGCGCAGGTCACGACCGACACCGGGACCGAGAACGGCGCAGTGACGAAGTAGGCGATGAGCAGCACGCCGAGGAGCGGGAACGCGGCCTTGAACACAAGCGGGTCGCGGATCGCTTCCGTGGGCCGTTCGAGCTGCGCGACGTCGTAGGACGAGGGCAGGTCCCCGCGGAAGTACCAGCCCAGGACCGCGAGGGTGGCCGCAAGCGACACGAGATCGACCGGGACCATGACGGCCGCGTAGCGCCCGAAACTGACGTCGAAGAAGTTGGCGCTGACGATGTTGACGAGGTTCGAGATCACCAGCGGCAGCGAGGTCGAGTCGGCCACGAACCCGCAGGCGATGATGAAGGCAATCGCCGCCGTCGGCTTGAAGTCGAGCCGCACCAGGATGGCCAGCACGATGGGCGTCAGCAGCAGGGCCGCGCCGTCGTTGGCGAAGACGGCCGCGATGGCGGCCCCCAGAAGGATCACGAGGGGGAACAGCCGCCCACCGCGCCCACCGCCCCACCGCGCGACGTGGAGTGCCGCCCAGTGGAAGAAACCTGCCTCGTCGAGCAGAAGCGAAATGATGATCAGCGCCACGAAGGTGAAGGTGGCGTCCCAGACGATGTGCCAGACGACGGGGATGTCCGCGGGGTGGATCACCCCGGTGAGAAGCGCGACCGCGGCGCCCCCGAGCGCGCTCCAGCCGATGCCAAGGCCCCTGGGCTGCCAGATGATGAGCACCAGCGTCACGACGAAGATCAAGATCGAGAGCATGGGCATCCAGGATGAAGCGGGCGAGGGGCGTCGCTCGTGGCGGGTCGCGCCACGGGGGGGAAGCCATCAAAGCCAGGGTCGCGACGAACGCGCCTGGGTGGGTCGCTTCGAGGGCTCGAGGAGTTTGGAAGGTCGAAGGGGTGGGTCAGGCCTTCGCGACGGGGCGCCCAGCCTCGTCGACTACGCGCTCACCGTCTTCCTTGGCGAAAGCGCCGTGTTGGGCAGGCAGGAGGTCGAGCACAGCCTCCGACGGCCGGCACAGCTTCACCCCCTGCGGCGAGACGACGATTGGCCGGTTGATCAGGATGGGGTGCTCCATCATGGCGTCGAGCAGCGCCTGATCATTGAGCGAGGGATCGTCGAGGCCGAGTTCGGCGTAGGGCGTCCCCTTCTCCCGCAGCAGATCCCGCACGCCGATGCCCATGCGGGCGACGAGCTGCTCGAGCAGGGGTCGTGACGGCGGCGTCTTGATGTACTCGATGATGTGCGGCTCCACCCCCGCGTTGCGGATCAGCGCGAGCGTGTTCCGCGAGGTGCCGCAGTCGGGGTTGTGATAGATGACGATGTCGACCGAGGCGGTCATGCCAAGGCTCCTCGGTTCGAAGGCGTGCAACAGGCAAGGTCGGCGATCAGCGGTGCGCAGAGCTCGGCCCGGCCGCCGCAGCAGTCCTTCACGAGGTACGTCATGACCTCGCGCAGGCAGTCGAGGTTGGCCCGGTAGATGATTGATCGGCTGTGCCGCTCGCCGCTGACGAGGCCGGCTCGCGACAGGATCGCCAGATGCGACGACATCGTGTTGTGGGGGGTCGCCAGTTCACGGGCGAGTTCACCCGCCGGCAGCCCTTCTGGTTCGTGCCTGACCAGCAGCCGAAACACATCGAGTCGAGTGACCTGGGCGAGAGCGGCGAGAGCCACTATGACGTTCGTATTATCCATAAGTCGAGAATAATCGACATATCGGCACTGTCAACGGCGAGCTCGCCGATCACTTGCAATCAGGTGATTTTATCACATGAGTTCATTTCCGCTTGACGCGTGATATCACCTGCCGTATCCATCCATTAATGGACGGATGGAGCTCACGATGGCCAAGAGAATTATAGACGGAAAGACATACAACACACATACCGCTACTAGAGTATGGTCATTCACATTCTCTGATGAAGATCCTGATAAGTTCGATGTTCTTTATCAAAACATGCACGGTGTATACTTTAGAAATTTTGGTGGACTAGATAGTTTCAACTTATGGAGAGATGACATAGTACCAATGACGCCTGAAGAGGCCAAATCATGGCTAATAGAAAATGCGGATGCAGAAACTGTCGAACGCTTTTTCGGCCCACAACCGGAAGCAGGAGAACGTTTCACTCAGATATCTTTACGCATTCCGGATTCTCTCAAGCGACGTATCACGGATATCGCAAAACAACAGAAGCTTTCGCTGAACAGCTGGATCATGCGGCGTCTTGAAAGTGCAGCCAGCACATCGACAGTTGACAGCGGTCACAATAATAACTCCAGGCATTAGAATATGCGGGTCGCACTGCCCACCAGCCACGGTAGATCGTGTACGCTTCGAACACGCACCGTGTCTCGCAAACCACTCGATTACGGACCAAACCCCAAACACGCGAAAGGACCTCTCCTTCGCGTTTTTGCCCAACGAAAACGCAATGTTCTGAGTCAGTTATCTCTGACTGCTACCTCGGAATAGACGCCCTAGGGATCCACATGCACTTACAGTTAGAGACCGAACACATTCACAGTCATGAACCAGCGTAAGCCAAGCAAGGCACTCACTCCTTCACAAGCGAGAGATCTCATAGAGGCGGCACACTTCGCCTCGAAGATCGGTAAGCCCCTCAACACAGGTGTCAGCATCCACCCTAACTGCCTCCTTCACCCACCAGTCGATGTGGGTCACTGGGTCAGCGGCCTCCTCAATCACCTCCGGATCTGGTGCACACGACAAGGGTTCGGGTACTCCTGCATCTGGGTTCGCGAGAACTACGAGGGGGCAGGCCGGGAGCACCTACACCTTGTCCTCCACGTTCCTCCTGTGGAGCGCGCCCTCCTTCAGGCCACCCTCGAGGAGTGGCTCCCCGGCTCGCCCAACTTGGTTCGCGTCAAGCCAGCCGAGTTCGGAACAGATCGCTATGGCAGGCACGTCAACAAGGCCGTCACCTACGTGCTCAAGCAGATGACCCCTCAGGCTCGCTACGCCCTCCACCACCGTGTGCGGCGAGAGAGCGAGTGCAAGGTAACTGGCGCGAAGGTCGCTCCAGTGTTGGGGAAGCGCTGTGGGACCTCGGCCAACATCGACGCCAAGGCCAGGGAGAGCGCTCGCCTCGCACCTCGGGCAAGCATGCCGGCGTTCGACGTGCGGATAGCCGCTTAAAGCCGCCTAGGAGCGCCACTGGCGGCAACTTTTTTCGAGGGACTCATAGACAGCCCCAAACTGAAATCGGCGCGCACGAGCTTCTTATCGCCTCCTACGCCACACACGTCTCCGGTCGTGAGCCTCGTCATGCTTGAACGTGTCTCCATCATGATGGAGCGAGCTGACTGGTCCTCCACAACCTGCCCACCCATTGGCGTGAGAGCGACCATCGCGCTGTCCGGTTAGCCGAGGCCGCTGCACCCAAGCATTTGATATCGAACACCGAGTTAGCGATGACGACCTTAGACCCACGATTTGCGAAGATACTCGCCAAGATGCGCTCGACACCGTTCGAGCCCGAAAAAGTAGCAGCCAGAATGTTGGCCGAGCGAATTGCTATTAAGAGTGGCCTTACCTTCGACGAAGCTATTTCTATTATGGATGGCAAGCGATCGAACTCGACTTATACCCCCGGTCGGACAGAACCGAGCCGACAGGAAGCGGCGAGAAGAGAAGCCGAGCGCCGCCGAGCCGAGCAAGTTCGGATTTGGAAGGCGAAGAAGACTGCGATCGTCAAGCGCTATGGTAGCACCGACCGTGTCTTTGCACGTTGCGAATGTGAGAGCCGATTGGTTGCAGCCGTCTCGGCGTGGCGAACTGTTGTCCCAGGCACATCAGAACGCACATCATCTCTCGATGGATGGCGGGGATGGACGAGGACGGCTCCTCTTCCACCTCAACGGGTGGTGGACGCGATCTGCAAAGCCTACCGCTTACCTGAATCCATCACAGAGGCCTTAAAGGAATGCGACTACTGGGCTCTGCGGGACGCGGATGTCGCCCAGATGCTGTGCGAGGGCGGGCGAGCAGCTCATGGCAATACCCTCGACCTTGTCATCCTGGTGCGCTTGGACATCGTCAGAGAGCTCGCTGAGCGAAAGCTGCCGCTTCGGAGCGTGGCAGAGCTGCGAGAGCGCTTCAGGCGCTTCCAAGCTCCGTTTATTGCAGACCAAGCTCTTGCAGCGGCATTGCTCCAGGATCTTGAGGATCTATCTCATCTGTCCGCATCTGATGATTCCCATGTAGATAGCATAGCTAGAATGATCGGAAATAGGCTTAAGCAGGATCCGTCCATATCTGATCGTAGATTGGCCAGGGAATTAAATTGCTCACCAACCACGGTTGGAAAGATAAGAAAGGATTTGGGCTTGTCTGGCAATGCCAGATCCGTCCATCGCGGTGGACGGACATACACAATGAAGGCTGCTGTGCAAAAAGAGCCAAGGCAAGCGGCATAGACCCCCAAGCGGCCCAAGTCTCGTCCTGGTTAGCAGCTCCGCGCCACAGCAGGGCACGGTCAGGCCAATGTCGAGAACTCGTCGAGGCCTGCGCGTTCTATAGTCCGCGTTCTGCGCGGGCTCGCGATGATCGCCGGGTGTCAGGCTCGCGCACCGTCTGGTCCCAATTATACCCCTGCCCCCAGGGCTGACCTAATGCGCGGGACGGCTGTGTTATAGCTTGTCGAACCCGAACACGGCGGCGCCAACCCCGAATACGAATGAAGCGAGCATAAGAAAGCAGGCCGCATATCCCAGCCAATGAAGTGTGACTGCGGTGCGACGATGCCCCCATCGCTCCTCGTCGGTTTTCGAGAATGGGCTCTGGTTCTCGGCATATTGGTGGTTTGCGATGTAGGAGAAGGTCGCCGCGAGGGCGGCGCAGAATACACCGAACCCGAACCCCGCCAGACTCCAGACAAAGGCGTGTGGCATGTGGCCTGCGTGTCTCGACGCAGCGTCCCTGCCGGCACTGCCGAGGAAGGCCAACATGGCGGTCACCGCCAGCCCGTTGATGTAGAGCCCAGCCTGAACGGCGGCTCGGGCGTCGAGCAGCCGTGCCTCGTGCATGGACCGATGAAAGTGAACGCGGTGTTCCTGCGGATCGCTCATCGACTTGCCTTCCGGTTGGGCCACGCCGTTGCAACACCTCGTGACATCGAAGTCCTAGAACGGCGACGACCCCGCGTAGGGGATGCAGGATGTGTCCCGCGCCTGGTCGAGGCACTTACCACTTCGTGGTTCCCGGCGAGAGGGCATGATGTAGTCGCCTGACCTGCGGCTACCTGCCGAACGCGTGCCGGCCAACCTGTCAAACGACTATTCGACGATAGTCGCTGAATTGCCGGAGGTTGCCATTCGGTTGCCACCCAGGAGGCGGAAGGTGGGGTGGCCGCGAGCGGTCCCCTCTACATGGGTCGCCGATGACGTGCACGGGCGCCTCGGCGCATCGCGCGCGCCGCTCAGAATCGCACTCACCACTTCCGGCCCTACGACCCCTGTCGCAGCCGCTCGGCCTGGACCACCTGCGGGTCGCGCCAGTCGGGCATCACCGACACCTCTCGGCTGCCACAGCGCTGACAGACCCAGCGCCGGTGGTTCCTGATGTCCGGGAAGGGCGTCAGGTCGGAGAGGCCGAGGTCGTCGAACGGGATCACGACCATGTGACCGCACCAGTTCGAGCCGCAGAACATGCGCGCACTCTTCACCCCCTGGCTACGGAGATGGGCGATCGTGGGTGGTGCGATGGGGTCGCGCTTCGGGACTTGGGCCATGCTGACCCTTCTCCCCGGCTGACTCTCTCGGTCAACGTACCAGCTCGTCGCACAGGACTAGATGTAGAGATGGACTTCGGGGCGGTTCCGATCTGAACCCCTCCCCCCATCCCCTTCGCAGCGCGCAGGCCCCGACCCCGGGTCGCGACCCACATGCGCAGCTCGGCCGACACGATTGTGACGACGTTGGGCAGGTTCCTGCACCAGGACACCCGGCGCTCCTCGACCACCACGAGGCCGAGCCTGCGGGCCTCGCCGAGGGCGCGCTTGACCGTCGACACCGAGACCCCTGCCCGGCCGCCGACAGCGCCGTGCGACAGCTCGCAGTGCCCGGTGAGCGCAATCTGGGCCAGGACCACGCCTAGCGCCGCGGCCTCGCCCATCGTGAACCGCGCGGCGATGGCCGGCGGCATCCATCCCGAGGCCGTCCAGGCCCTTCGGCGCTCCATGCTCGTGTTGGAGCGCGGCCGGCTCCCGACGCGCCTGGTGACCGCCGCAGGGGCGGCAATCACCCTTCTGGCGGCGATAGCTTCGCACAGCTCCGACGCTTCGTCGGCCGACAGCACGTCGGCGCCGAACGCGCGCCACACCTCCTTCGCCAGGGCGTCGAGCCCAGCCCGCGGCGACGCCATCACGGCGCGCCGACACTCTTCCACAAACATCCTCTGCCCCTCGTCGGGGCCGTTTTCGGGGCGAACGAAGGCGGTCGGGAAAACGACGGTTCCCCCGTTGACTCCCGAAGGAGCCTGACCCACATTCGCGCTGTTGATTAGCGAAGCGGTCCTACCGTTTTCAGAGGCCTCACCCCTTGCCGGGGGTGGGGCCTCTCTCGTTTCAGCGTCCTATCCGGCCATAAGTCCTCGCATCAGCGCGCGACTCGGGAGCCGCGCGACTTCCTATGACGCCCGCCATGCGTCAGGATGTCAAACGACCGAGTCGCCTCACCCCATCCCACGACGCTATTGACGAAATGTCAAACGCACCGATATGGTGATGGATGAAAGAGAGGCTGCGCATGGCCCAGGCGAACTACAAGACTGAGACCGGCGTCGTTCGCTCGGTCGCCGCCAACCCCTCCTGTCATTGGATCTGGACCCGCCATGCGCGGGAAGAGATGCGAAACGACCAGCGCGTGATTGCTGACATTCAGCATGCATTGACGAATGGTCACGTAGACCTGATCGAGCGAAAGCAGGATGACGTGTGGCGCGTCCTCGGCCGCGATCTCGACGGCAAGCCATGCGGCGTCGCATGTGCTGTCGACGAGGACATTCCATCGATCAAGGTCATAACTACCTTTTAGGGCTCGTCCCTACATGCAGAATTGCCGGTTTATCGGCAGGGAGATACCCATGACGAAGCGCGCTGACGACAAGACGGTTTCGCATCTGGCGAACCTGCGCGTGATCGATGATGCCCGTACGTCCGCTGCTACTCACAGGATCGTCAGCGAGTACGATGCCACTGCGCTCATCGGGCTCAAGGTGATCGCACGCCATGCCGCCGTGATGTCCAACGACGAGGAAGACACGGTAGAGCTGCCGAAGCTCCAGGAACTCATGGCTGCCGCGGCCATCGCGCGCTGCCTGATGCCCGAGCGTCTGCGGGGCCACGAGATAAAGGCGATGCGCAAGATCCTGCGTATGACGCTGGCTGAGCTCGCTGACGGCATGGACAGTAAGACCGCTGTCGAGACCGTCTCTCGCTGGGAGAGCGACGCTCAGCCTATGGGTGGGTACGCCGAGAAAGTGCTGCGCCTGCTCGTGTGTGAGCGCCTGCATGAGAAGGCGCCCGGCATCGCCTATGATGGAGCAATGATCTCTGCCCTGAAGCAGATCGACCCGTGGCGCGCCGACCCCAACTACGACCTGCCTGCGATCGAGATCGAACTCATGCTGCTCAAGCAGAACGGCCACGTCGAAGAGGCGTGGGCGGCGTAAGCAAGCTAGGGTCAGTGGTTTAAGGCCGGGCGCGCTGCCCGGCCTTTTTCCGCCGCACAAAATCGTAAATACGACGAAGCGTGAATACACTTTTACGCTGGGAACTCGCGCTCGAGCATCTCGCGCAGCACGTCGGCCATCTTGAGCCCGCGCTGGGCGCAGCCGATCTTCACCCGCGTGTGCAAGCTGGCCGGCACGTCGATGGTGAACCGCTTCATGGTCTCGGCGGGAGCGGCAGGTGCGGGCTCAGGCTCGACCGGGCCAGGCGCAGCGACCTCGGCGTCAGCGCTGCGTGACGACACCCACGAGTCGGCCGGGTTGGGGGCTTTCACGAGAGGTTTGAACGCGCCCGACTTCTTCACGACACCACTCCTACGATCTCGTCTGCAAGGCGCTCCACCTCGCGCGCGCCCTCACTCCCCGGTGCGGCCTCGGCGACCGACAACCCGGCCCCTGCGCTCTCGGCGTAGACGACGCGCTGTGTCAGGGCCGTCGCCAGCACCGGCACATCGTCGAACTGCCCTAAGGCGCCGACTACATCACGACCGATCGCCGTATTTGCGATCTTACGATTAATTACAAACACGGCTTTCAGGTTCGGCTTGAACTGCTGGGCCTCTCGCACGAGCTGCACGGTCTCGGCCGCGGCCCACACGTCGTAGGGCGAGGGCTGCACGGGGATCACGACGAGGTCGGAGGCGATGATGGCCGCCCGGCCGAGGTCGTTCACGCGCGGCGCCCCGTCGATGATGACGTGGTCGTAGTCTCGGGCGACCTCGGGCAGGTCCTTGTGCAGCGTCGGCTTCGCCATGCCGATGACCGGGAACAGCGGGTCTCCCTCGCGGGCGCTCGACCAGGCCATCGCCGACCCCTGCGGGTCAGCATCGATCAGCAGCACGCGCTTGCCGCGAGACGCCAGCGTGGCTGCGAGATTGATCGAGATCGTCGACTTGCCGACGCCACCCTTCTGAGACAGAATTCCGATAATCATGAAATGCGCCTCTACGACGATGCGTTTTTACGATTTTCAGGCGCCTTCTGCAACCCTATCCGCATGCAGGCGATTTAGGTCGCGCCTCCCTTGTCGGCCACGGCCACGCCGAGCAGCACTCGACCTGCCTGCCCCGCGTGGACGAACTCGGCGAACGCCATGGTGGCGTCGAGCAGTCCCAGCAGGATCTTGGGGTCTGCGCTCAATGAATCTCCATGCGCTCGGCCAGCCAGTCCCGGGCCTCGTTGATCTCGCGGAACAACGTCGTCAATTCCGTCGTCGGTCCATCCGTGGCCGAGACGTGCTCGATGAAGGCGTCGGCCCCGTCGACCAGGGCGCCGAGGTAGTTCCGCATGAGCTGGCGGCCCTCGGCCGGCACGTTCTCCCAGCCGATGATGCTGCTGAGCTTCTTCACCAGCTCGAAGTTGGTGGCGAAGGCCAGGAGCGCGCTGTCGTGGGCCTCGATGATGGCGAGCCGCTCCTCGACCTCGTCGTTGTGGTCGATGATGTGCTGGATCGGGTCCATGCGCTCGTGGTCGCCGCTCATGTTGCGCCCCTACATCTTGAGCAGGATGACCATGTTCATGACGATGGAGGCCGCCATCATCCAGCGCAGGATGCGGAACTCGCGCCGGATCTCGTCGGTGACGGTCAACGCAGGAACGCCTTGAAGATCAGGGTGACGATGCCCGCGAGCACGAAGCCCAGCATCCAGCGCACGGTTGCCTGCTCGCCCTTGATGGCGACGACGTCGAGCATGATGGAGCCCACGTCCTTGCGGATCGCGTCGATGTCGGCGTCGCGCTTCGAGAAGCCCTTGTCAGCCGTGTCCTCGACCCTGGCGAGCGATGCGCTGAGAGCGGCCGCGGCCTTGGCAGCTTTGTCTTCCGGCACGTCGATCGACCGGAACGCCTCGAACACCTCGAGCTGCAACGTCGTCATGTTGACCCCCTGTTGAGCTTCAATTTAGGGCGTCTCGCGTCGGGATGCGAATGGGATACGTGATGCCACCGTCGTCGGACCAGATCGAGATTAGGGATGTTGTGCGAGGTAGCGTTCTCCTGCACTTCCTGCACGAGAAGGCAGCCGCCGCCGAGCTCGGAAATCAGCAGCACCGCCATCACGCCGGGCAACGTCGCTTTCGTCTATCAAGTCCTCACTTCCGGTAGAACGTGCCAGAGAAGGTCTGCCCGCCGACCCCGAACTGGTCCCAGATCTTGGCGCAGATGTTGGACGGCGAACCTGCCTGCTCGTAGCGCGCGGTCAAATTGTTGGCGGCCGCTAGCACGTCCATCGGCGGGCGCCCCTTCCAGGTCATGAAGTCCTCGCCGACGGAGGTCATGATGTCCCGGACGTGGACGACGTTCACCCCGTACTGCGGGCAGTGCTGCTGGACGTAGGAGACGGTGGCGAGGAGCTGGCCGGCTGTCTCGGCGTACTCCCCTGCCCTAACCGGGGAGGTCAGGGCGAAGGCGATGGATACGGCAGTCAATAAACGTTTCATGTGCCCTTTATTACGATTGCTTTCACGGCTGAGACACAGATCAGCGATAGAATTTCCAAAGTCGTTAACAGCCTCTTAACCAACCTCTCGTAGGGTGCCCGATACCGGCCATCATGGCCCCTATTGCCCCCCCCCTACGATGGCCGTCATGATGTTGGACACGAAGGCCACCACGACGGCCCACACGCTCTGGCTCACCTATGCCGAGCTGGCCGAGCGCCTCGGCATAACGGGCGACAGCGCCCGAAACCTTGTGCGCCGTCGTGGGTGGTCGCGAAAGCCCGGCAACGACGGGACCATGCGCATCGGGGTGCCGAAGGAGTACCTCGATGAGAGGGACATGGAGGAGGCTCTACCGTCCCCTACCGAGGCCCCCACCAGCCCTCCCATCATTGCGGCCGTCATGCCCCCTGTAGAGGAGGGCACCGAGGGGACCACAGTGGCGGCCTTAGAGGCCCACATCGAAACGCTCAAGGAGATCGTGGAGCGCGAGCGGGGCAGGGGGGACATCGAACGAGCCCGGGCTGATGCCGAGCGGGCTAGGGCCGATGATGAACGGGATCGAGCAGAGGTCGAACGGGCGCGC
>NZ_QYBB01000054.1 GCF_004137685.1 Lichenibacterium minor | reverse complement strand
CGGGCACGTCTCTCGGCCTGAGCTGAGCTGCTCACCGCCTAGTTCGCTTGGAGTACACTCATATCGAACCAGTCGGAACGGTAGAAGTGGGTGGAAGGCGGAACAGCTGCTTTGGAGTGGCCGGGTTATGTGAGCGGACCGTCGTAGGTCAGGTCCTGAAGAGACGATCAATCGTTGTCAGGCAACGCATGAGGATCGAGGTGCGCGCACTCACATCTGTTGAACCCCCTGTAGTTCAGCTCGGGAACAGTGCCGACAGTGCGTAGAGGCCGGCCGCGACGATCCCAGCCGCCGGCATGGTTAGCACCCAGGCGACGACGATGCTCTGGGCTATGTTCCAGCGCATGGCCGATACCCGACGGGCCGCTCCGACGCCGACGATGGCGCGCGTGATGGCGTGGGTGGTCGACACCGGGATGCTGAGCCACGTCGCCAGGAACAGGGTGATGGCACCGCCCGACTCGGCGCAGAAGCCCTGCATGGGCGTGAGCCGCGTGATCTTCAACCCCATCGTGTGCACGATGCGCCAGCCTCCCATCAGCGTTCCGATGCTGGGCGCAGCAGGTCGAGCAGCGCTCGTATGACCTCGTCCGGCGCCTCGCCGGGCACGTTGTGACCGACCCCGTCGAGCACGCGACGCTCGTAGGGGCCGGTGAACCTGTCCGCGTCACGATCTTCGGGCGTGGCCGGGCGGATGCCGGCAGCGGCGCCGTGCAGCGAGATCGTCGGCACGGCGATCGGCGGCTGGGGGGTGATACGGCGCTCGATCCCGTCCAGCGCCGGGTCGCCCGGCGCGAGGCCGAAACGATGCCTGTATGAGTGCACCACCACGTCTACGAAGTCCGGGTTGTCGAATGAGGGTGCGGTGTCGTCGAACAGCGACGGCCCCTCGGTCCAGGTCGGAGACCACAGCCGCCACAGGTAGCTGCAGAACGCCCGACGGTCCGCCGCGAGCCCTGCCCGCCCGCGCTCGGAATGCAGGTAGTACTGGTACCAGAGCCGGTGCTCCTCTTCGGGCCGCAGCGGCAGGCGAGTCCTGGAAAGGTCCTGCACGTTGTAGCCGGCGCCGGTGATGAGGCAACGCGCCCGCTCGGGCCACAGCGCGGCGACGATGCAGGCCGCCCGCCCGCCCCAATCGAAGCCCATCAGCGCCGCGTCGGGCAGGGCCAGCGCGTCCAGGAGGTCGAGGAGGTCCCGCGCCAGAGCGGCTTGCTGGCCCGAGCGCATCGTGCCCGGGTCCCGGAAGCGCGTCGCACCGTAGCCGCGCAGATAGGGGGCGAGCACCCGAAATCCTCGTGCGGCGAGCTGCGGCGCGATCCGGTCGAAGCGGCGCGGGTCGTAGGGGAAGCCGTGCAGCAGAACGACGGGCTCGCCGTCCTCGGGCCCGCTTTCCTCGCAGGCGATCACCAGGGTCGGCGTCCGGACGACGCGGGTCCGCGCGGGAAAGGGCGGCTGCGCGAGCGTCATCGCACCGACCTTCGCGCCGCACCCGGGAGGCAGGGCGACAGTGCGAGCACGAGGGGCACCACGGCGAGCGCGGTCGCGGCAGCAGCCGTTGCGGCCCAGTCCGGGCCGACCGCATCGCCGAGGCGTCCGTAAAGCAGCGGGATCGCGAGCGCGCTGAACCCGAGCGTGAAGGTGTAGAACAGCGCGAAGGCGTGCTCGACCCGGCCGCCAGGCGCGAGTTCGGGCACCGTGCCGTAGAGCACCGATGATGTGCCGTTCAGCATGAGCCCGAGCACCGGCATCAGCGCGAGCGCGGGTGCCAGCGGCAGGGCTAACGCTGCCAGGATCGCCCCCGCGGTCCCGGCCTCAGTGAGGATCACGGTCGGCGTGACCCCCAACCGGGAGCCGAGACGGCCGCAGACCGCCTTGCCCAGGGCGCCCCCGAGTCCGACGAGCGCGAAGGCAACGCCGACCGTGGCGAGTGCGGCTCCTTTCGCCTGAAGGATGAAGGGCAAATAGAGCAGGAAGGCTGGGCGGGCCGTGGTGTCGAGCACGCCGATGGCGACAAGCAGCCCGAAGCCGAGCCGTCCCCGTTCCGGCCCTCGGCCGTCCCGCTCGGCCGGCTTCGCCCCGTCTGCGCGTGCCGTCGCCGTCGAGGCTTCGTATGGCAGGAACAGGGCGACGCCCGCGGCGACGGCGCCGCCCAGGCCGGCGACGGCCCAGAGGGCGGAATGCCAGGTCCAGACGGTGAGCATCAGGCCGACCAACGGCGGTAGCGCTGCCTTCCCGAGGTCTCCTGTGAAGTTGTAGGTGCCGAGCGGGCCGCGCGCCCCCGTCCCGTAGGCGCGGGCAATCACAGCGGAGGCGAGCGGGTGCTGCGTGCTGCCCCCCGCGCCGGCCAGGAGCAGGGCGACGCAGAGCCCGGCGAGGCCGCCCGACAGGCCCGCGATGGCGTAGCCTCCCGCGCTAAGCGCCGTGCCAGCGATGAGCACGGCCCGCGCCCCGAACAGCCCGGCGAGCTTGGACGAAGGGACCTGCAGAGCCGCCAGGGCGCCGGTGTAGAGGGTGCGGAGCAGGGCGAGGGACGCATAGTCGAGGCCGAACTGTCCCTGCCACGCGGGCAGGAGCACGTAGATTAGGTCCGTGTAGCCGTCGTGCAGGGCATGGTTCACGCCCGTGACTGCGAGCGTGCGGCGCCTATCCCGGGCGGCGGTGCTGCCGATGGGCACGGACAGGTTTGACGCGAGCGTCATGGGCTGCTCCTTTGCCGCGGTGCTAGACGCGTGATGCGGAAGCGACTAGCCCATCATCGGTCACGCCATTCGTGCATTTTTCTCACGGTTCTTCATGCGACGCCTGCCTCCCTTGAACGCCCTGCGCGTGTTCGACATCGCCGCCCGGTCGGGGAGCTACGCCCAGGCCGCGAGCGAGCTGGGGCTTACGCACGGCGCCGTCAGCCGGCAGATCGCCACCCTGGAGGCTTGGCTGGGACAACGCCTTTTCGCGCGCTCGGGGCGGCGCATGGTGGCGACCCCGCTCGCCCGCGCCTTCGCGGCCGAGGTGGGCCTGTCCTTCGACCGGATCACGGCGGCGGCGGAGGCCTGCGGCCGGCTGGAAGCCCGGCGCATCCTGCGCGTCAGCGCGCCGACCAGCTTCGCCATGCGCTGGCTGATCCCGCGCCTCGACACCTTCCACCGCGACCACCTGGGGGTCGAGGTGGCGGTGACCACCGTCACAACCGTGCGCGACGAACTGCGCGGCGGCTTCGACGTCGCCATCCGGCGCGGTAGCGCCGGTACGGGGACTTGGCCCGACTACCGGGCGACGCCGATCCTCGACGAGCGCAACGTGCTGATCATGAGCCCGGCCCTTTTCGCCCGGCGTCCGATCCGCTCGCCCTCTGACGTGGAAGGCCATCTCCTGCTCGCCAGCGAGACGCGTGCCGGGGATTGGGCTGACTGGCTGGAGGAAGCGGGCATGCCGCATCTCGCCGGCGCCCGTCGGCAGGTGTTTGACCACTTCTTCATCACCCGGCAGGCCGTCGAGGACGGGCTCGGGATCGGCGTCGGCCCGCTGCCGATGCTCGACATCGATATCGGATCCGGACGGCTCATGACACCGCTGCCGGACATATCGGTTCGACGAACGGGCTATGTCGCCCTGGAATCACTCGATGTCGAAAGGACTACCGCGACCTCAGGCTTCGTCGCATGGCTCGCCGCTGAGCGCAAACGCCACTCGGAAGAGAGCCGATGAGCTCGCCTGCCTCCGCTTCGGAGCAATCCTCGATTGGCGTTGGAAGTCGTGGATGGGTCGTGAGCAGCCGGTTGCGGAACGGCGAGGCTGGGTGGAATGCGGAAGGGCCGCTTTCGACAGCGCTATGTGCGAAACGGACCTCCGCGCCACGGCGACTTCTGAATTTTGCGGCGTGGTAATCGCTTTCGATGGCGTCGCGTGAGGATCGAAGGTTGCGCGTTAGAGCTGCACACGACACCCGACGATGACAACCCAGTACTACAGCATGTTATGTGCAACCTCCTGTACACGGGCGTCACGCGGGTGAAGCGGCTCGTCGGTCAGCAATATGCGGTTCGGAACGGCGACCAACGGCGGCGATGGTCGAAGTTGGGACAATGGCTCTCAGCCTGAACGCAGGTGGAGTGGGCACCAGCCGCGCGGTGGATCACGACCCAGGGGCATGCGAGACGGCGAACTCCGCCTCCGTGGCGTAGGCCTTCTGCGTGCCGCGGCGGGTGATGGAATCAGCGGCGTAGCGTACCGCCCGGTGGAGAGCGGCGACCACGTCACGCTCGGCCACATAGTATCGCGCAAAGCTACCAATGAAGGCGTCGCCAGCCCCCGTGGTGTCCACGGGCGTAACGGCGACGGGAGGTATGGGCGTGCTGCCACCAGCCTCGACGAGCAGTGCTCCCCGGCTTCCGAGCGTCACGATGACGGTGCCGATCCCGCGGGCCATCAGGCTGCGGGCCGCCGCCTCGACCTCCTCCAGGCTGTCCACCGGCATGCTGGACAGGATGCGAAGCTCGCTCTCGTTGGGGACCAGGAAGGTTGCGGAGGCGATCCGTGCGACGTCGAGCGTGGAAAGCGCAGGGGCCGGGTTGAGCAGCGTCGCAATGCCGTGGCGCCGCCCGAAGTCGAGAGCGGCGTAGACGGTCTCGACAGGCACTTCGAGCTGCAGCAGGATCAGGTCACAGCCCCTGAGGTCGTCGCCGGCCTGCTCGACGTCGTCGGGCGACAGGTCGGCGTTGGCGCCCTTGACGATGAGGATGGAGTTCTCGCCCGAGGGCTCTACCATGATGGGGGCGACGCCGCTGGACCGCCCCGCAACCTTCTCGACGTGACGCGTGTCGATGCCGAAGCGCTGGAGGTTGGCGACCGTGCCGTCCCCGAACATGTCGTCGCCGACCTTGGTCACCATCAGGACCTCGGCGCCGAGCTTCGCGGCTGCCACCGCCTGGTTGGCCCCCTTGCCACCGTGGCCCATCTCGAAGGAGGGCGCCTCGATGGTCTCGCCCCGGTCCGGCATCCGCGTCACGTAGGTGACGAGGTCGACCATATTGCTGCCGATGACGGCGATGCGCCCTACCATGGTGTTATTTCCCCTTTGAACCAGCGATGAGGCGGGCGAGGTCGGTGGCGGCGGCCTGGTCGGCATAGCCGAGATGAGTTTTGAAGTGTGCCCGCTCGCCGGGGGCGAGCTGCCTCACGTTGCCCTTGCGCTTCTCGGCCGTGTAGCCTTCGGGCTCGCAGGTGCCTGGCATGGCGAAGGCCGCAACGCCGTGGTCTTCGTCCGCCAGCAGCCAGCGGACCGTGTGCGGCATCGCCATCGGGTCGTAGGCGACCTTGAAGCCATCGCCCTCGCGCCGTCGTAGCAGGAAGTGGGCGAGCCCGTCCGTACCGGGCGCGAGGCCCTTCACGTAGAAGACCTGCTCCGGCGAGAACCGGGCCGAGTCGTCCAACACCTCGGCCCCTGACGGGTCGGCTGCGAGGTCCCGTAGCAGCGCCCGGTAACGCTCGGTCGGCACGACGTGGCCCGGTATCGCCGTGCGGGTGACGACGTGCTCAGCATCGAAGGGGACGGGCTGCACGATGCACGCACCCTCGGGTAAGCCGAAGTTGGCGTGGCAGATGTACATGAGATCCATGGATGCTGCGGCACAATTCTCGACCTCGATCTCCATGGCAAAGTCCGTGGCGACGGCGCGAAGCGTGACGCGAAGGGTCGCGCGGTAGTGGGCGCCGAAGCCCCGGGCGTAGTCGCGCGAGCCCGTGACGGCGAGCCACGGGCCGGCCTCGTCCTCGCCGATCTCCAGGCCGGCCTCGTCCATCGGCATGCAGGGCATCTCGCCGTGGAGGGGATGATCGTCCTCCGGGCCCGGCGTGCCATTGCGCAGGAGCCCGGCGTGGTAGGCGAGGGGCCCGTAGGTATCGAGGATGGTCGCGCTGGGCCGGGGCACCTCGAACATGCCCCGCATGGCCAGTTCCACGCCGTCGAAGGTGGCGCGCCACACCATCTGGCCCATGAAGGGCAGCACCACCACCGACCCGCGCGGGTTGGCGAGGCGGAGCGCCTCGACGCCGGTCGGATAGCGGAACAGGCTCGCCGACAAGGCGCCGACGCGAAGAAACGTGCGCTCCTGCTCTGCGAAGAAGTCGCGCCGGAGCGCGACGGCCGTGCGGGTTCCCGTCGACATGGCAAACCTTTCCATCAAAGGCGCCTTCGGTTGCGGGCCACGTTGATGGCGATGACCAGCAGCAGGAATGCTCCCCAGATGAAGTCAATGAGGAAGTTGCTGAACCGGAGCATCTGGAAACCGGAGGACAGGAGCATCAACGCCAGCACGGCGATGGACACACCGAGCACGCTTCCCTTCCCGCCTGCCGGGTTGGTCCCGCCCAGCACCGCGACCAGCACGGCCTGAAGCAGGTAGGACGTGCCGTAGTCCGACTTCGCCGCATTGGTACGGCCCGACAGGATAAGCCCGGCGATGCTGGCCAGGAGGCCGGTCAGGACGTAGCTCTGGAAGACGATGCGTTCGGTGTCGAGGCCGGCGAAGACGGCGGCCTTGGCGTTGGTGCCGATCAACAGCAGGCGCGTACCGAAGGCGGTGCGCGACAGCAGGAAGCCAATGGCCAAGGCCAGGACGACGAAGAGGACGAAGGGAAAGGCGACGCCGAGCACCTTGCCGTTGCCGATGAAGTTCCAGGCCGCTGGGAAGCCCACGAGGGCGGGGCCGCCAGTGAGCACTAGGGCGATACCCGTGAAGATCTGGCTCGTGCCCAGCGTCGCCAGGATCGGGGTGATGCGCAGCTTGGCGATGAGGAGCCCGTTCAGCGCCCCCGCGCCCAGCCCGACCCCCAACGCCAGGACGATCCCGAGTGCGACGGAGCCGAGGCCGAGAGAGGACGAGGCGCCGGGCGCGAGACTGTGGAACAGCGTGCCGGCGAGGACGGCGGAGAGGTTCGCGATCCCGACGACGGACAGGTCAATGCCGCCCGTCAGCATCGCCACCATGATGGCGATGGAGAGCAGGCCGAGTTCGGGCAGGGTGTAACTGATCGACTCGAAGTTGTAGTAGCGAAGGAACTTCTCCGGGCTCAGCGCCGACATGACGACGAAAACCAGCGCCGTGATGATCACGAGCTGGACGATGTTGTCGTCCTGATTGACGAAGCGGAGGAGGCTGTGGCCGGGCTTGGTCGTCGGGGCCCTGTTAGTGGGGATCTGCGCGGTCATCGGTTCACGCCAGTCTCTTGCGGTCGCGCCAAGCTGTCAGCGCGGTCGAGGACACGATGATGACCCCGACCACGACCTGCTGCCAGGTCGTCGCGACGTGCATCAGGATGAGGCTGTTCTTGATCATCACCAGCAGGAACACGCCCAGAAGAGTCCCGACGACGCTGCCCCGGCCGCCGAAGATGCTGGCGCCGCCCAGCACCACCGCGGCTATGACGTCGAGTTCGAAGCCGACGAAGTCGCGCGGGTTGGCGAGCCAGATCATCGACGAATGGAGCAGCCCGGCGAAGCCCGCGAGCGCGCCCGCCGTGCAATAGGCGAAGAACACCGTGGCCCGCGTGTCGAAGCCCACCCGGGAGGCGGCCTCGGGCGCACCGCCGTAAGCGTAAAGGCTCCGGCCCATCATGGTGTGGCGCAGCACGAGGTGGATCAGGAGCGCGATGGCGCCATAGACGAGGATCATGGCGGAAAGCCCGAACCGCGTCCCGTCCGCGTGGACCACGTCGACGACGTCCTGGCTGCCGAAGGCAATGAGCTGCGGCGGAAATCTGTTGATGTTGACGACGCTGGTGCCGACGAGGCCGAGCAGCAGGCCCCGCACGACGCTGGCGGTGCCGAGCGTGACGATGAGCGGGATCATGCGGAAGGTGCGGATGAAGAAAGCGTTGAAGGCGCCGAGCACGAGGCCGATGAGCGTCGCCACGAAGAAGGGCAGCACCACGCCCGAGTAGCCCGTGTCGGCCATCCAGCGCACCACGAGGTACATGGCCGCGACCGCGAAGGCCGGGAACGATACGTCGATGCCCCCGGAGATCATCACCAGCAGCACGCCCAGCGCCATGATGCCGGTGATGACGTTGCTCTTCAGGAGCCCGAACAGGTTGTCGAGGCCCCAGAAAGCCGGGTTGATGGCCCCGATGATGACCATCGCGGCGAGGAGCACGAGGGCCACGACGGCCTCGGGGCGGCGCAGGATGGACACGGGGCTACCTCAGGGTCTTCAGGACGGCGCTGATCGTGTCTTCCGACGCGGTGCCACCGTCGAAGCGGTCGACGAAGCGGCCGCGGTGCATGAGGATGATGGAATTGCAGTGCTGGAGGAGTTCGGGCACGTCATCCGAGATCATCAGCACGGCAAGGCCCTTGCGTACGGCGAGATCGCGGATGATGCGGTGGATCTCGGCTTTCGAGCCCACGTCGACGCCGACGGTCGGACCGTTGAGGATCAGGATACGGGCCTGGGTCATGAGCCAGCGCGCGATGACCACGCGCTGCTGGTTGCCGCCCGACAGGTGACCGACCAGCGTGGCGCCGCTGCGTGTCGAGATCTGCATGGCGGCGATCATGTCGTCGCTGGTGCGTGTCGCCTGGGCTCGGTCGACCGTCAGTCCCCGCGTCACCCGGTCGAGCGAACTCGCCAGCATGTTGCGAGCGACGGACTGCGTCAGGAACAGCCCCTCACTCAGCCGGTCCTCCGGCACGTAGGCGACGCCGTGCCTGATGGCCGACTGCACGCCATCGAGCCGCACGGCCTTGCCGTCGATGTGGACCGTGCCGCCGTGGTCGGGGCGCATGCCGAAGAGAGCGAGGGCGAGTTCGGTCCGCCCCGAGCCGATCAGGCCAGACAGGCCAACGACGTCGCCGGGACGCAGCACCAAGTTCACGCCCTCGACGGCTCCGGGCACCGTGAGGTTCTCGACGGCCAGGCGGGGCGGCACGCCCTCGTCCTGGGGGGGACGGACGTAGACCTCGTGGCTGAGGTCGTGCCCCGTCATGTGCCGCGTGATCGAGGCCTCGGTGAAGTCAACGATGGGTCCCTCCACAACCACGCGCCCATTGCGCATCACGGTCAGGCGCTCGCTGATCTCCAGCATCTCGCGCATCTTGTGGCTGACGAAGAGCACCGCGATGCCGTCCCGCTGGATCGTCCGGGTGATGTCGAGAAGCCGGTCCACCTCGTTGCGGGTGAGGGCCGTCGTGGGCTCGTCCATGACGATGAGCCGCGCTTCCGCTTGCAGGGCGCGGGCGATGGCGACGATCTGCTTCGCCGAGGTCGGGAGGGTGTCGACATCGGCATCGAGCGGCAGGTCGATGCCGAGCCGGTCGAGCGCGGTCCGGGCGATGCGCCGGACCTCGCCCCAACGGACGCCTCGGCGGCGCTCCTTGAGAAGGCCGTTCATCGCCAGGTTCTCGGCGACGCTGAGATTCCCGAACAGCGACAGGTCCTGGTAGATCACCTGGATGCCGCGGGCGATGGAGTCCGCCGGCGTAAGACGCCGGACGGGCTCGCCATCGATCAGCACCTCGCCCTCGTCAGGCTGGTAGACGCCCGACATGACCTTGATGATGGTCGACTTGCCCGAGCCGTTCTCGCCGGCGAGGCAATGGATCTCCCCGCGGCGCACCGACAACGACACGTCGTCGAGCGCCTTGATACCGGCGAAGCGTTTTCCGACGTGGCGGAGTTCGATCAGGCTCTCGGCCATGCCAGGCAGTTCCCGTTCGACCCTCGACGACGTCAGAAGTTAAAGTCCTTCATGTTGCTGGCATTCACGCCCACCCAGCCCGAGCCGTACAGGAGGTTGGGATGGCTGGGGTCCGGCACCTTGAGGTCGGTGTAGCCGGGCAAGCCCAGGTCGAGGCCGGCCTTGATCTGCGCGCCCCTCTTCTGCAGCACCATGACCGCCAGTTCGTCCATCGCGTAGCCGGCGGCAGCCGGATCCCAGAACTGGATATAGTCGATGTTGCCGTTGGCGATGTACTGGCCCGCGACGGACACGAGGCCGGTCCCGGCGAAGAACACCTTGCCCTTGAGGTTGCGTTCGGCGATCAGCCGCCCGGCCCCGGCAGACGTCGGCATGGGTGCTCCGAGGATGCCGGTCACCTTCGGGTAGGTGGTCAGGGCCTCCTTCAGCTTGTTGTAGTCCTGGTTGGCGTCGTCGTAGGTTTCGAGACGGCCTGTTGCCAGCTTCATCTCGGGGAAGTGCTGCTTCTGGTATTCGACCGCGCCGTCGATCCATTCGTTCTGAGACTTCGACGTCAGGCTGCCGACCGTCGCGACATACTCGCCCTTGCCGCCCATCTGCTTGCCGAGATTTTCCATCAGCTTGGCGCCGTAGGCCTTGTTGTCGAAGGCCTCGATGTCGAAGTCGACGTTCTGGATGTTGGACGCCTCGTGGGAGATCACCACGATGCCGCGGTCACGCGCCTTCTTGAGCACCGGCTCGACGGCCTCGACCGAGAAGGGCACCACGCAGATGGCGTCGACGCCCTGGGCGATGAGGTTCTCGATGATTTCGACTTGCGCGGCGGCATCGGCCTGGCTCGGGCCGACTTCGTAGGCGTCCTGGCCGGTGTCCGCCTTGAACTCCTTCACGCCCTCGCGCATCCGGTCGAACCAAGCGATGCCGTCGACCTTGACCACGGTTGCGATGGTGTAGGTCTTGCCCGTGGCCGAGACCCGGATGTCCTTGGTGACCTTCGACGTGTCGAGGGGCCCTTCGGCCCGGGCCGCCCCGAGCGAGACCGTCAGGGTCAGGGCGGCGACGGCGGCTGACGACAGCAATTTGAGCATGTTTCGCTTCTCCCGTGTGACTTGCATTTTTTTGTTATGATTGTATCAACGTTGTGAACATCGCATCGCCGGGGGATGGTCGTCAAGCGTGTCCGCACCGTTGAAAAACCCACGCAGAGGCCGCCCTCCCGGCGTCGGAAACCTGGGCCGGATCGACGCCTTGTCGGAGGCCCTCAGCGGCCCCGGAGTTCTGCACCTGAGGGAGGCAGCGCGCATGCTGGGCGTGTCCGAGATGACGGTCCGGCGGGACGTGGCCGGCGTGCCGGACCGGTTCAGTTATCTCGGCGGCTACATCGTCCCGCGCACGGCGGACGGTCCGTACGTCATGGCGCAGGAGCAAGGAGCCCACTCAGCCGCCAAGGATGCCGTCTGCGCTCTAGCTGCCGACACAGTCGAGAATGGAGACACGATCTTCGTCGACTGTGGCACCACCATGCCTTTTCTGGCGCGCCACCTCGCGCCAGGCTTAAGCGTGACAGTGGTCTGCTACGCCCTGAACATCGCCGTCCCGTTCTCGGTCATGCCGAACGTGCGTCTGCTCCTGCTGGGCGGCTTCTACAATCCGTCCTCGGCGTCCTTTGCCGTCGACGACGGGTTGGCGACGCTGGACCGCCTCGGCATCAACAAGGCTTTCGTGTCGGCCGGCGGTGTGCACGCACAGAGGGGCGTGAGCTGCTCCAATTTTCACGAAATCGGCGTGAAGCAGGCCGTGCTGCGCCAAGCCGTCCATCGTACCCTCGTCGTCGACGGCAGCAAACTCGGCAAAGTGCGGCCCGCTTCCTTCGCCGACCTCGCGGCCTTCGACGCTCTCATCACAACCGACACGCCAGACTCCGCGGAAGGGGAGGTCGAGGCCATCCGGGCCGCCTTTCCCGGACAGTTGCGTCTAGCCCGCACCTCCTGAATCCCACGTTCCCATCGAGGCGGATCATCATGGACGACCATACCGCGTCGGCTCGGGCATCGCTCGGCCCCGAGCGAATCGCGAGCGCCGCGCATCCCCGGAACCTCGGTACCCCTCTCCATCCCGAATGGTTCGAGGGTGTCGGCATCAACTTGTCGGCCGCCGAGCGCCGGGCCGCGACGCTGGGCGCGCGGCGGTCGGTGAAGAAGGATCACCAGGCGGCTTGGCTGGTGAAGGCCCTGACCTGCATCGACCTCACCACCCTCGCAGGCGACGATACGCCAGGACGCGTGCATCGCCTCTGCGCGAAGGCGCGCCGGCCGCTGCGCGAGGACCTCGTGGCGGCGCTGGGGCTAGAGGATCGGCCGCCGACCGTCGGCGCCGTCTGCGTCTACCCGACCATGGTCCGGCCGGCCGTCGCGGCGCTTCGCGGCTCCGGCATCCCGGTGGCGTCGGTGGCGACCGGCTTCCCGGCCGGACTCACGCCGCTATCTCAGCGCCTGGCCGAGATCCGCTACGCGGTCGACGAGGGTGCCGAGGAGATCGATATCGTCATCACCCGCGCCCACGCCCTCCTGGGCGAGTGGAGCGCGCTCTATGACGAGGTCGCGGCCATGCGGGAGACCTGCGGCGGCGCGCATCTCAAAGCCATCCTGGGCACCGGCGACCTCCGGACGCTGCGCAACGTCTACAAAGCCAGCATGGTGGCCATGCAGGCCGGGGCCGACTTCATCAAGACCTCGACCGGTAAGGAAGAAGTCAACGCGACCCTGCCGGTGAGCCTCACCATGGTGCGGGCCCTGCGCGACTATTGCGAGCACACGGGGCACAGGGTCGGCTTCAAGCCCGCTGGCGGGCTTAAGACCGCCAAGGACGCGCTGAATTGGCTCGTGCTGATGAAAGAGGAACTAGGTCGTCCCTGGCTTGAGCCCGACCTGTTCCGCATCGGCGCCTCCTCGCTCCTCGCTGACATCGAACGCCAGATCGAGCACTGGGCGACGGGCCGCTACAGCTCCGCCTCCCATCACGCGATGGCTTGAGAAGGACACCCACCATGCCGCAGGTCAGGGACATCCTCGACACCATGGATTACGGCACCTCACCCGAGGCCTCCGACGTTGCGCGCGCTTGGCTCGCCGCTCACGGGGACGGCTTCGGGCACTTCATCGAGGGCGCCTTTACCCCGCCGGGTGACGACACCTTCGACGTGTCGAACCCGGCCACCGGCGAGACGCTCGCAAGGGTGGCCCAGGGCTCTGCTGCCGACGTGGACGCGGCTGTCGCTGCGGCCGCACGCGCGTTCCCGGGCTGGTCGGCGACGCCGGGCCACGTCAGGGCCCGCCATCTCTATGCCCTGGCCCGCCTGGTGCAGAAGCGCGAGCGCTTCCTGGCCGTGCTGGAGACGCTCGACAACGGCAAGCCCATCCGCGAAGCGCGCGACATCGACGTGCCCCTCGTGGCGCGTCATTTCTACCATCATGCCGGATGGGCCGAGCTGATCGAGACCGAATTTCCCGGCCAGGTCCCGGTGGGTGTCTGCGGCCAGATCATCCCCTGGAACTTCCCGCTGCTCATGCTGGCCTGGAAGATCGCGCCCGCGCTCGCCGCCGGGAACACGGTGGTGCTGAAGCCCGCCGAGTTCACACCACTCACGGCGCTGGCCTTCGCGGAGATCTGCCGCGAGGCGGGTTTGCCACCTGGTGTCGTCAACATCGTCTGCGGCGACGGCAGCACCGGCGCCGCGCTGGTCCGCCATCCCTGTGTCGCAAAGGTCGCCTTCACGGGATCGACCGAGGTTGGCCGGCAGATCCGCGAGGCGACCGCCGGCTCGGGCAAGAAGCTCAGCCTGGAACTCGGCGGTAAGTCGCCGTTCGTGGTGTTCGCCGACGCGGACCTCGACGCCGCGGTCGAGGGCGTCGTCGACGCCATCTGGTTCAACGGGGGGCAGGTGTGTTGCGCAGGTTCGCGCATCCTCGTGCAGGAGGGCGTGGCGGAGCGCTTCTACGCCAAGCTGCGTCGGCGAATGGCGACCCTGCGGACCGGCGACCCACTCGACAAATCGACCGACGTCGGTGCCATCGTGGCTCCGGTGCAGCTCGACCGCATCCGGAGCCTCGTCGCGGCCGGCGAGGCCGAGGGCGGGACCCTGTTTCAGGCGGACACCGACCTCCCCGCGACCGGCTGTTTCTTCCCTCCGTCGCTCTTCACCGACGTGGAACCGGCCTCGACGGTTGCCGAGGTCGAGATCTTCGGCCCCGTGGCGGTGGCGATGACCTTCCGCACGCTCGACGAGGCCGTGGCCCTCGGCAACAACACGCGCTATGGCCTCGCGGCCTCGATCTGGTCGGAGAACATTGACCTCGCGCTCGACGTCGCCGCCCGGGTGAAGGCCGGCGTCGTGTGGATCAACGCCACCAACGTCTTCGACGCCGCGGCCGGCTTCGGCGGCTTCAAGGAGAGCGGCTTCGGGCGCGAGGGCGGCCGAGAGGGGTTAGAGGAATACCTGACCCACCCCGTGCGCGAGGTGAAACGGGCCTCGCTGACGGGCCGCGCCAACGGCCTCTCCGCCCTGCCAGCGGGGGCTCCGGCAGCCTCTGTGGCGCTGCCCACCATCGACCGCACCGCGAAGCTGTTCATCGGCGGCAAGCAGGTTAGGCCGGATGGCGGCCACAGCACGACGGTCTTCGGTCCCCGAGGCGCGCCTCTGGGCCAAGCCGCCCTGGGTAACCGCAAGGACATCCGCAACGCCGTGGAGGCCGCCGAGAAGGCTGCGAGTTGGGGGGCAACAACGGGGCACAGCCGTGCCCAGGTGCTCTACTACGTCGCCGAGAACCTGTCCGCTCGCGCGTCCGAGTTCCAGGATCGGCTTTCGCTCATGACGGGAGCCTCGGCGGAGGAGGCCGCGCTTGAGGTGGAGATATCCGTGCGTCGGACGTTCTTCTACGCGGCCTGGGCCGATAAGTACGATGGCCGGGTCCACGCGACGCGCGCGCGCCATGTCACGTTGGCCATGAACGAATCCTTCGGCGTCATGGGGCTCGTATGCCCCGATGAGGCACCTTTGCTCGCGCTGGTGTCGTTGCTCATGCCGGTCCTCGCCATGGGCAACCGTGCCGTCCTGGTTCCCTCGCCGACCCACCCCCTGGCGGCCACGGACCTCTACCAGGTGCTGGAAACTAGCGACGTCCCGCCCGGCGTGGTCAACATCGTCACCGGCGAGCGCGACGCGTTGGCGAAGACCT
The DNA here is from genome assembly GCF_004137685.1 of Lichenibacterium minor. Taxonomy (GTDB): domain Bacteria; phylum Pseudomonadota; class Alphaproteobacteria; order Rhizobiales; family Beijerinckiaceae; genus Lichenihabitans; species Lichenihabitans minor. Next base: position 10,276 of record NZ_QYBB01000054.1, on the reverse strand, counting down.
TGGCGGAGCACGACGGCGTGGCGGCCCTCTGGTACGCCGGGCCGCCGGACGGCATCGCCGCGGTCGAGCGGGCGTCGGCCGGCAACTTGAAGCCGACTTGGGCGAGCGCCCACCCACCCCGCGACTGGTTCCACGCTCGCGAGGCGCAGGGGCGCGAGTACCTCCGCCGGGCTACGCAGGTCAAGAACGTCTGGGTACCCTACGGGGAGTGAGCACCAAGACCTCTCGCCTAACTTGACCCTTCACCGAACGAGATGGTCCCAAGCTCGAAGGAGGTTGGGAGGGGACTCTACTGGCGATCCAGAGAACGCTTCCCGCTTACGGCGAAGTAGGGTGGCTTCCGGCCGGTCTGCTTCCGGCCAGCGGATGCGTCGTAGCGAACGTAACCGCGCACAGCCCTGAGCAAATCGTCACGATGTCTGCTACCACGCATCCGTCGCCAAATATCGTCATCCCGCTTCGACATAGGGAGTCCCCGTTGCCCCACCCGCGGCGGCTTGGAAACCTCGATCGATGAGACGAAGAAAGACGCGACCGGCAGCCGCGGCGTCGCCGGGCGTGTCAGCCACCTTGTACCCTTCAGAGAAGGCGATGCTCCACGTCGCCACGAGCAAGCCCGCCACCAGATGCGCGTCGGGATCGTCCGCGGGTCGATCGACCGACTCTGCCATCATCGCTGCCAGAACGCGCGTGAACTCGCTGCACATCTGTCGCGCGCGCGCTTTCAGCGCTTCGCTGGCCAGCGCTGTCGCCACGAACCTCAGCGGCGCACCGAAAAGCGGGAGGAGGGGATTTCGGTCCTCGATACAGCGGTAGGCGAGCAAGCGAAGCGCCGTGACCGGGCTCGTTCCCGCGTCCCGCCCGTGAATGGCCGCGGACACCATTCCACGCACCTCGTCTTCGCGATCGAAGAACATGTCCTCCTTGCGGGGAAAATGATTGAACACGGTCATGCGGCCGACATCCGCTGCCTCCGCGATCTCGTCGATCGTCACCTGATCGAAGCCGTGCTCCATGAACAGGCGCGTGGCCGCATCGGAGATGGCCTGGCGCGTCGCCTGCCGCTTCCGTGTGCGCCTGTCCAGCTTGGGGCTTGCCTGCTCTTGCACGTCAAAATATACTCGGTATAATTTCATATCGAGATTATTCTGAGGTGATGGCATGTCCGCGTCAACCGTGATGTCCGGTGCGTCCCCCACCGAGCCGCGATCCGTACTCGTCAGTGGCGCGAGCTTCGCCGGCTTGGCCACGGCATTCTGGCTGAACCGGCTCGGATACCGCGTCACGGTGGTCGAGGTCGCACCGGGCCTGCGGCGCGGCGGTACGCCCGTCGACATCGAGGGCGAGACGATCGCCATCCTGAAGCGCATGGGGCTGATGGAGGCTGTTCAGGCCAGAACGCTTCCCCCTCGGCGCTTCGCCTTCAAGGATGCGAGAAACGCAACGCTAGGCGATATGGCCCACCACCCGGACGATGAGGCGGGGCCGCGCTACGAGATCCACCGCGACGACCTGTTGGATGTTCTGTGCGGCGCGATTAAGGGCGATGTAGAACTGCGGTTCAACCGCTCGATCGTGGCGATCGAGGAGCGTCCGGAGGCGGTATCGGCGACGTTCAGCGACGGCAGTCGGCACCATTTTGCACTGCTGTTTGGCTGCGATGGAAACCGCTCCAATACGCGCAAGCTGGTGTTCGGCGACGGTGAGCAGTTCACCCATTTCATGGGCGGATATTTCTACCTCAAAGTTGTGCCAGACACCGGGTTGCTCCCACCGAACAGCTCGGAGGTTTTTGCCGTTCCCGGACGGATGGCGATGCTGAACGGCTATGACGATCGCACGGACATCGGATTCGGCTTCCGCACGACCGGCGAGATCGAATACGATTATCGCAACAAGGATCAGCAACGTCGCCTGATCAGTGACCGTTTTTCCGGTCTGGGATGGAAAGTGCCGGACATGCTCGCTCATATGGGTGGGGACAACGACTTCTATTTTGATCGTATCAGCCAGGTCAGGATGTCGACTTGGTCGCGCGGGCGCATCACTCTCGTCGGCGACGCCGGCTATTGCGTATCTCCGTTCGCGGGTCTCGGTGGCTCGATGGCCATCATCGGCGCGGGAAGGTTGGCTGACGCCCTGGCGCGGCATCCGGACAACCATGCCGCCGCATTTCACGCTTATGAGGAAGGGCTACGGCCGTTCGTCGAGCAGGTGCAGGAACGGGCCGCAATCGACAGCGTACAGATGCTGTTTCCCGGCGACGAGGCCGAAATGGCGGAGCGAGATCGAAAGCTGGCTATGGGTGATATCGGCGTCTAACGGCCGCTTTGGAGAAGCACCGACGGCGGTCCGAGTGGCTGGAATGGGTCGACAGCAGTCCTACAAAAAACCGCAGATTGAGGCGTTTGCGCGTGCGATCTTTTGAGTTCGTCTACGTCGGTGGAAGGTGAGCACAACGCATGCTCAGCGGACAGTCCAGTTGCATGCAACCGATGCGATCGTTGATGCGGTTACCGTTGCAGATGCTCAGCCCACCCTCGGCACAGAAGCGCCAGACCGCATGCTGCACGAGGCGGGGAAAGTAGGCCGGTCCGTCAGAACATAGCGACCGGGCGTCGATGGCCTCCGAGCAGCGCTCCAGCACCTCGGCGCACCCGCCCGGCTCGTAGCAGAGGCGTCCGTAGGGGTGCTCCGTCCCCAGCTCCCGGGCGATGCCGGTGCGGTGCAGCCAGTTGTGCACCAGGGTGTCGACGGCGACCATGCTCGCCCCGGTCTCGACCCAGAGCTCACGTCCGGGATCGCCGACGAGTAGCAACTCGGCCAGCGCCATCGCCAGTACCTTGAACGAGACGCCGTAGATCTGACTCATGGGCGCGAGCAGGGCTTCGCGCATCGCGCCGGCCCGGCGAGGCCCGGCGTCGGACGCGGCCTCCGCCAGCCGCCCGTCGATCCAGCCTACGAGGTCGCCCTCACAGACGTCGCGCACGAATAGAAACAGGGCGTAGGCCATCTGGTTCAGGCGACCGTTGCGCAGATCGTGCCGCGGCACTGGGCAGTCGGCCAGGAGGTCGGGTTCGCCGCAGCTGCGGGCCAGCTTGGCATATCCGCAGCCCCGGTAGTGCCAGTAAGTGGCGAGCTTCGGGCAGGCAGGACAGCCGTCCAGCCCGCGGGCGACATCGTCGTAAGTCACTCTCCCGTGTTGATCCATGTAGGCCGAGGCGCGCGCGTCTGCGATGCCCTGGTAGCTGAAGGCTTCTACCAACGAGCCGAACAGGCGAGCGGTGTCGTGTTCGCTGACCGCCCGAGCCGTGCCGTTCCACCATGCCCGCTGACGACGCAGCAGCAGGTAGTCCGGATCAATCGTCTGTCGGAACACCTCAAGCAACATCAATCCTATATTCACATTATCTGTCCTATATAGGCCTGCGACGATTTGTCTATAGGCCGCCGTCTCATAGCAAGTACAATAGAACATGCAGTCATAGCTGATTGCAAGCGCACTCTATGCGCAAAAATAGGAGATTTTACGTGATCAATGTTGTGACAGTCGAGGAGAGGCCCGCCTGTATCTTGTTCGGCCAGCCTGTTCGAGGTGGCCAGCAGGCAGCTTGGTTCAGCGAAAGCGAGGTCGAGGCGGCCCGCAAAGCCAAGAATGCAAAGACTCTGGCGAGCATCACGCCTGTGCCGCCCGAACTCCAGGAGGTGGTAAAGGGGCTCGCCCGCGGGCGGGTGGAAGGCGGTCAGGTGATCCTCACCAAGGCGGCGCCCGACGCCTATGCCAAGCTGCTGGCGGCTTCTGCGGCCCAGCGCAAGAACGGGGCTGGTCAGACGGCGGGGGCCAACACCCCGAAGCAGGCGACGGCGGTCGACACCCCTGAGAAGGCTGACGATGGAGCGGTACCTGCGGCGGAGGGCGCGACTGTGGTCAAACCCGCACCCGTGTCCACCTCCGGCAGCGTGGCGGCCGTCACGGCTGTCGGTGACGGGTGGAGCCAGCTCAAGATGGGCGATCTCGTGCTGGCCTGCTACGGCGGCCCCGCCGACGGTTGGTGGGCCGCTCGCATCCTCAAGATCGAGGGCGACGCCTTCACGCTGGCCTGGGTCGACGAGACCGAGGCCTTGGCGCGCCGGCCTCGCGTGCAGCTCGCCTTGCTCAATCCCAAGATGCTCTGAGCTCCGGGCGGCTGCCTAGCCGCCCTCACCACCGTCGCCCCGCTCGTCGCTTCGGGGCCGCCTCCACAGGCGGCGAGCGGCTGCTTGCAGCAGAGGACTCACCCGACATGGAACAAAACAGGAACAGAGTGCCGGCTCGAAGCTCGCTTCCGACCCCGGCAGGGGCCAGCCATCGATCGCTCGTCGAAGGGGACGGTGGTCCAGCAGCACGCGAAGCATCAGAACGCGACACCCATGGTGGGCGCGGCACGCTCTACGCGGAGATCACGGCCAAGATCATCGCCGAGCTCGAGGCCGGCCGCGTACCCTGGGTGCAGCCCTGGACGGGCTCGGGCGGGGTGCCCACGATGCCCACCAATGCCGCGACGGGACGCCGCTACAGCGGCATCAACGTGCTGATGCTGTGGGCCGCGGCGGTTGAGCGGGGCTACTCCAGCGGGCGCTGGCTCACCTTCCGTCAGGCACTCGCGCTGGGCGGCAATGTCCGGAAGGGCGAGCGGGCGACGATGGTGGTCTATGTCGACCGCTTCGTTCCCGAGGACGAGCGCCGTCGGGCCGCTGACGCCGGGGAGGAAACGCGCACCACCGCCTTTCTGAAGCAGTTCCAGGTGTTCGGCGTCGAGCAGTGCGATGGGCTGGCTGACAGCGCTCTCGGGACCGCGGCGGTGGTCGAGCCCACCCCGATGGAGCCCTGGATGGACGCGCTCATCACCGGCATGCAGGTAGACGTCCAGGTCGCGGGCGACCGGGCGCGGTACCATCGGCTCGTCGACCGCATCGACGTGCCGCCGCCCTCGGCCTATCCCGAGCCGGTCAACTGGTATCGCACGGTGCTGCACGAGCTCGCCCATGCCACGGGCCACAAGGACCGCCTGGCGCGCGACCTCACCGGCTGGTTCGGCTCGGCGGCATACGCCCGTGAGGAGCTGATCGCCGAGATGACGGCGGCCTTCCTCTGCGCCGCGCTCTGGACCGCGCCCACGGTGCGCCATGCCGACTACATCGGCTCCTGGCTCGCGGTGCTGCGGGCGGACGAGCGGGCCATCGTGCGGGCGGCGAGTGCAGCGTCGCGGGCGGCCGACTACATGACGGGGTTCCTGCCTGCCGACATGAGAGGCGAGCCGTCGAGCTAACGCGCGGTTCGGCGAGGCCACGTCCCGCCCGCGCCGCGCACGGCAGCCTCACTCGCCGATGGCGAACAGCCGCTGGATGTCGACCCCGAGGGCCTGCGCGATGCGGCCGAGCACGAGCACGCTCGCGTTGCGCCGGCCGCGTTCGACGCCGCTCAGGTAGGTCTGATGCACGCCCGCTAGGTGGGCCAGCTCCTCCTGAGAGAGGCGGCTCGCCACGCGCAGAGTCCTGACATTCCGGCCCACCCGGTCGCGCGCGTCCATGCGTCGATGGCCGCGAACAGGCTGGCGAACGCCATAGACTATGAGTCATAAACAACTCGGGGTCGGGCGGAAAACGGGACGACGGGGGCGTGGGAGGCCGGACGGGTCGCCGACGCAAGCCCTGGAGACATGCATCCACCACGGAGACAGAGATGAGTTCGACCCCCGATCACCCTGCCCACCCGCACGACCTCGACGAGGGCTGGTTCTATCACCGGGGCGGCGTCGAGCACGGACCGCTCAGCCGCGAGAGCCTGGCGGAGGCCCTGCGCCTCATGCCGTCGATCGGCGTGCTGGTCTGGCATGCGAGCCTGCCCGATTGGGCGAGCCCCGCCGAGCCCCAGGTTCGCACATCGATCCACGGCGCCCCGCCCGCTCCCGAGCGGCCTCGCGGCCTGCTGGCGCTGCTGTTCTCGTTCGACGGGCGCATCGGCCGCACGAGGTACTTCTGGACCTACTGCCTCGGCATCGCTTCCTACATCGTCGGCCTGATGGCGGTCCTGCTGTATGCGCGTATGCCGATCGACTCTGAAACCGGGGTGCTGATCAGGCTGGCGCTGGCGCCGCCATTCGTCTGGATCGGCCTGGCCCTGACCGCGAAGCGGCTGCACGACTTCGACATGTCCGCCACGCACCTTGTGTGGATCGAGCCCGTCACCATGGCGGGATTTGTGGTCCCGCCGGGCGCGCTGAGCAACGCGCTCTCAGTGGCGAGCGGCCTCGTCGGGACGTGGCTGATCATCAAGCGGGGCACCCCCGGGCCAAACCGCTACGGCCGCAGCCTCGTCGGAGGCGTGAGGTCTGTGAGCGTGCCGGTCGCCGCGTCTCCTACAGGATGGTCCATAAACGTCCCCACCGTGCTTGCGATACTCGCCATCGCGGGCACAATGCTGATCTATGGCGGGCGCGCGATCCAAACCCTGCGCCCTTCCGCATCTCTCTGCTCTGATCCGGGAGTTCTGACGATATTGCGCGATCTCGTCGAAAAGGATCCAAGCATGATTATCATCGGCGCTTACTACGGCAGCTTCGCTAATATCCGAATCTCCTTCCATGACATTCGAACTATGGACGCATTCAACCCGGTGCGCGGCAGCACATGTGTGGCGATGACGCATGTCTCGGCTATTGATAAAAGCAAGGCGGGCGTTGGTGATCGGGACCTGTCCGACATCGGTTATACGGCTCAGTACGTCGACGGGAGCAACACCAGATACGTCGTGAGCCTTGTAAATTGATAGCAACACTTTGCGAGCAATCACCCATGGGGTCGCGTTTGGGATTCGTCTCGAGTGCGTGAACAGCCAGCGGACGCGCTGAACTTTGTCGCCGCCTTCAACGATCCCCAGGCGGTTGCGAAGTATGCGGAGGGACTGCGCCGCTTCGTGCCGGGCTTCGACGCCCTCCATCGGATGACGAGCCTCCTACTGGCCAGGACACCCCGGAGGACGCCCGTGTTCTCGTCCTTGTGCCGGCGGTGGCCTGGAATTAGCCATGCTGGCCGAGGCGCACCCGCGCTGGACTTTCGTCGGCGTCGACCCCGCGCGAGAGATGCTGCTGCAGGCCGAACGAGTGCTCGGCCGCGCCATGGAGCGGGTGATGCTGGCCGAGGGCTACATCGACGCCGCGCCAGCTGGCCCTTTCGACGCAGCGACCTACCTCCTGAGCATCCGCCTCCGGAAGACCGCCGAACGGGAGACGACCGTCCGCGCGATTCATCGTCGGCTGCGGCCGGGCGCACCGTTCGTCGCGGCTCATGGCAGCTTTCCCCAGGCCGACAATGCGCGCTCGCGCTGGCTCGTCCGCTGTGAGGCTTACACCATCGCGTCTGAGGCCGATCCAGAGCAAGCCGGGAAGGCGCGGGCTGCGGACGAGGCGCACCTGCCCGCCCTCACGCCCGAGGACGACGCAGCGATCCTCGCCCGTGGTGGCTTTCACGACGTCGAGCTGTTCTACGCCGCCTTCACGTGGCGTAGGTGGGTGGCACGGGCCTGAGCGACGTCGCCCAGCGTCACATAAAGGTTGAGGCTCGACGCGGGCCGTGTCACGTGACTCGCCCCAGTCACCCTGAAGTGACGCCAGCTCCAGACCGCGGCGTGACGTCACGCCGGGGTATACCCACAAGTGCAAGTGCAGGCCCTAGTGCTTTCTTATGAGGTTTTCCACGGTCCTACTCCTCGTAAGAGCGTTCTTCGCCGCCGTCCTGGCCAGCAGTCGTCACTGAGAAGCGCATCGCCAGATTACTTATTGCAGGACCAAATATCGTATCTCGCTCATAACGAAATATTTCGCTTTCGCGCTGATCTGCAAACGCCTCTTCGTCATCTACCAGGAGGAATTCGTACGCTTCGTCGCTGATCATGTGGCGTTTACGTTCACTTCTTGTCAGCCCCAGATCGAACAAACACTTTCGGAACTGACTACCCTCATGAGGGGCCAAAACGAACCGGAAGCCCGCTCGGCCTCGAGTTTTCGAGCTAAGAGCAGCACTAAAGAAAGCGTCCTTTCTGTATCGGTTCAACAATTCCATCCCCGACCCATCGCCGGAACTACGATCGATGTGAAGGGAAAGGGAGAGCGCGAGCGCTCTGCCCCTGGCCGACCTGAAATCTGGCTTCCGGCCCTGAAGAGAACGCACGTTTGCCTTCTGCTTCAGTCCCCAACGGAAGTGACCTGTTTCAACAAACCTGCCGAGATCCGCGATCGTTACCTCTGACTGACGAGCGCTGATGCCGAAGGCCTCCGTGTAAGTGGTCATCCAGAACCAGTCGAGGAGTCGCCGATCGTGAATCATGCCCCCGCGGTTCGCGAAAACGTATGCCAAACTGATGATTTGGAGCTTGTAAGGGAACAGGTCCGGAGATTTTAGTTGAATGCAACGATCGAAAGCCGCAGCAAGAGACCTCAGACCGCGAAATACTTTTTCCAGAGACCCTGGGTTGCTGCGCATTCGCTCACTGGCCATCTCTGGTTCAGTGCTGTAAAGAGGCACACCCAGCTCAAGCTTGAGGGATCGAAGTACTACATCCTGATCAATGTCATGCCATCCTCGATCGGCCAGTAACTCATGCCTCAGATTTGCCTCGTTTTGTAGCAAGTCAAATTGCGGACTGTAAGTGAGAGCATTTATCATGTGCATCTCGCTCATCGACGCACCCCGACTGTTTACTCTCTGAAAGCTTTTCGTGACCGTCTCTAGCGAAGCGTTGTTTAATGTGATCAGAGGTATCTTATATTGTCGGAATGCAGCTGCCACCTCATCCGCAGCATCCAGCCGGTGATCTAAACCCGGTCCTATCTGGCGCTGAAAGCGCACCAGTCGACGAGTATCCATTATCTCGCGAAGTGGAAGATAGCGACTTGGATCGGTTTTGGTCGCATCTTTAGGTAGATCTGCCTCCCTGACAAAGCGATCCTCATCCCGCTCAGAGTCCAGGTCAAATAATACACTGAAATCCGCCACAGTTTGGTTTGTTTCTGCATCGATCTCGGTCCACGTCTTGGCTGCGCGCAGCGCGCCATACAGCGTAGATACTCGTTGAACCCCGTCCATCAGAAATCGACTGGCTGCTAATATTGGCTTAGGTAGAGGGTATGGCCCAAGCTTGTCGTAGCATTCGACATGATCATCAGCGGAGACCCACACCATTAATGCCCCAATGGGAAGGCCCTCGTAGATGCTACTTAGAAGATCCCGGCGCTGAGGCCAACTCCAGACAAGTGGACGCTGGAATCGAGGGATCTGCAGACGACCCTCCGCGACTTCCTCCAGCACAGAGGTCATGAAGACGATTGTCGGGTCAGCAGCAAATCTGTCTTTCACGCAGGGCCCCTCGCATAATATAGGATCTTATCCAACACTTCTCGCACTTCAACGATTCCGTCGTCGGCTTGTGTCAGATCGAGCATAGCGCGAATGCTATCCCTCCGATAGCACTCCGCCAGGGCAGCCGGAAATGCCAGGGACAGCGCTGTTTGTCGAGACGGTTGGGTCACGTCGGTGAATAAAGCTGCCTGAGGCCCATTTAGAGGCCACCTTAATCCAGCCTTCATCGGAAAATGATTTCTCTGGTCTTTCGTAAGCTTCTTAAAGGCTTTGATGAGATCCTTGCGCTTTCGTCTGCCCCCAAACTGCATGTTGGCCTGAAAGAGAGACGAAAATGGGAGATAATTCTCAATAGCACGCCGTTTCAAACAGTGAAAATCGATGCCTACTGTCTGACAACTGTTTTCTAGTCTCAACGCGTCTGGGCTAAGGTGGCCAGGAGCGTCAGCGTCACTGTCAAATAAAACATAGTGAGTAAGACTTCGGTCTTTCAGTTTAACGACGCGATCCCTGATGTGCGCCTTTAGCTCACCAATTCCTCCCAGTCCACTCCACTTTATTGCGCCACAGTCCTCCAGTCTTGCTAAAGTTGACCTGTTAATCGGACCAGCCATAGCGAGCAGGAATGCAGTGTCATTTCGACCATTTTCCAATAGAACCTCGAAGGGTTTTACGCAAAGCCTCATGGCATCTATAGGGGATAATGTGGCTGGCGCTTGCCAACTGCTCGTCGCGCTCACATCTACATCGATGGTGAAGATCCTGTACATCGCTGCATCACGCGTGTCCCAGTCGATCATTTGGTAATTGCTCACGAGGTCGTGCTGCCGTTCAGGCCGGCACGGCGATTGGCTGGCCTCGCAGCGTGAGGCGGATGGCA
>NZ_QYBB01000053.1 GCF_004137685.1 Lichenibacterium minor | reverse complement strand
AAGCCCGCGCAGGCTCATCATCTCGTCGGTCATCGGTGCGTCTCTCGGTTCAGGTTGGTCTTCGCAACCCGACCCTAGCCGGCGACCGCCGATGGCTACCTCCCGCGAAGACGCCCGTCCGCTACAGCGCTGTGGATGGCGCGCGAACGGGCGTCTCCGCTACCCGGCCACCTACACCACATCCTGGGACGCGACCTGTCCGTCGAGCCGGAGCGACCTCAGTCCCATCCCGGCCAAAAGCGACGAAGCCCCGGTCCCCTGCCCAGCCTGGATCTGCATCCATCGACACCGCATCGAGAACGCCTGAGCTCATCTCAAGCAGCGGCGAGCCGTCTCGACCCGATGCGAGAAAACCCCGACCTCATTCCTCAGCATCCTGTGCATCGCCGCGGCCGTTCGATGGATCGAGAGCTGACAGGCCCTGAACGATCTCGCTATGGCGAGGATCGAAATCCAGCGTGCCAATGTCGCGGATCCAGTGTGAGCTGAAGCTGTCGCCCGCGGGTGGCAGATTTCGCTCCCGCAAGCGCGCGCTCTACAAGAACGCGGTCCATCTCTTCACGCATGACGCGAGCCTGGCAGGTCCCAGACTTTCGTGAGTCGTTCAACACCGCCGGTCGATCATCCGCACGAGTGCTCGCCTCCTCCGATCGAAGCGGCGCGCCGCCGCTCCTCCTCCGGTCGAAGACGCACGCGCCTCCTGCCGCGCGAGATCGCGGTATCGCGAAGCCGTGGACGCCTCTGACCACCCACGCCTGTTGCAACCGGTTGCAACATGTCGCGGCCGCTGATATCGATACCACTCGCGAGAAGGGGCGGAGACCCCGGTCGGATAGGACCCGCGCGGGATCGGGAGGTGCGAGCGTCATGGCATCGATTGAAGCGTCTTGGGATTGGCTGACGACGAGCCTCGCGGGCCACGAGCACGCGGCGCCACCCGCGTGGGCTTACTGGCATGCGCGTCTGATGGTCGTCGGCTGGTCGATCCTGATCCCGCTCGGGATGGTGGTCGCGCGGTTCTTCAAGGTCTGGCCCGGGCAGCGCTGGCCCGCTGTTCTGGACAGCCCGACCTGGTGGCGCCTCCACGTGGTGCTGCAGAGCTTGGGCGTCGTCGTCATGAGCCTCGGCGTGCTTCTGGCCTGGGGCCGAGGCGTCGAAGGGTCGACCCTCGCCCTCTGGCATCACCGCGCGGGGTGGGTCCTTATCGCCGTGGGGTGGTTGCAGGTGGCCGGCGGAGTGCTCCGTGGCTCGAAGGGCGGCCCGACCGCGGCCGACCTTCGCGGCGACCACTACGACATGACGCGGCGGCGCCTCGCCTTCGAGCTCGTGCACAAGACGCTCGGCTGGACGGCCCTGCCGGTCGTGGTCGGCACCACTGCCGCCGGCCTCGTCATGCTCGACGCCCCGCGTTGGATGGCCGTGCTCATCGGCGGTTGGTGGCAGGCGCTCGCGGCCGCCTTCGCGGTCCTGCAGGCCTCGGGCCGTTGCCTCGACACCTACCAGGCGATCTGGGGCCCTGATCCCCGGCACCCGGGAAACGCGCGCAAGCCGGTCGGCTGGCGGGTCGCGCGCAGACCTCACGTCCACGGCGACACATGAGCCTCGTGCGAGGCTCCTGAACTCGGAAGAACACCAGACAAGACAGAACCAGCAGGGAGGATGAAGCACATGGCGTTCGCGATAAAAGAATCATCTCTGACCGCGCTCGAACAGATCGACACGCGTCCACTCACGGCGAACCAGAAAAGCCTCATCGCCTTGGCGGTGATGGCCAACATCTCGGAATTCTTCGACATCTTCCTCATCGGCTTCGCCGTGAACGCGCTGCTGAAGGATCCGGGCTGGCACCTGCGGGGCGACGAAGCCGGGATCATCCTGGCGATGTCGGGCCTCGGCACCGTCCTCGGCTCCATCGTGGCGGGCCGGCTCGCCGACGCCATCGGCCGCAAGCGGACCTCGTTCTGGTGCATCCTGATTTTCAGCGTCTTCACCGTGGCGTCGGTCTTCACGCCGACAGGCGCCTGGGAAATCCTGGCGGCGCTGCGGGTGCTGGTCGGCATCGGCGTGGGCGGCATGAACATCGTCTCGATCCCCTACGTGCAGGAATTCGTGCCCACGCGGCAGCGGGGCCTGTTCGCCGGCCTCACGGCGGTCTTCATCCCGCTCGGGCTGTTCCTCGGCTCGGCCGCGTCCTGGATCGCCGGACCGAACTGGCGGCTGCTGATCGCCTTCGGCGGCCTCCCCATCCTGCTGCTGATCTGGCTGGCCCTCGTGCCGGAATCGCCCCGCTTCCTGCAATCCAAGGGCCGCCTCGAGGAGGCCCGCAAGGCGCTCGCATGGGCGCTGCAGATGCCGGTCGCGCAGGTCGGCGTGCTGCTTCCCGCGCGTGAGAAGACTTCGGCCTCCTTCTCGCTCATCTTCTCCCGTCACTTGAAGAGCCTCGCCATCGTTTCCTTGGGGTCGTTCTGCTTCATCTTCGGTGCGTCGGTGATCCAGGCCTGGGGTCAGTCGATCCTCGGCTCGGCCTATCACTTCGGCACCGGGGCCGTGGCCAACCTGTTCATGCTCGTGGCCTTGGGCGACCTCCTGGGTCGCCTGTCCTCGGCCTGGCTGGCGGACCGGTTCGGACGCCGGGGCGTGATGTTCACCTACGGCCTCCTCGGGGCGGCCGGCCTCCTGATCTCGGCCGGGTCGACCCTCCTGGCGGGCGCGACGGACGGCGCCGGCTGGATCTTCTTCGTCGGCATCCTGATCGCCATGACCTTCGGGGACGGCGCTTTCGGCGTGCTCAACCCCTTCGGGGCCGAACAATTCCCCAACGAGGCGCGGGCGACGGGCCTCGGCCTCGGCGACGGCATCGGCGCAACCGCCAAGGTCTTCGGCCCGGCCCTGCTGGGCCTCATGTTCGGCGCCAAGGTGAGCGCCGACCTGATCCCGCCGGCCTTCCTGCTCTTCGCCGTGCTCCTGGTTCTCGGCGGTTGCGTCTACCTTTCCGCGAAGGAAACCAAAGGGCGGTCGCTCGAGTCGATCTGAGCGGGCGACCCGTCCCGGCCGTGCGTCGGTTCTCGCCGCCGCCGCGCGGCCTGATCCTTGTGGGGCCGGAGCGAAAGGCTATACGGCTCCCGCGAGGCGCCCGACCGGCGCAGCAGGGACGAGCCGCATGCCGCGCCGCGACACCGACCAGCCGGGGGCCCGCGTGCCGAGGCCGCCGACGATCGCCGACGTCGCCGCCGCCGCCGGGGTGTCGCGCTCGGCGGTGTCGCGCAGCTTCACCGAGGGCGCCAGCGCGGCACCGGGCACCCGCGCCAAGGTGCTGGCGGCCGCGGCGTCGCTGGGCTACCGCCCGAGCGCCATCGCCCGCTCGCTCACGACGCGCCGCTCGCACCTCGTCGCGGTCAGCACCGTCCGGCTCGAGAACGGGTTCAACGCGAGCCTGCTCCAGGCCCTGGCCCTCGGCCTCGACGCCATCGGTCTGCGCACGCTGCTCTTCCCCATCGCGGGAACCTCCGCGGACGCCGATCCATCGCTCGACGAGATCCTGCGCCACCGCGTCGACGCCGTGGCACTGCTCGCGACGCGGCTGTCCTCGCGCTTCTCCGCCCAATGCGCGTCGGCCGGCGTGCCCGTCGTCCTCATCAATCGAACCGCGCGGGACGGCGCGACCTCGTCGGTGACAGGCGACAATGTCGGGGGCGCGCGCCGGATCGCCGAGTTCCTCGTCGCCGGCGGCCATCGCCGCTTCGCCTTCCTGGCGGGCGTCGAGGATTCGTCCAACAGCCGCGATCGGGAGCGGGGCTTCGCCGATGCGCTGCGCGAGGCGGGCGGCCCGGCGCCGCTCAGGGCGGCGGGCCGCTTCGACCGCGTCGCGTCGTCGAAGGCGGTTCGGCGCATGCTGGCCGCCCCGGAGCCGCCCGACGCGCTGTTCTGCGCCAACGACCACATGGCCCTCGCGGCCATCGACGTCGCGCGTCGCGAGTTCAACCTCGCGGTCGGCCACCAGATCTCCATCGTCGGCTTCGACGATGCGCCGACCGCGGCCCTGTCCGGCATCGACCTCACGAGCTTCTCGCAGCCCCCCGAAGCCATGGCTGGCCGAGCCGTGGCGGCTCTCGCGGCGGTGCTGGCCGATCCCGCGCGGCCCGCGGTGCACGAGACGGTCGCGGGGGAACTCGTCGTCCGTGGCTCGGCGCGCCTGCCCGCCGCCGGCCTCGCCACGACCACCGACGGCCGGCGCCTGTGGGTGGGTGGGGCCGTCAGCTCGTTTCGCGCGCCGTGACGGTGAAGGGCGTGCGCAAGGTTTGCGGCGGCAGGGGCGCCTTGTCACGACCGGAGGTCACGGCGCGGAGGAGCAGGTCGCCCACGGCTTCCCCGATCCCCGCCGCGTCGACCGAGACCGTGGTCAGGCGCGGATGGCAGCAGCGCGACAGTTCGAAGTCGCCGAAGCCCGCGATGGCGAGGCGGCCCGGCACCGCCCAGCCCCGCCTCTGGCATTCGGCCAGGGCGCCGAACGCCGACAGATCGGACACGCAGAGCACGGCATCCACCTCGGGATGCCGGCCGAGCAGGTCGACGATGGCTTCGCCGCCCTGCTGCATCGCGATCGGCGGCGCCCCGCACGCGATCGTCAGTCCCGCCGGGAGCTTCAGCTCGCGGACCGCTCGCTCGTAGCCGCGACGGCGGTCGGTGCCTCGCGTGTCGCGGTCGGTCGAGCCGCCGATATAGGCGATGCTGCGATAGCCGCAGCCGTGGAGGTGCTCCACCATCGCGCCCGCCGCCGCCGCGTTGGAGAAGCCGACGACGTGTTCCAGGGGCGCTTCGGGCAGATCCCACATCTCCACGACCGGAATGCCCGCTGCGGCCAGTTGGCGGCGCGCGCGCTCGGTGTGGCGCCCGCCCGTGACCACGATGGCCTCCGGGCGGCGGCGCAGCATGGCCTCGACCAGTTCCTCCTCCTTGAGCAGGTCGTAGTCGGTGGCGCCGAGCAGCATCTGCAGCCCGCTTCCTTCCAGCCGGTGGCCGATGCCCCGCGCCGTGTCCGAAAAATTGGAATTGTTCAGCGACGGGATCAGCACGGCGACGAAGCCGGTGCGCTTGGACGACAGGGTGCCGGCCGTGAGGTCCAGCACGTAACCGAGATCCTCCACGGCCTGCATGATGCGCGCGCGGGTCGCCGCCGAAACGGTGCTGCCGAGCTTGAGCGCCCGCGACACCGTCATGGCGGAAACCCCGGCCCGCGCCGCGACATCGGCCATCGTGGGGGCAGGGCGGGCGGCGGCCTGGCCGGCCGCCTCGTCACCACCCGGCGGGATGCTGGTTGACGTAGAGGGCATAGAGGGATGTCTGGGCCGTGATGTAGAGGCGGTTGCGCTTGCGGCCGCCGAAGGAAAGGTTGGACACGAGTTCGGGAACGGGGATGCGGCCGATCAGGGTCCCGTCCGGCGCGTGCACGTCGATGCCGCGGCCGCGCGACGTCCAAACGTTGCCGTCACGGTCGACCCGGAAGCCGTCGTAGAGGCCGTCGGCGTCATTTCGCGCGAAGGTCCCCCGGCGCACGGGTCCGGCCTCCGTCATCGCATAGGCGACGATCTCGACCGGGTGGGCGGGATCGTGGGTGCGGCCCGTGTCGGCCACGTAGAGCACCGACTCATCGGGCGAAAAGGCGAGCCCGTTCGGCTGGCGCAGGTCGCTGACGGCGACCGAGACCGTGCCGTCGGGATCCAGCCGGTACACGTGGCTCGCACCGATCTCGGAGGGCGCGGCATGGCCCTCGTAGTGGCTGTCGATCCCGTAGGTCGGGTCCGAGAACCAGATCGAGCCGCTCGAATGCACCACGACGTCGTTGGGCGAGTTCAGGCGGCGGCCCTCGAAACGGTCAGCGAGCATCCGCCATTCCCCGTCGTGATCGAGGCGGCTGATGCCGCGCCCGCCGTGCAGGCAGGCGACGACCCGCCCTTCCCGGTCGAGCGTGTGGCCGTTTTGAAACCCGCAGGAAGCCTCGAAGACGCTGACCGAGCCGTCCGTTTCGTCGTACCGCATGACGCGGTCGTTCGGGATGTCGGACCAGAGCAGGCTCTTGGCGGCCGGCACGTAGACGGGTCCCTCGGCCCAGCGCGCCCCCGTCCACAGCCGCTCCAGGCGGGCGTGGCCGATGACGAGCCGCGCGAAGCGGGGATCGAAGACCTCGACCTCGCTCACCCGGCGACCTCGCCGGTCGGCAGCGGGAAGTCGTCGGCCGAGAACAGCGTGTGGAAGATGTCGCCCTCGAAGTGTTCCATCAGTTCGGCGGTGACGGCCCGGCTCCTGTGGCGCACGTCCGCCGCCATGGCGAGCGCGATGGCCTCTCGCGTGGGGTAGCGGACGGCCAGGACCATGTCGAGCCGGGGTTCGTCGACGTCGCTCTCGGCCTGGCGCAGGACGCGGACCTCCTCGGCCCCGGGGAAGCGCGTCCATAGCGGCACCAGGCGCTCGCGAACGAACGCGGAGAAGAGGTCCTCGTGCCCCGGCTTGGGACGGCCGCGGAAGAAGGCGCAGCGGATGAACATGGCGACGATCTCGACGATGGAGGGAAAGGGGCGCGCCAACCCGTGCTGGCGGCGCCGGGGCGCGCACCCGCGGCTGACCGGCTCTTTCGAGCACCCGTCTGGCGAGCGCGACACCGAGGACGGAGCCCCGGTGCGTGATGGCTGGAGCTGGTGCCGCTCGCCTCGGCTCGCGTCACCACCTCCGGGCCTGTGTCTTCGCAGTCGTCTTCACGCGATCCGGTGGCGCGACCTGATCGCGATCGGCCCTAGTGGCCGGTCCAGATCTTCGTGTAGGCGGCGCGATAGCCGTTGTCGGGGTCGAACATGTTCTTCGGACCGCCGTCGTAGGCGATGTTCTCCTTGGTGACGACGTGGAACGGCGCCACGTAGCCCGAAAGCGGCTGGTGCGCGATGGCGCGGTTCAGCTCGTCGACGAGCTGCCAGCCCTGGAGGAGCAGAGGTTCGGCCACCGTCACGGATTGGTGGTCGCCGGCCCGGACGCGCTGGTAGGCCGATTCCGACCCGTCGCCGGCCGCGACCCCCTTCGGCGCACCGTCGCCCGGGATGCCGACGGCGTCCAGCGAGGGACCCATGAAGTCGAAATAGATGTCGTTGATGGCGAGCGAGTCGGTCCACCGGCTCCCGAAGCGCTGCATCAGCGAGGTCGTGAGCTGCGGCATGCGCGTCGAGGTTTCGGCGATGGGCGTGTCCTCGAAGGACAGGACCTTGCCGCCGAGCTTCTCGACCTGCGCCTTCATCCGGTTCGCCTTGGCGAGGGCGATGGCGTACTGGCTGTCCGTGAAGATCACCACCGCGGGCTTGCCGTCCGTGTCGACGTAGGCCCAGTCGGCGGCGGCGTCCGACACCAGCATGGGGTCGGTCGACACGTTGACCAGCACGGGCCCGTCCTTCAGCACGCCGATCTCGGGACCCGCGTGCCACGCCACGACGGGGATGCCCGCCGCGCGGGCGGCGTCGAGGCCCGGCTTCTGCTCGATCGCGTCGAAGCCGTCGACCACGATGCCGTCGGGCTTGAGGGTCAGGGCCTGGTTGAACGCGGCCGTGCGGCCCGAAACGCTGCCCGCGCCGTCGAGCACCCGCACGGTCCAGCCCGTCACCTTGCTGGCTTCGGCGATGCCGTTGGTCACGCCGAGGATGCTGCCGTTCTTCATGTCGCCGGCCAGCACCACGACCGTCCTGCCCGGCACCGCTTTGGGTCCGGTCGTCGGCCCGTCCCAGGCCGTCACGCGGCTGGAATATTTGGCCAGCAGCGCCTTGGCGTCCGACATGGCATCGGCCCGGGCCGCGACCGGAAGGTTGCAAAGCGCGATGCCGGCCAGAAGTGCCGCGGCATGGGGCGAGCGTGACATCGTGTTTTCTCCTGTGTCGGGTGATGTGCGGGGTCAGCCCTGGGCCCGGGGATCGGGCTCCAGGGCGACGACGGGGGCCGAGGGTGGCTGCAGCAGCTGGCGGCGGCCGGCGGCGCCGCGCCGGCGCTGGGCGTAGCCCGCGATGCCGATGGCGACGAGCAGCGTCATGCCGTTGAACAGCGGCTCGACCCAGAAGGAGCCGCCGATCTGCTGGATGCCGGCGATGCCCACCGCCAGGATCACGACACCCACCACCGTGCCCCACACGTTGACGCGGCCCGGCTTGATGGTGGTCGACCCCAGGAAGGCGCCGACCAGGGCCGGCAGCAGGAACTCGAGGCCGACGCTGGCCTGGCCGATGCGGAGCTTGGCGGCGAGCAGCACGCCCGCGATGCCGGTGAGCGTGCCGGAAGCCACGAAGGCCAGCATGGTGAAGCGCTCGACCGGGATGCCGTTCAGCGCCGCCGCCTTCGGGTTGGCGCCGATGGCGTAAAGGTAGCGGCCGAGCGGCACGTGTTCGAGCAGGAACCACATCACGACGGCGAGCCCCACCACGTAATAGCCCGTGATGGGCAGGCCGAACACGAAGGTGGAGTTGAGCGCCAGGAAGTCCTTGGGCAGCACGCCCACCACCTGGCGCCCGCCCGTGTACCAGAGCGCCAGGGCGTAGAGCACCGTCCCGGTGCCGAGCGTGGCGATGAAGCTGTCGATGCGCGCCACCTCGACCAGGAGCCCGTTGAGGAAGCCGGTCGTGGCGCTGAGCACCACCACGATCAGCACCGCCACCGGCCAGGGCAGGCCCGACACGGTCTGCAGGCTGATCGCCAGCACGTGCCAGAGCACGATGCCGTAGCCGACCGTGAGGTCGATCTTGCCCGTCACCATGGGGATCATGGCGGCGAGCGAGAGCAGCGCGATGATGGCCTTGTCGGACACGATCGAGCGCAGGTTCAGCATGGTGGGGAAGGTGTCGGGCAGCGCCAGCGAGAAGCCCGCGATGAGCAGCAGCGTGAGGATCGGCAGGCCGTAGACCGGCAGCAGGCGCGTCGCCCGCTCGGACGGGCGCGCGGCCCGGAGTTCGGCCCGCGTCGGTTCCAGGGCGTCGGAGCGGATGGAGTTGGTGGCCATGGCGGCTCTCCTCAAGCGGCGGCGGTGTGGCGCGACGGGTCGGCCTCGGAGGCGGAGGCGGCCGTGATGACGCCGGCCGTGGTCAGGGCCGCGCCGGTGAGTTCGGCGATGATGCGGCCGCGGTTGAACACCAGCGCCCGGTGGCAGATGTGCGCCACCTCCTCGAAGTCGGTCGACACCACCACCACGGCGAGGCCGGCGTCGAGCGCCAGCGCGATGAGCCGGTAGATGTCGGCCTTGGCGCCGATGTCGACGCCGGCGGTCGGGTCCTCGGCGACGAGGAGCTTGCGGCCGGTGGCGAGCCAGCGCCCCACCACCACCTTCTGCTGGTTGCCGCCCGACAGGCCCTCGATGGCCAGGGCCGGGTCGTTGGGGCGCAGCCCGACCCGGGCGCCGAGCGCCGAAGCCAGGGCGGCTTCGCGGGCGGGGGACAGCGGGGCGAACAGCCCGCGGCCCGCGGCACCCGGGTTCAGGAAGCAGTTCTCCCGGATCGACAGCGCCGGGCAGATGGATTCCTCGGCCCGGTCCCGCGCCATCAGGCCCGTGCCGGCCTTCATGGCCGCGATGGGCGAGGACAGGTCGGGCTCGATCCCCTCGAGCAGCACCCGGCCCCGATGCGGCATGGCCCCGAACAGCGCCCGCCCCACCTCCTCCTGCCCGGCGCCGCGCAGCCCGACGAGGCCGAGGAGTTCGCCCTGCCGCACCTCGAAGGAGACCGGGCCGGCCGACGGCGTGACGAGGTCGGCGACGGAAGCCCGCACGGGCCCCGGCTTCAGCTCGGCCTTGCGGAACAGTTCGAGGTCGGAGCGGCCCACGATGAGGCTGACGAGGTCCGACGGGGTCGTCTCCGCCACGGCCATCTCGCCGACCTTGAGCCCGTCGCGCATCACGGCGACCCGGTCGGCGATGCGGAAGATCTCGTCGAGGCGATGCGACACGTAGATCATGCCGACGCCGCGCGCCTTGAGGCGCTTCACCGCCGCGAACAGGCGCTCCACCTCGTCGGCGGGCAGGCTCGCGGTCGGTTCGTCGAGCACGAGGTAGTCGCAATCGACCATGAGGGCCCGGGCGATGGCGACGAGGGACTTCTCGGTGCGGCTGAGGCTCGCCACCCGCGTGTCGGGATCGAAGGTACAGCCCACCAGCGCCAGCGCTTCGCGCGCCTGCTCGTTCATGCCGCGCCAGTCGATGCCGAACCGCCGGCGCCGGCCGGGCGCCGCGCCGCCGGACTCCTGGCTGCGAGGGCCGACGGCGAAGCCGCCGGCAAGCCCGATGTTCTCCGCCACCGTCATCCATTCGACGAGGCCGAGGTCCTGGTGGATGAAGGCGACCGGCGAGCGCCCGCTGCCCCTGACCTGGTGGCGGTAAGGCACGCCGTCGATCAGGACTTGGCCGCGGTCGGGCCGGAACAGCCCGCCCAGGACCTTGATCAGGGTGGACTTGCCGGCGCCGTTCTCGCCCAGCAGCGCCACGATCTCGCCGCGGCGGACGTCGAGGCTGACGCCCTTCAGGGCCCGCGTGGCCCCGAAGGTCTTGGCGATGTCGTCGAAGCTGAGAACACCGTCAGGCATCCCGATCTCCTCCCGCATGGCGGCTCAGAACCGCTCTCGATGCCGATGATATCGATAACAACGACGCCGGATGTCAAGGGACTCGTCGGCGGGCGAACCCTTATTTGACGTCGGACCTGATGAACTGCGCCATTTCGGGCGTTTGCGGCCGATCGAAGAGCTGGCGCGAGGGTCCGCTCTCGTGGATGCGGCCCTTGTGCATGAAGACCGTGGTGGAGGCGACGCGGCGGGCGAAGCCCATCTCGTGCGTCACGAGGAGCATCGTCATGCCGTCGCGCGCCAGCTTCTCCATCACGGCCAGGACCTCGCCGGTCAGCTCGGGGTCGAGCGCCGAGGTGACTTCGTCGAACAGCATCACCCTGGGCCGCATGGCGAGCGAGCGGGCGATGGCGACGCGCTGCTGCTGGCCGCCCGACAGCTCGTCCGGGTAGCTTTCGACCTTGTCGGACAGGCCGACCAGCGCCAGCACCTCCCCGGCGATGGCGCGGGCCTCGCCGCGCCCGAGCTTCTTCACGATGCGCGGCGCCAGCATGATGTTGTCGCCCACCGACAGGTGGGGAAACAGGTTGTAGCTTTGGAACACGATGCCGACGTCGCGCCGCAGCGCCCGCAGCTTCGCCCTGTCGGGGCCGACCGCGTGGTCCGCGATGGTGATCGATCCCTTCTGGATCGACTCCAGGCCGTTCATGCAGCGCAGCAGCGTCGACTTGCCCGAGCCCGAGCGGCCGATCAGCGCCGTCACCTCGCCGCGCTCCACCGTCATCGAGATGCCCTTCAGCACCTCGACGATGCCGAAGCTCTTGTGGACCCCGTCGACGACGACTTCAGGCATGGAGCTTCCCTTCCAGCCGCCGCGACAGCAGCGACAGCGGATAGCAGATGGCGAAGTAGAGGGCCGCGACCACGAGGAAGACGCGGAAGGGCTGGAAGGTGGCGTTGGTGACGAGCTGGCCGGCCCGGGCCAGTTCGACGAAGCCGATCAGCGACGCGATCGAGGTGTTCTTCACCACCTGCACGGCGAAGCCGACCGTCGACGGGAGGGCGATGCGCAGCGCCTGGGGCAGGATGACGTGGCGGTACTGCTGGGCCCGCGTCATGGCGAGCGACTCCGAGCCTTCCCACTGCTGTTTCGGCACGGATTCGATGCAGCCGCGCCAGATCTCGGCGAGGTAGCCCGAACCGTAGACCGCCATCGACAGGCCGGCCGCCACGATGGGCAGAAGGTGGTAGCCCATCAACGCCAGGCCGTAGAAGCTGAGGAACAGGATCATCAGCACCGGGATGCCCTGGATCAGCTGGATGTAGGCGCCGGCGGCGATCCGCAGGGCCGGCACGCGCGACACGCGGGCCAGCGCCACCCCGAAGCCGATGATCCCCCCGCCGCCGAGCGTCAGCGCGGTCAGGATCACGGTCCACTGCAACGACTGCACGAGGAACCAGAACTGCGGCCAGCCGAAGGTTTGGAAGATCATGCCGAAACCTCCACGATGGGCCGCAGGGCCCGGCGCGCCGTGCGGCGGCCGAAGAGCCACAGGCCGAGCAGGGCCAGAAGCCCCCGCAGCACCAGCGCCAGCACGAGGTAGATGGCCGTGACGGCGAGGTAGACCTCGAAGGAGCGGTAGCTCTGCGACTGCACGAAGGAGGCGGCGGCGGTGAGCTCGCCGGTCGAGATGGCCGAGCAGACCGACGATGCCAGCATCATCAGCACGAACTGCGAGCAGAGCGCCGGGTAGACCTTCCGGATCGCCGGCAGGATCACGACGTGGCGGTAAACCTGGACCTGCGTGAAGCCCAGGGCCTCGCCGGCCTCGATCTGGCTCCTGTGGACCGCCTCGATGCCCGAGCGGATGATCTCGGTGGAATAGGCGCCGAGGTTCAGCGTCATGCCGATCAGCGCCGCCGTGACGGCCCCGACCCGGAGCCCCAGGGTCGGCAGGCCGAAGTAGATGATGAAGAGCTGCACCAGGAAGGGGGTGTTGCGCAGCAGTTCGACGTAGGTTTCGACCGCGATCCGCACGGGCCGGGCGCCGATGCTGCGCAGCGTGGCCAGCACGATGCCGATGGCCGTGCCGGCGACGATGGAGAACAGCGACAGCAGGATCGTCACCCACAGGCCGGCCAGGAGCTGGTCCCTGTACTGGGCCAGCACGCCGAACTGGAACACGTAGGTCATGCGAAGTCCCCCCCGCCGCGTCGGCCGATGGGATCAGAAGGTCGGCAACTGCGGGGGCAGCGGTTCGCCGGTCCACTTCACCGAGATCCTGTCGAGTTCCCCCGACACCTTCATGACGTAGATGGCGGTGTTGAGGTATTGGTGCAGCTCGAAATCGTCGAGCAGCGTCGCCATGCTGTTCCCCTGGCGGAAGAAGCTGAAGTCGATCTTCATCGCGCCGGGCATCTGCTTGATCGCGCCCTGCGCGACCGTCGAGGGGATGATGGCGGCGTCGACCTGGCCGGCCAGCACCGCCTGGGTGGAGGTGGAGTCGTCCTCGTAGACCACGATGTCGAGGCCCGGCACGGCGGCCCGGCGCAGCGCCGCCTCCTGCGACGAGCCGCGGTTGACGGCGACGCGCTTGCCCTTCAGGTCGTCGGTCTTGGCGAAGGTCTTGTCCGGCGTCGTCACCACGACGAGGTCGAACGCGCTGTAGGGCGTGGTGAACATCACCGTCTTGGCGCGCTCGCCCGTGGGGGCCAGCGTGGCGATGAGGAAGTCCACCTGGCCCGTCTGCAGGGCCGGGATGCGGGCCGGCGGCGTCAGCGGCACGAGCTTCACCGGCAAGCCCAGGTACTTGCCGACGACGGCCGCGACATCGACGTCGTAGCCGCTGGGATTGCCGTTCTCGTCGATCATGCCGTTGGGGGGAGCCCCGGTGAGCACCCCGATCCGAACCGCCCCCCGGCCCTGGATCTCGGCCAGGGTCACGGCGTGAGCCGGCAAGGTCGTCGCACAAGCCCCCAACAGGGCGACGGCGGCGCAGATATGGCGGCGTGTGAATCGGAACATGATCCCCCCTGCGTTCTTGCCCGTTTCGGGCTTTTACATTTGTTTACCCTATGCGGTTCACCGCGTCGATTCCACATCCGGGCGTCGGGTCCGGCTCGGCCGGCGTCAATACACCCCGTCGCGCCTGTAGCCTTCGAACTGACGCATCATCGCCACGGTGTCGGCCGCGCCGATCCCCGCCGCCACGAACTGCCGGTGCAGGTCCGAAACCAGCGAGGTGGCCGGCAAGGGCAGCCGCTCCGCGGCGGCGAAGCCCTGCACGGCCTCGAGGTCCTTGAGCATGTTGTCGATCCGGCCCGTCGGGGTCTCGTCGCGGGCCGCCATCTTGCCTCCGAACTCCTGGAGGATGCGGCTGTCGGCCCGGCCGCCCGAAAGGGCCGCGGAAAGCCGCGACGCGTCGACGCCGCCCGCTTCGGCCAAGCGCACGGCCTCGGCGACGGCCTGGAAGCCGATGGCGCAGAGCACCTGATTGACGAGCTTGGTGGTCTGGCCGGCCCCGTTCGGCCCCATGTGGGTGTAGTTGGCGCAAAGGTCGTCCATCACGGCGCGCGCCGCCGCGACATCCTCGGGCGCTCCCCCGGCCATGACGGTGAGGCGCCCCGCCGCGGCGCCCGGCGCCCCGCCCGAAAGCGGCGCATCCACCCAGGCCATGCCGCAGGCCGCCCGCAATTCGGCCGCGAGGACCCGTGTCGCGGCGGGGTCGATCGACGACATGTCGATCAGGATCCTGCCGGCTGCTCCGCCCGCGGCCACGCCACCGAGCCCGAACACGGCCGCGCGCACGATGGCGGCCGAGTTGAGGCTGAGGATCGTGAAGCGCGTCGCCCGGCACGCCTCGGCCGGGGACGCCGCCACGGCCGCGCCGCGCGACACGAGTGGGGCGAGCTTCTGCGGGTCGAGGTCGAACAGGGTCAGGGCATGGCCGCGATCCAGCAGCCGCCCCGCGATGGCGCTCCCCATGATGCCGACGCCCACGACGGCGACCGAGGTCCGTTCGGATTCAACCATGCTGTCGTGCTCCCGTCTCGTTCACTGCGGCGAGGCGCAGGCTGATCTCGTCGGCGATGTCGTGGACGGAGCGTCCCGCCGCGACGGTCAGGACGTCCGCTTCGTCCCCTTCCGGGCGCTCCAGTGCCGCGAACTGGCTCCCGATCAGCGTCGGGGGCATGAAGTGGCCCGACCGGCCCTGGACGCGACCCGCGACCTCGGCGGCCGCGATGTCGAGGAAGACGAACCGCAGGCCGGTCGGCGGCGCCACCCCGCGGATGCGATCACGGTATGCGCGCTTCAGGGCCGAGCAGGCCAGCACCACCCCGTTCGGGGACCGGAGCGTCGCGGCGACCAGATCCAGCCAGGGCCACCGGTCCGCGTCGTCCAGCGGCACGCCGGACCGCATCTTGGCGACGTTGGCCAGGGGATGGAGTTCGTCCCCGTCGACGTAGACGAGGCCGAACCGGCCGGCGAGCGTCGAGGCGATGGTGCTCTTGCCGGCGCCGCTCACGCCCATGACGACGAGGCGGAGGGGCGCGGGCGCCCTACAGGGAGGACGTGATGCCGCCATCGACGTAGAGCATGTGGCCGTTGACGAAGCTCGAAGCGTCCGAGGCGAGGAACACGGCCGCGCCGGCCAGTTCCTCCACGTCGCCCCAGCGCCCCATCGGGGTGCGGCTGGCCAGCCAGGCCGAGAAGGCCGCGTCGTCGACGAGGGCCTGGTTCAGCTCGGTCTTGAAGTAGCCCGGGCCGATGCCGTTGCAGTTCAGGCCATGGCGCCCCCAGTCGGTCGCCATGCCCTTGGTGAGCATCTTCACCGCGCCCTTGGTGGCCGTGTAGGGGGCGATGTTGGTGCGGGCGAGTTCGCTCTGCACCGAGCCGATGTTGATGATCTTGGCCCGGCCGCGCGGGATCATGTGTTTCGCGACGGCCTGCCCGACCAGGAAGACGCTGCGCAGGTTGGTGGCGACCAGCCGGTCCCAGGCGTCGAGCGGGAAGTCCTCGAGCGGCGCGCGGTGCTGCATGCCGGCGTTGTTGACGAGCACCGCGATGGGGCCGATCTCGCGCTCGATGCGCGCGACGCCTTCCACCACGGCCCCCGCATCCACCACGTCGAACGCGGCGGCGTGCACGCGGTGGCCTTCGGCGGCGAGGGCGGCGCGGCTCTCCTCCAACCGGGCCGGGTCACGGGCGTTGAGCACGATCTCGGCGCCGGCGCTCGCCAAAGCCCGGGCGACGGCGAGGCCGATCCCCTTGCAGGAGCCGGTGACGAGCGCGAGGCGCCCGCTCATGTCGAAAAGCTTCACAACATCCTCCGCAGCATGGCTTGACGTCCTCGTCGGATCAGAAGGCGAGCTGGACCTTCATGGCGCGCCGCCGGTCCGAGGCGTGCTCGAAGGCCGCCGCGGCCTCTTCGAGGCCGTAACGCTTCGTGATCATGGGAGCGAGGTCGACGCGGCGCCGGTCGATCAGGGACACGGCTTGTGCGAACTCGTCGTGGAACCGGAACGATCCGACCAGCGCCAGCTCCTTGGCGACCAGCACGTTCTGCGGCAGCGCGACATCGCCGCCGAGCCCGAGTTGCACCACCGTGCCGCGCGGCTCGACGGCGTCGAGCCCGGACCGCAGCGCCCGTTCGTTGCCGGAGCACTCGAACATGACGCCGAACCTGCCCTTCTCGGCGCCTTCGGGCGCGAGGGCGGCCGGTTCGGCCGCCACGTTCACGGCCCGGTCGGCCCCGAGGCGGCGCACGATCTCCAGCGGCTCGTCGACCACGTCGGTGGCCACGACCTCGGCGGCGCCCGCGAGCCGCGCGGCGGCGACCACCAGCGCGCCGATCGGGCCGCAGCCGGTCACCAGCACGCGGCGACCCTGCAGCGCGCCGGCGCGCGACACCGCGTGGAGCGCCACCGCGAAAGGCTCTGCCAGGGCGAGCTCGTCCGTGCCGGCACGCGCCGCGGCTACGCACTGGACGGCGTCGCACACGAGCCGTTCGCGGAAGCCGCCCTGGATGTGCGGCATCGGCATAGCGCTGCCGTAGAAGCGCATGTTGAGGCACTGGTTGGGCAGGCCCTTCAGGCAGAAGCGGCACGCGCGGCAAGGCCGGCTCGGGTTGACGGCCACGCGGTCCCCGACCGCGAGGCCCGACACACCCGGCCCGAGCTCGGCCACCGTGCCGGCGATCTCGTGGCCCAGGATCATCGGCTCGCGCAGACGCACGGCGCCGAAGCCCCCGTGGTTGAAGTAGTGCAGGTCGGAGCCGCAGATCCCGCCGCTCTCGATCCGCACCGCGACCTGTCCGGGCCCGACCGGCTCCGCCTCGCGGTCCTCGACCCGGAGGTCCTTGGCGGCATGGATGACGATGGCACGCATGGACTGATCCTCAGATGACGGGCGTCGGGAGGGGGAGGCCGGCGAAATGCGCCGCGAGGTTGTCGCGGACCAACTGCCCCATGGCGCGGCGGGTTTCCACGGTGCCGCTGCTGTGGTGGGGCTGGAGCACCACGTTCTCCAGCGTCGCGAAGCGCGGATCGATGCGGGGCTCGCCGAGGAAGACGTCCAGGCCGGCCCCCGCGATCCCGCGGCGCTCGAGGATGTCGAGGAGGGCCGGCTCGTCCACGATCATCCCGCGTGACACGTTGACGAGGAAACCCTCGGGGCCGAGGGCTTCGAGCACGCGCGCATCGACGATCCGGCCCATCCCCGGCCCGCCCGCCAGGGTCACCACGAGCACGTCGCACCAGGCCGCGAGGTCGACGAGCGTGTCGAAGCGGCGATGATCGATGCCGGGCGGCGCGACCTTGTCGAAATAGGCGATCTCGACGTCGAAGCCGGCGGCCCGCTTGGCGACCGCTGCGCCGATCCGGCCATAGCCGGCGATCCCCAGCTTGCAGCCGTGAAAGCGGCGAACCAGCTCGAAGGTGCCATCCGCCCAGCGACCGGACCTGACATGCGCCTCGGCGGCCGTCACGCGCCGCATCGTCGCGAGCGTCAGCGCGATCGCCATGTCGGCCACGTCCTCGGTCAGCACGCCGGGTGTGTTGGTGACGCGGATCCCGCCCGCGCGGGCCGCTTCGAGATCGATCGCGTCCGTTCCGACGCCGTAGCAGGCCACGATCTCGAGGCGCGGCAGGGCCTTCATCAGGGCGCCGCTCGCGCCGAGTTCGCCCCGTGTCGCGATCGCGCGCACGTCCGCGCAATCCCGAAGAAACGCATCGCGGTCCGGCGCTTCCCAGAGCCGCCGCAGGCGATAGGCTTCGTCCATCGGCGCGAGATCCCAGTCCGGATAGGGGCCGACGACGAGGATTTCCGGTTTGTCGCCCAAGGCGCCCTCCCTTTTGTTATCGATAACATAAGGGCGGGACCGTTGGTTCGTCAAGCTGTGTCGGCCGGGAAGTGATGCCCCGGGGACGCTCCACGTTACGCGGGCGGCGAATCAGTGGGTGCAACGCCAAAGGGGAAGCCACGCGCACCGACATCGCGCGCCAGTACCGCTTCGCCAAGCGGGACCAGCTGTTCGACCTCGCGCGCGAAGGCCGGATCGACTTCCGATCGAAAGAGTGCCGCGCCATGCGCGGCGACCTCGATGAGCTGGCGCTCGATGTCGAGGGATTCACGATGCCAATCGTTTGGCTGCGGTCGCCGCTCGTCTGGCTGCTGACGCCCGTCGCGATCGTGGCCGTGATGGCGGCGCTCCCGTTCGGCGCAGTGAGGCGCGCGTTGATCGACCTCCTCGGGGCGATGGGCGAAAGGGCTCAGATCCAGGCCGAGGGTGCCTGGCCAGCGGAAGTTTCGAGGATGAGGTGATCCGCCTTCAGCCGGCCGTGACGCCTCTCGGCCTGCCACCAAGCCGCGGCCTGAGTGCGCCGACAGAACGACCGGGTCGGCCCGCATCGCTCGGCACAGCCGTGCCCCGGTGTCCGGGACCGCGACGCCGGCTGAGGACGCCGATCAGTCCCCGTTGCAGTCCGGCGTGTTCGCGTCGCCCGGCTGAAACCGGCTCGGGTCGATGCCGGGGTGATCTCCGGGAACGCGCTTCACGAATTCATCGATGCGCTCGCTCGGGCGTGTGACGAGGCCGTCCCGCCCCATCAGGGTCACGACCTCCTGGGGCCGATCGGTGAGCTCGCCGGCGTGCCGCGCCTCGATGTAGCCGACTGCATAGACGATGGCCTCGGCCTCGCCCTGGGCCGAGAACCCGTGCGGATCGTGCGTCCCGACCGCCAGCGTGAAATCCGTCATCTGCACCTCCCCTGCCCTCTCGGAGCTAGAGCGGCGAAGGGATCGTGCCAGGGCAGGCCGTGCTTCGAAGGGCGGCGACCATCGAGGCGGCCGCGCGCCCGATCGTGAACTCGGTCGGCGAGACGTCGACGGCGAGGACCTGCTCGTCCTCGTAGACGACGCTGATGTGCTCGCCGTCGTCGTCGGCCCAGGCGTCGCCGACCCTGCCGACGTTGGTGCCCACCCGGCCCCGCAACTCGACGAGCCGCGAGTCCCGCCGCAGCCACACCACGTCCCCGATCGAGCAGCTCATGACGCCCTGCGTATGTTCGCTTTTTGTTCTAGTGCGGGCGAGTTAACGGGAAAGGCGGGCTGGCGTCGGCTCTGTGGAAAAAATGGAGCACGATAGGCTTGTTCCGCCCGACGCCGCTCGATTAAAGGCCCAAAAATCGAGCTTCGAACGGTGCGGCCACGTGCATCCCACACACAGAAGCTGGACGTAAGCCGAAGCTGCCGAGAGCTAAAAATTCGAGCGATACGAATAGGATAGTTGGTGCCGCAAGAGGGATTCGAACCCCCGACCCCCTCATTACGAAACAAGCAATATACATAGGCGATGCGAGCAGTTCCGGGGCTAAAAACGTAGACGACGTAAGGTCGTTATCGGATGTCGGGCAGTTCGGCTCAACCACGCCTAAGGCGTTGCGTGACAGTTCAAGCACGATGAACTACGTTACCCCAATCATCCCCTGGGGTCGTGACATGGGCAAGGCGCTGACGGTCAAGACGTTGGAGACAATCAAGCCCGGGCCGATCCGGCGCGAGGTACCGGACGGCTATGTGCGCGGCTTGTATTTCGTCGTCCAGCCTAGCGGCATGATGTCGTGGGCGTGCCGATACCGGCTCGGGAACCGCACCCGGAAATACACCATCGGCAGCTATCCGGCCGTGGGCCTCGTCGGCGCCCGCAAGCTGGCCCGCGACGCCTTGGAGAAGGTGGCCGGCGGCGTCGACCCCTACGACGTCAAGAAGGCCGCCCGACAACCGCCGGACCGCGACCTCGTCGAGCGCGTCGTCTCCACCTTCGTGGAGCGCCACGCCAAGCCGAACACCCGGCCGGCGACGGCAGCCGAGACGGAGCGCAGTCTCACCAAGGAGGTCGTTGGGCGTTGGAAGGGACGGCGCTTGTCCACCATTACGAAGGCCGATGTCCACGAGATGCTGGATGAGATTGTGGACCGCGGCTCGCCCATCTCGGCCAACCGTCTCCTCGCCACTTTCCGAAAATGCTGCGGGTGGGCTGTCGAGCGGGGCCTTATCGACGTGTCGCCCTGCGATGGCGTGAAGCCGCCGGCCGTGGGCAAGAGCCGGGACCGCGTGCTGTCGGACGACGAGCTGCGGCGGATCTGGCATGCCTGCGAACGGCTGTCCTATCCGTTCGGGCCGCTGGTGCGTCTCCTCATCATTACTGCCCAGCGTCGTGACGAGGTCGCCGGTATGACTGTCGCGGAGGTCGATCAGGCCGCCCGCTTGTGGGTTCTCCCCCGCGAGCGGGCGAAGAACGATGTCGAGCACCCGATCCCCCTCCCCTCCCCTGCCCTGGCGATCATCGCCGGCCTTCCGCGGTTCAGCACAGGTGACGAGGCTGAGGACGCGAAGCTGCCCGACTTCCTGTTCACGACGACCCGGACGTCGCACGTCACCGGGTTCAGCAAGGCGAAGCTGGCGCTCGACAAGCTCATCGCGGCCGACGGTGGCGATCCGCTGGCACCCTGGACGTTCCACGACCTCCGCAGGACCGCGGCGACGGGGTTGGCTCGCCTCGGGGTCAACCTGCCCGTCATCGAGCGAATCTTGAACCACATCAGCGGTCCGTCATTCGGCGGCGTTGCCGGCGTATATCAGAAATACGGCTTCGCAGACGAGATGCGCCGCGGACTGGACAAGTGGGCCGCGCATGTCGAGCGGCTGACGAACGAGGTAGGCGGGAACGTGGTCGGGATGGTGAGGGCGTCATGATAAAACTCCAACCTCCCACTGACGCGAACAACCTCGGGCGATCTGTCTCCGAGTTTCTGGCGCGATATGGAGAGAAGGCGATAATTGATACTCGCGCATCCGATCCAAATGGAGAGGCGTTTTACCAGCAAGCCGTCGACCATCTCAGCGATCAGTACGACCGATTCACACGGCTAATTGCTCTTACGATGAACGATCAGTCGGCCGCGCTTGCTCACGAGATCGTGGCCAAGCTCATGGGCAACGCTTGGATGATCGGAACCGCAGCCGTAGTAGCGCCCGAGGTGAAGCAGAAGATGGCCGAGCAGCGCACGGAGAGCATGCGCAGGGTTCTGAAGGACAAAAAGGCCGCAGCGGAAACTGCACTCATGCAGGCCATTGAGATCGAGCTCGCTGGAAGGGCAGTTTTGCAGCCAAAGAAGGAAGCCGATGCCATGCTCGCGGCTGTCAATGCCCGACTGAAGGCTTTCGATTTCGCTGAGGTCAAGGTAGGCGTCGTATATCTCAGACTGAAAAAACTGGTGCGCTCTTGAAGAGCGCACCTTTAGTCTCGGTACGCTCTTGAAGAGCGTACCTCGCGTCGTTGCTTTCGTCTCCGCCACGATATGAATGTCTGCCTGCCCATCAACGCCCAAGGCGAGGCAGGCAGGATGAACACCCCCGGTAAGAAGCTTTCGTCGACCGCCGTTTGTCAGCGGTACGGCATCCACCGTCGGACCTTTGGTCATTGGATGACCAACGCCGAGATGGCGTTCCCGACTCCGATCACGATCAACAGCAAGCACTACTTCGATCTCGCCGAGATCGAGGCCTGGGAGCGCGCGCGCGCGATCGCCAACCTGAAGAAGGTGGCCTAACCGAATGACCCTAAAAGCAGTGAAGGCGGCCCCTCGCCACAAGGGAACCGCCTCCGGTAATGCGCTTGCCTCGACAGCTCGCAGTTCCGGTTATGTCACCCTGCCCGCTCTGTTTCAAGAGCCGGCCGACATGGTCGGCATCCTGGCGGCGCGCTCCCGCGTCGCTGCAGCGACCGTCCGCGCCCACGTTGAGGCTTTTGGGCTGGGAGGTGCCAATGCGTAGCTCCTCCCCCCCGACCCTCGTCGCGCACGTGGGTTCGATCATCAAAGGCCGCCGCGAGTCCATCGAGGTGGCCCTCCGCCGCTCGAACGACCGCATCGCGCTCGACCTCCGCATCTTCGCCATACACGGCGAGGAACGCACGCCGACGTCCCGCGGCGTCTGTGTGCCCTTGGTCGACATCAGGTCCATGCGCCGCCTCCTCGCCGAGGCGGACGCGCAGGCCGTCGCGCTTGGGCTTTTGCCCGCGGGAGGTGCCGAGTGAGCACAACCATCACCCCATTCGAGCCTGGCGCCGCCCTGGCGCGCATCGCGGCCACGCCGACCGGTTGGCAGATCGATTGCCGAGGACCCTACGGGGCCCGGCACTACGACTTTGTCAGCGTTGGCGAAGCGGCCGAGTTCGCCATCACACTTCGCGACGCCGGGAATTGGCCTCTGCGCTTCAGCCCGAGCGCCGAGGCCGTGAGGGTGCTCGTCGATGAGATCAGCGCGGAGGACGGAGCGTGAGTGCTCTCTCCCCCGAGTCCATCGCCCGCGTGGCGAAGCTCATCCCCATGCTGTCGTCCGACAAGGCCGGCGAGGTTGTGGCAGTCGCCGCGGCGATCGAACGGACGCTGCGGGCGGCGGCCTGCGACTGGCACGACCTCGCCGATCACCTCGGTCGCGAGGTGCAGGCCGTGGTGTACATCGACATCATGGGGCGCAAGACGAAGCCGCCCTCGGACCTTCCGCCCTTGTTCCAGACCCTGCGCCGATCCGCCCGGTTGGAGTGGCTTGATCACGCTGTCGGGTCGGACCTCCTCGACGATGCCGAACGGGCTCTCTGCATCAGCCTGCGAGCGCAGATCTACAGCCAGCCCCACAGGACCATCCCACCTCGTCACTGCGCCGCTGTCAGCGTGGCGCTCGGGAAGCTCTGGACTGCGGGGGTGCGGGCATGAGCCTCAGCAATCCTTTCTGTGAATGGAAGCGCTGCGCCACGCTTCGTCAGAACGATATCGACGGCTTCCTGTCCGCCGGCATCGACATCATATCGCTGGTCCAAAGCTACGACGGTTCCGGTTTGGCTGTCGCTCGCGACCGCATCGTGGCCCACCCCGAGAAGCGCCGGTTCGAGTTCAGCCGCTTCAGCCGAGGCGCCTTCCTCGATATCAGCGCCTTCATTCTCGTGGCGCTGGACCGTGAAGGCGAGATCGCGGATCTCGTCGCCTTTCGCGGCGGTGAGAATGCCTTCGCCGGCTCATGGCTCGGCAGGATCGGGCTACTCGGCGAAGAACAACTCGACCGCGCGCGCGACGAGCTGCGGGTCCACGCCGACGTGCTGAGCTGGCTGCGGGCCGGACGGCAGGGTGTCGTCGTCATCGATCCCGTCCGGGCGGCGCCCATGCTGCGCGACGCCGGCTCGATGGTGGTGGGGTCATGGGAGGAGAAGCGCCGCTTGGCCGACATGCTGAGCGTCAGGCTTCCGCCGATCGCGGTCGAGGCCACCGTGCCTACCGCGCGCGTGGGGGTGGCTTGATGGAGAGGCTTCATCCGGGCCACCTCGACACTGCGGACGCGCTGGACCCGCCGCCCGGGCGCTTTCCACCCGACGATCCGTTCGCCAACGGCTGGGATCACGGCGGTGTTTACGTGAAGCCGGGCGAAAGGCGGTCGGCGTCGCATCAGGCCAAGCACTTCGACCTGATTCCCTTCGACGAGATCCAACTCTCGACGGCGCCAAACTATGCGGTGAAGGGGCTCCTGCCGAAGCTCGGCCTAGCCGTGATCTGGGGTCCGCCGAAGTGCGGGAAGTCGTTCTTCGTGTCCGACCTCCTGTTGCACGTGGCCCTGGGCTGGGCTTATCGGGGCCGACGCGTGCGGCAGGCTGCAGTGGTCTACTGCTGCCTGGAAGGCGCCGAGGGCTTCAACAACCGCATGCTCGCGTTTCGTCAAGCCAAGCTTGGCGAGGAAGCGGCAGCCGTTCCCTTCTATCTCAGCCCGACCCCCTTGGACCTCGTGAAGGATCACGCCGCGCTCATCACCAGCATCCGCTCCGTGTTGGGCGACATGCATCCCGGCGTCATAGCTCTGGACACCGTCAACCGCAGCCTCGCGGGATCGGAATCCAGCGACGAGGATATGAGCGCATACATCAGAGCAGCCGATGCTCTTCGGGACGCGTTCAAGTGCCTCATCGTCTTGGTGCATCACTGCGGCCTCGATGCCACCCGTCCGCGCGGCCATACCTCGCTGACCGGCGCCCTCGACGTGCAGATTGCGGTGAAGAAAGCCGGCGATCTCACCGTCTCGGCCATCGTCGAATTCAACAAGGACGGACCCGAGGGTGCCGAGATCGTCAGTCGCCTGGTGCCCGTCGAGATCGGCACCGACGACGATGGCGACCCGATCAGCACGCTGGTGGTCGAGGCGATCGAAGGGGAACGTCCGCTCATCTCGGCCGCGATACAGGAGAAGGGCCCGAAGCTGACGGATGATCAGAAGCTCGGGCTGGAAGCGCTGCTCACGGTTACGCTTGAGATCGGAAAGCCCCTGCCATCATCGTTTGGCATCCCCGGCAATCCCAGAGCGGTTTCCGTGACGAGCTGGAGAGGTGAACTCGAGCGGCGTGGGATCGTCGATCCAAACGGACCAAACCCGCGGCAGATCTACAAGCGCATCCACGATGGCCTCTGCGCCAAAGCCAAAGCCGCTGAGCGGGACGGTCAAATCTGGCCCCTGTAACAGGCGTAACACTTAACCCCCCTTCTAAGGGGGGTGTTGCGTTACGTTACGCTGTTACACCTTCCATGTGGGGGCGTAACAAGTCCCGTAACAGGTTGTTACGGGCTGTTACAGAACCCTGTTACGGCTGTTACGTCGAGCATCGTATGAGGGGTTTGTCGTCGTCGTTGTGAGAGGATCTGGGAGCGAGAAACCCGCTCGCACGCCCACACAGCCCCACCCGAAAAAATCCAGCGGCATCGAGCGTCCGGCGCCGGCACCATGCCCAGCCTGAACATTCCGCCTCGGCTATGAAGAAAAGTTCTGCGCTGGCCTCGCGCTGGTGCGGACACGAAACCGGAGACAATCATGCAAGGCGAAATCATCACCATCGGCACGGACGGCACCATCTCGCGACAGGCGACGTCTGACGTTGAAAACCTCGACGCGCTACAGGCCGCCGTCGGCGGCAGCATCGAGTTTGTGCCGCGCTTCGATAGCTTTGAGGGCCGGGCTTGCGACGCCTACGTGAACGAGGTTGGCATCCTTGAAGGCCTGCCGGAGAACCGCGAAGCGACGCGGCTGTGGTGGGAGCAGCTTCGGCACGGCGGTGGCACCATCGTGGAGGGTTCGCGGCTTCACGGCCCTGTGGCGCTCGTTACCGGGGATGCCGAGTTCATGGCCGCGGTGCAGTCGACTGAGTTTTGAGGAGACGGCGAGGCACGGCCGCTGTTGACGGCCCCCAACGCATACCTTAACGTTTGAGACAACGAAGGTCGTTGCAAACGTGAGGGTGACATGGCCGAGGGTCGTTTCGTCGTCTACACCCGCGTCTCGACCGATCGGCAGGGCCGCAGCGGCTTGGGCCTCGATGCGCAGAAGGCGGCCGTGGCTTCGTTCCTCAACGGCGGTGCCTGGACCGTGATGGCCGACTTCGTCGAGGTGGAGAGCGGCAGCAATTGCGAACGCCCGAAGCTGGCCGAGGCTATCCGTGCGTGCCGTGCCTATGGGGCGAAACTCCTCATTGCGAAGTTGGATCGGCTGTCGCGTGATGCGCACTTCCTCCTCGGGTTGGAGAAGGCCGGCGTAGACTTCTTGGCGGCGGACATGCCGAACGCCAACCGCCTTACCGTGGGCATCATGGCGATGGTGGCGGAAGAGGAGCGTCGGGCGATCTCCCGCCGGACCACCGATGCCCTGG
Source organism: Lichenibacterium minor (assembly GCF_004137685.1). Classification (GTDB taxonomy): domain Bacteria; phylum Pseudomonadota; class Alphaproteobacteria; order Rhizobiales; family Beijerinckiaceae; genus Lichenihabitans; species Lichenihabitans minor. The sequence continues at coordinate 398 of NZ_QYBB01000053.1, read as the reverse complement.
CACAAGCCAAGGCCCGCGGCGTGCATCTCGGCGGCTGGCGTGGCATTCGAAAGGATGGCACCGAACGCGACCGTGTTGTGGCCCCCGCTGCGGCTGAGGCAAGTCTGCAGGCTCGCCAAGCCCGCGCGAAGGCGCGTGGTGCCGATCTCGCTCCCATTGTCGCCGCCATCCAGGCCGAGGGCGCCACCAGCCTCGGCGCCATCGCGAAAGCCCTCACGGCTCGCGGCATCGAGACGGCGCGGGGCAAGGCGGAGTGGTCGCCGATGCAGGTCAGCCGATTGCTGGTGGCGATAGAGGCTGTTGCCGCGGGTTGAATTCAACGGCTTAGTTCGATGAAGCCGTCCTCACGTTTCCAACGGACCAAGACGGGCAAGCATGGACTCCAAATGGTCCCGGAG
>NZ_QYBB01000052.1 GCF_004137685.1 Lichenibacterium minor | reverse complement strand
GCGGCGGGCTCCGCCATGTGCGGAGCTCCGCCCACCGCCCTCGACTCCAAAACTCCACCAGCTCCGTGGACGCTACCTTCTGGAAGCGCCGGCCTGTGATCGTGATCGCTGGCGATGGGACGCTGTCGGGCGCTGTCCAGGTCGTGCCTTGCTCGTCGCAGCCGCAGGGCTCGAACCGCTGGGCGCACCCGCTCGTGACCGCGATCGACGGCGTGGGGCCGAGCTGGGCCATCTGTGACAAGGTCGGGACGGTGGCGGTCAGCCGCCTCGCGATCGATGCCAACCACAGCCGGCCGCGGCGCCTGACGCAGGAGGAGTTCACGGCCGTGCTGGGCCTCGTGCTGGCGCGCTTGCCGAGGCTGCAGGCGCCCCGGCTGGTGCCCGACCTGCAGGCCGGCGTCGAACCGTCCGACCTTGTCGAGGCGTAGGACGTTCGCTATCTTCAGGACACTCGCGGCCCCGCAAGGGCGTCCGTCTTCCCGTACGGGACCGAAGGCGCTCCGCGAGGGGCGCCTTTCGCGTATCAGGATGGCGCACCACGCTGACGCCTCGCCTGAGCCCTTCTTAGGTCGGAGAAGCCGGGTGGTCCCGGCCTCGTTGCGGTTTCAGGCCGGCGCGCTGCGGGCAAAGGTCCGCATCGTGCAGCCGGTCGTGATCATCGCGGGCTCGGCATTCACATATGCCTTGGCACGTGGTGCTCGATCCAGCCCGCCATCCAGTCGGCGACCTCGTGGCTGTTCCGGTCCTGCATCATCATGTGGGAGTTGCCGTGGATGCCGACATCGGGGAGCAGCACCAGCTCGGCTTTGCCGCCGGCGGCGTTGGCGGCCGCGACGAACTGGCGGCACAGGGCGAGGCGGGGCGCCCAGCGCGGCGACTGGTCGACGTAGTCGCCGAACAGCACCAGGATCGGCAGGCCCTTGTAGGGCGCCATGTCGTCGGTGGGCGCCGGGCAGGCGCCGGGCTCCAAGGCCACGATGCCGGCGACGCCGTCCCGTCCCGCCGCGGCGACCTGGAACGGGTAGATCCCCGCCTGCGAATGGCTGACCAGCACGGCGGGGCCGATGCGCTTCGCCAGCGTCGACAGGGCCGGCACCGTCGGGTTGGGCGTCGGCAGGTCAGCCGCCCAGTCCGGCACCATCTGCTTCCAGAACTCCGCCTGCGCCTCGAGCGGATACTGCATGCCCGGGAACACCTTCGGGTACTCCGGCCCGAAGCGGAAGATCGCCCAGGCGGGTTCGTGGCCGGCCGCGAACACCGTCGGCAGTTGGTCCAGCGGCGCTTTGCCGGTCTTCACGGCGTCGATGGCAGCGATGTTCCCGGCGGAACGGCCGCGCCACGCCTGATCGATCACGTAGACCGGGTAGCCCTTGCGCAGCAGGTAGTCGTCCCAGCCGCTGCGGCCGTCGGGGGTGGTCTCCCAGCTCTTGCCGGTCAGGCAGCAGCCGTGGATCAGCACCAGGGCGGGCCGTCCTGCGACATCGGCCGGCACCTGGTAGCGCACGTACATCTGGTCGACCGACACGGTGCCGGAAGGTGCATAGGCCGGCAGCGTGGACAGCGTGTCGGAGTGGACGTCATGGCCGCCGACGAAGAAGCTGCCCTGCGCTTGGATGGTGAGCGGCCCATCCAACGGCGACGGCCCCGACTGGGCCCGCCCACCGGTACAGGCGCTCAACAGCATCGCGCTCATCGAAAGCGCTCTCAGGATCTCGCGACAGAACCACGACCTCGGCATTCTCTCTCCAACTATTCGGCTCCGGCCCTGTCGACCGGCTCTACGCAGGGAGCATGGAGGGGTCGAGGCGCCGTGTCGAGGCAGGGGCGGGAAGAGTTCATGGCTGTGCTGGGCCTGATGCTGGCGCGCCTGCCGAAACTCCAGGCCCCGCCGCTGATGCCGAACCATTCATAATCCCGACAGGGCGTCCGTCATCCCGCAAGGGGGAACGCAGGGCATTCTTTCGGTGGATTTTCTCGTTTCGATTGCTGCGCACCGACCGTTCCCGCAGCTTGGCTCGCCTTGCTTCTGCAAGCCATTGAACGCCATCCAATCGGAACAGCTACAGCGGCGTTCAGGGAGTGGTCTTGGCTACATGCTTCTGACGCGCGGGGAGCTCCTTCACCGCACCCTCTGGAGTTCTCTCGGTCATGACCGAGCATAATTCACTATGGATGCAATGCTAAGGGGCGGCTATGAACTTGATGCTATCGTCCTAAAGAGCGCTGATGGTTTGTGCAAACTTGATCGCTGTCGGAAACAGGCCTAAGCCTAGGTCGCGCAGTAGGTGTATGCGAGCAGTGTCGGTGCGCTGCGCAGTGTGTATGTCAAAAGAAGCTGTTGGAAGGAGGCCCGCGAGAAGCCGCGGGGCGCGCCTAGTAAATATTGTGCCACCGTCCGGGTCCACCGTGCAAACGGTTCTAGGAAATACTTTGAGAACATTGTTTGGCAACCAGAGTTCAATGAATGATCTGGGCCAGAGCAGCACATCGGATCTGTCTCGTCCGAGGAAGATGCCATCGGAAGGAAATGCGTCGATGACGTCCTGCGGAGCGACGCCCGCCTCGGTCGCACCCTGTCGCGCCGATGATCGTTCCTTCTCGGTGGTCAGTCGCGACGTGATGACAAACCCGACGCCGTTGAAGATCTCTGGATCGTCGAGCACGAGATCGAGGAGCGAGCCATTCTGAGGCTGCCGCCATTCAGATACGCGAGACTTCAGGCTACATTTGAAACGCGCAAGCTCAAGGAGCTCGACGTCAAGCGGCCTTGCCCCGTTGTACAGTCGGTCGAACCATTCGGCTGCTGCACGCCACGCGCTCGAGTTGGCTCGGTGGTAGGTCGCGGCTTCGAGGATCCCATTTTTCGACCTGCCCTTTTCCGTGGCCAAATCGAGTGGCGTTGCTGCGCCGACCAAGGCGCCACGATCGGATACCCAAACATTTGCGCTCAGGTTGGAGTGATATCGTAGGTTGTTGTTGTGGGGAGCCCCTAGTTCGAGGAGAGCTTCGGGCGTACACTCGCCCGTCGATATGTTGCAAACGATGCGCGTCCGATTGATGTCCGTACCGGCCTTGCGCAGCGCGACCGTCGCCGAATATTTCCAAAACGATACTGCGCAACGTAGATCGTGCCCAGCTACGATGTCATGTAGGGCTCGGGAAACTTCATTACCTGTAAGAAATATTCCCATCGAAATCGGGCCTTCTATTTCGAAATAGAATTCCTCTTGCTTTCTCTGCAGAAACATCAACGCCTATGTTTCTAATGCAACGATGACCTCGGAGGTAATAAGGGCCCGATTTAGACAGCACTCCTATATGACCACCGCCGCGTACAAGGGCAAGCAGTAACACGCGAAACCGCCCGGCTTGCGTCGGACGGCTTCTCGCATCGTTACGTGGCGATCATGCGTGGAAAGTGAAGTCCGACGAGTTGGCCTTCAGCTCCGCCTTCGATACGCCGGTCAGCTTCACCGTATCGCCGGTCGAAGGATCCGTGATCACGGCTCCGCCTCGGGTGTTCTGGGTATTGGCGATCACCGACGCGAAGTCTTGGAAGTCCGCTGAGGGCAGGCTGATCGTGTCATGGTCGGCGCCGTCGACACGGAAGCCATGGATCACGCTGGAAGCATTGCCCTGCGAGAAGATAAAGGTGCTCTCGGGCACACCCCCATTGTTGAATGTGGTCGAATAGTCCGCCTTAAACGTTTGTCCCGCGTCATGAATGTCGACCTTGCTCGTTCCTCCGGGCCTGTACTGCGTCAGTGAGACGAAGTCGCTGCCGTTGGGAGTGTACAGGTCCTGCTCGGTCACGAACCCGCCCTGGCTGTGGAGGCCGGCCTGCAGCGAGTAGGGGCTCTGCACCGCGAGTGAGCCGCCTGCCGCGTCCGTCTCCGTGGCAGTGATGAAGCCCTGGAGATGGGCGCCGACATGGTCGAGAAAGCTGTACGTGCCGTCCGCAGCCACCGTGGCTGTGCCGAGCACGGTCGGATTGGCCGCTCCGTCGATCACGGCGGAGATCGTCACACTTTTCACTCCTGACGCCGCCGCGACATGCCCGCTGATCGTGAACGCGCCCCTTCCCTGGAAGATCGCGCCGGGATCGAGCGATGTCAGGTCGCCCGCCGTCGCGCCGGTACCTTGGGCAATCGTGCTGCCAAGCGGCAAGGCCATCGTCGTAGTGGCGCCGAGCGGCGAGGTCGTGGTGACCGTAGTGCCGCTGGAGTGCGGATCCGTCGTGACTACCGTACTGGCGCCCGCCCCGCTGGCCGTGGTCGTCGTGGTGCCCGTCGTGGGATCGGTGATGACCGTCGTGCCGGTGCCCGTGCCGCCCGTGCCCGTGCCGGTGCCGGTGCCGCCCGTGCCGCCCGTGCCACCCGTGCCCGTGCCGGTGCCGGTGCCGCCCGTGCCGCCCGTGCCACGCGTGCCGCCCATGCCGGTGCCGCCCGTGCCGCCCGTGCCACCCGTGCCGCCCATGCCGGTGCCGGTGCCGCCCGTGCCACCCGTGCCCGTGCCACCCGTGCCCGTGCCGCCCATGCCTGTGCCCGTGCCGCCCGTGCCGGTGCCCGTGCCGCCCGTGCCGGTGCCACCCGTGCCGATCGTGACCGTCGTCCCTGTCCCGCCGAGGCCGACACCGGCAGTCACACCGGTCCCGCTCGGGTCGAGGCTGAGCGCGGCATTGACAGGAAGAACTGCAGCGATGGTCGTCGCCACTCCGGTAGGACCTGTGATGGTCAGGCCGGCGCCAGGCGTGAGGCTCACTGTGCTGCCGGCGGCCAAACCCGTCAGGTCGAGCGCGTCGTCGCTGCCGAGGTTCGTGATCGTGCCCGCGAAGGCTGTCGGGTCGCCGAGCGTCAGCTTGGCACCCGTGCCGCCGAGGTCCACCGTCACACCCGCCGCAACCGCTCCCCCCAGGGTCAGAGATGCGCCGTTCCCGACAGCCACAGTCCCGGGTGTCGTGACCGCGCCCAGGACGTCGGCGACTGCTCCCTGATCGAGCACTGTATTGCCGAAACCGGTGATCGTCGTGCCGATGTCCTTCAGTGTCGTCGTGCCGGTTCCTGCGGCGATCTCAAGCGTGTTATTGCTGCCCGTCGCTTGGGCGACGCCGTTCAAGACGGCGGTTGGGTTCAGTACGAGCCTGCTACCGCCCGCGCCGCCGAGGCTGACCGCGACAGCGGGTGTGCCACCGACACCAATCGTGCCGCTGATCGTGCCGGAGTTGGTCACCGTGCCGCCATCGGCCATATTGACGCCAATGGCACCCGCGCCGGTCGCCGTTATAGTTCCGGCGTTGGTGAGTGTATCTGGGATGCCGTCCGCCGCCATGGTGACGCCGGCCGTCACGCCGTTGATGATGCCGCTCACCTCATTGGTGAGGGCACCGCCTGCCAGATCCACGCCGCTGGCGGCTTGACCCGTCACCTTGCCAAGGTTGTCGATCACGGCCGTGCCTGTGCCGACGATGCCGTTCTGTGCGCCCGTGATGGTGCCACTGGCCTCGTTGGTGAGGGTCCCGGCGGCCGTGGACAGGCCGTCGCCCGCGGTGGCTAGCACGGCGCCCGCGTTGTCGAGCGCGCCTGTACCAGTGTTGAGCACGCCGGCGGTCACACCGGTGATGGCGCCCCCCAGCGCGTTCGTGAGATTGCCACCTGTGAGCGCGACGCCGTCTAACCCACCCTGGATTACGCCGGTCGCCTCGTTGGTGAGGCTGCCGGCCGTCTGGGTGACTCCGATGCCGGTGGTGCCCGCAATGGTGCCGGCGTTGCTGGTGACCGTATTACCCGTGGTGACGAGGCCGTTCAGCGCCCCGGTGATCGACGCGTTCGCCGAGTTGGTGGCGGTGCTGGTGCCGTTGGAGCTGCCGACGGTGGCGCCAATGCCGCCGACATTCGCGTCCAGGATAGTACCGCCATTGGTGAGCGCACCGAGGTCCAGCGCTACGCCGACACCGGGCACGCCGCCCGTGACACTGACGGCGCCATTGTTCGTCACATTGGAGGGGGCGGTCGTGGTGCCACCAACGCTGATACCGGCCGCGACGCCGTTTACAGTGGCATTGTTGGTGACGGTGCCGCCCAGCGTGAGATTGACTCCGATGCCGCTGGTGCCTCCACCATCAACAGTACCGTCGTTCGTCACGGTTGCGTTTTGAGCGGTCGCCTGAATACCGTTACCAACAGTGCCGGTGAGAATGGGGCCAATAATCGGTAATACGCTGAGCGCCGGCGTGGTCACGTTACCGTTTACTGTTACGTCAGTGTCGACAATAAGCGGATCGGTCGAAGAACTGTCGACGACTCCGCCGATCACGCCATTGAGCAACCCGGACGAGGTAATGGTTGTCATCGCTTGCTCCATTCAGATCGGCCTCCTGAGAGGCGGCTCGATGGAAACAGAGAAGACTTGATCTATGTAAACAATACCTACCGTAAAAACATGAAGTATTCTAGTTTTGGCACAGCTGAATGAGATGAAACTTGCAATATTAACTTAGGTTCAATCGGATTTGGGTCTGTTTCATAATAAATTAACTGAGATTAAGGGGCTTGTCGAGGAATACCAAGGACTGGTTTCACAATGTCAGCTTACCTAGTGCTTTGTAACTTGCATCATACTCATGTGATGTTCGGAGCCTCGAAGTCAGAGGCATCTTCTAAAACTTCAGGCGTTGCGATAATCCGCATCGGGTTGGGGGTTGAATGAAGGTGCTGTCCTGTCTGGCCCTTCGGCACGTGTACCCTCGGGCTGTCGTTTACAGAGCTGTCATTTGGATCAAGTGGGATCTCGGAGCCGCGAGTAATTTACGAATTATCAACCATAGCAATCGGATTTCGATGGTCCGCCCAGAGGAAGCGAATAGGTCCCTCGCCTCTGGCGTCTCTCTGGGAAGCGTGGAACGGCCTCCCGGCGAGGGCAGGCGGACGGCGTTGTGGCCAGTCCTGCGATCGCCACCACATTTCCGGCGTGCTCTTGGATTCAGGCGTCGACACGCTCAACCTCGGCGGGGTCGGCAAGCATCACGCTAGGAACGTGGCTCAGCTCGGCCCTAAGGGTATGCAGGAACTCCCAGCCCGAGTCGGGATCGGGTCACAGATCGAGTTTGTGGGGAATTCAGACCGGCATCTCGATCTGGCCTGCCTCCCGGGCGCGGCGAACCTCGACGCGAACTCCGCGGCCCTTCCGGTCCATCACAATCCGCGGGCGGGGCAGGTTGGTGCCGTCCTCCTGTGGCCGTGTCGGCCGTGAGGAGAAGTGGAAGAGCATTCAACGGAGACGCGCGAAGCCGCGTTTCGTGCCGAGCCTGCGCACGCCGCTGTCGACCCACATCGGTCCTTGGACGCCAAATCAGGTCTGCTCCGAAGCGGACATCAATACGGGCGACGGCCGAAGGTACTCCGTCCTCGAGTTTTCCTTGATCCGTAGCTTATCCCCGCATCGTTACCTCACCTTTGGCCCTTCCCGTGCGTGCCGAAACCGAAGTGGGAAGCGAGATCCGAGTGGACGACGGATCAGCTCAGAACGTGATGCCACCCTCGACTAGGAAGCGGTCCTGACCCGTTTTGACGCCCATCCGACCGAACCCAGAACCGGTGAGGCCGGATGCGACGTCGCCACGCACAATGTCGTAGAGCTGAGTGTGGGAATATTCACCGCGCAGCACGAGGCGATCGAAGGTGAAGGTCGGCGTGAGCGTGACCGAAGCCGCCGAGGAGCCCGCCCCGTAGAGAAGGCTCATGGTGCCGCTTCCCCGTCGGCCCGTCTGCGACTCAGCCTCGGCGCGCCCCGCCAGCGCGAAATGGTCCGTGAAAGCATAGGAGGCCAGCACGGCACCGCCGTAGGTGGAGGCGCCCTGAGCAAAGCCGATCCGCTCGTCGCGCTGGACGTCCGTAAACTGCAGGTAGGGCGTAACGATCCAGGGGCCGTGGCTGTAGCTGTATATCAGGTTGAAAATGGCGGAGTTGTTCTGCGCGAGCGGCGTCGCGAAGGTACTCACGGACGAGCGACCGAGGTTGGCGCCGGCGTCGAATGTGACGGTCTGAGCGTCATCGATCTTGTAGGCGACGAGGCCGGTCAGCCAGTCGATCTGCCCGGAGAAGAAGCCGTCGTTGCCCGAGGCCGACACGGTGAGCGGACCGTGTGCGTAGTTGACCTGGACGCCTTGGTTGACCGCGTTCTCCTGGCCGAACAGCAGGCCGCGGACGATGTTGAGGTTCTGGAACGTGAAGGTCGTCTCGGCGCCGATCAGCGTCGGCAGGCGGCCGCCCTGGATCGACCAGTCCTCATTGAAATTGTACTTGCCATAGACGACCGGCACGGGACCGAATAGCAGCTGCGTCCCATCGAGCGTGCGGAAGGTTGGCGCCCCAAGCGTCGGCACCGTGTAGAGGCCGGACTGCAGGTAGAACTGAAAGGCGCCGTCAGGCTTCTGTACGAAGGCCTGCAGGTTCGAGAAGTCGGCGAGGCCCGAGCGGTCGCTCGGCAGGCTTGTCGTCGAGGGGGGGGAAGGCGTTCGACTGCAGGAAGCCGTAGCCCGTGATCGCGCCGCCGACGTAGACGTCGCCGACGCCTGGCACGGTGATGCAGGCGGGATTTGGGTTCTGGGCGACGATGCCGCCATAGGCCGGGAAGGTGATCGCGGTCTTGCAGGGAGCGGACGGCGCCGTCGCGGCTGGTACGTCTGCCGCGACGGCGGTCAAGGTCGATAGGGCGAGCGCCCCGAAACTGCCTAACAACGCGCTGTTCAAGATGAATATCCTTAGAATTCAGCTGCCACCACCTTGGTATTGATCACATGAACTCGACACGGGATCAATCGATTGTTCTTCGAATATAAGGCTTTCCGCGAAGCAGTGACTCGCGCGCATCACTATGAGATCTTTATGGGTGATACCGGCGTAGCGGTAATCGGCGCGCGCCTTTACGCCGTTCACCCCCTCAATCGGCCGTCCTCCGCATCGATACCTCATCGATGCGACGGCCTTCCATGCGGGTGACGGCGAAGCACCACTCGCTTCCTCCGACCTCGCATTCCACGCTGTCGCCCGACACGGGGATGCGACCGAGCTTCGACAGGACGAAGCCGGCGAGCGTCCTGTACTCGCTCGCCTCGCTTGGGGGCGGGGCGATCCCGACCTGGGCGAAGACGTCCTGGAAGGGGCGGGCGCCGTCGGCGACGTAGGACCCGTCCTCGCGTACCACCACCGACATGTCGTCGTCCGTGTCGACGATCTCGCCCGCGAGCGCCTCGAGAAGGTCGGCCTGTGTGACCACTCCCCGCAGGGACCCGTACTCGTCGTAGACGAGCCCCATCTGGACGAGGCGCTGTTTGAACATGTCCAGAACCTGGGTGATGCTTGCCCCGTCGTGTACGACCAGCGGCGCCCGGACCGCCCGCAGCAGGGCGGCCCGGCCGTCCTCCGAATCCTCGGTCGGCAGCTTGCCGTCGAGGTGCATGTCCAGGAGGTCCTGCTTGCGCAGGATGCCGACGACGTCGTCCAGGGTGCCCTTGGTCATGACGATCTGCTCGTGCCGGCCATGGCGCACGCCGCGCAGAATGGCGTCGGTCGTCCCATCGGCGTCGACCCAGTCGACATCGTGGCGCGGCGTCATGATGGACCGCACGCGCCTGTTGCCCATGGCGAAGGCGCGCTCGACCACGTCCTGCTGCGCCTGGTCGACGAGGCCCGCGCTCCTGCTCGCGGCGACGAGGAGCTTCAGCTCCTCGGTCGAGTGGAGGCGGTTTCCCTCGCTTGAGTGTTCGAGGCCGAGCAGCCGCATGACGACGCCGCCCAGGCCGTTGAGCAGCGCGATGCCCGGCCTGAACAGGGTCAGGAACAGGCCGAGGGGCCTCACGATCCATAATGCCGTCGGCTCGGGCTTCTGCAGGGCGATGTTCTTCGGCACCAACTCGCCCAACACGATGTGGAACACGGTGATGACCGCGAAGGCGCCCGCCGTCGCCAGGGCGTGGGCGCTGCCGAGTGCCGCCCGGCCCAGCATGCCGAGTGCGGGCTCCAGCAGGTCGGCGAGCGCCGGCTCGCCGACCCAGCCGAGGGCGAGGGACGACACCGTGACGCCGAGCTGGGTCGCGGCGAGGCTGTCGTCGAGGCCGACCACGGCTCGTTGCAGCAGCTTCGCCGTGCCATCGCTCAGCGCCACAAGTTCGTCGATGCGCGTCCGCCTCACCCCTACCAGGGCGAACTCCGAGGCCACGAAGAAGCCGTTCGCGGCGATGAGCCCGAGCACCGCGAGCACCTTGCCCACCACGACGAGGACGATCTCTTCCATATAGAGGCGACTCCTACCCATCAATGCCCTGCGCAGGCGTACGCTTATCCTCAGCCATGCCACCCGCCATCGTCATGCTCGTCACCCGCTGAGAGATGCTCGTCGCAGGATCGACGCCTCGCGGAGGGGCGCCGAGGTCGCGCCCACCTCGCGTCGAAGCGCTCCGCGGGGACGGCGGCGCGCTCGACGGTCCCGGTCCTCGGACCGCTGCTGACCTGGGGCACCGTCGCTCTCACAGCCACTCGATGCGCTTGAAGCGCAGGTAGAGGAGGCCGCAGATCGTCAGCATGCAGATGAGGACGACATAGTAGCCGTAGCGTAGGTGAAGCTCGGGCATGTACTCGAAGTTCATCCCGTACACTCCGGCTATCGCCGTGGGGATGGCCAGGATGGCCGCCCAGGCGGCCAGCTTGCGGGTGACGACGCTCTGCCTCTGCTGCTCCATCAACAGGCCGATCTCGAAGACCGACCGAAGGACGTCCCTGAGGCCCTCCACCCGCCCGGCAACCCGCCTGACGTGGTCCTCGACATCCCGGAAGTACGGCTTCAGGGCAGGCTCGACGCAGGGAAGGTCGAGGTGCTGGAGCCGGGCGCTCACCTCTAGCGTCGGCTGCAGCATGCGGCCGAACCGGGCCAGCTGACGCCGGTAGGCGAAGATCACGCGGACGTCGTCCTTCGACAGGGGGACGTCGAGCACGCGCCCCTCCAGCGACAGCACCTCTTCTTCGATCGCCTCGATCACGGGGCCGTAGCCGTCCACGACGTAGTCGAGGACGGCGTGGAGCACGTAGGCCACTCCTGACCGCATCCCTTCGGGAAAGGTTTCCAAGCGCTGCCGCAGGTCGGCATGCGTGCGTTCGGAGCCGTGGCGGACCGTGATGATGAACTGGCGTCCGACAAAGATCGCCGTCTCGCCGTAGGACATCTCCTGCCCGGTCAATGACGCCGTGCGCGCGACCACGAAGAGCTGGTCGCCGTAAGTTTCGAGCTTGGGGAGCCGATGCTCGCTGAGTGCGTGCTCGATGGCGAGCGGGTGCAGGCCGAAGCGGTCCGCCAGGATGCGCAGCTCCTTCTCGCGCGGTTCGACGAGGCCGATCCAGACGAAGTCGCCCCTGTCGAACGTCCACTCCCGGCTCTGGTCGAGGTCCACGGGCTCCGCCGCGCGCCCGTCACGATAGATCCTGCCCGCTACGAACACCGCACCATCCATCCTCACTGGAGTTCTGGGAGCCGGTGCTGCGGTCCCCGGCGTGACGACGACGCCCTCAATGCCGTGCTGCCAGGAGGGTGGGCAGGAGGACGAGTAGGTAGCGGACCGCTAATGCCCCGCAGAAGATGACCACGCATTCGGTGAGCAGCCCCATCGCGTCCTTGCGGCCTAAAAGGCTCCGGCTATGGGTCAGCAGCACGAGGCCGGCACTCATCACCGCGCAGACGAACGCATCGCGCCTCCCGTCAATTCCCAGGGTGAGGAAGAGCAGGACACCGACAGCTGCCTCCCTCAGGAGAATGCGGAGGACGAGCGACAAGGTCGCTCCCCCACCGCCCTCATGGCCTTTCCGCGGCAGTTCGCCCTTGAACGTCCCATGCATCAGTCACCGGCAGGACATGGAGGCACTCGCCTCCGGTTGCTCTGTCCTCGCCCGTGGACACGAGCGAGACGTTCGGATCCAAAGGTCGACAACGGTCTCATCCGGCACGCGCTGCTTGCGAGAACTATCACCGACTGGCAGGCGGCAGGTTCATGAGGGCGAGGGGACCCGTCCCCCCGCCGCCGCCCAGAACGGTGGAGGGCATCTGGCCGTTCCAACGGCGCGCCGTCTCATACGACACCACGCCAGGGTTGCCCGCGACGGCCGTCCCGACCTGCTGGACCACATGGGCCTGTGCGTCGCCGAGGAGAGTGGCGGCCTGCGCGTCGCCCTCCGCGCGTAGGATCGCCGCCTCGCGCTCCGACCGCGCCCGGGCGACCGTGGCCTGCGCCTCGCCGTTGGCCTGGGCGACGCGCACGGCCGCCTGCGCGTCGGCCTGGACCTTCTGCTGCTCGCCCTCGTAGCGGACCTTGACGACCGTGTTCTCGGCCCGGATGGCGTCGTTCTTGGCCTGCACGGCTGCCTCGATGGAGGCCTGGAAGCTGGGACTGTAGGTGATGCTGCTGAGCTGGAGATCGGTGATCTCGATGCCGAAGATGCTTTGAAGCGCGCTCCCGACCTCCTTGCGCATCGCCGCCGCGATCTGTTCGCGATTGGCGGAGATCCCCACCGTGTTCTGCGTGGAAAAGACGCGCAGGACGCGGTCGGCGAGGACCGGCCTGATTGTCGATGGTGTAGACGGTCAGGTTGGCGAGTTGAAAGGTGTCGAGACTGGTCTGGATAGTGTCGACGATGTCGACGAGGGGCACCTTCAGGTGCAGGCCGGGACCGACGGGCTCCTTGGACACCACCTTTCCGAGCCGCCGCACGCCCGCCATCTCGGTGGGCTGGACAATATAGAAATGCCCCCGTCAGCCCGGCGGCGACACCGAGCACCGCGACGATGCTGGCGACGTGACGGAGCGAGATGGGTGTCCGTGTAGGACCGGACTGGAGCGGGGGCTGTCCCCAGGGGTGCGTGTCATCAGTCATCATGATATTCATCGCAGTCGAATCGACGTCTCCGGCCTGACATTGCTGGAACGATACGCCGGATCGCCGTAGTGATGATATGTGTCTACGCTACGTTTCTTATAAAGACTCTGTGGGTATCGAGACCTGGCGTCGACCCATCCGCGCCCGGATCGACTTCTGGGTCTCCCCATGCCTTCCCCGGATCCACCTCACCTTTATGGGATCTTTATATCTTTGGAGCACTTCGCCTCTCGAAAAGATATGGCGATCCTGCGATCCCTGGCCTCGAAGACCGTTGACTGAGGTCGAGCCGTCCCTGCGCGACGGTGACCGCGCCGACGCTCGCTCTTCGTTGGGCCACTACGGGAAACAACACACATGCTCGACGTGATCTTCGTCGTCGGCGGGCTCGCGTTCTTCGCGATCTCGATCGGTTACACCGTCATCTGCGAACGCCTCTAGGGAGCCTGCCATGCTGCTCGACTACGTTTTGGGAGGCATCGTGACGATCGGCCTTCTCATTTACCTCACATACGCCCTCGTCCGCCCCGAGCGGTTCTGAAAGGGAGCATCATGACCGCCATAGGCTGGATCCAGATCGCGCTTTACTGCGCCATCGTCATCGCACTCACGAAGCCCCTCGGGGGCTATATGACCCGCGTCTTCACGGGTGAGCGAACCTTCCTGTCCCCCATCCTTCGCCCGGTGGAACGGGTCCTGTATTCGGTGTCGGGCATCGACGAGAAGCAGGAGCAGACCTGGGTCACCTACCTCGTATCCATGGTGTTCCTGCATGTCGGCGGCTTCCTGATCCTGTACCTGTTGCTGCGCCTGCAGGACATGCTGCCTCTCAACCCTGCCGGCCAAGCCGCGGTGGCGCCAGACCTGAGCTTCAACACCGCGGTCAGCTTCATCACCAACACCGACTGGCAGAGCTACGGCGGCGAGAGCACGCTGTCCTACCTGAGCCAGATGTTGGGGCTGACGCACCAGAACTTCTTGTCTGCCGCCACCGGTATCGCACTGGCCGTGGCGATGATCCGCGGCTTCGCCCGCGCGTCGTCGAAGACGGTGGGCTCGTTCTGGGTCGACCTCACGCGCGGCATCCTATACGTGCTGCTGCCGATTTGCGTGCCCTATGCGCTCTATCTCGTCTGGACCGGCATCCCACAGACGCTCGGCGCCTACGTCGACGCGACGACACTTGAGGGAGCCAAGCAGACCATCGCGCTCGGCCCCGTGGCGAGCCAGGTCGCCATTAAGATGCTCGGCACCAACGGCGGTGGCTTCTTCAATGCCAATGCCGCACACCCGTTCGAGAACCCGACGGCAGTCTGCAACTTCGTGCAGATGGTCTCCATCTTCGCCATCGGCGCGGCGCTGACCAACGTGTTCGGCCGCATGGTTGGCGACGAGCGCCAGGGCTGGGCAATCTTCGGGGCAATGGGCGTGCTGTTCGTCGCGGGCGTCGCCGTCCTCTACGGGGCGGAGGCTGCGGGCAACCCGCTGCTGCACGCCATCGGGGTCGATGGCGGCAACATGGAAGGCAAAGAGGTCCGCTTTGGCATAGTCGCCTCAGCCCTGTTCGCCAGCATCACCACAGCGGCCTCCTGCGGCGCTGTCAACGCCATGCACGACTCGCTCACCGCCCTCGGCGGCATGATCCCGCTGATCAACATGCAACTTGGCGAGGTCGTCATCGGCGGCGTCGGCGCGGGTCTCTACGGCATGCTGATCTTCGTCATCGTGGCCATCTTCGTGGCCGGCCTCATGGTGGGCCGCACCCCGGAGTACCTCGGCAAGAAGATCGAGGCGCGCGAGGTCAAGATGGCCATGCTGGGCATCCTGATCCTGCCGTTGATGATGCTGGGCTTCACCGCGCTGGCCGTCGTCCTGCCTTCGGCGGTCGCCGGCACGAACAACCCCGGCCCGCATGGCTTCTCGGAGATCCTGTACGCCTACACGTCGGCGGCGGCCAACAACGGCTCGGCCTTCGCGGGCCTGTCGGCGAACACTCTGTTCTACAACACCACGCTGGCGATCGGTATGCTGTTCGGACGCTTCTTCATCCACATCCCGGCGCTCGCCATCGCGGGGTCGCTCGCAGCCAAGAAGCGGGTACCGCCTTCGGCCGGCACCTTCCCGACGCACGGCGGCCTCTTCGTCGGCCTGCTCGTCGGCGTGATCCTGATCATCGGCGGCCTTACCTTCTTCCCGGCCTTGGCGCTCGGGCCGATCGTCGAGCACCTCGCCGGCCAAGCCGGTCAGAGCTTCGCCTCGGCGCCCTGACGGCGCGCTGCCCGTGACGTCGGGGGCCCGTCCCCGACGTCACAGCCGTCCTCCAACGAAAAACACAATCCATCTGCCTCCCCTGGAGCCATCATCATGGCCAAAACTCAATCTAGCATTCTCGATCCTCGCATCCTTGGGCCAGCGGTCGGAGGTGCCTTCAAGAAGCTCGACCCACGGCTTCAGATCAAGAACCCGGTCATGTTCGTGCTGGAGGTCGTGGCGGCGCTGACCACGGTGCTGCTGATCCGCGACGCCGTCACGGGCGGGCCCAACCTTGGGTTCTCCTTCCAGATCGTGCTCTGGCTCTGGTTCACGCTGCTCTTCGCCAACTTCGCCGAGGCCACGGCCGAAGGACGCGGCAAGGCCCAGGCCGAGAGCCTGCGCCGGACCCGCACCGAAACGCAGGCGAAGGTGCTCACCGGCGCGGGCGCGGCGATCGGCGGCCCGCGGCAGCTCTTCGAGATGCGTCCAGGTGCGGGCCTCAAGGTCGGCGACATCGTGCTGGTCGAGGCAGGCGACATCATCCCGTCCGACGGCGAGGTCGTCGAAGGCGTGGCCTCCGTCAACGAGGCCGCCATCACGGGCGAGTCGGCCCCCGTCATCCGCGAGTCGGGCGGCGACCGCTCGGCCGTGACGGGCGGCACACAGGTACTGTCAGACTGGATCCGGGTGCGGATCACAGCTGCGGCCGGCTCGACCTTCATCGACCGCATGATCTCGCTCGTCGAGGGCGCCGAGCGCAAGAAGACGCCCAACGAGATCGCCCTCAACATCCTGCTCGCCGGACTGACCATCATCTTCGTCTTCGCGGTGGCGTCGATCCCGGCCTTCGCCGCCTATGCGGGCGGTTCCATCTCGATGATCGTGCTCGTCGCGCTGTTCGTCACCCTGATCCCGACCACCATCGGCGCGCTGCTGTCCGCCATTGGCATCGCCGGCATGGACCGCCTGGTGCGCTTCAACGTGCTCGCCATGTCGGGCCGCGCCGTCGAGGCGGCGGGTGACGTCGACACGCTGCTGCTCGACAAGACCGGCACCATCACCCTCGGCAACCGCCAAGCCACCGAGTTCCGCCCCGTGCGCGGCGTGACCGAGGCCGAGCTCGCCGACGCCGCCCAGATGGCGTCGCTCGCCGACGAGACGCCCGAAGGCCGATCCATCGTCGTCCTGGCCAAGGAGAAGTACCAGATCCGCGCCCGCGACATGGCGGACATGGGCGCCACCTTCGTGCCCTTCACGGCGCAGTCGCGCATGAGCGGCGTCGACGTCGGGACCTCGTCGATCCGCAAGGGCGCGGTCGACTCCATTCTGAAATACGTTCAGTCAGAGCCTGTCTCAGAAGCCCGCGGCGGGGCGGCCCTCGCCACCAAGCCCGACTTCGCGGTCAATGCCTCGTCGGAGATCCGTGAGATCTCGGACGCCATCGCCAAGGCGGGCGGCACCCCGCTCGCGGTGGCCAAGGATGGCCGACTGATGGGCGTCATTTACCTCAAGGACATCGTCAAGGGCGGCATCAAGGAGCGCTTCGGCGAGCTGCGACGCATGGGCATCCGCACCGTCATGATCACGGGCGACAACCCGATGACGGCAGCCGCCATCGCGGCCGAGGCCGGCGTCGACGACTTCCTCGCTCAAGCCACCCCCGAGGACAAGCTCGGCCTGATCCGCTCCGAGCAGGCCAAGGGCAAGCTCGTGGCCATGTGCGGCGACGGAACCAACGATGCCCCTGCCCTGGCTCAGGCCGACGTCGGCGTGGCCATGAACACCGGCACGGTGGCGGCCCGCGAGGCCGGCAACATGGTCGACCTCGACAGCGACCCGACCAAGCTCATCGAGATCGTGGAGATCGGCAAGCAGCTGCTGATGACCCGCGGCGCGCTCACCACCTTCTCCATCGCCAACGACGTCGCCAAGTATTTCGCCATCATTCCGGCGATGTTCCTGGCCTTCTACCCGCAGCTCGGCGCGCTCAACGTCATGCACCTCGCGTCGCCGCAGAGCGCGATCCTGTCTGCTATCATCTTCAACGCACTGGTTATCATCGCACTGATCCCGCTGGCGCTGCGCGGGGTGAAGTTCCGGGCCATCGGCGCCGGCGCGCTGCTGTCGCGCAACCTCTTGATCTACGGCCTCGGTGGCATCGTCGTGCCCTTCATCGGCATCAAGGCCATCGACCTCCTCGTTTCCACGCTCCACCTCGCCTGAGGGAAACCAAACAGATGTTGAAGGAAATCCGCCCCACCTTGGTGATGCTCGTGGCGCTGACGGCGATCACCGGCCTCGCCTACCCCCTGGCCATCACGGGCATCGCCGGCCTCGTCTTCCCGACTCAGGCACAGGGCAGCCTCGTGACCGACAAGGATGGCAAGGTGATCGGCTCGACCCTCATCGGTCAGAACTTCGTCGACGCGCGCTACTTCCACGGCCGCCCATCGGCTACGACCGAGCCCGACCCCAAGGACCCGACCAAGACCGTGCCGGTACCCTACGCGGCTGACAACTCGGCCGGCTCGAACCTCGGCCCGACCAACAAGGCGCTGATCGACCGGGTGCAGGGTGACGTCGACAAGCTCAAGGCCGAGAACCCCGATGGCCCGATACCAACAGATCTCGTGACCTCCTCGGCCTCCGGGCTAGACCCGGACATCTCGCCCGAAGCCGCGTCGTTCCAGGTGTCGCGCGTCGCAAAAGCGCGGGGGGTTTCGACCGATGAGGTGAGGCAGCTCGTCGAGCAGAACGTCCAGGGCCGTTCCCTGGGGCTTTTCGGCGAGCCCCGTGTCAACGTGCTGGCGTTGAATATGGCGCTCGACTCCGCCACGCATCAATGAGGGCCGGGAAGGCCGGTGCGCCCCCCGCGCGCTGGCCATGCGATGAGGAGCCACGATGGCCGACCAGCGACACCGAGACCGACGGGCCGATGCTGACCGGCGCCCGTCCCCCGACGCGCTCCTGGCCGAAGCCCAACGGGAGGGTGGACGTCGCGGCCGGCTGAAGATCTTCCTCGGCGCCGCGCCGGGTGTCGGCAAGACCTACGAGATGCTCACGGCCGCCCGGGCGAGGCTGCGGGAAGGCCTCGACGTCGTCGGGGGGGTGATCGAAACCCACGGCCGCGCCGAGACCGAGGCCATGGTGGAGGGCCTCGAGCTGATCCCGCGCCGACGGATCGACTACAAGGGCGGCACGCTCGACGAGATGGACCTCGACGGCCTGATCGCCCGCCGCCCGCAGATCGCCCTCGTCGACGAGTTGGCCCACACCAACGCGCCGGGCGGGCGCCATCCCAAGCGCCACCAGGATGTCGAGGAGCTCCTCGCGGCGGGGATCGACGTCTATTCGACGCTCAACATCCAGCACGTCGAGAGCTTGAACGACGTCGTGGCCCAGATCACCCGCGTCCGCGTCCGGGAAACCGTGCCCGACTCCGTGCTCGACATGGCCGACGACATTGAGGTGATCGACATCTCGCCCGACGACCTGCTGCGGCGGCTGCGCGAGGGCAAGGTCTACCTGCCCCAGCACGCCGAGCGCGCCTTGAAGAGTTTCTTCACGGCCGGCAACCTGACCGCACTGCGCGAATTGGCGCTACGGCGCACGGCGCAACGCGTGGACGACCAACTCCTCACACACATGCAGGCCCACGCCATCGCGGGACCCTGGGCGGCGGGAGAGCGTGTCGTCGTGTGCATCAGCGAGGATCCGCGCTGCGCCGGCCTCGTGCGCTACGCCAAGCGTCTCGCCGACCGCCTGCGAGCGCCTTGGGTGGCCTTGTCGATCGAGGGACGGCGGAGCCTGCAGCTCACGGACGTCGAGCGCGACCGCGTGGCCGACACGCTCCGCCTGGCCGACCGGCTCGGCGGCGAGGCCGTGACCGTGCCAGGGGCGGGGCGGCGCTTGGCCGACGACGTCATCGCCTATGCCCGCGACAACAACGTCACGCATGTCGTGATGGGTAAATCCGAGCGTTCGAAGCTGTTCGAGCTTTGGCATGGCTCCGTGGTCCAGGACCTCGTGCGGCGATCCGGCAACATCAGCGTCCACGTCATCGCGGGGGACGCGGTGGCGGATGGCGAACAGATGCCGAAGAAGACGGTCAGGGCGGCGCATGACGCGAACCCCACCGATGTCTGGCCCTACCTCGCGGGCTTGGCCGCCACCATCGTCGCGCTCGGTGGGTCGGAGGTCGTGCAGCGGTTCTTCGCGGTGCAGACCGTCGAACTCGTCTTCCTCACCGCCATCGTCCTGGTGGCGGTCCGCTACGGGCTTTACCCGTCGCTCGCCGCCGTGGTGATGGGTTCGCTCTGCTATAACTTCTTCTTTCTACCCCCGATCTACACGTTCACCATCGCTGACCCGAGCAACATCGCGGCGCTGTTCTTCTTCACCGTGGTGGCCGTGTTGGTGTCGAACCTGGCGGCGCGTACCCGGTCGGAGGCTGTCGTCGCGAAGGGGCGCGCCCGAGCCACCGAGGCCCTCTACGGCTTCAGCCGCAAGTTGGCCAGTTGCGGCAACCTCGATGACGTGCTCTGGGCTACCGTGTTCCAAGTCGCCTCCATGCTAAAGGTCCGGGTTGTCGTGCTCCTGCCCGAGGCCGACCGAATCGCCGTAAAGGCGGGGTACCCGCCCGAGGACCAACTCGACGACGCCGACATCGCCGCCGCAAAATGGTGCTTCGACAACGACCGCGCCGCTGGTCGGGGCGCCGACACCCTCCCCGGCGCCAAGCGCCTCTTCCTGCCGATGCGCACGGGGCGTGGGACGATCGGCGTGGTCGGCCTCGACGACGACGCCGCGGGCCACATCCTGACGCCGGAGCGCCGACGCCTGCTCGACGCGCTCATCGATCAGGGCGGCCTCGCCGTGGAGCGCGTGCGGCTCGTCGAGGACCTCGACCGCGCCAAGCTGCTGTCCGAGACCGACAGGTTGCGCCAGGCCCTTCTCACCTCCATATCGCACGATCTCCGGACGCCGCTCGCTTCGGTGCTCGGCGCCGCCAGCACTTTGCGCGACCTCGACGGCTCGCTCGACGCGGACAGCAAGGTCGAGCTGCTCGGCACGGTGATCGACGAGGCGGAGCGCCTCAATCGCTTCATCGCCAACCTGCTCGACATGACACGCCTCGAAGCCGGCGCGGTCGCGCCGAACCTGGCGGAGTATGACATAGGCGAGATCGTCGGGGCGGCACTCAGGCGCGCCGGCAAAATCCTGGCCGGCCACCGCGTCGAGGTCGAGAACGCTCCCGATCTTCCGCCCCTCGACCTCGACGCGGTGCTCTTCGAGCAGGCCCTGTTCAATCTGCTCGACAATGCGGCGAAATACGCGCCCGCGGGCGCGGCCGTCCGGGTGCAGAGCTGGCAGGAAGGTCGGCGGCTGCACCTGCAGGTGCTCGACGAAGGCGAGGGCATCCCCGTCGACGACGTGGAGCGGATCTTCGACAAGTTCTATCGTGCCCGCAAGGGCGACCATGTCAGGGCCGGCACCGGCCTCGGCCTCGCGATCTCGCGGGGGTTCGTCGAGGCCATGAGCGGCACCCTGACGGCGTCCAACCGCACGGACCGGAAGGGGGCCGCGTTCACCATGACCTTCGACCTGCCCCGGCGACCGCGGCGCTCGAGCGAAGCGGCCTGACCATGCCCGACGCGACCGCTCCATCGTACCGTCCGGACGTACCGCCCGCGCAGCGCGGTGGCGAAGCACCCACCTTCTCGGAAAGCCCGACCATGCCCTCCGTGCGCATCCTCGTCATCGACGACGAGCCCCCGATCCGGAAGCTGCTCCGCATGGGGCTGTCGTCGCAGCGCTACGCCGTGATCGAAGCCGCGAACGGTCGCGCCGCCCTCGACGTCATGGATCACGAGAAAGTGGACCTCGTGATCCTCGACCTCGGCCTTCCGGACATGAAGGGTCATGAACTCCTCCGCATCATCAGAGGACGCGATGACGCCGTCCCGGTCGTTGTCCTGTCGAGCCGCAGCGACGAGGCCGGGAAAGTGGAAGCCTTCGACCTCGGCGCTGACGACTACGTGACCAAACCCTTCGGCATGAATGAGCTGTTGGCGCGGCTGCGCGCCGCCCTGCGCCATCGCCTCGCCGTGCAGGGAGAGCGCCCCATCTTCCGCGTGGACGACCTCGCTGTCGACCTCGTCCGTCGCGTGGTGCGGAGAGGCGACGTCGATGTGAAGCTGTCCCCCAAGGAATACGAAGTGCTGCGGCTGATGGTGCTGCACGCCGGCAAGGTTCTGACCCATTCCCAAATCCTGCGCGAGGTATGGGGGGATTCGACCGACTCTCAATATCTCAGGGTCTACGTCCGACAGTTGCGCCAGAAGCTCGAACCACAGCCGGAGCGGCCCCGCTACATCCTCACGGAGACCGGCGTGGGTTACAGGCTCAGGGCACCTGAGGAAACGGACGGGCGGCGATGACGGCGGCAAAGGGCGTCGCTCTCCGACGTCGATGGAGCGTAGCATGCAGATAGTCGATCTTCTTGCGCCCGAGGACGTGGTCCTCGACCTACGAATCCAGGACAAGCGGCGGCTGGTCGACGAGATCGCGCGTCTCTGCGCCAAGTCCGCGGATTTGGAGGCGTCGACGATCGCCGAGGCCCTGAACGCCCGCGAGCGGCTCGGTTCGACCGGCATGGGATCCGGCATCGCGCTCCCCCATGCCCGATTGGCATCGCTGAAGCGCACATTCGGACTGTTCATCCGCCTAAAGGCGCCCGTGGAGTTCGACGCCATCGACGGCCAACGCGTCGACCTCGTGTTTGTCTTGCTGCTGCCGGAACGGTCGCAGGGCGATCATCTCAACGCGCTCGCTTGCGTGTCGCGAAAGCTCCGCGATGGGTTAGTGAGGGCGGCCCTTCACGACGTGTGGGACGCCGCGGGGGCCTACGCGATCCTAGTCGGCGTGCCCTGACGCCGAGACCGTGCCGCGAATCGACTCCGTGCGGGGTCAGCTGTCGAGCGGCACAACCTCGACGGCCACCGTCCCGACGTAGATGAGCACGTCGGATTCGTTTCGGACCGTCACCGTGATCAGGCCGCTCGTCAGCTTGGACGCCGCGTCGAAGCGGAGTTGTTCGAGCAGGGGCCAGCATCTCGTCAGGGACATCGCCAATGGACGGGAGGCGGATGCCGACGCGGTCCCGCGCGAGGGTCGAGCCTTCGCCGACGTCGAAGAAGCACCGTGGCATCCGTCACCAGCTTTTGCGTCATGCCAGGGCACGAGATCGGGGACCGATCGCACCGATTTTCGCCCGAGGCTCCGGGAGCGATCGCATCTCCGGGAACACGGGGGCCGCGAAGGATCCACGTCCCCCTCGGCCCCACCGCTGGCGAGCCTACTCTGCCCGCCACACGGTCGCGGTGGGAGCAACCTTTCCGTGATGCCCCCCACTGCTCCACGGCGGCACAGGAAAAACATCGTCCGACAGCAGCCCGAGCCTGGCCAGCGCGTCCCTCACCTCGTCGGCGGTGCTCGGGACAACACCGACAAGGGGCAACCTCGGCTCGCGGCAGAAGCCGGGATGCATCAGGGACAGCGCGTGCTTGATAGGACCCGGGTTGGTTTCGCGATTCAGGGCCGCGACGAGCCTCTGCAGCCGGTGCTGGATGTCGCGCGCGCTGCCCCATTCCTTCGTTCTGCAGGCGTGCTGCATGTCCCGGCACAGGGACGGTATGACGTTTGCGGCGACCGAGATGCAGCCGCGCCCGCCTGCCAAGTTGAAGGTCACCGCGCTCGCGTCATCGCCGCAGAGCTGCACGAAGCGAGGCCCCGCAACTTGGCTGACGACGCGAGGGCGATCGACATCACCGCTCGCGTCCTTGATTCCGACGATGGTCGGTATCCTCACGAGCTGTTCGAGCGTGCTGAAGTGTAGATCGACGCCGGTTCGCCGAGGCACGTTGTAGATGATTAGTGGGATGTCTACGGCGCTCGCGATGGCGGCATAGTGCCGGTATAAGCCTTCCTGGGTCGGCCTATTGTAGTACGGTGTGACGACCAATGCCGCATCGGCGCCGGCTGCTTTCGCGGCTCGGGTCTGCTCGATCGTGGTGGCGGTGCAGTTCGTCCCCGTCCCGGCGACGACGGGGACGAGGCCAGACGCGCATTCGACGCACACCCGGATCAGGCGACGGCGCTCTCCCGCCGTCAGGGTCGAGGCCTCGCCGGTCGTGCCGCAGGGGACGAGGCCTTGAGTGCCTTCGGTGATCTGCCACTCCACGAAGTGCTCGAAGGTCTCCTGGTCCAAGCCATCGGAGGTGAATGGCGTCGCCAACGCCGTCATGGAACCTTGTAGGAACATCGACCGTCTCCTCGCCCGATCACGATATGAAGAGGCAGATAGGCTCGTCGACGAAGCGTACGGCTCCGGGCAGGCCGTGGCTCTCGTCTCTAGCATAGCGAAAAGCTTTGTCGCGGCTCATGAAGATGCCACCCCCCAGACCATGGATCTCAACGGCGAGCCAGTGTCCTTCGTCGTCTTGTCCGACTAGGTAAGAAGCCTTGTCGTTGTCCTTGCGGGCGACGGATTGATGTTCGGATTGCATCTTATCCAACGTGGGCTGTGGTCAGTGCGACGCTTCTAGGTCGCAGCATCAGGATGGCTCCATCCGCATCAAGATACGAGACGGCTGAACACCCGACGACATAAAGATTTCGTGGTAGATTTGATTCTCAGGCTTTGGCGTGTTAGCCGACATGTCTGCACCTTGGTTCAGACATCGATGCTGTACAGGACGCAGTTGCAGTCGGGGCGGCGTTGGCATACGCCAAGCGGGCCGAACGGACCGGTGACGTCGACCTGCGCATTTTGCGGTCTATGGACGACGCTCATGAAGTCAAAGACGCGGCCTTGGCACGCCATGGCGGGGCCTTGATCGGTTACACCCTCGCGGTGGGTAGCACCATCACATCTCGTCAGCTGAACTGCTTCGACGCTGGCGTGGGAAGGCTGCTCGACAACTGCACCTACTCATCGGGCGATAGCCTGCGCCTTTCATACGAGACGCTCGGCATGGGCGCGCAATTCCTACTCATGATCGGCGCACCCATAGGAATCCCCACAGACCTTCTATGTAGTCGTTTTGACGTAAGTTCGGCGTTACGCATGAGAGCGCGCCGCCGCCTCCCTGTGATGTGCGAAGGTCCGCTTTGGCTTTCATAGCCTAGTAAGCCGCCGTTCCCCTTCTACCCTTCTCAGATGTTCAGAGGCGTAGGCCTGCAGGGTTGGACGCGCTGCTCGCGGGCGTAGTGGATCGGCGGTCTGCCGACATGACGAGAGAAGGCGGTGCTGAAGGTACTGGCAGACCCGTAGCCCACGCGCTCGGCCACCTCTGCCACGCCGGCTCCCTCGCGACCGAGTAGATCCTTAGCCAGCGCGATGCGCCATGCCAGCAGATACGCCATCGGCGCGACGCCGACCTCGCGTCGAAACCGTTCGAAAAATGTCGAGCGCGACAGTCCCGCTACTCGGGCCAGGGCTGCGACCGTCCAGGGAACGGTCGGTCGCTCGTGCATCCGGCGCAACGCGGCGGCCACGCGCTCGTCGGCGAGTCCGCGCAGGAGGCCCGAGGGTGCCGTTGGACCCGTGGTTGACCGGAGCGCCTCGATCAGGAGCACCTCCAGAAGCCGCGCCAGGACCACCTCGCGGCCGGGCCTGTCTGCCCGCGTCTCCTCGTTCACGAGGCCGAGCAGCACAGTCAGGCGCCCGACGCCGCGCACATGGACGAACCGAGGCAGGAGCGACAGCAGCAGGTCTGTATCATCGGAGGCGAAGGTGCAGTGCCCCACCAGCATGCGCAGATCGGGCGGCACCTCGGGAGAGCCAAGCCGAAACACACCGGGGTTGACCTCGACGGGCGGCGGCGCCCGCCCCGCCGACGGCGCGACGAGGCTGGAGGCGGCGAAGGCGCTGGCGGCGGGGATCAGCACGAAGTCGCCAGCCGCGAGCACGATCTCGACCTCGCCGTCGATGGCGAGGCGGCACGCCCCCTCCAGCACCGCGGCGTAAAACGGCTGGCCGTGGTCGTCGCGCCGCACGGTCCAGGTGCCGCCGGCTAGAACCAACTTGGAGAACGAGGCGCTGGGCCGAAGCAGCCCGACGACCTGGGTCAGTGGATCGGCCATATTGGACGCTTGCCAATGAAACACGGACTCGCGCCCGTATCACGTCCGGCGGAGCGCTCCTATCACCCCATGGTGCATCACACGGGAGGTCCTCATGAATACCATCCTCATCACCGGCTGCTCCTCTGGCTTTGGCCTGGAGACGGCGCGCCTGTTCCTCGACCGTGGTTGGCGGGTCGTCGCGACGATGCGCGCGCCTCATGCGGCCCTGCTCCCGGAGTCCGACCGTCTCATCGTCCTGCCGCTCGACGTGACCGACGCCGGCAGCATCGCCCGTGCAGTCACGAAGGCCGGGCCGATCGACGTCTTGGTGAACAACGCGGGCGTCGGGCTGCTGAACGCCCTGGAAGGCCTGTCGATGGAGTCCGCCCGGGAGGTGTTCGAGACGAACACCCTCGGCACCATCGCCATGACCCAGGCCGTGCTGCCGCAGTTCCGGGAACGGGGCGCGGGGGTGATCGTCAACGTGACGTCGAGCGTGACACTGCGGCCGCTGCCGCTGCTGGCAGTCTACACTGCGAGCAAGGCGGCGGTGAACGCCTTCACCGAATCCCTCGCCCACGAGCTTGTGCCATTTGGCGTGCGCGCTCATCTCGTCATCCCCGGCCGGTCGCCGGAAACTGCGTTCGGGACCAACGCCCGCATGCGGATGGGGATGAATGTACCCGAGGCCTACGGCGATCTGGCAGGAAGGGTCTTCGCGAACTTCCAGCAGGCGACGGAAGAGCTGACCCGGGCCTCAGACGTGGCCGAGGCGGTCTGGCGCGCGGCAACCGACCCGGCTTGCCCGATGCGCCTGCCGGCTGGCGCTGATGCGGTCGCCTGGGCGGCGGCATAACACGAACCCGCGAACGTCCGCTTCCGCTGCATGTTTGAGCGGAAGCGGACCGGTAGATATCCACCCTGCCTCGCCGTTTGGCTGCTCCCGGCCGGAGTCGACCCAAGGACGAACCCGCTCTCGCGGGAGGGCTTCCGGAGAGGTAGGGCACAACTGAAGATCAGCGCGAGCGCTTGAGCGGGTTCCGCCAGCCTCCGAGCATGAGGG
>NZ_QYBB01000051.1 GCF_004137685.1 Lichenibacterium minor | reverse complement strand
GCTCATAACCTGAAGGCCGCAGGTTCAAATCCTGCCCCCGCAACCAACCATCACCATCCCGAAAGCCCCGAGGCCCACACCTCGGGGCTTTCGCGCGTCAAGGCGAGCGCCGGCGTGAGGCGTCCCGCTGCGCGACGGGCGCCGGCAGGGGAGGGGAGGGGGGCGCTGCGGCCGCGATACCCGACATCCCGGAGCCGTGCCCGGCCGGCCCCTCCCCCGCGCCGCACGACCGGGACCCGTCGGGGTGCCCAGGAGGGGACGACATTGCGGGCGCCGCGGGCCGGATGTTGCGCGTCGCACGCCCGTCGAAGAAACCGCGAAGGGGGGGCACTCGGCGCTGCCGATGCGGGCACCCATCGCTTTACGGGGCCGGCGGATGAAGCTAGCGTCGCGGGAGCTTTCCGAAGATCCACCGACACCGATGGTCCGGCCACGACAGATTTCGGCCGGGCGACGGCCCGGCGGCGATGGCTCGTCGCCACCGGACGGGGTGGGGCCGGCCCGGCCGAGCCCTCTGCTCCCGCTGTTGATGGCGGCGTCGATCCCCGTGCTGCTGTTTGGCGGGTGGACAGCCTACCGCACCGCCGACGAACATCGCAGCGCCGCGCTGCGGACCGCGCGCGACACCGTGGCCCAGGTGGCGGAGCGCGTGACCGCCGAGATGAACGATCAGGTGCGGGTCGCCGAAACGCTCGCGGCGTCGACGGCCCTGGACGGGCCCGACCTGCCGAGCTTCTATCGCACCGCCGAACGCGTCGCCGCAGCCCATCCGCTGTGGCACACGGTGGAGCTCGACGACCCGGCGGGCGAGCAGGTCCTGAACCTGCTGCGGCCGCTCGGCGGGCCGCTCGGGCCCACGGCCGACCGGGATACGTTCGACGAGGTAAGGCGCGGCCAAGCGCCGGCGGTCGGCGGCATCGGGCCGGTCGGGCCCGTGTCGGGCAGGCGGCTCGTGGCGTTGCGCGTGCCCGTGCTGCGGGACGGCGAGCTGCGCGACGTGCTCACGATCGCCCTGAAGCCGGACGCCGTCGGCGACATCCTGCGCAAGGCCGGCATCCCGGACGGCTGGATCGGCGCCGTCGTGGACCGCAGCGGCAACCTCATCGCGCGGAGCCGCGGCGACGCCGACACGGTGGGCCTGCCCGCGTCGGCGTCGGTCCGGCGCGCCGTGGCGACCGGCAGCGGCGGCTTCTACAAGGGCACGACGCGCGAAGGCGTGTCGGTGGAAACCGTCTACGCGACCCTGCCGGGCACGGGTTCGTGGTCGGTCCACCTCGGCATCCCCCGCCACGCTCTCGACGGGCCCGTGCGGCATGCGCTCTACGCCGTTGCGGCGGCCGTGGCGGTCAGCCTCGCCCTGGCCGTCGCCCTGGTGGTGACGCTCGCCCGGGACCTCGCCCGCCGCAGGCGGCAGGACTCGAGCCGGGCCGCGGCGGCGCTCGAAGCCAGCGAGGAGCGGGCCGCGCTGGCCGTCGCGGCGGCCGATCTCGGCACCTGGCGCTGGGACGTCGCGCGGGACGGCGTGTCGGGCTCGGAACGCTGCCGCAAGCTGCTCGACCTCCCCGGCACCGAGGGCCAGGCCACCTGGTCGCCAGGGGCCATCCTCGGCGCCGTCCATCCGGACGACCGCGACGCGCTGCGCAGGGCGGCGTGGGGCTGCCTCGCCGCGCGGGGGAGCTTCGAGGTCGATTTCCGCACCGTGTCGGCGCCCGGCGCCCCGCGCTGGTTCCACGCCCGCGGCCGGGCGGCGGCCGGATCCGACGGCGACGAGGTCCACGGCATCGTCGCCGACATCGGGGCGCAGAAGCGGGCCGAAGCCGAGCGGTCCGACCTGCTGCGCCGGCTCGCCGCCGCGCAGGAGGATGTGCAGCGCCGCATCGCCCACGACCTCCACGACCAGGTCGGCCAGCACGTGACGGGCCTGTCGCTCGGGCTGAAGGGCCTCGAGCGGGCGCTCGACGGTTCGAGCGGCGACGCCCCCGGGCAGGGCCTCGTCGCGCGCGTGCGCTGGCTTCAGGAGCTGACCGGCACGATCGGGCGCGACCTGCACCGCGTCGCGTCCGACCTGCGGCCCACCGCCCTCGACGACCTCGGCCTGCCGCGCGCCCTGGCGGCCCTCGCGACGGACTGGAGCGCCCGCTACGGCGTCGCCGCGGACGTCCAGGTGATCGGCTCGGAGGAGCGCCTGCCCGACGAGGTCGCCACGGCCACCTACCGCGTGGTCCAGGAAGCGCTGACCAACGTGCTCAAGCATGCGCGGGCCACCACCGTCAGCGTGGTGCTGGACCGCCGGCCGCGCGACGTGCGCCTGGTGATCGAGGACGACGGCGTCGGCTTCGACCCCGACTCGCCCGCCGCGACGGTGCCGGGCGCGCGGCGGCGGCTCGGCCTCCTCGGCATGCGCGAACGGTTGAACCAGATCGGCGGAACGCTCACGGTGGAATCGTCGCCCGGGGCCGGCACGACGCTGTTCGTCGCCATCCCGCTCGGCGTCGACCCCACGGCGAAGGACGCGGCATGACCGACAGGGCGACACCCCGCACGCGCATCCGCGTCGTCGTCGCGGACGACCACCCCGTCGTGCTGGCCGGGATCAAGGCCATGCTGCAGTCGGCGCCCGAGATCGACCTCGTGGGGGAAGCCGGCGACGGCGCCGGCGCGCTGCGCCTCGTCGCAGCGGAACGCCCCGACGTCGCGGTGCTCGACATCTCCATGCCGGAGATCAACGGGCTCGACCTCGCGCGGCGCATCGCCGTCGAGGCTCCGGGCGTCAAGGTCATCACGCTCACGGTGCACGAGGACCGGGCCTACGTGCAGCAGCTGCTCGACGCCGGCGCCCGGGGCTACCTGCTTAAGCGCTCGGCCGCCGAGGACCTCGTGCGGGCCGTGCGGGCCGTGGCGGAAGGCGGGCTCTATCTCGACCCTTCCGTGGCCGGGAAGGCACTGGCCGAGACCGCCGCGACCGAAAAGGCGGCCGCCGCCGACGCCGTGCTGAGCCCGCGCGAGGCCGACGTTCTGCGCTTCACCGCGCAGGGGTTCAGCAACAAGGAGATCGCCATCCGCCTCGAGGTCGGCGTGAAGACGGTGGAAACCTACAAGGCCCGCGCGTCCGACAAGCTGGGCCTGCGCTCGCGCGCCGAGATCGTCCGCTACGGCGCCGTGAAGGGCTGGCTCGCCGGGCTGGCCGAGGGGACCTGAAGCCCGCTCGCGGCGCGCCGATCCCGTCGACCCGAGGTCATGTCGAGCCTCGGGGGCTCGCGTCATGGGTCGGGCGTGTTGCGCGCACCGTAGAGGCCGGTCTGCCGTTCGATGGTGGAATCGAGCTCCGCGCAGGCGAGGACGACGAAGAAGTCGACCCACAGCCACAACAGGAACGCCACCGCGGTGCTGAGCGAGCCGTAGGTGGCGCTGAGCCCCATGAAGCGTGCCGTGAACCAGGAGAACAGCGCCGCGCCGAGCACCAGCAGCCCCGCCGCCAGCGTCGAGCCGACCGTGACGAGCGGCCAGCGCTCCCGGTTCCGGTTCGGCGCGTAGCGGTAGAGCAGCGCCAGCGCCAGCGCGGAGCCGGCGAACAGGGCCGGCCAGCGCAGCCAGCGGACGACCGTCCCGGCCACCACGCCGACGCCGAGGTGCGACAGGACGGACGGCGAGGCCGCCAGGGCCGCGACCACGGCGACAAGCAGCACGAGGGTCGCGACCGTGAAGGCCAGCGTCACGAGGTTTCGCCGCACGAAGCCGCGCGTTTCTTCCTTGTCGTAGACGATGTTCAGCGCGCCGAAGAGGGCCTTGGTGCCCGTGTTGGCGCTCCACAGCGTGATCAGCACGCCGGCGACGGGCGCGAAGCCGCCGAGCCATCCCGCTTCGGCGTTCCCGTCCGCGGGGTTGCTCCGCAGGGCCGCCCGGACCGCGCGCTCGACGATCGAGCGGCTCGCGTCGGGCAACAGCTCCGACAGCATCCGCGCCAGGGATCGCGCTTCCTCCGGCCCGACCGTGCGGCTGCCGATCCAGATCAGCAGCGCGACCGCGGGAAACAGCGCCAGCGCGACCCGGAACGCGACGCCGGACGCGACGATCGAGGCGCGGTCGGCGCCGATCTCCGCCCAGGTCGTGCGCAGGATGGCGAGCCACCGGCTCCCGTCGCTGCGCGTCATCGCGCGGCTTCCGCCCCGGCAGCGCGGTCGGCTTCGGCGATGCGGGCGCTGTCGTCCTCGCTTTCGGGGACCGCGGCGGGCGCCGTCACGTCCGGGTCGCGGCACAAGCTGACGAGATAAGGGTAATGGTCGGACCCGACGGGGGCGAGGCGCTCCAGCGACAGGGTCGTGAAGCCGGGCTTGGTGTCGATCTGGTCGAGCGGCCACTTGGCCCACCAGGAGTGCGCGTCGAAGCTGTACACGTAGCCGTAGCCCTGGCGGGGCGACACGAGGCCGGCCACGCGGCGCGTCCTTTGTACGGCGTCCTCCCAGGGCGTGGCGTTGAGGTCGCCCGCCATCAAGGCCGGCCCGGCGCGGTCGCGCAGGATCTTCGCCGCGGCATAGAGTTCGGCGTCGCGCGGCAGGGCGGACTGGCCGACCAGCGGCGGGCGGGGGTGGAGGCCGACGAACGTCATGGTTTCGCCGTCGCGCAGCCGCACGCCGGTGACGATCGCCGGCGTGTCGCGCCCGGCGAGGAAGCGCACCTGCGTGTCCGACAGCGGCAGGCGCGAGAACAGGCGCATGCCGTAATACGAGCCGGTGATCTTGGTGGCCCCGTAGGGCATCTCGGCGGCGAGCGGCTCGAGGGTCCTGTCCCACCAGTCGTCGACCTCCATGGCGAGGAAGAGGTCGGGCTTCCGCGTCCGCACCTCGTCGAGCAGGGTCTGCGACTGGCGGTTCGACAGCAGCACGTTGGAGATCATCACCCGCAGGCGCCGGTCGTCCGGGCAGGACGCGTCCGCGAGCGCCGTGCCGGCGAAGGGCCGGTAGGGCCACAGCTTGTAGCCGTCGGCGGCGAGCGCCGCGAGGGCCGCCGCCGCCAGCACCAGCGCGGTGCGGGGATGGGCCCGGAGGACGAAGGGCAGCGGCACCAGCAACAGCAGCGTCACGATGGCGAACTGCAGCCGCGGGAAATCGAGGATCCGCACCAGCCACCATCCCGTGTCGATGAAGGGGACGAGCGACACCAGGAGGGCGACCCCGATGGCGAAGGCGAGGACGCCGAGCAGGGCCAGTCTGAGATGTCGGAGCAAGGGCGGGCTCTCCCGGAGGTCGTCGGACGGCGGCGGGCTGGTCGGGAAGGCGGCACGGTCGAGCCGGCCGGCGAGGACGCCCATCGCCCCGTCGGTTCCCACCGCAACGGCGCGGACGGGCTCCCTGTCCCCGTCGCGCACCGGCCGGGGCGGCCCGCACCCGGCGGGGATGCCGACCCGGAACGGGCCCGCGGACGCGATGGCGGCGACGTCGAACGCGCCCCTCGGCGGCGGGATTGGCGGCGGGAACGACGGCCGGAACGGGCGAAGCGCACGCCCCCCGACACGGGACACCCATGCCGAACGGGGACGCGGGATCCGTCGGACCCCGCGCCATAACAGAACTATCGGCCGTCGTCCGGGGCGGCGGCGCGATGCCCAGGACTCAATGGCAGCGTGAGGGCTGGTTCTGGCAGTAGCGGTTGGGCGAGTTGCGGCGGGCGTGGCGGAACCGGCGGGCCGACCGGCTGTGATAGCCCGGGTAGTGCCGATGCATGTAGGCGGCCTGCTCGATGCCGGACGCCTGCGCGCCCGGGGAGGCGACCGGCATGGCTTCGGCGGTGCCGACCGACGCGCCGAGCAGGAGCAACGCGGCGCCGACCAGCGACGCTGACTTGAGGGTGAAGGCCATGGTGATCCGTCCTTCGCCGGGGAGATGACGAGGCGGCCCTCCGGCGAAGGGCGACCTCCGCCCGGCCTGCGATGGCCGATGGCGACGATGTCCGCTTCGATATGGGCCGGCCGGGCCGGACGATCAGTCGGGCGGATCGGAAAACCGTGTCGGGAAGAACCTGACACGACCTCGGATGCGGGGTGCTGGACCGCGACGGCCGCGTGCCCCCGGGAGCGTGCCGCGCCGGATGCGAAAGCCCGCGCGCCGGGGCCCCGCACGGCCGCGGCGGAGCTTTCGGCCGCCTTTCCGCCCCCGTCCGGGCTGCG
Organism: Lichenibacterium minor; assembly: GCF_004137685.1. Taxonomy (GTDB): domain Bacteria; phylum Pseudomonadota; class Alphaproteobacteria; order Rhizobiales; family Beijerinckiaceae; genus Lichenihabitans; species Lichenihabitans minor. The sequence goes on along the minus strand of NZ_QYBB01000051.1, from coordinate 20,884 downwards.
ATGGGCTGGCGCCGGACGCGCGAAGGCCGCCGATCTGGGGCGATGATCGGCGGCCGACCGATATCCCGCCGGCCGGAGCCGGCGGGACAAAGGGGAAAGGTCAGGACTTCTTGTAGTTGAACGCCGGGGCGTTCTTCAGCGTGTCCTTGTTGGTGTCGACCACGCCGTGCAGGCCGTTCTTGTCGCTCAGCACCATCGAGGCCGGGTCGATCAGCACGTAATGCTCGCCCATGCCGAGGAAGCCGCCGACGCTCAGCACCACGCCGGTGACGGTCTTGCCGTTGTCGATGACGAGGTCGGCGACGTTGCCGATCTTGTCGCCCTGGTTGTTGTACACGTCCTGGCCGACGAGCTTCGACGACATGATGTCGGCGGGGGCGACCGTGACATAGCGGATGGTCGCCGTGGCGTGATCGGCCATCATCATGCCGCCGCCGGTCGTGTCCGCCGCGAAGGCGGAGCCGGCGGCGAAGCACGACAGGGCGGCGGCGGCGAGAAGGGTCTTCATGGCGGAATCTCCGTGGTGCGGTCCGGGGCGGCGTATGCCCCGTCGCTGGTCCCGATATCGGAGCCGCGTCGGCCCGCGCTCAGTCGGGTGAAACCGCCTCGACCGTCGGGGAAAACCTGACACTTCCGCGCGGGCCCGCAGGATTCCGGGCCGACATGCGCAGGTTCAGTCCCGGTCGAGGTCGGGCGGATCCAGGCAGAGGGACAGACATTACGGGACCTGATCGCTTTCCGACGGAAACAGAAGCCTTCGTGCTTCCGGGCTCCTTCGACCAGGAGCCGCAACCGGTAGACCTCCGTCGCGCCGTGCAAGGCGAGTCGCCCTCGGTCTCGTCGAGTTCCCGGACCTGAGTGCCGCCCATGCCGTCCTGGCCGACATGGCCGCGACCGGGCGTTTCGTGGCCAAGGAGATCACGCGGCGCAAGCCGGCCGGACCCCTTCCCACCGTCGTCGTCGACCGCCCGATCCCGGCGGCGGCCCGCGACGCCCTGCAGGACACCCGGTTCCGTCGCGACGCGAGGGTGGCGACGGCGCACCTTCGTGCCAAGTGCCGCACCGCGCCATGGTCGCGGAGGTTCCCGACCGGGGCGCGTTGCGCGACGCCGGCCACGCCATCGAGCGCGAAAGCTTGCGGCGGCGCGACGGCGACCCGCTGACGCCCGGAGCCGCCATGACGGCGGCGGGCGGCGCGGTGCATTGGGCGCGGGACGGGCGGAGGCCAACCTCATCGTCGGCGACAACCTCGCCGCGTATGGCGTGACAGAGGCGCTGAAGACCGAGCCGCTGACCACCGACGAGCTCGGGCTGACTGGCACTCTCGGGGGGCGCCGCATCGAAGCGATCGAGACGGACCTCACCCCCTTTGCGGCAGCGGAGGGGGTGGGCCGTCTTTCGGCGGCCGGCGCACAACACCGGGCTCGGACGCAGGCGGCCCATCAGGTCGCTTCCGCCGAATGTCTGCGACGATCTGTTCGTCATTCCCAGCCTTCGGACACGGTTTCCCGCACGGGCATCGCTGAAGCGATCGATGTGTCCAGCACCTTCAGAAATCAGCAAGGTATATGCGGCACGGATCGAGGATCACGGAGGCTCGAGCGTGTCCAATATCAACCTATTAGCCTTGGCTGTTGCAGCGATTGGACTGACCTCGATCGAGGCACATGCTGAAAAAATCGACCTCACCGGCTTCAAACTGACCTTCGATGAGGAATTCGACGGCCGCAGCATCTCGCAGACGGGAGCGACGACGACCTGGGCCGACATTCGAGCCGCCAACCGATACGATGCCAATTCCGACATCGGGTTCGGGAAGTCCTCGTTTCTCGACTCGGCGTCCGGGTACGACCCGTTCGCAGTGCGGAATGGCGCCTTGACGATCACGGGTATACCTTACACGGTCCGGTCCGGATATCCGGGAAGCTGGCAATCCGGCCTCATCCACAGCCGTCAGTCTTTCGTGCAGAGCTACGGCTACTTCGAGATGCGGGCGAAGTTCAACAGCGTGCCCGGCACGTGGCCGGCTTTCTGGCTGTTGCCGGCGACGACCCTGCATCCGGCCGGGCGCAACGGCTCGCTGTGGCAGGAACTCGACGTCGTCGAGCAATACGGCGCCTACACCCAGGGCGTATACTCGACCATTCATACGACCCAGGCAGCCCCGTCGGGGGTGTCCTGGAACTTCTTCAGCAGCCACCCGGAAATCTCCAGCGGCTTCCACACCTACGGCATGGATTGGGAGCCGGCGACGATCAAGTATTACGTCGATGGCGTGCTGATGGGAACCAAGCCCACTCCCGACGACATGGCGGGACCCATGTATGTCATCTTCGATCTCGCGCGCGACACGCCCTATGCCGCGAACGCCGCCGCGATGACGATGGACGTCGATTACGTGCGCGCCTTTTCGAAAGACCCGAATGCCGTGGCCGTCGTTCAGGCCGCGGTGTCGACGCCGGGCGGCAGCGATCCGGGCCTCTACGGGGCCACGTCCGCCAAGGCCCCTCCCGCCGACGTCCTGACGCTCAGCCTCTACGAGGATGCCTACAAGGGGGATTGCGAGTTCACGGTCAGCGTCGACGGGGCGGTGATCGGAGGCGTACGAACCACGACGGGGACGAAGGCTCAGCCGCAGTCGCTGTCCTTACCGGCCAACCTGGCGCGGGGCGCGCACAAGGTCACGGTCAACTTCCTCAACGACATATACGAAGGACAGGGCAAGGACCGAAACCTGTTCATGGCCGGTCTCAAGGTCGACGGGGTGGCGCGGTACGGGTTCGGTGACATGGGCGCCGGTGGGCCGCACACCTACGCGATCCAGATCCCCTGAGGCGAGGGCCGCCGACCCGCGAAGGGCCGGCGGCCGTCAGGGCTTCTCGCCGAGGTGGAGGTCCGGCATCGCGGACGAAACGCTCTTCGACGCGGGCGGCCGTTGAAACGATTGGCGGGCGGTGTCCGCCAGCGCGGACCCGATCAGGCCCAGCCCGTAGCCGACCTGGGTGACGACCAGAAGGGCGAGCGCGCTGACCACCAGCTGCGCCGCTCCCGCGCCATGCAGGCCCGCCCAACCGGCACCGATCCCGACCGCGATGGTCAACGCCAACGCGAACGGGGGGAAGGGGATCGCAGCCGAGGCCGCGACACCGACGATGAACGCGCCCCCACAAAGAACCAGCATCCCGCCTCTCCCCTGAAACCCCACCGCTCTCTTTACGGAGACAACCTTTCCCGACACTGTCACCATCCGCCGAGGTGGTCAGGCCCGATAATGCCGCGTCTCACCCGGAGCATGTTGAAAGGGATCATATAGGGTTCGAGAGGGCGCGAACAGGCCCGCGGGCGATGGGCCGAACGCGTGACGTCCTGCCGCTCCCCGCGCGGCCCGTCAGGCCCGGACGCGCATCGGCTCCGGCCGCGTTCCGCCGACAGGCTTGACGGTGGACGCCTTCCCGGCGCGGCCGACCGCTTCGGCGATGAAGGCGCCCATCTCCGCCTTGAAGCGCTGCTTGCCGAAGGCGGACGCGTGGGCGACGGCGACGTCCGGATCGAAGTCCATCGCCTCGCAACGCTCCACGGCGTCGAGCAGGGGCTCGACGGCCTGCTCGTGGAAGAACGTCCCCGTCACGCCCTCCACCACGGTTTCGGTCGCGCCGCCTCGGCCATAGGCGATCACCGGTCGACCGCTCGCCATGGCCTCGACGGGCACGATCCCGAAATCCTCCTCGCCCGGGAAGACGAGCCCTCGGCACCGCGCGTAATGGTGCTGGAGCGCCGCGAACGGCTGCGGCCCCAGGATCGACACGGTCGGCCCGGCCAGCGCGCGCAGTTCGGGCAGCATTTCCCCGCCTCCGATCACCACGAGCTTCCGCTTGGACCTGTTGAACGCCTCGACGGCGAGCTCCGGGCGCTTGTAGCGGACCTGCTCGCCGACCATGAGGTGATAATCGCCGAGCTCCGCCTCCGGGACAGGCCCGAAACTCGCGGTGTCGACCGGAGGGTTGATGACCGTCGACTCCCGTCGATAGTAGGTCTGCAGGCGCTGCGCGACCGTGTGGGAGTTGGCGACGAACTCGTGCACGCGGTTGGCCGAAATGGCGTCCCAGTTGCGGATGTAGTGCGACAGCGGCGGCATCAGCAGCCGTTTGATGAAACTGGTCCGCTCCCGGTAGTCGTGGAACATGTTCCAAACATAGCGCATCGGCGAATGGCAGTAGCAGATGTGGACCGCGCCGGCGGGAGGGATGATCCCCTTCGCGGGGCCGGATTCGGAGCTGATCACCAGGTCGTAGCCGCGCAGGTCGAGCTGTTCCAGCGCCATGGGCATCAGCGGCAGGTAGCTCTTGTAGCTCTTCGCCGGACGCGGCAGCGACGAGATGAACGACGTCGTCACGCGATGCGCCTTGATGCGCTCCGACACCGCTTCAGGGACGTAGACATGCGTGAAGATGTCGGCCTCCGGGAACATCTCGCACAGAGCCTCGATGACCTTTTCGCCGCCGCGCATGCCGACGAGCCAATAATGCACGATTGCAACTTTCATAGGCTTTTCCTGTTCGCTGCTGCAGCATAACTGCCCTGAAACCCACCTCACCTGACGAGCCGACGCCATCGCATGTCGTTATTTTCCCCAGTGTCCATCGCTCAGCTGCCTCGTTGGACGAAAGTATATGCATGTCAACGCGTACCATAAGTCGGATGGACCCACTCCAACCCAAGCTTATTTTTCGAAATAATTATCGGGGTTGAACTTCGTTCCTTGACGATTGGTTAATAGGGCGTAAATGTCCGACTGACCGATGCGGACGCTTGCCCGTAGACCGACCCTGAGGAGCATCATCCCGTGTCACAGAAGCCCGTGAATCTTGTCGCTGCAGGTGCGAGATGGACCGAGCAGACCCTGGACAGCTCGACCTCGGGTCGTCCCCTCGCTGACTGGTCGAAGCGTTCGTTCGACATCGCCACGGCGGTCGCTATCGTCCTGGTCTTCCTGCCGCTTTTCGCCGTGATCGGCTTGGCGCTCTTGGCCCAGGGACGCCCCCTGCTGATCCGCCACAAGCGCATCGGCCGCGGCGGTGAGATGTTCCCCTGCCTCAAGTTCCGGACCATGGTGGTGAACGGCGACGAGGTCCTCCAGCGCCACCTCGCGGAAGACCCGGCGGCCCGTGAAGAATGGGCGGCCAGCCAGAAGCTCAAGAGCGACCCCCGCGTGACGCCGCTCGGCCGGGTGCTGCGGAAGTCGAGCCTCGACGAGCTTCCCCAGCTTCTCAACGTGCTGCGCGGCGAGATGAGCCTCGTCGGTCCCCGCCCGATCGTTCCGGCCGAAGCCGTGCATTACGGCGCCCACATCGAGAAGTACCAGGCCGTGCGCCCCGGCCTCACCGGGGCCTGGCAGGTGTCGGGCCGCAGCGACGTGTCCTACCACCAGCGCGTCAGCCTCGATTGCCATTACGTCGAAACCCGCAACTTCCGCGGCGACCTCGGCATCATGCTGATGACGATCCCGGCCGTGCTGAAGTCCAAGGGTTCCTACTGAGATGGAGCGGCTCGGCGATCCCTGGAAGGGCCCGCGCCCGACGGCTGCGGCGGACCGGCTCTGGGGCGACGGCTTCGCCACGGACGGCCTCCTCGCGGCCTGCTCGCTGACGGACTGGGCCGATTGCTCGCCCGACGAATACGCCATGGTGTTCCCCCGGCTGCTGTCGTCGGGCGGGCCGCTGGCGGATCCGCTGCTCCGGCACCTTGAAGCCTGCGTGGCGGTGCGCGCCTGGCGGCTGAAGCGCCTCGATCCCGAGGTGCCCGCCGTCCAGATGCGGTCGAGGACTCCCGAGGGGGTCGACCCGGCCGCCCTGCACCGGGCCTGGTTCGCCGACGACCGGGCCGTCGCCTGCCTCCTGCGCCAGCTAGGCCTCCTCCGGACGTCGCCCGAGCGCGTCGCGTCGGAGCGCAGGCTCCTCGCCTTCCTCGACGCCACGCTCGATCTCGTCCAGCGCGGCCTCGATCCCGTGTGGTCCGAAGACGGCGAAGCCTGGTTCGCGTTCGGTTCGGGGATCCATCCCGCCTACCTTTGGCCCGAAAGTGCGATCTCGCCGGATCGGGGCTGCACGGCGGCCTGGCTCGGCCATCTCGACCGGGGCCGCACCGCGCTGATGCCGCTCGCCGTGGCCGAATACCTCACCGATGCCGTCCTCGATCCGGCGGGCTCCCGCGACGGGACCCTGGCGGCGATGATGGGCCCGGCGGAAGCGCCGCGCCTCCGCCACGCCGCCGCGCGCCGGTTCGCCGGCGGCGACCCCAAGGTCGCCTTCGGGCGGGGCCGTCATCGGCGCCTGGCCGCGGTCGGCGAAGTCCGGCCCGGGACGTCCGTCCGGAAAGATGCCCTTGAGCACGCTTGACGCACCGGCCCGCGGGGCGGTTCGCCGCCTCGCGCCCACCGCGCGGGTCGACGAGGCGCGCGTCGCCTACGTGGTCCTCGCCCATTCGGATCCGGCCCTGTTCGGCCGGCTCATGCGCCGTCTCGACGATCCGCGCGCCGCGGCCTTCGTCCACGTCGACGGCAAGGCGCCGCTGGAGCCGTTCCGGCGCGCCGTCCAGCACCTCGACCGCGTGCACTTCGTCGAGCCGCGGATCAGGGTCATGTGGGCGGGCTTCAGCCAGGTCGAATCGACGCTGGCATCGCTCGAAGCGGCCATCGCGGGCACGAGCCCCGAGTGCAGCCACATCGTCGTCGTCTCGGGCGCCGACTACCCGCTCGCCGGCAACGACGAGATCCTGGACTTCTTCGCCGACAACGCCGGCCGCCAGTTCATCCGCCGGCTCGCCGTGATGGAAAGCGGCGATCCCCGCCAGCTGTGGCGGCTGCGCGGACGGCATTTCCGCGAATGGGCGGATCCGTTCACCCCGCAGCCCAATCCGCTCTTCGCGCTGGAGAAAATCCTGCGCCTGTTCCCGCGGCAGGTGCCGCGGGGGACCACCTTCGCGCTGGGATCGAACTGGGTCGTCATTACGCGCGACTGTGCCATCCACTGTGTCGAGCGGGCGAAGCGCAACCGCACGCTGGTGGACTTCGTCCGTCCCGCGTCCAGGCCGGACGAAATCTTTCTCCATGTGCTAGTGCAGAACTCGCCCTTCGGCGCCGAGACGGACTCGATCGAACTCTCCGTCGACGTTACCTGCATTGGCGGCCCGTCCCATTACGGGAACGTGCACGCGCTGACGCCGAACGTCCCGGTGCGAAGCGCCGAGGAGGCTGACGCCATCCTGTCAACCCGCAGGCACAAGCTTTTCACGCAAAGATGCTCCTCCAACGCTTCCGCGGCCGCTCTCAATCGGTTCGACGCGGTGGCGTGCTCCTGAGGAGGGGCCGGTGAGCGTCCAGCCGATCGGCCTTGTCACCCTGGTGGTCGGGCTCGCATGCTTGCTGCTCGGCGCGCGTTTCGGACTTTTCGCGCTGGCTGCCGCGTCCTTGCTCGGCGCCGCGGCAGCGCTATTTTTCGGCTCTGGCGGACAGGTCCAGCCGGCGCACCTGCTCCTCGCCTTCGTGGTCCCCTCCGTGCTGTGCCGACGGCGGGCGCTAGCGGCGGCGCTGGGTGAGCTCGCCTTTCCGCGTCCCGGCTTCTTCCTCGCCTTCGCCACCGCCTTCGGGATGGCGGGCGCCATTTTGCTGCCGCGCATCTTCGCGGGCGCGACCGCGATCAACGCCATCGGCACGAGCGAGGTCGGTACCGCGATTATGCTGACGCCGCTTGCCCCCGTGGGCGGCAACCTCACCCAAACAATTTACCTTGTGGCCGATCTCGCCTGCTTCATCACTGCAGTGGGGGGCGGCGCGCTCCGGGGCGGCGGCGTCACGCTCGCAAAGGCCATGGTGGCCTACGCGGCCCTCAACGTGCTCTTCGCGCTGCTCGACATCGGCACGTACTACACTGGCACGGCCGCGCTGCTCGATCCCGTCCGCAACGCCCAATACACGCTGCACCTCGACGAGGTGACGAGCGGGATGAAGCGCATCGCCGGCTCATTCACCGAGACGGCCTCCTTCTCAACCGCGACGCTGGGCGCGCTCGGCTTCACCGGCACGCTGTGGCTCCACGGCCGCTGGCCGGCCGCCACGGGGCCGCTAGCTGCCGCCTCGCTCGTGCTGATCGTGCTGTCGACCTCCTCGACGGGGCTCGTCGGCGGCCCGCTGCTCGTCGTCCTGCTATATTGGACGGCGCTGCGCCGCATCGGCCGCGGGCGTGGCAGCCGCGTCGCCGCGCTCTTCGCAGTGGGGGTGCCGCTGATCGGCGTCCTAGTCGTCGCCACTGTGGCGCTGAGCCCATCGGCCTCGTCCACCGTAGTCGACTACCTGGACGTCCTCCTATTCGACAAGGCAATGAGCCAATCGGGCCTCGAGCGCGCGTCGTGGAATGCTGCCGCGCTGCAGAACTTCTTCGACACGGACGGGTTTGGGGCTGGTCTGGGCAGCGTGCGGGCGTCGAGCTTCCTCGTCGCCGTGCCGGCCAACCTCGGCCTGCCAGGGGCGATCCTCTTCGCCGCCTTCTTCTGGCAGGCGCTGGCCCGAGCCGGCGGGGATACCGACCCAGAGACCGACCTCCGCGTCGCGGCCCGCAACGGCTGCCTGGGACTCCTCCTCGCCGCGAGCATTTCGGGCGCGCTCGTCGACCTAGGCCTGCAGTTCTACCTATTTGCGGGGCTCGCCTGCACGGGCCGGGCATGGGCCGCGCACCGGGCGCCCGCCTTTCCCAACCCTCCGATCCGCGCCGCACCCCTCCGGGAGTCCCTAGCATGAGAGCGCCCGCCTTCGCCGTCAACGGTCGCTTCCTCGGCCAACCCGTCACCGGCGTGCAGCGATACGCGCGCGGCGTCGTCGGGGCGCTCGATGCCAGCCTGGCACGCGACGGTGCCGCTGTAACCTTACTGACGCCCCTCGGCACGGCCGCGCCGGCCTTGGCGGCCTTCGATCATCGTGCTGTCGGGCCGGGCTCCGGCCATGCCTGGGAGCAGTTGGTGCTGCCGCTGCGCTGTTCCGGACGGCTCCTCAATCTGTGCAACACGGCTCCGGCGGCCCGCGCCGACCAGGTCGTGTGCATCCACGACGCCAACGTGTTCCGCAGCCCGGACAGCTACGGCCGCGCCTTTCGCGCCCTGTACCGGTCGCTGCTGCCCGTCCTCGCGGCCCGCTCGGCCCGGATCGCCACCGTGTCGCATGACGCGGCGCGCCAGATCGCCGCCCACCTGCCGGTGGCGGAGCGCGACATCGCCGTGCTGCCGAACGGCCACGAGCACGCCCTGTCGTGGGATCCGTCCCGCGCCGCCCTGCCCGCCGGCACGGGGCTCGATCGCCCCTTCGTGCTGGCGCTGGGCAGCCGCGCCCGGCACAAGAACCTCGGCCTGCTGCTGGGGCTGGCCCCGGCGCTCGACGCCATGGGGCTCGACCTCCTCGTGGCGGGCGGCGGCGGCGCGATCTTCGCCGACGTGGCCGAAACCCTCGCCCCCAACGTGCTTCGCCTCGGCACGGTGAGCGACGATGACCTCGCGCTGCTGATGGACCGGGCGCTGTGCCTCGCCTTCCCGTCGACCACGGAAGGCTTCGGCCTGCCGATCGTCGAAGCCATGGCGCGGGGCTGCCCCGTGGTGTCATCGGATCGGGCCAGCATGCCGGAAATCTGCGGCGATGCGGCGCTGATGGCGGCGCCCGACGCGCCCGACGCGTGGCTCGCCCACGTCGCCGCCCTGCTCGGCTCGACGCCGCTGCGCGTCGATCTGGCGGGGCGCGGCCGGGAGCGAGTGAAGCTGTTCTCCTGGGCCGGCACCGCCGAGGGTTATCGCGCCCTGATGGCCGACCCGCTTGCCGCGCCGCGCCGTCGCGCCGCGCCGGCCGTTCCCATGTCACCGCTGCCCCGCGTCGCGGTTGCCGTGGCGACCCGGGGCCGGCCGGAGGTCGTCACCGAAACGGTGCGCCTGCTCGTCGAAACCCAGTCCCACGCGCCGCTGGCGGTGGTGGTGTCCTGCGCCGACCCAACCGATGCCGGCGGCTGTGCTGCGATCCCGGGCGTGTCCGTCATCGCGGCATCCCCGGGCCTCGCCGCGCAGCGCAACGCGGCGATCGACGCCGTCGCGTCCCTGGCGCCTGATGCTGAAGCGATCGCGTTCTTCGACGACGATTTCGTGGCTGATCCCGGTTGGATCGAAGCGGTGGCCCGCGCCTTCCGCGACGCGCCCGACATTGTGGCGCTGACCGGTGACGTGCTGGCCGACGACGTGAAAGGGCCGGGCCTGTCCTTCTCCGACGCCCTGGCGATCGTGCGGACTCCCGCGCCCGTGGCCGGCTGGGGCGCGATCGAGCCCTACAGCCCCTACGGCTGCAACATGGCGTTCCGCGCGTCCGCGGTCCGCGGCCAGCGCTTCGACGAGCGGCTGGTGCTGTATGGCTGGCTCGAGGACCGCGACTTCGCGGCGGCGCTGGCCAAAGGCGGCGGCCGTATGGTCAAGATCGCGGCAGCCCGTGGGGTTCACATGGGCGCCAAGGGCGGCCGGGTCCGCGGCGAGCGCCTCGGCTACTCGCAGGTGGTCAATCCCCTCTACATGAACCGCAAGGGCACCATGACGGTGCCGCTCGTCGCCGACCACCTCGCCCGCAACATCGGCAGCAACCTCGTCGGCAGCTTCCGGCCCGAGCCCCACGTCGACCGCTTCGGCCGACTCAAGGGCAATCTGCGCGCCATGCTCGACGTGGCTCGCGGCCGGATCGACCCCGAGCGGGCCGCTTCCCTATGACGGCCGCCAGGCAAACCGGGATCGACCCCGCATGAACACGCATCAGAACGGCTTCTTCGACCAACGGGCGGTCCCCCCGTCGTCGTCCTCGGCCGCGATTGACGAGGGTCCCATGGTGATCATGGCGGGCGTCGCCGCGGCCGCCCGCCGCCGCGCCGTGCCCCTCGCCGCCTGGGTACTGCTGTGCCTCGCCGCCGCGGCCTGGTACCTCCACGTTACGCCGCCGTCCTACACCGCCACTGCCACCATGATCCTGGACCCGAAGCGGGCCGCGACACCGATGGGCGAGACGGCCGCCGCCGTGCTGCCGCCGGTGCTCGACTCCGCCGCTGCTGAAAGCCAGATCCAGGTGATCCGCTCGGAGCGGCTGCTGTCCTCCGTCTTCGACGCGCTTGACCTTGCAGACGCGCCGAGTCTCCGCCCCGGCCCGCCCGGTCTGAAGGCGCGAGTCGTTGACGCGGTCGCGGGGCTGTTCCGCGCGCCCCACAGCGCCGTCGACGATAAGGCCGCGCGCGACGCCGCGGCCTTCGACGCCTTCACGGGCCGCGTGGGCGCGCGCCGCATCGGCCAGTCCTACGTCGTCGAGGTGGCCTACACGTCGGGCGACCCCACGGAAGCGCGCCGCCTCGCCAACGCAGTCGTGTCGGGCTACCTCGGCCAGCAGGTGTCATTCAAGCTCGCCGCCGCCCAAAACGGCGCCGAATACCTGCAAGGCCGCGTGAAGGCTCTCGGCGACGAGGTCAGGGTCGCCAACGCCGGCATCCTGGCCGGCACCGTGCCAGCGACGCTGCTGCCGGACGCCGACGCGCGCGTGATCGGCGCCGCCCTGGAGCCGCTCGGCCGCTCGGCGCCTAAGTCGGGGCTCGTGGTCGGCTTCGCGGCGGTCTTCGGCCTTCTGTTCGGCCTCTTCGCTGTGGCAGTGCTGAACGGTCTAGACCGTCGGGTCCGATCCACGGACCAGCTCGAGCGGGCGACCGGTCTTCCTTGCCTGGGATCGATCCCCGACATCCGGCGGCGCAAGGGCTTCGCCAAGCGTCCCCTGGGCGAGATGGCGCGCCTCGCGCGCCGCGAGCCCGACGGGCGCTTCGCCGCCGCGATGCGCGACACCCGGACTTCAATCCTGCTCGCCCTCGAAGGCAAGCGCGGGCACGCCCTCGGCGTGACGTCCTGGGCCGAGGGCGCGGGGCGCAGCCTCGTCGCCGCCAACCTCGCCGGCGTGGTGGCCCTGTCGGGCTCGCCCGTCACACTGGTCGACGCCGACATCCACCGCGCCGATGGGGGCCTGACGGCGCTCGGCACCCCGGTCGCGCGCAGCCTCACGGAAAGCCTGCTCGACCCAACCGGCGCGACACCGCCCGACACGGTCCGCTTCGACGAGCACCTCGGCCTCGTGCCGGCGCGGTCCGCGGGCGGCGCCGGCGGCTTCGACGCGTATCTCGGCGCCCCGGGCCTGCCGCGTCTGGTCGAAGGATGGCGGACGCAGGGCGACGTTGTCGTCGACCTGCCCGCGCTGGCGTCCGGCGGGGATGCACGGGCGGCGGCGGCGCGGCTCGACGGCGTCGTCATCGTGGTCGAGGCCGGCCGCACCACGACCGACGATGTCGAGCGCGCCGTCAATGCCCTGTCGCGGGCCGGCGCGACCGTGGTAGGCACCATCCTGAACAGGGCCGTCGGTTGAGCGCGCCTCATCTCCGGAACAGCAACAGCGCGGGTGTCGCGCCTGACTTTTTAAGACGACAAGGTTCGGAATGAAGATCGTCCACTATCTCAACCATGCCCATACGGCGAACGGCCATGTCGCCGTGGCGGTGGACCTCGCCTGTGAACAGGCGCGAACTGGGCACGAAGTCCACTTCATCAGCGGTCGCTGTGACTTCACCTCCGCTTTGGCCGCGCACGGCGTTCACTATCATGAGGTGGCCGATGCGGCGGGCGGCCTGCGAGTCCTCCGCATGGCGTGCGATTTGCTCCCCATCGTGCGGCGGCTCCGCCCCGATATCGTCAATGCCCACATGGTGGCGGCGGCCCTCGCAGCCAGGTTGGTCCGACCGTTGTCGAGCTTCAAGCTGGTGACCACCGTCCACAACGCCTTCGACCCGCAATCCGTGCTGATGCGCGTCGGCGATCGTGTCATCGCTGTCAGTGAAGCTGTTCGGGCGCAGATGGCCGCCCGCGGCATCGCGGAGCGCAAGCTCCGCGTCGTGCGCAATGGCACGATCGGAGGCGGCCGTCGCCCTGTCGCCCCTCCCGAGAAGGCGGCGCTGCGACGGCCCGCCATCGCCACGGTGGCCGGCCTCCACGACAGGAAAGGCATTCCCCATCTGATCAAAGCCTTCGACCGGGTGTTCGCGGTGCGCAGTGATGCGCATCTCTATCTCGTGGGCGAGGGTCCTAGGCGCAATGCCTACGAGGCTTTGGCGGCAAGCCAGCGGAGCGTCGACAATATCCACTTCGTCGGGCACCTCGACGACCCGAGATCGGTGCTGGGTTCGACGGATATCTTCGCGCTCGCGTCACTTCAGGACCCTTTCCCATTGGTCCTTGGCGAAGCCCGGCAGATGGGATGTGCCATCGTGGCCACGCAGGTGGACGGCATACCGGAGGCCCTCTGGCACGGGGCCAAGGGGGTCCTCGTGCCACCGGCGGACCCCGACGCCCTGGCCGGTGCGTTGCTCGACCTCCTCGAAGACGAACCCAAGCGAAAAGCGCTGGCCACCGCGGCCGCGAGCGACACGGACGACATCACGGTGGAGCGGATGAGCCGCGAAACGGTTGCGATCTACGAGGACGCGACCGACAAGGCTAAACCGACGCGCTTCCCCGCTTCACGTGGGGGGCGGGGCAACCGCGAGGCCGCCGCTTTCGGCGCTCATCCGATCCGTTCAGAGCAGACCCCTCTTGTCTGAGTGCTGCCGCATACCCATTGGCAGACATCCAGGGAAGACCATCGCCCATATGGATAATATGATGCGAAGCTTGTTCACACTGGCCTGCGCGGCTTCCCTCGCCCTTTCGCTGAGCGCGCGGGGCGCGGCCGCGGAGCCCCAGCCCTACCGCCTCGGCCCTGAGGACCATCTGATGCTCAAGGTGTGGGACCTGCGCAACGGCGACCCCTATCAGTGGGTGGCGCTGACCGGCGAGTTCGTCGTGGGGGCGGACGGCACCGTGTCGCTGCCGCTGATCGGCGAGCTCAAAGCCCAGGGCCTGTCCACCGCCGACCTCGCGACCGAGATCGGCGGGGCGCTGCAGTCCAAGGTGGGGTTGTCGAAGAAGCCCGACGCTTCCGTGCAGGTCGTCAAGTACCGGCCCTTCTACGTGCTAGGCGCCGTGCAGCGCCCGGGCCGCTACGACTTCCAGCCGGGGCTCACCGTGCTCCAGGCGGTCAGCACCGCGCAGGGGCTGGTGCGCGCCGACGGATCCGACCTCGCAACCTTCCAGCGCCAGGCCATCGAGGCCCGCGGCGACCTGCGGGTGCTCGACGCCGAGCGCAATGCGCTCCTGGCCCGCCAGGCCCGGCTCGCCGCCGAGGTCGCCGGCACCCCCGCGGTCAGCTACCCGCAGGACCTCGCCCAGCGCGCGTCCGACCCTTTGGTGGCTCAGGCGATGCGCGAGGAAAACCTCCTGTTCGCCGCCGAGCGCGACGCCCTGCAGACGCAGGTCACCGCCATCGAGCAGTCGAAGACCGTGATCCGCACCGAGATCAATTCGCTGGCCGCCAAAGACGCGTCGCTGAACCACCAGCTCGACCTGACCCGCCGCGACCTGTCCCAGGTGACCGACCTCGTCACCAGAGGTATCACCGCCATGCCGCGCCAGCTCGCCGCCGAGCAGACCGTCGCGTCCTACGAGAGCAGCCGGCTCGACGTACAGATCGCCAGCTCCAAGGCGCAGCAGGACCTCAGCCAAGCCGACCGCGACATCGTCGAGCTCAGGGCCAAGTTCAGGACGGGCATCGTGTCGGAGGCGAGCGACGTACGGGCAAAGCTCGACGGCAACGCCCAGCGCGCCCAAACCGCGCGGGGGCTCGTGCGGCAGGCCGAGACGGCGGCGCCCGGTCTCGTCGAGGTGGGCGAAGAGCCGAACGCAACCTATGCGGTGGTCCGGGCTGCGGACGGCAGCATCGTTGCGGCTAACCAGAGCGACCCAGTCAGCCCCGGGGACGTCGTACGTGTGTCACTGCCTTTATCGCCTCGCCTCGATGCCGGCCCGCTCGCCACCGATGCCCGCACAGCGTCGCGGGCAGTCCGGTGAGGGCCGCCGCGACGCGCTGGGGAGCAGGGCTCGTTGCTCTGCTCGCTGTCGGGGGCCTCGCGCTGGGCGCCCGGGTGCTCGCCTCCACCCCGAACGTGAAGCCAGACGGGCCGGCGCTCGACCTGTCCGGCTACCAGATCACCTTCGAGGACGATTTTGCCAAGCCCGACGTGGTCGCGCATGGACCTTTCTCGCAGCACGCTCCCGGCATGCGATGGATCGCCCACACACCCTGGAACGGCGACTTCGGGGAGGCCCGTTTCGCTGACCCCGGGCCGGGCGGCCCCTTCGGCTTCGGTCCCGACGGCCTGACCATCACCGCCCTAAAACAGGACGATGGTCACTGGCGCTCGGGGCTGATCTGCTCGGTCGATCGCGACGGCGCGGGGCAGCAGGGGTTCGTCCAGCGCTACGGCTATTTCGAGATGCGGGCCAAGCTGCCCGAAGGTCCGGGGACCTGGCCGGCTTTCTGGCTTGTCGGCACCGATAAGTCGAACGGTTCGGCCGAGATCGACGTCATGGAATACTACGGTAAATTCAGCGACAGCTTCCACACTACGCTGCATATCTGGAAATCCAAGGACGGAGTCAACGACGATCATGTCGTCCTCGTTCCCGACCGCTCGCTCACTCAAGCCTATCATGACTACGGCGTGCGCGTCGGACCCGATCGAATGACATTCTATCTCGACCATATCCAGTTTCTCGACGTCGCGACGCCTCCTGCCTTCCGCCAACCCATGTATCTGCTGGCTAATCTGGCTCTGGGCGGTGGGTGGGCGGTCGACGGGTTAGACTCGCCTGCGGTGATGCGGATCGCCCGCATCCGCGCATATCGTGACATGAGCGGACCGCCCTGACCTTCTGACATATGCTCCGACTCCGTCATACTCCACCAGAAGCTGCGCATGGCTGACTATCATTCTCTCCTCGATCGCACCGTGACTGGCATGGCCGATCAAAGTATGGAAGCGCGCCAGCGCGTTTATGCGAACGCGAGACATGCCCTGCTGCGGCAGCTGGGGGAGCAAAGGGGAAGGTTCAGCGAAGGGGAAATCGATCGCGAGTGTAAAAGTCTCGACGAAGCCATCGCGTGCGTGGAGATTAGCTTCGGATCGGACTTGGCCGGCGTCCCACCTGATATCGGGGTCGACATGGCGCGGACCGTAGATGTATCAGGCGAGAACGTCGGTACGGCAGCGGCACCACGATCGGCCCTCGCGCGCGCGGCGCTCCGCGGGGTCTTGTGGCTCGTCCTTCAGAGCCTCGGCGGGCGCACGATCGGCGTGCTGAGCCAGCTCGCTCTCGCCTGGATCCTCGATCCATCGAGCTTCGGCCTTATCGGCATCATCTATGCCCTTACAACCATTTCGAGCGCGCTCGTAAACTTCGGGGTCGAGGACGTCCTGCTGCAGAGGGAGCGAACGATCCGGTTCTGGGCCGCACCCGCCTTCTGGTCCAGCCTGGGGCTATCTTCGCTGGGATGCGCCGTGACAATCGGGTCGGCATCCGTCGGTGCCGCGTTCTATGGAACCAGCGGCATTATGGGGCTGGCGATCTGCGCGGGCTTGATGTTGCCCCTCGGAGCCCTACAGACTGTGCCGGCTGTGATGCTCAGAGTAGATATGAACTTCCGGGCTATTTCGATCTTTAACATTGGCGAAATGGCGGCCGTTCAGGTCGGCACCGTTGCCTTGGCTCTAACGGGTGCCGGCGCTTATAGCTTCGTCGTGCCTGGGCCCGTTGTTGCTGCTATAAAGATTGTCCTGCTTTGGGCCTATGCTCGCCCCCCGGCCCTGAAACGCTGCCGACCAAAGCAACTTGCCTATATGCTCGGAAGTGGAACAACAGTCTTTTTAACACGGCTGATCATCTCTGCAATTTCCCAAGGCGACTACCTTATACTTGGTCTTATCGCGTCGCGCGTCGAGGTCGGCATCTACTACTTCGCATTCAAGCTCGCCGCGCAACCACTGTGGATTCTGGCGGCCAACTTTAATAGCGTGCTGTTTCCTGTCCTGATCAAACTCAAACTCGATCGAGACCGCCAAGTGGCGGCGGCGGCAGCGACGGCCCGGCTGCTGTCCTACGCCATCATGCCACTGTGCGGCCTGCAGGCGGCCATCGCCGGCCCGAGCCTGCATCTAATGTTCGGCTCGAAATGGACCGGGGCCGTACCGGTCGTCCAGGTGCTAAGCCTCGGCCTCGCCTTTGATTCGGTGACGTGGATCACAGGCTCGTTGCTGAGCGCCAATCGGGAATATCGGCGAGCGCTCGTCTACACGGCCTCGTTCGCGCCGTTGTTCTTTATGCTGGTGTTGGCCGGCGCCTGGGCGGGAGCTGCGAAGGGGGCGGCCTGCGGCGTGGCGGCCTTCTACTTCGTCATGGGGCCTAGCATGTGCTGGCTTGTGTTCCACCACTACGGTGTGCGCGCGGGCGCCGTCGGCGACCTATTCGCGATGCCGACTGCTCTCGCAGCGGCCTCGATCGGGACCCTCGCTTGGGCGACCTCGGAACAATCCGACCTAGTCCGCATCGTTGCGCTCACGATCGCGTCTCCCGTGATTTATATTGGGCTGATGGCTCTGCTAGTGCCCTTAATGCTGGAGGAGCTCCTCCGGCGCCTGCTACCCCGCCGCCTCCAACGACTCGTGGACGGATCATTGACGCTTTGGACCAGCGTCACTCGCGCGATCTCATCGCGCTTGGCATAACTTCGGACCTCTCCAGAGGGCGGGCCGGTCGATGGAGCCCCGGCCCGCTAATTTCGCTCGGTTCGGGACTCGGTTGCTCTGCAGACTGGCTTCCCGGGCGACCAAACAAAACCGCTCGGCTTGCGGTGAAGTAGAATTGAGCCATTGTCCGCATCGTCTTTATAACCCTTAGTTCGGGTGGATTGTCGATGTTCGACCGAACCATGAGGAAGGCCTGCTGTGCTGTTAATCCGAACGACCGAACTGTCGAACCAACTGGCCGTGCTTGCTCAAAGTCTATCAGCGGCTAGCCTTTTGGACGTTGCATATTTAATTGATGAAAGTGGGGGTGTTGTCAAGTCTATTTCTGAAAAGGTGAGTATTACGAGGGAGAAGGTCGAGCGACTCGGCGTATACGCGCCCGCCGATTTCGGGTGGTCCTGCGGCGATTACGGGTTGTATCTTGCCCAGGTTCAATATCCAGGTGTCAATCAGTTCTGGTTGATTGAACATGATGTCCGCATATCAGGAAATGTTAGAGCTTTTTTCGAAACCATGCGAGAGAGGCGTGAGGATTTTCTCACATCCAGGTTGCAACCTGCGGATCGCTACTGGTGGTGGAGCAAAACTGCGCAGGCCCGTGACGTCGAGCCATTCAGATGTTTTTTTCCGATGGGTCGCTTCTCATCGTCGGCTATAAGTTTGTTGCTGGAAACAAGGCGCCACCAATCACGGCAACGGTTGCGACGTAGGCTCTGGCCTAACGATGAAGCCTTTGTATCAACAACCATGGCCAACAGTGACCTGTCGGTCGCAGATTTCAATGCGACGGCTGGTCAATACCACGATGAGGGTACATGGACGTATGATAAGGTGTTCAAGATCGACGATGTTCCCGCCATGGGGCCGTATGCGCCTCGGCTGTACCATCCGGTTCTGAGCGAGGATCAGATCGAAAAACGCCAAGTGCGCATGCATACCGCAAATACACGGAACCATACCGTCAGCAAGGTCGTCCGAAAGACGTATGGACGCTTGAACCGATTCACCGCTTGGTACCCGTGCAACGCCGGATAATCTCGCGCCGCAGTTTCAGCGATTCGTCCACGGTGACCAACGATCCCGTCGTTCGGTGTCAGTCCGAATGGGTGGGCTGCGTGTCGATCAGAACCTAGCCTTTTGAATGTATGGATTCCGATGAAAATTTCCGTCATCATACCTGCAAGGAATGCCGAACGCTTCTTGGCTAACGCGGCGATTTCGGCGCTCGACCAAGCAGATGTAACGCTGGAAGTTATCGTCGTTGATGACGGATCCACCGACGGCACAGGTGCTCTTGTCGAACAATTGCGCCGACGTGACGATCGGTTGAGGGTTATTTCCAACCCGATCTCGCTCGGCGTTTCGGCCGCACGCAACCAGGCGATCGCGGCGAGCCGGGGGGAGTGGATCGCCCTTTTGGATGCAGACGACGAGTTCTTTCCTGATCGGCTGAACAAGATGGTCGAAGAAGCGGAGCGCCGTGAACTCGATATGCTGGCCGACAATCTTCGATTGCGGTCCGAATCGGGCTTGGACCTCGGATCAGCGTTTGCGACAACGGATTTGCAGACGTGCGCTTCGGTTACACTCGAGACGTTCGTATCGCTTGACATCCCGAGGTCACAGCCGATGGGCATTGGCTTCTGCAAACCGATTATTAAGAAGGATTTCCTCTGCAAGAATGGTCTAAGGTACAGAGATGACATTTACTGTGCGGAGGACTTTCTGTTTTATTGCGATTGTATAATGTCGGGGGCCAAAATGGGGTTCTCTACCAATGCAGATTATCTCTATACCGTAAGAACGGGTGGGCATGGCACGGCATTCAACCTTCAGGTTTCCCAAGTGAATAGGATTATAATGACGGCGGCGAAGCGGCGATGTCCATCGTCGCTGACCATCTTACGCAAACGACAGCATGCTATAGACTATGATGGTTTCGCAAAGTCGGTACGGATCAGGAAATATCTTGAGTCCTTAAAGTTTCTTCGGCGGATACCGCCGGCATTCATCGCTCTACGAGCAATTGATTTAGTCCGAAAGAAGTTTGAAATCCTAAAAAGAGAGTAATACGAGATCCGCGACATTGACTCGACGGGAGCGGATTCCCTACTGGGCCGAGGTAGGCTTAGGGTGGTTGCCCTGGTGGAGGGCTGTGCCATGCCGTGCGTCGCGGATCACCTGAGCATTTCGGATTTGGAGCAGCGTTTCAGGGGCTGCCCCGATCCGGTCGAGGCGCGCCACGTGCAGGCGATCTGGCTTCTGGCGCAAGGCCACACGGTTGAAGCGACGTCAAAGGTGATAGCCTTAGGCCCGCGCTGGATCCATCATTGTTGGAGCGCCCTAACGCGTCCGGCCCCGATGCCCTGGCCAACGGGTGGCGGTGCAACGGCCTCAAGCTGAGCCTGCTGACGGCCGAGGTGCTGGACGCGGTGCGGCGAAGACTGGCGGAGCCGCCGCCCGACGGTGGGCTGTGGTCCAGCCGCAAGGTGGCCGACGTGATGGCGGCGCATCTCAGGCTGGAGCGCGTTCTGCCTCAGCGCGGCTGGGAAACGGCGAAGGCGCTCGGCTGGTCGTTGCAGCGGCCTCGGGCGAAGAACCTGAAGTCCGCGACGGCCGAAGAGGCCGCGGCGTTTAGGAAAAGTTGGCGGATGTCGTCGCCGAGGAGGCGGCTGCCCACCCCGGTACGCTGGTCAAGGTGTTCTGCATCGAGGAGCACCGCATCGGCCTTAAGCCGGTGCTGCGCGCTGTGTAGGAGCCGAGGGCAAGGCGTCCGATTGCGCTGAGCCACCATCGCTTCCAGTAGCTCCACGTGACGGCCTTCGTGGGCCCGGCCACTGGCGAAACAGTGTGCTCGGTGGCCCGCAAATTATCCTCCAAGATAGTCTCGCAGATCCAGTATCAGAGCTCTTCTTCGTCAGGCTCCTCGACGACGAGTCCGCTGGCCTGGACGAGGATCTCACGCCAACGTCGCGACGATCTTGTCGCGCTTCTGGGCGGTCGTGCCCTTTAGCCGTAACTACCCAGGGGTGCGCAGTTCGGCTGAGGGCTGTCAGGCGCCGATGGTGCCCAGCACGGTGCTGAAGGTGCTCGCATCCGAGGTGATGCGAGCCGTGGCC
>NZ_QYBB01000050.1 GCF_004137685.1 Lichenibacterium minor | reverse complement strand
CTGGAAAGCATCGCCCCGATCGGCGATGATGACGCCGTCAGCCTGCCGATCCTGGCAGCCTGACCGTCCCGGCCCAATCCGGTGACCAAGGTGGCTCCTCCGGAAGCTACACCATTCCTGGGGACACGATCGACGGACACCGATGATGCCGTCGCACGAGGTGTTCCCGCCTGCCCACGACACGCTTCCCTTATGCGCCGTCGTTCCGTCAGCAGATGCTCGATCTGTCCGCGCCCGCGCCGGCCGCGACGCGCAGGATCTGGCGCGCGAGTTCGAGCCGTCCGCCCAGGCGAGCCGGAACTGGGTCGCCGAAGCGGACCGCCGGGACGGCGGGCGAGAGCCGAATCCGGCGGCGGCCGACACCGTGCCGACACCCGCGCGACGGGATGAACTGGCCCGCCTGCGCGGCGAGAACAAGCCGTTGGGCCTGGAGCGCGGTATCCCCTCTCGAGCGGCGGCCAGATTCGCGCGGGAGACCGGCGTGGTGCCCCCGGGCTCTACGCCTTCATCAGCGCGAACCAGGCCGCCTTTCCCGTGGCCGTGATGGCGCGCGTGCTCGGCTTATCGAAGGCCGGGTTCTCCATATGGCCCGAGTGAACCCATCTCTTCAGAATCCACGAGCGTTTTCCCGGCACGGTCGCGGGCCTGCACATGGTCGCTTTCGCCTGTCCCAAGCCGAGGAACCTGGCTCGACTCGCCGCCGATCCAGGACAGCCTCTACAGCGCGTGTGCGGCGCCGAACGATTCGAGCGGCAGCAGGCGCAGGAACTGGACCGCGAACCCGCCGTCGAGCAGGCGCACCACCCGGCCGCGCGTCGAGTTCAGGGCGACGATGCTGCCGACCTGCGGCGGGATGTGGGACGTCACCGCAGCGCCCGAGCGCGAAAGGTCGCGGATCTGGGCCGGCGTGTCGACGCCATCGGTCGACGTGAGGCGCACGTCGGGCTGGTCGGGCACGATGCGCCGGTGCCCGCGCAGGTTGGCCCTGTCCTCGGGCGCCATGGCGGCGACGGTCGAGAACTGCCGACGGAGGCGCTCCCACTTCGCGGGCGGGGCCACGATGGCGAGCTCGAGGCTGGTGGCGTCGAGGGGTGATGCGACGCCTTCGAGGCGGCCGATGAGGTCCAGGTAGACGATGACACGGTCGCCCGGGGCGAAGCCGGCGGGCTGCGCCATGCTGACGTGGGCCGTCCGCCCGCGAACCCACGGAACCCTGCACCGCACGTCGACGCCGTCGACCATGACGCGGCCGTCGAGACCGAGGAGGTCGACGGGCTCTCCGCCTGCGCGTCGTGCTGCATTCTCCGTGTGCATGTCCGCCTCCTCGTTCAAGTTCACTGCCCTTATCCGTCATCCCGGGTTGCAAAAAAGTTGAATGCCGTGCTCGTCCGTCGAAGTGTGGGGGTGTGGTGAGCGCGGAATGAATCCGTGGGTCGGCGCGACCCGGCCGCAGGCGAGCTGCGGCCCGACATCGGCGTCGCGGCGGCCGATCGCGCCGGCCTGGCCGTGACGATCCCCGCCATCCCCGTCGCGGTGAAGAGCACGCACGGGGCCGGCGACGCCTTCGTCGGCACCTTCGCGGCCGCCTTGGCCACGGGGGCCGGCCTCGAGGCCGGCCTCGCCGCCGCCAACCGCGAAGCGTCCCGCCTCGTGTCGACGCCGGAACACCTCCGCTGACCCTCGTCCGCGGGGACGGCGGCGGTCCCGCGGGTCCCGGCCGACGGCCCCGCGATGCGGAACCGGGCCCCGCCCGGGCGCCGTGCCACACGCGGGCCGCCGGAACCAAGTCGGGGGGCGATCGCTATCCGGCCCGGATGGGCGGAACCGGTCGGCCCCCGGAGGCGGACCTCACGTGGCTTTCACCCCGCTCGATCGCGGCTCGTCTTGGACCTTGCCCGCCGCGCCGGCCCGTTGGCGCGCCGCCGCCGACGGGACCCACAGGGTCCTGGCCACGGCCGTGCTGGGGGGAGCCGCGGCCGGCGCGCTCGCTTGGCCCCAGGCCGGGACCGCCCTGGCCCCCTGGAGCGGTGCGGCCCTGCTGGTCGGCGGGGCGTTGATCGGCGTGCCGCACGGCAGTTCCGACTTCGTCGTGGCCCATCGGGTCATGCGGCCCCGCTTCGGGCGGGCGTGGCTGCCGGTCTTCCTGGTCGCCTACCTGTCCCTCGTGGCCGCCGTGATGGTCGGATGGACGCTGGCGCCGCTCGCCACGCTGCTCCTCTTCGTCGGGCTGTCGGGGCTGCATTTCGGCCGCGGCGACCTCCGCGCCGACGAGCGCCGGGACGGGTTGGCGGTCGCGGTCCGGGCCACGACGCCGCTGCTTCCCGTGCTGCTCGTCCATGCCGCGGGCGTGGCACCCCTCGTCGCCGCCCTCGCCGGCGCCCAGGCGACGGCCGTGGCGGGCGTGCTCGAGGGCCTGCGATGGCTGCTGGTGCCGTGGGGCCTGGCGGTGGCCTGCACCGTGCTCGGCCCCTGCACCTTCCGGCCGGGACCGCCCGCCCGGACGGGCGGGGCAGGCGACGCCGCGGAGGTCGGCGCGATCGCCGCCGCGGCGGTGGTCCTGCCGCCGCTGCTCGGCTTCGCGCTCTACTTCTGCCTGGTGCATGCCGTCCGGCACATGATCGGCATCGCGGACGACCACCGGCCCGGGGACGCGCGGCGCGCCACCCTGCTGGCGGGCGCTATCGTGGCACCCTCCGCCCTCGTCTGCCTCGCCGCCCTCGGCCTGACGTGGGCCGGCATCGGCGGCACGCTCGGCACCACCGACGTGCTCGCCTGGAGCCTGCGCCTGATCGCGGCCCTGACGGTGCCCCACATGGCCCTGGAAGCCTGGGCGGAGCGCTCGACGCCCGAGCGCCGCCGGGCGTGACGCCCGATCGGCGACATCGTGCAGCAGCTCCGGTTTTTTCCGGCGATCCGCGGTCCGTTCTTCGGGCCGAGAGTGTTAGGGCGCTCGAACAGGCATTCCCCTGTGACGACGGAACCGCGGATCGATGACTGAAACATTTTGGCTTTGGGTGGGCACGCTCGGCATGCTGGGCGGCTCCGTCCTGCTGTTCGCGATGGGCGGGACGCGCACCCAGGACGAGGAAGGCCACACGATCTCGCACGGGATCGTGCCGCTCTTCGCGGCGCTGGCCTATCTCGCGATGGCGATGCACCAGGGCTCGATGAGCCTCCCCTTCTCCGTCGGGACCGGGACCCGCGATTTCCTGTACGCCCGCTACATCGATTGGAGCGTGACCACCCCCACGCTGCTGCTCGGCCTGTCCATGACGGCCCTGCACGGCGCCCACCGCCGGGCCGGCCTCGTGAGCGGCCTCCTGGCGTCCGACGTGGTCATGATCCTCGCCGGCCTGTTCTTCGGCATGTCGGTCGACCCCTTCGCCAAATGGATGTGGTTCATCGTCAGCTGCGTGGCGTTCCTCGCGGTCTATTACATCCTGTTCGGCGCCTTGAAGCGTGAAGCCGCCATGCGCGACAGCGAGCGCCGCAGCGCCTACGATCGCAACGTCGTCATCCTGTCGGCGCTGTGGCTGCTTTATCCCATCCTGGTCTTCTTCGGACCGGACGGGATCTACGCCTGGTCGGCGACCTTCACCACGGCCGTGATCGTCATCCTCGATCTGACCTCGAAGGTCGTCTACGGCTTCATCGCCATGGGCGGCAGCAAGGCGATCACCGACGCCGACCTGGCGCGCGGAAGCGTGTCCCCCGCGATGATCGCCACCCACGCGGTGCCGAGCGGGGCGCCCGCGCCGGGCGAGCTGGTCGGCCACCTGCCGTCGGGCGAGCGCAGGACGGTCCGCGTCGACGCCGGGTGACGGACGGGCCGACGCATCCCCGTCGCCCCCACGGGCGGCGGCGCGCCGTGGCGGTCCCCGAGCGGTCGACACCCGGATCGCCGCTCCGGCCCGCGATCCGGGCCGGCGTGCCCGCGTCCTTCGCCTCCTCCGAAGGCGCCCGCCGTCAGCGGAGGCGGAGCCCTTCCGCGTCGAAGAGTCGGAGGTCGGCGGGGTCGAAGGCGAGGTCGAGCCGGTCGCCCGGCCGCGGGGGTGGGCCGCGCCGGCGCTCGGCCACGATCGCGCCGCCGCCGTCGACCTCACCGTAGACGTAGCTCGTGCCCCCGAGGAACTCCGAGAATCCCACCGTCACGCCGAGCGAGGCCTCGCCCGGCCGCGCTTCGCGCAGGTGCTCGGGCCGTAGCCCGACCTGCACGGGCCGGTCCGGCGCGAGCCGCGCCGCGACGGGCGCCGGGAAGGTCCGGCCGCCGAAGGTGACGCCGCCGTCGGCAGCGGTGCGCCCTCCGAGCAGGTTCATGCGCGGCGAGCCGATGAAGCCCGTCACGAAGGTGTTGGCGGGGTCGTCGTAGACCTCGGCCGGCGTGCCGGCCTGCTCGACGCGGCCGGCGCGCAGCACCACGATCTTGTCGGCGAGCGTCATCGCCTCGGTCTGGTCGTGGGTGACGTAGATCATCGTGTTGCCGAGCTCGCGGTGGAGCCGGGCGATCTCGATCCGCATCGACACGCGCAGCTCGGCGTCGAGGTTGGACAGGGGCTCGTCGAAGAGGAACACCTTCGGGTCGCGCACGATGGCGTGGCCGATCGCGACGCGCTGGCGCTGCCCGCCCGAAAGCTGGCTCGGCTTGCGGTCGAGCAGGGGCCCGAGCTTCAGGATCTCGGCCGCGGCGTCGACGCGGGACGCCACGGCGGCGGGGGCCTGCCGCATCATCTTCAGGCCGAAGCCCATGTTCTCGCGCACGCTCATGTGCGGGTACAGCGCGTAGGACTGGAACACCATGGCGATGCCCCGCTCCGAGGGGTCGGCGTCGGTCACGTCCCGGCCCGCGATCACGACGTCGCCGCCGGTCACCTCCTCCAGCCCCGCGATCATGCGCAGCAGCGTCGACTTCCCGCAGCCCGAAGGCCCGACGAAGACGACGAAGTCCCCGTCCGCGATCGACAGGTCGATCCCGTGGATGACGCCGACCGCACCGTAGGACTTGGTGACGCCCCGCAGCTCGACGCCGCTCACGAGCGCGCCGTCCCGTCGCGCTTGGCGTCCGGCGCGCAAGCGCGGAGCCACACCGCCATCTCGCCCGGGCCGCGGTTGTCCCAGGCGTAATAGGGCACGGCCTGGAGCGCGGTCGGCCGGCGGTCCGGCGGGGCGTCGCGGTACAGGTCGCCGCCCCAGTCCGCCGCGTCGGTCTCGGCCGCGGCGCTCAGCGCCACCACGCCGCCGAGCAGGCCCGCCACGAACTCATGGCGGATCTCGGTCGTCGGGGACAACGACAGCCCGTCGAGCAGCGGGCCGTTGTCGACGGCCTCGACGCAATACACCAGCGGGCCGCGCCGCAGCGCCACGCGGCCCGCGTCCTGCCGCACCTTCGGGTTGGCGTAGAGCCGCTTGGCCCTCATGCCGAGGTCGAGGTCGACGACGTCGCCCGCCGACCAGCGCCGGGCGAGCCGCGCGTAGCCGGCGACCGAGACGGCCGCCAGGTCGACCGCTTCGCCGTTGACCGACAGGGTCGGCCCTTCCGCCCAGGCCGGGATGCGCAGCGACAGCGCCAGGTCGGCCTCGGCGTCGAGCCCCACCGTCAGGCGCACCGCTCCGCTCCACGGGTAGTCGGTCTCCTGCACGACGCGCAGGCGTCGCCCGCCGCCGACGTCGAGGTCGGCCGTGCCGGCGCAGTAGAGGTGCACCGCCGCCTCGCCTTCGGCCTCGCCGTAGGCGTAGGAGCCCACGGAAGCGACGAGGCGCGCAATGTTGGGCGGGCAGCAGGGGCAGCGGTGCCACGTCCAGCGGTGGTGGTCGCCGCGGCTCGACAGCGGGTTCTCGTAGAAGAACTTCGTGCCGTCGAGCGACAGGCCCGCCAGGGCGCCGTTGTAGAGCGCCCGCTCCATCACGTCGCCGAAGCGGTTGTCGGGTCCGCGGCCGAGCATG
Organism: Lichenibacterium minor; assembly: GCF_004137685.1. Taxonomy (GTDB): domain Bacteria; phylum Pseudomonadota; class Alphaproteobacteria; order Rhizobiales; family Beijerinckiaceae; genus Lichenihabitans; species Lichenihabitans minor. The sequence goes on along the minus strand of NZ_QYBB01000050.1, from coordinate 21,639 downwards.
CGGCTCGCCCAGAACACCAGCGCCACAGCGGCGCAGGTTTCCGCGTAGGCGCTCTCGTTCGGCAGGTCGTAGTCGACGGTGAAGCCCTCGTTGGCCTGCGAGGGCCCGAGCCCGCCGGTGACGTAGAGGTTCTTGCCGGTCAGGTCGGCCCAGAGCCGCTCCAGCGGCTCCACCAGCGTCGTGTCGCCGGTCTCGGTCGCGACGTCGGCCATGCCGCTGTAAAGGTACATGGCCCGCACGGCGTGGCCCACCACCCGGTCCTGTTCGCGGACGGGGAGGTGCGACTGGCTGTATTCGTGGGTCTTGAACCAGAAGTCCTCCGAGCGCTCGCCGCGCACCTCGGCCTCAACGTCGAAGTAGTTCGGGCTCCGCCCGCGCTCGTCGACGAAGTAGGCGGCGAGGTCGAGGTAGCGGCGCTCGCCGGTGGCGCGGGCGAGCCTGACCAGCGCCAGCTCGACCTCGGGGTGGCCGCAATAGCCGGGCTTCTTGCCGGGCTCGCGGCCGAGCGTCGCGATGACGTGGTCCATGCAGCGCGCCATCACGTCCAGCAGGGTGCGCTTGCCGGTGGCGTGGAAATACGCCACCGCGCCCTCGATCAGGTGCCCCATGTTGTAGAGCTCGTGGCAGTCGCGCAGGTTGGTCCAGCGCTCGCCCGGGCGCATGCGCTGGAACCAGCTGTCGAGGTAGCCGTCCTCGGCCTGGAGCCGCGCATAGGCGTCGACCACCTCGTCGATCCGGCGCTCGAGCGCGGGGTCGCGCCGGCGGTGCAGCGCGTAGGCGGCCGTCTCGATGATCTTGCCGAAGTCGGAATCCCAGAACATCTGGGTCGTCACGCTGTTGCCGTGCTGAAACGGGATGCGCAGGTCCGGCACCGGCACGGCGGGGTCGACCTGGTCGAGCGTGCCGGCCGCGATGCAGCGGTCGAACAGGATGCCGACCGTCCTGTCCGCGACGACGTCGATGCGCGGGCCCCAGAAACCGCGGACCTCGACCTGCGGGACGGCCGGGGGGCGGAAGCGGCGGGCGGCTGTGTCTGACATGGGGCGGCACTCGGGCGGGAGGGGCATCACTTCACCGCGCCGGCCGTGAGGCCGCGGATGTAGAAGCGCTGGAGGGCGAGGAAGACGACGAGGCAGGGCACCATCATCACGGTGACGCCCGCCTGCACGGCCCCCCAGTCGATGGATCCGAAGCGGCCGGCCCGCACCGCCGTCATCAGCACGGGGAGGGTGAACTTCGACTCGTCGCTGAGGAAGACCAGGGCGGCGAGGAACTCGTTCCAGCTGTTGAGGAACGCGAAGATCGCCACCGTGGCGACGCCGGGCATGACGAGCGGCAGCAGCACCCGCACGAGCAGGCGCAGGTCGCGCACCCCGTCGATGCGGGCCGCTTCCTCGATCTCGCGCGGCACGGCGTCGAAGGCGTTGCGCATCATGAAGATCGAGAAGGGGAGCTGCAGCGTCACGTAGACGAGCGTCAGTCCCGTCAGCGTGTTCTGCAGGTGCATCCGCGTCAGCAGGATGAAGAGCGGCACCAGGATCGACTGGAACGGCACCATCATGGTGGTCATCACCAGCACGAAGCAGGTGTTGCGCAGCGGGAAGCGGTAGCGCGAGAAGCCGTAGCCGGCGAACAGGCTGACTACGACGCTGAGCACCACGGTGGATCCGGCGACGAGGCCGCTGTCGGCGGCGTGGAGCCACAGCCCCCCGCTGAAGCCGTCGAGCGTGCGGTAGGCGTCGAGGCTGAAGCCCCGCGTCGGCCAGGGCGGCAGCGGCGGCTGCGCGGCTTCGGCGGCCGGCCGGAACGAGGACAGCACCGTCCAGGCGATCGGCGCCAGGAAGGCCGCGGCGACGACGAGGCCGACCAGCGTCGACAGGGCCGCCGTGAGGCGGGCGCGCCCGCGCGTCGCCCTCACCGGGCGTCCTCCCGGTCGCGCAGCAGCCAAAGCTGGCCGACGCTGAGGACGAGCAGGATGGCGAGCAGCGCGATCGACAGGGCCGAGCCGTAGCCGAGGCGGAACGACACGAAGGACTGGTTGAAGATCGTGTAGACCGCCGTGACGGTCTGGTTGCGGGGGCCGCCCGCCACCATGATGTAGAACTGGTCGAAGGCCAGCATCGAGCCGGTGACGCACAGGATGAGGGCCAGGCCCAGCGTGCGGCGCATCAGCGGCAGGGTGATGAAGCGGAAGCGCTGCAGCGGCCCCGCGTGGTCGATGCGGGCGGCTTCCACGACGTCGCCGGGGATGCCCTGCAGCCCGGTCATCAGCAGGATCATGGTGAAGCCCGCGACCTTCCACACCACCATGGCGACGATGGCCGGGAAGGCCGTGCCGAAGTCGCCCAGGATGTTGACCCGCTGCGGCGTGAAGCCCAACGCCTGGAAGGCCGGGGCGAACAGGCCGCTGTCGGTGTTGAGCAGCCACACCCACAACAGCGACGCCGTGGCGAACCCCACCACGACGGGCAGGAAGAAGACCGTGCGGAACAGGGCGCCGAGCGGGCGCGGGCGCTCGACGAACAGCGCCAGCGGGAAGGCGACCGCGAAGATCGCCACCGTGGCCACGGCCGTGTAGAGCAGCGTGAAGCGCAGCGACGACCAGAACCCCGCGTCCGACCACATCCGGACGTAGTTGCCGAGCCCGATGAAGCGCGGCACGCCGAGCAGCGGCCAGTTGTGCAGCGACATCCAGGCCGTCATCCCGATCGGCACGACGAAGAAGACGACCACCAGCGCCATGGCGGGCAGGACGTAGAGCAGCCCGACGAGGTCGCGCCGCTTCCTGCGGCGGCGATCCTTGGGTTTCGCCGCCGCGGCCGTGGCGGCGGTCGGCAGGGACGTGGCGGACATCGGGCTGCTCCTCGGCGGCGGTCGGGACGCGTCACTTCGCGGCGTCGATGACGTCCTGCATGCGGGTTTGGCCGTCCCTGATGGCGCTGGCCGGGTCGGCCCCGAAGATCGCGGCGTTCATCATCTGCGCCCAGGGCCCGTTCGGGCTGTTGATGATGTCGTTGAACAGGGGCGAATAGGGGGTGCGCCCCACCGCGATGGCGGCTACCGCGACGTCGTAGCGGGGGTCCTGGCCCTTCATCACGTCGGCGGCGATGTCGGAGCGGGCCGGCAGGCTGCCGTGACGCACCATCAGCCGCTGGCCTTCGGGCGAATACACGTATTCCATGAAGGCTTCGACGGCCTTGACCGATTTCGCCCCCTTGGTGACGACGATGTTGTTGCCGCCGACGAAGGAGGAGGTGCCGCCGTCCCGGCCGGGGATGAGCGTCACGCCGAAATGGAGGTCCGGATACTTGATCGTCAGCACGCCGATCTGGCTCGCGCCGATCGACTGCAGGCCGATCTTGCCGTCGACGATCGACAGGAAGTCGGAGCCCGTGTCGGTGCGGGAGCTGGCGGGCACCATGCCGCCGGCGACGAGCGAGCGGTAGAAGTCGACGCCGTCCTTGAGCGCCGGGGTGTCGAGCGTCGCCTTCGCGCCGTCGTCGACCAGGATCTGCCCGCCCGAAGCCCACACGAGGGGCGTGAAGGTGAAGATGTAGCAGCCCCCGCAGGCCCCGGAGAAGTAGAAGCCGTGCGTGTCGCCGCCGAGCGCCGTCACCCTGGCGGCGTCCGCCTTCCACTCGGCCCAGGTGGTCGGGCCCTTGTCGGCGTCGAGCCCCGCCTTCCTGAACAGGTCCTTGTTCCAGGCCAGGACGGAGGTTTCGGTGGTCAGCGGCAGGCCGTACACCTTGCCCTGGTAGGTCCCGACGGACAGGTGCGCCGGCGACAGCGCCCCGAAATAGGGCAAGCCCTTCGCCCAGGCGGTCAGGTCCTCGAGCTGCCCGGCCTGGGCGAATGTCGGCGTGTGGATCAGGTCGAGCGCCACGGCGTCGGGCGCGTTGCCGGCCGCGATGGCGGTGGCGTATTTCTGGACGAACTCGTCGACCGGCAGGGTGACCACCGCGACCTTGTCGGCATGGCTCTCGCCATAGGCCTTGGCGACGGCTTCGAGCGTGTCGCCCTGGCCGCTTCGGCTCCAGATGGTCAGCGTTTGGGCCGCCGCCGGCATCGCCAGGGCCGTCAGGGCCGTGGCCGCGGCGAGCAGAGTTTCGAATGCGCGCATGAAGTCCTCCCTCGATGTTGCGTCGAACCCGGCGCGATCGTTGGCGACGGGGTGGTCAGGGTCCCTGGGGGCCCTCGGTCAGCCGCAGGAGCGCCGGACGACGAGCCTGCAGGGCAGCGCGCGGACCCCGGGCGGCACCGGGCGGCCCTCGACGAGGTCGAGCAGCGTCAGCCCGGCGTGGCGGCCGAGGTCCTTCAGGTTCATGTCGACCGTGGTGAGGGGGGGGCGGGTGGCGGCGGCGAAGATTTCCCAATTGTCGAAGCCCACCACCGCGATGTCGCCCGGGACGGCGACCCCGCGCAGCGTCAGCGCGTCGATGAGCCCGCGCGCGATCTGGTCGTTGCCGCAGAACACGGCGTCGGGGCGCCCCGCGGGGTCGGCGAGGAGGCGCTCGGCGGCGGCGAAGCCCCAGGCTTCCGACCAATCGCCCACCATGGGATGCTCGGTGAAGGGCCGCAGCCCGGCCCGGGCCAGCGCTTCCGCGAAGCCTCGGGCGCGCTGCGGCACGACGGCGAAGTCCGCCGGGCCGGTGACGTGCGCGATGCGGCGGCGCCCGAGCGCCATCAGGCGCTCGACCGCGAGGCACGCCCCGGCCCGGTCGTCCGACACGAAGCCGATGGAACCCTCCGGCCCCTCGCAATAGGCGTAGACCACCGGCACGTCGACGACGGACAGGTCGACGGAAAGGCGGCGGTCGAGGCGCTTGCCCGACGCGATGATGCCGTCGACCTGCTTTTCCAGCATGGCGTCGACGTGGCTCTGGCCGACGGCGGAGTCGCGTTCGACCGAGCACAGGAACACCGACACGCCGCGGTCGACGAGCGCTTCGGAGATGCCGGCCATCACGGGCAGGGTGAAGCGGCCGTAGGTGTCGTCGGTGAGGAGCCCGATGGTGAAGCTCCGCTGCTTCAGCAGGGCACGCGCGATGGCGTTCGGCCGGAAGCTGAGCGCCTTGGCGACCTCCTTGACGCGCTCCCGCGTCGCCACCGCCATGCGGCCCTGGCCGCTCAGCGCCTTCGACGCGGTCGCGATGCTGACTTCCGACGCCCGGGCGACGTCGTGGATGGTCACGCGGGCGGCGCGGCCGTTCCGCGCCGGCAAGGTCCGATCGGCCGCCTCGTCCACGTCGTTTCCCCCTGGCCGCGCCGGTTCGACCGGCTGCGAAAACGTTTTCCCAAACTGACCCGTTCCCGGCGGCCCGTCAAGGGCCCGGACCGCGCGGGCTCGCGAGCGCGGGGCCGCCGCGCGTCCGAAACGCGTCCGAAGCGCGTCGGAGCGCATCCCCGGGCCGCCCGCCGGACGCCGCCGCAGCCTCCCGGACGGCGCGCGCGCTTCAGGGTGCGGCGAGCATGGCCCGCAGGACTTCGGCCCGCAGGTCGTCGGCCCAGCCGCCGCCCCGATGGCCGCCGTGGCGGCGCGGCCGGCCTCGGCCGGATGGGATCCATCGCCCTCGCCGACAGGCACATGGATCATCGACGCCCCGGCGTCGCGGCACTGGGCTGCGGTGCGGGCCAGGTCATCGGGCGACAGGGGGAGCCCGGGCTGATCCAGCTTCGTCCGACGGCCGCCGTCGGGTGCGACCATGATGGGCATCGATGTCGAGGCAACCTCTGCTGGCATCCGCGCCGTCCTGCCCCGGCATAGAACACATGGATCTCCAGAGATCCATCCGAAACAGAAACGTCGCTGTCCATCGGATCGGGCTGGGCCCGATACAGAGGGACGGGAATCATCCGACGTAGCGAGGCTTTCCACGGCATATCGGCGCGATGCAGACCGCAGCTCTCTACAGTTCAGACCATCTGCGCGGCGTGACGCTGCTGACGATGCGTCGATTGGAATTGCAGGCCGACATGCGGATGGCAACGACGGCGCGCCTCGACAAGCATCCGAGGTCGGAAGACCCGGGCGGTACACGCGATGACGATGCGACGGCGGTGCGCGACGGGGCGCGGACTTGCCGGACAGGCGAGGGCGCGGGTCGACAGCTGGAAGACGGCGGGCGACCATGCCCTCGCTTCGCAGGTCCTGAGGTCGGTCAGGCGCCGGGCCGAGCGGCCCGCCGCCTCCGACGGCCTCGACGGGATCGGCTGGGATGCGCTCGCGGGCGAGGACCACGCCGGCCGCGGCTCGGCAGGCGGTCGGGGCGGGTGGCCCGGCGGGATCGTGGGTCGTGCCAGGCGACGGAGATGCCGATGCATCTCCGTCGCGCCGCACGGCCGGCGGCGCGCGTTCGCGCCGGCCAGCGGTCGACATCTTCGACCGCTGGGATCAGTCCTCGGGCAGGTCGAGGATCGCCCGCGCGGTAGTCACGTCCGTCACGAGGGCATTGATCAGCTTCGCCCGCACCGCGGCCCGGATCGCCACCGCCTTGGCGGGCGACGCCGCCACGCCGATGACGAGCGGCACGGCCCGGAACTGCGCGGGAGACACGGCGATCAGCCTGTTCTCGCCTTCCCACGGGATCAGGTTGCCCTTCGCGTCGAAGTAATGGCGGATCACGTCGCCTACGGCATGGACGAGGGCCTGCTCGCTGGGCGTGACCTGGAGGCGGCCGTGGGTGGGATCGACCGCGTGCGGAACGCCGATGCCGACGATGGCGGCGTCGATCCGGTCCCACAACGCGAGGTGCTCCGACAGGGTGGCGTCGCGCAGCAGCGCTTCCCGCGCTTCCTTCGACGGCAGGTACGGGGCGTGGATGAAGCGGGGCGTGCCGCCCAGCTGCTCGGCGGCGAGGCGGACGAATTCGCCGATCTGGAAATGCGGGGCGGGCTGCTGCATCCCGCCGGTCGCCGGCACGGTGACGACGCCGGGAAGGCGGGGGAGCCCGGTGGCGATCACCTCGCGCACGGCGCGGCCCCAGCCCATCGCGATGACCGAGCCCGCGGACAGGCCGGCTTCCCTCAGAAACGTCCCGACCGGCCCCGCCAGGCCCGCCAGCCCGCCGGCGTCGGCGGCGTCCACCACCGCGGCGCGGCGCAGCTCCAGGCGCTCGACCAGCTTCGCGTTGAGGTCCACCGGCGTTTGGAACTCGCGCACCTCGATGCGCACGATCCCGTCGAGCCGCGCCCGGCGGAGCAGCCTCGACACCGTCGCGGTCGAGATGTTGAGCCGGCGCGCGATCTCCACCTGAGACAGGTCGGCCTCGTAGTGGAGCTTGGCCACCGTGTGGAGCGTCGCGCGCGACGCGAGGTCCTGGGGAACGTCGGCAGACAGCTTGAAATTCCTTTCTGAAACATGTTACGGTGCCTTCGCAGGCGAGGGGGCGGCCCGGGCGTTCGAAGCGCCGTGTCGCGGGCCCGTCCCCCGCTCAATCTAGGCCATCTCCGGGCAGGTGGCATCGGGATCCTCGTCCGGTCTACGGCCGGACCATGAACAGGGCCATGTACAATGTCATCCATGACGACGGCCGAGAGCCGGGGCTACCAGCAGATCTGCGGCGACGACGGGGCCATGATGGTCGTGGCCGCGGACCAGCGGGGCGGCATGCGGAAGATCATGGCGGCGAGCCCGTCCGAGGAATCCGCCATCACAGAAGCGATGCTGGGTGAAACCAAGGCCGACCTCACGACCCACCTCGCCAGCCAGGCGTCGTGCATCCTGCTCGACCCCGTCTGCGCCGTGCCGGGCATCGTCGACCGCGCGGTCCTCGGGCGCAACACCGCGCTGCTGATCGGCCTCGACGCTTCGGGCTTCGACACCACCCCCGACGGCTATCGCCTGTCCCGCCTCGTGCCGGGCATCGACGCGCGGAAGGTGCGCGCGCTCGGCGGCACCGGCGGCAAGATCATGGTCTACCTCCGGGCGGACCGCCCGGACGCCAACGTCGAGAACGTCCGGATCCTGGAGCGCTGCATCGCGGACTTCGCCGCCGAAGACCTGCTGCTCGTCGTCGAGTTCCTGACCTACGAGCTGCCGGGCGAAAGCAAGGACGCCTACAAGGCGGCCTTCCCCGGCCTCATCGAGGCGGGCACCCGCATCTGCCTCGACGTCGGGTCGAAGGTGCTCAAGCTCCCCTATCCGGGCGGCGCCGCCACCTGCGCCCGCGTCACGGCGATGTGCAAGGACGTGCCCTGGGCCGTGCTGTCGGCCGGCGTCGACCACGAAACCTTCCTCGGGCAGGTCGAGATCGCCATGGCGAACGGGGCGTCCGGCGTCATCGCGGGCCGGGCCCTGTGGAAGGACTGCATCTCGCTCGACCGGAGCGTGACGCGCGAGCGCCTGACCACCATCGCCGTGCCCCGCCTGCGGCAGATCCAGGCCATCCTGGCCCGGCACAGGTCGGCGCGGGCCGAGGCGGCGTGACGCGCCCATGCACGGGACCCCTCTCGCGATAGGCGTCGACATCGGGGGCACCAACCTCAGGGTCGCCCTCGTGGCCGGCGACGGTTCCTTGACCGCGCGGTCGTCCGAACGCATCGGCACGGACCCCGATGCCGTCGTGGCCCGCATCCGCGACCTGTGCCTCGGGCTGCGCTCGAGCGCCGTCACGGCGATCGGGATCGGGGTCCCGGGCCGGGTCGATGGGATCCGGCGGACCGTGCTTTCGGGCGGCTACGTCGACCTGTCGTCGTCCCGGATCGTCGAGCGCGTCGAGGACGCCGTGGGGCTCCCGGTCGCGATCGACAACGATTGCAACATGGCGCTGGTCGCCGAGATGGCGGTCGGGGCCGCGCGAAACCGGGACGACGTGGTGATGTTCACCATCGGCACCGGCATCGGCGGCGCCGTGGCGCTGGGCGGCCGGATCGTGCGGGGCACGGCGACGGCCGGCCAGCTCGGCCACCTGACCGTGTCGCAGGGCGGCGAACCCTGCAACTGCGGGCGGCGCGGCTGCGTCGAGACGACGAGCTCCGGGACCGCGCTGGGGCGGCACGTCCGCGAGGCGGGCCTGCCGCCCGAAACGCGCGTCGAGGACCTCATCCAGGCGGCGTCCCGCGGGGACGCGCGGTGCGGCGAGGTCCTGCTGAGGTGGGTCGGCCCCCTCCGGTCCGCCATCGACAGCATGGTGGCCGCCGTCAGCCCCGAGCTCGTCCTCCTCGGGGGCGGCCTCGGCGGGGCGGCCCACCGGGCGCTCGCCGGGGCGCCCGCCGTGTCGCCCTGGTACCGATGCCCGGTCGGGGCGGCGCAGCTCGGGGACGATGCCGGCGTGATCGGATCGGGGCTCGCGGCCGCCCGGGCGGCGGGGGCGGACGGCGGGCCCGCCGTCAGCGGAAAGCCCGCGCCATGAAGGCGGCGATCCTCGTCAACGGCGTGCCCGCCAGCGGTAAGAGCACGGTGTCGCGCGCCGTCGCGCGTCGCCTCGGCGTGCCGCTGATGACGCTCGACACCGTCAAGGAGCCGCTGTTCCACCACATCGGCACGGGCGACCGGGAGCACAATCGCAAGCTCGGGCGGGCCAGCTACGAGATCATCTTCGCCGCCATCGGGGAATGGCCCGCGGACGCGACCGTCGTGGTCGACGCGTGGTTCGGCTTTCAGCCGCCCGAAGTCCTCGAAGCCCATCTCGCGACCGCCGGCATCGGGCGCACGGCGGAGCTGTGGTGCCACGCCCCCGGGGCGGCCCTGGCCGAGCGCTACCTGTCGCGGGCGGCCACGCGCTCCCCGGGTCATCCCGGGGCCGACTACGTCCCGGAGCTCCTGGCGCTGAACGCGCGGGCGACGCCCATCGGCCGGGGCCCCTGCCTCCACGTCGACACGACGGCCCCGCTCGAAACCGACGCCGTCATGGCCTGGATCGCGCGAGCCCTCGCGGGGGGCTGACCCCGGCCCGCCCGCGCAGCGCCGTCCCACCAGACTAGAAATTTCATACAGAGAGATATTGCAGGATCTCGCGATCGAACGTAGTCTGCGATGGCCGACAGACGGCGACGTGAACCGGACGAGACGATCCCACCAAGGGGCGCCGCCGCTCATATGTCCAACATGGGAGGATGCATTGCAGAAGACATTGTCGGCATTGGCCGCCGTGGCGCTCGGCATGGGTGCGTTGGTCAGCAACGCCGAAGCACAGAACAAGAAATTCACGATAGCGTTGGTCCCTGGCCTCACGACGGATGCGTTCTACGTCACGATGCGGCGGGGCGCGGAAGCGGCCGCCAAGGCTGTCGGCGCCGATCTGATCTTCCAGGGTGCGCCCGATTTCAATCCCGTGACGCAGTCGCCGGTGCTCGACGCCGTGATCGCCCGCCATCCGGACGCGATCCTGATCGCGCCGACCGACAAGACGCAGATGGTGCAGCCCTTGAAGAAGGCCGCCGATGCCGGGATCCCGGTCATCACGGTCGACACCTTCATCGGCAATGGCGACTACCAGACCGGGAAGGGGGGCGCGGAGTTCCCGCTGTCCTACGTCGCATCCGACAACGTCCTCGGCGGCAAGATGGCGGCGCGGGCGCTGGCCAAGGCCATCAACGACAAGGGCAAGGTCTACGTTTCGAACGTCAAGCCCGGCATCTCGACCACGGACCAGCGTGAAGAAGGGTTCAAGGAGGAGATGAAGTCCCATCCCGGGATCCAGGTGCTCGAAACCCAGTTCAACGACGACGATGCCAACAAGGCGGCGTCGCAGGTGCAGTCCGTCTTCGCCCGCAACTCCGATCTCGACGGCGTGTTCGGGGCAAACCTGTTTTCGGCGCTCGGCGCCGCCAACGGCGTCAAGCAGGCCGGGCAGCAGACCAAGATCAAGGTCGTCGGCTTCGACGCGCCGACCTCCGTCGTGGCCGACGTGAAGTCGGGCGCGATCGACGCCGTCATCGCCCAGCACCCGGCGGAGATCGGCTACTTCGGCGTGATCTCGGCCTACGCGCACCTGACGGGCCAGTCGATCCCGACCAGGATCGGCACCGGCTTCACCGTCATGGACAAGGCCAACATCGACGATCCGGCGGTGGCCAAGTTCATCTACAAGGACTGAGCTCCGAGGCAGGCCGCGACCGCGTGGAGCCACGCGGTCGCGTGAAGACGCCCGGGACGGCGACGGGCCGGGACCGGGGCAGGGCGACCGGGACGGGCCGCGACGGCTGCGGCCGGTGCCGGGCTCCCCCGGATCGTCGCCACGCCCGGCAGCCCGGCGCGGGCGGACCCCTCCGAACCGCCACGACGCGTCCGGCCCCCGACCCTTCATCTCGCAACGGAACAGCGCATGTCCGCACCCTCCACGTCCCTCCTCCGGGCGAACCGGCATTCGAAAGCGCCGCACCCGTGGCTGGTCCGGCTCGCGGCGCTGCGGGCCTGGCTGTTCCTGGCGCTGCTGCTCGTCACCTTCGAGGTGTGGGCCCGGGCGAGCTACGGCGTGAGCTTCGTGCTTTCGTCGTACAACGCGCAGTCCATCGCGGTCTTCGCCGTGGCGCCGCTCCTCCTGGCGCTGGGCGAAACCTTCGTGATCATCGCCGGCGGCATCGACCTGTCGGTCGGCTTCGTCATGGGCCTGTCCGCCGTGTTGGCGGCCCACGCCACCAACGCCGCGGACTCGTCCCTGCCGCCGCTCCCGGCCATGCTGGTCGGCATCGCGGCCGGCCTCGCCGTCGCGCTGGTGCCGGGCGCCATCAACGGCTGGCTGATCTCCAAGCTCAAGGTCCCGCCCTTCATCGGCACGCTGGGCATGTTCGGCGTCGCGCGGGGCACGGCCTTCCTGCTCGCCAAGGGCACCACGGTGCCGGTCACGAACGACTGGTTCGCCGCGCTCGGCAACGGCCGCCTGTTGGGCATCCCCGTCGTGGTGCTGGTCACGGCGGTGTTCGTGCTGTTCATGCACTACCTGCTCGGCCAGTCGCGCTTCGGCCAGCACACCTACGCGGTCGGGGCCAGCGAGCAGGCGGCGCTGCGCGCCGGCATCGGCGTCGGCCGCCTCACGCGCCGCCTGTACCTGCTGTCCGCGCTGTGCGCCGGCCTCGGCGGCGTCCTGTACACGGCGCGCTTCACGGCCGGCGCCGCCCAGGCGGGCGAACCCCTGCTGCTCGACTCGATCGCCGCCGTGGTGATCGGCGGCGCCAGCCTGTTCGGCGGTTCCGGCACCATCCTCGGCACCGTGGCGGGCTCCCTGGTGATCGCGGTGATCCAGTACGGCCTCGTCTTCATCGACGTCGAGCCGTTCTGGCAGTTCGTCGCGGTCGGCGTGGTCATCATCATCTCGGTGCTGGTCGACCAGACCCAGCGCAAACTCGGCGGAGAACGCTGATGAGTGCCGTCCCTTCCCCATCCAGCCAGCCGCTGCTCGACGTCCGGGGCGTCTACAAACGGTTCGGCGGCGTCGAAGCGCTCAAGGGCGTGTCGCTCGAACTGCATCCGGGCGAGGTCGTGGCGCTGGCCGGCGACAACGGCGCCGGCAAGTCGACCCTCACCAAGATGATCTCCGGCGTGTACCCGGCGGACGACGGCGAGATCAGGCTCGACGGCCAGGCGGTCCGGTTCTCGACGCCCGAAGCCGCGCGCGTCGCCGGCATCGAGACGATCTACCAGGACCTCGCTCTGGCCGACAACCTGTCGATCGGCGCCAACATCTTCCTCGGCCGGGAGCCGATGCGGCGCGCCTTCGGCGTGCTCCCCGTCCTCGACCGCAGGGCCATGGCCCAGGCGGCCAAGGAAACCATGTCGCGGCTGGACTTCCACGTCGATCGCCTCGAAGCCCCGGTCGGCCGCTTCTCCGGCGGGCAGCGGCAGGCCGTGGCGATCGGCCGGGCCATGTACTGGAACGCGCGCGTGATCCTGATGGACGAGCCCACCGCGGCGCTCGGCGTGCCGGAACAGCGCAAGGTGCTGACGCTGATCCGGAACCTGAAGGCGCAGGGGCGGGGCGTGATCTTCATCAGCCACAACCTCCAGGACATTTTCGCCGTGTCCGACCGCATCGTGGTGCTGCGGCGCGGTAGCCTGGCGGGCGAACGCCTGATCGCGCAGACCACCCACGACGAGGTCGTGAAACTGATGATCGGCGGCTGACGGCCGCCGGATGCGGAGGCCCCGGCGGTGCGCCGCGGGATCGGGAGTGAAAGCATGTTGAACTTCGACGGGCGCGTGATCCTCGTCACCGGGGCGAGCGGGGGCATCGGCGGCGCGACGGTCCGGCAACTCGTCGCCGCCGGGGCCGAGGTGGTGGCGAGCGGCCGGGACGCCGATGCGCTGGCGCGGCTCGCGGCCGACACCGGCTGCCGCACGCTGGCCTTCGACCTGGCGTCGGAGGACAGCGTCAGGACGGCGCTGGACGGTTTCGACCTGTGGGGCGTCGTCAATTGCGGCGGCTTCGGCGGCGAGATCGCCACCCCCATGGAGACCGACATCTCGGTCTTCGACAAGGTCATCGGCGTCAACGCGCGCGGGGCGTTGCTGGTCACCAAATATGCGTCGCGATCGATGATCCGCCTCGGCCGCGGCGGCTCCATCGTCAACGTGTCGAGCCAGGCGTCGCTGGTGGCGCTGCGCGGCCATATCTCCTACGGGTCGTCGAAGGCGGCCCTCGACAACATCACCCGGGTGTCGGCGCTCGAACTCGGCCCCTACGGCATCCGGGTGAACAGCGTCAACCCGACGGTGGTGATGACCGAGATGTCGGCCTTCTACTGGGGACGGCCGGACATCGGCGGCCCCTTCCTCGACCAGATGCCGCTCCGCCGCTGGGCCACCGAGGACGAGATCGCCGCGCCGATCGTGTTCCTGCTCGGCGACGGTGCGTCCATGATCACCGGCGTGTCGCTGCCCATCGACGGCGGCTTCACGGCCTGCTGACGCGGGCGCCTGTCCGCCGGTTCGGTTCGGTCGGCCGCGAAGGGGACCCGCAGTTCGAACGTCGTCGTCCCCGGCGGCGGCAGGACCAGCACGCCGCCGATCGAGGCCGCGAGCCGCTTGACCAGCCCCATGCCCATGCCGGTGCCGTGGGCGGCTTCGGCGAAAGGCTGCCCGTCGTCGTCGACGGACACGACGCCCTCGAGGTCGCCGTCCGTGCTGATCGACAGGCGGACGTGGCCGGGCTCCTCCTCGGCGAAGGCGTGTTCGATGGCGTTGATCGTCAGCTCGTTCACGACGAGGGCCATCGTGGTGATCTGCCGTTGCGACAAGCCGGGCACTTCGCGCTCCACCTCCAGCGAGATCGACCGCGGTTCCGCCTGGGCGTGGAGCGCTTCGCGCACCTGCCGCAGCGCGGCGCTCAAGCTCTGCTGCCGCTCGCGACACAGCGCGCTGCGGGCACGCGACGTGACCGCGACGCGCCCCAAGGCCCCGTTCAAGGCTTGGCGCACGACGCCGAGTTCCGCGACGAGACCGACGGCTGCATCGCGGTCGTGCTCCAACCCTGACGGGGTTCAGCGATGCCATCCGCCGTTCTCACGGGCATCGCCCGGTCCGGGGGGATCCGCGCGTCGAGCGCAAAGGCCCGAGTTCGTCCACCGATGCCGACCGGCTGGCGCGGGCGCTCGGCTGGTTCTCGGTGGGGCTCGGCGTCGCCGCCTTCGCGGGCGTCGACGCCGTCCACCGACGCCGGCCGGGCCGCGGCCGCGATGATTCCGATCGCGTCGGCCTGCCGCGGGGGGCGCAGGCGTCGCGCGGCCTCGCGCGCCGCGATGTCCCGACGCCGCCGGACCATCTGGCGGAAGGCACGGTCGCCGCCGCGCTTCCCGCCACGTGACACCGGACGGCGGGGATGCGCCGGCATGTCCGTCGCCGGGCCCGAGCGGGCCACGCGCGCGGCGAGGGGCGCGAGCCTGCCCGGGCCGGGGCTCCGAGGCCCCGGTTCGTCATCCGCCCCGCGTCGCCACCCACACGACGTGCCGGATCCCGCGCTTGCCGTGGGCGCGCGGCGTTTCCACCGCCACGGCGAAGCCGGCGCGCTTCAGCCGCGCCGTGAAGCGGTCGTCGGGCTCGGACGACCACACGGCCAAACGCCCGCCGGGGCGCAGGGCGTCCCGCGCCGCCGCCAGCCCGCGCGCGTCGTAGAGCGCGTCGTTGCCGGCCCGCGTCAGCCCGTCGGGGCCGTTGTCGACGTCGAGCAGGATGGCGTCGAAGCGCCCGGGGCCCGACGCGGCGCGCATCAGCCGCCCGACGTCGCCCTCGTGGACCGTCACCCGCGGGTCGTCGAGGCTGCCGGCGTGGACGGCGCTGAGCGGCCCGCGGCCCCAGGCCACGACGGCCGGCACCAGCTCCGCCACCGTCACGGCGGCGTGGGGACCCAGCAGCGCCAGCGTGGCGCGCAGCGTGAACCCCATGCCGAGCCCGCCGATCAGCACGCGCGGGCGCTCGGCCGCGTCGAGCCCCGCGCAGCCGAGCCGCGCCAGCGCTTCCTCGGAGCCGCCGGTGCGGCTGCCCATCAGCACGATGGGGCCGAGCCGGATGACGTATTCGTGCCCACGCCGCATCAGGCGCATCTCGCCGCCGTCCCCCGGGACCGCGACGGTGTCCAGCGTTTCCCAGGGGATCATGGCGGCTCCCGTCCGGCGCGCCGGCGCCGAAGCGGCCCTCATAGGGGCAGGGGAGGGCGAAGGCCAGCGTCCCGGCCCCGTCGTCGCACGCCGCTCGACACCGCCGGCCGGAGCGCGCATCTGAGGGGCCCACCGGAGGACCCGCCTTGCTGTTGACCGCCTTCATCGCCGCGACGCTCGCCTGGGCGGGGCTGTCCCTGGTCCTGTCGGCCCGGCAGACCGCCCACGTGAGGGCCCACCGCGACGCGGTGCCGCCGGACTTCGCCGCCGCCGTGTCGCTCGACGACCACCGCAAGGCGGCCGACTACACGGTGGCGCGCGAAAGGCTGTCGCGCGTCGACACGGCCGTCGGCACCGCCCTGACCCTGTTCTGGGCGCTGGGCGGCATCGGTGTCCTGTACCGCCCGCTGGCGTCGCTGCTGGAGCCGGGCTCGCTGACGCTGGGCGTGGCCTTCCTGGTCGCCGCCGCGGCGGTCGGCACCCTGCTCGACCTGCCGGTGGGGATCTGGCGCAAGTTCGTGGTGGAGCGGCGCTTCGGCTTCAACCGCACCACGGCCTCGACCTTCCTGGCGGACCTCGGGCGGCGCTCGGCCCTGTCCCTCGCCGTGGCGGTGCCGCTGCTCTACGCGGCGCTGTGGGCCATGCGGAGCTTCTCGGGCCTGTGGTGGCTCTGGGCGTGGCTGGCGCTGCTGGTGCTCATGGTGGCGGCACCGGCCGTCTACGTCCGGCTGGTGGCGCCGCGGTTCAACACCTTCACGCCGCTGGAGGAGGGGCCCCTGCGCGCCGGCATCGAGCGGCTGCTCGCCGGCGCGGGCTTCCGCTCGTCGGGCCTGTTCACCATGGACGCGTCGCGACGCACCGCCCACGGCAACGCTTACTTCATCGGCTTCGGCCGTTCGAAGCGCATCGTGCTGTTCGACACGCTCATCGCCAAGAGCGCGCCCGGCGAGATCGAGGCGGTGATCGCCCACGAGCTCGGCCATTTCCGCCACCGTCACATCTGGTTCGGGCTGGCGCAGAGCGCGGTCGTCACCTTCCTGGGCCTCGCCGCCTTCGGCTGGCTGGTGAAGCAGCCCTGGCTGCTGCCGTCCTTCGGGGTGGAGCAGGACGGCGACGGCGTGCGGCTCTTCGCCTGCCTGCTGCTCGCCTCCGTGGTGAGCCCGCTGCTCGCGCCCCTGTCGAACTGGATCTCGCGCCGCAACGAGTTCCAGGCCGACGACTACGCCCGCCGCACGGTCGGCGCCGATCCGCTGATCAGCGCGCTGACGGGCCTCGCCCGCGACAACGCTTCGACGCTGACGCCCGACCCGCTCTACGCGCTGGCGCATTATTCCCACCCCCCGGTGCCGATCCGGGTGCGGCAGCTCCGGGACGCCGCGGCGGGCTGACGGGCGCGCGGGGGAGCGCCGTCACCCCGGCTTCGCCCCGCGCTTCTTCTTGCGGGCGTCCTTCTCGGCCTGGCCGATGTCGGCCTTGACGCGCAGGGCCGCGGCGCGCGCTTCCGTCACCCGCGTCGCGCAGAAGCCGTGCTTCACCTCGCCGGCGTAGCCGCGGCACATCTCCTCGCGCGAGGAGGAGAACTGCGCCTGCTCGTGCGCGTAGCCCATCAGCGCCGAGCGGAGCTTGGTGGTCGACATCAGCCGCTTGTAGCCCGCCCGCACGGCAGCCTCGGCCTGGGTGCGCTGGCGCTCGATCGCCTTGTCGCGCTCCGGCGTCAGGCTCGCCGCCGGCGGTCCCCAGAGCCCTGTCGGGTCGACCCGGCAATGCGTCGCCGCGAAGGCGCAGGCGGCGCGGTCCCCGGTTTCCAGCGCGGCGCCGTCGAGCACGTCGAAGGAGATCGGGCAGGCCGGCACCGGGATGCCGATCCGCGCCATGCCGCCGGGCTGGCCCTCGTCGCGCACCGGCAGCGGCAGGTCGGCCACGTCGACCCGGCATTCCGACCCGTCGTCGGCCTTCCCCGCCAGGACCAGATGCGACACGACCAGCGCCTTGTCGCGCGTTTCGAAGGTGATCTCGCTGCCGCGGCCGTCCCGGTACAGGGTTTGCCCGGCCAGCGACGCCGCCGGCAGCACCTTGGCGAGGGCCGGCGCGGCGGGCGCCGGCGCGGGCAGCCCCGCGGCGTCGCCCGGCCTGCGGTGGGGTTTCGGCTTGGCCGCCGGTTTCGCGGCCGGCGCCGCGGCGCCGGGGGCGCCTTCGGGCGTCGGCGCGACGGCGCCGGGGAGGACCAGCTGCGCCAGGGCGGGCGTGGCGACGACGGGCGCAGCGGTCGAGAGCAGGGCGAGGAGGACGAGGCTGGGGCGCATGCGATGGACGGACCGGACCGTGCTGTGCCGGCCGGAGCGGCAGGGATGCCCCGAGTGTAGCACCGCGGGCCGCGGCCGGGTCGCTTTTCGCCCCGCGGTCCGACGCCGCCCGACGCTGCGGCAATCGGGCCACACCCCGCCCGGGCCGCCGGGCGCGTGGCGGCGGCGGCCGGGACCGGCTACAAGCCCGGCATGCCGCCCGCCTCGCCGCCCCGCCGAGGGCCTCGCCCGCCCCGCGTCCTCGTGTTCGATTCCGGGCTCGGCGGCCTGACGGTGCTGGGCGAGGTCGACCGCGTCCGGCCCGAAGCCGAACGGGCCTACGTGGCCGACGACGCCGTGTTCCCCTATGGCGACCTGCCGGAGCCCGCGCTCGTCGCACGCGTGCTCGACGTCCTGGCTCCGCTGGTCGACCGCATCCGGCCCGACGCCGTGGTGGTGGCGTGCAACACGGCCTCCACGGCGGTCCTGCCGCCGCTGCGGGCGCGCTGGCCCGAACTCGCCGTCGTGGGCACCGTGCCGGCCGTGAAGCCCGCAGCGGCCGCCTCGGCGACGCGCCGCATCGCCGTGCTGGCCACGCCCGGCACGGTGGCGCGCGACTACACCCGCGACCTCGTGCGCGCCTTCGCGGGCGATTGTGCGGTGGACCTCGTCGGCGCGAAGCGGCTCGCCGCCCTGGCCGAGGCGGCGCTGCGCGGCGAAGGGCTCGACGACGCCGAGGTGCTGGCCGAGATCGCCCCCGCCTTCGTCGACCGCGACGGCCGCCGCACCGACACGGTGGTGCTCGCCTGCACCCACTACCCGCTGCTCGTCGACGTCTTCGCCCGCGTGGCGCCGTGGCCCGTCGCCTACCTCGATCCCGCCCCCGCCATCGCCCGGCGGCTCGACGCCGTGCTGGCCGAGCGCGGCTTCGCGGCGGCACGCGATGCCCCGCTGCGGCCCGGCCCCGTGGTCTTCACCTCCGGCCGGGCGCCCGGCCCGGCGCTGGCGCGGGCGCTCGCGGCGCGCGGCCTCGTGCCGGCGTGATCGATCGCCGGGCCGCATCGGACGGCGTCCGCTCGGCCCGTCGGCCACCCCGTCCTCAGTTGGCGTCGAGTCCGAGCCCGCACTCCTCGAAGACGGGCACCACGTCGATGCGGTCGACCCGCAGGATCAAGCCGCGCCTGCCGTCCAGCGACGGCGACGTCCTCGAAACGCTCCCGCAGGGTCGCGACGGCGGCCTCGGGCGACGCCGCTGTCGGGCGCCGGGAAAGGACGTTCGCGATCGGGAAACCCGTCGTCGATGCGGTTTCCGCTCGGCGCGGCCGGCGCATGCCGTGATGTGCGACGGGCCCCGAACTGAAAAGGGCCCGGCGCTGGTGCGCCGGGCCCTTCATCTCACGTCGAAGCCGGAGCTAGCCTCGGCTCACTCGGCGGCCTGCCGGCTCGGGGCGTTGCCCTGGGCCGTGGTGCCGTCCGTGTAGGTCCCGGCGCGCAGCGCCTTGCCCGGGGCGGCGCGGCCCGGCAGCGGCGGCAGGGCCTTGGCCTTCTCGAGGTCGATGCCGGCGCCCTGGGCGACGCGGGTGCCGTAGTCCTCGTCGCAATGCCAGAAGTGCCACACCATGCGGAGCTGGATCGGCTCCGGGCAGGCCTTCATATCGGCGACGAGGTTGGCGATCAGGTCGTCGCGCTCCCAATCCTGGAACGTGCGGTAGCGCTCGCCGGCCTGGGTGTAGTCGTCGGTCGTGCGGCTCGTCTGGTAGCGGCCGAGCTTGCCCTCGACCTGCTGGTGGTATTCGGCGGTCGGCTTGGCGGCCTCGACGAGGCTCTGGTTCAGCACCGACGGCTCGTAGTTGACGTTGGCGTTCGGGCCGCCGTCCACCGTGTAGGTCATCTGGCCGTCACGCTGGTTGGTGCGGGCGACGACGCCCGGAGCCGGCGCGTTGATGGGCAGCTGGAGGTAGTTGGCGCCGACGCGGTAGCGCTGCGTGTCCGAATAGGACAGCGTGCGGCCCTGCAGCATCTTGTCGTCCGAGAAGTCGATGCCGTCCACCAGCACGCCCGTGCCGAAGGCCGACTGCTCGACTTCCGCGAAGAAGTTCGAAGGCGCGCGATCCAGCACCAGGCGGCCGCAGGGCAGCAGCGGGAACTGGTCGACCGGCCACAGCTTGGTGTCGTCGAGCGGGTCGAAGGACAGGTGGTCGTTCGGGCCGTCCGGCATGATCTGCACGCAGAACTCCCATTCGGGGAAATTGCCGGCCGCGATGGCGTCGTACAGGTCGCGGGTGCAGTGGCCGACATCCTTGGCCTGGATGGCGGACGCCTGGGCCGAGGTCAGGTTGCGGACGCCCTGCTTCGGCTCGAAATGGAACTTGCACAGCACCGCCTCGCCCGCGTCGTTGACGAGCTTGTAGGTGTTGACGCCCGAGCCTTCCATCTCGCGGAAGGTGGCCGGGATGCCCCACGGCGACTTGAGATGCGTCACCATGTGCAGCGACTCGGGGTGCATGCCCACGAAGTCGAAGAAGCGCCAGGCTTCCTGGCGGTTGGTGACCGGATCCGGCTTGAAGGCGTGGATCATGTCGGGGAACTTGATGGCGTCCCGGATGAAGAACACCTTGAGATTGTTGCCGACGAGGTCCCAGTTGCCGTCGACGGTCTTGAACTTGATGGCGAAGCCGCGCGGATCGCGCTCGGTCTCGGGCGACTCCTTGGCGCCGGCCACGGTCGAGAAGCGGACGAAGGTGGGGGTCTTCACGCCGGTCTGGGTCAGGACCTTGGCACGGGTGTACTTGGAAGCCGGCTCGTCGCCGATCTTGCCGTAGGCTTCGAAGTAGCCGTGCGCGCCGGCGCCGCGGGCGTGGACGACGCGCTCCGGGATGCGCTCGCGGTCGAAATGGGTGATCTTCTCGATGAACTGGTAGTTCTCGAGGGTCGCCGGACCCCGCTCGCCGACCGTGCGGGTCGACTGGTTGTCGCGGACCGGGTGGCCCTGACGGGTGGTCAGGATGTTGGACTGTTCGGTCATGGGCTTCTCCAAGAAGCGAGGGGGGCTCGTTCGCGCCGGGCGATCGGATGTTTCGTCCCGGGGGAGCGATTTCAAGGCGGGCCGCGCGTCTCGCCGCGCGCGAACCCGCTGACATTTGCGTGAAGCGCGAGGCCGTGCCCGCGGCGAGCCGGCTCGCCGCTCGCTGTTCAAGACCTATCGGAAGTGATAATCATTTTCAATATCCCGTTGGGGACGATCGCCAGATTGCCGCATGCGCGGCTCCGAGACCGCCATGACGCTGCCAGACCGCTCGACGCCGGACCTCCCCAAGCGCCTCCCCGCCAACTACCAGCTCGTCTACGACGTGGTGCGGGCGCAGGCGCCGGGGCTGCACGCCCCCGCGGGCGACATCTTCACCCGCGCCAAGGCCCTGAAGCCCAGCCTCGGCTATTCCACCATCTACCGCGCGCTCGACCGGCTCTGCCAGATGGGGCTGGTGCTGGAGCTGCACCTGCCCGGAATGAACGCCGCACTCTATGAGCAGGCGCGCCCGGGCCATGCCCATTTCGTTTGCCGCGCCTGCGGCCGCATCGAGGACGTCGACTGCGACGTGCCTTCCGACGCCATCCATTCCTTCGTGCGCGGGCGCGACGGGGTGGTGGAGGAGATCATCCTCACCGTCCACGGCCGCTGCACCTCCTGCCGACTCGCCGCGCCGGAGCCGGCGGCGCTTCCCGCCGCGGACTCGCCATCATAGGTTAAATGGGTAATTGCTCACCTCCCCTGGGCTGGTGTGGTGTCGCGGGCGTCGGGAAGCGGTTGGATTTTTGGGTCGACGACGGC
>NZ_QYBB01000004.1 GCF_004137685.1 Lichenibacterium minor | reverse complement strand
TGCCATCCGCCTCACGCTGCGAGGCCAGCCAATCGCCGTGCCGGCCTGAACGGCAGCACGACCTCGTGAGCAATTACGCGGGCATGTGATCCTCATGCAGATGATGCTCGAAGTGACGAGCAGCACGAGGAAAGTGACAGATGCCGTGAATGAGCTCGAATAGGATCTAATCGCCGTATTTAGGCGGTTTCGTCCTCTGTTTCGGGGTGGGGCAAGCGGTTTGGATCAGGTGATGCGGCCCTTCGAGACGTAGCTGATCGGCGAACCTTTCGGCGTCGTCGGGGGTGATCGGCGGCAGATGTCCTCCACCGGCCTTCTTGATCCTGAGGCCGAGCAACCTCTCCCTTTCTTGCCGTACAGCCTCGTCTTCGACGGCGAGAACGAAATGCCCGAAATCGCTGCCGACACGCTCTCGCTGTGTAGAGCCTTTGTGGTTGGTGCCGGCCGATGCCTTCTTGCCGGTAGACTGTTCGAATATCACCTTAAGTGCCGCTACGAACTGGTGGTCGGCGCGGCTCCTATCCGCCGGCGGACTTCCACGCATGCCAATCCGCTCCTCCACCGCGAGCTCGTGGACTGCGTCCGACAGCCTTTGCAGCCCATCGCGCAAAATCCACAGTGCCGTAGTATCCGGGAACGCGATCGAGACCGGCCGCATTGGGTCGACGCCGCGCATGTCGCGCTGGCCAGACTCGATCGCTGCAACCGCGCTCTCGTTCCATCTGTCGACGATGGCGGCCCCGGCCGCCGACAGCGCGTCGGGGATCTCTGGTACGAACGCGTCCAGGGCCTTCTTGAAACTCAGGATCTCGGCGGCGAAATCTGCGCGCGGCTGTGCGGTCGCCCTGGCGTCCATGAGGGCGCTGACCGCCGCCGAGAGGGCGCCCTTGATGTCGGCTAGCGGCTGATGAAGCGGGCCGCTGCCGGCCTTGTCGAGGGCGGTGAGAATCGGTGAATCCGTGCCGACCTCGAAGTGGAAGGCCGCGGTGGGGCCGAACGGCTTGCGCGGAGGAGGGGGAGCGGACGGCATCAGCTCACCTTTCGCTTGAGGCTGACCACCTTCTCCGGCTCAACCTCGCCGTTCATCAGCCCGGCGATGTGCGCCGACACGCGGTCGGCCGCGGCGACCAGCGCCGCGTCGAGCTTGTGGATGTAGCCGGCTGTCACACCACCGGCCGCATGGCCGAGTAGCGCGGCGATGGTCGGCACCGTGAACCCGAGGTCCTCTGCCACCGAGGCAAAGGAGTGGCGGAGGACGTGCGCCGTCACGTCCGGCATGCGGCGCGCCACGATGGCTTTCCACGCCTTCGGCAAGCCCTGGTAGGGTCCGTCTCCGCGCGTGGCCGGGAAGACGTACTGCCCCTTTGTGCGTGCCATGGCGGTGCGCAGCACGCCGATGGCCGCGCTGCCGAGCGGCCGCACGCTGTACCCCGTCTTGCTGTCCCCGAGCCGCAGGGCTTGGCCTGCGAGGTCGACCTCGGATCGTCTGAGATCTTCGATCTCGCCCTTTCGGCACCCTGTGAGAGCGAGGAGCCTAACAGCGTCAGTCGCTTGCCATCGGTAGGCTAGGTGTTCCGCAGCCCTGATTCTGCGCCCGAGGCGGCGGAAGCCGCCATCGTCGAGCCTGACCTTCCTTTTGCGGTCCGCGGGGCGGATGACGCCGGTGACGGGGTTGTCGGGCCGGTAGCTTTCCTGGACGGCGTAGGTGAAGATGCCGCCGAGCAGCCCGAGCGTGCGGCTCGCCGTGCCCCGGCCGCCCTCGACGATCGCACGTCCGTGGAGACCGGTCTTCACGTCAGCCGCTGTTTTTCCCGCCGTTACGTCGCGCAGAAAGGCTCTCATGTCGGCCGAGGTCACGTCCTTGACTGGCCTGTGACCGAGCAGGGGCACAATGTGCCGCTCGATGCGCCCGCGGTCGGTCGCCAGCGTCGAGGCCTTTTTCGCCTGCCGCCGACGTGTAATGATGAGGCCGGACTCCGCCTTTTCCAGGTAATCCCGACACAGCTCGCCGACCGTGATGGCTTGCCGTTCAGACTGGCGCTGCTCGGCGGGATCCTGCCCGCGCGCTACAGAAACAAGGATCTGGCGGGCGTCGCCGCGAGCCTGCTCCAGGGTGAGCACGCCGTACCGACCGATTGTCAGTCGCCGGCTGCGGCCGTTGGCGTTGCGGTATTGCACTACGAAGGATTTCGCGCCGCTCGGCTTAATCCGGAGCCCAAACCCGGGTAGGTCGTCGTCCCACAACATGGCGTCACCGGCCATTTTGGCCGCTGTCGCATCGATGATCCGTTTCGTCAGCTTCACCATCGCGGTAAGCACCGGGTAAGCGGGCGGCGGCGAACTCGGGAACGCATCGGAAACGTTCGCCACCTTCAGGGCAGCGGATATTGCTCTCTTTGGCAGAGGCTTAGCAAGCTGGAGAAATTCTAGGTAAGCACCGGAAATCGTGTGGCCTCTGCCCTCCGAAGGCAGAGGTCTCAGGTTCGAATCCTGACGGGTGCGCCAGTTCGGCTCCGATCTTCCCTTCTGCCGATCCGCGCCCACCCACCGCGGGGGCGAGCTTTTCCGTGCCGCTGCACCCGATCCGGCCTCGCCGCGTTGGAAGGGCGGGGACGGCCGCCTCGGCCGCCCATGGGAAACGCGCCATGCCCACCGATCTCCCCCCGGACTACAAGCCCCGGCCCATCGACGATCCCGCCGATCCGGCGGACCCCGCCGTGCCCGGCGCCGTCCCGGCCTTCCCGCCCGCGGGCGGCGAGGACTCCGTCGACGTGCCCGGCGGCGCGCCGCGCCCGGGGCCGGACGTGTCGGATCCCCCCGGCTGGGCCGTGCCGCCGGTCGTGCCCGGTGGAGATCGCGGCGACGTCCCGCTGCCGGCCGGCATGCCGACCTTCTGACCGGCGCGACGCCCGTCCGGTCCGGTTGCGGGGCAGGCCGCCCCTGGACGTCGCGCGCCCGGACCGACGTCGACGCCGCGCGCCACACCCGCCGGAGCCGAAACGCCGTTGACCCCCACCCAGCCACGACCCGAGCGGGCCCCCCCGGCCCCGCCCGGCCACCTGTCCAACATCCAGGTCCTGCGCGGCATCGCGGCCCTGATGGTGCTGGTGTACCACATCGGCAACGAGTTCTCGGACCGCGCCTTTCCGGGCAGCCTGCCGGATTTCGGCGCGGGCTCCGCCGGCGTCGACATCTTCTTCGTCGTGTCCGGGTTCATCATGGTCCATTCGACCGCTGCCGCCTTCGGCGCTCCGGGCGCGCCGAGCCTGTTCCTGGCGCGGCGCGTCGTCCGCCTGGTGCCGCTCTACTGGATCGTCACCACCGTCTTCGTGGTCGTGATGCTCCACCAGGCGCGCCACGGGGGGCTGTCGCGCGAGACGGGGCGGTGGATCGCGGCGTCCTACGCCTTCCTGTTCTATCCGCACGGCGCCGAGCAGGGCGACTTCCCCCTCTACGCCCAGGGCTGGACGCTGAATTTCGAGATGTTCTTCTACGCCTGCTTCGCGGCCGTCCTGCCGTTCAGGCGCGCGGCCGCGCTGGGCGGCCTCGCCGTGGGGCTGGTGGCCCTGAGCGGCCTCGGCCTCGTCGTCGCCCTGCCGTGGCCGGTGGACCGCTGGGCCAATACCAACATCCTCGAGTTCGTGCTCGGCTTGGGCCTCGCCGTCGTCCATGCGCGCGGCTTCCGCGTGTCGCTGCCCGTCGCCGTGGTGCTGGCCGCCGCGGGGTTCGCCACCTTCGTCGTCACGGTGGCGTCGGTCGACGATTGGCTGCCCTATCGCGGCCTCGTGTGGGGGCCGCCGGCCTGTGCCGTCGTCGCGGCGGCTGCCCTCTACCGCCCGCGAAGGGGCGGCATCGTCCGGGCGGCGCTGGAGCGGCTCGGCGACGCGTCCTACGCGCTCTACCTGGTCCACTACGCCTTCTTCGTGGGTCTCGGGGACGCCCTGGGCCGGTACACCTCCGTCCCGTCGCTGCCGCCCGCGCTCTACGGCGCCCTGTGCTTCTTCGGCGCGATCGCCCTGTCCTTCGCCGTCCATCGCTGGCTCGAACGGCCGATCACGCGCGGGTTGAACCGCGCGCTCGGGCTCGGGCGGCGTTGGACGGCGCTGACCGCCGGCGCGGCGCGGGCCGCGTGACGGTGGAGCGGCTCAAGCGTCGCGGCGAGGGGCGGGACGGCCGAGGAGCTTGGCCATCTCTTCCTCGAGCGACTCGAGCGATTCGATGTTCTTGGCCGGCGGGGGAGCCGGCGGCGCGGGTGCGGGCGAGGGCGGCGCCGGGATGGCGGCGGCGGCGGGCTCCGGCGGCGGCGGGACAGGCTCGGGACCGCGCGTCGCCCGCGGCTCCGCCGCCGCCGACGGGTCCGGCGCCGCCGCGACGGCGATGTCCGGGCCGGCGACGTCGGGACGGGCGACATCTGCGCGGGCAGGGTCGGGGCGGGCGGCGTCGGGGCGGGAAGTGTCCGCACGGGCGTTGTCCGGGCGCATCGGCGCGTCCGTCCTCACCGTCGGCGCGGGCCGCGGCGGGCGGGGCGGAAGGCTCGACGCGAGGCTCGGGCGGGGCGGCAGCGGCGGTCGCGCCGTCGGCGGGCGCGGCGGCAGGGGCGGCCGGGGCGTCACGGGGCGGTCCAGGGCGGTGGCCGGCGGCGCGCCGGCAGCCGACGGCGGCATCGGGATCGGCTGGGGCGCCGGCCGCGGCGGAAGCCCGGCGGGGCGGGGCGGCGCGGGACGCATCGGCTGGACCACCGGCTCGGCCGGCGTCGGGGGCGCGGCGGGATCCGGCACCGCGACCGGGCGCGGGGACCGCTCGGGCGCGGCGCGCTCGGGCGACGGCGGCGGCATCGGCACGCCGAGGGCCGGTTCCGTGCGGCCCTGGTTTTCCGCCCGCGGCGCCGGCTCTGGCCGGAGCGAAGGCTCGGTGCGCTGGAGCGCGGACTCGGTGCGGGTTGGCTGGAGCGCGGGCTCGGCGCGGGTGGGCTCGATCCGCGCGGTGACTGGCGGCAGGCTCGACGTGGCCGGGGGCAGCGCCACGGCCTGCGGCGACGAGGCCAGAGCGGCCGGCGCGGGGGCGGACGGCAGGGCGGACGGCGCCGCCACGGTGCCGACGAGCGGCCCCGTCACCTCCTTGTCGCGCGGGGCGCCTGCGGCCTGCGTCCGCACGATGGAGGATTCCACGACCACGTCGGTCGGCCCCCCGATCATGATCAGGTGCTCGACGTTGTCGCGCCGCACCAGCACGAGCTGCCGCTGCCGGTCGAGGTCGTAGGCGTCGACGATGCCGAGGCGCGGCTGGCGGTTGCGCCCGTTGGCGGCGGCGCGCGGGCGCCGGCCGAAAACGAGCCGGTACAGCAAGGTCACCACGATGAGCAGCACGACGACCGCCGCCAGCACGGCACCCGAGGCCAGGAGCCTGTTCTCCTCGAAAAAACTGGCCAAAGACTGCATGCTTCCGTTCGCCTCTCGACACAGGCCCCACTCAAGTGCTGAATTGTAGCACGAGGTGCGAGGTGCGCTTCAATAAGGTTAATCAATGGTTAACGGGGTGAGGTCCGGCCCGGGGGTGATCGTCCCCGGCCCCTCGTGCGAGATGCATAGCCGGGTTCGGGGCTCCTTGTCAGCGCGTCGTCGCGGGCGGCGCGGCTTCGCCGCGCCCTGCGCGCGGCCGACGGGGGACGCATGACGGACGCGCCTTTGTCCGCGGTGGACCGCACCGAGCGCACCGGCAGCCCCCTCCTGGTGCTGGTGATCGCCGTGCTGCTGGTGGGGGCCGCCGCGTCCTACTCCTTCCTGCCGCAGGACCAGGCGGGGCGATTCACCCTCGTGCTGCTCGCCGTTCTGGCCGTGGTGGGGCTGATCTCCCTCTTCTTCTACGCGATCGGGTTCCTGCAGTTCTCGGGGCAGGCGGCCCGCAACGACATCACCAAGCTGATCGCCGATTCGGGGGGCGAGGGCCTGCTGGTCACCGAGGGCGACGCCCGGGTGCTCTACGCCAACGAAACCTACCTCGGCATGTCGGGCGCCCTCGACGTCGCGCAGATCCGCCCGGTCGAGCGGCTCTTCTCCGGGCCGGCCGAGATCTCCGAAGCCGTGTACCGCTTGGCCCAGGCGGCGCGCGACGGCCGCCGGGCCGCGGAGGAGATCCGCCTGTCCCCCGCGCTCGACGGCGTGTCGGCCGTGGGCTGGTACCGCGTCAAGGTCCGCCCGCTCGACCGGGCCGGGCGCAAGCGTGCCGTGCTGTGGAGCGTGGCCGACGTCACGCGCGAGCGCGAGCGCCACGAGAACGTGTTCCAGGAACTCCAGCACGCCATCGACTTCCTCGACCATGCGCCGGCCGGCTTCTTCTCGGCCGAGCCGGACGGCCGCGTGTCCTACCTCAACGCCACGCTGGCGGGCTGGCTCGACTACGACCTCGCTCAGGTGGGCTCGGGCGGGCTGACGCTCGGCGACATCATGGCGGGCGACGGCGCCGCCATGCTGTCCGCCGTGCCGGGCTCGCCCAGCGAGGTGAAGACGGAGCAGTTCGACGTCGACCTGCGCCGCCGCGGCGGCCAAAGCCTGCCGGTCCGGCTGCTGCACCGCATCGCCTTCGCGGAGGACCGGATGCCGGGCCCGTCGCGCACCCTGGTGATCAGCCGTGCGCCCGGCGAAGAACCCGCCGAGGACCTGCGCGCCGCCGAAGTGCGGTTCGCGCGCTTCTTCAACTCCACCCCCATGGCCATCGCGTCGCTCGACGGCGCGGGCGGGATCCTGCGCTCCAATGCCGCCTTCGTGCGGCTGTTCGGCGACGCGCTGCGCGGGGGGGACCGGTCCGTCTATGCCGGCGTGTCCGAGAACGATCGGCCGGCGCTGCGGGCCGCCGTGGACGCCGCCGCGCAGGGGCGGGGCGACATCCCGCCCGTCGACGCGACGCTGGGGGGCGGCGCGAAGGGCTCGGTGCGGCTGTTCGTGTCGGGCAACGAGGCGCGCGGCAACGAGGGGCGGACGGTGGACCTGTTCGCACTCGACACGACGGAGCAGCGGACCCTCGAGGAAAGCTTCCTGCAGGCGCAGAAGATGCAGGCCATCGGGCAGCTCGCCGGCGGCGTGGCGCACGACTTCAACAACGTGCTGACCGCCATCATCGGCTATTCGGACCTGCTGCTCTCCAATCACAGGCCGACCGACCCGTCCTTCCAGGACATCATGCAGATCCGCCAGAACGCCAACCGGGCGGCGGGCCTCGTGCGGCAGCTCCTGGCCTTTTCGCGCCGGCAAACGCTGCAGCCCACCGACCTGCAGCTCGGCGACGTCGTGGCCGAACTGCAGAACATGATGCGCCGGCTCGTCGGCGAGAAGATCGAGATGGACGTGAACCACGGGCGCGACCTGTGGATCGTGCGCGCCGACGTGCACCAGCTCGAGCAGGTTCTCGTGAACCTCGTCGTCAACGCCCGAGACGCCATGCCGGACGGCGGCCGCATCACCGTGCGCACCCGCAACGTCGCGGAGCCCGAAGTGGCGGGCTTCAACGAGAAGACCCTGACGCCGGCGGAATACGTCCTCATCGAGATCGAGGATTCCGGCTCCGGGATCCCCGCCGACGTGCTGCCCAAGATCTTCGAACCCTTCTTCACCACCAAGGAGGTGGGCAAGGGGACGGGCCTCGGCCTGTCCATGGTCTACGGCATCATCAAGCAGACGGGCGGCTTCGTGTTCTGCGATTCCGTCGTCGGTCGCGGCACGCTGTTCCGCATCTTCCTGCCGCGCCACGTCCCGGCCCCCGTCGACGAGACGGTCCGCAAGGAGGTCGCCAAACCCGTCTCGACCGACCTCACCGGGCGGGGCACGATCCTCCTCGTCGAGGACGAGGACGCGGTGCGCGCCTTCGGCGCCCGGGCGCTGACGTCGCGCGGCTACACCGTGGTGGAGGCGGCGTCGGGTGCGGAAGCGCTCGACATCGCGCTCGACCCCGACCAGCCGACGATCGACCTCATCGTGTCGGACGTGGTGATGCCCGAGATGGACGGCCCGACCATGTTCGCGGAGCTGCGCAAGCGCGGCATCGACATCAAGGTCATCTTCGTGTCCGGCTACGCCGACGATGCCTTCAAGCGGAACCTGCCCGACGGCGCGGTCTACGACTTCCTGGCGAAGCCCTTCTCGCTCAAGGGGTTGGTCGAGAAGGTGAAGGAGAACATGGGGTAGCGGCCGCGCCGCCTAGGCGGTTTCCCGCGAGCCGCGGCCCGCGGCCTGCACGGCGGCGAAGATCCGGTCCGCCGCCAGCGGCAGCGCGGTGAACCGCACCCCCGTGGCGTCCCGCACCGCGTTGGCGAGCGCGGGCGCCACCGGGTTGAACGGGCTTTCGCTCATCGATTTGGCGCCGAGCGGCCCGAGCCTGTCGCTGGTGTCGGCGAACAGCACTTCCGTGGGCGGCACGTCGGCGAAGGCCGGGATGTGGTAGGCGCGGAACACCGGCGTGGTGACGCGCCCGTCCTCGACGTCGAGGTGCTCGTAGAGCGCGGCGCCGATCGCCTGGGCGACGCCGCCTTCGACCTGCCCGCGGCACTGCATCGGGTTCACCACGAAACCGGCGTCCGCGGCCTGCACGCTCTTCAGGATGCGGATCGCCCCGGTGACGCGGTGCACCGCCACCCGGAAGCCGTGCACGTTGAAGGCGATCGAGCGCGGCGTCCCGTCGAAGGATCCCGTCCCTTCGAGGGCCAGGCCCGCCCCGGCCGCCGCCGCGGCGACATCGGCGAGGGGCACGCGCCGTGCGCCGTCGACCACGGCGCCCGGGGCCAGCGCCCAGCCGTCGCCCGCCCGGCCGAACAGCGCTTCGGCGGCGTCGAGCAGGCGGCGGCGCAGGTCTTCGGCGGCGCGCAGCGTGGCCCGGCCCGCCACCACGAGGCCGGTCGAGCCGTAGGCGCCGGTGTCGTGGCCGCCGGCGTCGGTGTCCGACTGCCGCACCGCGATGTCGCCGGGCGACGCCGACAGGACCCCGGCGGCGATCTGCACGTGGGTGGTGGTGGCGCCGTTGCCGAACTCCGCCGTGCCGACAGTGAGGCGGAAGCGGCCGTCTCCGTCGAGCGCGACGCGCGACTCGCTGAAGTGGCCGCGCGGCGGGATCGTGTGGATCATGCTCAACGCCGTGCCGCGCCCGACCGCCCAGTCGCCGTCCGGCGCGGGGGCGCCGTCGCCCCGCGCCAGCGCCGCCTCGACGAGCGCCAGGCACTGGTCGAGCCCGTAGGACCCGTATTCGACGTCGCCCTGGTCCGTGGAGGTGCCGACCATCGGGGTGCCGGGCCGGATGACGTTGCGGCGACGCATCTCGAAGGGGTCGATGCCGAGCTGCCGCGCCACCTCGTCGACCGCCGATTCCACCGCGAAGATGAGCTGGCTCAACCCGTAGCCGCGAAAGGCGCCGGCCGGCACCTCGTTGGTGTAGACGGCATAGCCGTCGACCTTCTTGGCCGGGATGTCGTAGACCGCGATCGACTCGCCGCAGCCGTGGTGCAGCACCCCGCCGGCGTGGTTGCCGTAGGCGCCGGTGTTCGACACGGCGCGGAGCGCGATGGCGGTGAGACGCCCGTCGCGGCGCGCGCCGATCTTCACCCGCACCGCGATGGGATGGCGCGTCGTGGTGGCGGTGAACTGCTCCTCGCGCGTCAGCTCCAGCTTCACGGGCCGGCCCGTGCGCAGGGCCGCCAGCGCGACGACGTCCTCGACCAGCATCTCCTGCTTGCCGCCGAAGCCGCCCCCGACGCGCTCGCACAGCACACGCACGTGCTCGGCCGGCAGGTCGAGCACGCGCGCCAGGGCACGGCGGGTGAGGAAGGGCACCTGCGTGCTCGTCCGCACGACGAGCCGCCCTTCGGCGTCGGTCCAGGCGATGGCGCAGTGCGTTTCGAGGTGCGCGTGCTGCACGCGCTGCGTCCGGTAGGTGTCCTCGTGGACCGCGTCGGCCTCGGCGAAGCCCGCTTCGGTGTCGCCGATCTCGGAATGGAACTCCGCCACCACGTTGCGCGACGGATCGTGGATGCCGGAGCCGTCGCGCTTGTCGCCGTGCAGCGCCGGCGCGCCGGGCGCCATCGCGGCTTCGGGGTCGAACACGGCGGGCAGCACCTCGTAGCGCACCGCCAGCGCCCGGCAGCCCGCCTCGGCGGCGGCCTCGGTTTCCGCCACCACGGCGGCGACGCGCTGGCCGTGGAAGCGCATCACCGTGTCGAAGACGCGGGTGTCGAACGGGTCGTCGCCGTCGAGCTCGTGGCGGCCGGTGGAGAACAGCGCCGCGGGCGCGTCATCGTGCGCCAGGACGGCGACGACGCCCGGCACCGCCGACGCGGCCGCGCGGTCGATCGACACCACGCGGGCATGGGCATGGGGCGAGCGCAGCAGCTTGGCGTGCAGCAGGCCGTCCGGCGCCACATCGGCGGTGAAGCGCGCCGCGCCCGTCACCACGCCGTGGCCGGCCGGGGCGCCGAGGTTGCGGGCGCCGTCGGCGTTGCGGGCGCCCGCCACGGCGTCCGCCACCGAACGGTAGCCCGTGCAGCGGCACAGGTTGCCCTTGAGGGCGCCGGGCAGGTCGGCGCGCTGGCCCTGGTCCAGCGCCGCCGCCGTCATGATCATGCCGGCGGTGCAGAACCCGCATTGGAACCCCTGCGCGTCGAGGAAGGCGCGCTGCATCGGGTGCAGCCCCCCCTCGCTCGCGCCTGCCAGCCCTTCGATGGTGGTGACCTGCCGGCCGCGCGCCCGGAACGCCGGCGTGATGCAGCTGTGGACCGGCTCGCCGTCCAGCCACACCGTGCAGGCCCCGCAGTCGCCGGCGTCGCAGCCCTTCTTGACGCCGAACCAGCCGAGCCCCCGCAGGAAGGTGCGCAGGCATTGGCCGGGCCGGGGCGCGTCCGCCGACGGGACGCCGTTGATCGAGAAGCTCATGGGGCCGCCAACTCGTCGAGGATCTCGCCCGCCAGGTGGGCCGTCACGGCCCGCCTCCAGGCCGGCCGGCCGTGGACGTCGTCGAAGACCAGCGCGTCGGGGATCGCGGCGAGGTCCGACAGCAGCGCGTCCGCGGCGGGCGGGGCGGGGTAAGGGAAGCACAGGGGGCGCACGGTCGACCCCGTGACGGTGAGTCGGAACGCGCCGCCCTCGTCGAGCGTGCCGATCAGCAGCGCGCCGGAACGGCCCTGCGGGGTGAGCGAGATCTGCCGGAAGGCGGCGCGGCGCCGCAGGGCCTCGGCGGGGATGCGGATCTCGCGCAACAGCTCGCCCGCGCGCAGCGCGGTGCGGCGGTCGCCGGTGACGAAGGCGGCCGCCGGGAGGGCGCGGTCCTCGTCCGGCCCCCACAGGCGGCACGTCGCGTCGAGCGCCGCGGCCAGCGCCGTCATGGGGCCGGCGGGGAGGGCCAGGCAGATGTTGCCGCCCACCGTCGCGCCGTTCCACACCTTGAAGGAGCCCAGAAGGGCGCGGCAGCAGAGCGGCACCAGCGCGGCGGCGCGCCACCCCGGCGGGGCGCTCCAGCGCTCCAGTTCGGCGATGGTGCAGGTGGCGGCGACGGTCAGGCCGTCGGCGTCGGCGGCGAGCGGCGCCCAACCGAAGCCGCGGAGGTCGATGAGGCGGCTCAGGCCGGGCTGCGGCTCGGAGAAGAGCCACGTGCCGCCGCCGAGCCACGCGTCGCCGGGCCGGAAGCCGGCGAGGCTGCCGCGGTCCGGTCGCTCGATCACCTCGTCGATGCCGTTCAGGTCCAACGCGCTCGCTCCCGACGTCCGGTCCGGCCTGCACGGGGCATGCCAGGGGCGATGCTGCCGCGTCGGGGCCGGCCTGTCGACCCTCCCGCGCCGTCGCGCGCCGCATCCCGCCCGCCTCGTCCCATCCCCGGGAAGACTCCGCGACGCGGCATCGTGGCACGCCGGGGCCCCGCCGCCGCGACGCCGCCGCGCCACACCACCCGAATTTCGCCGCGACGGTCGGCCATGAGGGAGATCATTCAATCTTTACGCATCGCGGACTAGGGTCCGCCCGCGTTCTCCGTCGACCGTGAAGGGGCCAACACCATGATCCGTGTGCTGAAGGGGCAGGGCCGCTCGATCGTCGCGGCGTCGGCCGTCGTGAGCCTGCTCGCCGGCTGTCCCGCCCTGGCGGCGAGCCACAAGAAGCCCGTCAAGGCGGCCGAAAAGGCGCAGGACGCCAAGGCGGATGCCAAGCCGGCGCTGTCGTCCAAGCCGCAGCTCGTGGGCACCTACGGCGACTGGGGCGCCTACGAGGCCCAGGGCGCGAAGAGCAAGATCTGCTATGCCTTGGCCCAGCCCAAGGAGCGCACCCCCTCGTCGCTGAAGCGCGAACAGGGCTACATCTTCATCTCGACCCGCCCCGGCGAACACGTCAGGAACGAAGTGTCGGTGATCATGGGCCTGCCCCTCAAGGAGGGCAGCGGCGACGCCAAGGCGGAGGTCGGCACCACCGGCTTCGACCTCGTCACCAAGGGCCAGAACGCGTGGATGAAGGATTCCGCGCAGGAAGGGCAGCTCGTCGGCACCATGAAGAAGCACGGCCGCCTCGTCGTGAAGGCGCCGAGCAGCAAGGGCGCGGTGGCGACCGATTCCTATTCCCTGAACGGCCTCGGTCCGGCGCTCGATCGGGTCGCCAAGGACTGCTCCTGACCGATCCGGCGCGCAAAGCTCTTTTGCGCGCCGGACCCCGGGGCCGGCGTGCCTCGCCCTTGTGACGAAGCTTTTCACTTTGTAAGCTTTCCGCAGGCGGTCCCCAGAGGCCGGTGCGATAAGGCCACAGGGTCGAGGAGGAAATCGATGTCCCAGCACGTTCACGATGTGCCGGAGTCGTTCAAGAACAAGGCGCTGATCGGGGCGCACCGCTACGGTGAGATGTACGCCCGCTCGATGAAGGACCCGGAAGGGTTCTGGGGCGAGCACGGCATGCGGATCGACTGGATCAAGCCCTACACCCGCGTCAAGAACACCTCCTTCGCGCCCGGCGCCGTCGCCATCGAGTGGTTCGGGGACGGAACCACCAACGTGGCGATGAACTGCATCGACCGCCACCTGGCCGACAAGGGCGACAAGGTCGCCATCATCTGGGAAGGCGACGACCCGAAGGATTCCCGCCGGATCACCTATCGCGAGCTGCACGCCGAGGTGTGCCGTTTCGCCAACGTGCTGAAGCGCGAGGGCGTCGCCAAGGGCGACCGCGTCACGATCTACATGCCGATGATCCCCGAGGCGGCCTTCGCCATGCTGGCCTGCGCGCGCATCGGCGCGATCCACTCGGTCGTGTTCGGCGGCTTTTCGCCGGACGCGCTGGCGGGCCGCATCACCGGCTGCGATTCCAGGGTCGTCATCACGTCGGACGAATCGCTGCGCGGCGGCCGGGTCGTGCCGCTGAAGAAGAACGTGGACGCCGCCATCGCCAAGTCCGGCCTCGTCGAGCGTGTCATCGTGGTGAAGCGCACCGGCGGCGCCGTGGCGATGCAGGCGGGCCGCGACGCCTATTACGACGAGCTCGCCGCCGACGTCGGCACCGAGTGCGAGCCCGTCGAGATGGACGCGGAAGCGCCGCTCTTCATCCTCTACACGTCGGGCTCGACCGGCCAGCCGAAGGGCGTGCTCCACACCACCGGGGGCTACCTCGTCTACGCGTCGATGACGCATCAATACGTCTTCGACGTGCACGAGCAGGACGTCTACTGGTGCACGGCGGACGTCGGCTGGGTCACGGGCCACAGCTACATCGTCTACGGGCCGCTCGCCAACGGCGCCACGACCCTGATGTTCGAGGGCATCCCCAACTATCCCACCGTGTCGCGCCTGTGGGAGGTGGTCGACAAGCATTCGGTGTCGATCCTGTACACGGCCCCGACCGCCATCCGCGCCCTGATGGGCTCGGGCGACGAGCCGGTGAAGCGCACCAGCCGCGCCAGCCTGCGCCTGCTCGGCTCGGTCGGGGAGCCGATCAACCCGGAAGCCTGGGAATGGTACCACCGCGTCGTCGGCGAGGGCCGCTGCCCCATCGTCGACACCTGGTGGCAGACCGAGACCGGCGGCATCCTCATCACGCCGCTGCCCGGCGCCACCCGCCTCAAGCCCGGCTCGGCCACCAAGCCCTTCTTCGGCGTGAAGCCGGAGGTGATGGACGCCGAAGCCAACGTGCTCGAGGGGGCCTGCGAGGGAAACCTCGTCATCGCCGACAGCTGGCCGGGCCAGATGCGCACGGTCTACGGGGACCACAAGCGCTTCGAGGACACCTATTTCTCGGCCTACCCGGGCAAATACTTCACCGGCGACGGTTGCCGCCGCGACGCGGACGGCGACTACTGGATCACCGGCCGCGTCGACGACGTCATCAACGTGTCGGGGCATCGCATGGGGACGGCCGAGGTGGAAAGCGCGCTCGTGGCGCACGACACGGTGTCGGAAGCGGCGGTGGTGGGCTACCCCCACGACGTGAAGGGGCAGGGCATCTACGCCTACGTGACGCTGATGGAGGGCATCGAGGCGTCCGACGCGCTCCGCAAGCAGCTCGTCGCCCACGTCCGCCAGGAGATCGGCCCGATCGCGTCGCCGGACGTGATCCAGTTCGCCCCGGGCCTGCCCAAGACACGCTCGGGCAAGATCATGCGGCGGATCCTGCGCAAGATCGCCGAGAACGAACTCGGCTCGCTCGGCGACACCTCGACGCTGGCCGACCCTTCGGTGGTGGACGACCTGGTCGCCAACCGGCGCTGAGCCGGCGAAGCGCCCGTCCGGCGCGCCGGCGGCCCGGGCCGCCCGCGCCGGCCTGGCGCCCCGCTTCGCCGGTCGCGGGCGGCGTCGGCACCGCCGAGATCGGGTTTTCCCGTTTCCCCCTGACGGCGGGATCGGCTACCAGCACGGTCATGCAGCCGATCCTTTCGATTTCCAAGCTGACCAAATCCTACGCGACCGGCTTCCAGGCCCTGAAGGGGATCGACCTCGACGTCCGCGAAGGCGAGATCTTCGCGCTGCTGGGCCCCAACGGCGCCGGCAAGACCACGATGATCTCCATCGCCTGCGGGCTCGTCCGTGCGACGTCCGGCCGTGTGACGGTCGGGGGGCACGACATCGCGGGCGCCTACCGCGCCGCCCGCGGCATGGTCGGCCTCGTGCCCCAGGAGCTTACCACCGACGCCTTCGAGACCGTGTGGGACACCGTCACGTTCAGCCGCGGGCTGTTCGGCAAGCGGCGTGATCCCGCCCACATCGAAAAGGTGCTGCGCGACCTGTCGCTGTGGGAAAAGAAGGACAGCCAGCTCCGCCAGCTCAGCGGCGGCATGAAGCGCCGCGTGCTCATCGCCAAGGCGCTGTCGCACGAGCCGCGGCTGCTGTTCCTCGACGAGCCGACCGCGGGCGTCGACGTCGAGCTGCGCCGCGACATGTGGCGCCTCGTCGACGGGCTGCGGCGCGACGGCGTCACCATCGTGCTCACGACCCACTACATCGAGGAGGCCGAGGAGATGGCCGACCGCGTCGGCGTGATCCGCGGCGGCGAGCTGATCCTGGTCGAAGAGAAGGCCGCGCTGATGCAGAAGCTCGGCCGCAAGCGCCTGGTGCTCGACCTCGCGGCGCCGCTGCCCGCCGTGCCGGCCGCCCTGGCGCGCCACCGCCTGAAGCCTTCCGCCGACGGCGCCCGCCTCACCTACACCTACGAGCCGGGCGGCGGCCCCGTCGATATCCGCGCCCTGATGGTCGACCTCGCGTCGGCCGGCGTCGCGGTGCGGGACGTCACGACGTCGCAGAATACGCTGGAGGACATCTTCGTGGACCTCGTCAGATCACCCGCCGAACCGGCCCCGCCCGGGCGCGCGCCGGCCGACGTGGAGGGGCGCTGAATGGGTGTCGCCGTGTCCACCCGCGCCGTGAGGACCCGCGCATGAACGTCCATGCCGTCCGGGCGATCTACGGCTTCGAGATGGCGCGCACGCTGCGCACCGTCACGCAGAGCATCGTGTCGCCGGTGCTCTCCACCTCGCTCTACTTCGTGGTCTTCGGCGCCGCGCTGGGCTCCCGCATCCAGTCCGTCGACGGGGTGAGCTACGGCGCCTTCATCGTGCCCGGCCTCGTGATGCTGTCGCTCCTGACGCAGAGCATCGCCAACGCGTCGTTCGGCATCTACTTCCCGCGCTTCACCGGCACGATCTACGAGATCCTGTCGGCGCCGATCTCCGCCTTCGAGATCGTGGCGGGCTATGTCGGGGCGGCGGCGACGAAGTCGATCGTGCTCGGCCTCATCATCATCGCCACCTCGGCGCTGTTCGTCCCGCTGCACGTCGAGCATCCGCTGTGGATGCTCGTCGCGCTGG
Source organism: Lichenibacterium minor (assembly GCF_004137685.1). Classification (GTDB taxonomy): domain Bacteria; phylum Pseudomonadota; class Alphaproteobacteria; order Rhizobiales; family Beijerinckiaceae; genus Lichenihabitans; species Lichenihabitans minor. Next base: position 203,940 of record NZ_QYBB01000004.1, on the reverse strand, counting down.
TGCTGACGTCGGTGACCTTCAGCGCCTTCGGCTTCGTCATCGGCATCTGGGCCGACGGCTTCGAGAAGCTGCAGCTCGTGCCGCTGCTGATCGTGACGCCGCTCACCTTCCTCGGCGGCAGTTTCTACTCCATCGATTCGCTGCCCTCGCCCTGGCGCGAGGTCGCCTACCTCAACCCGGTGGTCTACCTCGTGAACGGCTTCCGCTGGAGCTTCCTCGGCCACGCCGACGTGCCGCCCGAGGTGAGCTTCGGCATGACGCTGGCCATCCTGGCGCTGTGTGCCGGGCTGATCGCCTGGATCTTCCGGACCGGTTATCGCCTGAAGACGTGAGCTCGGCTTTTCAACCCGCGCCGCGTGTGGAAGGATGGCGGGATGTCGAGAGAGCGAAGATGATGTCCGCCCATGAACTGCACGCGCTGCGACACCCGCACGTCGTCGCGTTCCATAAATTCTTCTCCGAATACCATATCTATTTTCAGACCGGGGCCGAACGGTTCCGGGTATCGATCAGGGTCTACGAGACCGACGACGGTCGCTACTTCTTCGAGCAGAGCCACTACATTCGGACGCCGGTGCAGGAATCCGCGAACGTGCTGACCGCCGAAACGCATGCCGGCCCGCACCATGCCCTGTCGCGTGCCGTCGAATCGATCACGACCTATTACGAGGACGCGCTGGGGCAGGGGCACAGGCCCGCCGCTGAATGGTTCGTGCGCAATGACGTCTACTGAAGTGGCACATTCCGCGTCATGCCGTGGAGGAACCGGGAACTGACCTTCGGGGCAGGGCATTCGATGGGCGCTGTCCCATGATGGAGTGTTCGACCTTGTCCCGTTCCCTCGCCACAACGCTGATCGCCGCCCTCGCCCTCGGCGCCGCCGCCCTGGCTGCCGAGCCGGCCGCCGCCACGCCCATGGCCGGTGCCGCCGCCATCGAAGCCGCCGCTCCTGCCGCCTCCGCGGCCACCGAGCAGGTCTACTTCCGCCGCGGCTACCACCGCCGCGGCTTCGGCTTCCGTCGCGGCTTCGGCTATCGCCGTCCCTTCGGCCATCGCCGCTACGGCTACCGCCGCGGTCTCCCCGGCCACCCGATCCGCCGCATCCTGCGCGCGCTCTGATACCAGCGGTCGAAGGTCTCGACGGGCGGCAGGCGCGAACGCGCGCGGCCGCTCGCGAGGCGCGACGGAGGCGCATCGGCCTGTCCGTCGCGGAGGAGGTTTGGGATCCTATCCCGTCGCGGGCAGGCGGTCCCTCAACCTGAGGAGCGCGATGCGCTCCACTTCGAGGACGGCGCGGTTGAACTCCTCGCCCGCCTCGTTCTCCAGCCGTTCCTCGAAGGCGGACATGACGTCGTCCGCCTTCCGGCCCTTCACCGCCATGATGAAGGGAAACCCGAAGCGCTCGCGGTAGCGCCGATTGAGGTCCGTGAAGCGCGCGAGGTCGACGGCGCTCAAGCGGTCGAGCCCGGCACCGGCCTGTTCCCCCGTCGAGTCCGGCGTCAGCCCTTTCGCCAGCGCCAGGCGGCCGGCGAGATCGGGATGCGCGTCGAGCAGGGCGCGCTGGGCGTCGCGCGGCAGGGTGCGCAGCGCTCCGACCATCGCGGCGTGGAGCCCATCGGCCGTGTCCTGGGTCGCCCCGAGCCCGGCGCGGTGAGCTCGCCGGGCGATCTCCGGCGTGTGCTCGAAGACGTCCCCGAACACGTCCACGAACAACGCTTCGCCCATGCGGCTCGGGCGATAGCCACCGGCGGGCGGATGCGTGCGGATCCAATGACGGGCGATGTCGACGCGCCGCGCCAGCCACACCCGGTCGTGCGCGCGCACGTAGTCGAGGAAGCGCCCCAGGGCGGCGGCCCGGCCCGGCCGCCCCACGAGGCGGCAGTGCAGCCCCACGGACATCATCCTGGGCGCAGTCGCCCCTTCGGCGTAGAGCGTGTCGAAGCTGTCCTTCAGGTAGGCGAAGAACTGGTCGCCGCTGTTGAAGCCCTGGGGCGTCGCGAAGCGCATGTCGTTGGCGTCGAGCGTGTAGGGGACCACGAGCTGCGGCCCCGGCGCGCCCTCGATCCAATAGGGCAGCTCGTCCGCGTAAGCGTCAGACAGGTAGAGGAAACCGCCTTCCTCGCAGCCGAGCCCCAGCGTGTTGATCGAGGTCCGGCCCTGGTACAGCCCCAGCGGCCGCTCGCCGGTCAGCTCCGTGTGGATCCGCACGGCTTCGTCGATATCGGCACGCTCGGCTTCCGGGGCGTGGTCGCGGTAGTCGATCCATTTCAGGCCGTGGGACGCGATCTCCCACCCGGCACGCTGCATCGATTCGACGATGCCCGGGTAGCGCCCGAGGGCCGACGCCACGGCGTAGACGGTGACGGGAATGTCTCGTTCCGTGAACATGCGGTGCAGGCGCCAGTAGCCGGCGCGGGACCCGTATTCGTAGATCGACTCCATGTTGGCGTGGCGCTGGCCCGGCCAGGGCTGGGCACCGACGATCTCGGACAGGAAGGCTTCCGACGCGGCGTCGCCGTGCAGCACGTTGTTCTCGCCGCCCTCCTCGTAGTTGATGACGAACTGCACGCAGATGCGCGCGTCGCCGGGCCAGCGCGGGTGCGGGGGGTGCTCGCCGTAGCCGACGAGGTCGCGCGGGTAGCCGTCTGCCATCAGGATCCCCGGTAGGTGGAGTAGCTCCAGGGCGAGACGAGGAGCGGGACGTGATAGTGGCCGTCCGCCTCCGACAGCGTGAAGCGGAGCGGCACGCTGTCGAGGAAGGGCGCGCCGGGCGCGATGGCCTCGAAATACGCCCCCACCGAGAAGGTCAGCTCGTAGGTGCCGGGCGCGAAGGCGTCGCCGGCCAGGAGCGGCGCGTCGGTGCGGCCGTCGCGGTTGGTGACGGCGTCGGCCAGCGGCATGCGGGCGCCGTCGTCGGCGATGCGGTGCAGCGCGACCGGGATGCCGGCCGCGGGACGGCCCCGCGCCGTGTCGAGAACATGCGTGGACAATCGTCCCATGGCGTCGCGGCCTCGTCGGCGCCGGGACGGCCCCGGCGCCGCGACGATAAAGAACGGGGCGCGGCCTGAGAAGGGCGGCCGCGCCGCGTCGATCACGGCTCCTTGAAGCCGTAGTCCGGCACGCCGTCCTCGTTGCCGTAGTATTTGTAGGGCAGGAACTTGCCCGACATGCCGAGCTTCACTCGGTCGCCCTTGTTGTTGGGCTCGCGCTCCATGGTCATGTTGAAGTCGATGGCCGACATGATGCCGTCGCCGAACTCTTCCTGGATCAGCTCCTTGAAGGTCGTGCCGTAGACCATCACGAGTTCGTAGAGGCGGTAGATCAGGGGGTCGGTCGGCGGCATGCTGGGGATGGAGCCGCGGTAGGGCGGCTCGTTCAGCATGCGCTCCTCGGACAGGGTGAGGCCGAACAGCTCGGCCGCCTTGCGGGCCTGGGCCTTGGGCAACTTCATCTGCCCCATGCAGGCGGCGGTGATGAGGATGGGCGACAGGCCGCCGATCTCGTCCTGGATGTGCTTCCAGGTCCAGCCCTTCTCGCGCTTGATGTCGAGCAGCTTCTCGGTCAGGTCTTCGCGCTTCACGGTGTTCTCCCCTTGCGATGGCTCGGCACCCGGAAGCCGCCGGCTTCCGGGATCCTGCGGGCGGAACCCGGAGGACGCGTTCCGTCGCGTCGAGCGAAACCCATGCCACGCCGCGCGCCCGCGGGCACCGGTCGCGGGGCGGTCCGGCCCGGTCGTCCACAGCCCAGGGGCGTGGAGACCGGGGATCACCCGTTCTGGGCGGCGAGGAAATGCTCCAGCCAGTGGATATCGTAGTCGCCGTTCTGGACGTCCGTGTTGCGCACCAGCGTGCGAAACAGCGGCAGCGTGGTGTCGATGCCGTCGACGATGAACTCGTCGAGCGAACGCCGCAGCCGCATCAGCGCTTCCGTCCGGGTCCGGCCGTGGACGATCAGCTTGCCGACGAGCGAATCGTAGTTCGGCGGGATCGTGTAGCCCTGGTAGGCGGCGGAATCGACCCGCACCCCCAGCCCGCCCGGCGGGTGGAAGTAGCTGATCCGCCCCGGCGAGGGCCTGAACGTGTCCGGGTGCTCGGCATTCACGCGGCACTCGATGGCGTGGCCGTCGAGCCGCACGTCCGCCTGGCTCAACGTGAGGGGCGAGCCCGCCGCGATGCGGATCTGCTCGTTGACGAGGTCGATCCCGGTGATCATCTCGGTGACGGGATGCTCGACCTGGATGCGGGTGTTCATCTCGATGAAGTAGAAGTTCCCGTCCTCGTACAGGAACTCGATCGTCCCCACCCCGCGGTAGCCGAGCTTGCGCATCGCCGCCGCGCAGGTTTCGCCGATCTCGGCGCGCTGGGCGGCGTTGAGCGCCGGCGAGGGACCTTCCTCCCACACCTTCTGGTGGCGGCGCTGCAGCGAGCAGTCGCGCTCGCCGAGGTGGATGGCGTTGCCCTGGCCGTCGCCGAGGATCTGGATCTCGATGTGGCGCGGCTTCTCGAGGTATTTCTCGATGTAGACGGCATCGTCTCCGAAGGCCGCCTTGGCCTCGGAGCGCGCTGTGCCGAGCGCGTCCGACAGGTCGGCCTCGGTGCGGGCCACCTTCATGCCGCGCCCGCCGCCGCCCGCCGCCGCCTTGACGATGACCGGGAAGCCGATCTCGGCGGCGACGGCCTGCGCCGTCTCGTCGTCGGTGATGCCGCCGTCCGAGCCCGGCACGCAGGGGATGCCGAGGGCGCGCGCGGTGCGCTTCGCCTCGATCTTGTCGCCCATCGTGCGGATGTGCTCGGCCTTCGGGCCGATGAAGGCGATGTCGTGGTCCTGCAGGATCTCGGCGAAGCGGGCGTTCTCGCTGAGGAAGCCGTAGCCGGGGTGGATGGCGTCGGCGCCGGTGATCTCGCAGGCGGACAGGAGGGCGGGGATGTTGAGGTAGCTGTCGCGGGCCGGGGGCGGCCCGATGCACACGCTCTCGTCGGCGAGGCGCACGTGCATGGCGTCCGCGTCGGCGGTCGAGTGCACCGCCACGGTGGCGATGCCGAGCTCCTTCGCGGCCCGCAGGACGCGCAGCGCGATCTCGCCCCGGTTGGCGATGAGGATCTTGTCGAACATGGGCCGCGTCATTCGATCACGAGCAGCGGCTGCCCGTATTCGACCGGCTGCCCGTCCTCCACCAGCACCGCGGAAACGGTGCCGGCCCGCGGCGCCACGATCTCGTTGAAGGTCTTCATGGCCTCGACGAGCAGGATCTTCTCGCCGGCCTTCACGGCGCTGCCCACCTCGACGAAGGGTTTCGCGTCGGGGCTCGCCCGGCGATAAACGGTGCCCACCATGGGCGACTTCACCGCGCCGGGGTGGTCGGCGGCGGGAGCCTCGGGAGCCGAGGCGGCCGGGAAGGACGCCGGCGCGGGCGCGGCGGACACCATCACGGGCTGCTGCATGTGCGGCGCGTAGGTCACGGCCGTGTGGCGCACGAGCTTGATGCGAAGGTCGCCCTTCTCGATCTCCATCTCGGCCAGGTCGCTGTCGGACAGCAGCGTGGCGAGCGTGCGGACCAGGTCGGGGTCGATGGCGGTCGGGCCGGTGCCGGCGGGCGTCGGTTTGGTCCCCTTGGGGCGCGTCCGCAGGCCGTTTCGGATCATGGGCATAAAGGTCTTCTGATGGGGGTGGGCGGGCCGCCTGCGGAGCCCCGCGAGGATGGAAGGACGCCGGGGGCGGAAGCCCCGGCGCGCGTCACGTCCTCATAATGAATGATCGGCCACAAAGCCAACCGGTGCCGCGGTCAGGAGCAGACGGCCTTGCCGCACTTCAGGACGCTGTCGACGCGGCTCTTCAGCTCGTCGTAGCCGACGGCACCGACCACGACGTCGTGGCCGACCACGAAGGACGGGGTGCCGGTGAGGGCCAGGGCGTCGGCGAGCTGCATGGTGCCCTGGATCGAGCTCTTGACCTCGGGGCTCGCCGCGTCCTTCGCCAGCTGGTCCATGTTGGCGCCCATGTCCTTGGCGACGGCCAGCGCCTGCGCCTTGCCGACGGGACCGTGCTGGCCGCCGAGCAGCTTCTGGTGGAACTGCCAGAACTGCTCGCCCTTGAATTGGTTGCGCGCCGCACCGGCCACGTAGGCGGCTTCGACGGAGCCCGGGCCGAGCACGGGGAAGTCCTTCAGCACGAGCTTCATGTCGGGCTCGGTCTTCATCAGCTTGGCGATGTCGTCGAGCGAGCGTTTGCAGTAGCCGCAGTTGTAATCGAAAAACTCGACGAGCGTGACCTTGCCCTTGGGGTTTCCGAGCACGACGTCGCCCGGACCGCCGAACAGCTGGCCCGCATTGCCGTCGACCACCTGGGAGCGCTTCGCTTCCTCCTGCGACTTCTGGCGGCGCTCCAGCTCCGCCATCGCGTCCTGCAGCACCTCCGGGTTCTGCAACAGGTAGTCGCGGATCACGCCGCCCATCTCGGCCTTCTGGGCCGGGGTGAACTCGGCCGCCGCGGCCGGACCGGTGCCGAGGACGCCGGCGACCAGCAGGCCCAGTCCCGCGAGCGCGGAGCGGATCGCCGGGATCGGCCGGCTTCGAGCTTCCATCATTCTCGTCCCTTCAGGTGCCGCGCGGGCGACAGGCCCGGATGATTCGCTCACGTCCATGATGCGCCGATGCGGCCTTTCCAAGGCTCGCCGCCGCGATCCGCCGCGAGCCCGCCGCGCGGGGAGGTGCTCCCCGCGCGGCGGCTCCGGTCATGCGCCGAAGGACGACTTGGCCCGCTGCCACCAGCCCGAGCGCTTCGGCTGGTCCGGCTGCGGCTCGGCGGAGGCGGCATCGGGCGCGGCATCGGCGGCGGTCGCGAGGGTGTCGACCGTCGATTCCGCCGGCGCCGCGGTCACGGCCGCGTCGTCCGCCGGAGCGTGGTGCTCGACCGTGTCGGCTCCGACGTCCCGGTCCGCGGACGGGCGGGCCCCCACGGGCTCCTCCTCGCGCGCGGCTTCGACGGCGGGCGTCGCCTCGACCTCGGCATCCCGGGCGCGGGACGGGCGCCTGCGCCGCTTCGGCGCCTCCTCGACGGTCGCCTCGGGCTCGGCGGCCGGGGCCGCCTCGTCCTCGACGCGCACGGCGGTGCGGCGCGAGCGCCGGCGCTTCGGCGCTTCCTCGACCACGGGCGCTTCGGCCTCGACGGGCGACGCGGGGCTTTCGACCGGGACCGCATCCGGCACCGCCGCGTCGACGCGGGCGGTGTCCGCCGTCGCCGCCTCGGCCGGGACGGCGTCGTCGGCGAGGCCGACGGTCGCCTCCGCGTCCACGGCGTCGGTCCCGTCCGGTTCGGCCGAGAAGCCGATGGCCGGCAGGGGCTCCGGCGCCACGTCGCCGTCGATCTCCGCCGCTGCGGCCAAGCCCTCGTCGGACGGCTGGGCGGCGTCGCCCGACACCTCGCCCGCGTCGTCCCGGTCCCGCCCGCGGCGCCGGCGGCGGCGCTTGCGGCGGCGCTCCCCGCCCTCGGCCGCGTCGGCCGAAGCGGTCTCACCGCCCTCGCTGCCGGCGTCGCTCTCGGCCTCGACCTCCTCGGCCGCCGGCTCGACGGCCTCGTCCTCGAACTCGCTGCCGGGCTCGAAGATCGGCGCGATGGAGTCGACGCGCACGAGGTCCTGCCGCGGCGCGGGCGCCTCGGCCGGGGTGGCGAGCTCGCCGCGCTCGATGGCATGGTAGACCATGCCGGTCAGCGCCGGGTCGCCCTCGACCGTGATGGTGACGCCGAACCGCTGCTCGAGCTCGACCAGCTTGGCGCGCTTCTGGTTCAGCATGTAGAGCGCCACCTCGCCGCGGCTGCGCACCACGAGGTCGTAGGCCGCGTCCTTGATCAGGGCGTCCTCGACGAGGCGCAGCACGTGGAGCGCGATCGAGGCGGTCGACCGCACCGTGCCGGCGCCGGCGCAATGCGGGCACACCACCGTCGAGCCTTCGAGCACGCCGGTGCGGATGCGCTGGCGCGACATCTCCAGCAGGCCGAAGTGGGAGATGCGGCCGATCTGGATGCGGGCCCGGTCGTTCTTCAGCGCTTCCTTGATGCGGCGCTCGACGGCGCGGTTGTTGCGGCCCTCCTCCATGTCGATGAAGTCGACCACGATGAGGCCGGCGAGGTCGCGCAGGCGCAGCTGGCGGGCCACCTCGTCGGCGGCCTCCATGTTGGTGCGCAGCGCCGTGTCCTCGATGTTATGTTCGCGCGTCGAACGGCCCGAGTTCACGTCGATGGCCACCAGCGCTTCGGTCTGGTTGATCACCAGGTAGCCGCCGGACTTCAGCGTCACATGGGCCGAGAACATCGCGTCGAGCTGCGCTTCGACGCCGGACTTGGCGAAGATCGGCTGGGGATCGCGGTATTCCTGCACGGCCTTGACGTTGCCGGGCATCAGCATGCGCATGAAGTCGCGCGCTTCGGCGAAGCCCGCCTCGCCCGACACCACGACCTCCTCGACCTCCTTCGAGTAGAGGTCGCGGATGGAGCGCTTGATCAGCGACCCTTCCTCGTAGACCAGCGTCGGCGCCGACGACTTCAGCGTCAGCTCGCGCACGGATTCCCACATCCGCAGCAGGTACTCGAAATCGCGCCGGACCTCGATCGGCGAGCGCGACGCGCCCGCGGTGCGCAGGATCACCCCCATGCCTTCCGGCACGTCGAGTTCGCCCGCGATGGCCTTGAGGCGCTTGCGGTCCTCGCCGTCGGTGATCTTGCGCGAGATGCCGCCGCCCTTGGCGGTGTTGGGCATCAGCACGGAATAGCGGCCCGCCAGGGACAGGTAGGTGGTGAGGGCCGCGCCCTTGTTGCCGCGCTCCTCCTTGACGACCTGGATCAGCAGGATCTGGCGGCGCTTGATCACCTCCTGGATCTTGTAGTGGCGGCGCAGGCGCACGGGGCGCGGCGCCACGTCGGACAGGGCGTCGCCGCCGATCTGCTCGACGTGCTCCTCCTCGTGCTCGGCACCATCCCCCTCGGGGGCGCGCGCCTCGTCGGCGTCGCGCGCTTCGGCCGGGACGACCTCCGCCTCCTCGGCGACGGGGTCGGCAGGGGCCGCGCCGCCGTCGGCCAGGTCCGACCCGACCGCCGGCTCGACGTCGGCAGCCTCGTCTTCATGGGGCGCCTCGCCGGCATGCGGCGCATCGTCGGCATGGGCTTCGGCGACGTAGCTTTCCTCGGCGGCGGCCGTCACCGTTTCGGCGGCATCCTCGGCCGGGGCTTCGGCGGCCACGACGTCGACGTCCGAGGCGGGCGGCTCGGCGCCCTGCGCTTCGACGGCGGCGATCTCGGATCGCGGCGCGCCGTCGTCCGCGGTGGTCTCGTCGGCGCCCGTGGCCGGCTCGCCCTCGGCGGTCGACACCCGCTCGTCCGCGACGGCGTCGTCGGTGCCGAGCGCGACCGCGCCGTCGTGCGCTTCGGCATCGGCGTCCAGGCGCGCGGACTCGCCGCTTTCGGCGGCGGCGTCCATCGACACGGCGGCGTCCTGGTCGACCGCGGCGGCGGTCACGACGTCGTCGGCCTCGAAGGCCGGCTCCGAGATGCTCTCGTCGGCGGGCCCGCGCCGGTCGAGGGCCGTGGCCGGGGCATTGTCGCGCCGATGGCGTCGGCTGCGACGCTGGCCGCGCTCGCCGCGGCCCTCGCGCCCGCCCCTTCCGTCACGGTCCCCGCGGCCTTCGCGGGCGGAGCGTTCGACGCTCTTCTCGCCGGCTTCCCCGTTCTCCTTGTCGGCCCGGGGCTCGCGGTCTCCGCGGCTTTCCCCGCGCCCGCTCCGGCCTTCGCCGCCGCGCCGCCCGTTGCGGTCGCCCCGGCCCTCGCCGCCGCGACCTTCGCCGCTCCGGCCTTCGTTGCTCCGGCCCTCGCCGCCGCGGCTTTCGCGGGGCTCGTCGTCCTCGTCGCGGTGGGCGCGCGCTTCCTCTTCCAGCAGCGCCTGCCGGTCCGCGAACGGGATCTGGTAATAGTCGGGATGGATTTCGGAGAAGGCCAGGAAGCCGTGGCGGTTGCCGCCGTATTCCACGAAGGCGGCCTGCAGCGAGGGTTCGACGCGGGTCACCTTGGCCAAGTAGATATTGCCGCGCAGCTGCTTCTTGCTGGCGGATTCGAAGTCGAATTCCTCGATGCGGTTACCCTTGAGCACGACGACCCGGGTTTCTTCCGGGTGCGCGGCATCGATGAGCATCTTGCTGTTGGACATGGGGGCTCTGTTCGTCAGGCGGCGCACGCGGGGGCTCGACGGGTCGACCGCAGGCGCGATGCTGGCGAGACGTCGAGGGGCGTGGAGCGGGGTGCGCGGCGGAGGGTGGGAGCGGCCTGTCGCGCGGAGGCTGAGGGCCGGATGGGGGGACACGGCAGCCGGACCGGCTCCCGATATGCGGATGCGCCGGCCGTCGCGGGCGGCGCGGGGGTCCGAACGGCGCCGGCGCGCGGCCCGCAGCCGCCCCGGCGCTCGTCGGCGCCGGGGACGGATGGTGCGGAAGCGTGACGACCCCGAAGCGGGCGGACCATGAGCGGTGACTCTCTCGGCACGGCCGACGACTGCGGCCGCGTTGCCAAGGAAGTCCGACGCGAGCCCGAAGGTTCGGAGTGCCGCCCGATCGAGCCCGGGCCGATAATCGCGCGAAGCGAATGCCCTGCGCGCGCGCCGGGCCATCGGTGTCCGAGCCGGTCCTGGAAGGCGAGCCGCCGCGAGGCGTGCCCGAGTCGGGACCTTGACATGCGAAATATAGCGCCAGCCGCGGCAGTTTGGCAAGTTGGCGGTCCACCGTCGCTTTCCGGCAACAGCGGGGTGGGAACGGCGACCCGGGCGCAACGGGCGGTTAACCATCGGGCCGCTACCGCCTATCCTCACCGACGGGCGATCCCGTCGGGCGACGGGGTGCCGGGGGGCGGGGCTGAGGATGGGGATCGATCGCCGCGCCGCGTCACTGATCGCCGCCGCCGCCCTCGCCACAGCCCCCGTGGCGCCGGCCTCGGCCTCGGTCAGGAACCCGAGCTGGCACCCGCCCATCCCAGTGTCGTCCGGCGCGGTGCCGCCGTCCGGGTCGGTGTCGTCCGGGGCGTTGCCGGCGGGCGTGCCCGTCGCGGTCGACGCCCGGGTGTCGGTGGTGGGCGGGGTCACGCGCCTCGTCGTGGACCTCGGCGCCAGGGCGGCCGTCCAGGCGGCCCTGACCGAAGCGCCGGACCGCCTCGTCCTCGACCTCCCCGAAGTCAACTTCCAGGTCGACCCGGCGGCGGGCCGGCTCGGCCCCGGGGGCGTCGGCGTGATCCGGGGATTCCGGTTCGGCCTGTTCGCGCCCGGCCGCTCCCGCATCGTCGTCGACCTCGGCGGGCCGGCCGCGCTGCGCCGCGCCGACGTCGCCAGCATCGCGGGCGGGGACGCGTCCCGCCTGACGGTCGAGCTCGTGCCGACCGACCGTGCCGCCTTCCACGCGGCGGCGCGGCGCCCGGCGCAGGACGAGGCCGCGACCGTGACCGTCACGGCGGCCCCGGCGCCGACCGCCGATCCGAGGCCCGTGGTGGTGATCGACCCCGGCCACGGCGGCGTCGACCCCGGCGCCAGCGGCGTGTCGGGCGCGGTCGAGAAGGACGTGGTGCTGCGGTTCGCCACCGTCCTGGCGGCGAAACTGTCGGCCGGCGACCGCTACCGCGTGGTGATGACGCGCCGCGACGACAGCTTCGTGTCGCTGAGCGACCGGGTCCGCGTCGCGCGCGATTCGGACGCGGCGCTGTTCATCTCGGTCCATGCCGACACGCTGTCGGACGGCAGCGTGTCGGGCGCCACCGTCTACACGGCTTCCGACGGGGCGAGCGACGCCGAAGCGGCTCGCGTCGCCGCGACCGAGAATCAGAGCGATGCCGCGGCGGGGCTCGACGAGGCGCCGAAGGCTTCCGCCGACGTGTCCGACATCCTCTTCGACCTGACGCGGCGCGAAACCCGCAGCTACGCGCACCGGTTTCAACGCACGCTGGCGGGCTACTGGGCCAAGATCGCGCGCTTGAACCACAACCCCGAACGCTCGGCCGGCTTCAAGGTGCTGCAGGCGCCGGACGTGCCGTCGGTGCTGCTGGAACTCGGCTACCTGTCGAGCGGGCAGGACGTGAGGTCGCTCGAATCGCCGGACTGGCGCGCCAAGGCGGCCGACGGCGTGTCGGCGTCGGTGGACGCCTTCTTCGCCGGGCGCGAGGCCCCGGCCCCGGTGCCGCCCGGCGCGGCGGCGATGCGGTGATGGCCCCGCGGCGACGCCCCTTCGTTGTGGCGTGGGCGACACAGGTGTGAAGGAAGCCTGAAACCCGCGCGCCCAATCGAGGGCTCGGGCCGGGGTGGTCGTATTCGGACCACAAAACAGCCGCAGCATCTTCTCATCGGATCGGGTAATCCACCGCCGTGGCGACAGCCGTGCCCCGGCCGCCGCCCCGATGTTCAGAGCTTTCGCTCGCGAGGCGTTACCCGATGCGGCATGTCGCCAGGTTCTTCGGTTTCCTGTTCGCCACCGGCGCGCTGGTGTTCGTCGTGCTCGCCTGCGTGGCGGCCGGCACCGTTTGGAAGTTCGAGAAGGACCTGCCGGACTACACCCAGCTGAAGAACTACGAGCCGGCCGTGATGACCCGCGTGCAGGCGGGCGACGGCAGCCTGCTCGCCGAGTTCGCCCACGAGCGCCGGCTGTACCTCCCCTCGGCGGCCATCCCGCCGCTGGTGAAGGAGGCCTTCATCTCGGCCGAGGACAAGAACTTCTACACCCACAACGGCGTCGACCCCGAGGGCATCCTGCGCGCGCTCGGCGTCCTGGTGCAGGGCAGCAAGCGCGCCCAGGGCGCCTCCACCATCACCCAGCAGGTCGCCAAGAACTTCTTCCTGACCAGCGAGCGGAGCTTCAGCCGCAAGATCCGCGAAGCGCTGCTGGCGCTGCGCATCGAGCAGACCTATCCTAAGGAAAAGATCCTCGAACTGTACCTGAACGAGATCTATCTCGGCCTCGGCAACTACGGGATCGCGGCGGCGGCGCTGAACTACTTCGATAAATCCGTCAACGAGCTGTCGATCTCCGAGGTGGCCTACCTCGCCGGCCTGCCCAAGGGCCCCAACAACTACCAGCCGTTCCTGCATCGCGAGGCCGCCATCGATCGCCGCAACTACGTGTTGTCGCGCATGGCGGAGAACGGGTACATCACCCGGGCGGACGCCGACAAGGCAAGGGCGGAGCCGCTCGGCATCAACCCGCGCGTGCTCACGCCCAACACCTACGCGGCCGGCTATTTCGCCGAGGAGGTGCGCCGCGAGCTGCTCGAGCGCTACGGCGACAAGAAGCTCTACGAGGGCGGCCTGTCCGTCCGCACCACGCTCGACCCGAAGATGCAGGTCATGGCCCGCAAGGCCCTGGTCGACGGCCTCGTGCGCTACGACGAGGCCCATGGGTTCCGCGGCGCGGTCCGCCACATCGACCTCACGGGCGACTGGGGCCCGTCCCTGGCCGCCATCCCGGTCCTCGGCGACGTCCAGCCATGGCGCCTCGCCGTGGTGCTCGACGGCAGCGACGCGGCCGTCCGGATCGGCCTGCAGCCGGGCCGCGACAAGGGCGGCGAGGTGGTCATGGACCGCGACACCGGCACGCTCAACCTCGACGGCATCAAGTGGACCGGCAAGCGCTCGATCCGCTCGATCCTGACGCCGGGCGACGTCGTCTACGTGGCGCCGGCCGAGGGCAAGGCCGGCCAATGGCGGCTGCAGCAGGTGCCGGAAATCTCCGGCGCGCTCGTCGCCATGGATCCCTACACGGGCCGCGTCTTCGCCATGGTGGGCGGGTTCTCCTTCGACCAGTCCGAGTTCAACCGCGCCACCCAGGCCCAACGCCAGCCGGGGTCGTCCTTCAAGCCCTTCGTCTACGCCACCGCGCTCGACAACGGCTACACGCCTTCCTCGTCGGTGCTCGACGCCCCCATCGAGCTGCCCGGCGGCCCGGGCCAGGAGCCCTGGCGGCCGCAGAACGACGACGATGCGCCCCCCGGTCCGCACACGCTGCGCTACGGGGTCGAGCATTCGCGCAACCTGATGACGATCCGCCTCGCGAAGGACATCGGCATGCCGCTGATCGTCGAATACGCCAAGCGCTTCGGCATCTACGACGAGCTGCCGCCCTACCTGCCCATGTCGCTCGGCGCGGGCGAAACCACCGTGATGCGCATGGTGACGGCCTATTCGATGCTGGCCAACGGCGGCAAGCGCATCAAGCCGACCCTGATCGACCGCATCCAGGACCGCTGGGGCGACTCGATCTACCGCCACGACGAGCGAAGCTGCGAGGGCTGCGACGCCCAAACCTGGACCGACCAGGCCGAGCCCAAGCTGGTCGACAAGCGCGAGCAGGTCATCGACCCCATGACGGCCTACCAGGTCACCTCGATCCTGCAGGGCGTCATCACCCGGGGCACCGGCTCGGCCATCAAGGTGCTGAACCGCAACCTCGCGGGCAAGACCGGCACCACCAACGACGCCAAGGACGTGTGGTTCGTCGGCTACTCGTCCGACCTGACCGTGGGGCTGTACCTCGGCTACGACCAGCCGCGCTCGCTCGGCGCCACCGCCTTCGCGGCCGAATATGCCGCGCCGGTGTTCCGCGACTTCATGGCGGCGGCGCTGAAGGACAAGCCCGACGTGCCGTTCCGCGCGCCGCTGAACATCAAGCTGATCCAGGTCGACTATCGCTCGGGCATGCGGTCGAACGGCAAGGACGCCATCATCGAAGCCTTCAAGCCCGGGACGGCGCCGCCGGACAGCTATTCGGTCATTGACGGCAGCGCGGGCCGCACGGCGTCGCGCGGCGAAACCTCCGCCCCCTCCGCCCCGGCGGAACGCTCCGCCAGCGACGGCACCGGCGGCCTCTACTGACCGGGTCCGCCGGAAGCCGCGGGCTTTCGGCGGGCTCCCTGGGGGACATGGGCGCGCGCCGCCCTGCCGTGGGCCGGCGCGCGATCCCGAGCAACGGCCCTGCCGCGGGCCGTCGCGCCTGTGCCGGTCCGGATGCCCGCGGCTCGCGGATGCGATGACGGGCACCGCGGGCGCCGAGGCAGCGCGGAAGGCCCGGCGTCCTCCGGCCGCCGATCAGCCTCGGTTTTCGTCGCCGCCGAGCGCGCGGCGGAGGCGCCCCTCGTCGAAATCGAACTCTTCTTCCAGCGACTGCAGCAGCTCGCCGTCGATGGTGCCGGCGCGGTCGAGCACGGCGCGGCGCGCCGCGTGGGCGGCCGAGAGTTCCAGCTGCAGGCGCGCTTCGCGCCGCTTCGCCGCCAGGCCGTGCCCGGCGATCATCGCTTCGGCGTTGTCGCGCTGCTGGCGGTAGTGCCGCAGCATGTCGGCGTCCGGCAGGCCCAGGACGCGGCCGTTGTAGAGGCGGTGCTCGATGGTGCGCAGCGCCGCCGCGGCCGCCTCGTGGCGCACGCGCGCTTCCGGGCTGACGCCTTCCTCGGCCGGGCCTTCCACCACGCCGAGCCGCCGGATGACCCAGCCCAGCGTCGTCCCCTGGAGCACCAGCGTCACCAGGATGGCGCAGAAGGCCAGGAAGATGATGAGGTCGCGCCCGGGGAACTCGACGGGCAGCGCCAGCGCGGCCGCGAGGCTCACCACACCGCGCATCCCCGCCCAGGAGATCACGGCGAGGTGGCTGGGCCGAAGCGTCGCCCGCTTGAACCCGAGCGCCCGGGGGATGCCCGACGTGCCGTAGACCCACACGAACCGGCTGGCGATGAGGGCCGCGGAGGTCGCCAGGGCCAGCACGGCCAGGTCCCGGAACCCGAAGGCGCCGAGCCGCCCCACGACGTCGCGGAGCTGCAGCCCGATCAGGATGAAGACGAGGCTCGTCAGCACGAACTCGATGAAATCCCAAACGGCCGTGGCCGCCACGCGGGTGCGCGCCGACAGGACCTCGTGCTGCCGCACCCCGGTGACGAGCCCGCAGGCCACGGCGGCGAGCACGCCCGACAGCCCGAAGGCTTCGGCGCCGAAATAGCCCGCGAAGCCGGCCAGCACGCCGGCCGAAATCTCGAGCAGCGTGTCCTCCAGGGCCATCGTCGCCATGATGGCGAGGCGGCCCACCGCGTAGCCGATGGCGGTGCCGCCCAGCGCGGACAGGACGAAGGAGGAGCCCGCTTCGCCGAAGGACACCGAGCCCGCCGCCGTGGCGGCGATAGCGGCGCGGTACAGGATCAGCGAGGACGCGTCGTTGAGCAGGCTTTCGCCTTCGAGGATGGTGACGAGCCGGCGCGGGATGCGGGTGGTCTTCAGCACCGCCGAGGCCGCGACGGCGTCGGGCGGCGCCACGATGGCGCCCAGCGCCACGCAGGCCGCCCAGGGCAGTTCGGGCGCGAGCCACTTCGTCACCGCCGCGACCGCGGCGGCCGTGAACACGACGGCGCCGAGCGCCAGCAGGAGGATCGGCCGCAGCGCCGAGCGGAACGCCGTCCAATCGGTGCGGTAGGCGCTGACCTGGAGCAGCGGCGGCAGAAAAAATGCGAGCGCGATGTGGGGATCGAGTTCGACTCGGGGTACGTTGGGCACGAAGGCCAGCGCCATGCCGCCCAGCACCAGGGCGACCGCCGCCGGCATGCGGGCGTGCCGGGCCGCGTAAGCCAGGGCCACGCTGGCCGCCAGCAGACCGATGAGCACCTCGACGAATTCCATGCCGCTTTCCCACAATCCACCACCGCACCCAACGCCGAGCCCCCGCCAGATGAACGGTCCCGATCGACATATTTCCGCCCCGATGCGACGGCGCCGCACCGCGTGAGGAACGTCGACCCGATGGCGTCGCCGCGCCGCGCCGCGCGTCCCCGCCCGATGCCGCGGCCGGCACCCCCCGTCCGGTGGGCGCCGTGACCCACGACCAGTCCGCCATCCTGGCCGTCTGCGCGGTGGCCATGCTGCTCTTCGCCTGGGGACGTTGGCGCTTCGACCTCGTGGGCCTGCTGTCCCTGGTCGCCGCCGTGCTGCTCGGCGCCGTGCCGGCCGACGGGGCCTTCGCGGGCTTCGCCGATCCGGCGGTCGCCGCCATCGCCGCCGTGCTGGTGATCAGCGCCGCCGTGCGGGACTCCGGCCTGCTCGACGCGCCCCGCCCCGCCTTCGCGCTGCTGCCGCGCTGGACCGGGCTGGAGGTGGGCGTCATCGGCGGCGTCGCGGCGGCGCTGTCGGCGGTGATGAACAACTTCGACGCCTATGCGGCGATGCTGCCCGCCGCCCGCGCGACGGTGCGCCGCAGCCGCCGCTCGCCCGCCCCGCTCGTCGCCGCCATCGGCGCCGCGTCGCTGCTGGGCGGCCTCGTGACGGCGATCGGCACGCCGCCGAACCTGCTCGCGTCGAGCCTGCGGCGCGACGTCGTAGGGGCGCCCTTCGGGGTGTTCGACTTCGCGCCCGTCGGCGCCGCAGTCGCGGTGGCGGGCGTGCTGTTCCTCGCGGTCGCGTGGCGGCTCCTGCCGGGCGAGCAGCGCCGCGAGCGCGACGAGGAAACCTCGCTCGCCGGCGACAGCTACACCAGCGAGGTCGCGGTGCCGGCGGGGTCGCCGCTCGTCGGCCAGACCGTGGCGGCGCTGCGCGCGCGCGCGGACCGCACCGTCGCGGTGGCGGCCATCATCCGGGAAGGCTACCGCCGCATCGTGCCCCGCCGCGATTTCGAGATCGCGGCCGGCGACGTGCTGGTGCTGAACTGCGAGCCGGATGCCCTGCAGGCCCTGATGGAGCGGGCGGGGTCGCTCATCGTGGGCGGCGGCACGGCCGGGCTCGACCCCGACCGCATCGGCGTCGTGGAAGCGGTTGTGACGCCCACCTCGGAGCTGGTCGGCCGCTCGCCCGGGGAAGCGGGGCTCGACGAGCGCCACCGCATGGGCCTGCTCGCCATCGGCCGGCGCGGCGGCGCCATCGTGGCGCGCCTGCGCCGGACCAAGCTGCGCGCCGGCGACGTCCTGGTGCTGCAGGGCGAGCTCGACGCCATGGCGCCGACCCTGTCGACGCTGGGCTGCCTGACCCTCGCCGAGCGCCGCCTCCGGCTCGGCCGCCGCCGCCTCGTCGCCGTGCCGGCGTTGCTGCTCGCGGGCGCCCTGGCGCTGGCCGCCCTGGGGGCGCTGCCGCTCGCCGTCGCGCTGCTCTGCGCCGTGGCGGCGCTGGTGGGAGCGCGGGTCTTCACCATGGCGGAGGTTTACGGCAGCGTGGCCTGGCCGATGGTGGTGCTGTTCGGCACGCTGCTGCCGATCAGTGCGGCACTGCGCCGGTCGGGGGCCGCCGACATGCTGGCGGGCCACCTCGCCGCGCTGGCCCAGACCGTGCCGGCGGGCTGGACCGTGGGCCTCACGCTGGCGGTGGCGCTGCTGGCCTCGCCGGCGATCAACGGCGCCGCGACCGTGCTGATGCTGGGCCCTGTCGCGGCCGCACTGGCGGGGCGGCTCGGCGTCTCCGCCGATCCCTACCTGATGGCCGTCGCGGTCGGGGCGTCCTGCGATTTCTTCAGCCCGATCGGCTCCCGCGCCAACATCCTGTCGCTGGGGGCCGATCGCCATGCGCCGCGGCCGCCCCGGCGGCTCGGCTTCGCCCTGATGCTGGTCGTGGCCGTGGTCGGCACGGCGTCGATCCTGACGGTGTGGCCCCTGCGATGAGCGCCTTCATCGACCTCCTCGCCGCGGCGGCGCGCCGCCTCGGCCTCGCCGCGGCCCAGCCCGCCGCCTCGGCCGAAGCGGACACCGAAGCCGGGCTCGGCGACGCGCCGCTCGACGTGCTGGCGTCGAAGCTCGCCTACAGCCACCTCCGCAACCGGCAGCAGCTGCTCGGGCCGCCGCCGACGACGCTGGGCCACCTGGACCAGAACCAGGCGGAGCTGCTGATCCGCGCCGCGGTGGCGGCCGCCATGGCGGACGGGCACCTCGACGACAACGAGGAGCGCATGCTGCGCTCGGCCCTGTCGACGCTGGAATCCCAGGCTGGCGAGGGCGGCTTCATCACCGCCGCGATCAAGAAACCCCTGCCGCTGGAAGTGCTGCTGCGCGACGTCCGCGACCCGCATCTCGCTTCGCTGGTCTACGCGGCCTCGCTGCTGGCGATCGACAAGCACGGCGACATCAACCGCGCCTACCTGCATTACCTCGCGACCCGGCTGCGCTTGCCCCACGCCGTGCTGGAACGCCTCCACAGCCAGTACGGCTACGCGCCGGACTCGGGCACCTGAGCGAACGGCGAGCGCGTTCCTGCCGCGGCCGTCAAAATACGTCGACCGTCGGGAACGCGGCGTTGCCCGTGATGCAGCCGCGGAGGTACAGGGCCGTGCCGATGTCCCCCGTCCACAGGGAGAACCGGCCCCGTCCCAGCGCGGATCGGCGTTCGCGCACTTGGTCGAGGGCCACCATGGCGAAGCACCGGGCGCGATCGAGCCAGAGGCGGTCGTCCGTCCGGCGATACAGCTTCAGGAATGCATATCCGTTTCCGGCCGTCCCATGGCACAGGTTCCCCCCTTTCCGCAGGGGGCCGGCTTCCCACACGTGCTCACCGCCCGCGACCAGCATGTTCTCGAAGGACGGCGTGGAAAACGGTGCATCGGCGAGGGCCGTGACGATGCCTGGCGCACCGTGGCAGTGTTGGCAGAGCTCGATCGGCCGCGAGGCCGGCAGGGACTGGGGCCAGTTGACGCCGGAGCTCGACGGCACCGCCGTCGCGGCGAGGGTTCGGGGCACGAACTCGGCGAGGCTCGCGCGCTGCCCGGCATCGAGCCAGTCCCAGCCGCGCAGGAGGGCGAGGGCGTTGCCGGCGAAGCCGTGCACGGCGCTCAGAAGGCGGAGCCGCTGCCCGTACAGATCCTGCGTCCACAGGCGCCCGTCGTCGGTGTCGTCCAACTCGGCCAACAGCCGTGTCGCCTGCGCCCTGAACCGGTGTTCGAACCTCGCGTCCTCCGTCATGGTCCGCATCGACACGCAGGCCAGCATGGAGCCTGCCAGCCCCCACATCAGCTCGACCGTCGGCAGAGACTCGTTCGCGGCGATGCGGGCGTGAATGGTCTCCGCGAGCTCCTCGCTCGGCGCGACGCGCATCCGGGCGAGCAGGATGCCGAGGTCGCCGAACAGCAGTGATGCGTGGGCGGGATAGGGGCCTTCCGCAAACCAGGGGGCGTTGCGGCGCAACGCCGTCCCGAGCAGCCCTGCGTGATCGATCCCGGCCGGAACGCGCGGCGTGCCCGCACGGCGGCGCGTGGACGGCTCTGTGGGTGCGTGCGCGACGTCACGAGGTGGCAAATCGGGGCTGCGCGGACCTTCGAACGCTGCCGTGCCGAGGCGGTGTAGTGCCCAGATCACCCCCGCGGCGCCGAAATATATCGAACCATGCCCGTCCGGCACGTCCTCATCGTCGGGGTGTGCCGGCCACAGACTGTCGGGATGCAGGTGTTCGAGAGCGTCGTCGACGATCTCCTCGATGCCGTCCATGGCTTCGTCCGCATCCCAGGCGCGATGGAGCGGGGCGAAATGGCGGTCGTCAGGCTGCGTCATGCAAGGACCCAAGGGTGGAGGGTCCGAAAGGACCGGGGACGGAAGCCGGGCATGGCGGTCGGCGTCGACCCGATCGCAGGGGCGCCCCGACCGGGCGGGCTCGCCGGCGAGGGTTCAGGCGGCGCCCGGACGAAACCTCACCCCGGTGCGCCCGACATTTCCGCCACGGCGCGCTGCACCACCCCGCTGTCGAGCAGCATGCGGCGCGACAGGTCGGACAGCGTCACGAGCCCGATCGTGCGGCCATTGAGGTCGAGCACGGGCAGGCGCCGCAGGTTGCGGGCGCCCATCAGGTTCAATGCCGTGGTGATGGAGTCTTCCTGACGGCAGGAGAAGATCGTCGTGGTCATCACCTCGCCGACCGTCACGGTCTTGTTGCTGAGCCCCTTGGCGACGACGCGGAACAGGATGTCGCGGTCGGTCAGGATACCCTGGAGGTCGTCGGCCGTGCCGACCGGCAGGGCGCCGACGCCGAGGTCGCCCATCGCCATGGCGGCCTCGGCGACCGTCGTCGCGGCATCCACGAATTCCACGTCACGCGTCATCACGTCGGCGACTTGCACGGTCCGGCTCTCCTTCGATCACGGCACCGTCGTAGCACGGACCGCTTCCGCCGCCGCCAGGTCGGCGGGCGCATTGAGGTTCAGAAAGGGGTCGAACGGGGCTGAGGGCCAGTCGACCGCCACGGGGCGGAAGCGGTCCAGGAACAGGCCGACGCGGCGCAGGCCTTCGCCGAGCAGCGCCGCCCGAAGCGCGTGGCGGGCCGCGACGGGCCACAGCGCCGCCACGGGATGCCGGCGCCCGCACGACGACGCGACGGCCGCTTCGCCGGCGGCGGCCTTGCGCGCCGCGGCGAGCCGCGCCACGAAGTCGGACGGCAGGAAGGGCGAGTCGACCGCCACCGTCACGGCGTGGGTCGCGTCGGGGTCCACGGCCGCCGCCCAGTCGAGGCCGGCCAGAACGCCCGCGAGCGGCCCCGCCCGGCCCGGCTCCCCGTCGCCGAGCAGCGGCAGGCCGAGGTCGATGCCGTCGAGGCGCCCGTCGTGGCGGCTGATCGCCAGCGCGCCGCATTGCGGGGCCAGTCGCTCGACCGTCCAGGCGACCAGGGGGCGGCCGCCGAGCGGGACCAGCGCCTTGTCGCGCCCCATGCGGCGCGACGCGCCGCCGGCGAGGACGATGCCGGGGATGCGGGTCATCGCCCGGCCGCGAGGCCGTCGACCAGCGGAAGCGCCACCGCGGGCCCGCCGGCACCCCGGCCCACCAGCGTCAGGGGGCCGGCCCAGAACCCGCGCATGTCGAAGGGCATGGTCTGCCCGTCGCGCAGGGGGGCGCCGGACGCGTCCGTCTGCGCCGCCACGGCGTGCACGTCGACGCGCCCGTCGGGCAGGCCGGTTTCGGCGCCGAAGGACAGGCTGACGCCGGGGGCGGTCAGCTTCCCGTCCGGGATGCGGACCACGCCGTCGCGGATCGACACGTCCCAATGCGCGCGGTCGAAGGTGGTCGGCGTGCCGCGGCGGTCGGCGTCGAGCGGCACCCGGCGCCCGAGCCGCCGCAGCGCCTGGGCGAGCGCCAGCCCGGCGAGGCGGCCGCCCTCGACGCCGATCTGCCCGTCGCCCTTCAGGTCGGCGACCACGTCGCGCAGGCTGTCGCCCCGCCCGTCGAGCGCCGCATGTGCCGTCATGGCGCCGCCGACGCGCTCGTGGCCGCTCAGCCCCTCGGACAGCAGGCCGAGGTCGAGGTGCTTCGACGACAGGTCCGCATGCGCGTCGATGCCATCGGCGCCGAGCGTCGCGACCGCGCGCGCCTTCACGGTGCCCCCGTAGGCGGCGGCCTCGTCCAGCGTCAGTTCCAGGCGGTTTCCCCGCACCAGCGCCGCCAGGGCGGCGTCTTCCAGGGTGACGCGGCCGAACCGGGCCACCGTGGCGGACACGCGCATGTCGAGGTCGGTGCCGAAGGGCGAAGCCGTGAGGGGCGCGCCGTACAGGTCGCCCACCTTGGGGGCGTCGAGGCTGTCGCCCGCCAGCGCGTCGAGGTCGAGGAGGTCGGTCGCGAGCGTGCCGGCGACGAGCCCGCGTCCGGCGTCGCGGCGCCACGCCAGCGTTCCTTCGAAGCGCGCTCGGTCGAGCCGCAGCTGCGCGTTCGACAGCGACAGGTCGTGCGGCTTCGCCACCAGGTCGCCGCTGATCTGGGCGCGCTTCGACGCGAGCGACACCGGGAAGCCGTCGAGGGTGCGCATGAGCTTGGGCAGCGACGCCGTGGCCAGCGACGCCCGGCCCGTGAACTGTTCCTGCGTGCCGCCCGACAGCACGCCGTCGGCGGAAAACTCGAACAAGGGCGAAGCCACCTGGAGCGACGCCGACGACCCCGCGGGCGTCAGGCTCTGTGCCGGGCTCTGCAACGCGCCCGCGAAATGCGCCGTGGTGCCGCGGAGCGTGGCGGTGCCGGACAGGACGAGGTTTCCGCCGTCGCCCGACCAGGTCGCGGACGCGTCGATCCCCGTGGCGACCAGGTCGGCGAACCCGGTCGCCGAGCGCGTCCTCAGCAGCCCCGAGCGCAGGCGCAGCATCACCGGCGCGCCGCGCCCCGCGGCGGGGCCGCCCGGCGCGCGGGCCGCCAAACGGTCGAGGTCGACCGTGAGGGTCGGCTCGACCAGGGTTGCGGCGCTGATCCGCCACGCGCCGCGCAGGAGCGCCGGGATGTCGAGGTCGGCCTTGAGCAGCGGCGCGTCGAGCAGGACGGCGCCGTCCTCGGCGGAAACCGAAACCTGGGCCGCCTGCAGGCGGGGGCGGGGCAGCAGCTTGAAGGTGACCGGCCCGGCCACGACGGCCTTCGCCCCGGCATCGCTGGCGAGGCCTCCGCTGAAGGCGCCCGACACCGTGGCGCGCGCGATGCGCCACGGCGCCGCCGCGGCGGCGAAGCCGCCGACCACCAGGGCCACCGCCATCAGCTTGACGAGTCTCGACATCCTTCTCCGCCGCACCGCCCGCGCGCCCGTCCGCATCCCGCGCGCCGGGGTTGACCATGGCACGGCGCCCGATGAAAGCCGGTTAGGCGTCAAACGTGGCGCAAATGTCACGTCTTAACTGCTTATCAACCGTCGCAAGTCGAATGAGCGCCGCGAAAGCTTCGGACCAGGGCGACGCCTTAAAAAGGTCGAACTGAAACGGCGTTTTGCGGGTCGAAAAGGTCGATCGGCCGTCGGTTCGAGGGCTCGACCGGGACCGATCGACACGGCGGGGCAGGGGCCTGCGACCCGTCATCCCCGCGCGACCCCGAGGGTTTGGAGCATGCTGTTGAGCAACGACGATCGAGGCTTCCGCGCGTCCAAGGCCATCGCGGGCCGGGTGGCGGCCCTGATGCTGTCCACCGCCGCCCTGGCCGGCTTCGCCGGCACCGCCGTGGCGCAGGACGACGAGGGCGCGGGCAGCGGCCAGGCCGAATGGGCGCAGCGCTACGACTCGGACGCGCGCCAGCAGGTGAAGAAGGAATCGACCCCCACCCTGTCGCCCGCCACCGTGGCCGCCACGGAGGCGGCCGTCACGCAGTACCAGGCCATCGTGGCCCAGGGCGGATGGGGCTCCGTGCCCAACGTCGCGAACCTCCACGTCGGCTCCAAGGGCCAGGCCGTGGCGGCGCTGCGCCACCGCCTCCAGGTCACGGGAGACCTCGAAGCGGCCGCCGGCATGTCGCCCGTCTTCGACGCCTATGTCGAGGCGGCGGTGAAGCGCTTCCAGGCCCGCCACGGCCTCGGCCAGACCGGCATCGTGTCGCGCGAAACCGTGACGGCGCTGAACATCCCGGCCGACCTCCGGCTGAAGCAGCTCGAAACCAACCTCATCCGCCTGCGCTCCTTCTCGGGCGACCTCGGCCAGCGTTTCGTCATGGCCAACATCCCCGCCGCTTCGGTGGAAACGGTCGAGAACGGCGTGGTGTTCAGCCACCACGTCGCCGGCGTCGGCAAGGTCGACCGTCAGTCGCCCGTCATGCAGACCAAGGCGACCGACATCAACTTCAACCCCTATTGGACGGTGCCGGCCTCGATCATCCGCAAGGACCTGATCCCCAAGATGCAGGCCGACTCGAACTACCTGACCGACAACCACATCCGCATCTTCAACAAGGACAACCAGGAGGTCGCGTCGAGCTCGATCAACTGGCACTCGATGGACGCGACGAACTACAAGTACCGCGAAGACCCGGGCATCAACAATTCGCTCGGCGTGGTGCGGATCAACATCGGCAACCCCTACGGCGTTTACATGCACGACACGCCCACGAAGGGCGTGTTCGGCGACGACTTCCGCTTCGTGTCGTCGGGCTGCATCCGCGTGCAGAACGTGCGCGACTACGTGGCTTGGCTCCTCAAGGACAACCCCGGCTGGGATCGCGACAAGATCGACGCCGCCATCCGCTCGGGCGAGCGCATCGACGTGAAGCTGGCCGCCAACATCCCGGTCTACTGGGTGTACATCACCGCCTGGGCGACGCCGGACGGCGTCGTGCAGTTCCGCGACGACATCTACAACCGCGACGGGCTCGGCGCGCCGGGCACGGTCGCGTCGGCGGCGGACCAGGGCGACGACAATTCCGCCGTGGAGCCCGCGCTCCAACAGGACTGAGTCCCGACGACGGACCTGCGCCGGCCTTCCCGCGACGGCGAGGCCGGTAGAAAAAGGCGTCCCCGCCGGGGACGCCTTTTTTGCGTCGCACCGTGACGCGGGGGTGGCGACGCGCTATCACGGCCCCGACATGGATCGGAGACGACAGCACTCCGTCCTCCCCCTCGCGGCCGATCCAGGGCCGCCGCCCCGATCGAGAGCCCCATGAGCGCCGTCCCGACCTTCAACGCCACCCGCTCGAACCCGGCCCTGTCCAACAGCTTCTTCGGCGCCAGCCTGACCGAAGCGGACCCCGAGATCGCCCGCGCGGTCGAGCTCGAACTCGGCCGCCAGCGCGACGAGATCGAGCTGATCGCTTCCGAGAACATCGTGTCGCGCGCCGTCCTGGAAGCCCAGGGTTCGGTGATGACGAACAAGTATGCGGAAGGCTATCCGGGCAAGCGCTATTACGGCGGCTGCCAGTTCGTCGATATCGCCGAGGACCTCGCCATCCGCCGCGCCACCGAGCTGTTCGGCTGCCGCTTCGCCAACGTCCAGCCGAACTCCGGGTCCCAGGCCAACCAGGCGGTGTTCCTGGCCGTGATGCAGCCCGGCGACACCTTCATGGGCCTCGACCTCGCGGCCGGCGGCCACCTCACCCACGGCGCGCCGGTGAACATGTCGGGCCGGTGGTTCAAGGTCGAGCCCTACGGCGTCGACCCCGAAACCCACCTCATCGACATGGATGCCGTCGAACGCAAGGCCGATGCGGTGCGCCCGAAGGTCATCATCGCGGGCGGCTCAGCCTATTCGCGCCATTGGGATTACGAGCGGTTCCGCGCCATCGCCGACAAGGTCGGCGCGATCTTCATGGTCGACATGGCGCATTTCTCGGGCCTCGTCGCCGGCGGCGCGCATCCGTCGCCCTTCCCCCACGCCCATGTGGTCACCTCCACGACCCACAAGACGCTGCGCGGCCCCCGCGGCGGCATCATCCTGACCGACGACGAGGCTTTGGCGAAGAAGCTGAACTCGGCCATCTTCCCCGGCCTGCAGGGCGGCCCGCTGATGCACGTCATCGCCGGCAAGGCCGTCGCCTTCCACGAGGCGCTGCAGCCCGCCTTCAAGGACTATGCCCACCAGGTCGTCGCCAACGCCCGGGCGCTGTCCGACAGCCTGCGCGCGAACGGCTTCGACATCGTGTCGGGCGGCACCGACAACCACCTCATGCTGGTCGACCTCCGGCCCAAGCGCCTCACCGGCAAGGCCGCCGAAGCCGCGCTCGGCCGCGCCCACATCACCTGCAACAAGAACGGGATCCCGTTCGACCCCGAGAAGCCGTTCGTCACGTCGGGCATCCGCGTGGGGACCCCGGCCGCGACGTCGCGCGGCTTCGGAACGTCCGAGTTCGAGGCGGTGGGGCGGCTGATCGCCCGCACGCTCGACGGCTTGGCCGACGCCGGGGAAGCCGGCAACGCCGAGGCGGAAAGCGCCGTGCGCGACGAGGTGAAGGCCATGGTGGCCCGCTTCCCCATCTACTGAGGCGGCGCACATGTTCACGGGCCTGATCAGCGACGTCGGCGAGGTGGTGTCCGGCGAGGAGCGCGGAAGCGTGCGGCGCCTGCGCATCGCCTGCTCCTACCCCGTGGCCGGCATCGCGCTCGGCGCCTCCATCGCGTGCTCCGGCCCCTGCCTCACCGCGGTGGCGACCGGCACGGCGGAGGGGCGGACATGGTTCGACATCGACGCCGGGGCCGAAACCCTGGAGCGGACCACGCTGGGCTCATGGGGGCCCGGCAAGCGCATCAACCTCGAACGCTCCTTGAAGCTCGGCGACGAGCTCGGCGGGCACCTCGTGTCCGGCCACGTGGACGGCATGGCGCGCGTGACCCGCGTCACGCGCATCGGCGAAACCACGCGCTTCGACATCGCGGCACCCGAGCGCCTCGCCCGCTTCATCGCCGAAAAGGGCTCCGTGGCGCTCGACGGCACGTCGCTCACGGTGAACACGGTCGAGGGCCGGTCCTTCTCCGTGCTGCTGATCCCCCACACCTTGGCGGTGACGACCTGGGGCGAGGTGCGCGAAGGCGACGCGCTGAACCTCGAGATCGACACGATGGCGCGCTACGCGGCGCGCTTGGCCGAGTTCCCGAGGGCGGCGGCCGTCGACGCCGGCGCCGACGAGGGCCTCGTCCTGTGAGCGACCGCCTTTCGGTCCTGGCGCGCTACAACGCCTGGGCCAACCACAAACTCTACGACGCCGTGGAAGCGCTGCCGGACGCGGACCGCCGGGCCGACCGCGGCGTCGCCTTCCACAGCCTCGTCGGCACGCTGAACCACATCCTCGTGTCGGACATGATCTGGATGGAGCGCCTGTCCGGAGGCTCCGCGCCGGCGCTGCGGCTCGACTCGATCCTGCACGACGACTTCGACGCCCTCCGGTCCGCCCGCGGCGCGGAAGACACCCGCATCATCGGTTTCGTCGACGGGCTCGACGAGGCGGCGCTGCGGTCGAGCTTCACGTACCGGCCGCTGACCCTGCCCGGCCGCTACGTCGGCGAGGTCGGGCCCGCGCTCGACCATATGTTCAACCACCAGACCCACCACCGCGGGCAATGCCACGCGGTGCTGACGGGCCTCGGCGCGCCGGCGCCGGCGCTCGACCTCGCCCCCTTCTATCTCGAGGTCGGCTTCGGTGGGCTGACCCGCATCGCCTGATCGCTTGCCGGGCGCCCCCGGCGCCTCTATTCACGGCGGCTTCCCGCCGACCTTTCTCCGACGAGTCCCCCTCCATGGCAGAACCTCAGCGCCGCACCGACGCAGAGCCGCATGTCGCGGCCGACGGCCGCTTCCTCATCGTCGAAGGCCGCTTCTACGACGACATCGGCGACCGGCTGCTGGCGGGCGCCAAGGCGGCGCTCGACGCCGCGGGCGCGACCTACGACGTTGTGACGATGCCGGGCGCCCTCGAAGTGCCGCCCGCGATCGCCATCGCGATCGACGGTGCCGCGGCGGCCGGCAGGCCCTATGGCGGTGCCGTCGCGCTCGGCTGCATCATGAGGGGTGAAACCTACCACTTCGAGGTCGTGTCGAACGAGAGCGCGCGCGGCCTGATGGACCTGGCGATCGCGCGGCGCCTGCCGCTCGGCAACGGCATCCTGACCGTCGAGGATGCCGACCAGGCCCTCGCCCGCGCTGAGCCGTCGCGCGGCGACAAGGGCGGCGAAGCCGCGCGCGCCATGCTGGCGCTGTGGCGCTTGAAGGCCAGACCCGCCGACGCGGGAGCCGCGACGTGAGCCGCCAGGAACGCCGGGCGGCCGCGCGCCTCGCCGCCGTGCAGGCGCTCTACCAGATGGACGTCGCCAAGAGCGGCATCAACGACGTGCTGGCGGAGTTCGAATCGCACTGGATCGGCCAGGAGGTCGAGGGCGATCAGTACAACAAGGCCGAGAACGCCTTCTTCCGCAACGTCCTCGAAGGCGTGCTGGCCGAGCAGGGCGAGATCGACGTGCTCGTCGACCGTTCGCTGCAGGAGGGCTGGCCGCTGCGGCGCGTCGAAGCCGTGCTCCGCGCCATCCTGCGCGCCGGCGCCTACGAGATGCTGAGCCGCAAGGACGTGCCGGCCCGGGTCGTCATCACCGAATACACCGACATCGGCGGCGCCTTCTTCGAGGGCGACGAGGTCGGCATGATCAACGGCGTGCTGGACAGCCTCGGCCGTCGCCTGCGCCCAGACGAGCTGATGGGCACGGCGCGCGGTTCGCGCTGAACCCTTCCGGCCCGGCGGCGTTCGCCGAAGGACGCGCGTTGGAGGAAGCCATGCAGGTTCGGTCGTTCGGTCACGCCGACGGGGTCGAGATCCAGGAGATCTCGCTGCGCAACGCGGCGGGCGCCACAGCCTCCGTCATCACCTGGGGCGCCGTGCTGCGCGACCTCGTGGTGCCCGCGGCGGGCGGGCCCCAGCGCGTGGTGCTGGGCCTGAACTCGATCGAGGACTATCGGACCCACTCGCCCTATTTCGGCGCCATCCCGGGCCGCTTCGCCAACCGCATCGCGGGGGCGCGGTTCACGCTCGACGGCCAGGTCCACACGCTTCCCGCCAACGAACGGGCGGGCAACACGCTTCACGGCGGCCCGAAGGGCTTCGGCGCGGTGCCGTGGCGCGTGGAGCGCGTCGAGGAAGCGTCGGTCGCGCTGGTGCTCGAGTCCCCCGATGGCGACGAAGGCTTTCCCGGCGCCGTGCGGGCCACCTGTACCTACACGCTGGCGGAGCCCGGCACGCTGGTCGTGGAACTCACGGCCACCACGGACGCGCCGACGGTGCTGAGCCTGGCGCACCATTCCTACTTCAACCTCGACGGCGGCCCGGACGTGCTCGACCACGAGGTGATGTTGAACTGCCCGTTCATGACGCCGACCGATGCCAACCTCATCCCGACCGGCGAGATCCGCAGCGTGGCGGGAACGCCGTTCGACTTCACGACCATGCGGCCGATCCGCAACGAGGCCGACCAGAACTACGACATGAATTTCGTGATCGCGCCGCAGGCGGATCCGTCCACCGGGCTGGCGCACGCCGCCACGGTGCGGTCGCCCAAGAACGGCCTGACGCTGGAACTCCACACGGACCAGCCGGGCGTTCAGTTCTACGACGCCGCCAAGCTCCATTGCCCGGTGCCGGGCCTGGACGGCGCCCGCTACGATTCCCACGGCGGCTTCGCGTTGGAATGCCAGGTCTTCCCCGACGCCCCGAACCGCCGGCACTTCCCGTCCGCGGAGCTGCGGCCGGGGCAGACCTACCGGCAGCGTTCCGAATACCGCTTCGCTTGAACCTCGCCCTCCCGTCCGGCCCGTCGCCGAAACGGGGCAGGCGGGTGGGGCCGGAGGCCGCCTCCGCGAAGCCGGGTGGGACGGGGGGCGTCGCCGTGGCGCCCCCTGTCGCATCATGATGGCGCGCTTCCCGTTGCCGGGAAGCGCGCGGCCGCCGATCAGCGGCTGATGTCGCCTTCGAAGTCCGCCAGCGCGGCGCCGACCTCGAGGCCGAGCTCGTCCATCGAGGTTTCCTCGCGGGCCAGGACTTCCTCGCCCTTGGCCTGGCGCTCGGCCTCCTCGGGCGACCGGGCGACGTTGATCGTCACCTTGGCGTCGACCTCGGGATGGAGCTCCACCGGCACCGTGTGCAGGCCGATGCCCTTGATCGGCGTGCGCAGCGAGATCTGGCCGCGGTTGACCGAGAAACCGCCGGCCGTGATGGCCTCGGCGATGTCGCGCGTCGACACCGACCCGTAGAGCTGGCCGCTCTCGCCGGCCTGGCGGATCATCGTGAAGCTCTGGCCGTCGAGGCCCTCGGCGACCGTCTGGGCCTCGCCCTTGAGCTCCAGGTTGCGGGCTTCGAGCTGCACGCGCTGGGTTTCGAAGCGCTTGGCGTTGGCCTCGGTGGCGCGCAGGGCCTTGCCGCGCGGCAGCAGGAAGTTGCGGGCGAAGCCGTCCTTCACTTTGACGCGCTCGCCCATCTGGCCGAGCTTCGCGACGCGCTCCAGCAGAATGACGTCCATATCACTGTCTCCTTGTTGGCAGTTTGGTGATGGTCAGACCCGATCCCCGCCGCAGCGCGGGGACGAGGCAATCGATGCAGCCCAGCAGGGCCAAGGCGACGAGCGGCCACGGCATCAGCAGCGCCGTCGCGAGGTAGATGGCGGTGAGCACCACGATGCGCGCCGACAGGCCGCGGGTCAGCACATGCGCGGCCGCGAGCCCTTCGAACGCGAACAGGATCCCGAGCGCGGCGGCCACCACCGCGGCGGCGATGCCGTAGGGGTCGGGCAGCAGCGACGCCGCGCCCGCCGCCGCGAAGAGCGCCACCACGAGGCGCGGCAGGCGAAGCGCGTCCGGCAGGTTCGGCCAGGGCCGGACGAGCAGCGACGAGACCTGAACGGACCGCGCCGCGAGCCACAGGTTGACGGCGAGCATCAGCACGCTCGACGCCCCCATGGCGACCGGCGCCAGCCGCACGAGGTCGGCGAACGGAAAGGCGTTCGGGATCGTTTCTCGCGCGAGGAGCGCTTCCAGCTTCGCGGCGAGGACGGAAACGGCCTTCTCGTAGCCGCCGAGGCGCCACACCAGCGCGACCCCGATGACCAGAACCGGCACCACAGCCACACCGGCGAGGTGGAGCAGCAGCTTGGGGATGGGATACCAGAGCGGCGCCGCGGCCGGCTGGCCCGGCGCGGGGCGGCTCGAGCCCGCCAGGCGCGACAGGTGCCAGGCCGGCATGCCCAACGCGACCAGGAAGAGGAGGCCGGCGAGGGGCCCCATCGCGACCCCGATCGCGCCGCCGCCGATCAGGGCCGCGGCTCCTCCCACGGCATGCGTGAAGCCGAGGCCCGCGATCATGATGGGGAGGGGCGCCAGATAGGCGAGGAGGAGCGCGGCCGGCGAACCGGTCCTGGCCACGGCGAACAGGACCGCCGATGTGACACCCGCGCCGAGCGCGATGCCGAGAAGCTTGGTCATCGTCGAGCTGTCCCGCCGTGGTTCACGGGGTTAGGGAGCGGAGGACCCGTCCCAACCGATCCGGCCCGCCACGGGGCGGGACGGACGACGCCGGGGCCCGCCGACGGGCCCCTGCCAGGTCGAGGAACCGGACCACGCGGTCCGGCGCCCCTCGTCGTCATGGGACCGCGGCGATCGGAGCGACCCCGAAGGGCGCCCCCACCGCCGCGATTCTCAAGGGATCGGGCTTGGAGCCGCGATCCTCAGCGGATCGGGCTCGGTCCCGTGATCCTCAGCGGATCACGTAGGGCAGCAGGCCCAGGAAGCGGGCGCGCTTGATCGCGGTGGCGAGCTCGCGCTGCTTCTTGGCCGACACGGCCGTGATGCGGGACGGGACGATCTTGCCGCGCTCGGAAATGTAGCGCGATAGGAGACGGGTGTCCTTGTGGTCGATCTTCGGCGCGTTCGGGCCGGAGAACGGGCAGGTCTTGCGACGGCGGAAGAAGGGGCGACGCGGGGCGGTGGACATCAGGCTTCTCCAGCGGGTTGGGTCGCGGCCGCGGGGGGACGACCCGAGAACCGGCCGCCGCGGTCGCCGCCGCCGCCACGCTCGCGGTCGAACCGGCCGCCGCCACCGCCGCGGCGCTCGCCGCGCTCACCGCGATCGTCGCGGTCGCTGTCTTCGCGCTTGCGCAGCATGGCCGAGGGACCTTCCTCGTGCTCTTCGACGCGCACGGTCAGGAGGCGGATCACGTCCTCGTTGATGCGCATCTGCCGCTCCATCTCGGCCACCGCCGCCGCGGGGGCGTCGATGTTCAGGAGGGTGAAGTGGGCCCGCCGGTTCTTCTTGACGCGGTAGGCGAGGGACTTGACGCCCCAGTATTCCGACTTGGCGATCTTGCCGCCGCCGGCCGTGATGATGGACTTCAGTTGCTCGGTGAGCGTCTCGACCTGCTGGGCCGTGACGTCCTGGCGAGCAAGGAACACGTGCTCGTAGAGAGCCATGAGCTTTGCCTTTCCTGTTACATCGGCGGCGCCCGGCGCGAAGCCCTTCGAGCCTCGGGAAGGCTCGAGTGGAACCGAAGGCGGGAACACGGGATGCGGGGCCGAAGCCCCTGTCCGCGGGGCCAGCGCCTGTGAGGCCCCGGGCATGCGGATATCCGTTCAGCTCCCGGCCAGGTCGCTGTCGAAGGGCGCTCGATAAAGGCTCGTCGGCGGCAATGCAAGTCCAAAGCGTCCCGTCGCCCTCCGCCCGCGCCGTTCCGCCCCGGCTCGCTTGACAGGCCGGAGGGGGGCGTGCTCTCGGGCTCGCTCGAAATCCGCCGAGTCAGGACGGACTCGGCTTTGAGGCGGCAGCTCGACCCATGACGACGGCCTTCATCTTCCCCGGGCAAGGCTCCCAGGCCGTCGGCATGGGCCGCGCGCTCAACGACGCCCATCCCGTCGCGGCCCGGGTCTTCGCCGAGGTCGACGAAGCGCTGGGCCAACCGTTGTCCCGGCTGCTGTTCGACGGCCCCGAGGCCGAGCTGACCCTCACCGCCAACGCCCAGCCGGCCTTGATGGCGGTGAGCCTCGCGGCGCTGCGGGTGCTCGAAGCCGAGGCCGGGCTCGACCTGAAGGCTGGCGCCGCCTTCGTGGCGGGACACTCGCTCGGCGAATATTCGGCCCTGGCGGCCGCCGGCACCTTCACGGTGGCGGAAGCCGCCCGCCTGCTGCGCATCCGCGGCGACGCCATGCAGGCCGCCGTGCCGGTGGGGCAGGGCGCCATGGCGGCGCTGATCGGCGTGGAAGCCGAGGCTGCCGCCGCCATCGCGGCGGAGGCCGCCGAGGGTGAAACCTGCGACGTGGCCAACGACAACGGCGGCGGCCAGGTGGTGCTGTCGGGCTCCGCCGCCGCGGTGGACCGCGCCATCGCGATCGCCAAGGGGCGGGGCGTCAAGCGCGCCGTGCTCCTGGCCGTGTCGGCCCCGTTCCATTGCGGGCTGATGCGCCCCGCCGCCGACGCCATGGCGGAAGCGCTCGACGGCGCCAGCCTCGCCGATCCCGCCCTCCCCCTGGTCGCCAACGTCCTGGCCCGTCCGGTCGACACCGCGGGCGAGATCGTCGGCTGCCTGGTCGGCCAGGTGTGCGGGACGGTGCGCTGGCGCGAGTCGGTCGCCTGGATGGCCGGGGCCGGCGTCGACCGCTTCGTCGAAGTCGGGGCCGGCAAGGTCCTGTCCGGCCTCGTCAAGCGCATCGCGCCCGGCGCCACGACCGCCAGCGTCGGCACGCCCGACGATGTCGCCGCCTTCATCCTAGCCGCCCGCGCCTGAGGATCCATCCATGTTCGACCTCCAGGGCGCCACCGCCCTCGTCACCGGCGCCACGGGCGGCCTCGGCGGTGCCATCGCCCGGGCGCTCCGGGCGCAGGGCGCCCGCGTGGCCGTGTCCGGCACGCGCCGCGACGCGCTCGACGCGCTCGCGGCCGAACTCGGCGCGGACTGCCCCGTGCTGCCCTGCGACCTCGGCGACCGCGCCCAGGTTGAGGCCCTGGCGAGCCAGGCCGAAGCGGCTCTGGGATCGATCGACATCCTGGTGAACAACGCCGGCATCACCCGCGACGGCCTCGCCGTCCGGATGAAGGACGAGGACTGGGACCGCGTCCTCCACGTCGACCTGACATCCGGCTTCACTCTCGCCCGGGCGGCGCTGAAGGGGATGATGAAGCGTCGCCACGGCCGCATCATCGGCATCACGTCGGTGGTGGGCGTCACCGGAAACGCCGGCCAGGCCAATTATGCGGCCGCCAAGGCGGGCATGATCGGCATGTCCAAGGCCATCGCGGCCGAGGTCGCGACCCGCGGCATCACGGTGAACTGCATCGCGCCGGGCTTCATCGAGAGCCCGATGACCGACGCGCTGAACGACAAGCAGCGCGCCGCCATCCTGGGCACCGTGCCGGCCGGACGGCTCGGCCTCGGCGCCGAGATCGCCGCCGCCACGGTCTACCTGGCCAGCCGCGAAGCCGCCTACGTGACGGGGCAGACGCTCCATGTGAACGGCGGAATGGCAATGATCTGAGGGAGTTGCGACGGGCGCCGCACCTCCGCCATCGGGCGGGCACGCTCTCGCCATCCCCCTGGAAACGTGTTAACAGCCGAAGTGTCGCGGCGGTCGCGACCGCCGCCTCGGGCCCTCAACGGTCCGATGGGCCGGCGCCGCGGCCGCGCCGTGACGGCCCGGTCTCGACCGGGGCCGGCGGCGGGATCCGCCATCGGGTCGGGGGCCGCCTTCGGGCGGGCGCGACCCCGGTGCCGCGGATCGCGAAGACCCGAATTTCCCTCCAAGACGTATGAGGAATATCCAAGATGAGCGATGTCGAAGAGCGCGTGAAGAAGATCGTCGTCGAGCACCTGGGCGTCGAGCCCGACAAGGTGGTCGACAACGCCAACTTCATCGATGACCTCGGGGCCGACTCGCTCGACACCGTCGAACTGGTCATGGCCTTCGAGGAGGAGTTCGGGGTGGAGATCCCCGACGACGCCGCCGAAACGATCGTGACGGTCGGCGACGCCGTGCGCTTCCTGGAGAAGAACAAGAAGTCCTGAGCCGAGGCTCGGTCCCCCGTCGCCCCCTTCCGGGGCGGGCGCCGGGGCGAAGGCGGGTGGAGACATGGGCGCTTCGAGGTTCGACCCGGAGGCCCGGCAAGGGTTGAGGGTGGAAGAGTGAACGCAGCGCGACGCGTCGTCATCACCGGCATCGGTCTGGTGACGCCCCTCGGCGGTGACGCCGACACGACATGGCGGCGGTTGATCGCGGGCGACAGCGGTGCGGGGCCGGTCACCCACTTCAAGGTCGACGACCTGCCGAGCCGCATCGCCTGCATGGTGCCGCGCGGCGACAGCGCCGAAGGCAAGTTCGATCCCGACCAGTGGATGGAGCCCAAGGAGCAGCGCAAGGTCGACGACTTCATCCTCTACGCCGTCGGCGCCGCCACGCAGGCGCTGGCCGACGCGGGATGGGAGCCCAAGACCTACGAGGAGCAGATCGAGACCGGCGTGATGATCGGCTCGGGCATCGGCGGGCTCGGCGGCATCTACGAGGGGTCCTTGCTCGTGGCCGAGAAGGGGCCGAGGCGCTTGTCGCCCTTCTTCATCCCGGGGCGCCTCATCAATCTCGCCGGCGGCTACGTGTCGATCCGGCACGGGCTTCGCGGCCCCAACAGCGCCGTCGTCACGGCCTGCTCGACGGGCGCCCACGCCATCGGCGACGCGGCCCGCATCATCCAATGGGGCGACGCGGAGGTCATGGTGGCGGGCGGGGCCGAGTCGGCCGTCAACCGCATCGCCTATGCGGGCTTCTGCGCCTGCCGGGCGCTGTCGACGGGGTTCAACGACGAGCCCACCCGCGGCTCCCGCCCCTACGACAAGGACCGCGACGGCTTCGTCATGGGCGAGGGCGCCGGCGTGGTGGTGCTGGAGAACTACGACCACGCGGTGGCCCGCGGCGCGAAGATCTACGCCGAAGTGATCGGCTACGGCATGTCGGGCGACGCGTACCACATCACCGCGCCGTCCGAATCCGGCGACGGAGCCTTCCGCTGCATGTCGGCGGCGCTGAAGCGGGCCGGGGTCGAGCCTTCCCAGATCGACTACGTCAACGCCCACGGCACCTCGACGCCGCTCGGCGACGAGATCGAACTCGGCGCCCTGCAGCGCCTGCTCGGCGACGCCGCGCCGGGCGTCGCCATGTCGTCGACGAAATCCGCCATCGGACATCTCCTCGGGGCGGCCGGCTCGGTCGAGGCCATCTTCTGCGCCCTGGCCATGCGCGACGGCATCCTGCCGCCGACGCTGAACCTCGACAACCCGTCCGTCGACACGCCGATCGACCTCGTGCCCCACACGGCCAAGCCGAAAACCGTCGATATCGCCCTGTCGAACTCCTTCGGATTCGGCGGCACCAATGCATCGCTGGTGCTGCGCAAGGCCTGACACGCGATCCGGCCGGGTGCGCCGTCCCCCGTCCATCGCGGCGGGACAATGGTGCTCCCGCCCCGGATGGGATAGGCTGCACGCCTGAACACGGCGCACCGCGGGCTGCGGCGGCGTGACGTTGGGCATCGCGCGACAGGCCGGGGACCGGCGGACGGGATCGTCCGGCCTTCGCCCGGCTCAACCACAGCGACGACGGACGAGCATATGGCCGA
Source organism: Lichenibacterium minor (assembly GCF_004137685.1). Lineage (GTDB taxonomy): Bacteria > Pseudomonadota > Alphaproteobacteria > Rhizobiales > Beijerinckiaceae > Lichenihabitans > Lichenihabitans minor. The sequence continues at coordinate 167,160 of NZ_QYBB01000004.1, read as the reverse complement.
AGGTCCGAACCCCATCGACGGCGCGCATCCGGATCGCGATGCCGCGTCCGCCGGGGCACGGCGCGGCCTGATGACGCCGGGCGAAGCGCTCCAGCCCGACCCCGTGCCGCCCCCGCCGCCCGGACCGCGCAGGTCGCGTCCCATCCTGGCGACCGTCAGCGGCATCCTGTCGTTCCTCGGCATCGCCGCGGTCGCGCTGGTGATCCTGGTGTCGCTGGCCATCCAGCGGATCGACGCGCCCGGCCCCTTGCCGTCGGACAAGGTGGTCATCATCTCGCCCGGCACCGACGTCGGCGACATCGTCGGCCAGCTCGAACAGGAAGGCGTGATCGACAGCGCCACGCTGATGTCGGGCACGCTCTACGCCGAAGGCGAGCGCTCCAAGATCAAGGCCGGCGAATACATGTTCAAGCAGAGCGCAAGCCTGCGCGACGTCATCGACACGCTGGTGTCCGGCCACCAGATCCTCCACGCCATCACGGTGCCGGAAGGGTTGACGAGCGAGCAGATCTGCGACCGGCTCAAGGCCGACGACGTGCTGACGGGGGAGATCCGGGCCGTGCCGAAGGAAGGCACGCTGATGCCGGACACGTTCAAGTTCGCCCGCGGCACCACGCGCGAGCAGCTCCTGCGCACCATGGCTCAGGAACAGCGCAAGATCGTCGCCGACGTCTGGTCGCACCGCGCCGCGGACACGCCGATCCGCTCGCCCTACGACATGGTCACGCTGGCTTCCATCGTCGAGAAGGAGACCGGCAAGGCCGACGAGCGTCCGCGCGTCGCCGGCGTCTTCGTGAACCGGCTGGTGAAGGGCATCCCGCTCCAGTCCGATCCGACGATCGTCTACGGCCTCGTGGGCGGAAAGGCGACGCTGGGTCGCGGGATCCTGAAGAGCGAGATCGAGCAGAAGACCCCCTACAACACCTATGCGATCTCGGGCCTGCCGCCCGGGCCCATCTGCAACCCCGGCCGCGCCGCCCTGGAGGCCGTCGCCAACCCGTCCCGCACCAAGGACGTCTACTTCGTCGCCGACGGCACGGGCGGGCACGCCTTCGCGGAAACGCTCGACCAGCATCGCCAGAACGTCCAGCGCTGGCGCGCGCTGGAAAAGGACGCCAAGGACAAGGCGGCGCCGGATGCCGGCGCGGCACCGGCCGCCGTGCCCGGCTCGCCGGCGCCCGGCCCGAAGCAGCGGAGCGACGCGGCCCCCTCGGTGCCGGTCTACGGAGCCCTGACGGGCCGGTTCGAGCCCGCGTCCAGCGGCCCCGACAGGCCGGCCAGCCTTCTGGCGGGCGTGACGCGATTGCCGTCCGAGCTCGACCCCGGCGGCGACATCGCCACCCGCTTCGCCCCGCCGACGCCGGACCAGACCGCCTCGCTCGACCCCGACGGCCCGGGCGACCTCGCCCCGGCACCCACCGATTCGAACAGCTACTTCGGCGTGGGTGCCGCCGGCTCGGGCGAGGAACGCGCGCTCGCCGGCGCGAACCGCGACCCCGGCCTGAGCTTCCCCGTGTCGCCGGCCCAGCGCGCCGACGAGCGGGCGCGCGCCGCCCGTTACGGCACCTCGACCGGCCCCGACACGCTCCCGCCGGCGGCCGAGGTCGTGAGCGCCGAGCAGGGCGCCCCCTTGGCGCCCAACCGCCCCATGGCCGGCAAGGGCGTCATCACCGACGCGTCGGAAGGCACGGCCCTCGATCCGCTGCGCGACAAGAGCTACGACCTGATGTCCGCCAAGACCGTGCCGGTCGCCATGTCGGCCGCCTATGCGCCGCGGCCGAACCCCTACGGTCCGCGATCCGCCGCGCCCGCGCCGAAGCCCGCCCGGGCCACCCGGACGGCCGCGAAAGCGAAGCCGGCGCACGCCGCCGGAGCCACGGACGCTTCGCCGGCCCCGGCGGCGCAGTGACATGACCGCGTCGACGCTTCACGGTCCCGGCCTGTCGAGCATGACGGGTTTCGCCCGCAGCGGCGGTCAGGCCAGGGCCGCGACCTGGACGTGGGAGATGAAGTCCGTCAACGCCAAGGGGCTGGAGCTCCGCCTGCGGGTTCCGCCGGGTTTTGACGCGCTCGAAGCCGAGGCCCGCGCCCGCCTCGCCGCCCGGATCAAGCGCGGCACGGTCCACGCCGCCCTGAACTTGCAGCGGCCGAAGCCGGAACAGGTGGCGCGCATCGACCGCGCGAAGCTCGACGCGCTGCTCGAGGCCGTGTCGGCGATCGTCTTGCCGCGCGGCATCGCGTCCGCGACGCTCGACGGGCTTCTGGCGCTTCCCGGGATCGTCGAGATCGTCGACCGCGACGAGGGCGGCGCGGAGGAGCTCGAGCCGGGACTCCTCGCCGGCTTCGACGCGGCGCTGGACGGCCTCTGCGCCATGCGGGCGGGCGAAGGGCGGCAGCTGGGGCGCGTGCTGGGCGGTCGCCTGACGGCGATCGCGGGGCTGACCGCCGACGCGCAGTCGGCGCCGGGCCGGACGGCCGAAGCCGTGCGGGAGCGCTTGGCGCACCGCCTCGCCGAGATCGCCGGAGCTGCGCCGGCGCTCGACCCCGTTCGGCTGTACCAGGAAGCGGTGCTGCTGGCCGGCAAGGCGGACGTGCGCGAGGAGATCGACCGGCTGGCCATGCATGCCGCCGCCGCGACCGCCCTCCTGGCCGAAGGCGGCGCCGTGGGACGGAGGCTCGACTTCCTGGCCCAGGAGCTCGGCCGCGAAGCCGGCACGCTCTGCGCCAAGTCGAACGACGCGGGGCTCACGGCCGTCGGCCTTGCGCTGCGCACCGAGATCGAACAATTCCGAGAGCAGGTTCAGAACCTGGAATGAGCGCTATCATGCCCCTCGACGGGACGACCCAGACCATACCCCCGCGGCGCGGCCTCATGCTGATCCTCTCGTCGCCCTCCGGCGCGGGCAAGACGACGCTGACCCGGATGCTTCTGCAGAAGGAGGCCATCGACCTGACGCTGTCCGTGTCGGTGACCACGCGTCCGCGCCGGCCGAGCGAGATCGACGGGGTCCATTACCACTTCCTGTCCGTCGATCGCTTCCGCGAGCTGCGCGACGCCGGGGACCTGCTCGAATCCGCGGAAGTGCACGGCAATTTCTACGGCACCCCCAAGGGGCCCGTCGACGCCCTGCTGTCGCAGGGGCGCGACGTGCTGTTCGACATCGACTACCAGGGCACCCAGCAGATCCGCGCCCGGGCGCGCGACGACGTCGCCACCGTGTTCATCCTGCCGCCCTCGATGCGCGAACTCCGGGCGCGGCTGGAGCGACGCGCCGAGGACAGGCCCGAGGTGATCGCGCGCCGCCTCGAGGCCGCGCGCAACGAGATCACGCGCTGGACGCTCTACGACTACGTGCTGGTGAACGACGACCTGCAGCGGACGCTGGGCGACGTCACGGCGATCCTGGCGGCCGAGCGATTGCGGCGGCTGCGCACGGAGCCGGCCGTGGCGGGCTTCGTGGAAGCGCTGGCAGCCGAAAGCCGGTAGCCGGGGCCACCTGCTCCGACCCTCCCCGGTCCTGAGCCTGTCGAAGGGCGGCGCGGCCCGGCAGGCCTGCTCGGGACGAGGACGGGCGGGACCGGGCCGCTTCGGCGATCAGGCGTCGATCAGCCGGGCGAGGTCGACGAAGGACGCGACGTCCAGCGTTTCGGCGCGGGCGGTGCCGGCGATGCCGGCCCGCTCCAGCAGGTCCGCGACATCAACGGGACCGCGGGCGGTCGACAGGCCCTTCAAAGACTGCCGGAGCATCTTGCGCCGTTGGCCGAAAGCGGCGGCGGTGACCCGCGACAGGCTCGACGCGCTGCAGGGCAGAGGCTCCGGCCGGGGGACGAGCTCGACGATGCTCGACGTCACCTTCGGCGGCGGCACGAAGTTCGACGGCGCCACGTCGAACAGGATGCGAGCCCGCGTGCGCCACCCGCACAGGACCCCGAGCCGGCCGTAATCGGCCCGTTCGGCCGACGTCGCGACGATGCGCTCCGCCACCTCGCGCTGGAACATCAGCACCATGCGATCGAACCAGGGCGGCCAGGGCTCGGACTCGATCCAGCCGGTGAGGAGGGGCGTCGCGACGTTGTAGGGCAGGTTGGCGACGATCCGCCAGGGTCGGCCGTCGGTGCGTTCGGGAAGGCCGGCCGGCACGACCTCGAGGGCGTCGCCCTCGATCACGGTCAGGCGCCCGGGGTAGCGATCCGCGATGGCGGCCAGGGCGGGCAGGCAGCGCCGGTCGCGCTCCACGGCGACCACGTCGGCGCCCTCGGCCAGCAGCGCCCGCGTGAGGCCGCCCGGCCCGGGGCCGATCTCCAGGACCGGCACGCCGGCCAGGGGGCCGGCCGCGCGCGCGATGCGCCCCGTCAGGTTGAGGTCGAACAGGAAATTCTGGCCCAGCGCGCGGCTGGGCTCGATGCCGCAAGCCTCGACGACGTCGCGCAGCGGTGGCAGTCCGTCGTCGGTCAAGGCGCGTCCGGGTTCTTCGATGCGGGGCGCGCGTCAGTTCTTGCTGATGACCGCCGTCTTGCGCAGGTCCTTGTACATCTGTGCCGACACGCCGACCAGCTTTTCGGAGATGATGTCCTTCTGGACCTGTTCGTGCAGCGTGCTGGTGTCGCCGTCGTTCTTGTCGCAGACCGCGATCATCTCGATGCCGTTGGTGGTCCTGTCCGGCACCGTCAGCATGCCCTTCTGGGTTTCCGCCAGCACCTTGCGCAGGGCGGGGCTGAAGGACTCGGACGTGCGGCTCATCGGCTCCTTCACGGCGACGTCGGGCAGCTGGCGCGCCAGCTGCAGGCCGTTGTTGCAGCCGTCGAAGCGGTTGCGCAGCGCCTTGGCGGCATCGAGCCGGGCCTGGAGGATCGCCGGCGACGGGTTCACCGGCACCACGAAGACGATCTGCTGCAGCCGGTAGTTCGTCACCTTGTTGGTGCCGCCCTTCGCGATCGCGCTGCTGATCTCCTCCTCGGTCGCCCCGACGCCCTTGTTGCGCGCCCGGACCAGGTTGTCCCAGGCCGCGCTGGCCCGGAGGTGGCTGCGGATGGTGTCGAGATCGATCTTCGCCTTGGCCGACGCCTGGGTGAAGGTGTTCACGTCCATCTTCAGCGACGCCGCGACGCGCTGGAGCGCGGCGCTGAGGTCGGAGTCGGTCGCGTCGATGCCCCAATGGCGCGCCTCGTCGTAGCGGAGGCGATCGCCGACGACGGCCTCGAGAGCATCGGCCGAGGAGGCCGGCTTGCGCTCCAGCCGGAGGATCTTCTCGTATTCCGAGACGTCGAAGCTGGTGATCGGGTCGCCGTTGACCGCCGTCACCACGGCCTGTCCCAGGGCCGGTGCGATGGCGCCCGCCGATGCGGCGCCGGCGACGGCCAGGACGAGGGCGGCGCCGCGCGCCGCCCGGAAAGCGAGGGGGATTCGGAACTTCACGACACCGTCCAGCGATCGTTGTGGCCTGCTTGTGAGCAGCCCATCCTCATATCACAAGCGTGGCGATTATTTGAACACGCCGTCCTGCACCGTGGAGGTGGCGCCCAGGCTCTGGTTGAGCTTGAAATCCGCCAGCGTGCGCAGGTTCAGTGACAGCAGCACGGTCTGGTTCACGTTCTGGTTGTTGACCCCGCCCGCCACCGCGTCCGTGTAGGACCGCGAATAGTTCAGGCTCACCGTGGTGCAATCGTCCTGGTAGCCGAAGCCGGCGCCGATCACTGCGAACTCGGGCCGGCTGCTCTTGATGTCGTATTGCAGCGTCGCCGTGTTGTATTTGTAGGGGTTGAGTTCCAGCGTGGCCGACCCGTTCACGTAATAATGGTCGAGGAAATCGAAGCGTTCGCCGAGGAGCACGCCCGACCGGTCATGCACGTAGCCGATGTTGGGCTGCGCCGCGTAGTTGGCATATTGCACGTTGGTGGTCGTGCCGAAGAACTTCGCCGTGCCGATGAGGTCGATGGCCTTCGGGTCGAAGGACTTCGAATCGAAGCGGCCCTTGGCCTCGACGGTGAAGTTCGTCGTCGGCGCCACCAGGAGGCGGCTGACGTAGTCCGACCTGTCCGTCTGCAGGCCCGAGTCGAGGCCCACGTTGGACACGTCCGAGACGGCGTAGGAGTTGCTCCCCGCCAGGGCGTAGGACTGGCCGAAGAGCGCGTTGACGTAGCCTCCCGTCGGGAAGGTGGCGGTATATTGCACGCCGGCGTTGGCACGGGTGCCGCCCTCGACGCGGTCGTAGCCGGAATATTTGTTCCACTCGAACAGCGTGGTGTCGTCGAAGACGAGGCTCTGCGCGTCCTCGTTCGGCGTCTTGCCGGCGTGGGCCACGTTGGGCCGCAGGATGACCTGGCCGATCGGCTCGATCACCTGGTTGGCGAAGCTCGACGCGATCAGCAGCGGGTAGCGGTATTCCAGCCCGACGCCGGGCACGATGTCGCCGCTCAGGTCCTCGTTGTGCTGGCCGAAGAAGTTGGCCTGGTCGGCGTTGGAGATGGTGGATTGGCCCGTGCCGCTGGTGAACGTGTAGGCGTTCGACTCGTTGAGGTTGAGCCACTTGCCGTCCGCCCGCACGAAGGCGAAGGGTTTCCACACTTCGCCGATCGGGTCGATGTACTTGTTCTGGTAGCTCACCGTCGTCGAGGCGCGCGTGTAGTCGCCGGCGATGCCGCGCAGGAAGCAGGACGGGGGCTTGAAGCCCGGCGCGAGGGTGTTGCCGGTCGTGCTGGGGCACACGTCGTAGAGCGAGAAGGCGGAGTCGAGCAGGCGCGTGCCCGTCGCCTGGTAGGCGGCGGCCGTGCGGGTCAGGCTCGTGATGTTGGAGTCGACCTTGACCTCGCCGCCGATGCCGGCCGTCAGCGCCGGGTCGAGCGCGAAGGTGCGGTTGTAGTCCACCGTCGGCAGCACGAGCGGTTGCTGCTTGTTGAAGTCGAACGACGACAGGCCGACGATCCGGTAGCCCTGAAGGTTGAAGTAGCTCCGGTCGCCCTGGCCCGTCAGGTAGGCTGTCGAGATCGATTCCTTGATGTAGTCGGTGCCGAGGCTGGACGACCGGATGTTGTAGTCCTGGACGAAATACTTGTCCGAGAACAGCGCCACATCCCAGCCGTATTTCCAGCTCGGGTTGATGAAGAACTTACCGGTCGACTCGATCGAGCCGCGGAAGTCGCGGTCGCCGGTGCCGAAGGGCTGCTTCGAATAGGCGGTGGGGTCGAGCTGGTCGATGCCGGTGGCGAGCACCGAATAGGAGCCGCTTTCCAGGCGATGGCGCCATTCCACCTCGCCGAAGAAGCCCTGCTTCGACAGCACCGTCGGGGTCAGCGTCAGGTCGTAGTTCGGCGCGAGGTTCCAGAAGAACGGCTGCGCGGCGCCCACGCCGAGCCGGGACTCGGTGACGTAATGGGGTGTCAGGAAGCCGGTCTTGCGCGTGACGGTGGGGTCGGGCGTCGAGAAATACGGCACGTAGGCGATCGGCACGCCGTAGAGTTCGAGGGTCGCGTCCTCGAAGTAGATCATCTGCTCGTCGGTCTTGTGGACGATCTTCATCGCCTTGACCTGCCACAGCGGCGGCCGCTCCGGGTGGGCGGCGCAGGGCGCGCAGGCCGTGTAGGTCCCCTTCTCGAAGGTCGAGGTTTCGCCCTCGGTGCGCTCGGCGCGCGGCGAGGTGAAGAACGTCTTGTCTTTGGTGATGGTCGACAGGCTGTCGACGAAGCCGGTCTTGAAGTCGTCCGTCAGCTCGAACTTGTCGCTGTAGGTCGCGGTGCCGTCGGCTTCCGTGAGCTTGGCGTGGCCGCTCGCGAAGACGCGGTTGGCGTTGCGGTCGTAGATGACCTTGTCGGCCTCGAGCACGCGGCCCTGGTAGTAGAGCTGCACGTTGCCGTCCGCCGACACCACGTTGGTGTCACGGTTGTACACGAGCTGCTTCGCTTCGACGAGCAACCGGTCCTTCTTGGCTTCCGGCGCTGCGGCGGGCGCCGCCGCCGGGCTCGGGCCGGGCGGGGACGCCTGCGCGGCGGCGGGGACCGCCGCACCGAAGACGCTCAGCGCCAGGGCCGCGCATGCGCAGGTCCGCGCCGCGCCGAACCGGCCGGTCAGGATCGAGATGCCGCGCGACGCAGCCGGGAGAGCGATCTCCCGCAGGCGCCGGGAAGGAAGGGCCTCACGCACGTCGGGGCCAAAACGCCGCCCCATCAGCCATCCTCCTGGTACAACAGAGCGAGCGAGCCCAGCATGCTGCCCACGACGGCGGGGGACCACGCCGCCACGGGAGCACTCAACAGGCCTGCACCGCCGAGATCGCCGACGAGCTTCGTGGCGACGTAGAGCACGAAGCCCGCCGCCACTCCACCCGCGACCATGCGGGCGATCCCACCAAAGCGGAAGAATCTTAAGGAAAACGCTGCGGCAACCAAGATCATCGCCATGAACAGGAGCGGGCGCGCCAGGAGCTTCTGGTACTGCAGCTCGTAACCGGTCGCGTTGAGGCCTGCCTTCTCGGTCACGTCGCGGATCTCCGGCAGCTTCCAGAACGGCACCGATTCGGGCGCCGTGAATTTCTGCTGCACCTGCTCGGCGGTGATGTTGGTGGCGAGCAACTCGGTCGCGACCTCGCGCGGGGCTTCCCCGGGGGCGAGTACGCGGGCATCGCCGAGCGCCCAATAGCCGTCGTGGAGCTCGCCGCGATCCGCTTCCACGCGCTCCATGAAGGAGCCGTCGCGGTCGTACACGAAGGCCGTGATGCCGCTGAGCACCGCCCCGCCGTCGCTGGCCCGGTCGGCCCGCAGGATGGTCTGCCCGTCGACCCCGTCCTCCTGGAGCCAGAAGGCCGTGTCGACCTGTTCGGAGCCGGTCTTGCCGAACATGCGCGTTTCGAGCCGCTCGGCCCGCTGCTTCGACACCGCCGCCACGGGGTTGTAGACCGTCGTGGTCAGGATCCCGAGCACGAGGGCGACGCCGACCGGCGGCAGGATGAACTGCCACACCGACAGGCCCGCGGCGCGCGCCACCACCAGTTCCAGCTTCCGCGTCAGATTGAGGAAGGCGAACATGGCGCCGAACAGCACCGAGAAGGGGAAGATCTGCTCGGTGATCGTAGGCACGCGCAGCAGCGACAGGAAGGCCACGCCGGGCGTGGTGGCGCCCTTGGCGTCGCCCGAGCGGCGCAGCAGTTCGACGAAGTCGCTGAGATAGATGATGGCGAAGAGCAGCCCGAAGACCATCAGGATGGACTTCGTGAAGCTCCGGGCCAGGTAGGTGGCGAAGGTGCGTCCGACCATCGCGGCCTCACGCGGCCTGCGGTACGGGCAGGCGCATCGCCTTCTCGCGCCGCCGCGGCATGCCGAGGCGGGGCGCAAAGATGTAGAGCAGGGCGCCGGCGAGGCCGATGGCCGGTACGGCGTAGTCGGCCGGGACCCAGGCGGCGGACTTCACCACGAAGCCCGAAGCCGCGAAGCCCGCGCCCCGCACGGCCGCCACCGCCGCGAAGGCGCCCACCATGGCCTTCCAGTTGCCCGACCGCGTGGTGCGCGGCTGCGACAGGCCCGCGAAGGCGATCATGCCGAAGGCCAGCGCGTACAGGGGACCCGAGAAGCGGTCGTGCAGTTCGGACCGGTAGCGCCCCTCCTGGAACCGCACCGTGGGGTCTTTCAGGTCCGGGTGCAGCAGGTCGCGGGTGGAGCGCTCGCGCGGGCGGAGCGGCGCGCCCTCGCCTTCCGAGCCGAACTGGGCGAGATCCAGGGCGTAGCGCTGGAACGCCACGATGGCGGCGTCCCGGCTGCCCGGCTGGTGGCGCTGGATGGAGCCGTCGTTGAGGACGAGATAGTTGTTGTCGTCGTTGGACCAGGTTTGGCCGCTGTCCGCCACGTAGGACGAGATGTGGTTGGGGTCGCGCCGGTCCTCCATCAGGATGCCGTGCAGCGATCCGTCGCGGCCGCGCTCGCGGTAATGGAAGATGAAGCCCTGGTCGAGCGTCGTGAAGGTACCCTCGCGCACAACGTGGGTGATGAAGTCGGCACGGATCTTCATCACGAGGTCGCGCAGCTCGTGGAAGCTCCACGGCATGATGTAGAGCGACATGGCGCCCACCAGCAGCGTGACCAGCACGGTGAGGGTCGCGAACGGCTTCAGGAGCCGCGTCGGCGACAGCCCGGCGGCGCTCATCACGATGAGTTCGCTGTCCCCGTTGAGCTTGTTCAGCGTGTAGAGAACGGCGATGAACAGCGCGATGGGGGCGATCACCATCACCAGGGCGGGGATGCCCAGCGCCGTGACGCCGAGGAAGACCAGCAGCGACTGCCCCTTGGTGGTGAGGAGGTCGAACTCCTTCAGCGCCTGCGTGACCCAGATCACGGCCGTCAGCACGCCGAGCGCCACCAGGAAGGACGAGCGCACGATGCGGAAGATATAGGCCTCGACGAGCGACATGCTGCTCCGGTCATGCTGGGACTCGAGGTCGAGCCCGCCATGGAACGATCCCCCGACGCCCCACGCTTCAAGGGGTAGAAGGGGGGCGGCACCGGCGCAAGGCGCTCCGGCGGCCGGTGGGGCGCGGCCGGCCATTTCCCCGGCCGCCGTTGCGGCGAGATCACTCCTGACCGGCGCGCACGGTCATTTTGGGGCGAAAAAGGGATGGGTGCCGCGGCGCCCCCTTGGTTCGATGCCGGGAACCGGTATGGTTCGGGCCGAACCCGCGTCGCGCCCCGCGCCCATCCAAGAGCCATCGATGTCAGATTTCGTGGAGATCGCCTTTTCGCCGCTTCGCGGGGCCCGGGCCGGTTCGGCCGGCGACACGCTCGTGGTGTTCGTCGGGGCGGACCTGAAGCCGGGCGCCGCGACGGCGGAGGTGCTGGGCGCCGCCTCCGAGCTGATCGCCACCGCCGCGGCGGCGGCGAAGTTCAAGGGCAAGGCGAAGTCCGCCCTCGACCTTTACGCGCCGGCGGGCCTCGGCGTCGGGCGCCTGCTCGTGGTCGGCACCGAGGCCAAGACGCCGCCGGCCGGCCCCGACCTCGTGGCGCTGGGCGGCTTCGTGATGGGCAAGCTGCGCGACGGCGCGCGCGCCACCGTGCTCCTGGACCTGCCGGGCCGCGACGCGGACGCACGGTCGGCGGCCGAGTTCGCCCAGGGGCTCCAGCTGCGCGCCTACCGGTTCGACCGCTACAAGACCAAGGCGAAGGACGACGACGACAAGCGCGAGCCCGCCTCGGTCACGCTCGCGGTAAGCGACGTTTCGGGGGCGGAAGCCGCCGCGGCCCGCACGGCGGGCGTCGCCGACGGCGTGGAGCTGGCCCGCACGCTCGTCAACGAGCCGCCGAACGTCCTGCACCCGATCGAATTCGCCCGCCGGGCGTCCGAGCTGTCCCGCCTCGGCGTGGAAGTCGAGATCCTCGACATCCCGGCGCTGGAGCGGTTGAAGATGGGGGCGCTGCTCGGCGTCGGCCAAGGATCGGCGCACGAATCCCGCGTCGCCGTGATGCGGTGGAACGGCGCCGGCGGCGACACCCAGCCGGTGGCCTTCGTGGGCAAGGGCGTCACCTTCGATACCGGCGGCATCTCCATCAAGGGCGCCGCCGGCATGGAGGACATGAAGGGCGACATGGCGGGCGCCGCCTGCGTGGTCGGCCTGATGCATGCGCTGGCGGCGCGGCGGGCCAAGGTCGATGCCGTGGGCCTGATCGGCCTCGTCGAGAACATGCCCGACGGCAAGGCCCAGCGGCCGGGCGACATCGTCACCTCGATGTCGGGCCAAACGATCGAGATCATCAACACCGACGCCGAAGGCCGCCTGGTGCTGGCCGACGTGCTCTGGTACGCGCAGGAGCGGTTCAAGCCGCGCTTCATGGTCGACCTCGCCACCCTGACGGGCGCCATCCTGGTGGCGCTGGCGAGCGAGCATGCCGGCCTGTTCTCCAACGACGACGAGCTGGCCGAGCGCCTGCGGGTCGCGGGCCTGGACACGGGCGAGAAGGTGTGGCGCCTGCCGCTGACGTCCAACTACGACAAGCTGATCGATTCCAAGTTCGCCGACATGAAGAACACCGGCGGCCGCCACGCGGGCTCGATCACGGCGGCGCAGTTCCTGCGGCGCTTCACCAACGGCACGCCCTGGGCCCACCTCGACATCGCCGGCACCGGCATGGGCGCGCCGTCCGACGACGTGAACCAGAGCTGGGGGTCGGGATGGGGCGTGCGCCTGCTCGACCGCCTCGTGGCGGACCATTACGAGAGCTGAGCGGCGCCTTGTCGGAGGTCTGGTTCTACCACCTCGATCGATGGCCGCTGGAGCGCGCCCTGCCGGCGCTGCTCGAGAAGGCGGTGGGCCGCGGATGGCGCGCCGTCGTCCAGGCGTCGAGCCCCGAGCGGATGGACGCGCTCGATGCCGCCCTGTGGACCTACGACGAGGCGAGTTTCCTGCCGCACGGCACGTCGCGCGACGCGGACGCGGCCGTGCAGCCGATCGTGCTGACGACCGACACCGCCAACCCGAACGGAGCCGTCATCCGCTTCATGGTGGACGGCACCGAAGCCATGCCGGCGCTCGCGGAAAGCGCCTATGAGCGGGTCATGCTGCTCTTCGACGGCAACGACGCCGACGAGCGCGCCGGCGCGCGCCGGCAATGGGCGGACCTGAAGAAGGCCGGCCACGGCGTCGCCTATTGGCAGCAGAACGAGGACGGACGGTGGGACAAGCGCGGCTGAACGGGGCGGCCTGGGCCGCCGTGGCGTCGATGGTGCTGGGCACGGGGGGCGCTTGGGCGACCGGACCGAGCCGCTTCGCCTCCTACGAGTCCGAAGCGGGTTGCGTGGCGGCCCACACCTTCGCGCCCGCGTCCTGCCGGGTCGCCTTCGCCAACGCGCGGTCCGAATACGAGGCGAAGACGCCGGCCTTTTCCAGCCAGGCGCTGTGCACGAGGGCCTACGCGTCCTGCATGGCCTGGCCGCCAGGGGCTGCCGGCAGGGCGACGACCTTCCGGCCGAGCTGGGACGGGGTCGACATCGTCGACACGCCGACCGAACACAGCGTGACGCCGTCGCCGGGCAGCACCGGACGCGCCGTGCGCTTCGCCGCCCGTTCGCTCGACGAAGAGCCGGTCCGCCTGACCATCCGCGGCGCGGCGGTGCCGGTCCCGCCGACGCGGTCGATCCGCGGGGCGCCGCCGGTCGGCGCCCGGCCGAGCGCCGCGCCGGCCGTCGTGCAGCGCGGCGGCGGCCCCGAACGGGAGCTGCCCCCGAGCCCCGTCCCGCCGCCGGGCTCCGGCTTCAAGCTCGAAGGCGGGGTGCTGACCTATCCGGCGCCGGCGCGCTTCCAGCCCAAGAACCTGCCGAAGGAGTGACGCGACGCCCCCGAGACGCCGGTCCTCGGCGCGGAGCCGATCCGACCGCCGCGCCGGACGCGCCGACGCCCCCGCGCCCGGTCACTCGGCCGCTTCGCGATGCGGCACGGGGTTGCCCCGCGGCAGCAGGTCGGGCTCGCCGGCCGGCACCGCGTCGTGGTGCAGGCCGCCGCCGCCGAGCCACTCCGAGATGCGGTCGAGGTAGACGTAGATCACCGGGGTGGTGAACAGCGTCAGCACTTGGCTGACGATGAGGCCACCCACCATGGCGTAGCCGAGCGGCTGGCGGATCTCCGAACCCGTTCCGGTGCCCAGCATCAGCGGGATGCCGCCGAGCAGCGCCGCCATCGTGGTCATCAGGATGGGGCGGAAGCGCAGCAGCGCGGCCTTGCGGATCGCCGCCTCGGCCGTCAAACCCTCGTCGCGCTCCGCCACGATGGCGAAGTCGACCAGCATGATGCCGTTCTTCTTCACGATGCCGATCAGCAGGATCACGCCGATCAGCGCGATGAGGCTGAAGTCGTAGCCGAACATCATCAGGATCGCGAGCGCGCCCACGCCCGCCGACGGCAGCGTCGACAGGATGGTGAGGGGGTGGATGAAGCTCTCGTAGAGGATGCCGAGGATGATGTAGACGACAACCAGCGCGGCGACGATCAGCAGCGGCACCGTGCTCAACGACTGCTGGAACGCTTGGGCGGTGCCCTGGAATGTGCCCTGGATGGTGCCGGGCAGGTTCAGCTCGCCCTGCGCCCGGGTGATCGCCTCCGTGGCCTGGCTCAGCGCCGTGCCGGGCGCGAGGTTGAAGGAGATCGTCACCGCCGGGAACTGGCCCTGATGGCTGATCGATAGCGGCTGCGTCGGCTCCGTGGTCCACCGCGCCAGCGCCGACAGCGGGACGTCCCCGCCGGTGATCGGCGAATGGAGGTACAGCTTGTTCAGCGAGTCCACCTTGCCCTGGAGCTGGGGCAGGATCTCCAGGATGACATGGTAGCTGTTCACCTGGGTGAAATACTGCGTCACCTGGCGCTGGCCGAAGGCGTCGTAGAGCGTGTCGTCGATGAGCTGGGCCGTGATGCCGTAGCGGGCCGCCTGGTCGCGGTCGATGGTCAGGGTCAGCGTCGTGCCGGCCGACTGCTGGTCGGTCGCGACGTCGCGCAGCTGGGGCAGGCCCTTCAACTTTTCCAGCAGCTTCGGCGACCAGGTGTTCAGCTCGTCGAAGTTCGGGTCCTGCAGCGTGTACTGGAACTCGGTGCGGGACGCGCGGCCGCCGACGCGGATGTCCTGCGCGGCCTGCATGAACAACGCCGCGCCCTCGATCTTGCCGATCTGCGGCCTGAGCCGGGCGATGATCTGCTGGGCGGTGACGTCGCGCTCGTCGCGCGGCTTCAGGGTGATGAAGACGCGCGCGTTGTTGATGGCGCCCGAGCCGCCCGTGGCGATGCCGGTCGAGTAGACGGCCGGGTCCTTCATCACCACGTCCGAGATCTGCTGCAGCTTGCGCGACATGTCGGCGAAGGAGATGTCCTGCGCACCTTCCGCCTGGCCGATGATCAGCCCCGTGTCCTGGCTGGGGAAGAACCCTTTCGGGATGATCATGAACAGGTAGGCGGTGACGCCCACGGTGGCGAAGAACACCAGCAGCGTGGCGAAGCGCCAGCGCAGGCACAGGTCGAGCCCGACCTCGTAGGCCCGCAGGATGGCGTCGAACACCCGCTCGCTCGCCATGTAGAGCCGGCCGTGCCCGGCATGGCCGTGGCTCTTCAGGAACTTCGCCGCCATCATGGGCGTGAGCGTCAGCGACACGAAGGCCGACATCAGGATGGTCATCGCCAGCGTGATCGAGAACTCGCGGAACAGGCGGCCGACGATGCCGCTCATCAGCAGCAGCGGGATCAGCACGGCGATCAGCGAGATCGAGATCGACAGGATGGTGAAGCCGATCTCGCCGGCGCCCTTCATGGCGGCGTCGAACGGGGACATGCCCTCCTCGAGGTGCCGCTCGATGTTTTCCAGCATCACGATGGCGTCGTCGACGACGAAGCCCACCGAGATGGTGAGCGCCATCAGGGACAGGTTGTCGAGGCTGTAGCCCGCGACCCACATCAGCGCGACGGCCCCCAGCAGCGCCAACGGCACCGTGATGGACGGGATGAGCGTCGCCCACACGCTGCGCAGGAACACGAAGATCACCATCACCACCAGCGCGATGGTCAGCACGAGCGTGAACTGCACGTCGTCCACCGAAGCGCGGATCGTCTGCGTGCGGTCCGACATGATGCCGATCTTGATGCCGGCCGGGATCGAGGCTTCGAGGCGCGGCAGCTCCTTCTTGATCTTGTCGACGATGTCGATGACGTTGGCGCCGGGCTGCTTGAAGATGATCAGGAAGACGCCGCGCCGGCCGTTGGCCCAGGCGGCCGACTTCATGTTCTCCGCCGCCGGCACCGCCGTGCCGATGTCGCTGATGCGGATGGGGCCGCCGTTGCGATAGGCGATGATGGTGTTGTCCCAGCCCTTGGGGTCGAGCAGCTGGTCGTTGGCGAAGATCGTGAACGACTGGCGCTCGCCGTCGATGTTGCCCTTGGCGGCATTGACGGTGGTGTTGGACACGACGGTGCGGACGTCTTCGAGCGACAGGCCCTTGGTGACGAGCTTGGCGGGGTCGATCTGGATGCGGATCGACGGCTTCTGTTCGCCGCCGATCGTCACCTGCGACACGCCGGCGATCTGGCTGATCTGCTGGGCGATCTTGGTGTCGGCGTTGTCGTCCACCACGGTGAGGGGCAGGATGTCGGAGGTGGCCGACAGCAGCATGATGGGCGAGTCGGCCGGGTTGACCTTGCGCCACGTCGGGGGGCTCGGCAGGTTCTTCGGCAACTGGCCGTTGGCGGCGTTGATGGCCGCCTGCACGTCGTTGGCGGCGCCGTCGATGTTGCGGTCGAGGTCGAACTGGATCGTGATGGAGCTCGACCCGAGCGACGAGGTCGACGTCAGCTGAGACACGCCCGGGATCTGGGCGAACTGCCGCTCCAGCGGCTGCGCCACCGAGGACGCCATGGTGTCGGGGCTGCCGCCGGGCAGCGACGCCGACACGACGATGGTGGGAAAGTCGACCTGGGGCAGGGGCGCCACGGGCAGCAGCGGATAGGCCACCAGGCCCAAGCAGAACACCGCCAGCATCAGCAGCGTGGTGGCGATCGGGTGCTTGATGAAGGGGGCCGAGATGCCGCCCGAGGCGGGAGCGGCGTCGCTCGTCGTGGATCCGCTCATGCTCAGGAGTCCCGCTGCGCGGTCTTGACGCCGGCATCGGGCACGATGCGCACCGGGGTGTGGGCCTGCAGCCTGTACTGGCCGGCCGTGACGATCCGCTCGCCCGACTTCAGCCCGTCGGACACGACGGCCTGGGTGTCGTCGGAGAAGCTGACCTTGATGGGTCTGACCTCGACCTTGTCGTCGCCCCCGATCACGAAGGCGTAGAGCCCGTTCGGGCCGTGCTGCACGGCCGAGAAGGGGATCAGCACCACGTCCTGCAGGGTCTTCACCCGCAGCTTCGTCGAGACCGACAGGCCGGGCCACAGCTTGTGGTCGGTGTTGGCGAAGGTGCCCTTCAGGCGGATCGTGCCGCTCGACGTGTCGATCTCGTTGTTGAAGGTTTCGAGCATGCCGTCCGCCAGCGTGCGCGAGCCGTCGGACGACAGGGCCTGCACGGGCATCGGGCCGGCCTTCCGGCCTTCCGTGATCTCGGCCAGCGTGGTTTCCGGCTCGGTGAACACCACCGAGATCGGCTCCACCTGGGCGATGGACACGATGCCGGTCGCACTCGAAGCGTTGACGATGTTGCCCTGGTCCACCAGGCGGAAGCCGACGCGGCCGGTGATGGGGGCCTTGATGGTGGCGTAGCTGAGCTGGGTGGTGGCGTTCTCGATCGCGGCGTCGTCGGAGGCCACCTGGGCGGTGAGCTGCGCCACCGAGGAGGTCTGCGTGTCGAGCGTCTGCCGCGTCACGTAGTTGTTGCCGATCAGGGACTGCGAGCGGGCGAGGTCGCGCTTGGTGTTGTCGAGGTTGGCCTGGTCCTGCTGGCGCTTCGCCTTCGCCTGGTCGAGCGCCGCCTGGTAGGGCCTGGGGTCGATCTGAACCAGGAGGTCGCCCTGATGGACGATCTGTCCCTCGTCGAAGTTGATGGTCACCACCTGCCCGTCGACGCGGCTGCGCACCAGCACGGTGTTGTAGGGCTGCACGGTGCCGAGGCTGGTCAGGATCTCGGGGAAGCTTCCCAGCTTCGCTTCCGCGGCGCTGACCGGGACGGCTGGCGCCTCCTTCGGCGCGGCCTTGGCGACCTCGGGCTTCGGGTGGACGCGGTCGATCCCGGCCTGGACGGCCGGGCCGACCCGGTTCCAATCGTAGTAGCAGTAGCCCGCCCCGGCGCAGAGCAGTGCGAGGGTGAACAGGCGGAGGCTGGTGCGCCGCGGGCGTTCGGACATCGGCTTTCCTCGGCAACGACGTGGGATCGACCGGCGCCATGCGACTTCCGTGCCCGCGGTCGGGCAGGGCGGTCCGGACATCGCCGTGAAGGGGCGGGATCGGTTCGCCTGCCTGGCCCGCGACCGCGGAACCGCGGGCGTCGGCGCGGATGTCGACCACCGCCGACGATGCGGACGCCGCCGATCCTTCTCGTGTCCCACAATTAGGGCCAAGGACCGCGGGGTATCGACTAAAAACTTGTTCATCGATCGTTTCCAGCGCCGAAATGCGCCCTGGATCCGCGACTGTATCGCGCTCGCCGTATGGCCCCAGGCGAGTGCGGGGCGCGCGAGAAGCTGCGCGTTCAGCTTCGACGGCGTTCCGTCGCGGTCCTCACCGCTGCGCCTTGTCCGGCACCTGGATGGTCTGGCTGCCCGGACCGTTGCGCCGCGGCCGGACGATCCGCACGCCGTTCTGGATCTCGACCTCCTGGTCGTCGCGCACCGACGGCAGCCCGCGGACGGCGTCCGCGTCCTGGGGCGGCGTCGCCGGCACGGCGCCCGGAGGCGAGAACGCCGTCGACGGCGGTGGCAGTGGCGGTGGCGCGGGGATGGCCGCCGGTGGTTTCGGCGGCGCCGCGCGATGTTCGATCGGCGCCACCGCGACCGGGCGGCCACGGTCGCCGTCGTCGCGCCACCAGGAGACGGCCACCAGCGCCGCCACCGCCGCCGCGGCCAGGCCCGCCGCGACGACCGCCGCCGCCGGCCGCGACCCGCCACGGGGCCGGGCGGGGCGGTCAGTCCCGAGGGGGTCGAAGAGTCCGCCGGCCATGGACCACCTGTGGTGAAACGAAGAGCGGCCCGGCTGGGGCCGGGCCGCGTGTCGTCGCGTGTGGTTCAGCGCCGCGTCACGGCGCCTTGGTGGCGTCCGGCTTCGTCGCGTCGGGCTTGGCGGCATCTGGCCGCAGCGTGTCGACCTTGGGCGTGTCGCCCTTCGGCGCGTCGGCCTTGGCAGCGTCGGTCTTGGTCGAATCCGCCTTGGTCATCTCGGCCGCCTTCGGGGCGTCGCTGGCCACGAGGGACTTGATGTCGATGCCGTGCAGCAGGTCCAGGGCGGCGGTCAGCTGCTTGTCGTTCTTCACGTCCGGCGGAACGTAGGCCTGGGAGCCCTGTTTCTCGTCGGTGGCGGCGCCGTTCATCAGGTGGCCCTTCAGGGACGCCTCGCCCTTGGTGTCGTCCTTGCCCTTCAGGTCGTCCGGCACGTCCTCGAGCACGATGTCCTCGGGCTCGATGCCCTTGGCCTGGATGGAGCGGCCCGACGGCGTGTAGTAGCGCGCCGTCGTTAGGCGCAGGGCCCCGTTCTGCCCGAGCGGGATGATGGTCTGCACGGAGCCCTTGCCGAAGGACCGCGTGCCCACGATCGTGGCCCGCTTGTGGTCCTGAAGCGCGCCGGCGACGATCTCCGAAGCGGACGCCGACCCGCCGTTGATCAGCACCACCAGCGGCTTGCCGTGGCTGAGGTCGTAGCCGGGGCGGGCGTTGTAGCGCTGCGTTTCGTCGGCGTTGCGGCCGCGGGTCGACACGATCTCGCCGTGGTCGATGAAGGCGTTGGACACCTCGATCGACTGGTCGAGCAGCCCGCCCGGGTTGTTGCGCAGGTCGACGATGTAGCCCTTGAACTTGTCGCTCGGGATGTCGGCCGAGAACTTCGCCATGGCCTGCTTCAGGCCGTCGAAGGTCTGCTCGTTGAACTGGGAGATGCGGATGTAGCCGACGTCGCCCTTCTCCTCGAACTTCACCGATTTGATGGTGATGTTGGCGCGGCTGAGCTTGTAGTCCGTCCCGTCCTTGTCCTTGCCGCGGACGATCTTGAGCGTCACGGGCGTGCCCACCACGCCGCGCATCTTGTCGACGGCCTGGTTCAGCGTCATGCCCGACACGGGGTCGCCGTCGATGGCGGTGATGAGGTCGCCCGCCTGGATGCCGGCCTTCGAGGCCGGCGTGTCGTCGATGGGGGTGACGACCTTGATCACCCCGTCGTCCTGGCTGACCTCGATGCCGAGCCCGCCGAACTCGCCGCGGGTCTGGACCTGCATGTCGCGGTAGGCCTTGGCGTCCATGTAGCTCGAATGCGGGTCGAGCGACGTCAGCATGCCGTTGATCGCCGCCTCGACGAGCTTGGACTCGTCGGGCTTCTCGACGTAGTCGGTGCGGATCTTCTCGAAGACGTCGCCGAACAGGTTGAGGTTGCGGTAGGTGTCGGAGTTCGCCGCGAAGGCTTGGCTCCCCGACAGAACGCTCGTTTGGAGGGCGACCGTCGCGGCCGTCGCGCCGAGCGCCGCGCCCGCCACGACCATGGAAACCTTGCGCATCATCCGCGGACCTTTTGCAATTCGGCTTTCGCCCACCAGGGGGCGGGGTCGATCGCCGCCCCGTCTTTCCGGAATTCAACATAAAGAACGGGCTCCCCCGCGCCAAGGGCGATCGCGGCGGCGGCCCTGGCCGAACCGTCGCCCATCGCCCCCAGCGGTTCGCCCGCCAGCACGAACTGCCCCGGCACGACGTCGGAGCGGGCGAGGCCCGCCAGCACGACGTGGTACCCGTCCCCCATCGTCATGATCAGCAGCTGGCCGTAGGAGCGGTAGGGCCCCGAGAAGGAGATCCAACCGTCCGCCGGCGCCGTCACCACGGCGCCGGGGCGCGTCGCCAACGACAGGCCGCGCTCCTGGCCGCCGTAGCCGTCCGCCGTTCCATACTCCTTCACGGTGCGCCCGACGACGGGCAGCGTCAAATGGCCCTTGGCGTCGGCGAAGGCCACGGCGGGGGCGAGCCGCGCCGGATCCCGGGCGCCCGCCGCGGCGGCCTTGGCGGCGACGCCGGCCGCATCGGCCTCGGCGACCCGGCGCCGCGCCTCGTCGGCGGCCCGCGCGGCGTCGGCCGCCCGCCGCGCCGAAGCTACGTCGCCTTCGAGCCGGGACACGAGGTCCTTCAGCCCCGTCGCCTCCTGGGCCAGCGCCGCCGCGCGCTGCCGCTCGCCGTCGAGCGCGCCTTCGGCGGCGGCCTGCGCGGCCTGCCGGGCGGCCACGAGGTCGGCCAAGCGCGCCCGCTCGGCGCCGAGCGTCGCACTCTCGATCCGGAGCGCGTCGCGCTGCCCCGCCGCCAGGGTGCGCAGGCGGCCGAGTTCGGCGAGGTCGGTCGCCAGGGCGGCGGCGGCGCCCCGCAGCCCGGGGACCACGGACACCAGCAGCGTCGACGCCCGGATGGCGTCCAGCATGTCGCCGGGGCTGGCGAGCAGGGCCGGCGGGGGATGAAGACCGATCCGCTGCAGGGCGGCCAGGACGCGCGCGGTCTCGGTCCGGCGGCCGGCGAGCGATTGCCGGATCGCGTCCTCGCCCGCGGTGAGCTCGGCGAGCCGCTCCGAAACCGCCGCCGAGCGCGCTTCCGCGTCCCGCACGCGGGCGGTCGCGTCGATCAGGGCGGCGGACAGGCGGGCACGGTCGGCGCGGATGGCGTCGACGTCGCCTTCGGCGCGGTGCCGCCGGGCTTCGGCCTCAGCGGCCGCTTCCGTGGCGTCCCCCAGGCGGCGGCGCTGGGCGTCGAGGAGGTCGGGGGACGCCTGCTGGGCGGGTTGCGCATCCGCGGCGCGGGACGGCCCGGCGGCGCAGAGCACCGCCAGCGCGATCCAACCGAGGGCCGGAGCGGAGCGCATCGATCGAGGGGTCCAGCGGCGGGACGATCCCGCCGTGCCGACCCCTAGCGGGCGTTCGGGACCCGATCAAGGCGGCGCCGGGCGGCCCGGGCGCGCGTCACGCCAGCCAGTCCGGCACGCGGTCGAGGCCGATCAGCTCCTCGTAGCTCGTCCGCGGGCGGATCACGGCGAACCGGTCGCCGTCGACCATCACCTCGGGCACCAGCAGGCGTGTGTTGTAGGTGCCGGACTGCACGGCGCCATAGGCGCCCGCCGACATCACGGCGACGCGGTCGCCGGCCGACACCGCCGGGAACGGGCGGGCCTTGGCGAGGTAGTCGCCGGTTTCGCATACCGGGCCGACGATGTCGGCGGGGTCGAGCAGGACGCCGTCCGGCGGTTCGGCCACCGGCAACACCTCGTGGTGCGCCTCGTAGAGCGTCGGGCGGATCAGGTCGTTCATGGCCGCGTCGACCACCACGAAGCGCTTGTCGCCGCCGCGCTTGACCAGCACCACCGAGGCCACGAGCGCCCCGGCGTTGCCGACGAGGAAACGGCCCGGCTCCAGCACCACCGCGACGTCGGCCCGCGCGAAATGCCGCTTGGCGAGCTCCGCATAGCGCTCCGGCCCGAAGGCCGCGGGGTCCTGGCCGGCGTGGTACGGGATGCCGAGGCCGCCGCCGAGGTCGACGTGGTCGATCGCGTGGCCCTCGGCGCGCAGCATCCGCAACGTGTCGGCCATCGCCGCGAAGGTGCGGTCGAACGGGCCCAGGTCGGTGATCTGCGAGCCGATGTGCACGTCGATGCCGGCGACCGCGATCCCGGGCAGGCGCGCCGCCTCGGCGTAGACGTCCCGCGCCCGCTCGATCGGCACGCCGAACTTGTTTTCGGCCTTGCCGGTCGAGATCTTGGCATGGGTGCCGGCGTCGATGTCGGGGTTGAGCCGCAGGGCGATCCGCGCCGTGGCGCCCTTGGAGGCCGCGATCTCCGACAGGGTCAGGAGTTCGGGCTCGGATTCCACGTTGAAGCAGTGGATGCCGGCGTCGAGCGCCGCGGCGAGCTCGGCGCGCGTCTTGCCGACGCCCGAGAAGGTGATGCGCTCCCCCGGCACGCCCGCCGCGAGGGCGCGCCGCAGCTCGCCTCCCGACACCACGTCCATGCCGGCGCCCAGGCCCGCGAAGACGCGCAGCACCGCCTGGTTGGAATTGGCCTTCATGGCGTAGCAGACGAGCGTCCGCAGCGGCGCGAAGCTGTCGGCGAAGCCGCGGTACTGCGCCGCCATGGCGGCGCGGGAATAGCAGTAGAAGGGCGTGCCGACCTCGGCCGCGATGGCGGCCAGGTCGACGGATTCGGCGTGGAGCGCGCCGTCGCGGTAGCGGAAGGGTTGCACGGCGGCCGTCACAGGATGGGGTCCAGCACGAAGGATTGCTGGGGCGGGCGGATCGGCGGGTTCGGCGCGCGCTTGTGGAGGCCCGACTTCGAATCCTTCGCCTTTTCGGCGGCGGCGATGGATTCCGGCGTGGGCGGCGGTTCCAGCCGTCCGCGGCGGCCGCAGGCGCCCAGGCTCGCCCCGACGGCCAGCACCAGGATCACGGCGCGAAGGGCCGAGGGGGAGGGGGGACGCGCCAAAGGGATCTCCGGACGGACGGCAGCACTTCGTCGCCACCCATAGCGTTCTTCGCTGGAGAAAGCTTTAAGCTTCCGCCGCGGCGCCCCGAAAGCCCGCGACTGCGCCGAGGATGTCACGCCCGCATGCCCGCCCTGGGGTCTCCCTCGCTCGACCAGCTCCGCACCTTCGTGGCCGTGGCGGAGGCGGGCAGCTTTTCGGCGGCCGCCCGGGCGCTGAACCGCCAACAATCGGTGGTCAGCTACGCCATCGCCAACCTGGAAGAGCAGCTGGGCGGCCTCAAGCTGTTCGACCGCGCGACGCGGCGCCCGACCCTGACGGAAGCCGGCGCCACGCTGCTCGCCGAAGCCCGCAAGGTGGCGATGGGGGTCGACGGGCTGCGGGCCCGGGCCACGGGGCTGCTGGCGGGGCTCGAAGCCGAGCTCGCCGTGGTGGTGGACGTGATGCTGCCGACGCCCACGCTGGTCGAAGCCCTGGCGGCCTTCCGCACGGCCTTTCCCACCGTGACGCTGCGATTGTCCGTGGAAGCGCTGGGCGCGGTGGCGCGGCTGGTGCTCGACGGCACCTGTGCCGTGGGGGTCTGCGGGCCGCTCGCCCGCACGACGCCGGGCCTCGACCACCGGCCGCTCGGCGGCGTGCGCCTGCTGCCCGTGGCGGCGCCCGACCATCCGCTGGCGCAGATGCGGGGCCCGATCCCCCCCGCCGCGCTGCGCGACCACGTGCAGCTCGTGCTGGCCGACCGGTCCGACCTCACGCGCGGGCAGGATTTCGGCGTCCTGTCCCCGGAAACCTGGCGGCTCGGCGACCTCGGGGCCAAGCACGCGCTGCTGATCGGCGGCCTCGGCTGGGGCGGCATGCCCGACGCCATGGTGGCGGGCGACGTCGCGGCGGGGCGCCTGATCGTGCTGCACATCGACGGCTGGGGGCCGGTCGAATACGGGATCTTCGCGGTCCACCGCTCGGGCGAACTGCCCGGGCCGGCCGGGCGATGGTTCGTCGACAGGCTGGCGTCGTCGCGCTTCTGAGCCGGCCGGGGACCGGCAGGCGCTTGCCCCCGTCGCGGGGCGGGGAGGGCAGGGCGGAGCTGCACCCCTCGCCCTTCAGGGCTCGAACACGGACGCGGTCCAGGGCCGGAGGGCTTCGGCGATCGGCATCACCCCAGCTTCGCCAGCCAGGCTTCGGCCTGCGCGCGCACGTTGGCGGGCGCCGTCCCGCCGAAGCTCGTGCGGCTCGCCACCGACCTGTCGGCGCCCAGCACGTCGAACACCGCCGCCGTGATCCGCGGCTCGACGCCCTGCATCGCGGCGAGGGGGAGGGCTTCCAGCGTGGTGCCGGCCTCGGCCGCCAGCGCCACGATACGCCCCGTCACGTGGTGGGCCTGGCGGAACGGCATGTCGAGCTTCTGCACCAGCCAGTCGGCGAGGTCGGTCGCGGTGGAGAAACCCGATCCCGCCGCGGCCTTCATGCGCTCGAGGTCCGGCGACAGGTCGCGCACCATGCCGGCCATGGCGGGGATCGTGAGGGCGAGGGCGTCGAGCGCGTCGAACGTGCCCTCCTTGTCCTCCTGCATGTCCTTGGAATAGGCGAGCGGCAGGCCCTTCATCACGACCAGCAGGCCGATCAGGTCGCCGATCACCCGCCCCGACTTTCCGCGCACGAGTTCGGCCGCGTCCGGGTTGCGCTTCTGCGGCATGATCGACGATCCCGTCGAGAACCGGTCCGACAGCGACGCGAAGCCGAACTGCGGCGTCGCCCAGAGCACGATCTCCTCGGCGAAGCGCGACAGGTGCACGGCACAGATCGCCGCCGCCGACAGCGCTTCGAGCGCGAAGTCGCGGTCGGACACGCTGTCGAGCGAGTTGGCGGTCGGGCGGTCGAAGCCGAGCGCCTGGGCCACCGCGTGGCGGTCGATCGGGTAGGAGGTGCCGGCCAGCGCCGCGGCGCCGAGCGGCGACTCGTTCATGCGCCGCCGCGCGTCCGAGAAGCGCCCGCGGTCGCGCGCGATCATCTCCACATAGGCCATCAGGTGGTGCCCCAGCGTGACGGGCTGGGCGGACTGCAGGTGCGTGAAGCCCGGCATCACGCTGTCGGCATGGGCGAGCGCCTTCTCGCTCAGTGCGAGCTGCAGGTCGTGCAGGGCGGCGTCGACGGCGTCGAGCGTGTCGCGCACCCACAGGCGGAAGTCGAGCGCCACCTGGTCGTTGCGCGAGCGCGCCGTGTGGAGCCGCCCGGCCGCGTCGCCGATGATCTCGGCCAGCCGCGACTCGACATTCATATGGATGTCTTCGAGCGCGCGGGAGAACGTGAAGGTGCCGGCCTCGATTTCGCCCGCGATCCGGTCTAGTCCGGCCTGGATGGCGGCGACGTCGGCGGCCGACACGATGCCGCGCTGCGCCAGCATGGCGGCGTGGGCCTTGGAGCCCGCGATGTCCTGCGCGGCGAGGCGCTGGTCGAAGCCGATGGAGGCGTTGATCTCCTCCATGATGCTGTCGGGGCTCGACGTGAACCGGCCGCCCCACATCGCATTGCTCATCGAAGCCTCGGATCGGTTACGGAAATGTCAGACGCGAACGAGCCGTCGAAACCCGCAGCCCCCCGCCCGGGCCGGGCGCGGCGCGTCCTCGCCGGGGCCGCCCTGGCGGCCGGCGTCGCCGCGGTCCTATATGGCGTGGTGGCGCCGGGCAAGACCGGTCCCGCCGCCTGCCCGGCCGCGGCGGCCGCGACGGCGCGGCTCGATCCCCTCATCCGCGGCGAGGTCGCGGCGATGAGCCTGGCCCAGCCCGCCCGCATCGAGCCCGACGTCGCGTTCCGCACGCCCGACGGTCGGCCGACGAGCCTCGCGGATTTCAAGGGCAAGGCGCTGCTGGTGAACCTGTGGGCGACGTGGTGCGTGCCCTGCCGCAAGGAGATGCCGGCGCTCGACGCCCTCCAGCGGAGCCAGGGCGGGCCGGACTTCCAGGTCGTGGCCGTCAACGTCGACACGGCCCGGCTCGACCGCCCGGCCGAGTTCCTGAAGCAGAACGGCATCGCCGACCTCGCGCTCTTCGCCGACCCGTCCGCCGACATCCTGCAAGCGCTGAAGCGACAGGGCGGGCTGCTCGGGCTGCCGACGACGCTCCTCATCGACCGCAACGGCTGCGAGCTCGGCCGCATGGCGGGCCCGGCCGAATGGGCGTCCCCCGACGGGCAGGCGGTGATCCGGGCGCTGAAGGGCTGACCGGGGCCGCTCCCGGCGGGAACGGCGCGTCAGCGGGTCCGTCGCCCGGCCTCGGGGGGCGGCTGCGCGCCCCGGGGTGCCTGCGCTCGATGCGGCTACAGGACCACGATGCCCTGGTGTTCGCGCTTGTCCTCGGGCTCGACGTGGATCGTCACGGCCGAGTCCGGCACCGCCGCCTTCAGCACGCGCTCCAGCCGGTCGCAGATGTCGTGGGCCTGCGTGACGGTCGCGTCGCCCGCCACCACGAGGTGGAATTCGATGAAGGTCAGCTTGCCGGCGCATCGGGTCTTCACGTCGTGAGCCTCGATGGCGCCCTCGGCGTTGGCGGCGATCAGACCCTTGAGCTGCGCCAGTTCGTCGTCGGGCAGGCCCTCGTCGAGCAGCCCGTTGACGCTCTCCTTCATCAGCCCCCAGCCGGTCCACAGGACGTTGAGCGCGACCAGCGCCGCGATGGCGGGGTCGAGCGCCAGCTTGCCGGTGAGCACCACCAGGCCCACGCCGACGAGCACGCCCACCGAGGTCACCACGTCGGCTTCGAGGTGGCGGCCGTCGGCCAGAAGCGCCGGCGAGCGGTGCTTGCGCCCCTGCCGCCGCAGCACCGCCGCCCAGGCGCCGTTCAGCGCCGAGCCCGTGGCGCCGACCGCGAGGCCGAGCCAGGGCGTGTCGAGCGGCTGCGGCGAGGCGAAGGCCAGGTAGGCCTCGCGCAGGATCGCCAGGGCGGCGCCGACGACGAGCACGCCTTCCAGCACCGCGGACAGGTATTCGGCCTTGGTGTGGCCGTAGGGATGGCGCGCGTCGGCGGGCTGCAGCGACACGTGCAGGGCCCAGACGGCGGCCAGCGCGGTCGCGACGTTGATGATGGATTCGAGCGCGTCCGACAGCAGCGCGACGCTGCCCGTCACCTGCCAGGCGTAGAACTTCACCCCCAGCACCGCGAGCGAGACCGCGACGCTGCCCAGGGCGAGCTTCTGCGTTATGATCATCGATGTCTTCCGTCGCCGATGCCGTCCATCGGGGAGGTGCCGCGGCGCGCGGGTGCGGAGGTGCCGTTCCCGCGCGGAGGAGACCGATAGAGCAGATCGCGACCGGGGGGAAACGCCCAATCGCGGGAAGGCGCTCGACGACAGCAACCGGGCCGCGGCGCGCGCCGACGGCCCGAACCCGTTCCCCGTCCGGAGGCCCGCATGCCGCGCAAGATCATCATCGACACCGATCCCGGCCAGGACGACGCCGTGGCGATCCTGCTGGCCCTCGCGTCGCCCGAGGACCTCGACGTGCTGGGCATCGTGGCGGTGGCGGGCAACGTGCCCCTGGCGCTCACGGAGCGGAACGCGCGCCGGGTGGTGGAGCTGGCCGGGCGCCCGGACGTCCCGGTCCACGCCGGCGCGGTGCGGCCCCTGGTCCGGCCGCCGATCACCGCAGAGCACGTCCACGGCCGCACGGGGCTCGACGGCGCCGACCTGCCCGAGCCCGCCCTGCCGCTCCAGCCGCAGCACGGCGTCGACTTCATCGTCGAAACCCTGCTCGACGCGGAGCCCGGCACGGTGACGCTGTGCACGCTGGGGCCGCTCACCGACGTCGCGCTGGCGCTGAACCGCGCGCCCGCCATCGCGCCCCGCATCCGCGAGATCGTCATGATGGGCGGCGCCTATTTCGAGGTCGGCAACATCACGCCGACGGCCGAGTTCAACGTCTACGTCGATCCCGAAGCCGCCGACGTGGTGATGCGCTCGGGCGTGCCGATCACCATGCTGCCGCTCGACGTCACCCACCGCGCCCTCGCCACACCCGACCGGCTCGACCGCTTCCGGGCGCTCGGCAATCGCGCGGGCGCGACCGTGGCGGGCATGCTCGGCTTCTCGGAGCGGTTCGACAAGGAGAAGTACGCCGGCGCGGGCGCGCCCATCCACGATCCCAACGTCGTCGCCTGGCTGCTGCGCCCCGAGCTCTACGCCGGGCGCCGCATCAACGTGGCCGTGGAATGCGCCAGCCCGCTGACGCTCGGCATGACGGTGGCGGACTATTGGCGGGTGACGGGGCGGGAGCCCAACGCGCTGTTCCTGCGCGAGGTCGACGACGCCGGGTTCTTCGACCTCCTGGTGGAGCGCCTCCGCCGTCTGCCCTGACGGCCTGTCAACGCGGCGCCGCGATGCTACTTCCCGGGACGGCGGCACAGGATGACCCGGGGACCATGGCTCAACGCATCGAAGACTACGCGCTGATCGGCAATTGCGAGGGGGCGGCGCTCGTCGGCCTCGACGGGTCGATCGACTGGATGGCCCTGCCGCGGTTCGACTCCCAGGCCTCGTTCGCGGCGCTGCTCGGCACGGCCGACAACGGCCGCTGGCAGATCGTCCCCGCGGTTCCGGTCACAAAGGTGTCGCGGCAGTACCGCGCCGGCACGCTGGTGCTCGAAACCCGCTTCGAGACCGCCGAAGGCACGGTGCTGCTGATCGACGCCATGGGCCGGCGCGAGGGCCACGGCGACGTGGTGCGCCTCGTGCGGGGCGTTTCGGGCTCGGTGCCGATGCGGGTGGAAAGCGTGCTCCGTCCCGGCTACGGCGCCGTGGTGCCCTGGGTCAGCCGCTTGGCCGACGGGCGCATCGCCGCCGTGGCGGGCCCCGACCGCTTCGTGCTCGACACGCCCGTGGCGCTGCGCGGCGAGGATTTCCGCACCGTCGGCACGTTCACCGCGGAGGAGGGGAGCGAGACGCCCTTCACCCTGACCTGGTCGCCGTCCTACCATCCCGTCCCGCAGCCGGTCGACGCCGCGCAGCTCGTCGAGCTCGTCACGGAGGACTGGAACGATTGGACGAAGTCCCACCGCACCGAAACGGCGGGCGACTGGGTGCCGGTCGTGCAGCGCTCGCTCATCACCCTGAAGGCGCTGACCCACTACGAGACGGGCGGCATCGTGGCGGCGCCCACCACCTCGCTGCCCGAGCAGCTCGGCGGCCCGCGCAACTGGGACTACCGCTACTGCTGGCTGCGCGACGCCACGCTGACCCTCTACGCGTTGCTGACCTCGGGCTTCCTGGAGGAGGCCAGCGCCTGGCGCGACTGGCTGATCCGCGCCATCGCGGGATCGCCCGACCAGATGCAGATCATGTACGGCATCGCGGGCGAGCGGCGCCTCGACGAATACGAGCTGCCCTGGCTCGCCGGATACGAGGGCTCGACGCCGGTGCGCGTCGGCAACGCCGCGGCGGGGCAGCTCCAGCTCGACGTCTACGGCGAGGTGCTCGACGCCATGTACCAGGCGCGCCGCCTGGGTCTCGCGCCGGACGACAACGGTTGGAACCTGGAGCGCGCGCTCGTCGAGCACCTCGAAACCATCTGGCACCTGCCCGACGAGGGGATCTGGGAGGTGCGCGGGGGCCGCAGGCATTTCACAGCGTCGAAGGTCATGGTGTGGGCCGCCTTCGACCGCGCCATCCGCTCCGTCGAGGAGTTCCAGCTCGCCGGCCCCGTCGACCGCTGGCGGTCCGTCCGCGACGAGGTTCATGCGGAGGTCTGCGCCAAGGGCTACGACGCCGGGCGCGGCCACTTCACCCAGTATTACGGCGGCACGGAGCTCGACGCGAGCCTGCTGATGATGGCCATGGTGGGGTTCCTGCCCGCCGACGACCCGCGCGTCGTCGGCACCGTGAAGGCCATCGAGGAGCGCCTGATGGAGGACGGCTTCGTCAAGCGGTACGACGAGGCGGGCAACGTCGACGGCCTCGCCGGGGGACACGAGGGCGCGTTCCTGCCCTGCTCCTTCTGGCTCGCCGACAACTACGTCCTGGCCGGTCGCGTCGACGAGGCGCGCGCGCTGTTCGAGCGCCTCGTCGCGCTCTGCAACGACGTGGGTTTGCTGTCGGAGGAATACGATTCGCGCGCCCGCCGCCAGGTCGGCAATTTCCCCCAGGCCTTCACCCACGTGGCGCTGGTCAACACGGCGCACAACCTCAGCCGCGAGTTCGGCCCGGCGCAGCATCGCGCGGAAAGCCGGGAAACGGGCGCCGCCACGGCCTGAACCCCGTCCGGCGGCGCGGCGTCGGGATCGCGTCGCGCCCGGGGTTGACACGGATCGGCCCTGCCGCGATAAGCGCCGCAGTCCGGCGGCGCTGAGCGCCGCGGGATTGGGACGGAGGAGTGTCCCGAGCGGCAAAGGGGGCGGACTGTAAATCCGCTGGCTAAGCCTTCGTAGGTTCGAGTCCTACCTCCTCCACCAAAACACCGTCCTCGTGGTCCTGTCCGGTTCCTCCGGCGCGCGGGGCCGCAACGGCGAAGGTTGCGCGGGTGTAGCTCAATGGTAGAGCAACAGCCTTCCAAGCTGATGACGAGGGTTCGATTCCCTTCACCCGCTCCAATCGACCATCGGAAAGCGTGACGGCTGAACCCGCAAGAGGGGTCCGCGAGCCTTTCCTTCGTCGACGTTTCGGCACGTGAACCCAGGCGGCGGCCTTCCGCGACGCCGTGGCCATCGCCCAGCCGTACGGCCGGTCATCGATCCCGCGGCCGGCATCGTGGCGCGTGAGGGTTCAGATGTCGCGGCTCGTCGCTCGACCGGGCTGTGGATGCTCAAGAAGGTTCAGATCGGCTTGCAGGGGCGCGGGTCAACACCCGAGAGGCGCCGTGCAGGATCTCGCGACATGGGCCGATGCGCCGCCTGCGACACGGCCAGCATCCGGGCGAGGGGCCGGGATGTTGGTGCGCTGGAGAGGACTCGAACCTCCACGGTGTTACCCACTGGTACCTGAAACCAGCGCGTCTACCAATTCCGCCACCAGCGCATGTCGCACCGGTAAGGCTTCGCGGACCGCCCGTCAACGTCCCCGCGCCGAATGTCTGCCCCCGATCGGCTCGCCCGCTCGCGGCCTCGGGGTGAAACATCGGCTCAACGCGATGCAGCACCGGCGGGGACGCGCAGGCGGCCTCCTCGCGCCGCTCACCATGGTGCCGCTCACCGTGGTGCCGTTCACCGTGGCGCGTGAAACGGGTCGCCATCGCGGGCCGCCCTTGGTAAGGCGGGACGTAAGTTTCAGGCGGGATCGAGCACGTGGACACAGAAGGGCCGGGGCCGGGGCGCGCGAGCGCGGGAGCGGCCCTCCTCCAGCATCTCGTCGCGGCCGGCTACGACCCGGTCGATCCGCCGTTGCTGCACGACGCCGGCACCTTCCTGGACCTCGGCGGCGAGGACATCCGTGCCCGCCTCTACCTCACGACGGATGCCGGGGGCGCCGAGCTGTGCCTGCGGCCCGAGTTCACCATCCCGGCCGCGCGCGCCTACCTGTCCTCCCCGGCCGCGAACCGTCCCGCCGCCTACAGCTATTGCGGCCCCGTGTTCCGCATGCGGGCGAACGGCCCCGGCGAGTTCTGCCAGGCGGGGCTCGAAAGCTTCGGCCGCGCCGACATCGCCGCCGCCGACGCCGAGATCCTGGCGCTGTCGCTCGACGCCGTGGAGCGCTCGGGCACCCGCCTCCGCGCCGTGTCGCTCGGCGACGCCGGCCTCGTGTCCGCCATCCTCGACGCCGTCGAACTGCCGCCGCTGTGGCAGCGCCGCCTGAAGCGCGGATTGGAGCGCGGGCAGGGGCTCGACGACGTGCTGCGCGGCGCCCCGGCGCGGCGGCCCGAACATTCCGGCCTGCTCGCCGCCCTCGCGGGCGCCGACGGCCAGGACGCCCACGCGCTGGTGGCCGACCTCCTGTCGATCGCCGGCATCACGGCGGTGGGCGGCCGCTCCGTCGGCGAGATCGCCGACCGCTTCCTGTCCCAGGTGGCGCAGGGCGCGGCGCCCGACTTCGGCGACGAGCGCCGCCGCGTGCTCGACGCCTTCTTCGCGGTGTCGGGCGAGCCCGACCGCGCGTCGGGCCAACTCCGCACCCTCGCCGAGGACGCGGGCCTCGACCTGTCGGCGGCGCTCGACCTGTTCGACGAGCGCACCGGCTTCATCGCCGCGCAGGGCGTCGACCTGTCGCGCCTCGCCTTCCGCACCGCTTTCGCGCGCAACCTCGACTATTACACGGGCTTCGTCTTCGAGGCCCACGGCGCCGACGCGGACGGGCCGGTGATCGGCGGCGGCCGCTACGACCGCCTGTGCGGGGCGCTCGGCAGCCCGTCGCCGATCCCCGCCGTCGGGGCGGCGATCTGGCTCGACCGATTGGACGCGGAGACAGCAGCGTGAGCGCCGGAAAACCCTTCGTCCTGGCGGTGCCGTCCAAGGGGCGGCTGCAGGAGAACGCCTTCGCGTTCTTCGCCCGGGCCGGGCTGAAGCTCGTGCAGGGCGGCGGCAGCCGCGACTACCGCGGCCGGCTCGCGGGATTCGCCGACCTGGAGGTGGCTTTCCTGCCGGTGTCGGAGATCGTCGCCCACGTGGCCGACGGCTCGGCCCACCTCGGCGTCGCCGGCGAGGACGTGCTGCGCGAAGCCATCCCGGACGCCGACGGATCCGTGGCCTTCCTGTCGAAGCTCGGCTTCGGCCACGCCGACGTGGTGGTGGCGGTGCCCCGCGCCTGGATCGACGTCCGCACGGTGGCGGACCTCGAGGACGTGGCGGCGACCTTCCACGCGCGGCGCGGCCGGCGCATGCGCGTCGCCACCAAATACGTGAACCTCACCCGCCGCTTCTTCGCCGAGCGCGGCGTCGTTGATTACCGCATCGTGGAAAGCCTCGGCGCCACCGAGGGCGCGCCCGCCGCCGGCGGCGCGGAGCTCATCGTCGACATCACCACCACGGGCGCGACCTTGGCCGCCAATGCCCTGAAGGTGCTCGACGACGGCACGATGCTGCGCTCCGAGGCCAACCTCGTGGCGTCGCTGTCCGCGGATTGGGGCGACGCGCACCGGGCGACCGCGCGGGCCCTGCTGGGCCGCATCGCCGCCGAGGAGCGGGCCCGCACGACGCGCGAATTGCGCGCCACCTTCGCCGCCGGCGCGCCGGCCCTCGAGCCGGGTGCCCTGGAGCCCTTCGGCGGTTCGGTGTTCGGGCGGGAGGACGGGCGGCTGGTGCTCCACTGCCCGAAGGCGCGCGTGCCGGATCTCGCCGACTGGCTGATCGGGCAGGGTGCCGACGCGGTGGCGGTGGCGCCGCTCGACTACGTCTTCGCCGCGCGCAACCCGCTGTTCGAGGCGCTGTCGCTGCGCCTGGGGTGAGGTAGGGCTGCCCGCCCTGCACCGGAGTCGCAGGCCGGAACCGCGGGCGAATCGGTGGATTCATCCACCATGCCGCAGCTCTTCGATCACGCTCCCATCGCGCCGTGTCCGGGGCGGGCCAGGCCCGCCCGGCGCGGGGTCCCTCAGCCCTCGGACGACCTCCGCGCCAAGGCGCTGGAAGTGCATCGGCGGCTCGGCGCGGTGTTCGGCCTGCCGATCCCCTATTTCCACAGCCTCGATCCCCTGAGCGAGCTGGTGTCCTCGCTCCTGTCGCACCGCACCCGCAACGCCGAGTCGGGCCGCGCCTTCAAGGCGCTGCGGGCGCGCTTCCCCGACTGGT
The DNA here is from genome assembly GCF_004137685.1 of Lichenibacterium minor. Classification (GTDB taxonomy): domain Bacteria; phylum Pseudomonadota; class Alphaproteobacteria; order Rhizobiales; family Beijerinckiaceae; genus Lichenihabitans; species Lichenihabitans minor. Next base: position 133,389 of record NZ_QYBB01000004.1, on the reverse strand, counting down.
CCGACCTCGTGGACGCCGACACCGCCGAGGTCGAGGCGCTGATCGGCGGCGTGACTTGGCCCGAGGCGAAGGCCCCGCGCATCCAACAGGTGCTGCGCGACGTGCTCCAACGCCATGGCGGCCTCGACCTCGACTTCCTGGCCGACATGGACCCCGAGGAAGCGCGCGCCTGGCTCGCCGCCATCCCGGGCGTCGGGCCGAAGACCAGCGCCGCCGTTCTGTCCTTCTCGACCCTGCGCATGCCGGCGCTGCCGGTCGACAGCCATCATCACCGCGTGGCGCAGCGCCTCGGGCTGATCGGCCCCAAGGTCGACGTCGGGCCGTCGCACGACCTGCTGCGCGCGCAACTGCCGGCGGACTGGTCGGCGCAGGACCTCTACGACGACCACGAGGTGCTGATGCTGCATGGGCAGAAGACCTGCCACTTCCGCAGCCCCGCCTGCGGGGCCTGCGTGCTGCTCGACCTGTGCCCGGCCGGTCAGGCGCGAGGGGCATGACGGGAAGGATGGGACCGGCGCGTCTGGTCCGATCCACGCCCGCTCACCCCTTCCGGAAATGCTTCGACAGCTTGAGCCCCTGTGCCTGGTAGTTCGACCCCGCCACTGCGCCATAGAGCGTGCGCGGCGGCTCGCTCATGCGCTCGTAGACCAGCCGCCCGACGATCTGCCCGTCCTCCAGCACGAAGGGCACGTCGCGCGAGCGCACCTCCAGCACGGCGCGCGAGCCAGCGCCGCCCGCCTCCGCGCAGCCGAAGCCGGGATCGAAGAAGCCGGCGTAATGGACGCGGAACTCGCCCACCAGCGGATCGAAGGGCGTCATCTCGGCGGCATGGTCGGGCGGCACCCGCACGGATTCCTTCGAGGCCAGCAGGTAGAACTCGCCGGGGTCGAGGATCAGCTCGCGCCGCGCGCGGCAGTGGATGGCTTCCCAGTAGTCGGACGGGTCGAGCGCGTCGACGAGGTCGACGTCGATGACGCCGGTGTGGCGCTTGGCCCGGTAGCCGACGAGCCCGGACCGATCGAAGCCCGCGAGGTCGATCGACACCGCGACGCCGCCGGCGATGATGGGCTCGGCGCCCGCCACCAGCGGCGCGGCGGCGTGGAGCGCGCGGTGGGCGTCGTCGTCGAGGCGGTTGTCGCCGGAGGTGAAGCGGATCTGCGACAGGCGCGATCCCGCCCGCACCCGCACCGGAAAGGTGCGCGGCGACACTTCGGCGTAGAGCGGGCCGTCGTAACCCGGCTCGATCGTGTCGAAGCGCCGCGCCCGGTCGGCGATGACGCGGGTGAAGACGTCGATGCGCCCGGTCGAGCTCTTCGGATTGGCGGCGGCGCGCAGGCCCGCCGGCAGGTTGAGCCGGTCGTCGAGCTCCACCACCGTGACGGTGCCGGGCTCCAGGATGACGCCCTGGCCGAGATCCAGTTCGTCGGCCGACTGGGCCCGGATGCCGTCGAGCACCGTGCGGTCCTGCCCGGGCAGGAAGCTCGCCCGCACCCGCCACGCGCGGCGGCCGAGCCGCAGGTCGAGGCTCGCCGGCTGCAGCACCGGGGCGGCGCCGTCCGGCGGCGAGCCCGAGCGGATCGCCCCGGCGTCGCGCAACGCCTGAATTTGGTGGGCGGCGAGGAGGCCCGGCGCGAAAGCCGCGGTTGCAGTCATGGGGTCGGGTCCGGGCGCGAAAACTTGCGAGCGGGTCGAGGTACGACGAACCGCCGCGCCCGCCAAGCCGTCGGCACGATCGCGCCGTTTCGCCCCGTTTTGGAGTGACAAACCGAACGTTGCGTTCTTTTTTCCGGTCCAACCCCCTTGCCTCGGCGCGGGAGGGGCGTAGAACATCCCCACGCAACGGACCGAGCCCGCCATGACCGACAAGTTCGCCGCCCTCCGCCCCGCCACCCGCCTCGTCCACGGCGGCACCCTTCGCACGCCTTTCGGCGAAACCTCGGAAGCGCTGTTCCTGACGCAGGGGTTCATCTACGAGACCGCCGAGGCCGCGGAGGCGCGCTTCAAGGGCGAGGACCCCGGCTTCATCTACGCGCGGTTCTCGAACCCGACCGTGCGGATGTTCGAGGAGCGGATGGCGCTGCTCGAAGGCGCCGAGGACGCGCGCGCCACCGCGTCCGGCATGGCGGCCGTGACGGCGGCCATGATGGGGCAGGTCAAGGCCGGCGACCACGTGGTGGCCGCCAAGGCGCTGTTCGGCTCCTGCCGCTACGTCGTCGAGGACCTGCTGCCGCGCTTCGGCGTCGACTGCACGCTGGTGGACGGCGACGACCTCGACGCGTGGCGCTCGGCGATGCGCCCCACCACGAAGACGCTGTTCCTGGAATCGCCCACCAATCCGACGCTCGACGTCTACGACATCGCGGCCGTGGCCGAGATCGCTCATGCGGGCGGCGCCACCCTGGTGGTGGACAACGTCTTCGCCACGCCGATGCTGCAGAGCCCGCTGCAGCTCGGCGCCGACTGCGTCATCTATTCGGCGACGAAGCACATCGACGGGCAGGGCCGCTGCCTCGGGGGCGTGATCCTCGGCAGCCGCGACTTCATCGACAAGAACGTCCACAACCTGCTGCGGCAGACCGGCCCGGCCCTGTCGCCGTTCAACGCCTGGGTGCTGCTGAAGGGGCTCGAAACCCTGTCGATCCGCGTCGCGGCGCAGAACGCCGCGGCGGCGCGGGTCGCCGATGCCCTGGCGGAGATGCCCGGCATCGCCAGGGTGCTCTACCCCGGCCGCGCCGACCACCCGCAACACGCGCTGGCCATGCGCCAGATGAAGGGCGGCTCGACCCTGATCGCCTTCGAGGTCGCGGGCGGCAAGGCGGGGGCGTTCCGCTTCGCCAACGCGCTCGGCATCGTGGGCATCTCCAACAACCTCGGCGACGCGAAGAGCCTCGTCACCCATCCGGCCACCACGACGCACCAGCGCCTGAGCCGGGAGGTGCGCGAAGGCCTCGGCATCTCGGAAGGCATGCTGCGCCTGTCGGTCGGCCTGGAGGACGTCGAGGATCTGATCGACGACCTGCGGCAGGCCGCCGAGGCCGCCGCGGGCGGCGCGCCGCTGGCCAAGGCCGCCGAGTGAGGTGACGGGAGCGGCGGCACGCGGCATGATGAGCCGTCTGCTTCGGGGGCGATCATGTACACAGCCGTCACGCGCGACATCCAGATCACGGTGATGCCGCAATACCTCGCCGACCAGTCGGCGCCCGACGAAGGGCGCTACGTGTGGGCCTACACGATCGAGGTCGCCAACCTCGGCAGCCGCACCGTGCAGCTCGTGGCGCGGCATTGGGTGATCACCGACGCCGCCGGCAAGGTCGAAACCGTGAGCGGCCTCGGCGTGGTGGGGGAGCAGCCCGTGCTGAACCCCTCCGAAACGTTCCGCTACACGTCCGGCTGCCCGCTTTCGACGTCGTCGGGCGTCATGCAGGGGCATTACCGCATGGTCGACGACGGGGGCGGCTCGTTCGACGCCGCAATCCCGGCCTTCTCGCTCGACTGTCCCCACGCGAAGCGCGTGCTGAACTGAGGGGGATGCGCGTTCCGGCCGCCGCCTTCCGCGGCCGGAAACGGCTCGGCCCCGTCACGGCTGCGGGAGCCGCTCCAGCTCGTCGATGAGGCCTTCGATCACGCCGAGCCCGATGCTCCAGAAGCCGGGGTCGTGGGCGTCGAGGCCGAAGGGCTTCAGCAGCTCGGAATGGTGCTTCGTGCCGCCGGCGGCCAGCAGCGCGAGGTAGCGCTCGGCGAAGCCTTCCGGCGACGCCCGGAACACGCCGTAGAGCGAGTTCACCAGGCAGTCGCCGAACGCGTAGGCGTAGACGTAGAAGGGCGAGTGCACGAAGTGCGGCACGTAGCTCCAGAACGTCTCGTAGCCCGGCCCCAGGCGGATCGCCGGGCCGAGGCTGTCGGCCTGCACGCTCATCCACAGCGCGCCGATGCGCTCCGCCGTCAGCTCGCCCGACACGCGCTCCTCGTGCAGCTTCCGCTCGAACGAATAGAAGGCGATCTGCCGGACCACGGTGTTCAGCATGTCCTCGACCTTGGCGGCCAGCAGCGCGAAGCGTGCCGCCGGCGTGGTCGCCCGCTGCACCATGGCGCGGAAGCACAGCATTTCGCCGAACACCGAGGCGGTTTCGGCCAGGGTGAGCGGCGTCTGCGCCATCAGGGCGCCCCGCGGCGCCGCGAGCGTCTGGTGGACGCCGTGGCCGAGCTCGTGCGCCAGCACCATGACGTCGCGCGGCCGGCCCCCGTAGTTCATCAGCACGTAGGGGTGCACGGCCGGCACGGTGGGGTGCGAGAAGGCGCCCGGCGCCTTGCCGGGGCGGATCTCGGCGTCGATCCAGCGGCGGTCGAAGAAGCGCCGCACGATGTCGGACAGGACCGGCGAGAAGCCGTGATAGGCGTCGAGCACCGTGTCGCGCGCTTCCGTCCAGGGCACGACGGCCGGCGGGGCGCCGGGCAGGGGGGCGTTGCGGTCCCAATGGTCCAGGCGGTCGCGGCCGAACCAGCGCGCCTTCATGGCGTAATAGCGGTGCGACAGCCGCGGGTGCGCGTCCCGAACGGCGGTGACGAGCGCGTCGACGACGTCGCGCTCGACGCGGTTCGACAGGTGGCGCGAATCCGCCACGTCCTCGAAGCCGCGCCAGCGGTTCGAGATCTCGAGGTCCTTGGACAGCGTGTTGGTGATCAGCGCGAAGGTGCGGGCGTTGGCGCCCAGCGTGTCCGCCAAAGCGGCGGCGGCGGCTTCGCGGGCACGGCCGTCCGGATCCTGCAGCAGGTTCAGCGTCGGTTCGAGCGGCAGCCGGGCGCCGTCCACCTCGAAGCGGAGCGACGTGATCGTTTCGTCGAAGAGCCGGGTCCAGGCGGCCCGGCCCGTCACGGCCTTCTCGTGGAACAGCTGCTCCAGCTTGGTGTCGAGCTGGTGCGGCCGGTCCTTGCGGATGTCGTCGAGCCAGGGGCGCCAATGGGCGAGCGGCCCTTCGGCGGCGAGCCGGTCCAGCGTGGCGTCGGGGAGCGCGTTCAGCTCCAGCGCGAAGAAGAGGAGGTTCGACGACACCGCCGTCACGCGGTCGCCCGCGTCGGCCATGAACTTCGCGCGGCCCGCGTCCGCGGTGTCCTCGGTGTAGAGGAGCTGCGCGAAGGAGGCGGCGCGGCCCAGCACTTCGTCGAGCCGCTCGTAGCGCCCGATCGCTTCCGCCAGGCGGGCTCCGGCGTCCGGCCCGTCCGCGATGGCGCCGAGGTGCCCGCGGTAGTCCGCGGCGAAGCGTTCCGCGTCGGCCGCCGCCGCGGCGAGGTCGGTCGCGAAGGCCGGCGCGTCCATGGCGCGGTACAGGTCGGACAGGTCCCAGCGCGGCACCGCGCCGAGCGCCGCGGGATCCGCGCTGGCGCGGGCCTGGTGGAAGGCGGGACGGCGGCGGAAGGGGAGCATCGGGCGATCCGTTTCGGCTTCGTCGGGCTCCCATAAACGCATCGCTTCGCGGCGTCACCGGGGCGGGACGCCGCCGCGGCCTCCCCGTTAAGCGCGAGTTTACCCTCGTCCGCGATGGTGCATGGGCCGATGGCGACGAGGCCGCGGCATCGGGGACGCATGACCGCAACCATCCTCATCGTCGACGACGACCCCGTCCAGCGCCGGCTGCTCGAAGCCACGGTGCGGCGGTTCGGCTACGAATCCGAGGTGGTCGAGGGCGGGGCCGAGGCGCTCCGCCGGCTCGAAGCCCCGGACGCCCGGCCGATCGACCTCCTGATCTGCGACCTGTCCATGCCCGAGGTCGACGGCATGGCGGTGCTGCGGCGCCTGCGCGAGCGCAAGATCGCCGTGCCGGCCATCGTCCAGACGGCCCACGGCACCATCGACACCGTGATCGCCGCCATGCGGGCCGGCGCGGTCGACTTCGTGGTGAAGCCCGTCGGCGCCGAGCGCCTGTCCGTGTCGATCAAGAACGCCCTGCGCTTCGACGCGCTGGAGGACGAGGTGCGACGCATGACGCGCCGCGCTTCGGGGGCGCTCACGTTCCGCGACATCGTGACCAAGAGCGACGACATGGGCCGCGCCATCCGGCTCGGCGAGCGCTCCGCGCGCTCCAACATCCCCGTGCTGATCGAGGGCGAGTCGGGCGTCGGCAAGGAGCTGATGGCCCGCGCCATCCAGGGCTCGTCGGAGCGCAAGGGCAAGCCCTTCGTGCCGGTGAACTGCGGCGCGCTGCCGGAGAACCTGATCGAATCCATCCTGTTCGGCCACGAGAAGGGTGCCTTCACGGGCGCCACCGAGAAGCACCTCGGCAAGTTCGTCGAGGCGTCCGGCGGCACACTCTTCCTCGACGAGATCGGCGAACTGCCGCTCGACGCCCAGGTGAAGCTGCTGCGCGCCCTGCAGGAGGGCGAGGTCGACCCCGTCGGCGCCAAGCGGTCGGTGAAGGTCGACGTGCGGCTCGTGTCCGCCACGAACCAGAACCTGATCGAACTCGTGAAGCAGGGCCGGTTCCGCGAGGACCTGTTCTATCGCCTCAACGTCTTCCCCATCACCATCCCGCCGCTGCGCGCCCGTCGCGACGACGTCCCCGACCTCGCCCGCCGCTTCGCCGCGCGCTTCGCCGCGGAGGAGGGCAAGAAGATCGCCGGCATCTCCGCCGAGGCCCTCGCCCTCCTGTCGCGCTACGACTGGCCCGGCAACGTGCGCCAGCTCGAGAACGTCGTGTTCCGCGCCGTGGTGCTGTGCGACGGCGGCGAACTGACGTTGGCGGAGTTCCCCCAGATCGCCGCCCAGGTCGAGGGCTTCGACGTCCGGGTGCCGGCCGTGCCGGCGCAGGGGCCCACCGCCGTGGTGCGCGAGATCGTCAAGGTCGAAGTGCGCGATCCCAACGTGATGAAGCTGCTCGACGATTGCGGCGACGTCCGCCGCATGGAGGAGATGGAGGCGGAGCTGATCCGCTTCGCGCTGGCGCATTATCGCGGGCAGATGTCCGAGATGGCGCGCAAGCTCGGCATCGGCCGCTCGACCCTGTACCGCAAGATGAAGGACTTCGGCCTGAACGAGGGCGACGAAGTCGCCGCGTGACGCCGGCGGTCCGGAGCCTCGACCGCACGCCGGCCCGCTGCACGCCGCCGTCCGTGCGGCCCGGCCCGGCAGCGACGGCGCATCGCGGCGCCGTCCGACCTGTCATCGCGGCAACACGGTGCCGCGCCGAATCCCGCGCCGAACCGTTTTTCGGGCCCGGCGCCGTTGCTTTCGCGCTCCCGGGCGCGCTTCACCACACCAGAGCGCGGGCGGGCAGGGGGCGGGTGCCGCCGGCCCCGCCGCGCCCCTTCACGAGGATCCCTCCGGGATGACAGCGCAGCGCGGCCGTTCGGCCTTCCTGACTTCCACGGCGCTGCTGCTCGTCGGCGCCCTGCTGGCGCCGGCCGCCGCCGCCCCCCGCCGGCAGCATCCGGAAGCGTCGCGGTCGGCCATGCTGCCGGATGCGGGGGATGTCGGTCCGGCCGACGTCGGGCTGGAGCGCATCGGCACGGGCGACGACGCGCGCGCCTCGCTGTCGCGCCTCGTCGCCGAGCCCGGCTCGGTGCTCGACGCCTATGCGCCCACCCGGCACGGCGCCGACGCGGCCGCCGGGCCCGACGCGGGGCCGAAGCGCGTTTCCGCCGCCGATGCCCTGGTCACCGGCGCCGTCCCGTCGAGCCGCCCGGCGTCCGCGCCCGCCCTCGCGCCCGCGGCCGCGCCGGTGGCGGGGCCGGCCGGCCCGGACCCGCTGGCCTACGGCCCCGTGACGCCCGGGGCACCCGTGCTCGACGCCGCGACCCTGCAGCACGCCCTGGAAGTCTGGCTCGGCCCCGAGCCCCTGCGCGGCCTCCGCTCGATGCCGGCCGCCGTGGCGGAGGAGAAGCGCTACGACGCGCGCCTCGCCGTGCGGGATTTCTACGCGTCGCGCGGCTTCGCGCCGCTGTGGGTGGTGGACGGCCGCTTCGACGCCCCGGCCCGCTCGGTCCTGGCCCGCATCGACCGCGCCGCGGAAGACGGGCTCGACCTTCGCGCCACGCCCGTGTCGGTGCCGAACGGCGGCGATGCCGCCGCGCTGGCGGCGTCCGAACTGTCGCTGACCGAGGCTGCGGCGGACTATGCCCGCCAGGCCAGCGGCGGCCGCATCGACCCGTCGCGCATCGGCGAGCTCGTGGCCGCCAAGCCCGAGGTGGCGCTCCCCGGCCGCGTGCTGGCGGCGCTGCGCGACGCGTCCGACGCCGGCGAAGCCCTGCGCGGCTTCAACCCGCCCCACCGGGGCTACCTGCTGCTGCGGGCCAAGCTCGCCGAGATGCGACGCGGCGCCGACATGACGGCGGGCGGCCCCATCCCGGCCGGACCGGCGCTGAAGGCCGGCATGAAGGACGCCCGCGTGCCGCTGGTGCGGGCGCGGTTCGGGCTGGACATCGCCGCCGACGCGTCGGACGGGCTGGTCTACGACACCCGGGTCGCGAGCGCCGTCGCCGATTACCAGCGCGCCCACGGCATGCCGGCCTCGGGGGTGCTGACGCCGCGCACGGTGGCCAGCCTGTCGGGCGGGCATCCGAAGCGGCTCGAGGACGAGATCGTCGCCAACATGGAGCGCTGGCGCTGGCTGCCGCGCGACCTGGGACAGCGCTACGTCGCGGTGAACATCCCCGACTATTCGCTCGACGTGTACGACGGCGAGCGGCCGATCCACCACGCCCGCGTCGTGGTCGGCAAGCCCGGCCACGAGACGCCGATCTTCTCGGAGGCGATGAAGTTCATCATCGTCAACCCCTACTGGAACGTGCCGCTTTCCATCGTCAACAAGGAGATGATGCCGAAGCTCGCCGCCGATCCGAACTACTTCGAGAACCACGGCTACGAGGTGGTTGAGAAGGGGGGCGAAACCTACGTCCGCCAGCCGCCGGGCGACAGCAACGCGCTGGGGCGCATCAAGTTCATGTTCCCCAACAAGTTCGCCGTGTACCTGCACGACACGAACGCCAAGGGTTATTTCAACAAGGACGAACGGGCCCTGAGCCACGGCTGCGTGCGCGTCGACCAGCCGTTCAAGCTCGCCGAAGCGGTGCTGGGCCGCGACCGCGGCTGGACCGAGGCCCGCGTGGAAGGGATGGTCGGCGGCGGCGAGCGGACCGTCAACCTGCCGCGGCCCGTGCAGGTCCACATCGGCTATTTCACCGCCTTCGTGGACGAGACGGGGCAGCTCCGCCTGCGCGACGACGTTTACGGCTATTCCGCCAAGGTGAGGGCCGCCCTCGGCCTGTCGAGCTGACCGCACCCGGCCGGCGTCGCGCCTTCCGGCCGGGAGTCCGCCTTGCGCCGTCCCGCCCGCGGAGCTAACGGTTCGTTAACGTCGTCCGACGATGAGATCGGTCCGGTCCTTGCGCGTGATCCCCCGGTGTCACGCTGCCGAACGAGCGAGTCCCGCATTGACAGCATGGCGCGAATGTTTCCGGTCGAAGGCGGCGAGCCTGCTGCCGACCGCCCTCGCCGCCGCCGTCGGCGCCGTCATGCTCCTCGCCCCCGTCGACACTGAGAACGCCGTCGCCAACGGCGACACCCGCACGATCCACCTCCACCACGCCCACACGAAGGAATCGATCGACGCCACCTACATGGTGGACGGCCGCTACGACCCCGTGGCGCTCGAAAAGCTGAACTGGTTCCTGCGCGACTGGCGCCGGGACGAGCCCACCCACATGGACCCCAAGCTCTTCGACACGATCTGGGAAGTGTATCGGGAATCCGGCTCCCAGCAGCCGATCGAGGTGATGTCGGCCTATCGCTCGCCCGAAACCAATTCCATGCTGCGCCATGCCACGCGCGGCGTCGCCGAGCATTCGCAGCACATCCTCGGCAGGGCGATGGACCAGCACTACGTCGACGTGCCGATGTCGCGGATCCGCGAGCTCGCCATGCGGCTCCAGCGCGGCGGCGTCGGCTTCTATCCCACCGCCGGGACGCCCTTCGTGCACATGGACGTCGGCGGTGTCCGCCATTGGCCGCGCATGAGCTACGACCAGCTGTCGCGCCTGTTCCCGGACGGCAAGACCGTGCACATCCCGTCCAACGGCCAGCCGCTGTCCGGCTACGAGGAGGCCCGCGCCGACCTCGCGGCCCGCGGCGACGGCTTCGACTATCCCACCGCCGGCGAGGTGAAGTCCAAGGGCTTCTTCGCTTGGCTGTTCGGGGGCGGGGACGACGAGGGCGACGGGGATGCGGCCCGCGACGGCGGCGTGCCGCGCGACGCGGCCCCGGCGCCTCGCCGCCGGGGAAGCACCCAGGTCGCCTCCGCCGATCCCGTCCCGGTCGGCAGCGTGGTCAACGACGGCGTGATCAACAGCCACAAGGGCGACCGCCCGGAAGCGGGTGGGTCCTTCTTCTCGCTGTTCAGCTCCAAGCCGGCGGAGCCCGCGCCGGCCGCGGAAGCGCCCGCGCCGCCGTTGGCCAACAACCGCGGCCCCCGGGGCCGCACCCAGGTGGCGTCGCTGCCGCCGGCGCAGGCGATCGACGCCGACGCGCAGGCCAAGCTCGCCGCCGAGATGCAGAGGCAGGCCGAGGCTCGGCAGCAGGCCGCCGCGGAGGCGCAGCAGCAGGCCGCCGCCGAGGCTCAGAAGCAGGCCGCCGCCGAGTCCGAACGGCAGGCCGACCCGGACGCGCGGCGCCAGGCCCCGCAGCCCGCCGTCGAGCCGCCCCCGCCCGCCGCCCCCGCCCGCGGGGTGCCGGTGCTGGCCGCCGCGACCGGGCGGGACATGCCGCTGCCGCCGCGCCGCCCGGTCGAGATCGCCGCCGTCGGCCCCGCCGCCGCGCCGCCCTCGGCCCGCCCCGGCGATGCCGCGGCGGGGCGCAACGACCGCGCGCCGACGCCGGGCGCCGGACGGGTGCCCGTGGCCCCGCCGTCGGTGCGCGCCGGCCTGCCCGCCGCCATCACGCAGGGCATCGGCCAGCCGGCGTCGACGTCGCGCGCGTTGGCCTTCGCCCCCCAGGCGGCGCCCGCCATCCCGCTCCCGGTCACGCGGCCGCCGCTCGTCGCGGCGCGGCTCGACCGCTCGAACTTCCGCACCCTCACGGGCGCGACTCCGGCCGACCATGTCGCGGCCCGGGCCGGCGTGGGCTCCGCCGTGGCGGCGCTGCGCCCCGCCGCCAAGGCCAGCGCGGCCTCCCTGGCGAGCGACGGCAGCGCCCCGCCGCGCCGGGGCTTCGGCGCGCGGGCGACCGAGTTGTCGACCCGCAGCTTTTCCGGCTCGGCCGTGACCGCGCAGGAGCGCGTCAGCACCGCCACGCTGCACAAGCGCGCCGCAGCCGCCACGACGGCCGACTGATCGGGCGGACGGTCCCCGCCGCTGTTGACGGGCGGCGGGGAAAGCCGCATGGAACGCGCTCCCGGCCGCCCGCCCCGGCGGCGCGGCCGACCCGTGTTTCAAGGTCGGAGCGCCACCGCCGCCGCGATGGTGCCCGCCGTCGAGGGAGCGCCCCGCCCCATGCAGAAGTTCGATCACCTGAGCGGCATCGCGGCGCCGCTGAACGTCGCCAACGTCGACACCGACAAGATCATTCCGGCACAGTACCTGAAGACGATCAAGCGCACGGGCCTCGGCCGGGCGCTGTTCGCGGAGTTGCGCTACAACGACGACGGCTCGGACAACCCGGGTTTCGTGCTGAACCAGCCCGCCTACCGGGAAGCCTCCATCCTGGTCGTCGGCGACAATTTCGGGTGCGGCTCGTCGCGCGAGCACGCGCCCTGGGCGCTGCTCGACTACGGCATCCGCTGCGTCATCTCGACCAGCTTCGCCGACATCTTCTACAACAACTGCTTCAAGAACGGCATCCTGCCGATCGTCGTCACGCCCGAGCAGCTCGACCTGCTGTTCGACGACGCCGCGCGCGGCGCCAACGCGCGCATCTCGGTCGACCTCGACGCGCAGGAGATCCGCGGCCCAGACGGCGGGGCGATCCGCTTCGACATCGACCCGTTCCGCAAGCACTGCCTGCTCGAAGGCCTCGACGACATCGGCCTCACCATGGCCAAGACGGGCGAGATCGAGCGTTTCGAGACGGCCCTGTCGAGCTCGCGCCCCTGGGCCTGACCGGCTCCACCGACACGCCCCGACGTTTTCCCGGTCCCGCCGCGCCGCCGAGTGAACCCCGGCGGCCCGAACGCGTTGGACCGGGCATTTCTCAAGGAAAGAAGCTCCCATGGCTGCCACCAAGAAGCTCGCGAAGTTCACCGTCACCGAGGCGGGCGACGACTTCAACCTCCATATCGAGGATGAAGCCGGACACGTGCTGGAGCTCAGCGCCACGCGCGACCAGGTCGACGTGATCGCCGACAAGCTCGACGAACTGCTGTCCCAGGACGATTCCGCGGACGAGATCGACGACGACGAGGCCGAGGACGGCGACGAGGACGAGGTGAAGGACGAGGTCGACGGCAAGAAGCGCTGAAGGCTCGGACCGGCGCCTGCGCGCACGGCCGCCCTTGCGGTGGGCCGGGCTTCCGTTAACGTCCCGGCGTCCCGCCGCGGGCAGGCAACGGAGCGTTCGCATGAGGTCCATCCCACGCGCTGCCGCGGCGGCCCTGGCCGCCGCGGGCCTCTTCGCGGTCAGCCCGGGGGCTGCGGCCGCCGCCCCGGCGGCCGACTTTCCCGCCTGCCTGGCGCAGTTGAAGGCCGGGGCCGCCGCGCGCGGCGTGTCGCCCGCCACGTTCGACGCCGCCACCGCCGATCTCCAGCCCAACGACGTCCTCCACTTTCAGGACGAGCAGCCGGAATTCACCACGCCCGTCTGGGACTACATGGCGGGGCTGGTCGACCAGGAGCGGGTCGACGACGGCAAGGCCATGCTGGAGCGCTACGCCGAGCCGTTGAAGCGCATCGAGGCGCGGTTCGGCGTCAACCGCTACGTCCTCGTGGCGCTGTGGGGCGTGGAATCCGACTACGGCAAGAACTTCGGCTACCGGTCCGTCGTGCAGTCCCTGGCCACGCTGAGCTGCTACGGCAAGAAGCCGGGCTATTACGAGGGCGAACTCTTCGCGGCCCTGTCGATCCTGCAGCGCGGCGACGTGCGGGCGGACAATTTCGTCGGCTCCTGGGCGGGCGCTTTCGGCCACACCCAGTTCATGCCCTCGACGTTCCAGCGCAACGCGGTCGACATCGAGGGCGACGGCCACCCCAACATCATCGACTCCGTGCCCGACGCGTTGGGCTCGACGGCGAACTACCTGAAGAAGTCGGGCTGGGTGGCGGGCTTGCCCTGGGGCTTCGAGGTGAAGCTGCCGGCGAACTATGCGGGGCCCGTCGGCCGCAAGAACCGCCACCCGATGGCCTTCTGGTCCGCGCACGGACTGCGCCGCGCCGATGGTTCGCCGCTGGGTCCGGGTGCGGGCGGGCTGCTGCTGCCGGCCGGACGCAGCGGCCCCGCCTTCCTGGTGACGACCAACTTCGAGGCGATCTACACCTACAACGCCGCCGAAACCTACGCGCTGGCGATCGGCCACCTGTCCGACCGGCTGCGCGGCGGCGGCCCGCTCGCCACGCCCTGGCCGACCGACGATCCCGGGCTGGCGCGCGTGCAGCGGCGCGAACTGCAGGAGCGCCTCGCCGGCAAGGGTTTCGAGATCGGCAACCGCGACGGCGTCATGGGCACGAAGACCCGCGCCGCCATCGCGTCGTTCCAGCAGTCCCTCGGCATGAAGCCCGACGGGCGCGCCAGCGCCAGCGTGCTCAAGGCGCTGCAGGACGGCCGATGAGCCCTGGGAACGGCAGGCCCGGCAACACCGGCGTCCCTTCCGCCTTCACGGCCTGGAGTTCGTCGGTCGCGTAGCCGAGCGCCGCGAGGATCGTGGGCGCGATCTGGGCGGTCGCGACCGCGCTGTCCACCACGCCCGCTTTCACCCCGGGGCCGGACACGACCAGCGCCACGGCGCGGTCGTCGAGGCTCATCCCGCCGTGCTCGGCGATCTTCTTGCCGGACGTGAACACCACCCCGGGGTCGGTGCCCAGCACGATGTCGGGCGCCCGGCTGTCCGTCGCGGGGTCGGCGAAGAGCGACGCGACCGCCGCCGGCGGGTAGATGGTGCCGATCCCCAGCGCCCCGCGGTGCGCCTGCAGGAAGGCCAAGGCTTCGGGGAGCGCCGCGGCGCGCTCGGCCGGCTTCAGCCAGATCAGGGCGCCGTCGTCGGCGTCGTGGAAGGCGTGTCCGGGCACCTTGTCCAGCGGCGCGTCGTCGGTCGGCTTCAAGGCCGCCGGGTCGATCGGCGACTGGCCGTGCTTGGCCGAGACCACGACCAGCGTGGACGCTTGGAGCCCGTTGTCCTTCAAGCCCTCGACGAGGTCGCCGAGCGCGCCGTCGACGTAGGCGAGCTGTTCAGCCAGCCCGTCGTTCGGCGTGCCGGACGCGTCGGCGTAGCCGCCCTTGCGGTCGGGCGCGTCGCCCGGCCCGCCCTTGGGCAATTTCTGGCCGACGCTGACGGCCTGGAAGTTCATGCCGAACAGCGCCGGCACGCCCACCTTGGCTCCGCCGGCGCCGTCGAGGCCGCGCATCATGTTGAGCAGCGCGGCGACGCGCCGCCCGTCGAAGTCGCGCTCCGCCGCGAAGGAGCCGGTTGTCTTCACCTTGGTGCCGGGGATCAGCGCGTCCTGCTCGATCTCGTAGAGCTCGTCGAGCCCCTGGCCCGACGGACCGCCGAGCCACTCGTAGGCGGGATGCTTGTCGGACCACGCCGTGCGGCCGCCGTGGCGATGCGCCACCTCGAAGACTGTGTTCACGCGGAGGTAGTCGTGCGGGTAGACCGGCGTGCAGGCGTCCCCGTCCTTGCGCAAGGGCAGCTTCGCCGCGTCGATCTGGGTCAGGGGCCGGCCGACCGTGCCGCCGGCATCGGAGCGCTTGGTGTCCACGTCGATCTCGGACGCGAAGGGCACCTCGGTGCCGGGCTCGCCCCGGCACGCCGAGCCCGGGGGGAACAACGACCGGTCGTAGCTGTCGTCATAGTAGATTCCGGTGGTGGCCGGCCCGCCGCCCGTCACCTGGGCGGCGAAGCCCGGGAAGGAGTCGGAGACGAGCGGCGTCGTGGCATGGCGGTACACCGTGCCGCCCCGGGCGAGGCGGGCCAGGGCGCCGTCCGGGTGGGACGCCGCGTAGTTCGACAGGTCGAGCGCGTGCAGGCCGTCGACGCTGATGAGCAGCACGTGGGCGTAGGGCGCGGGTTCCGCGGCGGCGGCGGCGCTCAGGAGTGCGAGCGCGGCGGCGCCCGCGGCCGCCCGTGCGTAGTGCGTCATCGTCGAACCGTCCCGTCGTCGCTGAAGTCCGTCGACCGGGCTAGGCGTGAAGGGTGACGGTCGCGTGACATCGGCCCGCGCCACGGAAACGTCGGGCTGACGGCGGTCGCGCTGAAGGCCGGGGCGGGGCTCGTGCCCCTCCTGCTCAGGGCCGGGAGCGCAGGCCGATGTCGCGGCGGCAGAAGCCGTCCGGCCAGTCGAGCGCGTCCACTCCCGCGTAGGCGCGGGCGCGGGCTTCCGCGACGTCGCGGCCCCGCCCGACGAGGGTCAGCACGCGGCCGCCGTCGGCGAGCATGCGTCCGTCCTCGGCCCGCGTGCCGGCGTGGAACAGCGTGACGCCGGGGACGGCCGCGGCGGCGTCGAGGCCGCGGACCTCCGTGCCCTTCAGCGGCGCGTCGGGGTAGCCCCGCGCCGCCATCACCACCGACACCGCGACCTCGGGGCGAAGCCGCACCGGCCCGGCCGGCAGGGCCCCGCGGGCCACCGCTTCGAGCAGCGGCAACAGGTCCGCGTCGAGCCGGGGCAGCATGGCCTGGGTTTCGGGATCGCCGAAGCGGACGTTGAACTCGATGAGCTTCGGCCCGTCCGCCGTCAGCATCAGGCCGACGAAGAGCACGCCCCGGAAGGGCGTGCCGCGGTCCCGCATGCCGCGCAGCGTCGGCTCGACGATCTCGGCCATGATGCGGGCTTCCAGCGCGGCGTCGAGCACGGGGGCGGGCGAGATGGCGCCCATGCCGCCCGTGTTGGGCCCGGTGTCGCCCTCGCCCACGCGCTTGTGGTCCTGCGCCGACGCGAAGGGCAGCGCGCGGATGCCGTCGCACAGGGCGAAGAACGACAGCTCCTCGCCTTCCATGAACTCTTCGATCACCACCGACGAACCGGCGGCGCCGAAGCCGCCGCCGAACATGAAGTCCACGCTGCGCTCGGCTTCGGCCCGGTCGGCCGCGATCACCACGCCCTTGCCGGCGGCGAGTCCGTCGGCCTTGATCACGGTGGGGTAGGGGACGTCGGCCAGATGCGCCCGGGCGGCCTCGGCCGAATGGAAGCGGCCGTAGCCGGCGGTCGGGATGGCGACGTCGCGCGCGAGGTCCTTGGTGAAGCCCTTCGAGCCTTCGAGCGCGGCCGCGGCGCGCGACGGGCCGAAGACCGCGATGCCGGCCCCCTCCAGCGCGTCGGCGACGCCGGCGACGAGCGGCGCCTCGGGGCCCACCACGACGAGGCCGATCCCTTCCCGTCGGGCGAAGGCCACGACGGCGCCCGGGTCGCACGAGTCCAGGGCGACGTTGGCGGCGAGGGCGGCGGTGCCGGGGTTCCCGGGCGCCACGAAGAGCCGGCCGAGGCGGGGACTCGGCGCGAGGGCGGCGGCCAGCGCGTGTTCCCGGCCGCCCGCGCCGAGGATGAGGACGTCGATCGTGTCGGCCACTGGACGCGTGTTCCTGAAACTGGAGTCGCGCCTGTCTCGCACGATTCCCGCGGCGTTTCAAAACACTGGCGGCGGCTTCGCATTCCGGGCTTCACCGGCCCTTAATTCGCCGCCGTTAGCCTCGACAGGGACGGGGAACACGAAGGGGCGTGAAGGCGCGTGATGGCGAGGGGTCGGGACGGCGGACAGATGCGGCGCCGCGAACCTCGGCTCGACGACGTCCGCGACGGCGCGTTGCGCGCCGATCCCGATGACCGCCCCGGCCGGCGACCGGCCCGCGCATCGCGCGACGAGCGGCGCGAACCCTCCTTCGCCCCGAGCGCCGCCGAGCGCCGAACCCGCCGCGGCGAGATCGACCTCGACGGCGAGCGGCGCGGCCCCACGGGCTGGCGCGGGGGCTCGGGCGGCGGCCGGCGGGCCGGCGGGCGGCGGCGGCGGGGCATCCTCGGCCGGCTCGTCTACTGGTGCCTCATCCTCGGCCTGTGGGCCGGGTTCGGCGCGGCCGGCACCGTCGCCTACCAGGCGAGCCGCCTGCCGCCCATCGACCAGCTCGCCGTGCCGAAGCGTCCGCCCAACATCGCCATCCAGGGCGACGACGGCACGCCGCTCGCCAATCGTGGCGACACGGGCGGCGCCGCGATCCGCCTGGCCGACCTGCCGCCCTACCTGCCGAAGGCCTTCGTCGCCATCGAGGACAGGCGTTTCTACAAGCATTGGGGGGTGGACCCCGCCGGCATCGCCCGCGCGGTCCTGGCCAACGCGCTGCGCCGCGGCGGCGTGCAGGGCGGCTCGACCCTGACGCAGCAGCTCGCCAAGAACGTGTTCCTGACCCAGGAGCGCACGATGTCGCGCAAGATCCAGGAAGCGATCCTCGCCGTCTGGCTCGAGCACAAGTACAGCAAGGACCAGATCCTCGAACTCTACCTCAACCGCGTGTATTTCGGCTCGGGCTCATACGGGGTGGAGGCGGCCTCGCTGCATTACTTCGGGCATGGGGCCGCCAAGGTGTCGGTGGCCGAGGCCGCCATGCTGGCCGGGCTGATGAAGGCGCCGACGAAGCTCGCGCCGAACCGCAACCCCCAGGGCGCCGTGGACCGCGCCGCCCAGGTCGTCGCGGCGATGCGCGACGAGGGCTACGTCACGCCCGCCGCGGCCGCCGACGCCCTCGCCCACCCGGCCCATGCCGTGAAGGAGCGCGGCAGCGGGGCCGTGAACTACGCCGCCGACTACGTGATGGACATGCTCGACGATACGGTCGGGGCGGTCGACGACGACATCGTCGTCACGACGACGATCAGCCCGGCCCTGGAAGCCGCCGGCGAGCGGGCTCTGGTCGACACGCTGAACAAGGGCGGCGGTCGCTACGGGGTGAGCCAGGGCGCGCTGGTGTCGGTCGCCCCCGACGGGGCCATCAAGGCGCTGATCGGCGGCCGGGACTATGCCGACAGCCAGTTCGACCGGGCCGTGGCGGCGAAGCGCCAGCCGGGCTCGTCCTTCAAGCCCTTCGTCTACCTGTCGGCGCTGGAAGCCGGACTCACGCCCGACAGCGTGCGGGAGGACGGGCCGATCACCATCAAGGGGTGGCACCCGGAAAACTATTCCCACGAATATTTCGGCCCCGTGACCCTCACCAAGGCCCTGTCGCTGTCCTTGAACACCGTGGCGGTGCGGCTCGGCGTCGAGGTGGGGGCGAAGGCCGTGGTGGCGACCGCGCACCGGCTCGGCATCACGTCGGAGCTGCAGCCCAACGCGTCCATCGCGCTCGGGACGTCGGAAGTGTCGCCGCTGGAGCTGACATCCGCCTATGCACCCTTCGCCAACGGCGGCATCGCGGTGCAGCCCCACATCATCACCAAGGTCCGCACCACGGCCGGCAAGGTGCTCTACCAGCGCCGCAACGCCACGATGGGCCGGGCCGTCGACCCCGCCTATGTCGGCATGATGAACGCCATGATGCAGGAAACGCTGCTGACCGGCACCGCCCGCAAGGCGGAGTTGCCGGGCTGGCAGGCGGCCGGCAAGACGGGCACGAGCCAGGATTGGCGCGACGCCTGGTTCGTCGGCTACACGGCCAGGCTCGTCACGGGCGTGTGGTTCGGCAACGACGACGGCACGCCCACCCGGAAAGCGTCCGGCGGCAATCTCCCCGTGGACGCCTGGAGCCGCTTCATGAAGGCGGCTTTGAAGGGGCAGGCGCCGGTGCCGCTGCCGGGCACGTGGCATCCGCCGGCCGCGCCCGCCGGCGCCGACGGCACGCCGCTGGCGTCCCTCATCGACCGCACGAAGGCGTTGCTCGACGGCGGCGCGCTTCCCGCCGCGACGCGGGGCGGAACGGTCCCGGCGGCGACGGGCTCGATCGCCGCGGCGGCGCCCCCGGCCGGCGTCGACGACCCGCGCTACAGCGACGAGCCGATGCCGCCGTCCGCCGTGCCCGACGAGCCGCCGCGGCGCCGCGATGCCGTGTCGCGCGACGACCGCGGCCTGTTGGACAAGCTGTTCGGCGGCTGAGCCGGCGAGCGGCGCCCATCGCGCGCTCCGCCCCTTCGCGTCCGCGCACGGGCGCGGGTGTCGCCCGGGGACGGTGGCGCAGCGCGCGCGACCCCCGCCCGGGAGGGCCGCCGCTCCCGGCGCGCGCGCGATCGTGCTAGGGCGGTGAGCCCCGCCCTTGCCGCGCCCGGTCCCCCCGGCCTCGCGCCGGAACCCGAGCCGATGTCGCCCGACCACCGCCCGCACCCCGACCTCGCCGCCGGCTTCAAACTCGCGATGCGCAGGCTGGCCGCGACCGTCACGATCGTCACGGCGGGGCGCGAAGGGCGCCGTTACGGCATGGCGGCGACGGCCGTGACCTCCGTCACCACGGCGCCTCCCACCCTGCTGATCTGCGTCAATCGTTCGGCCAGCATCCACGCCATCATCGTCGACACGGGCCGCTACTGCGTGAACGTGCTCGGCACCGGCCACGCGGGGCTGGTCGGCCCCTTCGGCGGCGGCACGGAAGGCGAGGCGCGCTTCGGCCACGGCGCCTGGAGCCACCGCGACGGCGGCATGCCCTACCTCGAGGACGCGCAGGCCAGCCTGTTCTGCCACCTGCGGCAGACGGTGGACTACGGATCGCATTCCATCCTCATCGGCGAGGTGGCGTCGGTGCACGTGTCGGCCGCGGTGTCGCCGCTGCTGTACCAGGACGGCGGGCTGGCGGAGTCGAGCCCGCTGGGCGTGTGAATGGGGCTCCGGGGCCGGCGAGGCCGATGTCCGTTCCGGAGGGGCGCGGGGCCCGGTGCCGGTTGCAGGAATCGAACCCGCGACCTTCGGTTTACAAAACCGCTGCTCTACCATCTGAGCTAAACCGGCGACCTCGGCATTCTAGCGGATCGGCCTCGCCTGACAACGGGAAAGTCCGGGCCGCGACGGGGTCAGAAGAACCACCAAACCCCGGTGGTGAAGCCCCGCTCGCGCAGGGCGTCCCGCCCCCGGGCGGTCGTGAAGGCGCCGAGCTGCACCGCCCAGGCCTCCGTCAGGGCGTAGACGCCTTTGAGCTCCAGGCGGGTGGCGCGGAAGCTGGGCAGCCGCGCGTCGCCCGGCCCCGTCGGCACGGTGGAGAAGCTTTGCAGCAGGATCAGCAGCTTGTCGGTCGGGTAGAAGCCGAAGGTGGCGTCGCCGTGCCACTGCGCGGCCGCCCCGCCCGAGCGGATGCGGTAGCTGCCCTGGAGATCGATGAAAGGCCGGAACAACACGGGCAGCCCGACGCCCGCGAGGACGCGCAGGTCGCCTTCCCGCGCAGTGTTGCCGACCACGGCCGGATCGCTGCGGGAGGTCGAGCCGGGGATTGCGAACGTGCCCTGCAAGGCCAGCACCGCCGGACCGAAGACCAGCGCCTGCCACTGCGCCCCGACGGCGCTGCTGCCGAACCCGCGATAAACGCCGGCGCCGGGTGCCCCGACGTGGACGTCGTCGAGCGACGGGCGGGCGACGAGGGTCAGCGCGTCGGTGGCGCCGTATTCCAGGTAGGCGGCGAGTTCGGATTTGGCATAGTGCCGCGCGGGAGCGAGATGACCGCCGCCGTCGAAGTAATCGGTCCCCGAGCCCAACGTGTAATCGATGATGGCGAGGCCTTCGCCCGCGCGCCGGTTCCAGGCGCCGGCCGCCGACGGACCGGCGGACGCGAGCCAGCCCAGGCCGAAGAGCAGGCCGACGCAAGCCCGATGCGGGCGGCGCGGCGCCGTCGCGGTCACGCTGGACCCATCCCGTCGAGCTCCGATCCCGTCGCGGGCGCGCGATCGCCGTCCGGCTCCCCGGTCTCTCCGGCCTGCCGCCCCCTCGCCCGTCGGCAAGGTTAACGATCAACGATTTGATTCGGCAATCGTAACCCGACGGCGTGCAATCGATCGATGTGGCCATCGGGGGCGGGCGGGCGCGTCTTCGTCCGCCGCGCAGGCCATGCAGACCGGCGATGGACGCCGGGGCCGGCCAAGCCGCCCTCCCGCCGCGAAACGGGCGGCGGCCGCAGCGCTCGCCGCGCGCCGGCGCCTCGCCCATCGCGGCACCGGATCCCGTCGCCTCGCTCCGAAAGCAGCGTGCCTCAGGGCGCCGCCGCCGGGTGGCGCCGCTCGCCGACGAACTCCGAAGCCGAAAGGTCGATGGCGAGCACCTGTTCGTCCTCGTAGACGACGCTGATGTGCTCCCCATCCCCCTCCACCCACACGTCGCCGACCTTGCCGAGGTTGGTCCCCACGCGTCCCCGGAGGCCGACGAGACGCGAATCCCGCCGGAGCCACACCACATCCCCGATCGCGTAAGCCATGGCCGCCCCCAAACGTTCTTGTTTTGTTCTAACGCCGGGCGCGGTCAGGGGAAGAGGCGCGCCTGTGAAAAACGGGGAAAACCGCAGCAGGACGCAGCGGAACGCGAGATCGGCACCCGGCGAAGGAATGAAGGGGTTCGATCAACGTTATGAATCAGCGCTGACTTTAAGAGGAGTTCTTCAGGAACGCCGAAGCGTTGATGGTGGGTGATGTAGGGCTCGAACCTACGACCCGCTGATTAAGAGTCAGCTGCTCTACCAACTGAGCTAATCACCCACGCTCTCGACCGGGGCGCGCCCCGCCGATGAGCCGTGTATAGGGGCGGTCGCCCGGGCTGTAAAGCGGTTTTTGCCCGGAATGCCCGCCGCGGCGTCGATCGCCGCGGCGGGCCGCTGATGCGTCAGCCCAGCTTCATGGCGCTCTGCGCCGAGCCGCGCTGCGCCCAGGCCTGCAGCTTGTTCAACGCGCCGAGATAGGCGCGGGCGCAGGCCACCATGGTGTCGGGGTCGGCACCGCGGCCCGTGAAGGCGCGTCCCGCGACGCCGAGCCGGACCGTCACCTCGGCCTGCGCGTCGGTGCCCTCCGTCACGGCGTGGATCTGGAACAGCTCGAGCTCCGCCTCGTGCGGCTCCAGCGCGCGGATCCCGTTGAAGATGGCGTCCACCGGGCCGTTGCCGGCCGCCTGCGTGGTGCGATGGGCGCCCTCGACGGCGAGGGTCAGCGTGGCGGTCGACGGGCCGGCGGTGCCGGAGATGGACGTCAGCGCTTCCAGCGTGACGCGCTCGTGGGCGCTGCCGATCTCCTCGTCCACGATGGCGACGATGTCCTCGTCGTAGACGTGCTTCTTGCGGTCGGCGAGGTCCTTGAAGCGCTTGAAGGCGTCCTGCAGGGCGTTGTCGCCGAGGCTGTAGCCGAGCTCGCGCAGCTTGTCCTTGAAGGCGGCGCGGCCGGAATGCTTGCCCATGACCAGCGACGTCTTGGTCACGCCGACGGATTCCGGGGTCATGATCTCGTAGGTTTCGGCGTTCTTCAGCATGCCGTCCTGGTGGATGCCGCTTTCGTGCGCGAAGGCGTTCCGGCCGACGATCGCCTTGTTGTACTGCACGGGGAAGGACGTCACGGCGGACAGGCGCTTCGAAGCGCGGGTCAGCATGGTGGTGTCGATGCCCGTCGCGTAGGGCAGCACGTCGCGCCGGGTGCGGATGGCCATCACCACCTCCTCCAGCGCGGCGTTGCCGGCGCGCTCGCCGATGCCGTTGATCGTGCATTCGACCTGCCGGGCCCCGCCCTCGATGCCGGCCAGCGTGTTGGCGACAGCCAGGCCGAGGTCGTTGTGGCAATGGACGGAGAACACCGCCCGGTCGGATCCCGGCACGCGCTCGCGCACGCTGCGGAACATGGACATGTATTCGGCCGGCGTGGCGTAGCCGACCGTGTCGGGCAGGTTGATGGTGGTGGCGCCGGCGCGGATGGCGGTCTCGACGCAGCGGCACAGGTAGTCGATCGGGGTCCGGGTGGCGTCCATGGCGGACCATTCCACGTCCTCGACGAGGCCGCGGGCCTGCGCGACCGTGCGGCCGAT
This sequence comes from Lichenibacterium minor, assembly GCF_004137685.1. Classification (GTDB taxonomy): domain Bacteria; phylum Pseudomonadota; class Alphaproteobacteria; order Rhizobiales; family Beijerinckiaceae; genus Lichenihabitans; species Lichenihabitans minor. Next base: position 110,312 of record NZ_QYBB01000004.1, on the reverse strand, counting down.
GATCTCCACCACCTCGTCCTCGGACTTGCGCATCTGGTGCGCGAGGTGGATCGGCGAGGTCGACACGAAGGTGTGGATGCGCGGGCGCTCGGCGTGGCGCACCGCCGCGCCAGCGCGGGCGATGTCGCCCTCGATGGCGCGGGCGAGGCCCGCCACGGTGGCGCGCTTCACCTGGCGGGCGATCTCGGACACGGCCTCGAAATCGCCCTCGGACGCGATGGGGAAGCCGGCCTCGATGATGTCGACGCCCATTTCGTCGAGGATGTGGGCGATCTCGATCTTGTCCTCGAAGGTCATGGTGGCGCCGGGGCACTGCTCGCCGTCGCGCAACGTGGTGTCGAAGATCAGGACGCGATCGGCCTGGGTGGGGGCTTGGGTCATGGAAGGGCCTCGAAGGGTGCGGGCGCGCGGACGCCGCCCTGAAAAGGATGGGATGAAGGCTCGCGGTCCCCTGAGCGCCCAGGCGCGAAGCCCGGCCGGCCCTCAGGGGCGGCTAAGAAGCAGGTCGAGCGGGAGCACGGCCGCGACGCGCGCACCGTGGGGTCGGGTCGGATGGTGAGCGGAAGCCGCCACGCCGTGCCTCGAACGATCCCGGGCTCGAACCGAAAGGGAGCCCAACAGGGATCGAATAGGGTGCGCGACGCCGAAGATCAAGCGGCGATCGTCGCGGGCTCGAGCGTCAGGGTTGGCCCGGACTCCGCCCCTCGCGGAAGTTTCGGGCGTCGACCCACGGTCCCGTCGAACGGATGCCGCCCCGCATCGACGAAAAAAAGGCCCGGGCGCGAGCCCGGGCCGACCTGCTTGCGCTGACGCCGACTGACGCTCAGGCGGCTTCCTCGACGTCGCCTTCGGCCTCGTCCGCTTCGGCGTCGGCGTCGGCTTCCGCCTCGGCCTTGGACCGGCGCGGGCTCTTCTGGAGCTGCGCTTCGATCAGCTTGTTGACCTCTGAATCGGTCAGCTTCTGGACGGCCGCGATCTCGCGCGCCAAGCGGTCGAGCGCCGCCTCGTAGAGCTGGCGCTCGGAATAGGACTGCTCCGGCTGCGCGTCCGAGCGGTACAGGTCGCGGACCACCTCGGCGACGGCGATGAGGTCGCCCGAGTTGATCTTCGCCTCGTATTCCTGGGCGCGGCGGGACCACATGGTGCGCTTGACGCGGGCGCGGCCCGCCAGCGTGTCGAGACCCTTCTGCACGGCTTCGGGCTCGCTCAGCTTGCGCATGCCCACGGCGGCCACCTTGGGCAGCGGCACCTTGAGCTTCATCTTGTCCTTGGCGAAGGAGATGACGAAGAGCTCGAGCTTGAAGCCCGCGACCTCCTCCTCCTCGATGGCCACGATCTCGCCGACGCCGTGCGCCGGGTAGACGATGAACTCGCCGGCCTTGAAGCCCTGCCGCGACCCGGGAACCTTCGCCACCGATTTGCCCAAATCGGCTTTCACCTGTTGGACCCCCGGCTGGGGACGGATCGACTTGGACGGAAACCCCGGGCGAGATCCCGGCGAGCCGAACGAGGACTTGGCGCGGGGCGGCGCGACCTTCTCGGAAGCGACCGGCGTGGCGTCCGCTTCGGCGGGGGAGGAGGCTGGTTTCTGGGTCACGATGATCCGTTCGCTGTTGCAGGCCGGGTTCCGCCCCGCACGGCGAGCCGTGCGGGCGATCCGAGACCGTTCTTCTGTGTCGTCAGCTTCCAGGGGACGCGAGACGCGGAGAGTTGCGGCCCGGTCGAGTTCGGCGTTGAAGAAGCGGAAACGTCCGGTTAAGCATGTCGCTCGAAAGCGCCGCGCCGAACCCCGCAGGTCGGGGTCGTCAACCGGATCGCAACTGCTCGCGCGCATCGCCGATCGGCAGTGACCATAACAGCACAGTGCTGTAAAATCAATGAGGAAACGGCGCGCCGAGGCGGAACCAACAGGCGATCGCCGTCAAGGTCAACGGAATTCGGGGCGACCGGGCGCCGCGCTCAGGCGCCGCCGCGGGGTGCCCTGGCGTCCTCGACCCAGCGCACGAGCTGGCGGCGCAGCGCAGCCGGGTCGGTGATCCGCTCGGGGAAGTCGAGCCGCAGCCCGGCGTCGCGCCACGCCAGATCCATGCCGTCCGGATCCACGCCGACGGCGCGCCAGTCCCCCTCCGGCGCGCCGCAGAGGGCCGTCGCGTAGAGCTTCAGCGCGTCCCGGTGGTCGGCGTTCATGTGGTCGAGCGACCGGTCCTCGGCGGCCGCCAGCGCTTCGGCGCCCGCCGTGTCGGTCCCGAGCGCTGCCGCGTCCAGGGTGGCGATGCGGCCGAAGCCGCCGATGATGCGCGCGGCGGCGAGGTCGAGCCGCCAGAACGCGAAGTCGCCGAAGTCGACGTAGAGTTCGGCCTTGGGGTGTCGGCGCAGAAAGCGCGACCGCCACGCCGCGCGCTGCTCGGCCGTGGCCTTCACGGCGCGCGCCGTCACGGTCAGGCGCGGGTGGGCGAGGGGGTCGCCGGTCCCGCCGCCGTCGAGCAGCAGCGAGCAGCGCGGGTCGGCCATCAGGTGCTGGGTGTGGACCGCCAGCGTGGACAGGGGCAGCACGGGGCTGCCGTCCGGCAGCGTCGCCACGGTGACGAGGCTGGCGTAGGGGGCGCCTTCCGGCGTCAGCGTCGCCAGCGCGCCCGACCGCACGGTCCGCAGCAGCCGGCGCGCTTCGGCCCGCGCGTCGTAGGGGCGGTCCTGCGGGCGCCCCGTCGCCGGGGCTGCCGGTTCGGCCGAAGGGATCGCGTCGTCGCTCATGCCTGTCGCGTCCGGTGGAGCGCGTCGCGATGCGGGGATCCGCTCACGCTCCGCGCGGGGGTAACGGCGTGTCAGTGGGTAGCATGCCGGGCTATGAAAGTCTTGAAGCGCTCCGAGCCGGCGCTGCCGAAGACGTCGCGCGGCGCGCCCTCGCAGTCGACGAGGCCGTTCTGCAGGAAGACCACGCGGTCCGACACGTCGCGGGCGAAGCCGATCTCGTGCGTCACGACCAGCATGGTGCGCCCTTCCGACGCCAGCTGCCGCATCACGCGCAGCACTTCGCCGACGAGTTCGGGGTCGAGCGCCGAGGTCGGCTCGTCGAACAGCATGACGTCCGGGCGCATCGCCAGCGCCCGTGCGATGGCGGCGCGCTGCTGCTGCCCGCCGGACAGGTGCGACGGGTACTGGTGACGCTTTTCCGCGATGCCGACCTTGGCGAGCAGTTCCTCGGCCTCGGCCACGCAGTCCGCCTTGGGCCGCCCGAGCACGTGGACCGGCGCCTCGATGACGTTCTGCAGGATGGTCATATGGGACCACAGGTTGAAGCTTTGGAACACCATGCCGAGGCGCGACCGGATGCGGTCCACCTGGCGACGGTCGGCCGGGCCGGCCTTGCCGTCGCGGCCCGCCTTCATCCGGATCACCTCGTCGCCGAGGCGCACTTCGCCGCTGTCCGGCGTTTCGAGGAGGTTGATGCAGCGCAGGAAGGTGCTCTTGCCCGAGCCGCTGGCGCCGAGGATCGAGATGACGTCGCCCTGGCGCGCGTCGAGCGAGATGCCTTTCAGCACCTCCAGAGACCCGAAGGTCTTTCGCAGGTCCTTGACCGAGAGGGCGACGGGGATCATCGGGCGGTTCCAAGCTGGCGCCCGCCGGCTGTCGCCGGAGGACGCGTCCAGGGGAGAACGATCACGGGCGCGGGGCGCCGGACAGGCGCGGGCCTTCGAGGCCCACGGCGCGATCGAGCGGGGTGTCGAGCCCGGGCAGGGCGTCGGGCGGACGGCGCAGGTGCGGCGACAGCCACCATTCGAGCAGCGCGATGGCGCGCGCCAGCACGACGTTCAGCGCGAGGTAGATCGCGCCGGCGCACAGGAAGACCTCGATGGCGCGATAGGTTTCGCTGTTGATCCGGGCGGCGACGAACATCGTTTCCTTCAGGGTCACGATGCTGGCGAGCGAGGTCGCCTTGGTCATCAGGATCAGCTCGGTGGCGTAGCTCGGCAGCGCTTGGCGCAGCGCCACGGGGGCGATGATGCGGCGGAACAGCAGCGCGGCGGGCATGCCGCAGGCGCGCGCGGCCTCGACCTGCCCGGCCGGGACGGCGGCGAGCGCGCCGCGGATGATCTCGCTCGTATAGGCGCCGGTGTTCAAGGACAGCGTCAGCACCGCGCACCAGAACGGGTCGCGCAGGAACGGCCAGGCGAAGCTGTGGCGCACCTCGGGGAACTGGCTCAGCCCGTAGTAGACGAGGAAGAGCTGCACCAGCAGGGGCGTGCCGCGGAACACGAAGACGTAGGCGCCGGCGAGCCCGCGCAGGACGCGGCCTCCGCTCCGCATCCAGGCGATGAGCACGGCGAGGACCAGGCCCGCCAGGGCGGAAACCCCGAACAGTTCCAGCGTCAGGGGCAGGCCCTTCAGCAGGGCCTGCGCCGTGTCGCCCATGAAGGCGAGGTCGATCACTGCGGCGTTCCGCGCGTCACGGGCGTCGCGTCGAGCGCGTCAGGCGCCATTCCGCCCGGCCGAACAGCAGCGTCGAGCCCGTCGTCAGGGCGAGGTAGAGGACGCCCGCGGCGATATAGAAGCTGAAGGGCTGGTGGGTGGATCCGGCGCCGATCTGGCTTTGGCGCAGGAGCTCGACGAGGCCCGTGACCGAGATCAGCGCCGATTCCTTCAAGCCGAGCTGCCACACGTTGCCGAGGCCCGGCAGCGCCACGGCGAGGATCTGCGGCGCCAGGATGCGGCGGAACCGGAGCCCGGCGCCCATGCCGAGCGCGCGCGCCGCCTCCATCTGTCCCCGCGGCACCGCCAGCGCGGCGCCGCGGTACACTTCGGCCTGGTAGGCCGCCGAGGTCAGCCCGCAGGCCAGCGATCCGGCCAGGAAGGAGGGCATGCCCAGGAAGCCCTCGAAGCCCAGGGCGGCCGCGACCGCCGTGACGACGGCGCTGCCGCCGAAATACACGAGATAGATCACGAGCAGTTCCGGCACGCCGCGCAGCACGGTCGTGTAGGCGTCGCCGGCGGCCCTGAGCGCGCGGCTGCCGGACAGCTTGGCGGTGGCGACCGCGGCGCCGCCCGCCGCGCCGATCAGCATGGACGTGACCGTGACGGCCAGCGTCATCGCCGTGGCCCGCACCATGGCGGCGCCCCAGCCCGCGGGGCCGAATCCGAAGAGCGCGAGGTCGGTCACGGCTCGGCCTGCGAGGGGGCGGGGGGCGTCATCAGCCCGGCGGCATCATGTCGAGCTTGAACCACTTGTCCTGGAGCTTCTTCAGCGAGCCGTCGGCGATCTCGGCCGCGATGGCGCGGTCGAACATCGCCTTCAGTTCGGGCTCGTTCTTGCGGAGGCCGACACCGGTGCCGTCGCCGAGGTCGGGGCCGCCACGGAATTCGGCGCCGACGATCGCCAGGTCCTTGGCGTCGGGCTTGGCCAGGGTCGAGAGCTGCACGGATTCTTCGGCGAAGGACGCGTCCAGCCTCCCCGCCATCAGGTCGAGGTCGTTCTGGTCGGCGGTCTTGTATTCCTGCACGGTGGCGACGTCGTCGAAGTGGTGGTGGACGAAAGCGGCCTGGATGGTCGCCACCTGCACGCCGATCGACTTGCCCTTCAGCATCGCGCGCATCCCGTCGATGACCGGTTTGGCCTTCGCTTCGTCGGTCCCCATGGCGAGGATCTCGCCGGTGCCGGGGAGCTTGGCGAGGTCGCCCGCCTTGGGAACGAGGAAGCCGGACGGGCCGGACGCGTAGGAGCGGGAAAAGTCGATCACCTGCAGGCGCTTCGCCGTGATGCTCATGCCCGCCATGATGGCGTCGAACTTGCCGGCGTTGAGCGCCGGGATCATGCCGTCCCAGTCGTTCTGCACGATCGCGCATTCGACCTTCATGACCCTGCACAGGTCGTGGGCGAGATCGATCTCGAAGCCCGCCAGCTTGCCGTCGGGCAGCACGTAGTTCCAGGGCTCGTAGGCGCCCTCCGTGGCGATCGTCACCTTGGTCCAATCCTTGGCGGCGGCGGGGCCGGCGCCCAGGGCGGCGGCGAGCGCCGCGGGGGCGAGGATCGCGATGCGCTTCATGCTGAAAGATGCTCCTAGCCGAGAGGGCGTCCTGGCGCGGTCCAGGGCACCGTTGCGGTCACAACGATGCAAGCGTCGGGCCGGGACGCGCCGTCGTCAAGGGGCTCGCAGCCTCGGAGGCCCGTCCGGCACCGGGGGCGCGAAGGGTTGGCGCAGGGTGAAGCGCCCGCGGCCCAGCGCCTTGCTGGCGTAGAGCGCGGCGTCGGCGTCGGCCAGCAACGACGCGGGGCTCGCGGCCTGACGGGCCGCCACGGCCACGCCGACGCTCGCCGCCAGCACCAGCTCGACCCGGCCCAGCACATAGGGACGTCCGAGTTCCTCGACGATGACGGCCGCGACCTGCTGGGCGTGGAGCCCGTCGGAGACGTGGGACTGGACCACCACGAATTCGTCGCCGCCGAGCCGCGCCACGAGGTCGTCGGGCTGCACGAGGGCGGCGAGCCGGTCGGCGACGGCCTGGAGCAGCAGGTCGCCGGTGGGGTGGCCGTGGGTGTCGTTGACGGCCTTGAACCCGTCGAGATCGACGCAGTGCACCGCGAGGGCCCGGCCGGCGGCGGTGTTGCGGGCCAGGCGCTCGGCCAGGAACTCGCCGAGCGACAGCCGGTTCGCCACGCCCGTCAGGGAGTCCCGGCGGGCGCTGTCGCGGCGCCGCAGCGAGGTGTCGATCTCCGTCACGGCCTGGCGATAAAGCGACACCATGGATTCGAGACCGGTGGCGAGGAACAGGACGAGCAGCAGCGCCTGCGCGCAGAACAGGAGGTCGCGCCGGGCCAGCAGCACCGCGACCGGCGCCGCCACCAGCACCACCATCCGCGGCGCGGTGATCCAGGGGCGGGTCGCGGCGCGCGCCATGGTGCCGGCGGCGTAGCCGAAGATCAGGCCGGTCATCAGCATGGCGCTGCCGAGGTCGTCGGCGACGAACGTCCGGGCGGCGGCCAACCCCACGAAGGCCGCGCTGGAGAAGCCCGCCGCGGCGTAGCGCATCTCCCAGGTCCGCAAGGCGGTGCCGCCGCGGGGCGACGCGCGGTACAGGTACACTACGGCGACGTGGCTCGCCGCCGCCAGGCCTCCCGCCGCCACCAGGGCCGCCAGCAGCGAATCCTGCATGCGCGCCGCCACGAGCAGGCCGAAAGCCGTGAACAGCGCCCCCATGGCGCCGATCGACACCGCGTTGGAGAAGAGGCGCTCCACCAGTTCCGCGTAGAGCGCGAGTTTCAGCTCGGCTTCGCGAGACGGGGATACGGCGCTGAGAAACATGCGGGCGTGCGTCCTGCGCTCGTCGACCTGGACTCCACCCTAAGGTGCCGAGGGTTGAGAAAGCCCCAACGTCCAACCTGAGGAGGTCGTCATCTTGGCTCGGGTTCCTCAACCTGGCCGTGTGTCGCCGGTCTTGCATGGCCCGCCGGGGGTGGCGGCGGCCGAGCGTCGACCCGTCCGCCCCGGCATCGCCGCCGCATCACTCGGCGGCCGGCATCGGCTTGAACGCCGCTCGGCTGCGGAAGGGCCAGCGCACGCGCTGCAGCCGCGCCATGCCGAGGTAGATGATCGGCGTCGTGTAGAGCGTCAGCGCCTGGCTGAGGATCAGCCCTCCCATGATGGTGACGCCGAGCGGGCGGCGCAGCTCGGCGCCGACGCCCTCGCCGAAGGCGATCGGCATGGCGCCGAACAGCGCCGCCAGCGTGGTCATCAGGATGGGGCGGAAGCGTTCGAGGCAGGCCGCGTAGATGGCGTCCCGCGGGGTCATCCCCTCGTCGCGCTCGGCGTGGATGGCGAAGTCGACCAGCATGATGCCGTTCTTCTTCACGATGCCGATCAGCAGGATGATGCCGATGAAGGCGATCACCGTCAGCTCCATGTCGACGAGCCGCAGCGCCAGCAGGGCGCCGAGCCCCGCCGAAGGCAGAGTGGACAGGATCGTCAGCGGATGCGTCAGGCTTTCGTAGAGGACGCCGAGGATGATGTAGATCGACAGGAGCGCCCCCAGCAGCAGCAGTCCCTGGCCCCCCGCGCCCTGCTGGAACACCAGGGCGTCGCCGGCGAACTCGGCGTGGAGCCCGTCCGGCAGGTGCATGCCCGCCACGGCGGCGCGGATCTCGTCGCTGGTGGCTTCCAGGCTCGCCCCGTCCTTCAGGTTGTAGCTCAGCGTCACGGCCGGGAAGGCGCCCTGGTGGTTGACCACGAGGGCGGCGTTGCGGCGCTTCACCGTCGCGAAGGCGGACAGCGGCACCTGCGTGCCCTTGGCCCCCGGCACGTAGATGCGGGCGAGGTCGGACGGGTCGCGCTGGTCCTTCGGCGCCACCTCGAGCACGACGCGGTATTGGTTGCGCTGGGTGTAGATGGTGGAAACCTGCTTTTCCCCGAAGGCGTCGCCGAGCGCGTCGTCGATCGACTGGATGGACACGCCGAGCCGCGACGCTTCCGGCCGGTCTATCACCACCTCGGCCTCGAGCCCGCCCTGCTCGCGGTCGGTCGACATGTCGACGACGCCGGGGACCGCCTTCAACCGTTCCAGGACGCGCGGCTGCCAGAGCTGCAGCTCGTCGAGGTCGGAATCGGACAGGGTGAACTGGTAGGAGCCTTTGCCCTGCCGCCCCCCGGCGCGGAGGTCCTGGATGGGGATCATGAAGAGCCGGATGCCGGGCGTGTGCTGCAGCTTGCCGCGGAGGCGGTCGATCACCTTGGCGGCCGTGGGCCGCTGGCCTTCGGGCTTCAGCCCGATGAAGAGCTGGCCCGAGTTCACGCCGCCGCCGCCGCCGATAAAGGATCCCACGCCGTCCACGGCCGGGTCGTCGAGGATGACGTCGGACAGGCTCTGCTGCAGCGTCGACATGGCCGGGAAGGACACGTCGGGGGCGGCCTCGGTCAGGCCCATGATGAGGCCGGTGTCGTCCTCGGGGACGAAGCCCTTGGGCGTGGTCCTGAACAGCTCCATCGTCAGCCCGATCGTGAGCAGCATCACCAGCACCATCACCCAAGGGTGGCGCAGGGCCACCCGCAGGGTGCGGGCATAGCCGCCGACCAGGCGGGCCAGGCCGCCCTCGACGAGCCGGTCGAGCAGGTTCGGCGACCGGTGGTCGTGCGCGCGCATGAAATGGGCGCAGACCATCGGGGTCAGGGTCAGGGACACGAGGGTCGACACCGCCACCGCGAAGGTGAGGGTGAGCGAGAATTCTCGGAAGAAGGCGCCGATGATGCCGCCCATGAAGATCAGGGGCACGAAGGCGGCCACCAGCGACAGGCTGATCGACACCACCGTGAAGCCGATCTGCTTCGACCCCATCAGCGCGGCCCGGATCGGCGGCACGCCGCGCTCGATGTTGCGCGACACGTTCTCGATCATCACGATGGCGTCGTCGACCACGAAGCCGACCGAGATGGTGATGGCCATCAGGCTGAGGTTGTCGAGGCTGAACCCGGCCGCCCACATGCAGGCGACCGTGCCGGCGAGGCTGAGCGGCACCGCGACGCCCGCGGCCAGCGTCGGCGTGGCGCGGCGCAGGAAGGCGAACACCACGCCCATGACCAGCGCCACGGTGATCAGCAGCGTGATCTGGATGTCCTTCACGGCGGCGCGGATCGTCACCGTGCGGTCCGTGAAGATGGAGATGTCGACGCCGGCCGGCACCCACCGGCGCAGCTCGGGCAGCAGCGCCTTCACGCGGTCCACCGTGTCGATGACGTTGGCCTTCGGCTGCTTGGTGACGATCAGCAGCACGGAGGGGCGCTTGTTGTACCAGCCCGCGGCGCGCCGGCTCTTGTTCCCGCGCTCGACGGTGGCGACGTCGCCGAGCTTCACCACCGTGCCGGGGCCGGTCTTCACCACGATGCCGGCGAAGTCCTCCGGGGTCGACAGGCGGTCCGAGGTGGCGAGCGTTTCGGTGAGGTCCGGCCCGTCGAACGAGCCGATCGCCTGTCCGACATTGGCGTTGCCGATGGCGGTGCGGATCGTGTCGATCGACAGCCCCATGGCGGCGAGGCGCTGAGGGTCGATCCGCACCCGGATGGCGGGCTGGGCCGCGCCGTTCACCGTCACCTCGGCGACGCCGTCCACCTGGCTGATCTTCTGCGCGATCACGGTGTCGGCCGCGTCGTAGAGCGCCGTGACGGGCAGGGTCTTCGAGGTGAGGGCGAGGATGATGACCGGGAAGGCGGCCGAATTGGCCTTGCGGTAGGTGGGCAGCGCCGGGAGGTCGCCCGGCAGGTCGGTGACGGCCGCGTTGAGCGCCGCCTGCACGTCGCGCGCCGCGTCGTCGACGTTGCGGCCGAGGTCGAACTGCAGCTGGATCGAGGAGGAGCCGAGCGACGAGTTGGAGGTCATCTCGTTGACGCCCGCGATCTCGCCGAGCCGGCGTTCCAGCGGCGCCGCGACCGTCGCCGCCATGATGGCGGGATCCGCGCCCGGCCGCGACGCGCCGACCCGGATGGCCGGGAAGTCCACGGTCGGCAGGGACGCCACGGGGAGCTGCACGTAGGCGACGGCGCCGACCAGGAACAGGCCGATCGACAGCAGCGCCGTGCCGATCGGGCGGCGGATGAACGGGGCGGAGATGTTCACGGGGCGAGGAGCGGGATGCCGCAGGCGCGGGCGGCGGCGGCCGGAGGACGATCCGCCGTCGCCGGGCGCCCGCCCGTGCCCAGCCCCAGGGCGAGGCCGTCCACACCGAAGGTCATCGTCCCACCCCCCTGGTTCCAGCCCGTCACGGCACGCTGCCCGCCGCCGGAGGCTATTCCGCCGCCCGCCGGATCTCGGGCGCTCCCTCGGCCTCGATGTCCGGGATCGGCGCCGTGCCGATCCCGAAGCGGCGGCCGAGCGCTTCCATCTGCAGGTAGATCACCGGCGTCGTGTAGAGCGTCAGCAGCTGGCTGAGCAGCAGCCCGCCGATGATGGTGATGCCGAGCGGCACCCGCAGCTCCGCGCCCGAGCCGTGCGCGAGCGCCAGCGGGACCGCGCCGAACAGCGCCGCCAGCGTGGTCATCATGATGGGCCTGAAGCGGAGGCGGCAGGCGCGCTCGATCGCGTCGAAGGGCGTGAGCCCCTCGTCGCGCTCCGCCGCGGTGGCGAAGTCGATCATCATGATGGCGTTCTTCTTCACGATGCCCATGAGCAGGATGATGCCGATCAGCGCCACGATCGACAGTTCGTGCCCCGTGGCCATCAGGGCCAGCAGGGCGCCGACGCCGGCCGACGGCAGGGTCGACAGGATGGTGAGGGGGTGGACGAAGCTTTCGTAGAGGACGCCCAGCACGAGATAGATCGTCACCACGGCCGCCAGCACCAGCCAGGGCTCGCCGGCGAGCGAGTGCTGGAACTCGGCGGCGTCGGCCCCGAAGGCGCCGACCAGCGCTTCCGGCATGCCGATGTCGCGCTCGGCTTCGGCGATGCCCGCCACCGCCTGGCCCAGCGACGCGCCGTCGGCGAGATCGAACGACAGGGCCGCGGCCGGGAACTGCTCCCGGTGGGCCACGCTGAGCGGCGCCGTCGTGCGTTTCAGGGTGGCGAAGGACACGAGCGGCACCTGGGCGCCGGGGGTCGCGGCCGTGGTGGTGGCGGCCGTCGTCACGCCGCCCGTCGAGGTTTGCGCCGTCGTGGTGCCGCTCGTCACCCCGACGTAGAGCTTGTCGAGGACGCGGGGGTCGTCGGCCGAGCCCGGCGCCGCTTCCAGGATCACGCGGTACTGGTTCGATTGGCCGTAGATGGTCGAGATCTGGCGCTGTCCGAAGGCGTCGTTCAGCGTGTCGTCGATCATCTGCGCCGTGACGCCGAGGCGCCCGGCCTTGGCCCGGTCGATGTCCACGAAGGCGCGAAGGCCCCCGTCCTGCACCTCGTCGGCCACGTGGGCGAAACGCGGGTCGCGCTTGAGGCGGCGCACGAGCTTGTTCGACCAGTTCGTCACCTGGGCGGCATCGGTGCCGGTCAGCGTGTACTGGTACTGCGAACGGCTCGCCGAGGTGGCGATCTGGATGTCCTGCACGGGCTTGACGAAGGCGGTCGCGCCGGGGATGGCGCCGAGCTCCCCGCGGACGCGCTCGGCGACCGTTCCCGCATCCTCCCGGCGGTCGTCCGACGGCTTCAGGGTGAGCTGGAGGTGGGCCACGTTGGAGGTGGGGTTCAACGTGCCGACGCCCAGCACCGCCACCACGCCGGTGACGGCCGGGTCCCCGCGCACGGCCGCCTCGGCCTCCGCCTGCAGCCGGGCCATCTCGGCGAAGGAGGCCGACGGCGCGCCTTCGAGCACGACGTCGATCAGCCCCGTGTCCTGCACGGGCAGGAAGCCCTTGGGCACGATCACGTAGAGGTAGACGGTGAGGCCCAGGGTGAGCAGCGACACCACCGTCATCAGCCCCTGCCGGCGCAGGGCCCAGCCGAGCGACACCTCGTAGCCGCGCGCCATCCAGCCGACGGGCGCCTCGGCGGCGCGCAGGAACCAGGGCTCGCGCGCGCCGTGCCGCGGCGCCCGCAGCAGCCGGCCGCACATCATCGGCGTGAGGGTCAGCGAGACGACCGCCGACACGATGACGGCGAAGGTGAGCGTGAGGGCGAACTCGCGGAACATCCGCCCCACGATGCCGCTCATGAACAGCAACGGGATGAACACCGCGATCAGCGACGCCGTCAGCGACACCACCGTGAAGCCGATCTCGCGCGCGCCCTTCAGCGCCGCCCCGAGCGGCGGCTCGCCGTCCTCGATCTGCCGCACGACGTTCTCGATCATCACGATGGCGTCGTCGACCACGAAGCCCGTGCCGACCGTCAGCGCCATCAGGCTGAGGTTGTCCAGGCTGAAGCCGGCGGCCCACATGACCCCGAAGGTGGCGACGATGGACAGCGGCAGCGCCACCCCGGCGATGATCGTGGCCCGCACGGTGCGCAGGAACAGCAGCACCACCAGCACCACGAGGCCGGCGGCCAGCACCAGCGTGAATTCGACGTCGCGGATCGAGGCGCGGATCGTGTCGGTGGAATCGTGCACGACCTTCAGCGTCACGCCGGCGCTGAGGGATTTCTGCAGCTGGGGCAGCTCGCGCAGCACGCGGTCCACCGTTTCCACCACGTTGGCGCCGGGCTGGCGCTGCACGTCGATGATCACCGCGGGCTCGCCGGCGTACCACCCGCCGACGCGGCTGTTCTCGAGCCCGTCCACCACCTTCGCCACGTCGCGCAGCAGCACGGGTGCCCCGTTGCGATAGGCGACCACGACCGTCTCGTAGGATGCCGCGGCGTCGATCTGGTCGTTGGCGGCGATCGTGTAGGCCTGGCTCGTGCCGTCGAGCGATCCCTTGGCGGCCGCGACGTTGGCGGCCACCACGGCGGCGCGCAGGTCCTCGAGCGAGATCGCATAGGCGGCGAGCCGCGGCAGGTCGGCCTGGATGCGCACGGCCGGGCGGATGTTGCCCTCGATCGACACGTGCCCGACGCCGGACACCTGGGAAATCTTCGGCGCCAGCACGGTGTCGGCGACGTCGCTGAGCTCGCGCAGCGGGGTGGCCCGCGAGGTCAGCGCCAGCGTCAGCACCGGCGTGTCGGCCGGGTTCACCTTGGAATAGACCGGCGGGTAGGGGAGGTTCCTGGGCAGCGTCGAGGCCGCGGCGTTGATGCCGGACTGCACGTCCTGCGCGGCGGCGTCGATGTCGCGGTCGAGGTTGAACTGCAGCGTCACCTGGCTGAGCCCGAAGGAGCTCTGCGACGACATGGCGGCGAGCGACGGGATCTGGCCGAACTGCCGCTCCAGCGGCGCCGTCACCAGCGTGGCGATCGTGTCCGGGTTGGCGCCGGGGAGCTGGGTCGTGACCTGGACGGTGGGGAAGTCCACCTGGGGCAGCGACGACACCGACAGCTGCTTGTAGCCCATGAGCCCGGCCAGCAGCACCGCCACGGCGAGCAGCGCCGTCGCGACCGGCCGCAGGATGAACGGGGCGGAAATGTTCATGGGGTTCCGCATCCCCCCCAGGGCTCGTCCCCGCCGAGGCCGGGATGCAGGATCGCGATGTCGGCCGCCGGCCGCCGGCCGTCGGACGGACCTTTCCGCCTGGCCCACGCCGGCGCGGGGACGTTTGGCGGGACGGCCGGCATCAGTTCGCCGCCCCGTCGCGCCGGCGGCGGCGATGCTTCACGGCGTCGGGGCCGCCGGCTTCGGCGTCGGCCTTGGCGTCGGCGGCGTGGTCGGAAACGGCAGCGGCCTCGGCCTGCCCGGCAGCGGGTTCGGCCGGCTTCGCCGCGTCGCCCGGCTTCGCCGGTTCGGCCGAGGCCGTGGCGGTCGACACCGCCACCTTGGTGCCGTCGGTGAGCCGCGTGAATCCCGTGGTGATCACCTCGGCGGGCGGCACGAGGCCGCCCGTCACGACCGTGTCGGCCTCGGTCTGGCGCCCGGTCTGGATCTTGGTCATGACGGCCTTTCCGTCCTCGACGCGGTAGGCGAAAGGCCCGTCGGGGCCGCGCTGCACGGCGGGGGTGGGCACCACCACGACGTGGCTCAGCGTGTCGACGTAGAGGCGCAGGTTCACGAACTGCCCGGGCCAGAGCTGGGCGTCGGCGTTGGGGAAGCTGCCCTTCATCTTCACCGTGCCGGTGGTCTGGTCCACGATGTTGTCCACCACCTGCAGCGTGCCGGTGTCGAGCAGGTCGCCCGTCGTGCCGTCGCGGGCTTCGAGCCGCAGCGCCCCTTTGGCGGCGGCGCCGTTGACCTGCCGCAACCATTGCTGGGGCAGGTTGAACACCGCCGCGATGGGCTTGACCTGGGCGACCGTGACGATGCCGGTCGAGTCGCTGGCGTGGACGAGGTTGCCCTGGTCCACCTGCCGGATGCCGGTGCGCCCGTCGATCGGCGAACGGATCGTCGCGTAGTCCAACGTCGCCTTGGTGTTGTCGATCGCCGCCTGGTCCTGGGCCAGCTGCGCCGTGTATTGCGCCACCAGCGCCTTCTGGGTGTCGGCCTGCTGGTGCGACCCGTACTGGGTTTCGGCCAGCTTCTGGTAGCGGACGAGGTCGACCTGCGCGTTGTTGACCAGCGCCTCGTCCTGCGCCTTCTTGGCCACGGCGCTGTCGTAGAGCGCCTTGTAGGTTGCGGGATCGATGCGGGCGACGACGTCGCCGCGCTTGACGTCCTGGCCTTCCTTGAAGTCGATCTCGACCAGCTTGCCGTCCACCTGGCTGCGCACCAGGACGCTGTTGGTCGCCTGCACGGTTCCGAGCACGTCGGCCGTCACCGGCACGTCGGCGTAGCGGGCCTGCGCGGCGAGGACGGGGATCGGCCCGTCGGCGGCGAAGCGGCGGCGCTTCTTGCCGTCCCCGCCCTCGCCGTCGGCCGGCTTCTCCGCCGCGGTCTGGGTCAGGCCCGGCACGTTCGGCATCCAGGGCACGCGGGCGTGGATGGCGGGGAACCGTTCCGCCACCACGGCGGCGCCGGTCGCCAGGATGACCAACAGGAGGATGACGCGCTTCATGACTTCCCCGCCGACACCGGCCCGCCCGCCGTGTAACCGCCCCGGTCGGTCGCGAGCCCCTGCGCCGGCGTCGCGCCCGGCGCCACGGCGTCGAGGGGCACGGGCTCGAGGCCGTCGAGCGACGGCAGTTCCAGCAGCTCCGGACGCGTCCACCCCCCGCCGATTGCCTGAGCGAGGCTCGACAGCGCGGTGAAGCGTGCCAGCCGCACCACCGCCTGGGCGTCGAGCGCCGAAAACAGCGTTTGTTCGGTGTTGATCACGGTCAGGATGTCGATGGTCCCCTCGCGCAGGCGGGCCTTGGTGATGTCGAAGGCGAGTCGCGCCGAGGTCACGACGGCGGCCAAGCGCTTCTCGTGCTCGGCGTTCTGCTGCACGGCGATCAGCGCGTTCTCGACGTCGACGAAGGATTGCACCAGCGACCTGCGGAAGTCCTGGAGATATTCGAGGTCCCGCCCGCGCTGCAGGTCGAGCTCGCCCTTGAGCGCGCCGCCGTCGAGCAGCGGCGAGGCGAGGCCCAGGCCGAACGAGCCGAAGACCGCGCCGGGCGACAGGAGGTTGCGCAGCGCCAGGCTTTCGACGCCGCCCGTCCCGGTGAGGGTCAGCCGCGGGAACAGGTCGGCGCGGGCCGTCAGGACCGAAGCGTCGGCCGACGACAGCAGCGCCGCGGCCTCGGCCACGTCGGGGCGCCGGCGGATCACCTGCGACGGCAGGCCGGCCGGGATCGCGGGCGGCTTCAGCGCATCAAGGCTCCCGCCCCGGATCGCCAGGCTTTCCGGCGCGCGGCCGGTGAGCAGCGCGATGGCGGTCTTGGCCTGCTGGAGCTGCTGCTGCAGGGGCGGGAACAGGGCGAGCTGCTGCTCGACCACGCTCTGCTGCTGCGCCACCTCCAGCGCCGTGACGGTGCCGACGGACAGGCGCCCCTTGACGGCCTCGAGGCCGAACCGGGCCTCCTTGAGGTTCTGGTCGGCGATCCTCAGGCGGTCCTGCGCCGACAGGAGCGAGAAATAGCTGTTGGCGACCGACGCCACGGAGGACAGCACCACCGTGTCCCTGGCATAGCGCGTCGCCACGGCGTTCTGCGCCGCCGCGAGGCTGTTGAACCGGTTGCGCCCCCACAGGTCGAGCTCGTAGCTCGCCGTGAGGCCGAGGTTGAAGGCGTTCGCGGCCGTCACCCCCCGCCCGGCCGCGAGGCCCGTGCCCGACCGGATGCTGGCGGGCGAAAAGTTGCGGCTGCCCGTGTCGCTGGAGGTGACCTGCGGGAACAGCGCGGCGCTCGCCACAGCCGTCTGGGCGTCGGCCTGGACGATCCGCGCCGCCGCGGCGGCGACATCGAAATTGTCGTGCGCGGTGAGCCCGGCCAGCCGGGTCAGCTCCGGCGCGCCGAAGATCTTCGGCCAGTCGACGGGCAGGGGCTTCGCCGGGGCTTCGCCGGGCGCGTGCGAGAAGGCGACGGGCGTCGGCTGGTCGACGCCGGGCCGCACTTCGTCGAACGAGCAGGCCCCGAGCGAAACCGCCAGCGCGCCCGCCGCCAGCGCCGCCACGGCGAGACCCGGCGAAGCCTGCCGCGCCCCGCGCGGCCCGTCCCCTCGTGCCGCCCCCACGGCGTGGCTTGCCACCTGGCCCGACTCCCGCTTCACTCCCGCCGAAGATCGTTCCGCGCGGTCCCCCTGTTTAGGAAGTCTTTACCGGCGAAACGAAGGCCAGCCCATCCCGCCCGCGTTTCATCCCTGTGGCATTTCCATCCGATCGCTGCACATCGTGGGGGGACGCCCGTCCCGCAGCCAGGATCCGCCGCCATGACTGATACGCCCGATACCTCCATGCCCCCGTCGGGCTTCGGCCCGATCCACCCGGGCGCCACCATCGGCCACGTCCACCTCAAGGTGGCGGACCTCGACCGCGCGCTCGGGTTCTACTGCGGGGTGCTCGGCTTCGAGCTGATGCAGCGGTTCGGCACGCAGGCCGCCTTCGTGTCGGCGGGCGGCTACCACCACCAGATCGGCCTGAACACCTGGGAAAGCCTGGGCGGGCGGCCCCCCGCGCCCGGCACGACCGGGCTCTACCACACGGCCGTGCTATACCCGACCCGCGCCGCCCTGGCCGACGCCCTACGCCGGCTGATCGTCGCCGGCATCCCGCTCGACGGCGCCAGCGACCATGGCGTCAGCGAAGCCCTGTACCTGCGC
The DNA here is from genome assembly GCF_004137685.1 of Lichenibacterium minor. GTDB lineage: Bacteria > Pseudomonadota > Alphaproteobacteria > Rhizobiales > Beijerinckiaceae > Lichenihabitans > Lichenihabitans minor. The sequence continues at coordinate 92,647 of NZ_QYBB01000004.1, read as the reverse complement.
GACCCGGACGGCAACGGCGTCGAACTCTACCGGGACAGGCCCCGCGACGCGTGGCCGACCGACGCCGCGGGGCGCCTCGCCATGTTCACGCGGCGGCTCGACCTCGAAGACCTTTTGGCGGCGCGCTGAGGGTCGAACGGCTTTCAGACCGCGTCCTGGCGCTCGATGTGGTCCTTCAGCGCCGCCATCGAGGCGAAGCGATGCGTGCCGCTGTCGGTCTCGACCTCGATGGTCCCGTCGGAGAACAGCACGTAGGACGCGCCGTTCGCCTCGTAGCGGCCCACCACCGTGGGGGCTTCCGGCAGCATCGGCGCGATCGGCCGCGGCGCTTCGGGGACGGCGCGGGCGCGCGGGTCGGGGAGCGGCTCGGGCGGTGCGCTGGGGGTCGGGTCGTGCAGCGGGTGCGAATCGGTGAAGGGTTCGTCGAGGTCGGGGGCTGCAACCGGCGCGTCGGGCGCGGCGGTCTCGGCCTTGGGCAGGCCGACCGTGGCCAGCCGCCCGGCGAGGCTTCGGCGCGCGGGGGGCGCCGGCGTGCCGGCATCGTCCGGCAGGTGCACGGCTTCCAGCCCCACGCCGGACGCGGCGGCCAGCGGCTGCCGCCGCGCGAGGTCACGCAGGGTGAAGAGCACGGCCGCGATGGCGAGCGTGACCACGCCGGCCGACAAAGCGACCGTGCCCGCAACGGTCTCGGCCTGGCCCCAGTCGAGCCGGATGTAGCCGCTGCCGTTCCACAGCGAAACACCCCCGCCCGCCGCCAGCGCGGCGCCCAGGACGGCGATCACCCAAGCCATTCGATCAACTCCGCCACCGCATGCAGCCCGGCGAACCGTTACACAGGAAGCCAGGGCGACGCAAAGCGGGGCCCGGTGCGGCGTTGCCGGGGCGGGTCCGCCCCACTAGGTTCCCCGGCGGGGCGGCGGCACTGCTGAGCCGAGTCCCGCCCGGACCTTTCGCACCAGGAGCTTCGACCATGGCCTTCACGCTTCCCGAGCTGCCCTACAGCTACGACGCGCTGTCTCCCTACATGTCGAAGGAGACGCTGGAATTCCATCACGACAAGCATCACCAGGCCTACGTGACCAACGGCAACAAGCTGCTGGAAGGCACCGAGTTCGAAGGCAAGCCCGTCGAGGAGGTCGTCAAGGGCGCCTTCGGCAAGAACCAGGGCCTCTTCAACAACGCGGGCCAGCATTACAACCACATCCACTTCTGGCAGTGGATGAAGCCGAACGGCGGCGGCAAGCCGTCGGGCGCGGTCGAGAAGGCGCTGGTCGACAGCTTCGGCTCGCTCGAAGCCGCCAACGCCAAGTTCATCGAGGCCGGCACCACGCAGTTCGGTTCGGGCTGGGCCTGGTTCGCCGTGAAGGACGGCAAGGTCGAGGTCATGAAGACCGCCAACGGCGAAAGCCCGCTGGTGCAGGGGGCCCATCCCATCCTCGGCGTGGACGTGTGGGAGCACTCCTACTACATCGACTACCGCAACCGCCGCCCCGACTACCTCAAGGCCTTCGTCGACAACCTCGTCAACTGGGACCACGTCGACGAGCTGTACCAGGCCGCCGTCAAGTGAGGGCGGCGCCCCCGCCGGGGGCGCCCCGCACCGCCCGGGCAAGCGTCGCGTGATCGATTGATCCCGGCCCGGTCCGGGCGCCGCCGCGTCGGCGGCGGAGCTTTCGGATCGGGCCGCGCGTGTCGGGCCACCCCCGGCGCGCGCCCATCGCCGGCACATGCCAGTGTCAGGTCGCGGGCCTCGGTGGCCCGCGAAGGAGGACGGGCCGCCGCGGGCGGCCCGGCAAGCGCGGGCCCGGATGTACAGACACCTGCTTTCCGTCGGCGGCATCACGCTGGTGTCGCGCGCGACGGGGTTCCTGCGCGACGTGATGCTGGGCACGCTGCTCGGCGCGGGGGCGGTCGCGGACGCGTTCTTCGTCGCCTTCCGCCTGCCGAACCAGTTCCGCGCCATCTTCGGCGAGGGCGCCTTCAACGCCGCCTACGTGCCCTCCTATTCGCGCGTGCTGGAGCGCCGCGGCCCCGGCGCCGCGGGGGGCTTCGCCAGCCAGATCTTCACGATCCTGCTGCTCACCCAGGCGGCCGTGCTGCTCCTCGCCGAGCTGTTCACGCCGCAGCTCGTCGGGTTGCTGGCGCCGGGCTTCGACGCCGAGCCGGCGAAGTTCGCCCATGCCGTGCTGATGACGCGGATCACCTTCCCCTACCTGTTCTGCATGGTGCTGGTGACGCTGCAGTCGGGCACGCTGAACGCCCATCGCAGGTTCGCCGCCGCCGCCTTCGCGCCCGTGCTGCTCAACGTCGTCATGATGGCCTTCCTGGCCGTGGGCTGGGCCTTTCCCGACGCCGGCGTGGCGGCCAGCGTCGGCGTCACCGTGTCGGGGATCGCGCAGCTCGCCCTGATGTTTGGCGCGGCGCGGCGGGCGGGCGTGATCGAGCGCGTCGTGCGCCCGCGGCTGGACGGCGACGTGCGTCGGTTCTTCCGCGCGCTCGGGCCGGCGGTGATCGGCTCGGCGGGCCCGCAGATCGCCATCTTCGCGGACACGATCATCTCGTCCCTCCTGCCCGCCGGCGGACCCTCCTCGATCTATTACGCCGACCGCATCTTCCAGCTCCCCATCGGGGTCATCGGCGTCGCCGCCGGCACGGTGCTGCTGCCCGAGATGAGCCGGTACTTTTCCGCGGGCGACCCGGCCGGCGCGCTGCGGGCGCAGAACCGCACGGTCGCTCTCACGCTGGTCCTGGCGGCGCCCTTCTTCATCGCCTTCGTGCTGATCCCGGACGAGATCATGCGCGGCGTGTTCCTGCGGGGAAAGTTCACCGCCGAAGCGGCTGCGGCCTCGGGCGCCGTGCTCAGCGCCTACGGGTTCGGGCTCATGCCCTTCCTGCTGATCTCGTCGGCGCGCTCCGGCTTCCAGGCGCGGGGCAACACGACGGTGCCGATGGCGGCGTCCCTGCTCGCGGTCGCGTTCAACCTGTCCCTCAAGCTCGCGCTGTACCGGCCCTTCGGCGCCGCCGGCCTCGCCACCGCGACCGCGGTGGGCGCCTGGATCAACCTGCTCGTGCTCGGCTTCATCGGCCACCTGCAGCACGTCGTCCGGCCGGACGACACGGTGCTGAGGGTCGCGCTGGCGGTGGATGCCGCCGCGGTGGCGCTGATCCTCTACGTCTTCGCCGCCGACGGGCGCATCGGCGCCGCGACGGCGGACCTCCGCTTCGCCGACCTGGTCCACCTCGGCGTCACCGGGGCGGGCGGCGCCGCCGTCTACGGCGCGGCGCTGGCCGTGGCGCTGCGCTGCGCCGGCGTGCGCGTGCCGCTGCGGCGCAAGCGGTAGGGCGGTCGCCCGCCGCGGCCGGCCCGGCTATTTCGCCAGGGCGTCGAGCACGCGGGCCCAGGAGCGGGCGCCCTTGTGGAACGAGGTCAGCTCGTATTTCTCGTTCGGCGAATGGACGCGGTCGTCGTCGAGCGCGAAGCCGATCATCATGGCGTCCATCTTCAGGTCCTGCTTGAAGGTGCCCACGATGGGGATCGAGCCGCCCGAGCCCGCCATCACGGGCTCCTTGCCCCATTCCGCATGGAGCGCCCGCCGGGCGCGGGTCAGGGCTTCGGACGAGAACGGCAGCTGAAGCGCCGGGCTGGCGCCGTGCGGCAGGAACTCGGCCGTGCAGTCGGCGGGCAGGCGCTCGCGCACGAAGCTTTGGAACGCGGCCCTGACCTTCGCCGGGTCCTGCCGCCCGACCAGCCGGAACGACACCTTGGCGCTGGCCTGCGCCGGCAGCACGGTCTTGAAGCCCGGGCCGCCGTAGCCGCCGGTGATGCCGTTGACCTCCGCCGTGGGGCGGGACCACACCTTCTCCAGGACGGAGCGGCCCCGCTCGCCGGCCGGCACCGACAGGCCGACGCCGTGGAGGAACTCCGCCTCGTCGAAGGGCAGGGCGCGCCACTGCTCGGCCACGTCGGCGGGCAGTTCCTCGACGCCGTCGTAGAAGCCCGCCAGCGCGACGCGGCCCTCGCCGTCGTGCAGGTCGGCGAGGATGCGCGCCAGCACGTGGATGGGGTTGGCGGCAGCGCCCCCGAACATGCCCGAATGGAGGTCGCGGTCGGCGGCCTTGACGACGACCTCCTCGCCCACGAGGCCGCGCAGCATGGTGGTGATCGACGGCGTTTCGGCGTCCCACATGCCGGTGTCGCAGACGAGCGCCAGGTCGGCCTTCAGCGCATCCCTGTTGGCCGCCACGAAGGCGGGCAGGGACGGGGAGCCCGATTCTTCCTCGCCCTCGAACAGCACCGTGATCTCGCAGGGCAGGCCGCCGGTCTCGCGGAAGGCGCGGCAGGCCTCGACGAAGGTCATGAGCTGGCCCTTGTCGTCGGACGCGCCGCGGGCGACGATCCTCCGGCCCTCCTGCAGCTCGGGCTTGAAGGGATCGGTGTTCCACAGCTCCAGCGGGTCGACCGGCTGCACGTCGTAATGGCCGTAGAACAGCACGTGCGGGGCGTCGCGGTGGGCCGCCTTGGCGTGGCCGAGCACCATGGGCCGCCCCGCCGTGGGATGGACGGCGGCGTCGAAGCCGAGGCCGGTCAGCTCCTTCGCGAGCCAGTCCGCGGCGCGCTCGCATTGCGGCGCATAGGCGGCGTCGGTGGAGATGGAGGGGATCGCCAGGAGTTCGAACAGCCGGTCGAGGGCCGCGGGGCGGTTGTTGTCGAGAGCGAGAAGGACTGCGTCGATGGAGGCCATGGAGTTTCCCCGGCGAAACGTGAGCTTTTGTCAGGCTTATCAGCCGGCCCCGTCACCGAACAGGCGCAAAAAAGCCCGGCTCGCGACGGAGCCGGGCCGAGGGTGCCGCCCCGCCGTCGCCGGGCCGGGGCGCTTCGGACCCCGAGCGATCAGAAGATGCGGCTGAACACGAAGTAGAGCGAGCCCGACAGCACGATGGCGCAGGGCAGCGTCAGCACCCAGGCCATCACGATGTTGCGGATGGTTTCCATCTGCACGCCGGAGCCGTTGGCCGCCATGGTGCCGGCGATGCCGGACGACAGCACGTGGGTAGTCGAGACCGGCAGGCCGAACTGGTCCGCCGCCATGATGGTGCCCATCGCGACGAGTTCGGCCGAGGCGCCCTGGCCGTAGTTGAGGTGCGTCTTGCCGATCTTCTCGCCGACCGTGACGACGATGCGCTTCCAGCCGATCATCGTGCCGAGGCCGAGCGCCAGCGCCACCACCACCTTGACCCAGATCGGGATGAACTTGGTCGAGGTGTCGAGCGCGCCCTTGTAGGTGTTCAGCATCTTCACCTCGTCGGGCGAGAGCTGGTTGTCCTGGACCTTCGGCAGGTTCCGCAGGGCTTCCGAGGTCAGGTACATGTCGTTGCGCGTGTTGTTGACCCGGCTCGCCGGGACGTTGGCCAGGGTGCCGAAGCCCCTCACGTCGTTGGCCACCGTGGTGATCAGCGCGGCGAGCGACGGGTACACGCCGTCGTCGAGCTTGTGGTCGCGCACGAAGGCCGTCACGGCGGGGCGGGGGTCGCCCGTGATGGCGTAGCCGGCCGCCTTGGAGTCGATGATCCTGGAGGCCGCCGCCGAGCTCTGCTCGAACTGCGGGATGAAGTCGTTCGGCACGGCGCGGTTCAGCGCGTAGGTGGTGGGCACCGTGCCGATCAGGATCAGCATGATGAGGCCCATGCCCTTCTGGCCGTCGTTGGAGCCGTGGGCGAAGGAAACGCCCGTGCAGGTGAAGATCAGCAACCCGCGGATCCACAGCGGCGGCGCCTTGCCGGGCTGCGGCTCGGCGTAGAGCTCCGGCTTCCTCACCAGGAACTTCAGCACCAGCAGCAGCGCCCCCGAGAAGACGAAGCCGACGATGGGGGACAGCAGCAGGGCTTTGCCGATGGTGGTGGCCTGGCCCCAGTCGACGCCCGACGTGCCGCTGCGGCCGTTGAGCAGCGCGTTGGTGATGCCCACGCCGATGATGGAGCCGATCAGCGTGTGCGACGAGGAGGCCGGCAGGCCGAGCCACCACGTGCCGAGGTTCCACAGGATGGCGGCGATCAGCAGCGCGAACACCATGGCGAAGCCGGCGTGCGACGACACCTGCAGGATCAGCTCCACCGGCAGCAGCGAGATCACGCCGAACGCCACCGCGCCCGTCGAGGTCAGCACGCCGAGGAAGTTCCAGCAGCCCGACCAGACGACCGCGTAGTTGGGGATGAGCGAATGCGTGTAGATCACGGTCGCGACCGCGTTGGCGGTGTCGTGGAAGCCGTTCACGAATTCGAAGCCCAGCGCGATGACGAGCGCGATGGCGAGCAGCAGGTACACCAGCACCGGGTCGGAAGAGCCGCCCGCGACGTCGATGTCCCGCCAAACGCTGTAGGCCGTGAAGCAGAGGCCCACCACCATCATGACGAGCACGCCGTAGCGGGTCGCCTTGTCGTTCCCATGGTCGATGACCGGCCTTTCGCGGGCTGGCGGGGTCTGCGGCAGGACGGTGCTCGACATGGGGGTGGCTCCACTGGGCGTCGTCCAGCGCGTAGCCGCGGCACGTCACGGTTTTATGAAGCCCGCTCCCCGGGGTCGGGCCCTGCCCCCTCCGCCCCGACCGCGCCGTCGCGGCCGACGGCGTCGGCGGCGGCGCGGCAACCCCGGACGAGGGCGTCGGGCAGCGGGACGCCGTCCAGGAGCGCGCGGAGCGTCGCCGCCACCAGAGCATCGCCGGCGCCCGTCACGTCGACAACCCGGGCCGGGACGGCCGGCACCCTGACGATGCGCTCGGCCCTCGCCGCGAAGGCGCCTTCGGCGGACCCCTGCGCCGAGGGTGCGCCTCCGGCGGACCCCTGTGCCAGGATCGCGCCTTCGGCGCCGAGCGTCACCACCACGGCGCCGGCGCCGGCACGGAGGAGCGCCGCGGCGGCGTCGGCCGGCGAGGCCGCGGCAGGCCCGTGCCGCATCGCCGCGGCTTCCGCCTCGTCGCGGTTCAGGAACAGCAGGTCGATGCCGTCGAGCGGCTCGGGCAGGCGCGTCGCCTTCGACACCGACACGGCATCGACGGCGAAGCGGTATCGCACGCCCGGAAAGGCGCGCCGCGCCAGCGCCGACAGGGCGTCGCCGGGCAGGTTGCAGTCGGCGAAGACCCAGTCGGCGGCGCACAGCAGGTCGGCGTGAGAGGCCAGCGCGCCGGGCGTCAGGCCGTCCAGCACCGCCATGGCGGCGAGGCCGAAGGCCAGTTCGCCGTCCGGCGCCAGCACGGCGACATATTCGGCGGTGGCTGCGCCGGGCGCGACGGCCGTGCCGCGGCGGCCGATGCCGGACCGGTCGAGGGCGGCGAGCAGCGCCCGCCCGGCCGCGTCGTCGCCGACGCGCGACACGAGGTCGACGGCGACGCCGGAGCGGGCGAGGTTGGCGGCGACGTTGCGGGCGACGCCGCCGTGGCCGGCGCGGGCTTCGGCCGGGTTCGACGTCCCGCCGACCAGCGCCGCGCCGAGGCGATAGGTCCGGTCGACCGTCGCACCGCCGACGCAGACGATGCGCGGGGGCCGGCTCAGCGCTGCAGCCCGCCGAGCACGCCGCGGATGATCTGGCGCGCCACCTGGGTGCCGACCGAGCGCGACGCCGACTGGATGGCGGACCGCACCACGAGCTGGCCGTTGGTCATGCGGCCGCGGCTCGACCCGCCGCCGTTCCACCAGTCGCCGAGCGCGCCCTCGATGCCGTCGAGGAAGCCGGCCGCCTCCGGCTGGGGCGCGGCCGACCCCCAGGCGGGCGAACGGGGCGCGTCCGGGGCGGCGGAGCCCTGGCGCTGCGGCAGGAACGACGGGGCGGCGGGCGGCGGCGTCGGGGTCGCGCGGGGCGGCTCGGCCGGGGGCACCGGCGCCCCGCCCGCCTTGGCGCCGCGCCGGGCCAGCACCTCGAAGGCCGAGTCGCGGTCGACCGGCGTGTCGTATTTGCCGTAGATCGGCCCGGCCTCGATGGCGGCGCGCCGCTCCTCGGGCGTCAGCGGCCCGACGCGCGACGCGGGCGGCGCGATCCAGCAGCGCTCGACCATGCCGGGGGCGCCGTCCGCCCCGAGCGTCGACACCAGCGCTTCGCCGACGCCGAGTTCCTTGATGGCGGCGGCGGCGTCGAAGGCGGGGTTCTGGCGGAAGGTGTCGGCCGCCGCCTTCACGGCCCGGGCGTCGCGCGGCGTGAAGGCCCGCAGCGCGTGCTGCACGCGGTTGCCGAGTTGGCCCAGCACCGAGTCCGGCACGTCGAGCGGGTTCTGCGTGACGAAGTAGATCCCGACGCCCTTCGACCGGATCAGCCGGACCACCTGCTCGACCGCGGTCATCAGCGGCTTCGGCGCGTGGTCGAACAGCAGGTGCGCCTCGTCGAAGAAGAAGACGAGCTTCGGCCGGTCGAGATCGCCGACCTCGGGCAGGCGCTCGAACAGTTCCGACAGGAGCCACAGCAGGAACGTGGCGTAGAGCCGGGGCGAGCGCATCAGCCGGTCGGCGGCCAGCACGTTGACGAGGCCGCGCCCGTCCGGCGCGCACTGCAGGAAGTCCGAAATGTCCAGCGCGGGCTCGCCGAACAGGTTGGCGCCGCCCTGATTCTCCAGCACGAGCAGTTGCCGCTGGATCGTGCCGACGGTCGCGGCGGCGACGTTGCCGTATTGCGTGGTCAGCTCGGAAGCGTGGTCGGCCACGTAGCCCAGCACGGCGCGCAGGTCCTTGAGGTCGAGCAGCAGCAGCCCGCGCTCGTCGGCGACGCGGAACAGCACGTTGAGCACGCCCGCCTGCGTGTCGTTGAGCTCCAGCATGCGCGCCATGAGCAGCGGCCCCATCTCGACCACGGTGGCGCGGACGGGCGAGCCCTGGTCCCCGTAGAGGTCCCAGAACACGGTCGGCGTCGGTTCGGGCGCGTAGGGGATGCCGATCAGCCGGGCGCGCTCGGCCACCGCCTTGCGCCCCGCGCCGGCCATCGCCAGCCCGGCGAGGTCGCCCTTCACGTCGGCGGCGAACACCGGCACGCCGGCGCGGCTGAACCCTTCGGCGAGCGTCTGCAGCGTCACGGTCTTGCCCGTGCCCGTGGCGCCCGTGATCAGCCCGTGGCGGTTGGCCATGGCGAGGGCGAGGTAGTCGTAGTGCCCGGGCGCCCCGCCGGCGCCGGCGCTGAGGCCGAGCAGGATGCGGCCGGGCTCGTCGGGATGGGGATCTGACATGGCGCGCCGGCTCCGGGGATGCCGGGCCTCTATAGGGCGCCGGCGCGGGGCGTGTCACGCGGCCGCCCGAGCTGAACCCGCGGCGCGCGGGCGCGTTGCCCCGCCACACACGCGGAGGACGCCCCACCCATGCAGGACCTCATCGACCACGTCAGCACCGAGGCCGGCCTCGAGCCCGCCACCGCCCGCAAGGCGATCGGCATCGTCCTCGACTTCGTGCAGAAGAACGTGCCGCCCGACACCAGCGCCGCCGTCATCGACCGGGTGCCCGGCGCCCGCGCGGCGGCCTCCGCGGCGGCCGAGGACGAGGCCGAAGGCGGGGGCTCCGCCACGCCCGGCCTGATGGGCCTCGCCGACCGCCTCATGGCGGAAGGCGTCGGCATGGGGGCGATGCAGTCGCTCGGTCGCGCCATGTTCGAGGGGCTCCGCCGCCACGTCGGCGACGGCCCGGTCGACGACGTCGCCAAGGCCATCCCGGAGCTTCAGCACGTGATGTGAGCCGGCGCCCCGCGGTCGTCCTCGGGGCCGTCAGGGCACCGCGATGGCGGGCGCCTGCGGGGCGGGAAGCGGGGTCGCCACCACGGGGGCGGGGAGCTTCTCGAACTGCGGCGCGTCGGGCTCGCCGCCCAGCACCGCCTGGCGGTTCCTGTCCCCGGCCCGGGACGCGCCGATCTCGGCGCCGATGCCGCGGATGACCTCCGGCACGCTCGCGTAGGTGGCATGGCCGATGAGGCCGACGCTGTCGCGCGTGAGGTCGATGACGTGGACCCCGAGACCTTCGAGCGCCGCCCGCCCGTCCGGGCTCGTCGAATCAATGGCGCCGAGGCGCGGCCGCTCCGCCAGGAAGCCCGACAGGCCCAGGGCGCGGTCGTTGGTGGCGGCGAAGACGGAGATGTGGGCGCCCGGCCCGAGCCGCTCCACCTGCTGGCGGAACACGCCCTGGTCGATGTCGGGCGCCGCCAGGATGATGTCGCCCAGGTGCCCGTCGAGGTCCGGGTGGCCGGCGATCGCCACCTCGCGCAGCGCTTCCATGGCGAGCCACGACCCCATGGAATGGGCCAGCACGTGCACCTTGCCGACGTCCGGCAGGGCCGCGAGGTCGAGCAGCAGGTGCTCCATCGCGTCGCGCGAGGCCGTCGCGGCTTCGCGATCCGAGCCGTAGCCGAACAGGCTCCCCTTCGACGGCCAGGTGAACAGCACCGGGACGCCGTTGAAGCCGCCGTCCGTGACGATCTGCGCCAAGCGGAAGCGCGCCTCGTCGAAGCCCGTGTTGAAGCCGTGCACGAAGACCAGCACGTCGCGGTTCGAGCCGACGCGGCCCGACAGGTGCGTGGCGACGGCGTTGCGGAACGCTTCCGCGTCGAGCGCGCGGCGACCCACGATGGCGAAGTCGCGCGCCCGGTCGGGTGCGCCGAAGCTCGCCATCTCGAGGCCGCCCGCCTCGTGCCCCGACGGCACGCTGACGGTGGCGAGGGAGAAATGGGCGGAACCGTCGGCACTCTCGTCGGCCTTGAGCGGGCGCGTCGAGTCGACGAAGATCTGCACGTTGCGGGCCTGGCGCGACGCCGCGTCGGAGCCGAGGCCGCCGACGCCCGCCACCGCCGACACGCAGCCCGACAGCGCGGCGGCCGCCAGCAGCAGCACGGCGGCCCGCACGGATCGTCTCGGCCCGGATCTCACCACGTCGTCGTCTCCCGCCCTCGACCTGGGCTCGCATCATAGCGCGCGGCGGCGCCGCATGCCGGCACCGTCTGTGGACATGATGGCGGGAGCGGGACGGCGTGGCCCCGGCGCCTCACCGGGGCTCCGCGTCGCCGCAGCCGTGCCGGCCGGAATCGATGCAGTCCTGGACGGCGTCGTGGGCGCGGATGGCCGACAGGGCCCAGAACAGCGCCAAGCCGATCGCCACCACGGCGACCAGGGCCGCGACGGTGCCGCGGCGGTTGGGCTCGCCGGGCCGGCGCGGAGGTTTGTTGTCGTTGGCCGTCATGTGCTGTCCCGGACCCTCGTGTCGGGCGATCCCATGCCGGACGCGGCGCACCGCGGCAACCGTCGGCACGCGGTGCGGCATCGGCGAAGGCCGGCACGTGGCGGATCCGCGTACCGCGGCACCGGGACGCCCTCACTCCCCGTCGTCGTCGTCCCCGAACGGCTCCACGCCGTCCCGCCCGACGCAGGCCAACGCGAAGGCATATTGCAGCGCCACCTCGTCGAGCTGGTCGTAGCGGCCGGACGCGCCGCCGTGGCCCGCGCCCATGTTGGTCTTCAACAGGACGAGCGACGGCCCGAGCGCCTTCTGCCGCAGCTTGGCGACCCACTTCGCCGGCTCCCAATAGGTGACGCGCGGGTCGGTCAGGCCGCCGAGCACCAGCATCGGCGGATAGCGCTGCTCCGCCACGTTGTCGTAGGGCGAATAGCTCCGGATGGTGTGGAACGCGTCGACGTCGCGGATCGGGTCGCCCCATTCCAGCCATTCGGGCGGCGTCAGCGGCAGGCTGGCGTCGAGGATGGTGTTCAGCACGTCGACGAAGGGAACGTCGGCGACGATCCCGGCGAAGAGCTCCGGGGCCATGTTGGCCACCGCGCCCATGAGCAGGCCGCCGGCGCTGCCGCCGTGGGCCACGATGCGGCCTTCCGCCGTGTAGCCCGCCGCCGCCAGCGCCCGTCCCGCCGCGATGAAGTCGGTGAAGCTGTGCGCCTTGTTGGCGAGCTTGCCGTCTGTGTACCACGCCCAGCCCTTGTCGGTGCCGCCGCGGATGTGGGCGATCGCGTACACGAAGCCGCGGTCGACCAGCGAAAGGCGCTTCGTGCCGAACGCCGCCGGGATCGCGTGGCCGTAGGCGCCGTAGCCGTAGAGCAGCAGCGGCGCCGAGCCGTCGACCGGGGTGTCGCGGTGGTGGAGGATCGACACCGGCACCTCGGCCCCGTCGTCCGCCCGGGCCAGGATGCGACGCGTCACGTAGTCGGACGGCTCGTGCCCCGACGGCACCTCCTGGCGCTTGCGCAGGACCCGCTCGCCGCTGTCCATGTCGTAGTCGTAGGTTTCGCCGGGCGTGGTCATGGACGAGTAGGTGAAGCGCATCACCGCCGTGTCCTGCTCCGCCACCTCCCCGAGGCCGAGCGAATAGGCTTCCTCGGGGAACGACACGGCGCGCTCGGCGCCGTCGGCGAAGCCGCGCACGACGATCCGGGGCAGGGCGTCGCGCCGCTCCAGGCGCACGAGGTGGCGCGCGAAGGCGGCGTGCCCGACGATGAGCCGCCCCGCCTCGTGGGGCACGAGGTCGCGCCAGTTCGCCCGGCCGGGATCCTCCACCGGGGCCGTGACGATCTTGAAGTCCACCGCGCCGTCGGCGTTGGTCAGGATGACGAAGTCGTCGCCCCGGTGGTCGACCTCGTAGTGCAGGCCGGGCGCCCGTTCGGCGACCAGCCGCGGCGCCACGAGGGGCTCGGTGCGCTCCACCACCCGGGCTTCCGAGGCGTCGTGGCCGTGGATCGAGATCACGGCGAAGCGGCCCGAGCGCGTGCGCGACACTTCGACGAACCAGGTCGGGTCGGGCTCGTCGTAGATTTCCCGGTCGTCCGCGGCGTCGGTGCCGAGCCGATGCAGCCACACGGAACTGGCGCGGTGGTCCTCGTCGAGCCGCACGTAGAAGAAGGCGTCGCCGGCCGCGGTCCAGACCGCGCTGCCCTCGGTGCGGGACACGGCGTCCGGACGGTCCTCGCCCGTCGCGAGGTCACGGACCCTGATGGTGTGGAGCTCGGAGCCCTTGTCGTCGTAGCCCCAGGCCAACAGCGCATGGTCGTCCGACGGCGCGGCGTCGCCGAACTCGAAGAACTCGACGCCGTCGGCCAGCGCGTCGCCGTCGAGCATGACCTGCTCCGCCCCGCCGTTCCGCGGCACGCGGCACACCAGTTCGTGCTGCCCGCCCTCGCGGTAGCGGGAATAGTAGCTGAAGGGGCCGTCCGGCACGGGGACCTCCGCCTCCTCCTCCTCCATGCGGTCCCGCATCTCCTCGGCGAGCCGTCCCTGCAGGGCTTCGGTGGGGGCCATCACGGCCGCCGCATGGGCGTTCTCGCGGTCGAGCAGCGCGCGGATCTCGCCCGGGAGGGCGGCCGGGTCCTGCAGGACCTCGCGCCAGTTGTCGGCACGGATCCAGCCGAAGTCGTCGGTCAAGGCCACGTTGTGGACGGCGCGCGTCACGGGCCGGGCCGGGATCGGCACGGGGGCGGGGGCCGCGGAGGCGAAGGCTGGCAGGTCGGTCATGCGGCCTTTATCGGGCCCCGCCGCTGGCCCGGCAAGGGCGCGATGTGGCCGGCGCCGGGCCTCGCGAAGGGCGGCCGCTGCGGCGCGCATCTTGTCAGGCCACCCGAGTCCCGCAATAATCGCCGCGGTTGAGCACCGCCAAATTTGATGATTCGAGGTGCTCACGCGCGTTTATCAAATCTTTTGCATACGAGGACGATGATGTCGGATGCTGGAACGTCGGGCGACCTTCTTGAAGTCGCGGTCGAGATTGTTGCTGCCTACATCAGCAACAATTCCGTGCCGTCCAGCGAGCTTCCCGCGCTGATCGCCGGTGTGCATTCGGCCTTGGTCCGCATGCATCGTGGGGTCGAGGAGGTCGTGGCGGAGCCTTTGAAACCGGCGGTTTCCATCCGCAAATCGGTGGCGGACGACTACATCGTCTGTCTCGAAGACGGAAAAAAGTTCAAATCCTTGAAAAGACACCTGCGGACGCAATACGACATGTCGCCGGAGGATTATCGCCAGAAATGGGGCCTCGGCCTGGATTACCCCATGGTGGCGCCGAGCTACGCCAAGGCGCGCTCGCAGCTCGCCAAGGAGATGGGCCTCGGCCAGCAGCGCCGGAACCGTCGCGAGCCGGCCTGAGGCCGCGCCGCGCCACCGTCCGCCGCCCCGGAAAGAACCGTCGGGGACGTCGGACGGCGGGGCTGGACCCGGCCGGTCAGTGCAGCGCCGGCGGACCGGCCTGGGGCATCTCGCCCGCCAGCGCGCGCCGCGCGTCCGCACGGATGCGCTCCACCATGGCGGCGAAGCCGTTCGACCGCTGGCGCGTCATGTGGCCGCCGAGGCCGAGCTTGGCGAAGATCGGCGTGGCGTCGGTGGCGGCGATCTCGGAAGCCGGCCGGTCGCCGTAGAGCGCCAGGGCGAGGTAGATCAGGCCCTTGACGATGTGGGCGTCGCTGTCGCCGCGGAACCGCAGCACGGGGTCGTGGGCCGGACCGGGGTCGACCGCGGTTTCGAGCCAGACCTGGCTGGCGCAGCCCCGCACGCGGTTGGCCTCGTCGTGGGCGTCCGGCGGCAGGGGCGGCAGCTCGCGCCCGAGTTCGATGAGGTAGCGGTAGCGGTCGTCGAGCTCGTCCAGGATCTCGAAGTTCGCGATGATGTCGTCGACGTTGTGCATGGTCGGCAGGGATCCCGTGTCCCCTCCATATCGCGCGTCCTCGGGTCGCGTTCCAGTCCGGGCTGCAGCCGAGAGCCTTCGAATGGCCGGCGCGGGGCGGCTCAGCCGCCGGGCGGGGCCGGCGTCCGGTTCGGTTCCGCGCCCGCCCGCCGCGCCGATGTGCGCCGACGCGGGCCGGCCGGCGCTGCGACAGACGCCCCCGGTTCCGAGGCCGGCGAAGCGCCGCCCGCGGCCGACAGGGCCGCCGTGCCGACGCGCAGGCAGGTGCTCGACGCCAGGCAGGCGCGCCCGGCATCGGCGGCGACCTGTCGCGCGCCGCGGTCGGCCGCGGTCACCAAGCCTTCGCCGCCGAGGCCGCCGGCGGCGGCCGCCACGGCGCCGATGCACAGCGCCGACCGCGCCAGGAAGAACATCATGCGTGCCGAGCCCCGGTCGGTCGCCATCCGCGGCGCCGTCCGGAAGCTTAGGGCAGGGCGGGCGTGGGAGTCGACGGGGGGATGCCGTCATCCTGAGCGGAAGCTTTCCGCTCGACGCGGCGCCGTCGCGTCGGATGCGAAGTCTTAACCACGCCGACAGGCGACGCGTCCCCGGCGGTGCCCTTCGCTCCGACGCTCACACCGCTGAAAGGCGCCCCGACTTAGCGTTGGTTTAAGGCGGGCCTGGGAGTTTGCATCAGGCCAGGACGAGATCCGGTTGCGTCCGGTGCGGAGTGTCGCGTGAACCCATTGGCCCATCTCGACGCCGCCGTCGCGCCCTTCGTCCACGACGACGTCCGTGCCGACGTCGTCGACGCGCACGCCCATCGTACGTTCCTCCTCACGCGGGTCGGGCTGTCGCTCACCGCGCTGGCCTTGGCGCCGCTCTGCCTCGTCGCCGGCGCGGCGCCGGCCGCCTGGGAGGCGGGCGCCCTGGCCTGGCTGGCGCTGCCCTTCTGTGCAGCCTTGGCGGTATCGCGGACCGGAAACCTGCGCGTCGGTGAGGCACTGAGCCTCGCCGCCTGGGTCGGGCTGGGCGCCACCGTGGCGCTCGGGACGGGGTCGAGCCTCGGCCTGGCGATCCTGCTGATGGTTCCGGTGGAGGCGGCGTCTGCGTCCACGGGGCGCTTCGTCGTTCCCTCGGTCCTGGCGTCCTCGGCGGTGGTGCTCCTGGCGGCGCTCCGCGCGCGTTTCGGCCTACCCGCGGCTCCCCTGCACCTCACCCCGCTCGGCGCGGCGGCGCTGATGGCCGCGCTGGCCTACGGCGGCCTGCTGGCGTCCGTCGCCGGGCGGGCGGCGCGGCGCCGCGACGGCGAGGCCCGCGCGGACCGGGACCGTTACCGCGCCCTCGCCGACGCCATCGACGACGTCGTGCTGCAGCTCGACCGCGCCGGCGCGGCCTGCCGGGTCGGCTGCGCGTCGCTGCGCCTGTTCGGCCTCGCGCCGACGGACCTCGCCGGTCGCGGGCTGTTCGAAAGGCTGCACGTCGCCGACCGCCCGGTGTTCCTGAAGCTCGTCGCCGACGCCGCCGACGGCCGCAGCGGCACCGCCACGCTGCGGCTGCGCACCGGCCGCACGGTGCCGAGCCAGCGGGGGGACTTCGACGAGCCGGTGTTCGCGGCCGTGGACCTGTCGCTGAGGCCGCCGAACCCCGGCGAGGCCGTGACCGACGCCGCGCGCCCCGTCGCGGCGGTCGGCCTGATGCGCGACGTGTCGGCGCGGGTCGAGCAGGACCGGCTCGTCGCCCTGGCGCAGACGTCCGCGGACCGCACCCATGCGGGGCGCGACATGTTCCTCGCCAACGTCAGCCACGAGCTGCGCACGCCGCTGAACGCCATCATCGGCTTCTCCGAAATCCTGTCCAACCCGGCGCTTGAGCCGGCCGACGCCGACAAGCGGCGCGATTACGCGGGCATCATCCACCAGTCCGGCCTGCACCTGCTCGCGGTGGTCAACGGCATCCTCGACGCGTCCAAGATCGAATCCGGCTCCTTCGACATCCATCCGGAAGCCTTCGACCTGCACGACCTCGTCGCGGTCTGCTGCGACATGGTGGGCCTCAAGGCCGAGCAGAGCGGCGTCCGCCTGCAGCGCGAGGTGGCGCCCGGTGCGGACGAGCTCGTCGGCGACAAGCGGGCCTGCAAGCAGATCGTGCTGAACCTGCTGTCCAACGCGCTGAAGTTCACGCCCGCCGGCGGCCGCGTCGCCATCACGGCCCGGCCGGACGGCAATTCGGTCCTCATCACCGTGTCGGACACCGGGGTCGGCATCGCGGCGCGCGACCTGCCGCGACTGGGCGACCCCTTCTTCCAGGCGCGCGCCGCCTACGACCGGCCCAGCGACGGCACCGGCCTGGGGCTGTCGGTGGTGCGTGGCCTCGTCGGGCTGCACGGCGGCTCGATCGCGATCGAAAGCGCGCCGGGGCAGGGCACCCGCGTGTCGGTCCGCCTGCCCCAGGACTGCCGCCGGGCGGCCGTCGCGCCGGGCGGCGTGACCAAAATCGAAACCATTTCCCGCTATTCCTCGGGGGTGCGGCACGACGGTGTGCCGAACGGCGGCAGGATGCACAAAATTGCGTGACGCGGCCATCGACACCCATCGCTCGCCGGCGCGTGGCGCCGGCCGCTCCCGATCCGCGGGGGCTCCCCCGCTCGACGATCTCGTCGGCGAGGGCCCGGTTTCCCGCGGCGCCCCGAACCGCGGGGGCATCACCAGCGCCGCCATCGCGGCCCAGCGCCTCGGCGGCGGCCGGTCGCCCGGATCCGCGTCGCGCGGGCGGCGCGGGCCCGGCCTCGCCGCGCAACTGAGCGCGCGCCTGCCGCGCGTCAGGCCGCTGAAGGCCCTCACGGTGGCGGCCTTCGGCGTGGCGCTGGTCGGGATCGTCGCCAACGCCATGGTGTTCCAGCGCGGCCAGCACCCGTCGCCGCTGTTCGGCCTGGGCCGGTCCGTCGACGGGGCGTCCGAGGCGGCCCAGCGCACCGCCGCGGCCGTGCCCCCGCCCGCTCCGCCCGCGCCGATCGAAAGGACCGGCACGATCGCGCCGCCTCCCGCCGCCCCGGCCGAACCCGCCGCTCCGGCGGTCGCCGCGGCGCCGAAGCCCGCGCCGGTCCGCCACGCGGTCGGCAAGGCGGCCGCCGGCAAGGCGCACGACGAGGCCGTGGCGAAGCCGAAGGCCGCCGCCGAGGTCCACGCCCATCCCCGCCCCGGCCATGTCGCAGCCGCGCCTGCGGCGGCCGGCGCCAAGGTGGAGAAGGCCGACGCCAAGGCGGACCCGGTCGCCAAGCTCCTCGCCGGCGCGTCCCACCCGGCGAAGCCCGAACCCAAGCCGGTCCACAAACCCGCCGCCAAGGCGGAGGCCAAGGCCGCCGAGCCGGCGCCCCATGCCGCCGAAGCCGCCGCGCATCCCGCCAAGGCCGCCGACACGGCCGCGCCGCACCCGCATCACCGGATCGCCGCGGCGGCGCCCGCCGCCGGGGCCAAGCCGGCCGCGCAGGCCGAATGACGGGCGTATCGTGAGCCTGCCGCGCATCAGGACCGATTTCTGGGTCGCCGCCTACATCCGGCGCCTGGAGGTCGAGGGCGTCGTCGCGGTGCTGCGCCGCCGCGGCTCGCCCGAGTCCGGCGCCGTCATGATCAAGGTGGACAGGCTCGACGGCACGGCCGCGCTGCTCGGCCCGGCGCCGCAGAGCGAGGCCGCCGAGGACGGGCTGCGGGCCTTCGTGCCCGTCCACCGCGACCCCGCGATCGACGCGGGCGCCGCCGAGGATCGCTTGAAGCGGGAGATCGGCTTCGACCCGGACCTGTGGATCGTCGAAGTCGAGGACCGCGCCGGCCGGGCGTTCCTGTGACGCCGGATCCCGCGGCCGGGTAGCCCGGCCCCCGGCCTCACATCGGCATGTCGAGCGAAGCCTTCTCGGCGCCCGCGCGCGCGGCGCGGTCCATCGCGGCGCGGATGGCGGGGATGATCTCCTCGACGGTGCCGGCCACCTGGTAGCGGACGTCGGACGCGGCGCGGATGAAGCCCTGACGTCGCATGTGCTCGATCAGCTCCAGCAGCGGCGCCCAGAAGCCCGCCACGTCGGCGATGACCACCGGCTTCGAGTGTCGGTCGAGCTGCACCCAGGTCATCTGCTCGACGAGCTCCTCCAGGGTGCCGATGCCGCCGGGCAGGGCCACGAAAGCGTCGGCCTGCTCGAACATCATCCGCTTGCGGGTGTGCATGTCCTCGACCACGATCATCTCGAGGCGCCGCTCGTCCCCGTCGTCCCCGTCGATCATGCGCTCCTTGCCGCGCAGGAAATCCGGGATGATGCCGGTGACGGAGCCGCCCGCCGCCAGCACGGCGCGCGCGACGGCGCCCATGAGCCCGTGGTCGCCCCCGCCGTAGACGAGCGCGATGCCGGCTTCCCCCATGGCGCGGCCGAACGCTTCCGCGGCCGCCCGCATGCCGGGATCGGTGCCGTCGCTGGAACCGCAGTAAACGCAGATGGATCGGAGCTTCGTCATGGCGGAAATCTAGCACGGCGACGCGCGAGCCGGTCAACCGGCCGGCGTTGCGTCGGGGCCGCCTCCGGTTCGCCCATCCTGCGCCGGAGCCGCCGCCGCCCTATATGCATGCGACCGACCGCCGTGCCCGCCGCGAAAGGCCAGATCCTTCCACCATGCCCGATATCGACGATCCCGCCGCGGCCGTGACGCCCCACGCGCAAACCTCGCTCGCCGCCACCCTGCGCCACCTGTGGCCCTACATCTGGCCGTCCGACCGTGCCGACCTCCGCCGCCGCATCTACGTGGCGCTGGTGCTGATGGTGGCGGGCAAGCTCGTCACTGTGGCGATCCCCTACGCGTTCAAGTTCGCCACCGACGCCCTGGTGGGCCGCGAGGACGCCGGGGTTGAGCATCTTCCCGCCGTGCTGGCCGGCCCGGTCGCGCTGACGCTGCTCTACGGCCTGCTGCGCATGCTGATGAGCGTGCTGACCCAGGTGCGCGACGGGCTCTTCGCCTCCGTGGCCATGCATGCCGTCCGGCGCATGGCGAACGACGTCTTCGTGCACCTGCACGAGCTGTCGCTCCGGTTCCACCTGGAGCGCAAGACCGGCGGGCTGACGCGCGTTCTGGAGCGCGGGCGCGGCGCCATCGAAACCATCGTCCGCATGACCATGCTGACCGGCGTGCCGACGATCATCGAGTTCGTGCTGGTGATGGGCGTGTTCCTGGTCCAGTTCGACTGGCTCTACGCCCTGGCGGTGCTGCTGATGATCGCCGCCTACACGGGCTTCACCGCGGTGGCGACGAACTGGCGCATCGCGATCCGCCAGGTGATGAACGAGAGCGACCAGGACGCCAACACCAAGGCCATCGACAGCCTGCTCAACTTCGAAACGGTGAAGTATTTCGGCGCCGAAGCGCGCGAAGCGTCCCGCTACGACCTGTCGATGCGCCGCTACGAGCAGATGAGCGTGAAGACCTACGTGTCGCTGGCGGTGCTCAACGCCGGGCAAGCGATCATCTTCTCGGCCGGCCTGGCCGTCGTGATGGCGATGAGCATCGCGGGCATCCGGGCGGGGCGCAACACGGTCGGCGACTTCGTGCTCATCAACGCCATGATGATCCAGCTCTACCAGCCGCTCAACTTCATGGGCCTGGTCTACCGCGAGGTGAAGCAGGCCATCATCGACATCGATATGATGTCGGCGATCCTGCGGTCGGCCCCGGAGGTGCAGGACCGCCCCGGGGCCGAGGCGCTGGTGGTGAGCCGGGGCCACCTGCGCTTCGAGGACGTGTGGTTCCGCTACGACCCCAAGCGCGACATCCTGCGCGGCGTGTCCTTCGACGTGCCTCCGGGCAAGACGGTGGCGGTGGTGGGCCCCTCGGGCGCCGGCAAGTCGACGCTGTCCCGCCTGATGTTCCGCTTCTACGAGCCCCACCGCGGCCGCATCACGGTCGATGGCCAGGACATCGCCGGGGTGACGCAGTCCTCCCTGCGCGACGCCATCGGCATGGTGCCGCAGGACACGGTGCTGTTCAACGACACGCTGGGCTACAACATCCGCTACGGCCGCTGGGCCGCCGACGAGGCCGAGGTGGCGGAAGCCGCGCGCCTCGCCCAGATCGACCGCTTCGTGGCGAGCGTCCCGGAGGGCTACCGCGCCCAGGTGGGCGAACGCGGCCTCAAGCTGTCGGGGGGCGAGAAGCAGCGCGTCGCGATCGCCCGCACCATCCTCAAGGCGCCCGCCATCCTGGTGCTCGACGAGGCCACCTCGGCCCTCGACACCTTCACCGAACGCGAGATACAAGACGCGCTCGACCGCGTGTCGCGCGGGCGCACCACGGTGGTGATCGCGCATCGCCTGTCCACGGTGGTGAACGCCGACGAGATCCTGGTGCTCGACAAGGGTGTCATCGTCGAGCGCGGCACCCACGACGGGCTGCTGGAGCGCCGCGGCATCTATTCCGCGATGTGGAACCAGCAGCGCGAGGCCGAAGCCGTCGCGGACATGCTGCGCGGGTCCGAGGCGGGCGACGAGGGGCGGGACCGCGAAGCGGTCGACGCGTGACGCGACCCGTCGCGCGGTTGGGATGATGGTGCCATGGGGATGAACGTGACCGCTGCCGCCGTGAAGGCTTCCCCATGTCGGTGATCGCCAGCCTGAAGCGGCAGGCCGTCCCGATCCACCCCGAAGGCTACGTCTTCATCGCCGGCTTCTTCGTGGCCGCGCTGGTGCTCGACTGGCTGTGGAGCCCGCTCGGCTGGCTCGGCTTCATCGTCACGGCCTGGTGCGTGTATTTCTTTCGCGACCCGAAGCGCGTCACGCCGATGCGGGAGGGCTTGGTGGTGTCGCCCGCGGACGGCACCGTGTCGTCGGTCGGCTTCTTCGTGCCCCCGCCCGAACTCGGCCTGGGCGACCGGCCCCTGCAGCGCGTGTCGGTCTTCATGAGCGTCTTCGACTGCCACGTGAACCGCGCGCCGCTGTCGGGCCGCATCCTCAAGGTGGCCTACAAGCCCGGGCTGTTCGTCAACGCCGACCTCGACAAGGCGTCCGAGGACAACGAGCGCTCGTCCATGCTGCTGGAAACGGGGATCGGGCGCGTGGGCGTCGTGCAGATCGCCGGCCTCGTCGCCCGGCGCATCGTGTCCTTCGTGCGCGAAGGCGAAACGATCGGCGTCGGGGACCGCTTCGGCCTGATCCGCTTCGGCTCGCGCGTCGACGTGTACCTGCCCGAGAACGTCCGCGTCATGGTCGGCATCGGCGCCACCGCGGTCGCGGGCGAAACCGTGCTGGCCGATGCCCGGGCCGCCGAATCGCCGCGCTCCTTCAAGGCCGGGTGACGCTTGGACGCCACCGCGCAGGCCCCGGCCGACATGCCCCTGGCGGCCGCCGACGCGGCCCTGACGGCGGCCGACATCGTCGACCTCCCGGCCGAGCGCCTCGACCGGCTGATGGGCTGGGACCTCGCCTACGGGGTTTCGCTCGTCGCCGACTGGCTGACCCGCAACGCCCGCACGAAGGACATGCCGAGCGAGCGCATCGCCACGCTCTGCGACAAGCTGCTCGTCCTCGGGCTGCCGCTCGACCGCTACGGCTCGTCGACCGAGGTGCTCGACGCCGAGCATGATTCCGTGTCGCGCCTGTGGGTGCGGGGCCGGGGCGTGACGACGCGCACCTACGTGCGCACGCAGGACGACGATTCGGGCTACCGCTTGTCGCCCTTCTACGAAGCCGCCTGGACCGGCCGGGCGGTGGAGATGCGCCTCGCCGACACGGAGGTGACGCGCTTCGGCATCGTGGCCGAGCTGAAGGCCGAAGGCTTCACCCACTACCTTTGCGTGCCGATCCCGCTGATGAACGGCGGCCACGGCTGGGTGACCTTCGCCACCAAGCAGGCCGGCGGCTTCGCCGTGCCCGAGATGGCCGCGCTGTCGCGGCTGCTCCCCGCCATCGCCATGCTGATCGACCTGCGCTCGACCTGGCTGTCGCTCGACAAGCTGCTGCGCACCTACGTGGGCGACGAGCCGCACCGCGCCATCCTGCGCGGCAACACCAAGCGCGGCCAGGTGTCGACGATCCGTTCGGCGATCCTATTCGCCGACATGCGCGATTCGATCGGCCACACGGCGGACCTCGGCGCCGTCGAGGCGGTGGCGGTCTTCAACGCGTTGTTCGACTGCCTCGTGCCGCCGATCGAGGGCCGGCGCGGCGAGGTGCTGAAATACATGGGGGACGGGCTCTTGGCGATCTTCCGCGACGGGGCCGACGGCGACGCGGCCGACCGCGCGCTGGCGGCGGGGCAGGACGCGCTCGAAGCCCTCCGCGCCCGCAACCTGCTCCACCCGGGCGAAGCCCCGATCGAGGCCGGCGTGGCGCTGCACTACGGCGAAGCGGCCTACGGCAACGTCGGCTCGGGGCTTCGGCTCGACTTCACCGTGATCGGCAAGGACGTGGGGCTGACGAGCCGCATCGCCAACCTCAACCGACCGCTCGACCAGCCGGTGCTGATGTCGGGCGAATTCGCCCGGCGCCTGCACGGCCCGGCCACCCATGTCGGCGCCTTCGCGGTGCGGGGCTTCAAGGAGCCCATCGACGTGTTCCGCCCCGAGCCGCCCGAACCGCTGCAGCGAGGAGCCGACGCCGCATGAGCGCGGACCGCGACCAAGATCCGGACGCGCTGGAGCCGGTGCCGTCCGCCCTTCTGCGCCCGCCGGCCCGCCGGCGGCGCTTCCGCAACGTGCCGCTGCGCATCGTGCTGCCCAACCTCATCACGCTGCTGTCCCTGTGCCTGGGGCTGACGGCGATCCGCTACGCCACGGAAGGGTCCTTCGAGAGGGCCGTCTTCTTCATCGTGGCGGCGGCCGTCCTCGACGGGGTCGACGGGCGGCTGGCACGCGCCCTGAAGGGGACGACGCGGTTCGGCGCCGAACTCGACTCGCTCGCCGACTTCGTCGACTTCGGGGTGGCGCCGGCGCTGACGCTGTATTTCTGGAACATGCATCAGATGAAGAGCTTCGGCTGGTTCGCCGCCATGGTGTTCGCCATCGCCATGGCGCTGCGGCTGGCCCGGTTCAACGCCGGCCTCGACGATCCGGACAGGCCCGCCTGGGCGTCGAACTTCTTCACCGGCATGCCGGCGCCGGCCGGCGCCATCACGGCGCTGCTGCCGTTGTACCTGCACCTGTCGGCGCTGGGATGGGTCTTCGAGCGCTGGGCCGTGGCGCTGGAGATCGCCTACCTGCTCGGCATCGCGGGGCTGATGGCCAGCGCCATCCCGCACTTCTCCGGCAAGTCGCTCGGCCGCGTGCCGCGCGAGCAGGTCATCCCGGTGCTGTTCGGCGTGGCGGTGTTCGTGCTGCTGCTGGCCACCTTCCCCATGGAGGTGCTGGCCGCCGTGGTGATCCTGTTCCTGGCCCTCATCCCGTTCAGCCTGCGGTCCCACCGGCGCTACGTGCGGCGCGATGCCGAGAAGGCGCGCAGCTTTCCGGCCTAGCCGGGGGTGGCGGCCCGGCCGGGTTTCCCGGGCGACACCTTTCGGGATCTCCGTGCCGTCACCATCATCAGTTCACAAGCCGGGCAATCTCCATTAGGGTCCGCCGGCTTGCAGCGGTGCCCCCCGGCGCCGTGCAGCATGTCGCCGCCGTTTCCGGCGGCGCAACGCATCGTGGAGGACCATCCGCGGCGCTCGAAAGATCGGATCATATGGCGAAGGAAGAACTGCTCGAGTTCCCCGGCACGGTGACGGAACTGCTGCCGAACGCGATGTTTCGCGTGAAGCTCGAGAACGAACACGAGATCACCGCCCACACCGCCGGCAAGATGCGCAAGAACCGCATCCGCGTGCTGACGGGCGACCGCGTCCTGGTCGAGATGACCCCCTACGACCTCACCAAGGGCCGAATCACCTATCGGTTCAAGTGAGGCCCGCCCGGTGATCGGACCCGCGCGGGACCGCGCCCCGTCACCGCCGCCGCGCCTGATCCTCGCCTCGGCCTCGCCGCGGCGCTTGGCGCTGCTCCAGCAGGTCGGCGTCGAGCCCCACGCCCTGCTGCCCGCCGACATCGACGAGACGCCCGAGCGGTCCGAACTGCCGCGCGTGCTCGCGGCGCGCCTCGCCGCCGGCAAGGCGGAAGCGGCATCGGACGCCGCGGAAGCGCGCGGGGAGCGCGACGGCGCCTACGTCCTCGCCGCCGACACGGTCGTGAGCGTCGGCCGTCGGATCCTGCCGAAATGCGAAACGCGCGACGAGGCGGAGGACTGCCTGCGCCTGCTGTCGGGCCGCGCCCATCGCGTCCACACCGGCGTCACGCTGCTGACGCCGCGCGGCGGCCGGCGGCACCGGCTGGTGGAAACGCGGGTGCGATTCAAGCGCCTGTCCGGCGTCGAAATGCAGAGCTACCTGGATTGCGGGGAATGGAGCGGCAAGGCCGGCGGATACGCCGTTCAGGGCTTCGCTTCCACCTTCGTGGTCAAGCTCGTGGGATCCTACACCGGCGTGGTCGGGCTTCCGCTCTACGAAACGGTGTCGCTCCTCGCCGGCGAAGGCTATCCCGTCCACGCCGCCTGGGCGGCGGGGGACCGATGAGGCGCGGGAGGCGACGCCATGGATGAGGCCGCGAACGACAACAGCGGGCCGGCGGTGAAGCGCCGCTGCCCCATCTGCAGCCGGGCAGCCTCGCCGGAGTTCAAGCCCTTCTGTTCCAAGCGCTGCGCCGACGTCGACCTGCACCGCTGGCTCGGCGAGGGCTATCGCGTGCCCGTCGCGCTGGACGACGACATGCGGGACAGCCCCGACCCCGAGTGACCGGGACCGCGGCCGTCCCGTCGATCAATCGTCGTCGTCGGTCTTCTTCGGGGCCGCGGCCGTGTCCGGGCGGGAGAACACCGCCTTGCAGCCGGCGCTGAGCTGGGACTTGTTCTGCCGCAGGCAGGCCGTGATGGCGTCCTCGTCGGGGATGTTGCTCGCGCACAGGCGGTAAACGTCCGGGGTGCAGGCCAGCTGATCTTCGGCGCTGCCGCCGTGCTGTTGGGCGAAGGCCGTCGCCGGAGCTGCGAGGGCCAAGACGAGGATCGCGTAAGCTGTTCGTTTCACCGTTGTGATGCCCCGCTGTTGCTGTCGACGGTCAACGCCGGCTGTCCGCATTTGATCCTGCCCGGCGGTTTCGCGCCGCCGTGGCCTCATGTTTTGCGGACGGTGAACTGCGATTCCCGTCCGTCCCGCGCCGCGCCGACCAGCATGTCCCCGGTTTCCCGGACCAGGTTCGGGATGTCGAGCGACGCCAGCGGGTCCGTGCAGCGCACGAGGATCACGCCGCCCGGGGGCAGTCGCCCGAGCGCCCGACGGACGTGCAGCACGGGCAGGGGGCACTTCAGGCCCCGCAGGTCCAGCGTTTCGGGAGCGGCTTCCGCCATCGCGCGTTCCTCGTCCATCGCCGCCGTTCTGGCGCGAGCGGTCCCGTGCCGTCCAGTGCCCGAACGCTCGCCCTTGTCCACAGTCCGCTCCAAAAGGCCCTGGACAAGCCCGGAGCCCCTCCGTATAAGCCCCTCAGTCGCGGCCCTGACGGGCTCCGAGACGCCCGAGTAGCTCAGTTGGTAGAGCATGCGACTGAAAATCGCAGTGTCGGTGGTTCGAATCCGCCCTCGGGCACCATCAGCATTCGATGGTGCATGACAGTTCGACTGTCGCGACGACTTCCTTTCTGAGCAGCATCGGGCATCGACCGCTCTCGTGCGGTTGCGGCTGTGAATCAGGCCCCGATCTGCTAATCCCCGTCGTCCCGCGCGTTTCGCCGGGCATGCGACCGCTCGGGCCCAGCCGCCGGCCCGCGGTCCGGAGCTGAACGATGACCGCTGACACGCCGAGCCTGCCCGCCCACTTCGACCCCGATGCGATCGAGCCCGGGCTCGTCGAGCGCTGGGTCGAGACCGGCGTCGGCCGGGCCGACGTGTCCTCGTCGAAGCCGAAGTTCTCGCTCGTGATGCCGCCGCCCAACGTCACGGGGCAGCTCCACATCGGCCACGCCCTCGACATGACGCTGCAGGACGTGGTGGTGCGCCACAAGCGCCAGCGCGGCTTCGACGTGCTGTGGCTGCCCGGCACCGACCACGCCTCCATCGCGACCCATTTCGTCGTCGAGCGCGAGCTGGCCAAGACGGGCGAAACGCGCTTCACGCTCGGCCGCGAAGCCTTCCTGCGCCGCGCGGACGCGTGGCGCGACCAGTCGGCCGGCGCCATCCAGAGCCAGCTCCGCCGCCTCGGCTGCACGCCGGACTGGTCGCGCGAGCGCTTCACGCTCGATCCGGTGATCACCAGGGCGGTGATGCGCGTCTTCGTGGCGATGCACCGCGAAGGGCTGATCACCCGGGGCACGCGCCTCGTGAACTGGGACCCGAAGTTCCGCACCGCCGTGTCCGACCTCGAGGTGGAGACGCGCGAGGTCGAGGGGCACCTGTGGCACATCCGCTACCCGCTGGCGGAGGACCCGCTCCGCCACATCGTGGTCGCCACGACGCGGCCCGAAACGCTGTTCGGCGACCAGGCCGTGGCGGTGAACGCCGCCGACGAGCGCTACCGCGACCTCATCGGCAAGCTCGTCACCCTGCCGCTGACCGGCCGCGCCATCCCGATCATCGCGGACGAGCACGCCGACCCCGAGCAGGGGAGCGGCGCCGTGAAGATCACCCCCGCCCACGATTTCAACGACCACGCGGTGGGGCTGCGCCACGGCCTCGTGGCGCTCGACGTCATGACGCCCGACGGCCGCATGAACGACGCCGTTCCGGAGCCGTTTCGCGGCCTCGACCGCTTCGACGCGCGCGCCCGCGCCGTGGAAGCGCTGGAAGCGCTGGGGCTGATCGAGAAGATCGAGCCCAAGCTGATCGCGCAGCCCTTCGGCGACCGGTCCCAGGTGGTCCTCGAGCCGCGCATCACCGACCAATGGTTCATGCGGACGGACGGCCTCGCCGCCGCTGCGGCGAAAGCCGTTCATTCGGGCGAAACGCGCTTCGTTCCCGGCAACTGGGCCAACGTGTTCCATCGCTGGATGGACAACATCGAACCCTGGTGCATCAGCCGCCAGCTCTGGTACGGCCACCAGATCCCGGCCTGGTACGGCGAGGACGGCGAAATCTTCGTCGCCGAAACCGCCGAGGAGGCCGGCGAGGCCGCCCGGGCGCATTACGGCCGCGCGGTGTCGCTGACGCGCGACCCCGACATCCTCGACACCTGGTTCTCGTCCGCCCTGTGGCCCTTCGCGACGCTGGGCTGGCCCGACGAGACGCCGGAGCTCGCCCGCTATTATCCGCAGGACCTGCTCGTCACCGGCTTCGACATCATCTTCTTCTGGGTCGCCAGGATGATGATGCAGAGCATCCACTTCGAGGGACCGGCCCCCTTCCGCGACATCTACATCCACGGCCTCGTGCGCGACGCGCAGGGGCAGAAGATGTCGAAGACCAAGGGCAACGTCATCGATCCCCTCGAGCTCATCGCGCAATACGGCGCCGACGCCACCCGCATGACCATGATGACCCTGTGCGGCCACGGGCAGGACATCCGCATGTCGCCGGACGCGGTCCGTCCCGCGCGGCTCTTCGCCAACAAGCTGTGGAACGCCGCCCGCTTCGCCGCCTTCAACCGCTGCTTCGAGGCCGCCGTGCCCCTGCCGGCCGCGCCGTCCAACGCCATCGACGCCTGGATCGTGGCCGAGCTGGCCGCCGTGGCGCGCGCCACGCTGGCGGCGCTCGACGACTACCGTTTCAGCGATGCCGCCACCGGCCTGCAGGCCTTCGTGCGCGACACGTTCTGCGACTGGTACGTCGAATTCTCGAAGATCAGCATGAACGGCGGCGACGCCGCAGCGGCAGCGGAAACCCGCGCGGTCGTGGGCTGGTGCTTGAAGACCATCCTGCAGCTCCTCAACCCGTTCATGCCCTTCGTCACGGAAGCGCTGTGGGACGGCTGCGCGGCGGGCGAAGCCATCACGGCGGCGCAGCTGCCCGACTTCGAGGCTTTGCCGGTCCGCGCCGAGGCGTCGACGCAGGTCGAGGGCGTGATCGCGCTCGTGACGCGCATCCGCTCCGTCCGCAGCGAGCTGAAGGTGGCGCCGGGCAAGCCGGTGCCGCTGCTCGTGTCCGCGCCGTCGGACGCCGCGCGCGCGCTGCTCGACCGCTTCGGGCCGCACATCCGCCGCCTCGCCAACCTGTCGGGGATCGACGTCGCCGGCGACGCGCCGGAGGGGTCGGTGCGCCTCGCGGTCGGCGGAACCGACTACCTGCTGCCGCTCGGCGACGTGGTCGACTTCGCCAAGGAGAAAGCCCGGCTCGAAAAGGAGCTCGCCAAGAACGGCAAGGACGCGGGCTCGATCGCGGCGCGCCTCGGCGACGAGGCTTTCGTCGCCAAGGCCAAGCCCGACGTCATCGCGCTGAACCGGGCGCGGCTCGTCGCTTTCGAAGCCGAGCGCGAGCGGCTGGTGGCGGCGCTGGCGCTGCTGTGAACCGTCGCGCGGCCGCGCGCCGCTGGCGCGCCGCCCGTCCGGGGTCGCTCCGCCGGTTCTCTTGCCATCCCGCGGCTCAAACCTGCTAAGGGGGACGCGGGAGCGGGCTGTCGTCGGCCCCATGTTCGACGGACCGGCGCGCCCCGCGCGCGTCCCGGCCCCGCGAGGTTCACGAGAAACGATGTCCGATTTCATCCGCGAGGTCGACGAGGAATACCGCCAGGACCAGTTCCGGCGATTCCTGTCGCGCTACTGGGTCGCGCTGCTGCTGCTCGTCGTCGTGGTCCTGGCCGCCGCCGGCGGCTGGCGCGGGTATCAATATCACCGCCAGCAGCAGGCCGAGGCGGCCGGCGCCCGCTACTTCGACGCGCTCGATGCCCTCCCGGCCGACCCGAAGGCCGCGCTCGCCGGCTTCGACGCCCTGGCCCAGGACGGCCCGGCCGGGTACCGCACCCTGGCGCGCTTCCGCGCCGCGGGCGAGCTCGGCCGCACCGACGTCCCCGGCGCCGTGAAGGGTTTCGATGCCCTCGCGGCCGACGCCACCGTGCCCCAGGAGATGCGCGACATCGCAGCCCTGCGCGCCGGGCTCCTCGTGGTGGACACGGCGGATGCCGCCGAACTGGGCCGCCGCCTCGGGCCGCTCGCCGACACCAACTCCGCGTTCCGCTCCGTCGCGCGCGAGATGCTGGCCGCGGCGGCGTTGAAGCGCGGCGACGATGCCGGCGCCGGCAAGTGGCTCGACGCCATCGAAGCCGACCCCCTGGCCTCGCCCGACAGCCGCCAGCGCGCCGGGTTCCTGCTCGGCGTCATCCGGGCCGGCAGGCCCGCGGCGGCGCCCGCCACGAGCGCGGCGACGCCGGGCGACGCGGCGGCCGGCAAGGCCGAACCCGGCGTCCCGCCGGCCGACAAACGAGAGCCCGGCGCGAAGCCGGCGGAGAAGCCATGAGCAAGGTCGCCATCATCGGCCGGCCCAACGTCGGCAAGTCCACGCTGTTCAACCGGCTGGTGGGCAAGAAGCTCGCGCTGGTCGACGACCAGCCCGGCGTCACCCGCGACCGCCGTGAAGGCGAGGCGACGCTGTTCGACGCCGATTTCACCCTCATCGACACCGCCGGCCTCGACGACGCCGCCGAAGAAACGCTGGCCGGGCGCATGCGCCAGCAGACCGAGGTCGCGGTGGCGGACGCCGACGTGATCCTGTTCGTGATCGACAGCCGCATCGGCGTCACGCCGATGGACAGCCACTTCGCCGGCCTCGTGCGCCGGGCCGACAAGCCCATCATCGTCGTGGCCAACAAGGCGGAAGGGCGGGCGGGCGAAGCGGGCGCCCTCGAAGCCCACGGGCTCGGCCTCGGCACGCCGGTGGCGATCTCGGCCGAGCACAACGAGGGCATGATCGACCTCTACGACGCGCTGGCGGCCGTGCTGCCCCAGTCCGCTCCCGAGCTGCCCGAGGAGGAGGTCGCCCCGCTGGTGCTCGGCGACGACGAGGACGGCACCGAGCTCGACCCCACGAAGCCGCTGCGCATCGCTGTCGTGGGCCGCCCCAACGCCGGCAAGTCGACGCTGCTGAACGCGTGGCTGGGCGAGGACCGGCTGCTGACCGGCCCCGAGCCCGGCATCACCCGCGACTCCATCGGCATCGAGTTCAAGTGGCGCGACCGCGACCTGAAGATCTTCGACACCGCGGGCCTGCGCAAGCGGTCCCGCATCGAGGACAAGGTGGAGAAGCTCGCCGCCGCGGACGCGATCCGCGCCGTGCAGTTCGCCGAAGTGGTGATCGTGCTGCTCGACGCCACGATCCCGTTCGAGAAGCAGGACCTCACCATCGCGGCCCTTGCGGAGCGCGAAGGCCGCGCCATCGTGATCGGCGTCAACAAGTGGGACCTGATCGAGGCGCGCGGCTCCAAGCTCAGCGAGATGCGCGAATCGGCCGAGCGCCTCTTGCCTCAGATCAAGGGCGTGCCGGTGGTGCCCGTGTCGGGCCGCACCGGCTTCGGGCTCGACAAGCTGCTCGAAGCCTCCTTCAAGGTGGCGGAAACCTGGAACCGCCGGCTGTCCACCTCGCGCATCAACCGCTGGCTGTCGGCCGCGCTCGACGCCAACCCGCCGCCGGCCGTCAGCGGCCGGCGCATCAAGATCCGCTACATGACGCAGCCCAAGGCGCGTCCGCCGACCTTCGTGCTCTTCGGAAACCAGCTGAACGGGCTGCCGAGGTCCTACCAGCGCTACCTCGTCAACCAGATGCGCGACGTGCTCGACCTGCCCGGCATCCCGATCCGGCTCGTCATGCGCCAGGGCGACAATCCCTACGACAAGAACAAGAACCGGTGAGGCGCCGTCCCGCCGGCGCCCCTCATCCGGGGTCGACGAGCGTCAGCCACGGCCAGCGCGCCCGGTAGTCGTCGGCCTTGGCGCGGAACAGCGCCGGGCTCGGGTGGCGCGGGTTGATCCGCAACACGCCGGCGGCGAGGTCGTCGAGGCCGAAGGGCGCGTAGACGCCGCCGGTGGTGACCGCGATGCCGACGGCGGTGCCGGCGACGAGAAAGCGGTCGATCCCGGCGCGGGCGGACCCGAGCGGCGGGCAGGGCACCCCGAACCGCTGTTCGTACCAGAGATGGACGCGCGCCTGGTTGCGGACCTCCAGGGCGAGGCCGAGCGCGGCGCCGAGCGCCGCGGCCCGGCGGATCGCGTCGTCCTCCGCGGCCCAGGACGTGTCGGCGTCCCAGTACAACACGTCGTGATCCCGGATGTCCTGCGCGGGCGAGCGCCCCGCCCGCAGGTTCCACACGGTCTGGAACAGGCAGCCGGCGGCGAGGTGGCACTGCGGCAGCCCGAGGTCGGGCAGGCGGTCCAGCAGCGCCGCCACGTCGGCGTTGCGGCGCACGGCCCGGGCGAACCCGGCCGGCGTCATCCGGCCCGCCTCGCGCTTGCCCCGGAGGGGCACCACTCCCTATCACGCATCGCCATGTCCCCGGAGACCTCCCGATGAGTTTCGACCTGAAGAGCCCCGCCGTCACGGTGGTGCCGCCCGCCACGCCCCTGCGGGGCAGGGTGTCGCCCCCGGGCTCGAAGAGCATCACCAATCGCGCGCTGCTGCTCGCCGGGCTGGCGCGGGGCACGAGCCGGCTGACGGGCGCTCTGAAGAGCGACGACACGCGGCTGATGGCCGAAGCGCTGCGCGCCATGGGGGTGCGGGTCGAGGAACCGGGCGACACCGCATTCGTGGTGACCGGCGACGGCCGGCTGCGCGAGCCCGCCGGCCCGCTGATGCTCGGCAATGCCGGCACGGCGACGCGGTTCCTCACCGCCGCGGTGGCGGCCGTCGACGGCACGGTGGTGGTCGACGGCGACGCCCACATGCGCGTGCGGCCCATCCGGCCGCTCGTCGAAGCCTTGGCGTCGCTCGGGCTCGACGTGCGGGCCCCGAGCGGCTGCCCGCCCGTGACGGTGCGCGGCCGGGGTCGCGTGCCCGCGGGGCGCGTGTCCATCGACGCCGGCCTGTCCTCGCAATACGTGTCCGCCCTCCTCATGATGGCGGCGCTCGGCGAAGGCGACGTCGAAGTGGCGCTCGTCGGCGCGGACATCGGGGCGCGCGGCTACGTCGACCTGACGCTCGGCGCGATGCGGAGCTTCGGCGCCGAGGTGGTGCAGCGGGATGCGGCCACCTGGGCGGTGCGGCCCACCGGATATCGCGCCACGGATTTCCACGTCGAACCCGACGCGTCCGCGGCGACCTACCTGTGGGCCGCCGAGGCGCTGACGGGCGGCGCGATCGACCTCGGCGTCGCCGCGGACGCCTTCACCCAGCCCGATGCCGCCGCCAAGGCGGTCATCGACGCCTTTCCGCACATGCCGGGCGTCATCGACGGGTCGCAGATGCAGGACGCGGTGCCGACCCTGGCGGTGCTGGCGGCCTTCAACGCGACGCCGGTGCGCTTCGTCGGCATCGCCAACCTGCGCGTCAAGGAATGCGACCGCGTGCGCGCGCTGTCGACCGAGCTCGACCGCATCCGCCCGGGCCTCGCCCGGGAGGAGGGCGACGACCTGCTGGTGACCTCCGACCCGGGGCTGGCCGGGCAGGAGCTGCCGACCGCCGTCACCACCTACGCGGACCACCGCATCGCCATGAGCTTCGCGCTGATGGGCCTCAAGCTGCGCGGCATCACGGTGCTCGATCCCGGCTGCGTGGCGAAGACCTACCCGGGCTACTGGGATGCGCTGGCCTCGCTCGGGGTCGAGCTGAGGGCCGGCCCGGGCTGAGCGGGCCGTCAGGGGAAATTTCGCGCGGGATGTCCGCACTCCCGCGCCGCGGGCGCATGGACCGGTAGGACCCTGCTCACCGGTGGCGCCATGCCGCAAAGATCCCGAGAACGACGATGTCCGCCCGCCGCGTCCGACCCCGCCCGCGAGGTCGCCGCCCTCGTCGATGCCGACCTGCTGCGGCTCGGCGCTCTGGCGCGCCTCCGCGCGCGGGGCCTGCCCGGCCTGGAGGGTGCCGACCTCCTGAACGAGGCCGTGTTGCGGCTGCTCGACGGGTCGCGGCCCCGGCCGCCCGGCGTGCCGCTGGTGGCGGTGCTCGCCATGACGATGCGGGGCGTCGCCCACGACCATTGGCGGAAGCTGCGGCGGGAGCGTCCCGTGCTGGTCCCCGCACGCGACGCCGCCGCCGCCGCGCTGCATGCGGATCCGTCGCCCGGCGTCGATCCCGAGCGCGCCACGGCGGCCGCCCAGGCGCTGGCCGACATCGACCGGCTGTTCGCCCGCGACGTCGTGGCGTTGCAGGTGATCGCGGGCATGGGCGACGGGCTCGCCCCCGCCGAGATCCGCCGCCGTTACGGCCTGAGCGCGACGGCCTACGACACGGCCCGCAGGCGCATGCGGCGGGCTCTGCTCCGCCGGGACGGCGACGGAGGCACGCCATGAAGGGGCACGAACAGATCGGGCGACAGGAGAGGCTCGTCGATGCGCTCGCCGACGACCTCCTGGGCGCCACCGACGAGGACATCCTCGCGAGCCATGCGCCGGGCGCCGCCCGCGTCGTCGCCGGATCCCTGCGTCAGGCGCTCCGGCGAGCCTTCGGCGAAGCCGCGGAACCGGACGAAGGCGCACCGGACGCGCCTCGCGGCGGTCCCCTCCGACGAGACCGCGACGACGAGGAGCGGCGATGACGGTCGTCGATCATACCCGACCCGTTCCGGCCGACGCCGCCGGGCCGTTCCCGCCGCGAAAGACGTCGGACGGGCGGTCGTTTCCCTTCAGGGCGGCGTGGGCGGGGGTGTCCCGCCTGCGGACGGCCATCGCACTCCGGTTCCGAACCGGTCGGAACCCCGACGCGGGCCGGCTCACCGACCGCCAGTTGGCCGATATCGGCCTCACCCGTTTCGATATCCCCGGCCACCGGGACTGGCGACGATGACCGGGCGGTTCAGAGAAAGGGATGACGGGATGACGATCGATGACCTCGCCGTGGTGCGCCGCGCCTATGCGAAGCAGGTCCTCGCCGCCGCGGCGGTCGCCGATGCTTCCTTGATGCGGGCCCTCGCCGAAACGGAGCGCGAGCGGTTCCTCGGCCCCGGGCCTTGGAAGCTCATGCGGTTCGGTGGCAACTACGTCGAGACGCCCGACGCCGACCCAGTCTACCTCTACACCGACGACCTCGTCGCCATCGACGCGGCGCGCGGGCTCAACAACGGCCAGCCCTCCTTCCTGTCGAAGCTGATCCATGCCGCCCGAATCCGGCCGGGCGACCACGTCGTCCACGTCGGGACGGGGACCGGCTATTACACCGCACTGATGCGGTGCCTCGCCGGCCCGCACGGGTGCGTCACCGGCATCGAGGTCGATCCGGGGCTCGCCGCGCGGGCCGCCGACAACCTCGCCGGCTATCCCGGCGCGACGGTGCTGGCCGGCGACGGTGGAGATACCGACTTCGCGCCCGCCGACGTCGTCTTCGTCAATGCCGGGGCGGTGCGGCCGGCCCCCGCGTGGCTCGACCGCCTGAAGGACGGCGGCCGCCTCGTCCTGCCGCTCACTGTCCACGGGGGTGACACGGGCACGCGGGGCGCGGTGTTCCTCGTCACCCGCCGCGGCGGCGCTTTCGAAGCGCGCCACGTTTCGCCGACCCGGATCTTCCCCTGCATCGGCGGGCGCGAGCCCGACGGCGAGGCGCGCCTCGCCGATGCCTTCGCGCGAGGCGGCGGCATGGACGTCACCGCCCTCCACCGGCGCGCGCCGAAGCGCGGCGACAGGTTGTGGCTCGACGGCGGCGACTGGTGCCTGACGACGGGGTGAGGCCGATCAGGCCGGACCCTGGAAGCTCATCAACCGGTCCGTCGGGAAGTCGTAGAGCTTGCCCGAATCGCGGAACTCGGGCGAGCACAGGGCCACGATCGCGGGCGCCAGGTCCTCCGGCGTCTTCAACGTCTCGGGGTCCTCGCCCGGCATGGCGGCGGCGCGCATGCGGGTGCGCAGGGGGCCGGGGTTCACCACCGTGACGACGACGTTCGAGGTCGTGGCGGTTTCCGCCGCATAGGTGCGCGCCAGGGCGTCCAGCGCCGCCTTGGTGACGGCATAGGGGCCCCAGTAGGGGCGCATCTCGGCGCGGTGCCCGGCGGCCGAGGACACGAAGGCGACCCGGCCGGCGTCCGACGCACGGAGCAGCGGATCGAGCGAGCGCACGAGGCGGTAGTTGGCGGTGAGGTTCACCGCCACCACGTTGTCCCACTGCTTGGGGTCGACATGGCCGATCGGCGTGATGGGCCCGAGCACGCCGGCGTTGGCGACCAGGATGTCGAGATGACCCCAGCGGTCGTGCAGGGCCGCGCCGAGCCGGTCCAGCGCCTCGGAGTCCTTCAGGTCGCAGGGCACCAGCGTGGCGTCGCCTCCGACGCGCCGGATCTCGTCGTCGAGGTCTTCCAGGGCGCCCTGGGTGCGGGCCAGGGCCACCACGTGGGCGCCCGCGCGGGCCAGTTCGAGCGCGACCGCGCGCCCGATGCCGCGCGACGCGCCCGTGACAAGGGCCAGCCGACCCTCCATGGCATTGGACATGTGCAGGACTCGACGGTGAGCGCCGCGGGCGACGCGCCGCGCGGCGAGGGATAGCCTGTGCTAGCCGGAACGGCTACCGGCAGGCAAGCCGCGCCGGCGCGCGGGCAGATCGGGGGCGCGACGATGAACGGGGAACCAGCGCGACGGCCGCCGAGGACGGCCGGCAGCGGGCGGGCCGGCCCGCGGCGGCTCCGCCGCGTCATCATCGGCCGGCAGCAGGTCCTGACCACGGGCTTGAAGCCGAGCTTCTGGAACGACGTCTACCATGTCGCCATGACGGCGCGCCTTCCCGCCTTCGTGGCCGGTCTGCTCACCGCCTACCTGGCCATCAACGCCGCGTTCGCGACGCTCTACCGGCTGAGCCCGAACGCCATCGCCAACAGCGCGGGCGATTTCGAGAACCTGTTCTACTTCAGCGCCGAAACGCTGACGACGGTGGGCTACGGCGAGATGTTCCCGCAGACCCGCTACGGCCACGTCCTCGTCAGCGCCGAGGTGTTCACCGGGCTGTTCTTCACCGCCACCATGCTGGGGCTGATCTTCGCCCGCATGTCCCGCCCGCGGGCCCGGCTGCTGTTCGCCCGCGCCCTCGTGGTCGGCCCCCACGAGGGCGAGCGCACGCTGGCGATCAGGGTGGCGAACGCGCGGCTCAACATCCTGTCCTCCGCCACGGCACGGCTGTGGGTGCTGCTGCAGCAGACGACGCGGGAAGGCAGCCGCTTCCGGCGCTACGTCGAGCTGCCGGTGCTCAGGTCGGAAAACCCCAACTTCGCCCTGAGCTGGACCATCCTGCACCGCTGCGACGAAGCCAGCCCGATCCACGGGCGCTCGACGGCGGACCTCGTCGCCGAGGAGGCCATGTTCATGGTCGTGATCACGGGCGTCGACGAGTCGTCCGGCCAGACCGTCCAGGCCCGGGAATATTACGCCGCGACGGACATACGCTGGGACCATCGCTATGCCGACATCCTGTCGACCCGCCCGGACGGGTCGACGGTGCTCGACTATGCCCGGTTCCACGAGGTCGAGCCGCTCGCCGGGGCGGGCAGCCCGTGACCCGTGCTCAGCTCGCTTCGGCGAGCAGCGCCCATTGCTTCGGGGTCGATTCCGCCAGCACGTCCGTCAGGCGCGTCGGGTAGTCGCCCGTGAAGCAGTGGTCGGTGAACTGCGGGCGCACGGGATCGCGCTTGGGCAGGTCCATCGATCGGTAGATGCCGTCCACCGACAGGAAGGCCAGCGAATCGGCGCCCATGAAGGCTCGCATGCCTTCGAGGTCCATCTGGGCGGCCAGCAGCTTCTCGCGCTCGGGCGTGTCGATCCCGTAATAATCCGGGTGGGTGATCGGCGGGCAGGCGATGCGGAAATGGACCTCGGCGGCGCCGGCGTCGCGCATCATCTGGACGATCTTCAGCGAGGTCGTGCCGCGCACCACCGAATCGTCGATGAGCACGACGCGTTTGCCCTCGATCACGCCGCGGTTGGCGCTGTGCTTCATGCGGACGCCGATCTCGCGCATGCCCTGGCTCGGCTGGATGAAGGTTCGGCCGACGTAGTGGTTGCGGATGATGCCGAGCTCGAAGGGGATGCCCGACGCCTGCGAATAGCCGAGCGCCGCCGGCACGCCGCTGTCCGGCACCGGGACGACGACGTCGGCCTGTGCCGGGCTTTCGGCCGCGAGTTCGGCGCCCATGCGCTTGCGCACATCGTAGACCGAGCGGCCGTTCACGATCGAATCGGGCCGGGCGAAGTAGATGTATTCGAAGATGCAGGGCCGGGCCGGCTGCGGCGGGAAGGGCTTCAGGCTTTCGATGCCGCTTTCCGAGATCACCACGACCTCGCCGTTCTCGATGTCGCGCACGAAGCGGGCGCCGATGATGTCGAGCGCGCAGGTTTCGGAGGCGAGGATGTACTGGCCGTTCAACTCGCCCAGCACCAGCGGGCGGATGCCGAGCGGGTCGCGCGCGCCGACGAGCTTCTTGTTCGTCAGCGCCACGAGGGCGTAGGCGCCCTCGATCTGGCGCAGGGCCTCGATGAAACGGTCGACGAAGCGGGGCTTGCGGGACCGCGCCACGAGATGGAGGATCACCTCCGTGTCCGAGGTCGATTGGCAGATGGCGCCGTCGCGCACGAGCTGCCGGCGCAGCGTGAGGCCGTTGGTGAAGTTGCCGTTGTGGGCCACCGCGAAGCCGCCGCCGTCGAGCTCGGCGAAGAGCGGCTGCACGTTGCGCAGCACCGTTTCGCCCGTGGTGGCGTAGCGGACATGGCCGATAGCGGCCGAGCCGGCGAGGCGCTTGATCACCCGCTCCGAGGAGAAGTGGTCGCCCACGAGGCCGTGGCGCCGCTCGGAATTGAAGGTCCGCCCGTCGAAGGCGACGATGCCGGCCGCTTCCTGGCCCCGGTGCTGCAGGGCATGCAGGCCCAGCGCCGTGACGGCCGCGGCATCCGGGTTGCCGAAAATGCCGAACACGCCGCACTTTTCCCGGAGGGATTCGGTTTCGAGATCGCTCAACGGTCCATCCTCAAGCCGGAAGGCCCGGTCCACCGTGGTGAAGCCGGGCTCGGGGGGAAGCGGGCCCGCTCTTCGACATCGGCCCGCAGTCGATATGGATCCGACCTGAGAAGTTTTTAAGGCGGGTTCCGCCGACTCCGTCGAATCGATGTCACGGTTTTTTCTTTGCCGCCTTGGTTTGCGCCGAACCGTTCAGGATCGCGTCCAAGCCCTGCTTGTCCGTGGTCATGGGGGCGGCCGCCGCGGTCGTCTTCGGCGTCGCGGCCGACGGCGTCACGGCGGGCGGTGTCGCTTCGGTGCGGCGGGTGGCGCTCGGCGGCACCGGGGCAGGGGCCTTGTCGGTGTTGCCGGCCGGCGCATCCGTGTCGGCCGGGGCTTCGTCGCCCGTCGCCCCCTTGTCGCGCTTGAAGCGCTTCATCAGCGCGTCGGCGTCGTCCGGCAGGAGCGACACGATCTGGTTGCCGCTGGCGACCAGCAGCGGCTTCGCCTTGGCGTTCAGCACCCAATCGGGCTGCGATTTCGCCGGCACGAGCCAGTTGAAGAACAGGAAGGCGACGACGCCGAGCAGGAACCCGCGCGCCGCGCCGAACGCGAAGCCGAGCGTGCGGTCGAGCGCTCCGATGCGGCTGTCGAGGATGGCGTCCGACAGCTTCACGGTGACGATGGAGACCAGCACCAGCGTGGTGAAGAACACGATCGCGATCGCGGCGATCATGCGCACCGTGTCCTTGGCGATGTAATGCTCGAGGTAGGGCATCACCCGCGGGTAGAGCAGGTAGGCGGCGACCGCCGCGGCGCCCCAGGACGCGATCGCCAGCACTTCGCGGGCGAAGCCCCGCACCATGGACAGGAGCGCGGAGATCACGACGATGCCGAGCAACGCCAGATCGAGATAGGACGGCATGGCTCTGCCCTCGTGCCTGTTGGTCGTGGGATGGGTGCGGGGCGGCGATGCCGGTCGCGCCTTATAGCGAAGCGGCCCCGTTGCGTCACCCGCCTCGACTCGCCAAAGGCGAAGCGCCCGCCCGCGCACCGCGGTCAGAAGGGCGCGCCCTCGACCTCGCCGTCGTAGTCCGTGTCGCGCGGCGCGCGCGCCGGCCCGCGCCGCGCGTCGGTCACCCGCTTCGGCCCGTCGCCGCGGCGCTCCTCCGGTTCGGCCCGGCGCTGCGCCACGCGGCCGCCGGGCAGGGCGGCGATGCGGGCCACGACGTCGGCGATGTGGTCGGTGCGCTCCACCCGGAGCCCGGCCGATTCGTCGCCGCTGCCGGGCGGCGCCACCGCGGCGTCGAAGCCGAGCTTGGCCGCCTCCTTCATGCGCGCCCCGCCGTGGACCACCGGCCGGATCGAGCCCGACAGGCCGATCTCGCCGAAGAACACCGCGTCCACGGGGAGGATCTTGCCCGTGATCGACGACACCAGCGCGGCCGCGGCGGCGAGGTCGGCGGCGGGCTCGACGATCCTCATGCCGCCGGCGACGTTCAGGTACACGTCGTATTGGCCGAGCCGGACGCCCGCGTGGGTTTCCAGCACCGCGATCACCATGGCGAGCCGGTTCTGGTCCCAGCCCACGACGGCGCGGCGCGGCGTGCCGAGCGCCGTCGGCGACACCAGCGCCTGGACCTCGACGAGCAGCGGCCGCGTGCCCTCCATGCCGGCGAAGACGGAGGTGCCGGCCGCGCTGGCGTCTCGCCCGGACAGGAAGAAGGCCGACGGGTTCCCCACCTCGCTGAGGCCCTTGCCGGTCATCTCGAAGACGCCGATCTCGTCCGTCGGCCCGAAGCGGTTCTTGATGGCGCGCAGGATGCGGAAGTGGTGGCCGGCGTCGCCGTCGAAGGACATCACGGCGTCGACCATGTGCTCGACCACGCGGGGGCCGGCGATCTGCCCGTCCTTGGTGACGTGGCCGACCAGGATCACGCAGGCGTCGTGGTTCTTGGCGTAGCGGATCAGCGCCTGGGCGGCGCCGCGCACCTGGCTGACGGTGCCGGGCGCGGCGTCGATGGTTTCGGTCCACATGGTCTGGATCGAATCGATCACCACGAGGTCGAAACGCTCGGCGCCGAGCGTGCCGGCGATGTCCTCGACGTTGGTGGCGGCGGCGAGCCGCACCGGGGCGCCCGACAGCCCGAGCCGCTCGGCGCGCATCCGCACCTGCGCGGTCGCCTCCTCGCCCGAGATGTAGGCGACCCGCCCGCCCGCGTCGGCGAGCTTGGCGCAGGCCTGGATCAGCAGCGTCGACTTGCCGATCCCGGGCTCGCCGCCGAGCAGGATGACGGATCCGGGCACGAGGCCGCCGCCCGTGACGCGGTCGAGTTCCGCGATGCCGATCGGCGTGCGCGGCGGTTCCTGGCCGGTGGCGGCGAGGCTTTGGAAGGCGATCTGCCGGCCCTTGGGGGGCGGCTTGCGGGCCGTGCCGGCGCCGATGCCGGTGGCGGCCTGCTCCTCCTGGATGGAGTTCCACGCCCCGCAGGCGTCGCACTTCCCCTGCCAGCGGTTGGTGA
Organism: Lichenibacterium minor; assembly: GCF_004137685.1. GTDB lineage: Bacteria > Pseudomonadota > Alphaproteobacteria > Rhizobiales > Beijerinckiaceae > Lichenihabitans > Lichenihabitans minor. The sequence continues at coordinate 51,501 of NZ_QYBB01000004.1, read as the reverse complement.
CCGCGCCGCAGCTTTGGCACACGAAGTTGCTTCGGGATTTGCTCATGTGGCGACCGGACCCGTCACGGGCGCGTCAGGCCGTTCCCGTTCCGTTTCCGATATAGTCCCTCCGGTGGCGTCGCCCAAGGTTGACCAGGATCTCGTAGCCGATCGTGCCGCAGCGCGCCGCGAGCGCGTCCACGTCCCCGTGGGGTCCGAGCCATTCCACGCTGTCGCCCGCCGCGAGCGCGCCCGCTGGCAGGTGGGTGACGTCGGCGATCGACAGGTCCATCGAGATGCGGCCGACGAGCGGGCAGGCGGTCCCGTCCACGAAGACCTCCGCACCCCGGCCGTCGATGCCGCTGCCGCCGATCGGCACGCCGTCGGCGTAGCCGAGCGCGATCGTGGCGAGGCGCGACGGCCGATCCGCCGTCCAGCGGCCGTTGTAGCCCGCCGTGGCGCCGGCCGGCACCGAGCGGAGCTGCAGCACGCGGGCCCGGAGCGTCGCCACCGGCAGCATGGGATTGGGCCGGCCCGGCGTCGGATTGCCGCCATAAAGGGCGAAGCCCGGCCGCACGAGGTCGTGGAAGGGCCGCGCCGGCAGGAAGATGCCCGACGAGTTGGCCAGCGACGCCGGATAGGCCCTCAGCGCCCGCTCGCGCGCGTGGTCGAAGGCGGCGATCTGCCGGGCGTTGATCGGGTCAGCGGCGTCCTCGGCGGACACGAGGTGGCTCATCACCAGCGTGATCCCAGCCGACCCGAGCTCCGCCTGGGACAGGAACCGCGCGTCCTCGACCGGGAAGCCGAGGCGGTTCATGCCCGTGTCGACGTGCAGCGCCGCGTCGGGCAGGCGCCCGCCCCCGGCCGCCGCGCGCGCCTCGCTCCACGCCCGCAGTTCCTCCGCCGAGCCCAGCACGGCGTCGAGCCCGTGGGCCCGGTAGCTGTCGAAGCCCGCCGCATCGGGATGGAAGCCGTTCAGCACGAAGATGCGGGCGCCGAGCCCCGCCGCGCCGAGCGCCGCCCGGGCGCGCCGGCCTTCCGACGCGTGGGCGACGAAGAAGGTGAGGCAGCCGGCCCGCGCCAGCGCCGGCACCGCCGCCTCGATGCCGATGCCGTAGGCGTCGGCCTTGACGGCCGCGCCGCATTCGGCCGGCGCCGCGCGGGCCGCGAGGTGCCGCCAGTTGGCGACGAGGGCGTCGAGGTCGACGGTGAGGACCGCCTGCGCGTCGCGCTCGTCGTCCGCGCGGTCGGAGAAGGCCGACCCGCTCACATCTGCTCCGGCAGGTGGTCGGCCTGGATGAGGTCGGAGAAGCGCGTCACCGACGCCTCGAAGTGCAGCGGCACCGTTCCGGTCGGCCCGTGGCGCTGCTTGCCGACGATCACCTCGGCCTTCGCGTGAGCGCTCTCCATCTGCGACTGCCATTGGACGTGTTCTTCGGTGCCGACCTTCGGCTCCTTCATCTGCAGGTAGTATTCCTCGCGGTACACAAACATCACCACGTCGGCGTCCTGCTCGATCGAGCCCGATTCGCGAAGGTCGGACAGCTGCGGCCGCTTGTCTTCGCGGTTCTCGACCTGGCGCGACAGCTGCGACAGCGCGATCACCGGCACGGCCAGCTCCTTCGCCAGCGCCTTCAGGCCCGTGGTGATCTCCGTCAGCTCCTGCACGCGGTTGGCCTGCCCGCCCGACTTCGATCCCGACAGGAGCTGGAGGTAGTCGATGACCAGGAGGTCGAGCCCGCGCTGGCGCTTCAGGCGGCGGGCGCGGGCGGTGAGCTGGGCGATGGAGATGCCGCCCGTCTGGTCGATGTAGAAGGGGCAGTGCTGCATCTGCCGCGCCGCCTCGGTCACCTTGTGGAAGTCCTCGTCCGTCACGTCGCCGCGGCGGATCTTGTAGGACGGGACCTCGGACTGTTCGGCGATGATGCGGGTGGCGAGCTGTTCGGCCGACATTTCGAGCGAGAAGAACCCGACGATGCCGCCGTTCACCGTTTCCAGCGTGCCGTCGGGGCGCTGTTCCGAGCGGTACGCCTTGGCGATGTTGAAGGCGATGTTGGTGGCGAGCGACGTTTTGCCCATGGCGGGGCGGCCGGCCAGCACGATGAGGTCGGACTTCTGCAGCCCGCCCAGGGACTTGTCGAGGTCGACCATGCCGGTCGAGATGCCGGACAGCTTGCCGTCCCGCTCGTAGGCCTTGGCGGCCACGTCGATGGCGGTGGTGAGCGCCATGGAGAAGGTTTGGAAGCCGCCTTCGGCCCGGCCCGATTCGGCGACGGCGTAGAGCTGGCGCTCGGCCGCCTCGATCTGTTCGCGCGGCGAATGGTCGACCGGCGCGTCGAAGGCCACGTTGACGATCTCCTCGCCGATCGTGATCAGGTTCCGCCGCACCGACAGGTCGTAGATCATGCGGCCGTAGTCGGCGGCATTGATGATCGTCGTCGCTTCGGCGGCGAGGCGCGCGAGATAATGCGGCACCGTGATGCCGCCGAGGTCGTGGTCGCCCAGAAAGGTCTTCAGCGTGATGGGCGTCGCGATCTTGCCGCTCTTCACCAGCGAGGACGTCACCTCGAAGATGCGGCGGTGGATCTCCTCGGCGAAATGTTCGGGCCGCAGGAAGTCCGACACGCGGTCGTAGGCGTCGTTGTTGACCAGGATGGCGCCGAGCAGGGCCTGCTCGGCTTCCACGTTGTGGGGCGGCATGCGGAACTCGGCGGGCTCCGGCGTCAGCACGGCGGCCCAGCGCGCGATGGTCTCGACATTGCTCATGGGCCGCCCCTGTCCCGCATCCCCGCCGGCCGCCGTTTCCGGCGTCCGGACCGTTCCCGCTTTACAGTTAATGGGATGGAGCGCCGGTTAACAGCGTTCCGCCTTTTCCGCGCGGATCCGCCCCGGCCTTGTCACAGCCCTGTCGCAAGGCCACTTGCCCCGGCGGATCGCGGCGCCTATAAGCCGCGCCACCCCACACGCGGACTGAAGCGGACCTGTTCAAGGCCCGCACCGGTGACCGACGAGGCCCGTGCGATCCCCAGGATCGCCGAGGCCGCGCCGGTCGATTGTCCGCGGAGGTTCAACCGGAGAAGATCCATCATGGCACTGCCCGACTATTCCATGCGCTCGCTGCTCGAAGCCGGCGCGCATTTCGGCCACCAGTCGCACCGCTGGAACCCGAAGATGGCCCCCTTCATCTTCGGCGCCCGCAACAACATCCACATCATCGATCTTGCGCAAACGGTGCCGCTGATGCACCGCGCCCTCCAGGCGGTGTCCGACACCGTGGCGGGCGGCGGCCGCGTGCTGTTCGTCGGCACCAAGCGCCAGGCGGCGGACCCGATCGCCGACGCGGCGACCCGTTCGGCCCAGTACTTCATCAACTCCCGCTGGCTCGGCGGCATGCTGACCAACTGGAAGACCATCTCGGCCTCGATCCAGCGCCTGCGCAAGGTCGACGAGACCCTGAACGGCGGGGCCGTCGGCCTCACCAAGAAGGAGCGGCTTATGATGAGCCGCGAGCGCGAGAAGCTCGAGAAGGCGCTCGGCGGCATCAAGGACATGGGCGGCGTGCCCGACCTGATCTTCGTGATCGACACCAACAAGGAGCAGCTGGCCATCAAGGAGGCCAAGCGCCTCGGCATCCCGGTGGCGGCCATCGTCGACACGAACTGCGACCCGGACGGGATCACCTATCCGATCCCGGGCAACGACGACGCGTCCCGCGCCATCCTGCTGTATTGCGACCTCGTGGCCCGCGCCGCCATCGACGGCATCTCGCGCTCGCAGGGCTCGCTGGGCGTCGACCTCGGCGAGATCGAGCAGCCGGCCGAGGAGGAGGCTCTCGAGGCCGCGCCGACCGCCCCGCTCGAGGCCGAGGCTCCCGCCGAAGCCTTCGAGCTGCTGTCCGCCCCCCGCGGCGCGCCCGACGACATGTCCAAGCTGAACGGCGGCTCCCCGCAGCTGGCCCAGAAGCTGAACGACGCCGGCATCTTCCACTTCTGGCAGCTCGCCGCCATGACGCCGGAAGACGCCGCCACGATCGACCGCGACCTGAAGCTGAACGGCCGCCTCGACCGCGAAGGCTGGATCATCCAGGCCCGCGAGCTCGTCGCCGGCGCCTGATCGGCGCATCCCGACACGTCCTCCGGCCGCGCCCTCGGGGCGGCGGCCGGCGGCGATGCGCGGTGCGGGCTTCGGGCCTCGTCCGCGCAGGCCTCCACTGAACGGCCGTTTCGTGCCACGGATCGCCCCAAAGGCGGTCCCTGTCATGAAGCGGTCGTTTCCTTGGGTGCCCTCATCCGCCGCACGACTCGAACTTCGAAAGGTGAACGCATGGCCACGATTTCGGCCGCGATGGTGAAGGATCTTCGCGAGAAGACCGGCGCCGGCATGATGGACTGCAAGAACGCCCTCAACGAGACGTCGGGCGACGTCGAAGCCGCCGTGGACTGGCTGCGCAAGAAGGGCATCACCAAGGCGGCCAAGAAGTCCGGCCGGGTCGCCGCCGAGGGCCTCGTCGCCGTCCTGGTCGAGGGCACCAGGGGCGTGGTCGTCGAGGTGAACTCCGAGACAGACTTCGTGGCCCGCAACGCCGACTTCCAGGCGCTCGCCCGCGACGTCGCGGCCGTGGCGCTGAAGAATGGCGGCGACGTCGACGCCATCCTGGCCGACGCGGCCCCGAAGGGCGGCACCGTGCAGGAAGCGATCTCCAACGCCATCGCGACCATCGGCGAGAACATGACGCTGCGCCGCGTGGCGACCCTCGCCGTCGGGCAGGGCGTGATCGGCCAGTACGTGCATGGCTCGGCCGGCGATGGCCTGGGCAAGATCGGCGTGATCGTCGCGCTGGAATCCACCGGCAAGGCCGAGGAGCTCCAGGCGCTCGGGCGCCAGATCGCCATGCATGTCGCGGCGACGAGCCCGCTGGGCCTCGATTCGTCGTCGATCGACCCCGCCGTGGTCGAGCGCGAGAAGGCCGTGCTGGCCGACAAGAACGCCGGCAAGCCGGCCCACATCCTCGAGAAGATCGTCGACAGCGGCCTGAAGTCCTACTTCAAGGAGGTCAGCCTCCTCGACCAGAGCTACATCCACGACGGTTCGAAGACGGTCGCCCAGGCCGTCAAGGAAGCCGAGAAGACCGTCGGCGCCCCCGTGGCTCTGAAGGGCTTCGCCCGCTTCGCGCTGGGCGAGGGCATCGAGAAGCCCGAAGAGCCGGACTTCGCCGCCGAGGTGGCGTCGATGTCGGGCAACGCTTGACGGGCCTCGCCGGCGGAGCGGCGCGGACGGTTTGACGAGAGGGAAGGGCGGCCCCGGTGCCGCCCTTCGCATGTCGGCGGGCGCGGCGACCGCGACCGCAAATTCGACACGAAACCGGCGCGGTGGTCGGGCCCGTCCAGGACGGCCCGGTCGACAGGTCTGGCGGCAACGGTGCCGCCCGCCCCGGCGCTCGGTCCAGCCCAGCTTGGAAGGAAGAGCCGATGAACGCGGACCACGGCGCGGGAATGTTCAGGCGGGTCGTCGTCAAGCTGTCGGGCGAGGCCCTGACCGGGGGCGACACTCACGGGCTCAACGCCGGCACCGTCCAGCGCATCGCGGCCGATCTGGTGGCGGCGTCCGACAGCGGCACCGAGATCGCCGTGGTGGTGGGCGGCGGCAACTTCTTCCGCGGCATCCAGGGCGCCACCAAGGGCATCGAGCGGGCCCGCGCCGATTCGATCGGCATGCTCGCGACCGTGATGAACGCGCTGGCCATCGAGGCCGCCATCGAGGCCGAGGGCTATCCCGCCCGCGCCCTGTCGGCCGTGCCCATGCCCTCAGTATGCCAGCCCTATTCGCGCCAGGCCGCGCTGCACCACCTCGGCAAGGGCCGCATCTGCGTGCTGGCCGGCGGCACCGGCAACCCGTTCTTCACCACCGACACCGGCGCGGTGCTGCGGGCCGCGGAACTGTCCTGCGACGCCGTGATGAAGGCCACCCAGGTGGACGGCGTGTATTCGGCCGACCCCAAGCGGGATCCGAGCGCCACGCGCTTCGCCCAGCTGACCCACGACGAGGCGATCACCAAGAACCTCGCCGTGATGGACACCGCGGCCTTCGCCCTGGCGCGCGAGAACCGCATCCCCATCATCGTCTTCTCCATCGCGGTGGAGGGGGCGATCCGCGCCGCGCTGGAAGGCAGCGGCACCTTCACGCTCGTGACGCCGTGACGCGCCGGGCTTGACGGGACGGGGCCGCAAACTTCGCGCGGTCGTGGCGATTGAACGTGCGCGGGAATCGCCGTGCATGTTAAGGGAGGGCGCTTCGTCGCCCGGGGCGCGCCCCGGGGCGCGACGCTGATTCAAGAACGGACTTGTCATCGTGAGCGCAGATTTCGACGTCGCCGACCTGAAACGCCGCATGCAGAGCGCGATCCAGTCTCTGAAGCACGAGTTGGCCGGCCTGCGCACGGGGCGCGCCAGCGCGGCCCTGGTCGAGCCGGTGATGGTCCACGCCTACGGGCAAACGATGCCGCTCAACCAAGTCGCCAGCATCACGGTGCCGGAGCCCCGCGCCCTCGCCGTGCAGGTGTGGGACAAGGGCATGGTCAGCGCCGTCGAGAAGGCCATCCGCGACGCCAACCTCGGCCTCAGCCCGACCGTCGAGGGCCAGCTCCTGCGCATCCGCATCCCGGAGCTCAACGAGCAGCGCCGCAAGGAGATGGTGAAATACGCCCATAAATACGGCGAGGAAGGCAAGGTCGCGGTGCGCCACGTCCGCCGCGACGGCATCGACCGCCTGAAGAAGCTCCTGAAGGACCGGACGATCTCCGAGGACGACGAGAAGCGCCTGTCCGCCGAGGTGCAGAAGGTCACCGACGCTCACGTCAACGAGGTCGACGCGACCGTCGAGGCCAAGGAAAAAGAGATCATGCAGGTCTAGGCTCGCGACGATGGGCCTGATGGACGGCGGCCGGATGCTGCGGACAGCCAAGATGCAGATGATTGAGGGTGACGACGGCCGAAGGGGACCCGGAGCCCGGGTGGCGGAGCCCCGTCCCATCCCGGCCCACGTCGGCATCATCATGGACGGCAACGGCCGCTGGGCCGCGGCCCGCGGCCTGCCGCGCCTCGAAGGCCATCGCCGTGGCGTCGACGCCCTTCGCGCCGCCGTGAAGTCCGCGTCCGACCTCGGCGTGCGCTACCTCACCGTGTACAGCTTCTCGTCCGAGAACTGGACGCGCCCCATCGAGGAGGTGACCGACCTGATGGGGCTGCTCAAGCGCTTCATCCGGAAGGACCTGGCCGACCTGCACCGCAACGGAGTGCGGGTGCGCATCATCGGCGAGCGCGTGCGCCTGATGCCGGATATCCGGGCGCTGCTCGACGAGGCGGAGATCCTCACCGCCGCGAACGACGGGCTGGTGCTCGTGGTCGCCTTCAACTACGGCAGCCGCCAGGAGATCGCCGGGGCCATGCGGCGCATCGCCGAAGGCGTGGCCTCGGGGGCCATCGATCCCGCCACCATCGGCCCCGACACCGTGTCGACCCATCTCGACACGGCCGGGATCCCCGATCCCGACCTCATCATCCGCACCTCGGGCGAGCAGCGCCTGTCGAACTTCCTGATGTGGCAGGCCGCCTACGCGGAATTCGTGTTCCTGCCCTGCCATTGGCCGGACTTCGACCGCACCGCCATGGAAGCCGCGCTCGAAGCCTACACGGCGCGGGACCGCCGCTTCGGCGGCATCCGCCCCGCCGAGCTCGAACGCAAGGTCAAGACCGCCCTATGACGAATGCGGGCCCCGGGCGCGACCGGACGGCGCCACTGCCGGCGCGGATCGGGGGGCGGGTCGAACTCCTTCCGCGCGTCCTGTCGGCCGTCGTGCTGGCCGCGGTCGCCCTGGCGCTCGCCTGGGCGGGAGGGCCGGCCTTCGACCTGTTCTGGTTCGCCGCCGCGCTTGCGGTGCTGTGGGAATGGCACGGCCTCGTCGCCGCGCCGCGCCGCGGACCCCTGACCCTGCTCGGCGGGGCGGCCCTGGCGGTCGCGGCCGCGCTGGCTGCGCGCGGCGATCCCGGCCGCGCCGTCCTGGCGCTGCTGCTCGGCTCCGCCGTGACGCTGCTGCTGGCGCGCGGCGCGCGGCGCGGCTTGGCCGCCCTGGGCCCGCTCTACGCCGGCGTGCTCGCCGTCGCGACGCCCGTCCTGCGCCATTCCGCCCTCGACGGGGCCGCGATCGTGTTCTGGCTCTTCGCCGTCGTGTGGGGCACCGACACGCTGGCCTTCTTCGGCGGCCGGGCCCTGCGCGGCCCCAAGCTCGCACCCCGCCTGTCGCCGTCGAAGACCTGGTCGGGGTTCGTCGTCGGCGTCGGCTCCGGCGCGCTGCTCGGATTGGCCGTGGCGCCGCGCCCCGTCGAGGCGACCCTGGTGTTCGCCGCCGGCCTCGTCGGCGGCGCGCTGGCCCAGGCGGGCGACCTCTTCGAATCGTCCTTGAAACGCCGGTGCGGCGCGAAGGACGCGGGATCGCTGATCCCGGGCCACGGCGGCGTCATGGACCGCCTCGACGGTTTCATCGCGGCTTCCGCCCTGGCGGCGGCCGTCGGCCTTTGGCGCTTCGGGCCCGACGGGGTCGGGGCGGGGCTGCTGCAATGGTGAGGACGAGCATGACTTCGGGCCGCGACGCGCCGCAACACCCTCACGCCGGCACGATACCGGACGATGCCGCCCCCAAGACGCTGGTGATCCTCGGCGCCACGGGCTCGATCGGCCGCTCGACGGCGCAGATCCTCGCCCTCCATCCCCGCGCCTTCACGGTCGCGGCCGTCGCGGGGGGGCGCGACGCCGCCGCCCTGGCGAAGACCGCGATCGCCCTCGGGGCGCAGTTCGCCGCGCTGGCGGATCCGTCCGGCTACGCCGCGCTGAAGGCGGCCCTGTCGGGCACCGGCATCGCCTGCGCGGCCGGGCCCGAGGCCGTGGAGGAGGCGGCGCGCCGCCCCTGCGATCTCGTGGTCGGCGCCATCGCCGGCACGGCCGGCATGCGCCCGACGTTCTCGGCCATCCGGGCGGGGCGCACCATCGCGCTTGCCAACAAGGAAACGCTGGTCTGCGCGGGCGCCGCCGTGATGGCGGCGGCCGAGCGCCACGGGGCGAAGCTCCTGCCGCTCGACAGCGAGCACAACGCCATCTTCCAGGCGCTGGGCGACGCCGACTGGTCGACGATCGAGCGCATGACCCTGACCGCCTCGGGGGGCCCGTTCCGCGACTGGTCGGCGGAGCGCATCGCGTCCGCGACGCTCGACCAGGCCCTGGCCCACCCCAACTGGGCCATGGGGCCCAAGGTGACGATCGACTCGGCCGGCCTCATCAACAAGGGGCTGGAGGTCATCGAAGCGCACCACCTCTTCGGCGTGCCGGCCGAGAAGCTCGACGTCGTGGTGCATCCGCAGTCGGTTGTGCACGGCCTCGTGTCCTTCGCCGACGGCTCGGTGACGGCCGGGATGGCGCTGCCCGACATGCGCGTGCCGATCGCCCACTGCCTGACCTATCCCCGCCGGATCGAGAGCGGCGCCCGCAAGCTCGACCTCGCGGCCGTGGGCACCCTGACCTTCGAGGCGCCCGATCTCGCCCGCTTCCCGGGACTCGGTGTGGCGCTCGCTGCGTTGAAGACGGGCGGAGGCCTCCCGACCGTCTTCAACGCCGCCAACGAGGTGGCGGTGGAAGCCTTCGTGGCGCGCCGCATCGGCTTCTCCGACATCGTGCGCATCGTGGAAGCCACCTGCGAGGCGGCGGTCGCCGAAGGCCTCGCCCCGACGCCGACCGACGTCGACGAGGCGCTCGCCGTTGACCATGTCGCGAGAGAAAGGGCTGCTGCTCTCTTACATTGAAGCCTTCGAAATGAGACAGTAACGCTCTGGTAACCATTCCGGCCGGTCGCGACCGCCCCCGCGGCGCATCGGCGGAATGGGGTGCAGGGAGTCATCGATGTCGTTTTTCGGGCCCGTGTCCTCGGTCCTCTACACGATCGTACCCTTCGTCTTCGTGATGACGGTCGTGGTGTTCTTTCACGAGATGGGCCACTTCCTGGTCGGGCGCTGGTGCGGCGTGAAGGTGGATGCCTTCTCGATCGGTTTCGGGCCCGAACTTTTCGCCCGGGTGGACCGGCACGGCACGCGGTGGCGCCTGGCCGCGATACCGCTCGGCGGCTACGTCAAGTTCCACGGCGACATCAACCCGGCCAGCACCGGCGAGGCCACCTCGGCCATGTCGGACGCCGAGCGCGCCACCACGTTCGGGGCGCAGCCCGTGTGGGAGCGCGCCGCCGTGGTGGCGGCCGGGCCGCTCGCCAACTTCCTCCTGGCCCTCGTCATCATGACGGGCATCTTCTACGTCGAGGGCCGCTCGATCCTGCTGCCGCGCGTCGCCTCGGTGGTGGCCGACAGCGCCGCCGCCAGGGCGGGCTTCGCCGCGGGCGACGTCGTCGCCTCCATCGACGGTCGCCCGGTCGCCAGCTTCGTCGACATGCAGAAGATCGTCAGCGCGTCGAGCGGCGTGCCGCTCGCCTTCGAGGTCGAGCGCGGCGGCCGTCCCATCGCCCTGACGGCGACCCCCGATCGCCGCGACGTGAAGGGGCCGGTCGGAACGTCGTCCATCGGCGTCCTCGGCGTCGCCGCCTCGACGGATCCCGCCGACGTCCGCAACGAGCGCATGAGCCTCGGCGCGGCCGTGTCGGAGGCGGCCGGGGATACCTGGTTCGTGATCGACCGGACGGCGAGCTACGTGGGCGGCCTCGTGCTGGGCCGGGAGAAGCCCGACCAGCTGTCGGGGCCCATCGGGGTCGCCGGCGTGGCCGGGCAGGTGGCGCGGATCGGGATCGGCCCGCTGTTCAACCTCATCGCCATCCTGTCGGTCTCCATCGGCCTCATCAACCTCGTGCCGGTGCCGCTGCTCGACGGCGGCCATCTCCTGTACTTCGCCTTCGAAGCCCTGCGCGGCCGGCCGATGAGCCTCGGCGCCCAGGAGTTCGGCTTCAAGGTCGGCCTGGCCCTCGTGGCCATGCTGATGATCTTCGCGACCTACAACGACATCGCCCACATCACCCGCGGTTGATGCGGTACGGCCGCCGGGCCGCCGCCTTTCCGCCTCAACGTTTCACGGGCGCCCGGCCTCCGGGCGCCCGTCGCACGAGAGGCGGGGCTCCGTCGCCGTGTCGCCCTTGCAACGTTTTTCGATAAAGCGGGGAAGGGGTTCCGAGCCGCGGTTCTCCGCGCGCCGTAAACCTTGTAGAAGCGAAATTCCCGGAAAAGGGGACGCTGGAGCCTGTTCGCAGACTCGGGTACTGACCAAAAGACGCCCTTCCGGGGGTGAGTCGGACGGGACGGCGTCGCCGCCCACGGCTGTGCAGGGATCGATCGCCGATGCGTTTTCTTCGAGGCTTTCTGACCAGGTTGGCCTTCGCCCTCTGCTTGGCGGCCTGCGTATTTGGCCCCAACTCCTTCGCTCAAGCCGCCGTTCCCGCGTCCAGCATCGCCGTCGAGGGGAACCACCGCGTCGACTCCGACACGATCCGCACCTATTTCCAGGGCACCGACGAGGGCAAGGTCAACGACGCCGTCCGGGCGCTCTACGCGACCGGGCTGTTCTCGGACGTGCGCGTCAGCCGTGACGGCGGCCGCATCATCGTCCACGTGGCCGAGAACGGCGTGATCAACCGCGTCGCCTTCGAGGGCAACAAGAAGGTCAAGTCCGAGCAGCTCGAGACCGAGATCTCGTCGAAGACCCGTGGCCCCTACTCGGCCTCCCTCGTGGCCGCCGACGTGCAGCGCATCCAGGAAATCTACCGCCGCTCCGGCAACGGCAATGCCAAGGTGACGAGCCGCACCGTCGACCTGCCCAACGGCCGCCTCGACGTCGTCTTCACCATCGACGAGGGCTCGAAGACCGGCGTCAAGTCGGTCGAGTTCGCCGGCAACCACGCTTATTCGTCGCGCAAGCTGCGCGGCATCATGACCACGACCGAGATGAACCTCATCTCGTTCCTCAAAACGACCGACGTCTACGATCCCGAGAAGATCTCCTCGGACGAGGACCTGATCCGCCGCTTCTACCTCAAGAACGGCTATGCGGACTTCCGCGTCGTCGGGACGGACGTGAAGTTCGACGCCGAGGACGGCGGCTACAACATCCTCATCACGGTCGAGGAGGGTGCCCAGTACACCGTCGCGGCGGTGAGGGTCGATTCCCAGATCCCCGGCGTGTCGAACGACTCGCTGCTGCCCTTCCTGAAGCTCGGCACCGGCGACACCTACGACGGCGACGCGGTGCAGAAGTCGGTCGAAGCGCTCACCCGCGAGGTCGCGCGCCGCGGCTTCGCCTTCGCCGAGGTGAAGCCCCGCGGCGACCGCGACAACGCCAACCACACCGTGTCGATCGGCTTCAACATCGACGAAGGTCCGCGCGTCTACATCGAGCGCATCAACGTGCGCGGCAACACCCGCACCCGCGACTACGTGATCCGCCGCGAGTTCGACATCGGCGAAGGCGACCCCTACAACAAGGTGCTGATCGACAAGGCGGAACGCCGCCTGAACAGCCTGGGCTTCTTCAAGAAGGTCAAGATCACCAACGAGCCGGGTTCTTCGCCGGACCGCGTCGTCGTCGACGTCAACGTGGAGGACCAGCCCACCGGTTCGTTCGGCGTGTCCGGTGGCTATTCCACCTCGGACGGCTTCATCGCCGAGCTGTCGGTCTCGGAGTCCAACTTCCTCGGGCGCGGCCAGTTCGTGAAGGTCGCCATCCAGGAGGGCCAGAACGCCCGCGGCATCGATTTCTCCTTCACCGAACCCTACATCCTCGACACCCGCATCGCCGCCGGCTTCGACATCTTCGCCAAGCAGAACGACAACACGGCCTACACGGATTACCGCACCTTCGTGACAGGCGGCACGCTCCGTCTCGGCGTGCCGGTGACGGACGAGTTCTCGATCTCGCCGCATTATTCGATCTACAACACCCGCATCAACATCCCCGACACGACCAGCTATCCCTACAACGATTGCAGCTTCCCGGTGAACGGCGTCACCCCCGGCGTGGGCGTGCTCGGCGGCACCCCGCCGACGCTGGACAACAACTGCCTCACCAACGGTGAAGCGTCGCTCGCCATCAAGCAGGCGCAGGGCTCGACCCTGACCTCGCTCGCCGGCTTCACGCTCGACTACACGACGCTGGACAACCGCAAGGATCCCACCCAGGGCCTGTTCATCGAGCTCCGCAACGACGTCGCGGGCCTGGGCGGCGATTCCCAGTTCGTCCGCACCTCGGGCGACCTGCGCTACTATCACGGGATCATCGACGACGTGGTCGGCATCCTGCATCTGCAGGGCGGCCAGATCACCGGCTTCGGCAGCGAAAGCCAGCTCCGCATCGCCGACGAGTTCCAGCTCGGCCCGACGCTCGTCCGCGGCTTCGCGCCGTCCGGCATCGGCCCGCGCGACATCTCGAACCTCGCGGCCTACAAGTACAACCCGCTGGGCGGCTCCACCTACTTCGGCGCCTCGCTCGAAACCCAGTTCGCCATCCCCTACCTGCCGCGGGACCTCGGCCTGCGCGGCGCGGTGTTCGCCGACGCCGGCACCCTGTTCGGCTACGAGGGCAAGACGAACTTCACCCCGGGCGGCGGCGCTTGCGTCCAGGGCGGCGTGGCCCCGAGCTACACCCAGGGCACCTGCGTCCAGGTGCGGGACTCCTCGGCGATCCGCTCCGCCGTGGGCGCCTCGATCCTGTGGGCCTCGCCCCTCGGGCCGCTGCGCTTCGACTACGCCTACGCGACGACCAAGGACAAATACGACGTGACGCAGGCGTTCCGCTTCTCGGGCGGCACCTCCTTCTGATCCGACGTCCCGTCGCCGACAGGACACTGCGGGCCTCGTGCCCGCAGTTTTCGTTTGCGGACCCGGCTCGGGCGGCGACGCGCGCGCGCCGGGTCCGTGAACAGCCGCGCGTGTTTGCCCTGGCGTAATCCATCCGGGGCATGACATACGCCAGGGCCGCACAGACCGCGGCCGAGCCGCAGGATGCCATGAGTTCTCCCGTGTTCTTCCGTCCCGCGGCGGCCCCCACCCTGGCCGAGGTGGTCCTGTGGACGGGCGCCACCGCGCCCGAGGGCGCCGACCTCGCCGTCGTGATCACGGGCGTGGCGCCGCTCGACCTCGCCGGCCCCGGCCAGCTCACCTTCCTCGACAATCCCCGCTACGCTGCCGCCTTGGCGGAAACCCGCGCGGCCGCCTGCCTGGTGCCGGCGCGCCACGCCGACGCCGTGCCGGCCGGCACCGTGGCGCTCGTGGCCCGGGAGCCCTATCGCGCCGTCGCGGCCGTCGCGGGCCGCATCTACCCGGACGCGCTGCGGCCGGGCTCGCTCTTCGGCACCGTCGGCGTGTCGCCGAGCTCCACGGTGCATCCCGAGGCGCGGCTCGAGGCCGGCGTCACGGTGGATCCGGGGGCCGTGATCGGACCCCGCGCCGAGATCGGCTCCGGCACGGTGATCGGCCCCCATGCCGTCATCGGCCCGGATGTCCGCATCGGGCGCAACTGTTCCGTCGGGTCCAACGCCACGGTGGTGCACGCCCTCGTGGGCGACCGCGTTATCCTCCATGCCGGGGTCCGCATCGGCCAGGACGGCTTCGGCTTCGCCATGGGGCCCGGCGGGCACCTCAAGGTGCCGCAGATCGGCAGGGTGGTGCTGCAGGACGACGTGGAGGTCGGCGCCAACACGGCGATCGACCGCGGTTCCAACCGCGACACGGTGGTGGGCGAGGGCACCAAGATCGACAACCTCGTGCAGATCGGCCACAACGTGTCGATCGGGCGCCATTGCGTCATCGTCTCGCAGACGGGCATCTCGGGGTCGACGACGCTCGGCGACTACGTCGTCACCGCCGGCCAGGCGGGCCTCGCCGGCCACCTGACGATCGGCACGGGCGCCCAGGTGGGCGCCAAGTCCGGCGTGATGAACGACATCCCGGCGGGACAGCGCTGGTTCGGCATCCCGGCCCAGGCGGCGCGCGACGAGTTCCGACTCCAGGCGACGCTGCGCCGCCTCGCGCGGCGCGCCGGGCCTGCCGCCGACTGAGCGGGCCGCGCGTCGCTCGGGCGGCGGCGGCACCCGCGCGGACGGGCCCGTGCGACGTGCAGGCTTGGCCTCGCCGGGCAGGTGTGCGACATCGCCCGGGGGAGCCGCGCGGCTCGCGTGAACAGGACCGGGGACGGCGGATGGATGAAACGGCGCGGACGGGGCTCGACTCCGTCGACATCCTGAAACTGTTGGAATACCTGCCGCACCGCTACCCGTTCCTGCTGGTCGACCGCATCGACGCGATGGACGGCGACGAGTCCTGCGTCGGCATCAAGAACGTCACCTTCAACGAGCCGCAGTTCCAGGGCCATTTTCCCGGCCGTCCGGTGATGCCCGGCGTGCTGCTCATCGAGGGCATGGCCCAGACGGCGGGCGCGCTCTGCGTCCATGCGCAGAAGCTCGACAAGCCGCGGCTCGTGTATTTCATGACGATCGACAAGGCCAAGTTCAGGAAGCCCGTCGTGCCGGGCGACCGGGTCGAGTTCCACCTGCGCAAGCTGAACCGCCGCCGCAACATGTGGTGGTACAAGGGCGAGGCCAAGGTCGACGGCGTCCTGGTGTGCGAGGCCGAGCTCAGCGCCATGCTGGTGATGGAGTGACGGGCCGCCCGTCCGACAGGTCCGGGGAACCGCTGCGCCGGGGAGACGCCGATGTCTGAGGACGACATGCGGGACCACGATGCCGGTCCCCACATCCACCCGTCCGCCGTCGTGGCGCATGCCGCCCGGCTCGGGCGCGGGGTCCACATCGGTCCCTTCTGCACGGTCGGGCCGGACGTGGTGTTGGGCGAAGGCGTGCGCCTCGTGTCCCACGTCGCCGTGGCGGGCCACACGACGATCGGCGACGGCACGCGCGTGTTCCCCTTCGCGTCGCTGGGGCACGAGCCGCAGGACCTGAAGTTCCGCGGCGAAACCTCGGAGCTGCGCATCGGCCGGGACTGCATGATCCGCGAAGGCGTGACCATGAACCCCGGCACGGCGGCGGGCGGGCTCCTGACCAGCGTCGGCGACCGCAGCGTGTTCCTGGCGCAGAGCCACGTGGCGCACGACTGCCGGGTCGGCGACGAGGTCATCTTCTCCAACAACGTCATGCTCGCCGGCCATTGCACGGTGGGCGACAACGCGATCCTGGGCGGGGGCGCCGCCGTGCACCAGTTCGTGCGCCTCGGCCGGCACAGCTTCGTCGGCGGCCTCGCCGGCGTCGAGCACGACGTGATCCCCTACGGCATCGCGCTGGGCAACCGTGCCCACCTCGCCGGCCTGAACGTCGTCGGCTTGAAGCGCCGCGGCTTCTCGCGCGAAGCCATCCACGAGCTGCGCCGCGCCTACAAGCTGCTGTTCTCGGGCGCCGGCACCCTGCGCGAGCGCACCGAGGCGGTGGCGGCCGAGTTCGGCGGCCACCCGCAGGCCGACGAGGTGCTGGCCTTCCTGCGCGACGGCGGCGAGCGGGCCATCTGCGTCCCGCGCGACGGCCGCGACCTGCCGTGAGGCCGGCGCGGTGACGTCCGCCGACGCGGGCCGCGCGCCGCGCGTCTTCATCGTGGCGGGCGAACATTCCGGCGACCACCTCGGTGCCGGCCTGATCCGCGCCCTGCGCGAGCGCGCCCCCGGCGTGAGCGTCGCGGGGGTGGGCGGCGACGCGATGGCGGGCGAAGGCCTGTCGTCGCTGTTCCCGCTGTCCGACATCGCCGTGATGGGGTTCGTGCCCGTGGTGGCGCGGCTGCCGCAGCTGCTGCGGCGCATCCGCGACACGGCCGACGCCGCCGTGGCGGCGAAGCCCGACGTTCTGGTGATCGTCGACAGCCCGGACTTCACCCACCGCGTCGCCAAGCGCGTCCGGGCTTCGGCGCCGGGGATCCCCGTGGTGGACTACGTCAGCCCCACGGTCTGGGCCTGGCGTCCGGGCCGCGCGCCCGCCATGCGGGCCTACGTCGACCATCTCCTGGCGCTCCTGCCCTTCGAGCCCGCCGCGCACCTGCGGTTGGGCGGCCCGCCCTGCACCTACGTGGGTCATCCGCTGATCGAACGCCTCGACGCGCTCCGGCCCGACGCCGCTGAAGCCGCCGCCCGGTCGCGCCCGACGCTGCTGGTGCTGCCGGGCTCGCGCCGGTCCGAGATCCAGCGCCTCACGGCGGTGTTCGGGGACGCGGTGGGCCTCGTGGCGGAGCGCGTGCCCGGTCTCGACGTGGTGCTGCCGGCCGTCGCCGACCGCGCGGACGAGATCCGCGCCCGCGTCCGGTCCTGGCCGGTGGCGCCCCGCCTGGTCATGGGCGAGGCCGCGAAGCTCGCCGCCTTTCGCTCCGCCCGCGCGGCGTTGGCGGCTTCGGGCACAGTCACGCTGGAGCTGGCCCTGTCGGGCGTGCCCATGGCGGTGGCCTACCGGGTGTCGCCCCTGGAAACCTGGCTGCGCTTCGTCGTCAAGGTGCCGTCGATCGTGCTGCCGAACCTCATCCTCGGCGACAACGCCTTCCCGGAGTTCCTCCAGGGTGCCTGCACCGCCGAAGCCCTCGCGGCGGCCGTCCTGCCGCTGATGGGGGACACGCCGGCGCGCGCCGCGCAACTGGCCGCCTTCGCGCGCCTCGACGGCGCGATGCGCATCGCCCCGGGCTCGACCCCGAGCGCGGAAGCGGCGCGGATCGTGCTCGCCGCCGCCAGCGCTCCGCATCGGCCTTAACGGGCCCCCGACCCATTTAATCGGTTGTGAACCCTGATGGTGTTGACTGCGGTCCACGGGTTCACGACTTCCGCCGGCCATCACGGGCGCGGCGGGATCGCGCTGGAACCCTGCGCGTGATCGAGGGTCGGCGATGTCGATGCGGAGCGAGTTGGACGAGGGGCGTGCGGCGTCGCCGCCCGTGGGGCGCGAGCTCGACGTGGGTGCGCTCGGCCGCGCGATCTCCGCCCGGCGGTGGTGGATCCTCGGGCCGGCACTGGCCTGCTTCGTCGGCGCGCTGCTGTTCGTGTCGCTGGTGTCGCCGCGCTACACCGCCGAATCGAAGGTGCTGGTGGAGAACGGCGAGAACTACTTCACCCGCCCCGACCGCTCGGACCAGCTCGCCACCACGCTGCCCGACGATGAAACGGTGCAGAGCCAGATCCAGCTCATCCAGTCGCGGGACATAGCCCGCCGGGCGATCCGCAGGCTGGATCTCAAGGGCAACGCCGAGTTCGATCCCCTGGCCAAGGGCGTCGGCGTCCTGTCCCGCATCGCGATCCTGCTCGGCCTGGAGCGCGACCCCACCGCGACCTCGCCCGAGGACCGCATCCTGTCCAACTACTACGACCGGCTGACCGTGTATTCGGTGCCGAAGTCGCGCGTCATCGCGGTGGAGTTCACCGCCACGGACCCCGACCTCGCCGCGCGGGCCGCCAATACGGTGGCGGAGCTCTTCATCGAGGCGCAGTCCGCCGCCAAGCGCGACAGCGCCAGCTCTGCCGCGGCGTCGCTGGCGTCGCTGGTCACGGACCTGCGCGGCCGCGTCGCCGACGCGGAAGCCAAGGCCGACGCCTACCGCACGCAGTCGGGCCTGCTGCAGGGCTCCAACAACGCCAACATCTCCACCCAGCAGCTCGGCGACCTGAACACCCAGCTCGCCCAGGCCCGCACCGCCCAGGCCGACTCCCAGGCGAAGGCCAAGGTCATCAAGGCGATGATCGCGCAGAACCGCGTCGGCGAGATCCCCGACGTCGCCAACAACGAGTTCATCCGCCGCCTGTCGGAGCAGCGCGCGACCCTGAAGGCCGAGATCGCCCTGCAGACCCGCACCCTGCTGCCCGGGCACCCGCACATGCAGGAGCTGAACGCCCAGATGGCGGACGTCGACGCCCAGCTCCGCACCGCGGGCGAGAAGATGGCGCGGACGCTGGAGAACGACGGCCACATCGCGGCCGGACGGGTCGAGAACCTCCTGGCCGCCCTGGACGCCCAGAAGAAGACCGTCGGCACGGCCGGCGTCGATCAGGTGCGCCTCAACGGGCTCGACTCGCAGGCCCGCCTTCTGAAGGACCAGCTCGAGTTCAACACCGCGAAATACCAGGAAGCCGTCGCCCGCGAGAACGCCGCCTCGACGCCCGCCGACGCGCGCGTGATCTCGCGCGCCGTGCCGCCGCAGCTTCCGTCCTTCCCCAAGAAGGTGCCGATCATCGCCATCGCGACCATCGCGGGCCTCGTGCTGTCGCTGGGCGTCCTGGTGTCGCGCGAGCTCCTGTCCGGGCGCGCCTTCGAGGAGGGCGAGACGGAGTCGCCGACGGTCGCCACGGCCGTCCGGGAGGGCAGGCCGGTCGTCACCGAGGCCGCCCGGGAAGCGTCGGGCGAGGCGAGCCTGCAGGCCGCCCTCGAAGCGCTGCGCGGATGCCGGGCGCAGAACCACGCCGCCCGCGCCCTCGTGGTGCCGTCCGCGGCCGGCACCGAGGCGCCCGCCGCCGTGATCGCCCTCGCGCGCCGGCTCTGCGCCGAGGGGCGCACCATCTTGGTGGATTGCAACGCCGGCCGGCCCGCCGTTCAGCCGCGCCACCTGTCGCTCGACAGCTACGGCGCGACCGACGCCGCGCCGCTCGGCCTTGGCGAGCTGTTGGCGGGCGGCGCGAGCTTCGCAGAAGTCATCCACCGCGACAGCCAGTCCCGGCTCCACGTGGTGCCCACGGGCGCCCTGGCGGGCACCGCCGAAGCCTTCGACGCGGTGGGCCTCGTGCTCGACGCGCTCGGGGAAACCTACGACTACGTCGTGCTGCACGCGCCGGGGGCGTCCGATCCCGTGACGCTGCGCCTCGCGCCCGACTGCGATGCCGTCGTGATGGTCCACGGACCCGAGGCCGGTGCGGCCGACCTGGACGAAGCGCGCGCCGCCGTGTCGCGCGCCGGCGGACCGGCGATCGTCCACGGCGTGCCGGCCGCGGCGCTGGAGCCGCGCGCCGCCGTCCGGCGCGCGGCCTGACGGAAGCGCGACGGGAACGCATCAGCGTCTCCGTCGCTTTGTCCCGTCCGGGCGGCGCCGGCCTTCGTGGTGCCGTGCGGCACTGCCGGACGACGCCGGATGGCTCATTCCCGGCCTGGAGCGGTGCTCGTGGCGCGCGG
This sequence comes from Lichenibacterium minor, assembly GCF_004137685.1. Taxonomy (GTDB): domain Bacteria; phylum Pseudomonadota; class Alphaproteobacteria; order Rhizobiales; family Beijerinckiaceae; genus Lichenihabitans; species Lichenihabitans minor. The sequence continues at coordinate 31,358 of NZ_QYBB01000004.1, read as the reverse complement.
GGATCCGCCTCGGGGCCGGCGCCGCTCGGCGCGGGCCGGCCCTCGGCGGTTCAGCGGAGGCGGCGGAGGCGCTGCGCCAGCGGCCACGCCCAGCTGGATTGCTTGATGGTCCGCTTGACGTGCAGCCGGCCGGCTTCCGCCCAGGCGAAGGCGCGCCCGCGCGGCGTCACGCCCACGAGGCTGTCGAACAGCGGCTCGACCTCGGGGCAGTAGCTTTCCTTGTAGCGCGCTTCGCCGACGCCGAGGTCGAAGGTCGTGTATCCCGCCGCGCAATGGACCTTGATCACCTCGGACAGCAGGAGCTCGCCCGGGCTCGTGCGGGCGATCTCGGGATCGGCGTCGAACGAGGTCAGCATGCCGCAGAAGCGGTTCTGCGCCCGCGTGCCGGCCAGCGTCGCCACGATGCGATCGCCGCACCGAAGGCCGTAGAGCGTGACCGGTCCATCCGCCCCGACCGTGCGGTCGAGAAACCCGCGCAGGCCCGCCAGCTCGTCGGTGGGGATGCCGGAGGCCACGTTGCGCAGCCTGCGCTGCGTCGTGAAGGCGTCGAGCAGGTCCGCCGCTTCGCCCCGCGTGCGGGCTTCGGCCAGGGACACGGGGCCGAGTGCGCGCAGCCGGTTCAACTTCTGCCGGACCTTCTTGCGCGTGTCGCGCGACAGGCGCCCGCGCAGGAAGGCGTCGGCGTCGGGCTCCAGCGTCGCCTTGTAGGCGAAGCTCGGGCTCGGCTGCTGCGGCAGGGCCGCCAACGGATTGGCCGTGCCTTCCCAGGCGAGGGGCTGGTTGCGCAACGCGAACAGGTCGATCCCCGACTCGCCCGCAGCGCTGTCGAGGAGCAGCGCGCGGATCGCGTCGGCCGTCCAGCTCGGCCCCGGCGCGAACAGGCCCATGTTGAAGTTGCTGTCCTTGGCACCCAGGAACGACGCCACCGTGAGGCCGCCCCTGCGATGGAGCCCGAGGGGCAGGAGCGCCACGGCGCGGCCGTCGGCGTCCCGCGCCACGACGACGAACGGCGTCACGCCCGACGCGGCTCCGACGGTCTCGATCCAGGGCAGGACCCAGCCGGGCGACTGGTAGGGCGAGCCCGCCGCCGCGGCGAGGGCGCTCCAGTCGTCGATCACGGCCCGGGGACGGGCGTGGACCTCGACGCTGGCGAAGGGTCGGCTTGGCACGATGGAGCGGGATCCCGTGGGGAACGGCGCGATGCCGCCGAGGGCCGGGCGCAAGGGCGACGCGACATGCGACATAGGGGTAGGGTCTCCGACGACGCTCGGTCCCGTCCCCGGGAATGCAGTGAGGATGATAGCAAGGAAGTCGCAAGCGCTCGCTGATAAACGCCGGGTTGGGTAAACGGCGGGTTGGGCGGGCCATGCGCGACAGGATCATCGGTGCGGGCTTCTCGGCCCTGGGCGCCACGGGGCTGCACCGCTGGGCCGCACCGCGCTTCCGCGGGCTCGGCGCCATCCTGATGTTCCACCACGTGCGCCCGGGCGTGTCCCGCGCGTTCGACCCCAACGGCATGCTGGAGATCACGCCGGCTTTCCTGGATGCCGCTTTGACGCGGGTGAGGGCGCTCGGCTACCGCATGCTGTCGATCGACCAGGCGGTCGACGAGCTGCGCGCCGGCGGGACCGCGGGCGCGCCGCCCTTCGCGGTGCTGACCTTCGACGACGGCTACCGCGACAACCTCGTCCACGCCCTGCCGGTGCTGGAGAAGCACCGGGCGCCGTTCACCGTCTACGTCACGTCGGGCTTCGCGGACCGCACGGCGCGGCTCTGGTGGGTGGAGCTCGAGGAAGCGGTTCGGCGCGGGTCGCGCGTCGCTCTGCAGCTCGACGGCGAAACCCTGTCGCTGCCGGCCGGGACGGCGGCGGAGAAGCGGGCCGCCTTCAAGGCGGTGTATTGGCCGCTGCGGGGCGGAGCCGAAGACCGGCTGCTCGCCGCGGTGGGCGCCCTGGCGCAGGGGCAGGGGATCGACGGGCGCGGGCTCGTCGAGGACCGCTGCATGGACTGGCCGGAGATCGAGAGCCTCGCCCGCCATCCGCTCGCGACGATCGGCGCCCACACCCTGACCCACCCGCGGCTGGCGCGGCTCGACATCGCCGACATGCGGACCGAACTCGGCGCCGCGAAGACGATCCTCGAGGAGCGGCTCGGCAGGCCGGTGGTGCACCTCGCCTATCCGGTCGGCGATCCCGGCTCGGCCGGCCGCCGCGAGTTCGACGCCGCGAAAGCCTTCGGCTATGCCAGCGCGGTGACGACCCGTCCCGGCCTGGTCCACGCCGGGCACGCTGCGCACCTCACCGCGCTGCCGCGCGTGTCCGTCAACGGGCTGTGGCAGGACCTCAGACACTTCGAGGTGCTGCTGTCCGGCGCCGCCTTCGCGTTGTGGAACCGCGGCCGCCGCGTCAACGTGGCCTGACGCGCGACGGGGCGTCCGGCTCCGGGTCCGGCCGCTCCATCCAGGCGATGAGCGGCAGCAGCGGCAGGATCCAGGCGAGGCCCAGCGCGGCGAAGATCACGGCCTGGACGGGCCCGGGCGCGGTGCGGATGGCGTTGGCCTCCGCCGCCACCATGGCGCATACGGCGTAGATCATGACGAAGGCCAGCATGGCGCCGGCGCCGATGAACTTGCGGAAGCGTCGGCTCATGGCGTTTCCCGTCCTGGTCCGGAGCCTTGTGTCCCCGCCCCGGAAGAGTATCAGTGCCGCCGGAGCGGGCCGATGCGACAGGGTGCGCGTGGTTCGCCCCGCCCCGGACGCCTACATCCGGGGCGTATCCCGTCAGGTGTAAGCCGTCCCATGTCGATCCCACAAGCCCGCACCGCGCCGGCTCCCGTCGCGCTCCGCCCCGCTTCCGACGCGCCGGCCGCCAGCCGCGCGCGATCGCTCGCGCCGCTGCGGGCGTGGCTCTGGGTCGTGGCGGGCTGCATCTTCGCCATGGTGGTGGTGGGCGGCGCCACGCGCCTCACGCAGTCGGGCCTGTCGATCACCGAATGGAAACCCGTGATGGGCGCCCTGCCGCCGCTGGGCGAGGCCGCCTGGGCGGCCGAGTTCGACCGCTACAAGCAGATCCCGCAATACGCGCTGCTGAACCCGGACATGACGCTGTCGGGCTTCAAGTCGATCTACTATTGGGAATGGGCGCATCGCCTGCTCGGGCGGATCGTGGGCTCGCTGGTGCTGCTGCCGCTCGCCTTCTTCTGGCTCACCGGCCGCCTGACCCCGGCGCTGAAGCCCAGGCTCGTCGGCCTGTTCCTGCTCGGCGGCGTCCAGGGCGTCATCGGCTGGTTCATGGTGAAGTCGGGCCTGAGCGCCCGCACGGACGTGTCGCAATATTTCCTGGCCCTCCACCTCGTGACGGCGTCCCTGGCCTTCGTGTGGGCGATCTGGCTGGCCGAAGGGCTGCGACGCGCGCCCGCCGGCCGCCAAACCCCGGCCCTGGACCGCTTGCGCCGCACCGCGACCGCGTTGGTCTGGCTCGTGCTGCTGCAGATCGGGCTCGGCGCCTTCGTGGCGGGGCTCCACGCCGGCCTGGTCTACAACACGTGGCCGCTGATGGACGGGCACCTGGTGCCGCCGCTGGCCGACCTCGCGCGCCAGTCCCCGTCCTGGTCGAACCTGTTCGAGAACGTCACGACGGTGCAGTTCGACCACCGCACCGTCGCCTATGCGGTGCTCATCCTGGCGCTGTTCCACGCCGCGGACGCTTGGAGCGGTGCGCCCCGCACGGGCGTGTCCCGGCGCGCCGGGCTGCTGGTCGCGGCCGTGCTGATGCAGGCCGCCATCGGCATCACGACGCTGTTGCTCGTCGTGCCGCTGTGGGCCGCGCTGCTCCACCAGGGCTTCGCCATGGTGGTGCTGGCCACGGCGGTGCTGCACCGCCGGCGCTTGAGCGCGCCGGCGTTGCGCGTCGTCCGGGCGTCCGCCGGGGCCTGACCGGCGCGGCCGCGCCGTTCGCGGCCGCCCTTCGCCCCGGCGTCCGGGCTTCGACCCTCAGCGCGCCGACAGCGGCTTAGTAATCGATTCCAGCGACTGCCCTTCCGCCTTGACGCCGATGAGCGCTTCGACGCCCGCGGCCAGCACCATCAGCACGCCGCCGCCGACGTAGCCCCAGAATAGCGGCTCGCGCGAGCCCGCGCCGATCAGCGCCCCGTAGAGCGCCGGGGCGCCGACGCCGCCCACCAGCGTCCCCGCCGCGTAGAAGACCGCGATGGCCATGCCGCGGATCTCCAGCGGGAAGATCTCGCTCACCGTGAGGTAGGCCGCGCTGGCCGCCGACGAGGCGATGAAGAAGATCGCCGTCCAGCACAGCACCTGCGTGGTGGCGGTCAGCAGCCCTTCGCGGAACAGCCAGCCGCTGGCGGCGAGCAGGATGCCCGCAGTCGCATAGGTGAGCACGATCATGGGTTTGCGGCCGACCGTGTCGAACAGCCGGCCGATCACCAGCGGGCCGATGAAGTTGCCGATCGCGAAGGGGAACAGGTACAGGCCGGTCTGCCCCGGCGCGACGCCGTAGAAGGTGCCGAGCACCAGCGCGTAGGTGAAGAAGATCGCATTGTAGAAGAAGGCCTGCGCCACCATCAGCGATAGGCCGAGCAGCGACCGCGACCGGTGCTCGTGCGCGATGGCATGCCAGATCTCGCCCCACGGCGTCGTGTTCCGCACGCGGATGCTCGACGTTTCCGTGACGGGCGCCAGCATGTCGGGGTGGTCGCTCACCTGCTCCTCGATCTCGCCGACGATCCGTTCCGCTTCGTCGTTGCGGCCGTGGGTCATGAGCCAGCGGGGGCTTTCCGGAACCCAATGGCGCAGGAAGATGATGCCGAGGCCGAGCAGCGCGCCGATGCCGAAGGCGTAGCGCCAGCCGCGGTCGACGGGGAAATACGCCGGGTCGAGCAGCAGGATCGAGGCCGCGGCGCCGAGCGCAGCACCGAGCCAGAAGGTCGAGTTGATGATGAGGTCGACGCGGCCCCGCACGCGGGCCGGGATGAGCTCGTCGATCGCCGAGTTGATGGCCGAATATTCGCCGCCGATGCCCGCCCCGGTGAGGAAGCGGAAGACCAGCAGGGAGCCGAGGTTCCACGAGAAGGCCGTCGCCAGGGTGGCGGCGAGGTACAGCAGCAGCGTGACGGTGAAGAGCTTCTTCCGGCCGAGCCTGTCGGTGAGGTAGCCGAACACGAGCGCCCCCAGCACCGCGCCGGCGAGGTAGGCGGCGGCCGTGAAGCCCACCTCCGCGTCGCTCAGCCCGAGGCTGCCCTTGTCCTTCAGGACGCCCGCGACCGAGCCGGCGAGCGTCACTTCGAGCCCGTCGAGCACCCAGGTGATGCCCAGCGCCACGACGACGAGCCAGTGCCAGCGGCTCCAGGGCAGGCGGTCGAGGCGGGCCGGGACGTCGGTCTCGGTCCAGCGGGCGGCGGCGTCCGACATCGTGATCCCCTCCTTCATCGGGCGCCGTCGAGGCGTGCCGCCTCGATCTTCGGGCACCTGTCCATGATCACCGTGACGCCGGCCGCTTCGGCCCGGGCCGCCGCGGCATCGTCGCGCACGCCGAGCTGCATCCACACCGTTCGGGGCAGGGGCGACAGCGCCAGAGCCTCGTCCACCACGGCGCCGGCGGCGTCCGCCCGGCGGAACACGTCGACGAGGTCGATCTCGCCCGGCACGTCGGCCAGCGCGGCGGCGACGCGCCGCCCCAGGATCGTGCCGCCGGCGAGCCCCGGGTTGACGGGATGGACCTCCGCGCCGCGGGCGATCCACCACGCCATCACGCCGTGCGACGGCCGCGCCGGATCGGCCGAAGCGCCGACCAGGGCTACGGATCGCGTGCGCTCCAGCACGGAAGCCACCAGGTCATCGGGATAACGGTCGTGGTGCAAGGCGTTCCTCCCGGCGACGCCTGCGGTATCTCGATACCGCAGGCGCCAAGCCTATGTTTTTCTGCCCGTTTCGGTTCCGGACGCGTTGACGGCGCATCGCCGCTTGCGTAGAAGCACCGTCAGCGGCGGCCTCCCTCGGGATGGTCGCCTCTCCCGTTACGGAACCCTAAACCTCATGTTTGGCAAGACTCATTCGACCAAGACGGCCGAGATCGAGAAGCAGTGGGTCGTGATCGACGCCACCGGCCTCGTCGTCGGCCGTCTCGCGTCCATCATCGCGCTGCGCCTGCGCGGCAAGCACAAGCCGTCCTTCACGCCCCATATGGACGATGGCGACAACATCGTGGTCGTGAACGCCGACAAGGTCGTGTTCACCGGCCGCAAGAAGGAACAGAAGGTGTACTACCACCACACCGGCTATCCGGGTGGCATCAAGGAGCGCACCGCGAAGTTCATCCTCGACGGCCGCTTCCCCGAGCGCGTCGTCGAGAAGGCCGTGGAGCGCATGCTCCCCCGCGGCCCGCTGGGCCGCAAGCAGCTCGGCAACCTCCGCGTCTACAAGGGCGCCGAGCATCCCCACGAGGCCCAGGCCCCGGTGGCGCTCGACGTCGCCGCCATGAACTCCAAGAATTCCAGGAGCCACTGATGGCCGAGACCCTCTCGTCCCTGCAGGACCTCGCCAACATCAACGCCTCGGCCCAGCCCGACGCCCCCGTCCACGTCCAGAAGCTCGACGCCCAGGGCCGCGCCTACGCGACCGGCAAGCGCAAGGACGCCGTGGCCCGCGTGTGGATCAAGCCCGGCTCGGGCAAGATCACCGTCAACGCCCGCGCCTTCGACGTCTACTTCGCCCGTCCGGTGCTGCGCATGATCGTGCAGCAGCCGCTCGGCATCGTGGGCCGCGCGAACCAGTACGACCTCACCGTCACGGTGGCGGGCGGCGGGCTGTCCGGCCAAGCCGGCGCCGTGCGCCACGGCCTGTCCAAGGCCCTGACCTACTTCGAGCCGGAGCTGCGCTCCACGCTGAAGCGCGAAGGCTTCCTCACCCGCGACAGCCGCGTGGTCGAGCGCAAGAAGTACGGCCACAAGAAGGCCCGCAAGTCCTTCCAGTTCTCCAAGCGCTGAGCTTTCAGCGCCGGAACGGAACGAAAGGCGGCCCCCCGGGCCGCCTTTTTCTTTGACACGGGACTGCGCTGCACCATCATCGCGGCGTGGCACGGGGGAGCGCGACATGGCGACGGTGTTCATCGACGGCGAAGCGGGGACCACGGGCCTCGGCATCCGCGACCGCTTGGGCCGGCACGGCCGCGTCGAACTGCGCTCCATCGACCCCGACAAGCGGAAGGACCCGGCCGCCAAGGCGGAATTGATGTCCGGCGTGGACGTCGTCGTCCTGTGCCTGCCCGATGCGGCCTCGCGCGACACGGTGCGGATCGCCGACGGGCTCGGGGCAGGGGCGCCCAAGGTGCTCGACGCTTCGACGGCCTACCGCGTGGCGCCGGACTGGACCTATGGCTTCCCGGAGCTCGACGCCGGCCAGGCGGACCGCATCCGGGACGCCCGCCGGGTGAGCAACCCCGGATGCTACGCCACGGGCGCCATCGCGCTGCTGCACCCGCTCGTCGCGGCCGGGCTGATCCCCGCCGACCACCCGCTCGCCATCAACGCGGTCAGCGGCTACAGCGGCGGCGGCAAGAGCATGATCGAGGACTACGAGGCGGGACGGGCGCCGGCGTTCCAGCTCTACGGGCTGGAGATGGAGCACAAGCACCTGCCCGAGATCCAGCGCTTCGCCGGGCTGTCGACGCGGCCGATCTTCGTGCCGTCCGTGGGCAACTTCCGCCAAGGCATGGCGGTCAGCGTGCCGCTCCATCTCGATGCGTTGCCGGGCCGGCCGAAGCTCGCCGACCTCGAAGCCGCGCTGGACGCCCATTACAGGAATGCGGAGCACGTCCGCGTGGTGCCGCACGAGGGACGGGTCGACCCCCAGGTCGGGGTCGACACCAATGCGATGCAGCTCCGCGTCGCGGGCAGCGACCCGCGCCGGCAGGCCGTGCTGGTGGCGACCCTCGACAACCTCGGCAAGGGCGCGTCCGGCGCCGCGGTGCAGAACCTGGAACTGATGCTCGGCCTGAACTGACCGGGCCCGGGGACCGCGAACCGCCCCCGGGCCCTCCGGCGAGGGCCGGGCCTCACCGGGTTCGACGCCGCGTCAGGTCTTCTGCCAGGCGACGACGGTCTGTTTCTGTTCGCCGAGCCCGGCGATGCCGAGGCTCATGACGTCGCCGGCCTTGAGGAAGGTGGCGGGCTTCATGCCCAGGCCGACGCCGGGCGGCGTGCCGGTGGTGATGATGTCTCCGGGTTCCAGCACCATGAAGTGCGAGATGTAGCTCACGAGCTGCACCACGTTGAAGATCATGGTCGCGGTCGAGCCCGTCTGCATGCGCTTGCCGTTGACGTCGAGCCACATGTCGAGCGCCTGCACGTCGCCGACCTCGTCCGGCGTCACCAGCCAGGGGCCGAGCGGCCCGAAGGTGGCGCAACCCTTGCCCTTCATCCACTGCCCGCCCCGCTCCGTCTGGAAGGAGCGCTCGGACACGTCGTTGCACACGCAGAAGCCCGCGACGTGGTCCATCGCCTCCTTCTCGCCGATGTAGGAGGTGCGGGCGCCGATCACGATCGCCAGCTCCACCTCCCAATCGCTGCGCTCGGACGCCTTCGGCAGCATCACATCGTCGTGCGGCCCGACGATGCAGTTCGGCGCCTTGTTGAAGAGGATCGGCTCCTTCGGGATCGCGGCGCCGGTTTCGGCGGCGTGGTCGGCGTAGTTCAACCCCACGGCGATGAAGTTGCAGGGACGGGCCACGCAGGGCCCGATGCGGGGCGACCCCGGCACCAGCGGCAGGCTGTCCGGATCGGCCGCCCTGACCCGGTCGAGCGACGCCGCGCTCAGGTGCTCGCCGGCGAGGTCCGGCAGGAGGCCGCCGAGGTCGCGCAGCGCGCCGCCGTGGATCAGGCCCGGCTTCTCGCGTCCGGGTTCGCCGTAGCGCACCAATTTCATGCTCGTCTCTCCCCGAGGCCGGACGCGTCATCGGGCGCCGGCTGCGGCCGGAACTATGCGGCGCGGCCGCGGCAGCGACAAGGGCGGCCGGCGCTCAGCTCTTCACGCGGACGTATTCGCCGGGCGCGTCGCAGAGCGGCTCCAGCACGCCGCCGCCGGGCTCCCGCGCCGGCACGGTTTCGGGCGCCTGGGCGGCGACCCAGGCCATCCAGTCCGGCCACCAGCTGCCCGCCGTCTCGTCGGCGGCCGCGAGCCAGGCGTCGAAGCTGTCGCCGACCTCGGGGCCGGACCAGAACTGGTATTTCGGCTTGTAGGGCGGGTTGACCACGCCGGCGATATGGCCCGAGCCGGCCAGCACGTAGCGCATCGGCCCGCCGAAGAACCGCGATCCCACAAAGACGGACTTCGCCGGGGCGATGTGGTCCTCCTTTGTGGCGAGGTTGTAGACCGGGACGGTAACGCGACCGAGGTCGAGCGTTTCGCCGCCGATCACCATCTCGCCCTTGGTGAGTTTGTTCCCGAGGTAACAGTTGCGCAGGTAGAAGGCGTGGTTGGCCGCCGGCATGCGCGTCGAATCGGAGTTCCAGGTCAGAAGGTCGAAGGCCATCGGCGCCTTTCCCTTCAGGTAGTTGTTGACCACGTAGGACCAGATGAGGTCGTTGGGCCGCAGCATGTTGAAGGCGTTGGCCATCTTCGAGCCCTGGAGATAGCCCTGGGCCTTCATCTGCGCTTCGACGGCCTCGATCTGGTCCTCGTTGGCGAAGACCTTGAGGTCGCCGGCGTTGCGGAAGTCGGTCTGCGCCGTGAAGAAGGTCGCGGACGAGATCCGGTCGTCCCCCTTCAGCGCCATGTAGGCCAGCGTCACGGCGAGCAGCGTGCCCCCGACGCAATAGCCGATCGCCGTGACGTTTCGCTCGCCGGTCGCCCGCTCGACGGCATCGAGGGCCGCGAAGATGCCTTCGCGCATGTAGCTCTCGAAATTCTTGTCGGCGTGGCGCTCGTCCGGGTTGACCCACGAGATCACGAAGACCGTCAGCCCCTGGTCGACCGCCCATTTGACGAAGCTCTTCGCCGGGTTGAGGTCCAGCACGTAGAACTTGTTGATCCACGGCGGCACGATGAGGAGCGGCCGCCGATACACCTCCGGGGTCGCGGGGGCATATTGGATCAGCTCCATCAGCTCGTTGCGGAACACGACCTTGCCGGGCGTCATCGCCATGTTGACGCCGAGTTCGTGGACCGAGTTGTCGCTCTGCCGGATCTTCAGGTCGCCCTTGCCGGCGGCGATGTCCTCGGCGAGCATGCGCATGCCGCGAACGAGGTTTTCGCCGCCTTCCTCGAAGGTGTGCTTCAGCAGTTCCGGGTTGGTGGCGAGGAAGTTCGACGGTGACAGCGCGCCCGTGAGCTGGCGGAGGTAGAAGCGCGCCTTGTCGCGCGTTTCGTCGTCGAGTTCCGCATCCTCGACCAGGCCTTCCGCCCAGCCGGTGGTGATCGTGTAGGCCTGGCGGATGAAGTCGAAGCCCGGCAGCTCGCGCCATTCGGGCGCGGCGAAACGCTTGTCCGCCGTCCGGGTGGGCTCCGGCTCGGGCGCCGGGCCCCCGGCCATGCGGCGCATCGTGCCGGCCCACAGGTCCACCATCTGGCTCGACAGCGACGCCTGGGCCACCATCATCCTGGCGGGATCGGTGAACCACTGGGCCGCCACCTGGCCCAGCGTTTGGACCATGTCCTTCGCTTCTTCCCCGCCCTTCGGCGGCACGCCCATCCGGGCGCGGGGCTCCATGTAGGCGGCGGCGACCTTCTGGCTTTCGGCGACCAGCAAACCCATGTTGCGCGACAGCCTGTCGAAATCGGCGTGGCCGGGCAGGGGGGCGGCGTCGCCGGGGCCGGGATCCGGCGCGGGACGGGGCTCGGCCCGCGGCGCGGCGTCGCGCGCCGGTGCGTCGCCGGCTTCCGCGGCGGCGGCCGTCGGCGCGGGATCGTGCAGGGTCGACGCCCGCTCGGCCGGCGGCCTGGTCGAGGGCTTGGTCGCGGCGCGGGGCTGCTGACGCGGCGGACGCTGGTCCTTCATGGCGCTCTCCCTTTCGATCCCGGCGCGCCCTCGCGGGGTGGCCCGTCGTCCCGTCCGCCGCCGGGGAGGTTCTCCGCCGCCCCTGGCATCGGCCCGACCGGGCGCGGACCGCTCACGCGCTTGCCGTCCCGGTCGGGACATAATATCCCGGCACCCTTCAGTGTCGGAAGCCCATCGGGCGTCGCTGCGACGTCGGCCGCGCGGGGTACATGTATGTTGGGGAAAGAGCCTGATCGCAAGTCGAGTTCCGGCCGGTGGCTCGCCGCGCTGGCGCTCGCGGCCGTCCTCGCCGCCCCGCCGCCGGTGCGCGCCGCCGAAGGCCTGTGGGACAGCGTGCTGGAAAAGATGAACATCAAGGCCGCGCCCCCCGGGCCGGGGCCGGATTTCGTGGAGCGGACCCGGCCGGACGCGGCCGACCTCGGCTACCTGCCGACCGCGACGCCCCACAGGGTGTCGCCCCTCCCGGTGAAGACGCCCGGCCAGATCGAGGCGCAGAAGTCCGCCCTCGACGCCGCGCAGCAGCGCCAGCTCCACCCAGGCGCCCCGAAGCCGCTCGGGATCGGCAAGGGCAAGAGGGCCGCCAAGCCCGTTCCCGAGCCCGCCGTTGCGGATTGATTCACCAAAAACCCGCATTTTCCCGTATGGATCGTGGCTCGCCCGCGACTGCCCCCTCCGACCCAGGGTCGTTACCGAGATGTCCGATTTCCACCGCGTCCGCCGCCTGCCGCCCTACGTCTTCGAGCAGGTGAACCGCCTCAAGGCAGCGGCCCGGAATAAGGGCGCAGACATCATCGACCTCGGCATGGGCAACCCCGACCTGCCGGCGCCCAAGCATGTCGTCGACAAACTGGTCGAGACCGCGACGAAGCCGCGCGTCGACCGCTACTCGTCGTCGAAGGGCATCCCCGGGCTGCGCCGCGCCCAGGCCCATTATTACGGCCGCCGTTTCGGCGTGAAGCTCGATCCCGACCGACAGGTCGTGGCGACGCTGGGCTCGAAGGAAGGCTTCGCCAACATGGCCCAGGCCATCACGGGCCCGGGCGACGTCGTGCTGGTGCCGAACCCGTCCTACCCCATCCACGCCTTCGGCTTCCTCATGGCGGGCGGCGTGATCCGCTCCGTGCCGGCCGAGCCCACGCCGGATTATTTCACCGCGCTCGAGCGCGCCGTGGTGCATTCCATCCCCAAGCCCCTGGCCGTGGTGGTGTGCTACCCGTCCAATCCCACGGCGATGATCGCTTCGCTCGACTTCTACCGCGACCTCGTCGCCTTCGCGAAGAAGCACGAGATCTTCATCCTGTCCGACCTCGCCTATTCGGAAGTGTATTTCGAGGGCGAGCCGCCGCCCTCCGTGCTCCAGGTCCCGGGCGCCATGGACGTGTGCGTGGAGTTCACCTCCATGTCGAAGACCTTCTCCATGCCGGGCTGGCGCATGGGCTTCGCGGTCGGCAACGAGCGGCTCCTCGCCGCGCTGACCCGCGTGAAGAGCTACCTCGACTACGGCGCCTACACGCCCATCCAGGTGGCGGCAGCGGCGGCGCTGAACGGCCCCGAGGACTGCATCGCCGAGATGCGCGCCATCTACAAGGCCCGCCGCGACGTCATGGTCGAAAGCTTCGCGGCGTCCGGCTGGGCGGTGCCGGCGCCGGCCGCGTCCATGTTCGCCTGGGTGCCCATCCCGGAACGGTTCAAGCACCTGGGCAGCCTGGAATTCTCGAAGCTGCTCATCGAGCGGGCCGACGTGGCGGTGGCGCCCGGCATCGGCTTCGGGGAGCACGGCGACGACCACGTCCGCCTGGCGCTCGTCGAGAACGAGCAGCGCATCCGCCAGGCGGCGCGGGGCATCAAGAAGTTCTTCGATGCCGCCGACACCCGGCTCCACAACGTGGTGCCGCTGAAACAATCGGCTTGACGGCCGGCGGCGCCGCGCTCGCGCGCCTGCTCGGGGACGCCCGCGCCGTGACGGTGTTCACGGGCGCGGGCATCTCCACCGAATGCGGCGTGCCGGACTACCGCTCCCCCGGCAGCCCGTGGCGCGCCCATGCGCCCATCGCCTTCGCCGACTACCTCGCCGACCCCGCGATGCGGGCGGAAGCGTGGCGACGCAAGTTCGCCATGGACGACCTTTATGCCGCCGCGCGGCCGGGCCGGGGCCATCGGGCCGTCGCCCGCTGGGCGGCCGCCGGGCGCGTCCGCGCGGTCGTCACGCAGAACATCGACGGGCTGCACGGGGCCGCGGCCGGCCCGGACGACGAGATCGTCGAGCTGCACGGCGTCGGCTCGCATGCGCGCTGCCTCGGCTGCGGCGATCGCCACGAACTCGGCCCCATCCGCTCGCGGTTCGAGAGCCACGGCGCGCTCCCGGAATGCGCTTGCGGCGGGATCGTCAAATCCGCCAGCATCGCCTTCGGCCAATCCTTGGACCCGGCCGTGCTGCAGCGCGCCGTCGAAGCGTCGCTGGAGTGCGACCTGTTCGTCGTCCTCGGCTCGACGCTGCTGGTCCGCCCGGCGGCGCGCTTCCCCGACCTCGCGCGGCGGAACGGCGCGCGCCTCGCGATCGTCAACCGCGAACCGACGCCGCTCGACCGTGAAGCCGACCTCGTCGTCCACGCCGACATCGGCGACACCCTCGACCCGCTCTGACCCCGATCGACGGGCCGTGCGACGCGACGCCGCGGCACGGGGCGCGTGGCCGGCAACACACATTTCATAATCTTGCGATCGCCCCCGCGATTTCGACTTTGACGGGATTCCGGCGGTGCTAAGGTCGTCCCATGGCGTTTCGGGGTCGATTCGCCCGGCGGGCGGCGCGGCCTCGAATGCCGCGACGCGGGGCGGCGCCGCTTCTGGACGGGGTGATCGCGTTGGGCAGCAAAGATCAGTCCTCGGACCTGCAGGCCGGCCTCGACGAGGGCGGGGACTTCGCGCTCGACCTCGTGGAGGTCGCGGGCGAGATCAAGTGGTTCGACGTGTCGAAGGGCTACGGCTTCATCCTGCCCGACAACGGCATGCCCGACGTCCTCGTCCACGTCACGACGCTGCGCCGCGACGGCTTCGGCGCCGCCCGGGAAGGCGCCCGCGTCGTCTGCGAGGTGCTGCAGCGCGCGAAGGGCCTCCAGGTGTTCCGGGTGCTGTCCCTCGACCTGTCCACCGCCGTCCACCCGTCGCAGGCTCCCGCCCCCCGCACCCACGTCCAGGTGGTGCCGACCGGCGGCTTCGAGATCGCCGTGGTGAAATGGTTCAACCGCGTGCGCGGCTTCGGCTTCGTGTCGCGCGGGGACGGCACCCAGGACATCTTCGTCCACATCGAGGTGATGCGCCGCTACGGCATGACCGAGTTGAAGCCGGGCGAAAGCGTGATGGTCCGATTCGGAGACGGGCCGAAGGGCCTCATGGCCGCCGAGGTGAGGCCCCTTGAATCCGGCTCTCCCGCGTCGCATTGAGTTCCGGAAGCGGGCGCGGCCCGCGGACGGACGCCCCGCCATGCCACGTGTTTCTGCCCCCACGACCGCCTTCGCGCTGGCCCTCGCCGCCCTGGTGTCTGCCGCCCAGGCGGCGGCTCCCGCGGGATCGCCGCCCGCGGTCGACGACCTCGCCATCGCCACGGCGAGCGGCACGCACCATTTCGCCGTCGAGGTGATGCGAACGCGCGACCAGCTGGAGAGGGGCCTGATGTTTCGCCGCCAGATGGCGCCCGACAAGGGGATGCTGTTCGACTTCGGCGCGTCCAAGCCCGTGTCCATGTGGATGAAGAACACCTACCTGCCGCTCGACATGGTGTTCATCGCCGCCGACGGGCGCGTCGTGTCGGTGAAGTCGAACGCCGAACCCCTGTCCGAGGCCATCATCCCGTCCGGCGGCGACGTGCTCGGCGTGCTCGAGATCAACGCCGGCACGGCGGCCAGGATCGGCGTGAAGCCGGGCGACCGCGTGGTCGACCCCATGTTCGCGCCCTGACCTTGTCGCCACGGGGCCCCCATGCTACCGAGATGCGTCGGGACCCGTCGATCGTCCGGGGTGTAGCGCAGTCTGGTAGCGCATCTGCTTTGGGAGCAGAGGGTCGCAGGTTCGAATCCTGCCGCCCCGACCAATCATCGTTCCGATCGGGCCGCTCGCGGCCCGCCGTCACCCGAGGTGAAGCGTCTTGACCATCGCCCGCATCTATCGTCCGACCCGCGGCGCCACGCAATCGGGCCACGCCCGGACCAAGGCGTGGCTGCTCGAATACGAGCGGACAGAGCCGGTCGAGATCGAACCGATGATGGGCTGGACCGGCTCGTCGGAAACGGAGATGCAGGTCAAGGTGACGTTCGACACCCGCGAGGAGGCCGTCGCCTTCGCGGAAAAGCGCGGCATCGCCTACGAGGTCGAGGATCACCTGCCCGAGCAGGAGCGCCGCGGCCTGTCCTATTCGGACAATTTCAAGTCGACCCGCGTCGGCCAGTGGACACACTGATGCCGGTTCGCCCGAATCGCGGCCGTCCCCGAGCGGGCCGGTCCGAGACTCCGTAGCTCAGTTGGATAGAGCAGCCGCCTTCTAAGCGGCAGGTCGAAGGTTCGAGCCCTTCCGGAGTCGCCATCGATTACAGAACGTCGCCGGAGTTCGCCCCGGCCCGTCGACCGGGCAGACCTCGGGGCGCCGGTGCGCCCGGCGACGGGGAGCGCGAGCTTCCCGTCGAGCGTCGTGTCACTGCACCAGCGAAGGGACGTCTTCGGGGGCGGCGGGCGCCACGGGCGGTTCGGCTTCGACCGGAGCCTTCGAGGCCACGATCGCTTCCATCAGGTTGTAGAGCTTCAGCTTGACGCGCTCGTCCTCGATCGAGTGCAGGATCCGGATGATCTTCACGTCGTAGGTCGCGCTCGCCCGCGACCGCTTGCGGCGGTCCACGATGTCGGCCAGTTCCATGCCGCCGGAGGTTTCCCCCTCGGGGGTGATGTCTTCGAAGAAGAAGGAGATGTCCTTCTCGAGGATGCGGGCGATGTTCATGAGCTGGCTCGCGCTGATGCGATCCTTGCCCAGCTCGTACTTCTGGACCTGCTGGAACGAGATGCCGAGCTGCTCGCCGAGCGCGCCCTGCGAGATCCGCTTCTCGATCCTCGCAAAGCGCACCCTCGCTCCGAGATGGCGATCGACTGCATGATTTTTCCGCGCCATCATGTCCTCTTGCTGAGCGCTGTGGTCCCGGTCCCTAGCACGGATGCCGGGATTGAACCAAGGGGTTGCGATTGACTTGGGCGAGAAATCGTTTTCTTCAACCGCTTGGCCCTGCATATGCACAGTCTGAGCGCCATTTCCCACTGAAGAATGCGGATCGGGGGTCGGCAACATTGGCGCGACACCGTTTCGAGCTCGACTGTAGTGTGGCGAAAGTTCGGTGAACATGTCCGAAGGGCGGGAACGCGCCGCCCCCCGCCTCGCCGCCGGGGACGCAGGCGGGCGCTTCCGCCGCCGTCAAAGGGCGAAGCTGGTGCCGCAGCCGCAGGACGCCGTGGCGTTGGGGTTGTGGATCTTGAACGACTGGCCGATCAGGTCGTCGACGAAATCGATCTCGGACCCGCGCATGTAGTCGACCGACATCGGGTCGATCAGCACCGTCGCACCGTCGCGCTGGAGGACGAGGTCGTCGGCGGCCACGTCGCGGACGATGGTGAAGGAATATTGGAACCCCGAGCAGCCTCCGCCGTCGACGGCGACGCGCAGGGCCGAGCCCGGCGCTTCGCCCGACAGGACGCGCTTCACGCGCGCCGCCGCCGAGGCCGACAGCGTGACGGGCGAAAGGGTGTCGTTGAGGCTCATGTCGGCTTTCCTTCTGCGCGGCCGCAGGACGCGGCACGGGCCCGGTCTTCCAGGATTTAAGCAGGGGGGACTATGCTCGCAATGGCCGCCGCCCCGCGCGGCGGATCGACCCGCCGCGAGGGTGACGTTCCGCCGCGCGGTGCCGGCGATGGCGGCGCGGGTTTCGCCGGTTCCGCCGCGGCCTAGCCACCATCGGAGACGCGTCGCGCTTGGACCTGTTCGACCGCTATCGCCGGCGCACCGAAGCGTCGCTGCGCCGGTGCATCGCCGACGGCGTGCTGCCTCCGGACCTCGATTTCGGGCGGTTCGCCGCGACGCCATCCCCGTCCGGCGCCGCGTTCGACGTCGTGGTCGACGCGGCCCTGGTCTACGCCCGGGACGCGGCCGCGCCCGCGGGCGACCCCGTCGCCCTCGCGCGGGCGATCGCGCTCGATCTGGCAACGGACCCCTGTTCCGCCTCGGTGGACGTGGCCGGGCCGGGGTTCGTCAACGTCACGCTGCGGCCGGCCGCCGTGCTGGACGCCGTCGCGTCGCTGCTGCGCGGATCCGGCGCCGGTGGCGGGCGGGGCGCCGCGGCCTCGGCCGAACTCCGTCCGGATCTGTCGCTCGGCGAGGCTCGCGCGCTCGTGACGGCGGAGCAGATCGCGGCGCTGTCCATCGCGGCCGGTCGGCCCGCTCGGCCGGACGGGCGAGGGCCGATCGTCGTCGGCCCGGTGACGCTGCGGCGTGAAGCCCGGCCGCCGGAGCGAACGACCGTCGGCGGCCCGTCCGCGCTCGCCGGCCTCGGCGCGGACGCGTTCCGCTTCGCCGTGGCGTCGCGCCGCCCCGCGACCTCGCTCCACCTCGACGCTGCCGCCTGGTCGGAGCGGTCGCGCGGCAACCCGGCCTTCAACGTGCCCTATGCCCACGCGCGGCTTCGCGGCGTGCTGCGCGCCGGTGCGGCGCTCGCGATCGAACCGTCGCCCCCTTCCGACGCGGACTTGTCCGCCCTGACGCATGCGGAGGACCTCGCCCTGGCGCGATCCGTGGTCCGGTATCCGCACGCGATCGCCGCCGCGGCGGCGGCGCAGGCCCCGCATCGCGTGGCCGCCTACCTGGGCGCCCTCGCCGATGCCATCCATTGTCGATGGAACAGAAGCAAAGATCAGCCACAATTACGCTTTGTTAATGAAGAAGAGAGAGTTTTATCCATAGCTCGGCTCGGATTGGTGACGGCCTCCACCCTCGTTCTGAAGTCCGGTCTCGGCATACTCGGCGTCACGGCTCCCGACGAGATGCTTTGACGGGCTCGCCCGTCTCCCGATGTACGGCTGTCCGCCGCCACCATCGCGGGGGACGGGACGCGGCGAGGCATGGTGGATCCATCTCCCGGGCCGCTGGGACTCTGTGAGGCGAGGTTGTTCGATGAGTGAAGCCGCGAGATCGCGCCGGGACGACACCCGCTACGAGCCTCAGATGGCTGCCCCGGGGCGCGACGCGTCGCAGGGCCACGCGGACCCGCTGGCCGAGCTCGCGCGGCTGGTCGGCCAGGACGACCCGTTCCGCAGCGTGTTCCGCCCGGCCTCGCCGGGGATGGCGGCCGAGCGCACGGCCGACGGCGAAGGGCCGCGCTACCTGCGCGATGCCCCTTATCCCGTCGGCGGGGAGCCGCACGGCACCGAAGCGACCCACGACGGTCACGAACACCACCACGACGACGGCCACGGCCACGCGGACCCGGCCTACGACGGGCACGCCTATGCGGACGGGTACCACCACGACCCCGCGCACGCCGATGCCGCCCACCACGGCCACGACGCCCACCACGGCCAACACGCCTACGACGACCGGGGCTACGACGACCGGGCCTACGCTGCCGAACACGAGGCGCATCACGACGATGCGGCCTATGCCGACGAGCGATACGCGACGGAGGCCGCCGCGGCGTCCACCCTGCCCGACATCTGGGCGCAGAGTGGCGACGGCGCCGAAGCCGGCGGGCCCTCGCTCGCCCATGGCGAGATCCGCGACGGCATCGGGGCCGACCGGCGCTCGTCGCCGCGGCGCCCCCTGGCGGTGCTGGCCGCCGTCCTGGTCCTGACCGGCGGCGGCCTCGCGGCGAGCTTCCTCGTGAAGGGGCCGTCCACGCCCGGCGCTGCGGCGGCGGGGTCGGGCCGCACCGCGCCGACCATCATGGCGGCCACGGGGCCCACCAAGGTGAAGGTCGAGGGCGCCAACGCGACGGCGCCGGAGGACCAGGACGCGGCGTTGCTGAACAAGAACGGCAACGTGTCGTCCGGGCCGGTGAAGATCGTGTCGAGCCAGGAGCAGCCGGTCGACCTCGGCCAGTTGCCCAGGACCTCCGACCTCGCCGACGGCGCCCGGCCGCTGCCGGCGCCCACGCCGAGCCCCTTCCCGGAGCCCAAGAAGGTGAAGACCTTCGTGGTCCACCCGGACGGCACCATGCTGTCCGCCGACGGCGCGCCGTCGAGCACGGCCGGCGGGGTCGCGGCCGCCCCCGACGGCTCCGGCTCTGCGCTCCCCGCCACGCCCAAGACCGCGTCGAACGGCGGCACCACGCCGAGGAGTGCCGCCCCGGCGGACGCCATCGCGGCCTTGACCGCCTTGCCCACCGACGCCGCGGGTGCCGCGCCGGCGCGGCCGGCGCGCCAGCCCGCGTCGCCCGGCGCCAAGCTCGCGTCGGCCAAGCCCAACGACACCGCCGACGCGCCCACGGCCTCGGCCGGCGGCTATGGCGTGCAACTGGCGTCCTCGCCGGTCGAGGCCGACGCCAACGCGGCTTTCGCCAAGCTGAAGAAGAGGTTCCCGACCCAGCTCGGCGCGCTGACCGCTTCGGTCCACAAGGCCGAGACCGGCGACAAGCCCGTGTACCGGGTCCGCGTCGGCAGCATGAGCCAGGACGACGCCAAGGCGCTCTGCGCCCAGCTGCAGGGCGCGGGCGGCTCCTGCTTCGTGGTGCACAACTGAGCCCGCGCGCCTTCGTCTGCGGCTGCGCCGGCCCGGCGCTCGACGCCGACGAACGGGACTTCCTGGTCGCGACGCGACCCTGGGGCCTCATTCTGTTCCGGCGCAACGTGGAGTCGCCCGGGCAGCTCCTCGCCCTGGCGTCGGCGTTCCGCGACATCGTCGGCCGCGCCGACGCCCCCGTGCTGGTCGACCAGGAGGGGGGCCGCGTGCAGCGCCTCGGGCCGCCGCACTGGCAGCGCCACCCGGCCGCGGCGCGCTACGCCGACATGCACGCCCTCGAGCCCGACCGCGCGCTGGCGATGGCGCGGCTCGGCGGCGAGCTGACGGGGCGGGACCTGTCCGGGAGCGGCATCACGGTGGATTGCGCGCCGGTGCTCGACCTGCCGGTCGACGGCGCGAGCTCGGTGATCGGCGACCGCGCCTTCGGCCGCGACCCCGAAACGGTCGCGGCCCTGGCCGGCGCCTGGGCGGAGGGCCTGATGGCCGGCGGCGCCCTGCCGGTGGTGAAGCACATGCCGGGCCACGGCCGCGCCGAGGTCGACAGCCACCTCGACCTGCCCGTGGTGGCGGCGGGCCGCGACGCGCTCGCCCGCGATTTCGCGCCGTTCCGCGCCCTCAACCGCCTGCCCATGGCGATGACGGCCCACATCGTCTACCGCGCCCTCGATCCCGAGCGGCCCGTCACGACATCGAAGCGCGCCATCGACGCGGTGATCCGGGGCGAGATCGGCTTCGACGGCCTGCTGCTGTCGGACGACCTGTCCATGGAAGCCCTGGAGGGCACGCTCGGCGAGCGCGCCGCCGCCGCCTCGGCCGCGGGCTGCGACATCCTGCTCCACTGCAACGGCAACCTGGCCGAAGCGCGGGCCGTGGCCGACGCCGCGCCGATCCTCGACGGACGCGCGGCCGAGCGCGCCGCCGTGGCCCTGGGGAGGCTCACGATGCCGCCGGACCGCGACCTCGGCCCCGAGCGCGCCGCCTTCGCGGCCGCCTTCGCGGCTCCGGCGGCCTGAGCCTCAGGCCTCCTGCCGGCCGGCCGTCGAGGCGCTTCCGACCGAGGCCAGGACCACGCCGGCGATGCCGGCCCACTGCGCGAGCGTCAGCGCTTCGCCGAGGACCACGAGGCCGGCCAGCGCCGCCACGGCGGGCTCGACGCTGAGCAGGATGCCGAAGGTCTGCCTCGGCAGGCGCCGCAGCGCGTACATTTCCAGCGAGAACGGCAGGGCGCTCGACAGCAGCGCCACGCCGAGGCCGAGCGGCAGGAGCGCGGGGTCGAGCAGGGCCGCGCCGGCCCGGGCGATGCCGAACGGCGCCACGACGAGGGCCGCCACGGCGGTGCCGAGCGCCACCGCGTCGGGCCCGCGCACGCGCCCGGCCCTTTGGCCGAAGACGATGTAGAGCGCCCAGGCGACGGCCGCCCCGGCCGCATAGGCGAGGCCGACGGGATCGAGGGGGGCGGATCGCGCCCCGACGGGGAGGAGCTGGCTCAGGCCGAGCAGTGCGAGGCCGACCCACAGAGCGTCGAGTGGCCGCCGCGACGACAGGGTGGCGACGGTCAAAGGCCCCGCGAACTCGATCGCGACAGCGATGCCGAAGGGGATGGTGCGCAGCGCCATGTAGAACAGCAGGTTCAGCACGCCGACCGCGACCCCGTAGAGCGCCAGCGCACCGGCATGCCGCGCCGTGATCCGCCTCCGCCACGGGCGCCAGGCCGCCAGCAGCAGCACCGCCGAGAAGCCGACCCGCATCGTCGTGGTGCCTTCGGCGCCCACCAAGGGGAAGAGCTGCTTGGCGAAGGACGTGCCGAAGCACATCGACACGATGCCGGCCACCACCGCGGCGGCGGGCCGGAGCGCGGACCCGGCCGGGGCGGATGTCGCGGTGGTCACGTGTCCGGCCAGGTGGCCGCCTGCGCGTTGACGAAGATGGCGTAGAGCGACGTCGTCCCGCAGATGTAGAGGCGGTTGCGCTTGCGCCCGCCGAAGCACAGGTTGGCCACCACTTCCGGCACCCGCACCTTGCCGAGCAGCGTCCCGTCCGGCGCGTAGCAGTGGACCCCGTCGGCCGCCGACGTCCAAACGTTGCCGGCGCGGTCGCAGCGGAAGCCGTCGAACAGGCCCTCGTCCAGGCTCGCGAAGATCCTGCCCCCGTCGAGCGTTTGCCCGTCCGCGCCGACGCGGAACACGCGGATGTGGCGCGGGCCGTCCTCGCTGTGGGTGGCGCCGGTGTCGGCGATGTAGAGCAGCCGCTCGTCGGGCGAGAAGCACAGGCCGTTCGGCTTGTGGAAGTCCGTCGCCACCGCCTGGACGCGGCCGTCGCGCGGGTCGATGCGATACACGTGGCTGCCGTCCGTCTCCGACAGGGCGGCGCCCCCCTCGTATTCGCTGTCGATCCCGTAGGTGGGATCGCTGAACCACACCGAATCGTCGGACTTCACCACCACGTCGTTGGGCGAGTTCAGGCGCTTGCCGTCGACGTGCGACGCCAGGATCGTCGTCGAGCCGTCGTGCTCGATGCGGGACACGCAGCGCCCCTCGTGTTCGCAGGACACGAGCCGGCCCTGCCGGTCGACGGTGTGGCCGTTGTGGTGGCGGGCCGGCTGCAGGAAGGTCGACACGGAGCCGTCGGTCTCGTCGAGGCGCATCACCCGGTCGTTGGGGATGTCGGACCAGACGAGATAGCGGCCGGCCGGGAAGTAGGCGGGCCCTTCCGTCCACCGGCCGCCGGTCCACAGCTTCTCCAGATGCACGTTGCCGAACACCAGGCCCTTGAAGCGCGCGTCGTGGATCTCGAGGCTTTCGGTGTACATGGCTCCCCCCTTGAGCGGATTCGCGCGGTCGATGGCGACGCCGCCCGACCTCGCAGAGATGGAGGCGGGCCCCCAGGGCCGGCCGCGGCTGCGCGCCCCTTCGGGCATCGCGATTTTCGCGTGAATAAGGCCCCGCCGCGTTCCTGGCGCAAGCGAAATGTCGGACGAAGGCGCGCGTCCCGTTTCGGCACAGCGCGTGGCCGGGCGGGGTTGACGCTCCCTTCACCCTTGGCGGGCCAGGGTGGTTACCGAAACATCACCACCGGAGCCGAGACAGCGATGGACGACGCCGCTTCTGCAGGAGGAACGGCCGGCGACGGCGCGGCGCCCCGCATCTCGCTCGGCAAGGGCCGCGCCCTGGTGGCGGTGCCGGCCGCGCGCCGTGCGGATTTCGCGTCCGGGCTCGGCCGCTCGCACGGCGTCGTGGCGGCGACGGTGGCGGTGGTGATGGGCGTCGGCTTCGTGGCCGGGACCGCCGTGTTCGCGTCGAAGCCGCAGGCCGTCGCCGTGGCCCGGGCCGTGCCGCCGGCCGACACCACCATGGACGTGCTTTACCGCGTGCAGGGCGAGGTGCGGTCGCTGAAGGCCAGCCTCGACGGGCTGCGCGCATCGGCCGAGGACGGGCGCCAGGCCGACACGATCCGTGGCCTGAAGAAGAGCGTCGACGTCCTGAAGCAGGACATCGAGGGCGCCAAGGCCGCTTCGGCGGGCGCCGTGGGCCAGCTCGGCGCCAAGATCGACAAGCTCGACCGGGACCCCGGGCCGAAGCTGAACGAGATCGCCGCGCGGCTCGACAAGCTCGACCACGATCCGTCGCCGAAGCTCGCCGAGATTTCGGCCCGCCTCGACCGGATGGATCGCGAGCCCGACGCCAAGATCGCCCAGGTGGCGGCCCAGCTCGCGACGCGCCTCGACCGGATCGAGCGGCAGGTGGCCTCGCCCGACGCGACGGCCTCGATCCCGCCCCAGGGTGCCGCCGCGCCGCAGGCCAAGGCGCCCCCGCCCGCGCAGCACGCCGCCGCCCCTGTGGTCGCCGAGCCGCCGCCGCGGCCCGAGGCCGCTTCGGCCGTGCCGCCGGCGCGGCCGGATGCCGCCAAGGCTGCGCCTGCACCTCGGCCCGAGGTCGCCTCCGCCGTGCCGCCGGTGCGGCCGGATCCCGCCAAGGCTGCGCCCGCGCCGCGCGCCGAGGTCGCCGCGGCCGTACCGCCGGCGCGGCCCGAGAGCGCGAAGGTCGAGCCGTCGAAGCCGGACGCCGCCAGGCCCGAGCTGGTCGCCCGGGTCGATGCCGGGCGGCAACCCCGCCCGCAGGACGTGCCGCCCAAGCCCGCGACGGTCGATGGATGGCTCCTGCGCGACGTCTACGGTGGCGTGGCCCTCGTCGAGGGCCGGGCCGGTGGCCTGCGCGAGGTCGCGCCCGGCGAGTACGTGCCCGGCGTCGGCGAGATCCGCTCGATCGAGCGGCGCGGGCGGGGCTGGGTCGTGGTGACGAGCCGCGGCATCATCCAGGCCGACAACCGCTGGTGACCCTTTGCGGCGGAACTCCCGCCGCGTCCAATTCCACAGAACGGCTCCCGGGGGCGACCCGCGGGGGCCGTATGCATTCAGCCGCCTTCTGGAGTAGACCCATGGACATCATCATCGGCACCGTCGAAGCCTTCGTTCTGGCCGGCGTGCTCGGCGTCGCCAGCCTCGCCACCGCGGGCGTGCTTCACATTGGGTGAGACGGACGGGAAACGGAATGCGGCGGGACACGCTGGGGCGCGACCATTTCGAAGCCCTCTACGCGGCGCGGCCGGACCCGTGGCGCCTCGCCACCAGCGGCTACGAACGCGCCAAGCACGCCGCCACCCTGGCGGCGCTGCCGCGGCCCCGCTACCCGCGCGGGTTCGAGGTGGGATGCGCGCTCGGCACCCTGACCACCGAGCTCGGCCGCCGCTGCGGCGATCTCCTCGCCGTGGAGCCGGTGGCGGCGGCGTTGGCCGCCGCGGCGGCGCGGGCGGCCGATCAGCCCCACATCCGCTTCGCGTCCATGTTCGTGCCGGGCGACTGGCCGTCGGGCGTCTTCGACCTCGTCGTGCTGTCCGAAGTCCTCGATTACCTCGGGGCCGAGGACGTGGTCCTGCTGGCGGGTCGGGTCGTCGGCTCCCTGGAACGCGGGGGCGACGTCGTGATGGTGCACTGGATCGGTAAGAAGCGGGGGCCGCCGTCGGGCGACGAGGCGTCCGACCGGTTCCGCGCCGCGGCCGGCGGTGCCCTGGACGTGCTGCGCGCCGAGCGCAACGCGGACTACCGGCTCGACGTGCTGCGGAAGGTTTGACGCGCGACGGATGAGGACGGGCCGTCCGACCGCTGGCTTCAGAACGCCTTGAAGGTGATCACGGTGCGGGTGTCGACGATGCCGGGGATGGGGTGCACCCTGTCGCCGACGAAGTGGCCGATGTCGGTCTCCGTCGGCACGTAGAACTTCGCGAGGATGTCGTAGTCGCCCGCGATGGAATAGATCTCCGAAGCGATCTCGGCTTCGGCGAGCGCGCTCGCCACCGCATAGGTCCGGCCGAGGGCGCATTTGATCTGGACGAAGAAGCACTGCATGGCCGGGATCCTGGTCGAGCCCGCGCGGCCCGTCAATGCGCCGTCACTTCAACGTCGCTGTCGCGCGCGGACTGGACCTTGAACTCCGATTGGTAGGTCTTGCCGGCATGCCGCGCGATCGCGACGTAGTCGCCCTCCGCCAGCACCAGCGACGGGAAGGCGCCGATCAGCTCGCGGATGACGTCGCCGCCGGGTGTCAGCACCGTGAAGGAGGTGTTGGCCAGCGCTTCGCCGCCCGGCGTGTTGACGAGCTTCAGGGTCAGCATCGCGGCGCGGTGCTTGACGGTGGCGAGCAGGAGCTTGCCGGCCTGCACCCGCAGGTCGGCCGCCACGGTGGAATTGGTGTTCGACACGGGCGTCAGCGAGCCGACCCCTTCGGTGTCGAGGTAGGTCGACACGATGTGGTAGCTGCCTTCGGGCAGGCAGATCACCTGGGCGGGCTTGGCCCCGGCGACGACGAGCTTGGCTTCCGGGTTGTTGTGGTCCGGCACGTAGATGGCGATGGACAGCTTGTCGGCCGGGATGGCGGCATCGCCCAGGGTGCCGTCGACCTCGATGGCGCCGGCGTTGAGGTTGAACCGCTCGCTGGACGCGCGGCCCGCGATGTCGACGCGCTTCATGGTGCCGGCGTAGCCGTAGGTGGCGTGGACGATGTAGCGGCCGTCCGGCAGGTCGAAGGTCGGCTGTGCGTCCCCCGATTCGGCCACGAGCCGGCGGGTCCCGTCGGGCTGCGCCGCGTCGGCGAAGACGCGCCACCGCAGGCCCCCCCGCACCAGCGGCGGATCGGCCGTCAGCGTGGCGGACAGGTGGAGGGTGCCGCGGCCGGTCTGCGGCGCGTCCGCCGCGCCGCCGGCGGGGCCGGGCACGGCGGGCTGCACCTGCGGGGCCGGCTGGCCGCCGGGCGCCACCTGGGCGGGCAGGGGCGGGCGCGCCGGCACCGGCTGGACCTGTTGGGCCCCGGCCGGCGTCGCCGCGGCGAGGAAGAGCAGGGCGGCGAGGCGGGCCGACGGGCGATTGCGGATCATGGGAGCCGGAAGCAGGGGAACGGTGCCGTGTCGCGATGCGGCACGATTCTGCCCGCATCAAGGCGCCGCTCCCGTGCCCGCGCCTTGATGGCGCCCGGACGCCGTGCTTTGCCCTTCCCCATGACCGACACCGATCCCACCATCGCGCTGCTGCGCCGCCGCCGTTCCGTGCCGCCCATGACCATGGCGGGGCCCGGCCCCACCGCCGACGAGATGGACACGATCCTGTCCCTCGCGGCGCGGGTGCCGGACCACGGCAAGCTCGCCCCCTGGCGCTTCATCGTCTTCGAGGGCGAAGCCCGGGCCCGCGCCGGCGCCCTGATCGCGGCCGTCTACGCGGCCGACAACCCGGGGGCGCCGGCGAACCGGATCGAACTCGAAACCCGGCGCCTCCAGCATGCCCCGGCCGTGGTGGCGGTGGTGTCGCGCGCGGCGCCCCACGTGAAGATCCCGGAATGGGAGCAGTTGATGTCGGCTGGGGCGGCCTCGATGAACCTCGTCGTCGCCGCCAACGCCCTGGGCTTCGCCACCGCGTGGCTCACGGAATGGTACAACTACGACGCGCGCGTGGCGGAAGCCTTCGGCCTGGCGCCGCACGAGAAGCTGGCGGGCTTCGTCCACATCGGCCGGCCCACCGTCGCGGTCGAGGATCGTGTCCGCCCGGTGATGGCCGACATCGTGTCCCGCTTCTGACGAGGGACCCCGCGGGGCGCGGCTTAACCCGCCCTTTACCATGAAAAGCGGATCTTCGCGGCGTGCCGGACCGATGCGCCGCGGAGATCCCATGCTGAGCCGTCAGTTTCTGTCCTGGGCCGAGCACGCGTCCGCCGGGGAGCGCGCCGAGGCGGCGGGCAACCTCGCCCGCGCCTGCCTCTACGCGGAGCTCGACCCGATCGAGCGGGGCGAGATGGAGCGCACGATGACGTGCCTCCTCGACGACGCGTCGCCGTTGGTCCGCCGCGCCCTCGCCGAAGCCCTCGCGGGCGCCGCCGACGCCCCGCACCACCTCGTGTCGGCCCTGGCCAACGACCAGGCCGACATCGCCGCCCTCGTGCTGGCCCGGTCCCCCCGCCTCGATGACGCCGAGCTGATCGACGCCGCGGCGCTGGGGGAAAGCCCGGCCCAGTGCGCCATCGCGGCCCGGCCCGGCCTGTCGGCGGCCGTGGCGGGGGCGCTGGCCGAGGTCGGGACCGTGGAGGCCGTGCTGGTCCTGTGCCGAAACCACGCCGCGGCGCTCGCCGATATTTCGAGCCGTCGCATCCTGGAACGGTTCGGACGCGACGGCGAGGTGCGCGAAACGCTCGGCGCCCGTCCCGACCTCGGCGCCGCGCTGCGCCACGAACTCGTCGTCGCCACCGCGGACGCGCTCCGCGATTTCGTCACGGCCTGCGGCTGGGTGGCGCCCGCCCGCGCGCGCCGCGTCGCCGCCGACGAGACCGACCGCGCCGCCCTGCGCCTCGCGGGGCAGGACACCGACGACCGCGACCGGCTGCGCTTCGCCGCCTACCTGCGCGGCGCCGGCCGCCTGACGCCCGCCCTGGTCATCAGGGCGCTCCTGAGCGGGCAGGTGGAGCTGTTCGAGGCCGCGCTGGCCGAACTGTCCGGCCAGAAGCTGAACCGCGTGTCGGGCCTCGTGCGCCGCCACCAGGGCCTGGCCTTCGCGGCGCTGGTCCGCTCCGCGGGTTTCTCCGACGACCTCCTGCCCGTGCTCCGCACCGCGCTCGACGCCCGGCCCCCCGCCGGGGCGCAGCCCCCGGCGATGCTGCGCCGCGACGTGGTGGGGCGCGTGCTGGCCCGCTGCGGCCTCGAGGGGGACACGACCGTCGCCGGGCTCACCGCCCTCCTGCGCCGTTTCGAGTCCGAAGCCGCGCGCGACGAATGCCGCCGCGGCGGCGAAGGGGAGCGCGCCGCGCCCGCGGAGCGCCGCGTGGAGCCGCGGTTCCACGCCGCATCGGCGTCCTTCGTCGCCCTCGCGGCCTGATCCGCGCCGGCCCGCCGTTCCTCGCCGGGAGGGCGAGCGGCAGGGCGCGGTGCCCGGTCAGCCGAACTGTTCGCGAAGGATCCGTTCGTCCAGCGAATGGCCCGGGTCGTGCAGCAGCACGAGCCCCGTCTCGTGGTCCATGCCGATCTCGATCGTGGCGACGTCCTTGATCTCCTGGTGGTCGGCCGTGGCGGCGACGGGCCGCTTGTCGGCTTCCAACACTTCAACGGTGACGCGCGCCTCGTCGGACAGCAGGGCGCCGCGCCAGCGGCGGGGCCGAAAGGCCGAGATCGGCGTCAGCGCCATCAGGGCGGCGTCGAGCGGGAGGATCGGGCCGTTGGCCGACAGGTTGTAAGCCGTCGAGCCGGCCGGCGTCGCCACCAGGAGGCCGTCGGCGACGAGTTCGCTGAGCCGCTCGCGGCCGTCGATCGAGATCCGCACCTTGGCGACCTGGGAGGACTGGCGGAGCAGCGACACCTCGTTGATGGCCCGCGCGGTCGACACGCGGCCGGCGCGGTCCGTCGCCGTCATGACGAGCGGGTGGACCATGGAGCGCGCCGCCGCGGCCAGCCGTTCGTGGAGGCCGTCCTCGACGTATTCGTTCATCAGAAAGCCGACGGATCCCCGGTTCATGCCGTAGATGGGTTTCCCCGACCCCATGAAACGGTGCAGCGCCTGCAGCATCAGGCCGTCGCCGCCGAGCGCCACCACGACGTCGGCGCGGTCGGGGTCGACGTTGCCGTAGGTCGCCGTCAGGCGGGCGAGCGCGGCCGTGGCGTCGGGTGTGCCGGACGACAGGAAGGCGATGGCCTCGTGGCGATGCGGCTCGCCCTGCGCCCGATCCATGTCGACTCCGTCACCCGCGCCATCCCGTCGACGGCGGCGGGACACTAGATGTTTCCGGGTGCGGGTGAAATCCTCCCGCGTGGTCCGCCGCGGTCAGCGTGCGGTGAAGACGCCGGGGATGAGGGCGTCGCGGTCCTGGGCCAGGGCGCCGCACAGCCGGCTCCCCTGGGTGTCGCGGGCGCGGCGGCGGTAGTCGGCGTCGAAGGCGGCGCGGCGTTCGCCGAACGGCATGATGTCGACCGGGCGGATGCCGTTGCGTTCGGCGTAGGCGAAGAGCCTGCCGTAATCGACGTTGAACTGCCGGCAATCCGACTCGATCAGCACGACGTCGGCCAGCACCTGCAGGGGGTCGTCGGCTTCGGCGACGGGGCGGGGCTGCCCCGCCGAGGCCGAGGGCTGCCACAGCGCCACGGCGCCGGCCGCCGTGAGCGCCGAAACGGCCAGGCCGAAGCGGTTGAGGGTCGCGGGCATCGAAACGGTCCGGGGCGAGCTGTCGGGGGATCACGGAAGCGGGTGCGGCTCGGGCGGCGCCCAAGCCCCCGGCCTCACTTGGCGGTGAACTGCGGGCCGGACGAGGGCGTGCCGATCGATTGCCACAGGTTCGGGTCGGTCTGCGACTGGCGCTTGATGAACTTGTAGCCGGTGTCGGCCCAGGCCATGACGCGATCGTTCAGGTTGTCGAGCACGAACTCGCCGCGGCTCGTCTTCACGGTGAGGATCGCGTGGCCCTCGCCTTCGAGGTCCTTGACCACGGTGATGAGGAGGGCCTGACGGGGGTAGCCCTGGTGGATCAGGATCTTGCGCTTCAGGAGCGCGTAGTCCTCGCAATCGCCCTTGCCGTCGACGGGGTAGTCCCACCGGTCCACGACGCCCCAATGGTCCATGTCGGTCACGGGCGTGACCGCGGCGTTCACCTGGCGGTCGATGCGCTCGATGTCCTTCAGCGCCGCCGGGGTCAGGTCGATGTCGACCGGGTCCATCGGCTGGACGTCGCATTCGCTGCCGTACCGGTTGCAGAAGTCGACCCAGCCGAAGGGGACGCTGGTGCGCTCGCCCACGGCCGCATAGGTGGCGCGGGGCAGGGTGGGGGCGGCGGATGCGGCTTCGCCCACGGCGAGGAGGCCAGCCACCACCGCACCCGCCAGGACCGCCGCTCTGCTCCACTCGATCGCCATGATGCCCTCACGTCTCGCTGTGGGGTCATCATGGATCCGGCGCGTCGCAGTCGATTGAAGTAAAACTCTCGCGTTTTACGCGCTCAGCTTCATCTTTCTTGCGGTCATATCAATGGTGTTCGAGGCGTAAATCTCAACAGCGGCGTTTGAAGCGAATGCGGCCTTCCTCGTGGGTGCGGGTGATCTTCAAACCCTGTTGACCAATCTTGATAACCTGCGCCGAAACGGAAACGCGATGGAAACCATGGGACGCCCGCGACGGGGTTAACGGGGCCGCGCGCCGCCCGAACTTTCTGTAACGCATGGGGCGGCGCGGGGGCGGCGCGCCGCGCCGCCGCCATGGTTCCCGCGCCCCGGCGGCACGGGAGCCGGGACGAGCACGAGGACGGTCCGGGACCGCTCCGGTGCCGCGGGCTGGACGCGCCGAACGGGGTCGGGCGGCGGCGGCCGGGCACACGTCGGGAATGTTCGGTCGCGGGAGTTCCGGCGGACGGGCCAGCCCGGGATCCGGTTTCGCACCGGGGCATCCCTCGATCGCATCGACCAGGGCTTTCGAATCGCGAAGGGCGGGAGGTCGCCCTCCCGCCCTTCGCGATGTGGGGCGGCGGCCCCGGGCCCGCCGCCGTCGATGCCGTGCGGCGGGGCTACTCGTCCCCGTCGCGTTCCGTGTAGCGGAGGTCGCGGCTGTAGACGAGGATCTCGCGCTTGCCGGCGTTGTTGGCCTGCCCGACGATGCCTTCGCGCTCCATCTTCTCCACCAGCGACGCCGCCTTGTTGTAGCCGACTGCCAAGCGGCGCTGGATGTAGGAGGTCGAGCACTTCTTGTCGCGCAGCACCACCTTCACGGCCTGGTCGTAGAGGTCGGAATCGTCGTCGCCGCCCGCCGCCGCCATGGCGGACTTGTCGAACACGGGCTTGTCGTCGGCGGCGTCGGCCTTGTCGTCGGCGCCCTCCTCGGCCACCACCACGTCGAGATAGGCCGGGTGGCCCTGCATCTTCAGGTGCGCCACCACCTTCTCGACCTCGGCATCGGACACGAAGGGGCCGTGCACGCGGGAGATGCGGCCGCCGCCCGCCATGTGGAGCATGTCGCCCTGGCCGAGCAGCTGCTCGGCGCCCTGCTCGCCCAGGATGGTGCGCGAGTCGATCTTGCTGGTCA
>NZ_QYBB01000049.1 GCF_004137685.1 Lichenibacterium minor | reverse complement strand
CCACCGCCACGCGGGCGGACACGGCCGACATGGAGCGGGCGATGTCGTCGGCGAGGCCGATCACGCGCGACGACTTGGTGCCGGGAGCGGGTTCGAGCTCGTAGAGCGTCACGACGGGGCCGGGGCGCACGTCGATGATCTCGCCGCGGATGCCGAACTCCTCCAGCACGCCTTCGAGGAGCCGGGCGTTCTGTTCCAGCGCGCCGGACGACAGGACTTCGCCGGTCGGCTCGGGCGTCAGCATCAGCAGGTCGAGCGGCGGGTCCTCGTAGAGTTCCGGGTCGGAGGTGACGCGGTTGGTCAGCTCGAAGGGAGCCAGGCCGTGCGAAGCGCCGACGGTGCGGCGGATGCCGGAGCGGATCGGCCCGGCGAAGCCGCGCGCTTCCGGGGGAGCCGGGATCTCGGTCGCGGCGGCCGGGGCAGGCGCGGCGACATCGGCGACCGCGTCGGCGAGCACGGCCGCGGGCTCCTCGTCGACCAGCGTCAACCACAGGCTGGCGTCGCCGTAGGGGCCGACCTCGGGCAGCGCGGGGGCGGGCTCGGCGGCCGCCACGGCGGGCTCCGCCCACAGCCGCGGGTCGCCGTAGGGGCCGAAGGCGTCCGATTCGGCTTCGGGGAGGGCGTCCAGGGCGGCCTCGACCGCGACCTCGTCGGCGGGTGCGGGCACGACGAGCGGCTCGGGCAGGAACAGCCATTCCGGGGCCGGCAGCGCCAGCAGCCCTGGAACGACGCGGATGTCCGCCTCGGGGGCCGGCAGGGCGAGCGTGGGCGCGGCGGCGCGGGCCATCTCCGAGGCGACGGCGAGGCCGGCCAGCCCGAAGGGGTGGGCCGACAGGTCTTCGTCGACCGGCGCTTCCGCGACCGTGACGGGCTCGGGCGCGACACGGATGGGGTCGGCCAGGCCCTCGATCCAGAAGGCCATGTCGCCGTAGGGATGCAGGGCCGGCTGCGCTTCGGCCGTCTCGGCCGGCAAGGGCTCGGAAGCCACGACGTCGGAAGCCACGACGTCGGCCATCGCGGCGCCGAGCGCGGAGATCTCGGATGCCGCGGCATCGGGGGCGGCCGGCGCCGGGGCCAGCCACGCCCCCATGTCGCCGTAGGGGTTCATGGAAGCGGCGGGGTCGAGCGCCACGGCCTCGACGGCCGCCAGGACCTCGCCCAACGACTGCTCGGGGTCGAGGCGCAGCGCCTTGGCGAAGGTGCGCTCGTGGGCCTGGAGCCAGGCGGCCGCGAGGTCGTCCTCGTGCGACGGGGTCGGCTCCGGCGCGGGAAGCGGCTCGGCCGCGTCGAGCGCGGGGCCGGCCATCTCCGCCTGCGGGGCCACGGCCTCGGAGGCGGCCTGCGCGGCGACGGCCAGGCCTGCGTTGTCCTGCTCGTCGGCGGGCCGAAGCGGCGCGGGCTCGTCGGCGCGGATGAAGCCGAACCAGGCCGGCAGGGCGGCTTCGGCGGCCGGCGCCGCGACGTCGTCGGCGTTCAGCGCCGCGGCGGCGAGGGCGCGCTCGGCCTGCACGTCGGCCAGGGCGATCACGACGCCGTCGACGGGCCAGCCGGACGGCGGGGTTTCGGCGTCGCACGCGTCGGGCTCGCCGGTGAAGGTTTGGGCGCCGACCGTTTCCTCGTGGCCGCCCGCGGCCTCGAAGGGCTTGGGATAGGGAGTGCGGTTGAAGCGCACGTTGGCGGGCAGCACGACGGGCTTCTTCCAGGTCGGCATCGCGTCGGCGGCCTCGACCTCCTCGGCCACCGGCTCGCCCTCGCCCTCAGGGGCGGGGTGGCGCAGCAGCGCGTCGGGCGTGCGGGTGAAGCGCACCTGCTCGGGCAGGGCGAAGGGCTGCAGCCACGGCGGCAGGGCCGCGCCCGAGAAGGCGCCGCCCATCGACGGGTCGTAGCGGTGCGCCTCGGCGGTCGGGCGGGCCCCGGCGTCACGATCGGCCGCGTAGCTCTGCGCGGCGGCCCGCGCCGTCGCCTGCGCCCGGGCCGTGAAGGTTTCGTCGATGCCATGCTCCGCCAGCGCGCGCGCCACCGCGGCATCCACGTAGGTCATCAGCTGCGCCAGCATCGCCTTGTACATCAACTCCCAATGGGAGTTGTCGGTGTGGACCTCGCGCCGGAGCGTGGCCTCGGTATAGGAGAAGTTCGGTTCTTTGAAGGAGGTCATGGGACCCGCGGCTGGCTCGACTCGGAATTGGTCCGTCGCAAGCGACGACCCGTTCACCATGGTTCGTTCACCTTAACAGGGACTTTCGGGCGGGCTCCGGCGGGCGGTTCCGCATATGCGCAACCGCCCGCCGTGCGTCGCGTCGCCGTCCGTGCTAGGTCGGGCCCGGCACGAGGGGACCGGCATGGCGAAGGCGGACGGCATAACGCGGCGCGGGCTCGTCGGCACCGCCGCCAGCGTCCTCGGCTCGGCGTCGGCGGCCAGATTGTTCGGCCCCGCTCCGGCGGCCGCGCAGGGCGTCGGGCCGTCGAAGGTCATGATCATCCGCCACGCCGAAAAGCCGGAGCGGGACGGCGAAGCCCCGTTCGGGCTCGATCCGGACGGCCGGCCGGACGTCCACGCCCTGCTGGTGCGCGGTTGGGAGCGGGCCGGCGCCCTGGCCCGCTTCTTCGCGCCGCGCGACGGCGCGGGCCTGCCCGCCGGCCTGGCCCGCCCGACCTTCCTGGTCGCGGCGGCCCCCACGGCGGACCACCTCAGCCGTCGGTCTCCGCTGACCCTGTCGGCGCTGGCCGAGCTCACCGGCCTCGCGCCCGACACCGCGTTCGGCCCCGACGGGGAGCGGGACGCCGCCGCGGCGTTGCTGCGGCGCGACGGCGTCGGGCTCGTGGCCTGGGAGCACAAGCGCATCGCCGACCTCGTGTCCGCCGTCACGGGGGGCACGGTGACGGCGCCGCATTGGCCGTCGCACCGCTTCGACATGGTCCTCGTGCTCGACCGCGACGGGGCGCACTGGCGGCTGACCCAGGTCCCGCAACTCCTGCTCGCCGGCGACAGCGCCGAACCATTGCGGCTCCGAAAGGGCAGCTGACCGCGCCGGTCACGCCGCCGTCATGCCGGCCGGCTAGCGTTCCGCCATCCACAGCGGGGGCAGCAACATGGCGGCGGACAGGGACGGGATGTCGCGACGGGACGTCATCCGGGTGGCCGCGGCCGGCGGCGTCGCCCTGGCGCTGAGCCCGGCGGCGGCCGAAGCGCAGGCGGCGCCGGCCGCATCCACCGTGACGGGCCGGGTCTTCGACGACACCGACGGGGCATCCCGCCCCGGCCTCGCGGGGGTGCTGGTGTCGAACGGCCGCGACGTCGCCGTGACGGACGCCGACGGGCGCTACACGCTGCCGGTGTCCGACGAGACGGTGGTCTTCGTCGTCAAGCCGTCGGGCTACATGACGCCGGTGGAGCCCGGCACGCTGCTGCCGCGCTTCTTCTACGTCCACCAGCCGGCGGGCTCGCCGGCGTCGCTCGACCTCGCCTACGAGGGCGTGGCGCCGACCGGCCCGCTGCCGGCGTCGGTCGACTTCCCCTTGCGCCGCCAGGAGGAGCCGAAGCGCTTCGACGTGGTGGTCCTCACCGACACGCAGCCCGAAACGGACGCGGAACTCGACTTCGTCCGCGACGACGTGATCCCCGCCCTGCGCGGCACGCCGGCCCGCTTCGGCATGACGCTCGGCGACCTGCTGTTCGACGACCTGTCGCTCTACGACCGCTTCAACCGCATCGTCGGCACGGTGGGCCTTCCCTGGTACAGCATCGGCGGCAACCACGACCTGAACTACCAGGCGCCTGACCGCCGCCACGCCCGCGAAACCTTCAAGCGCGTGTTCGGGCCGCCCCACTACGCCTTCGCCTACGCGGACGCGGTCTTCGTCATGCTGGACGACGTGGACTACCTCGGCCCGGACCGCACGAAACCGCACGATGCCGGCAAATACCAGGGCAAGCTCGACGACGCGCAGCTCGACTTCGTGCGCAACCTGCTGGCCCACGTGCCGGACGACAAGCTCATCGTCCTGACCCTGCACATCCCCCTGAAGACCTACAGCGGCGACGAGGCGTCCAACAACCTCGTGAACCGCGCCGAACTCCTCAGGCTCCTCGCCGGCCGGCGGTTCACGCTCAGCATGTCCGGCCACACGCATACGACCGAGCACCACTATCTGGGGGCGGAGGACGGCTTTTCCGGGCCGGGCGAACACCACCACCACGTGCTCACCGCCGTGTCGGGCTCCTGGTGGAGCGGCCCCATCGACCACCGCGGCGTGGCGGTGGCGGACAGCCGCGACGGCACGCCCAACGGCTTTCACATCCTGTCGGTGGACGGCAATCGCTACGAGACCCGCTTCGTCCCGGCCAAGGAGCCGGACGGGCGCCAGATCCGCGTGTCGGTGCTCGGCCAGTTCCACGACGAGATGCGGCGCGACTACCGCCCCGGCGCGCTGCTCCAGCCCCGCCTGCCGGCGCGCGAGCTCCACGCCGCCACCGTGGTGGCCAACGTGTTCGACGGCGGCCCGAAGACCGCCGTGACGCTGCGGATCGGCGATGCCGACCCGGTGCCGATGGCGAAGCGCGTCGCCCCCGACCCCTTCGTGGCGGAGGTCTACGCCCGCAACGAGGCGACGAAGAAGCCGTGGGTGTCGGCCGCACCCTGCTCGCACCTGTACGTGTCGCGGCTGCCGGCGCTGAAGCCCGGCACCTACCCGATGGTGGTCGAGGCCGTGAACGAGTACGGGCGCACGGTGTCGACGAAGCTGGCGCTGGAAGTCGAGGGCTGACGAGGCCGGGTCCGGCGTCCTGCGCCGGACCCGGCCCGACCGCCCTTCACCCCCGCCCCATCAGCGCCCGCCGGTGCTCGACGAGCCCCGCCGTCGAGCCGTCGAGCCCGTCGAGCGACGCGCCCGCGTCGGACACGATCGGCGCGAGCTTGTTGGCCAGCTCCTTGCCGAGCTCCACGCCCCACTGGTCGAAGGGGTTGGTGTCCCAGATCGCCGCCATCGTGAACACGCGGTGCTCGTAGAGCGCGATCAGCCGCCCGAGCATGCGCGGGTCGAGCTTCCGGTACAGGAAGGTGGAGGTCGGGCGATCGCCGTCGAACTGCTTGTGGGCCTTCACGGCCGCGATGGCCTCGGGGCTCGCCCCGGCGCGTCCCATCACGGCCTCGACCTCCGCCTCGCTGCGGCCCACCATCAGCGCCTGGCTCTGCGCGAAGCAGTTGGCGACGAGCAGCTCGTGGTGGTGCAGGTCGGCGTCGGTGGGCTCGGCGGCGACGAGGAAGTCGACCGGCACGATCTCGGTGCCCTGGTGCAGCAGCTGGAAGAAGGCGTGCTGGCCGTTCGTCCCCGGCTCGCCCCACACCACCGGCCCGGTGTCGTCGCGGCAGCGCGAGCCGTCGATGTGGACGTGCTTGCCGTTGCTCTCCATGTCGAGCTGCTGGAGGTAGGCGGGGAAGCGGCCGAGCCGCTGGTCGTAGGGGATCACCGCCTGCGTGCCGAAGCCCCAGGCGTTGCGGTAGAGCACGCCGATGAGCCCCATCAGGGCGGGGATGTTGGCTTCCAGCGGCGCTTGCCGGAAATGGGTGTCGACCTCGTGGCCGCCCGCGAGGAAGTCGGCGAAATGCTCCGGCCCGATCTGGATCACCACCGACAGGCCGATCGACGACCACACCGAATATCGGCCGCCCACCCAGTCCTTGAAGCCGAAGACGCGCTCCTCCTTGATGCCGAACTCGCCGACCAGCTTCAGCGCCGTCGACACGGCGGCGAAGTGGTGCTCCACGGCGTCGTCGCCGAGCGCGCCGGCCAGCCAGTCCCGCGCCGAGCGGGCGTTGGTCATGGTTTCCTGCGTGGTGAAGGTCTTGGAGGCCACGATGAACAGCGTGGTGGCGGGGTCGAGGCCCTTCAGCGTGTCGCCGATGTCGGCGCCGTCGACGTTGGACACGAAATGCGTGCGGATGCGCGGGTGGCCGAAGGGCGCCAGGGCGCGCGCCGCCATGGCGGGGCCGAGGTCGGACCCGCCGATGCCGATGTTCACGACGTCCGTCAGTTCGCGCCCGGTCGCGCCTTTGATCGACCCGTCCCGCACCCCGCGGGCGAAGGCCGCCACCTTGGCGCGCACTTCCAGCACCTCGGGCATCACGTCCTGGCCGTCCACCTTGACGGAAGCGCCCTTCGGCGCCCGCAACGCGGTGTGCAGCGCGGCGCGGCCCTCCGTCGGGTTGACGATGCCGCCCGCGAACATCAGGTCGCGCTTCTCTTCCAGTTTCTGCGCGCGGGCGAGGGCGAACAGGGCGTCGAGCACGCCCTCGTCGACCCGCTGCTTGGAATAATCGAAGACGAGGTCGCCGAGCGCCACATGATGGCGGTCGAACCGCTCGGGGTCGGCGGCGAAGAGGTCGTTCAGGGTCCTGCCCGCCATCGCGTCTTTGGCGGCCCGGAGGCCGGCGAATTTGGTGTCGTCCGTGTCCTGCGCCATGGTGGTTCGAGCTCCAGCGTCGTCGGGACCGCCCGCGAATCCATGAATCGGGTCGTCGCCCCACCATAACGGGGAAAGCCGCGGAAAAGTCGCGCTGCGGTGCAACACAGGGCCGTCGGCACGGGTCGACGCCCCGGCCGAAACCGTGCAGGACGTGCGTCGACCCCCGCGCTTCCGTTTCTCCTCGTCCAGGACCCCGATGGCCCCGCCGCTTCTGCAGATGACCGACATCCGCTACACCCTGGGCGGCAAGCCGCTGCTCGACGGGGTGGACCTCCAGGTGGGGCGGGGCGACCGCATCTGCCTCGTCGGCCGCAACGGCTCCGGCAAGTCGACGCTGATGAAGGTCGTGTCGGGCGACGTGGTCGCCGACAAGGGCACGCGCTTCCTCCAGCCCGACGCGACGCTGCGCGTTCTGCCGCAGGAGCCCGACCTCAGCGGCTACGACGACGTGCTGTCCTACGTGGAAGGCGGGCTCGGCCCGCTCGACAACCCGTATCGCGCCCGCTCGCTGCTCGACGACCTGGGGCTGACCGGCGACGAGAAGCCCGGCCACCTGTCCGGCGGCGAGCTGCGCCGCGCCGCGCTGGCCCGGGTGCTGGCGCCCGAGCCCGACATCCTGCTCCTCGACGAGCCCACCAACCACCTCGACCTTCCCGCCATCGAGTGGCTGGAGAACGAGCTGAAGTCGCTCCGCTCGGCCCTGGTGCTGGTGAGCCACGACAGGCGCTTCCTGTCCAACCTGTCGCGGTCGACCGTGTGGCTCGACCGCGGCCGCACGCGCCGCATCGACCAGGGCTTCTCCGCCTTCGAGGAATGGCGCGACACGGTGCTGGAGGAGGAGGAGGTCGAACGCCACAAGCTCGACCGCAAGATCGCCCGCGAGGAGGACTGGGTGCGCTACGGCGTGTCGGGCCGGCGCAAGCGCAACGTCCGCCGCATGGCGGACCTCGGCGAGCTGCGGCGCAACCGCCGCGAAGCGACGCGCGCCGTCGGCCTCGCCACCATGACGGTGTCGGAGGGCAGGACATCCGGCAAGCTCGTCATCGAAGCCGAGGGCGTGTCGAAGAGCTTCGGCGACCGGCCCATCGTGCGTGACTTCTCCACCCGCGTGCTGCGCGGCGACCGGCTCGGCATCATCGGGCCGAACGGCGCCGGCAAGACGACGCTGCTCAACATCCTCACGGCGCGCGAAGCCCCGGACCGCGGCGACGTCAAGGTCGGCAGCAACGTCGAGCTCGCGACGCTCGACCAGGCGCGCTCGAGCCTGAAGCCCGATACGACGCTGTCGGACGCGCTGACGGGCGGCGGCTCCGACCAGGTGATCGTCAACGGCTCGTCGAAACACGTCATCGGCTACATGAAGGACTTCCTGTTCGGCCCCGAGCAGGCCCGCACGCCGTTGTCGCGCCTGTCGGGCGGCGAGCGCGGGCGCCTGATGCTGGCGCGCGCGCTGGCGCTCCCGTCGAACCTGCTCGTCCTCGACGAGCCCACCAACGACCTCGACCTCGAAACGCTGGACCTGCTGCAGGACATGCTGGCCGAGTATCCCGGCACCGTGGTGGTGGTGAGCCACGACCGCGACTTCCTCGACCGCGTGTCGACCTCGGTGATCAACGCCGAAGGGCAGGGGCGGTGGATCGAATATGCCGGCGGCTATTCCGACATGGTGGCGCAGCGCGGGCAGGGCGTGACGGCGCGCGTCAAGGAAGGGGCGGAAGCGCCGGCCGCGGGCCAGCGGCCGGCGGCCTCGCCCGGGGCGGCGCCGGCCCGGAAGGGCAAGATGTCCTTCAAGGACAAGCACGCCCTGGAATCGCTGCCCAAGCAGATGGCGGACATGCGGGACCAGCGCGCGAAGCTGCAGTCGGGGCTCGACGACCCCGGCCTCTACGCCCGCGACCCGAAGCGCTTCGCCAAGCTGTCGGCCTCGCTGGCGGACATCGACGCCCGGCATACCGCCGCCGAGGAGGAATGGCTCATGCTGGAGATGATGCGGGAAGAGATCGAGGGCTGAACCGCTTCGGCACGGACCGCCTGTGCTTCGCCCATCCGGCCTTGTATTGATCAAAGGATGGCGGCGCGGCGACCGCATCGTGGCGCGCGCGCAACGTTTTCCACGGCCGGGCATTGGCTGGGCTCACGGGGATGCCGAGATGAACGATCCGATATCGAAGGGAACGCCTTCGGGCTCGGCCTGGACGGCTGCCGCCGTCCTGGGTTTCGCGCTCGTGGGCGCGCTCAGGCGCCCGCAACTCACGGCGACGGGGGGGCCTGCCGCCGACCGTTCGGCGACACCGCGCCGAAGCGTCGCCGCCGCGCAGGGCCCGTCCCAGGAGGCGCCGAAG
The DNA here is from genome assembly GCF_004137685.1 of Lichenibacterium minor. Classification (GTDB taxonomy): domain Bacteria; phylum Pseudomonadota; class Alphaproteobacteria; order Rhizobiales; family Beijerinckiaceae; genus Lichenihabitans; species Lichenihabitans minor. Next base: position 19,138 of record NZ_QYBB01000049.1, on the reverse strand, counting down.
GCTCCGGTCGCCGGCAAGGCGACCGACAGCGGGAAGGCCGGCACGAGCGGCACCGCCACCAAGCACCCGCCGGGCTTCCTCGGCATCGCCCGCGCGGTGTTCGACCGCTTCGGCAACGACAACATCAGCCTGGTGGCGGCCGGCGTGGCCTTCTACGTCATGCTGTCGATCTTCCCGGCGCTGGCGGCGCTGGTGTCGCTCTACGCCCTCGTCGGCAACCCCGACGACGTGGCGAACCGCATCCAGGACTACAGCTACCTCCTGCCGCCCGCCGCCCTGAAGCTGATCATCGACGGGCTGCACAACTTCGCCAAGACGGCCGGCTCCACGCTGACCTGGGCATTGGGCACCAGCGTCCTGCTCGCGCTGTGGAGCGCCCGCAACGGCATCTCGTCGGTCATGACGGGCCTCAACATCGCCTACGAGGAGGTGGAAACCCGCTCCTTCGTGGTGCAGACCGTGATGGCCCTCGGCCTGACGCTCGGCGCGATCCTGTTCGCCGCCGTGGCGATCTTCGCCGTGGCGATCATCCCCATCATCCTCAACTTCCTGCCCTACGGGTCCGTGCTCGGGCCGCTGCTCGACATCGCGCGCTGGCCCGTCCTCGCGGTCTTCGTGGCCCTGGGTTTCGCCGTCATCTACCGCTACGGGCCGTCGCGCGAGAACGCCAGCTGGCGCTGGATCACCTGGGGGTCCGGCATCGCCACCGTGCTGTGGCTGGTGGGCTCGGTCGTGTTCTCGGTCTACGTGAGCAAGTTCGGCTCCTACGACGCCACCTACGGCGCGCTCGGCGCCGTCGTGGTGCTGCTGCTTTGGCTCTGGGTCAGCGCCATCGTGCTGCTGGTGGGCGCCGAGATCGACGGCGAGCTCGACCAACGCGCCTCGGCGGCGGGCGACCCGCTCGCCGCCGTCCCCGCCGGAGCGCCGCGCTCCTGACAAGCGCCGAAGCTCAGTCGAGCGGCGCCACGGGCACGTCGGCCGGCGGCGTCCCCGCTGGCAGGACCGGGGTCGACACCGCCAGGGGCGCGACCGTCGCCGCGCTCGGGCGGGCCGCGGGCTGGCTCGTCAGGGCCATGGGCCGGGTCAGCGGCTCGTCGGGCATCCCCCGGTGCGGTCGGGGCGCGGCTTCACGGGGCGAGGCCGCGGGCAGGTGGACGGCGACGGTCGCCGGCACCGCATCCGGCCGGGCAGGGCGCGCCACCGGTCGACGCAGCATCGTCGCGGCCGTCAGCCGCATCGGAACGGTCGCGCGGGTCGCCGATTGGACGCCGCGCAGCGCACCCGACGCCGCGACCGCGTCGTCGGCGCCGGGCGAGGTGACGCGATCGCCCGGGAACCACCGTCGCGCCAAGCCAGGCCCGGGCGGCGAGCCCGGCCAGCGGGACCAGCGTCGGATCCAGCGACGGTTGCGCGGCTGCGGTCCGCCGCGCGGCATGGCTTCCGCGTCCCGCTCGGCCCCACGGCTCCACGCTTCGAACCGCCGCCGTCGCATCTCGCGCCGCCACATCATGCGGCGCCAGCCCCAGCGGCCCGGCCCGTAGCCGCGCGGAGCGAACTCCCCCGAACCGTCCCATGTCGCGCGCGGCGCGGCGCCCCACACGACGAAGCCGTCCGGCCGCCACCGACCGCCTCCGCCGAATGGAGGCCCGCAGCCCCCGAAGCAGGGCCGTTGCCACCCGCCACCCCACCATTGCGCCTGGGACGGCGCGGCCCAGCCCGAGGCGGCGATCAGGACGAGCGCGAAGGCGATGCGGCGCATGGCGAGGTTCCGTTCAACCTCCACACCATCCGCCCCCTCACCCCGACGGGAGATGAACGGAACCGGGGTTGCCCGCAGGTGCGACACGGGCCTCGGCCCATACCCGGTTCGAGGCACCGCCGAGCGGAGCGGTAGACCGTGCGCTGCGGCGTCGCCGGGAGCGGGATCCGGAGGCCGGCGACCGCGCCCGGCCGGTCACGCGTGTCCCGGGCAGCCCCGGGTGTGCATCTGCTTGTTGGCGCTGGCGCGGCTCGCGTCGCTGATGTCCGGATTGGTGAGGTAGAAGGTGTAGAAGCTGCACCACTCCTCCTTGCTCATCTTGTCGAGCGGTTTGTCGGGATCGTACTTGCTCTTCGTCGACTCGCATCCGCCGGCAACCAGCGCCAACGCCAACGCGGCGCCCATGGCGACCTTCTTGAACACGCCCCATCCCTCCATCGTCGACCCCGGAACCCGGTGCGGGCCCGCTCCTATACCATCTCCGGCGCGTCGTCCTGCCCTGAAATGCACCCTGGAGCGCCCTGCGAAGCGGCAGTCGAGCCGCATCGTTGCACAAGCGATGGGCCGACCCCGGAACCCCGGGGCGCATCATGCATTGAGGTCGCACCTGTGGCCATCGCGGCACAGCCTACCGGAGGATCTACCATGAGCGAGTTCACCGACAAGGCCAAGGGCTTGGCCAACGAGGCGATCGGCAAGGCGAAGCAGGGCATCGGCGACCTGACCGGCTCGGAGCAGACCAAGGCCGAAGGGGCCGCGCAGGAGGCTAAGGGCCACACCCAGAAGGCTGTGGGCGACGCCAAGGGCGCCGTGAAGGACACGGCCGACAAGGTCGCCGACGCGGCCGACAACGCGATGAAGCGCTGACGATCGGCGCGGGGACGGGATCCCCGTCCCATCGTCGACCCGAAGGGCCGGACCTCCGCGGGGGGATCCGGCCCTTCGACGTTTCGGGGGCCACCGCGTCCGACGGAAGGTCCGGGGCGGCTTGACAGGCGGCGCGGGGCCGCCTTATAGAGCGCCCACGCCGCCGACGCGGCGCATGGCGGGGTAGCTCAGCTGGTTAGAGCAGCGGAATCATAATCCGCGTGTCGGGGGTTCGAGTCCCTCTCCCGCTACCATTCAAAAATCTCCCTCATCGGACGTCATGCCGCCGCGATGGGCGGCTTCATCATCCTGGCCCTAGGGTTGAAGCGTCGGCGGCGCTTCCGCTTCTGTCGGGGTCGCGTCTGTCGTCGCATCCGCATCGCCGTCGCGCAGGTCCCGCAGGAGCGCGTCACGCTGGGCACGGTTCTTCTCCGCCTCGCCGGGCGTGAGGGCGCTGCCCTGTGCTTCGATGTCGAGCTGGTCCAGCTGCTGGCGCAGGTCGCGCAGCCGTGTGTCTCTGTCCGCCATGCCGTCCGTTTCCCCTGCCGGCCCGGCGCCGCTGCGCCGGGCATGACCTGACCGCCGCGATCCGGCGCGGGTTCCCCGCCGGCCGATCGCGACGGGCGGGCCTTTTGAAACCGGACCGGACCCGCTATCGTCACGGCTTCCTTCACGGGAGCGGCGGCGGTCGCGGCGCCCCCCGGTCGACCGAGTTCCGCGACGCGATCCCCGCCCCATGTCCATGCCGTCCCCGTCCCGGTCCAACGCCGGCCCTCGCCGCACGATGCTGCTCACCGGCGCGTCGCGCGGCATCGGCCACGCCACGGTGAAGCGTTTCTCCTCCGCCGGCTGGCGGGTCATCACCTGCTCGCGCCACGCTTTCCCGGAGAACTGCCCTTGGGAGATGGGACCCGAGGACCATCTCCAGGTCGACCTCGCCGACCCCGAGGACATCCTCAAGGCCCTGTCGGACGTGCGCCAGCGGCTGCCCGAGGGCCGGCTCGACGCCCTGGTCAACAACGCCGGCATCTCGCCCAAGGGCACGGGCGGTGCGCGGCTCGGCACCGTCGAAACCGAGCTGGCCGACTGGAAGAAGGTGTTCCAGGTCAACTTCTACGCGCCGGTCATGCTGGCGCGCGGCCTCATCGCCGAGCTGCAGCAGGCGCACGGTTCGGTCGTCAACGTCACCTCCATAGCGGGCTCGCGCGTGCATCCCTTCGCGGGCGCCGCCTACGGGACCTCGAAGGCCGCCCTGGCCGCGCTCACCCGCGAGATGGCGGCCGATTTCGGGCCGCGCGGCATCCGCGTCAACGCCATCTCGCCCGGCGAGATCGACACCGCCATCCTGTCGCCCGGCACCGACAAGATCGTCGACACCTTGCCGCTGCGCCGGCTGGGCACGCCCGAGGAGGTCGCCAAGGCGATCTATTTCCTGTGCACCGAGCAATCGAGCTACGTGCACGGCGCCGAGATCCACATCAACGGCGGGCAGCACGTTTGAGCCCTGCCGCCCCGGCGCCGCCGAGCTTCGCCGAATCGCGCGCCTATCCGGCGCGGCCCTTCCTGGCCGCCAGCGTGGCGGTGTTCCGCGACGGACTCGTGCTCCTCGCCGAACGCGCCGTGCCGCCCGGGGCGCGCCGCTTCTCGCTGCCCGGGGGCCTCGTCGAGCCGGGCGAAACCATCCGCGAGGCCGCCCTGCGGGAGTTGCGCGAGGAGACGGGCGTCGAAGCCGAGATCGTCGGCTTCAACGATCACGTCGAGGTGATCGAGCGCGACTCGGACGGCCGGGTGTCCGCCCATTTCGTCGTGGCGTCCTTCGTCGGCCGCTGGACGGCGGGCGAGGCCGCGACCGGGCCGGAAGCGCTGCGGACCGCCTGGGTGGCCCCGGACGCCGTCGACCACCTCGCCACCACGCCGCAGCTCCCCGCGATCCTGCTGCGGGCCGCCGCCATCGCGGCGCGGGGCTGATGCCGCCCGGCGGTTTCCCGTCCGCGGGCCTGCTCCTGCGGACGGCCGCCGCGACCGCCGTGGCCCTGATGGCCGCCGTGCCGGCCGCGGGGCAGAACCTGCCCGTCAACCCGCCCCTGCCGCCCGTCGCCGGTGCGCTCCTGCCCGCCGTGCCGCCGGCCCCCGACCCCGACGGCCTGCCGCCTTACGAACCGCAGATGGAGCGCCTGGCCGAGCGGCTCGGCACCCTCGCCCTGATGCGCGACCTGTGCCGGGACGGCGATGCCGCGCAGTTCCGCGACCGGATGGCGGCGCTGCTGGATGCGGAAGCGCGCACGCCTTCCGCGCGGGACAGGCTCGCCGGCGCGTTCAATCGCGGCGTCCGCGGCTACGCCGCTACCTATCGCAGCTGCACGCCCTCGGCCCGCCTCGTGATCGTCCGGACCCTCGCCGAAGCCGACCGCCTGACGCGCGATCTCGCATCCCGCTACGGCGGGACGTGACGGGTGACACCTTCGCGCAACAGCCCGGCGCTAATCGAGGCCGGGCCGTTCCGTTAACGATCCGTCAAGAGTAGGCTGTCGCGACGCCTTTCACGACGCTACAGATCGCGCATGATGGATATGACGACGCACCAGCAGGACCGTTTCGAGGCCGCCGAAGAGCGGCAGATCGCCATGTCGATCCTGATGGAGACCTTCGCGGAAGCGGAGCTCGACGGGCTCGACGAGGACAGCATGACTCAGGCGGCGCTGTTCGTGGCGTTCCAGAAACTCGTGAGCTGCTACGGCGAGGACGCCGTCGCGACCTTCGCCGAGCGCCTGCCGGAGCGCGTGCGCCACGGGGAATTCTCCGTGATGACACGCCAATGATCGACTGAATGTCGTCGAACGGATGCCCGATCGGCAGAGATGAAACCGATGTCCTCCGGGGGACACTCGGGCACAAGTTCGACGCATCCCTACACTCCCGCACTGGCGGCCTTTTTTCGCCAGTGCTGAACCTGTGTCGAAGCACGATGCGGGTGTTGCACGCGTTGCTCGGGATGAGCCTGGCGTGGAGGGCGTCCGTTCAGGCGGCACCTGTTCGCGTGTGACTCTGCCGGCACTTCGCCTTGGCATAGTCTGCTCTGTCGTAAAGCACAGTGCACGACACGGGAACCGTGCCGACACCGACATGCAACGAAGGGTGTAGGCCCAGAACCACCGGCGTCGTCGGTCGAGCACGGTGGGCGACAACAGCTTCCGCGTAGACCGGTACCGATGAAAGCCCTGTTCTGACCCGACCGCCTCAAGACGCGTCTTCGAAGCATGTCGCTCGAAGCGGCTCGCGAGGGGTTCGCCGCCCCGGTCTTCGGCTCTAGGGCGCTTGCGCCGCCTCCCAAAGGTGGGCGACGTCGCTGCACCTCGAACCGATGGCGCTCACAGCGCCAGCCGCGCCCCGACCAGGAGGAGCGTGCCGGCCAGGACCGGGCGCAGCACGGCGTCGGGGACGCGCGACGCGAGTTGGCTGCCGATGGCGATGCCGGGGAGGGAGCCGATCAGGAGCGAGCCGAGCAGCATCCCGTCGACCGAGCCGACGTACCAGTGTCCGAGGCCGGCCAGCAGCGTCAGCGGCACCGCATGGGCGATGTCGGAGCCCACGATGCGGACCGTGGGCATGCGCGGGTACAGCACCAGCAGGACCGTGACCCCGATGGCGCCCGCGCCGACGGAGGTCAGCGACACCATCACGCCGAGGCACAAGCCCAGCAGCACGGTCAGGGTCGACGTTTGGCGGTCCGTCAGGCGTTCGCTCATCCGCGCCAGGCGGGCCTGGATCCATTTGCGCAGGAGAAGCGTCAGCGCGGTCAGGATCAGGGCAATGCCGAGGACGGTGTTGATCGCCGCGCCGGTCTTGGCGCTGCCCGTGTCGACGAACGAGAGGGCGACGAGCGTCGCGGCCGTGCCGGGCAGGCTGCCCGCCGCCAGGCGCCCAACGATGCGCCAGTCGACGGTCTTGTTCAGCCCATGCACCACCGTGCCGCCGCTCTTGGTCAACCCGGCGTAGAGCAGGTCGGTGCCGACGGCGGTCGACGGGTGGAACCCGAACAGCAGCACCAGCAGCGGGGTCATCAGCGAACCGCCCCCGACGCCCGTGAAGCCCACCAGCATGCCGACGCCGAAGCCGGACGCCGAATAGAACCAGTTGATGGAATGCAGCCAAGTCATGCACGGCCCCGTGTTGCACCGGCGTGGCATCGGGCCGGGGCGCGCGGGCGCCCCAGCCTGTCCCCTCAATGCCGGCCCGTCCGCCGAGTTCCCGATCTGGATCTCGACCAAGTCTATCGCTCTCGTAGACAATCCCGCCCGCGGCCGCAAGGGACGGGGATGCGGCCGCAAGGACCGGATGGCGGCGCGAGGCCGGGGTGGGTAGACCCGGGGTCGACGAGGCGCTGTCGGGCGAGCCGGGAGGTGGGCGATGCGGGCTGGAAACGACGTCTCGATGGGCGGGGCGGAATGGGGGCTGCTGGTGGCTCTGGCGCTGCTCTGGGCCGGATCGTTCTTCTTCTACAAGCTGCTGGTGGCGGTGCTGCCGCCGTTCACCATCGTCTTCGCCCGGGTCGCCATCGCGGCTGCGGTTCTGAACCTCGTCGTCGTGCTGCGCGGCGCGCGCCTGCCGGTCGGGGCCGGGCTCTGGGCGCGCTTCGCCGTCCTCGGCCTCCTCAACAATGCCGTGCCGTTCTCCCTCATCGTGTTCGGCGAAACGCGGCTGTCGAGCGGGGTGGCCTCCATCCTCATCGCCACCACGCCGATGTTCACCATCCTGGCGGCGCGGGTCGTCTCGCGCGACGAGACGCTCGGGGCCGGCAAGCTCGCGGGCCTCGCGCTCGGCATCTGCGGCGTCGGCGCGCTCGTCGGCCCCGCCGCTCTGGAGGGGCTCGGGCGCGGCGACGCCTGGGCCCATTGGGCGGTGCTCGCCGCCGCGCTGTCCTACGGCTGCGCCGGCGTGTTCGGCCGCCGCTTTCGCGCCCTGCCGCCGCTGACGGTGGCCTGCGCGCAGCTGTCGTCGAGCGCCGTCCTGATGCTGCCCATCATGATCCTGGCGGACCGGCCCTGGACCCTGCGGATGCCGGGGGCGGGCAGCTGGGCGGCGTTGCTCGGCCTGTCGCTGTTCAGCACGGCGCTGGCCTACATCCTGTTCTTCCGCATCCTCGCACGGGCCGGCGCCACCGCCGTGTCGCTGGTGACGCTCCTGGTTCCGGTCGGGGCCGTGCTGCTGGGCACGGTGTTCCTGGAGGAGCGGGTCGGCGCGTCGGGCTGGGCCGGCATGGCGCTGGTCGGCCTCGGGCTGCTCGTCCTGGACGGGCGCGCCTTCCGCGGCCTCGCAGGGCGGATCGGCTGACCGGCGACGGCGAACCATCCCGGCCGTACGGCATTGGCGGTGGGAGGTCCGTCCCCGCGCGGCCGGGCGGGCTCGCCTGGCCGCGCCCCCCTCCGACCGGAAGACCGCGCCATGCCCATCTCGGAAGCCCGCGTCGCGACGCCCCACGCCAGCCGTTACCTCCAGCAGCTGTGCAAGCACTGGTCCCATAAGTTCACGGTGGATTTCACCGCCGAGCGCGGCATGATCGACTTCGGCGACGGGCGCGCCTGCGCGCTGTCCGCCGGCGACGACGCGCTGACGCTGCGCGCCACCGTCCCGGACGGCGGCGACGCGGCGCGGTTCGAGGGCGTCATCGCCGACCACGTCGCCCGATTCGCGTTTCGCGAGGAGCTGACCTTCGCGTGGCGGCGCCTCGGCGACGACGGCGGCTCGCCGTCGGGTGGACCGGCCTGAGGGCCGGAGGCGGGCGTGACGCACGGGAGCGATGCCATGACGAAGCCGACGGTGCTGGTCTTCGACGTGAACGAAACGCTGCTCGACATCGCGGCCTTGGAGCCGCTGTTCCTGCGGCTGTTCGGCGACGGCGCCGTCCTGCGCGAATGGTTCGCCCAGCTCGTCGTCTACGCGCAGGCGGCGACGCTGGCCGGCCGTTACGCGCCCTTCGGTGCGCTCGGCGCCGGAGTGCTGCGCATGGTCGGCGAAACGCACGGCGTGCCCGTAGCCGAGGCCGACGTCGCCGAACTGAAGGACCGCACGCTCGGCATGCCCGCCCATCCGGACGTGCTGCCCGCGCTGGAACGCCTACGTGGCGCCGGGTTCCGCCTGGTCACGCTCACGAATTCCGCGCCCGACCCCGACGCGAGCCCGCTCGAGCGCACCGGCATCGCCCGCCTCGTCGAGCGCCAGTTCAGCGTCGACCCCGTGCGCCGGTTCAAGCCCGCGCCGGAGGTCTACCTCCAGGTGTCGGAGGCCTTGGCGCTGCCGTCCGACGCGTTCTGCCTGGTGGCGGCCCACGCCTGGGACACGCTGGGCGCCCAGGGCCTCGGGTGGTCCGGCGCGCTGGTCGCCCGCCCCGGCAACGCGGCGCTGTGCGTGCCGGGCCTGCCCCTCCCGGACGTGGCGGCGCCCGACCTGTCCGCCCTCGCGGACGCGATGATCCGGCTGTGGCGCTGACGGCTCAGCTCCGGCGGCGGCCGGTCAATTCGATCTCGATCTTCATCCTCGGGTCGAGGAGGCCGGCGACCATCATGGTGGCGGCCGGCCGCACCTCGCCGAATCGCGCCCGCAGCGCCGGCCAGCAGCGCGCGAAGTCGGCGGGGTCCGGCAGGATGTAGCGGACCCGCACGGCGTCGCCGAACGTGAAGCCGGCCTCGGCCAAGGCCGATTCGATGTTGTGGAGCGCCCGCTCGCACTGCGAAGCGGCGTCGGCGGCGATGATGCCGGCGGCATAGTCGAACCCCGTGGTGCCCGACACGAACACCCAGTCCCCGTCCACGACGGCGCGGCTGTAGCCGATGTCCGCCTCGAACCCCGATCCCGACCCGATCAGCCGCCGTCCCGCCATGGCCTGTCCTTCCCCGGATCCCCGCTCTCGACCCGTCCACATCGTCAACGGATCCTGAAAGCAACGTTTCGCTCACACTACCCTTTGCCGCGCGTTTAACCTTGCCAAATTGCGGTCATTCCGTGTTCATATTCCAGAAATGGCTCGCGTCCACTGTCACTAACAACAGAAGGACGGATCATCATGTCTCTCGACATCGCCACCTCGACCAGCAACGCCGCCCTGGCCCCCGTCTCGGCGCCTGACATCCTGTCGGCGGTCGCCGGCCGGCCGGACGTGTCGCGCCAGGACGTGGCTTCGCTTCACCGCCACCTCTTCGCCGAGGGGTCGATCGACCGGGCCGAGGCGGAAGCGCTGTTCGACCTGGAACGCGCGGCGCTGAGCCGCTGCGATGCTTGGACGAACTTCTTCATCCAGGCCGTGACCGACCACGTCGTGTGGGGCGCCCGCCCGACGGGCCGGCTCGACGACGCCCAGGCCGACTGGCTCATCGCCCAGGTCGACACGGCCCGCACGCCCGCCGCCTTCGCACTTCTCGTCAACGTGCTCGACGAAGCGCAGACGGTGCCGTCCTGGTTCGCCGGCGCCGTGCGGGCGCGGGCGGTGGCGGGCTGGCCGGGCCTGTCCCGCGGCGAAGACGCTTTCTCGCGCCCGCTGCGCCTGGCGGCGTGATCAGCGCCCGGCGACGAGCCACACGACGATGAAGGCCGCGATGACCAGCACGAGGCCACCGATCAGGACGTAGCGCACCCCGAGGCCGCTCTTGCCGGCGCTGGCTTCCGTCTTGTCGAGGCGGGTCGGACGTTCGCTCATCGGTTTCGCTCCCCAGTCGCATCGGCAACGGCAGCCGCGTCCGCAAGTTCCGCGGCGTCGGACGTCGGGCCGAACACGCGCTCGAACTCACCCCTCAGGACCATGTCGAACTCCGCCAGGCCGATCGGGAGGCCGAGGTCGACGAGGCTCGTCACCCCGTAGTGCGGCTGCGCGATGCCGCAGGGCACGATGCCGCCGAAATGGCCGAGATCCGGCTCCACGTTTACCGAGATGCCGTGGAAGCTCACCCAACGCTTGAGGCGGATGCCGATCGCCGCCACCTTGTCCTCGGCGGGCGAGCCGTCGGCCCCGGGCGGCCTGTCGGGGCGCGCGACCCACACGCCGACGCGGTCTTCCCGCCGCTCGCCGCGCACGTTCACGCGGGCCAGCGCCCCGATCACCCAGCTTTCGAGCGCCGCCACGAAGGCCCGCACGTCCGGCCGGCGCCGGGCGAGGTCCAGCATCACGTAGGCGACCCGCTGCCCGGGACCGTGGTAGGTGTATTGTCCGCCGCGCCCCGTCCTGTGGACCGGGAAGCGAGCGTCCCGCAGGTCGCCGTCGCGCGCCGACGTGCCGGCGGTGTAGAGCGGCGGATGCTCGACCAGCCAGACCAGCTCGCGAGACTCGCCGGCGATGATCCGTCCGACGCGGGCTTCCATGGCGTCCACCGCGTCCTCGTGGGACACCAGCCCCTCCGCCACGCGCCATTCCACCGCCGGCGCGCCGTCGCCGGCTCGGAAGTCGACGGGTGCGGCGCCCCTCGGGCTGGGCACGTCGCGGGCGGGTTGTTGCGGCATGGGTGGGGCTTCCAGGCGTCGGCCGCCACCCTACCGGGCCGCCGCCGCGACGGAAACGCCGCAGAAGGCGCTTGCCAGCCCCCATCCGGTTTGTTAGTGGACAGGCCTCGCCGACGACGGGTTCGACCCGCAGCGACAACGGTCGCGGCCATGGCGGAATTGGTAGACGCGCTAGCTTGAGGTGCTAGTTGGGAAACCAGTGGAGGTTCGAGTCCTCTTGGCCGCACCAGTTCCTCCGGGGAGCTCGCGTTTGTAGTCAGCGGCTTAGGCTGCATTTTGAGAGCAGGCGAACGCCTCGTGGTCGCACGAGGTGGTAACACGCATGGCCTTGAAGCTCTACGACGACCGCTCCTTGACGGTCTCCGTGCGGCATGTCGAAGCGAAGCCTAACGGCTCGTTCCAGTACCGCCGCCGTATCCCGGTGTGCCTCCATGGCCACTATCCGGGGAAAGCGTTTTACGTGCGCAGCCTGGGCCGCGATGCCCACGAGCTGGCGCGCAAGGCCGCCGACCTCACGGCCGAACTCGATGGACTCTGGGCACGCCTGCGGGCCGACAGCGGCGCCGTGGAAGACATTCCGGCTGAAGGCCAAGCGACAGGCCAGGACGCGGCAGGTGGTCCCCAGACAGCGCTCCAGGTGCTCGTGGGCTACCTCGGGGCTCGTAAGGCGACGGAGGCGTCCAGGAACGCCGACGCATTCGGACACATCGCTGCAGGGCCAGCCCCGTTCGCCGTCACCGTGCCGCTGGCTGTCATCACGCTCGGGGATGCCCTGGCCCTCTACCTGTCGCATCACCCCAAGGGCGAGATGAAGAAGTTCCGGGCCGATGCCGAGCGCGTCGTCAACGGCGTGGTCGCGATGGCGGGGGACTTGCCGCTCTCGTTCTATACCCGGCAGCAGGCCCAGGCCTACCGTGACGACCTCCTCACCCGGAACAGCACGGGGACCGTGAGGCGGCGGCTGGACACCCTCGTCGCCGTCTTCAACAAGGCTGTCGCGGAGGAAGGGCTCACCCTCGGGAACGCGTTCGAGAACCTGAGCATCCCGCAGGAAGGCCAGGACGCGAAGAAGCGGGAGGGCTACACCACTGCTGAGCTGTCGGTCATCGCCGGGGCGTGCCGCAGGCTGGACGACGACATTCGCCACATCATCGGGCTCCAACTCGATACGGGTGCCAGGGCGGGCGAAATCATTGGTCTCCGCGTTCAGGACGTGGTCCTCGACCATGCCGTCCCGCACGTCCGCATCCGGCCCTTCGGCACCGTCCGAACCCTCAAAACCGACGCGAGCCGGCGCGACATCCCGCTCGTGGGGGTGGCCCTGTGGAGCGCAGGACGGGCGGTGGCGGCCGCAAAAGCTCGGGGCAACGGCGGTTGGCTGTTTTCCCGCTACGCCTCCGACCGGGAGGTGAAGGCGACCCATGCTTCCAACACCCTGAACAAATGGCTGTCGGGGCTGGAGGGCGTCGCCAACGGCAAGACGACCCACTGCATGCGGCACGCGATGCGCGACCGCCTCCGAGCCGCCCAGGTCCCACACGACATCCAGGAAGCCATCGGCGGCTGGGGCGCGCGGACGGTCGGCCAGGGCTACGGGCAGGGCTATCCGCTGGAGGTCTTGCACGCCCATATGACGAGGATGGTCCTTCGGGACTGAACCTTCACGACAGCCTCGAAGCAGCAGGCATCCGTTCGGTTTCGGAGGTGCCTTAGGCGCCTCGTCTCCATCCTAACCACCCACACCGATAGGAAAATCCCGCCTTGGTGCAAACGGCTTCCCGCCTCTTTTCGACGGCAAATACTCCACCATCGAACGCATTCGAGCCACAATCAGAGTTGGACCACTCACCTGCCGAAGCGCCGCATATCGTCAAGCCGATCTATGCGCGACTGGCCGACTCCCCCATCAGCGACATGGGTCGCGCCCTGGTGGACACCGTCCTGGTGCTGGTGAACGCTCACGAGAAGGACGTAGGGAAGCGCAAGTACCAGCGTCGCGACGAGCAGGCGGCCAAGTTCAAGAAGGTGGTCGCAGCCTTCCTGGCCGACCTCCTGAGGTCCGCAGGACAGCCCGAAACGGGGCGGTGGGTCTACCGGTCTCTCCGGGCCGACAGCTACCCAGCCCATGCCGGGGTGTCCCGTATGGACTTCCAGTTCGTCCGAGAAGCGTTCCGCGCCCTGAAGCTGGTGGAGATGAAGGAAGGTGGCATCTTCGGCCTACAAGGCTACCACAGCGACGACACCGACGATGAGGTCGTGACCGATGGGAACGGAAGTGCCGAGGGCAAACGCGCGGCTTCCCATTTCCGGGGGACGGACAAGCTACCGGTGCTCGCACGGGAACACGGGGTCGAGGCGGCCGAGGTCGGCTTGCACTTCGTCCAAGACTTGCCGTTCCATCCTGTCGTCCTCCACACGGAGAAGACGAAGGTCGGCAAGCGAGAGGTGCGGGGCAAGCCCGTTATCGTGACAACCAAGTCGCCCCTCGCCCATCTCCGCCCTGCCATCGACGCCATGAACGGGGACTTACGGGAGCTGAATAGCTTCCTCGACGGCTTTAAGCTCGAAGGTGGACAGTTCAGAGGCTTTCGCCGCATCTACAACTTGGCTGACAAGCCCGGCTTCAATCTCGACAAGGGCGCGCGTCTCTATGCCAACGGTGACCCGTCCTACCAGGGTATGTCGAAGGAGAAGCGTCAGGCCATGAGGATAGACGGCGAGGACGTTGTCGAGATGGACGTGAAGGCGTCCTACCTGACCATCTTGCATGGAACACAAAACCTGCCCTTCGACGCTGCCACGAAAGACCCGTATGAACTTGAGAGCCTACTGGCTCGACGTGACAAGGACGGAAAAGACCTCCGTCGGTGGGTCGTGAAGAACTGGGTTGTCGCCACCTTGGGAGCCAAGAGACATCATCGTGAGTGGCCAGACGAGACCACCAAGGAGTATGAGGCGAAGGGCGGCGACAACCTGGAAGCAGACTACCCCATCAAGGTCGTTCGCAAGGCCATGGTCGAAAGATTTCCTCTCCTGGGAGATTGGGGAAAAAAGAAGCTCGGGATGGGTTGGGCGACCCTGATGTTCATCGAGAGCGAAGCCATGTTGGCGACCATGATGGATTTAATGAGGAAACATGCAGCGCCAAGTTTCAGCATCCATGACAGCCTCGCTGTGAGGGCTAGAGATGCCCAGGCAGCAAAAGAGCTGCTTCAGGCTCACTATGCCCTTAGGTGTGGCCTGACTCCCATTGTGGAGTAGACGCTGTGGGGAAAAAATTGAGCCATTGATACCTTAGGTGACCTTAGGGGAGGGACTATAGGGGTGGTCATGGTGGTTGATGATGGAGTGACCCTGTGTGTCCTATAGTACTTGGGAACAGATTTGGAGGGACGTACCGAGGGGTCTCCCGTCCCTGGTGACCTTGGTCGAACGGAGGGCATCCCCAACCGATGCTCCTCCGGGCCTCTCTGGGCCGCCTAGGGTACAGAGGCGACAATCTGGCACCCGAAGGTTTCAGATGCCCGCCCACGGTCATCCTAGGCCTTCTCAGGCCATCCGGTGGAGAAGACAAACGCCGACCCTCCCCGTCTCCTCCGTTCATGGCAGGCGGCGTCATGGCTCGCTCAGACTCGCGTCACCGGGACCACCACGGGCATGTTCCACGACCCGTCCTCCTCGACCGGCCGAACACGCAGGGACACGGAGACCACGTCCTCGCCCCCAGATGCCTTGCCATACCGCTCCAGGTGCGGGTCACCTTCAAGGGCGTAGTCGGGCCGCCGCTGAAACCATCCGTCCAGGACCGCCCGGTAGCCGTTCGCAATCTCACGCCTTCCCACGTCCACCACGGCCCACAGGCCCGCCGGACTCACCAGGACCTCGAAGCCGTCCTCTGCCATCTCCTCCGGCAGGTCCAGGCCATCCCCGACCACCACAGCGCAGTCGTGACGGATGCGCCCGGGCGGGGTTACGCGGGGGTCGTCGTAGGCGAAGCCGATGCGAGGGCGGTCGCGGAGGTCCGGCGGCAGGCGTGGGACGAAGTCGGCCCACTGTGCGCCCGTGAGTTCGCGAGGCCCAAGGTAGCGGCGCGCGAAGCACCTCAGCGCCGGCACGGTCTCCAGCCGCACGCCGTCGCCCGACACGGGGCTGATGACCGCCTGGGCCTGGGCTCGCCAACGGACCGGAGCGACGCCGTGGTGCTGTGTGAAAGCCCTGTTGAACGTCGCCTGCTTCGCATACCCGAAGTCACGGGCCACCACCTTGATGGGGTCGGTGCTGTACCGGATGCGGCTCGCCGCGTGCATCATGATGAGGCTACGGCCGTAGTCCTGCGGCGTCCAGCCTACCTGGGCGGCGAACAACCGCACGAAGTGAAACACCGATAATCCGACCCGCTCCGCAACCTCGGCGGATGTCGGAAGCGGTGTCTGCTCGTTCTCCAGGATACGCATGGCATGGCGGATGCGACGGTCGATGGCCTGATGAGGCGAGTGCGCCGATGTAGCCTCGTCCACCGCGTGCTCCCGACGATATGCCTGCCGTCGCACGACGATGTGCGGAGAACGCTGCGAAAAGCAATCCATGGGAAACCGCGGCCGTCGCGGCCCGTCGTTAGCAGGTGGTATTGAGTGCAACGATGAAGCGCGTCGATGGCAGGCGGCCTCGCCCAGGTGTCCTCGGGCTGTAGGAGGTGCTGCCGACGCGGCGTCGGATGGAGAAGCACTCGATGGTCGATTTCCTGGTCACGTCCGCCGCGACGGAGACGAACGGCACCGCGACAACCGCTGCCACCACGACGACGGGCAACTACAACGACACGACTCAGGGAACATCGGTCGGCGGCATCCAGCAAGGCACGCTCCGCGAGGCCATCAACTTCGCTAACGCCAACCCAGGGCAGACGGTCAACATCACCTTCGCCTCGGGCGTCACCTCCGTCGTCCTCGGCAAGGAACTCCCGGTCCTCACCGGCAATGCGGCCATCGACGGCGGCGGCACGGTCTCCATCAGCGGGAACAACCAGTTCCGGCCGTTCATCGTGGGCGACGCGGGGACCACCACGCCCACCGGAGGCGGGCAATACAGCCTCACGCTTCATAACGTCACCGTGACGGGCGGGACAGCGCAAGGTGGCGCGGGTGTCGATGGAGGCGGGGGTGGCGCGGGGCTCGGTGGAGCCGTTCTGGTCACATCGAATGGAGCGCTGACCCTCGATGGGACCACGCTTACGACGAACAGCGCGACTGGAGGGGCTGGTGCAGGTGTGACAAACAACGAGTCCGGCGGAGGTGGTGGACTTGGGGGAGCAGGGGGAAATCGAGGCGATGCTTCAGACGGTAACGGAGGAGGCGGGTTAGCTTCTGGAACCAATGGATCATATTATAGTAGTGATGGGGGCGGGACAGGTGGTGGTTCTGGTGAGAAAACGGTTGATGAAAACGCAATTGCAACTGCAGGAACATTCAATGGTGGAGGGGGTGGAGCTTACACTGACGTGTATGGTGCTGAGCCAGGTCTTGAGGCGGTCGGAGGTGCGGGAGGATTTGGAGGCGGAGGTGGAGGTGCCCTTGAAAGATCTGGTTCATCGCAGGCTATCGCTGGTGAAGGAGGGTTTGGAGGAGGTGGAGGTGCGGCGCAGGGCAACGCTTCGACACCGGCCATTGGAGGAAATGGCGGCTTTGGAGGGGGTGGTGGGGGGTATCTGAGTTCCACCGGAGGAAGCGCTGTCGGACTCGGCGGTTTCGCCGCAGGCTCCGGTCAGGAGGCGGTGCCTGTAGGTGATACCTACGGGGAAGGCTCGGGCGGTGGCGGCGCAGGCCTAGGCGGCGCGGTCTTCGTCCAGACCGGCGGGACCCTCAGCATCACGGGCGACACGACGGAAAGCGGGAGCACCGTATCCGCTGGCAACGCGGGCCAGACCTACGCGGGGCAGGCCTACGGGAGCGCCTTCTTCGTCCAGGGCACGTATGGAACGACCACGACCGTCACCTACGGAGCCGGGACGCAATCCATCGCCGACGACATCGCGGACTACATCGGCTCAGGCGGGACAAACCCGGCCGTTAACGGTGCAGCCGCAGGCGCCAACACGGCCGACCAGGGCGGCGCACTCGCCCTCGCCAAGACCGGCACCGGCACCCTCACGCTCTCCGGCGACAACAGCTACACGGGAGGCACGACCATCTCGGCGGGCACCCTGGAACTCAATGCCGTCAACGCGGCTGGGCGGGTGAGTGGGACTTCGACCACGCCGGGGACCGTGACCTTCTCGGGCACCTCGGCCACGCTCCAGTTGGACGCGAGCGCCTTCCCGACTGGCACCACGACCTACAGCGGCGGCGTGCTGGCCTTCTCGTCCGGGGACACCATCGACCTCCGCAACCTCACCTACTCGGGTACGGCGACGGCTACCTATGGCGGGACTTCGCTACAGGTCACCAGTGGCGCGAACTCGGACACGCTGTCGGATTTTACCTTCGCCCAGAACTTCACCGCCACGTCTTTGAGCTTCGCCTCGGACGGCATGGGTGGCACGCTGGTGTCCATTCCTTCGCCCACGACATCCTCCCCGGGCGGCGGAGGCTCCACGGTCTCCACCACGCCCACGCCCGGCCCCGACAGCCTCACAGGCTCCTCGGGCAGCGACACCATCGTGGCCCTCGCGGGCGACGACACAATCAACGGCTTCGGCGGCAACGACCTCATTCTGGGCAACCAGGGCAACGACCTCATCACCGTGGGCGACGGGATGAACACGGTCGCGGGCGGCATGGACAACGACCGCATCACTGCCGGCAACGGCAACAACCTGCTCTACGGGGATGAGGGCGCCGATACGGTCCAGGCCGGGAATGGCAGCAACACCATCCTGGGCGGCACGGGGAACAGCGCCATCGACGCGAACGACGGGGCCGACCTCATCACCGTGGGCTCGGGCAACAACCTCATCCTCGGGAACGGAGGCGCCGACACGGTCAACCTGGGCGGCGGGAGCGACACGGCCTTTGGAGGGATGGGTAACGACCTCATCACCGCGAGAGGGACCGGCAACGACCTCCTCTACGGCGGCGAGGGCGCGGACACCATCCAGGCCGGGAATGGCAGCAACACCCTCATCGGCGGCACGGGGAACAGCACCATCGACAGCGTGGACGGGGCCGACCTCATCACCTCGGGGACCGGCAATGACCTCATCCTCGGCAACGGCGGCAACGACACGGTAGGGGCTGGGGGCGGCAACGACACCGTGCTGGGCGGCTACGGGGACGACA
The DNA here is from genome assembly GCF_004137685.1 of Lichenibacterium minor. Taxonomy (GTDB): domain Bacteria; phylum Pseudomonadota; class Alphaproteobacteria; order Rhizobiales; family Beijerinckiaceae; genus Lichenihabitans; species Lichenihabitans minor. Next base: position 751 of record NZ_QYBB01000049.1, on the reverse strand, counting down.
TCCTCCTGGGCAACCAAGGCAACGACATCGTCCTCGGGAACCAGGGCAACGACGTCATCTACGGTGGCTTCGGCGACGACACCCTCTACGGCGGTCAAGGAGACGACACTCTCATCGGCGGCCAGGGCAACGACTTCATGTTCGGCAACGAGGGCGCCAACCGCTTCGTCTTCAATCCAGGCGACACGGACTTCATGAGCAACCTGGGCACGGGCGATACCGTGGGCGACTTCAAGAGCGGGACGGACAGCCTCCAGTTCACGGCGGGACCGGCCGGCACGGCGGGAAACTTCGGCACCGCCTCGACTACCAGCACCGACTTCACAGCCATCCAGGCCCTTGCCCAGAACCTCCTCAACGGCGGCGACACCTATGCCTTCGTGGGCAGCGGGACGGACGGCTTTCTGTTCACGACGGCCGGCAACGGTGGGGGCACGGGCATCGAGGACGTGGTGCGGCTCACGGGCGTCAAGTCGATGCAGGCGAGCGACATCAGGAGTGCGTGAGGTCCTAGGGTGACGTGGGCGTGCCGTCGAAAGGCGGCGCGTCTCCATGCTCCCTCGAAAGGAGCTATGCATCCGGAGTTCGTCCGTTAGGGCATACCTTTGAGGACAGTCGGGATGGACCTGAAAAGGCGTCCGTATAGGTTGACTTTGCCCAACGGACAGCACTTTATGCGGACACCATCCCAGCGGACAAACGGAAGCCGACGTGACCACCATCCTCTACGCTCGCGTCTCGACGGCCGAAC
>NZ_QYBB01000048.1 GCF_004137685.1 Lichenibacterium minor | reverse complement strand
CCACATCGCAGCCTGAGACCCGTCAGGAGCCGCGGTGAGCACCAGACCAAACTCCACCACCTTGACGGACGTGATCGCGCCGCCACGCGCTCCGCGAGCTCGATCACTCTGAGGTCCGAGCGAGCGGTCTGTGCCGGGCGCGCGTCGCTGTCGGCTGTCGGCAGGTCGAGAGTGGCCAGGGGCGGCACGGCGCCTGGCCGCGATGAGCCGGTGAGGGCGTGCACGCTGGCGGACGTGGCGGAGACGATGTCGAGCATGGTGACGGTCCTGTGCTGGGGAAGGGCGCCGATCGACGATGCGGAGGACGGCGGCGCCGGCCGGCCTCGGATGAGCGAGCGAGGAAACCCGCCCGAAACGGTCAGGGGCGGGGCGATGCCACCGCGGCGTGAGGCGGCGTGAGGGCGGGAAGGTCTGCGACGAGCGCGGCGAGCGGCCGTTCGAGGCTGATCAGGCCGAGGCGACCGAGCGCACGGCGGCAGCGACCGCGCCGCACGACGGTGAGGGGGATGGCCCAGCCGCGCCGGAATGGAGCGAACCGCGCTGGTTGGGGACGCGTTCTCGTTGCGGATCGACGAAGACGCACAGCGTCGTGAGCGTCGATCGAGCAGCGAGCAAGCCGATGAGACGCGTCCGCGTCGCCACCCTGATGGCCGTCGTCACGGTGACCCTGGCCACACCAGCCTTCGCCGACAATCAGATGAAGCAGTCGCCCCTGTTGATGCGCCGCGCCGGGCCGTCCTGCCAGCCTGGGAACCTCGGCGCCGAGCCGGGCGCAGGCTACTACTACCGGCTCGGCCCCTGCGCTGGGGCGGACATGACGGCCCCGGAGGTTGACAGGGAAGCGAGCGTTCCTGGCAGGCGCCGACGGTTCTGACCGGCCGCCGGGCATCGCATGGGAAGGGGTGAGGTGGAGCAGCATCGTGCCGCCCCTCACGCGAGCTGCAGGCCGAGCAGCACGGCGTGGTCGGCGAAGGCGAACCACAGGCCCTTCAGCGTCTCGAAGCCGTGCTCGGAGCGGAAGGCCTTGGCGCGGGCCTTCGGGCCCCTGATGTCGGCGAGGTCGGCCAGCACCGCGCGGGCGCAGGTGACCTCGGCGGCGAGGTCGGCGGGGATGGTGCGGCCGGCGGTGCGGGCCGCGACGGCGTCGATCGCCTTGCCGATGCGCGCCTGGACGTCGTCGAGGTCGGCGTAGTCGCGGGTGAAGAGGTCGGAAAGGGCCACAGTTCCCTCCCTCAGACGCTGGCGATGAGGGAGAGCGGGGTCGGCGGAGGGCTGAAGCGACATGGCGGCGGGCTCCATCGCGGAAGCGATGGCTTAATCTACGCAATTAGCGTAGCATGTCAACGCGAAATGCGTAGATCAAGCTTCCTCGGTATCCTCCTCGCTTGCGATCACACCCTCGCCGAAAAAGTCCCCTTGGGCCGTCCGGGCGATCATTCTCCGGCGCAGATCACGCGCTTCGGCGCTTGCATCAACCGCAATCACGCTTGTAGATCGAACAACCGATGTAATTTCTGCAGCCCAGACTATCGCTTGGTCGAATAGAGAGGGCGTGTTGTGTCCGTGCAAATGAATCAAGCCTTGTGTATTCGACTTGGATATCTTTCGAATTAACCTCCTACCGTCGCTCAATCTGACAACAGCCTCACACCCATCAATCAGACTATGCGGATTCTGCCCCGTTCTTACAAATCCCAAAATGTCGCCATCTTCATACCGTGGCCACATAGTCGATCCTGCAACACGGACGCCAATTGTGGCATTCAAAATTGGAATTGAAGTTGAGATTTCAGAATACCCCTCAACAGGTAACCCCAAAGATTTGGGACTGATCTCGCCATTTTCGAATACATCACCTATAATTGGGATCTTAAATAATTCGTCCGACTCGCCAAATATTAAACCTTGTCCAATCAAGAGATAATTAATACCTACCCCAAAAGCCTCAGCAATGCGCTGAGCCATCTTTTTGCTCGGCTCTCTGTCCCCATTCTCATATCCAAGATAGGTGGAAACTGTCCAGCCGTAAGCACGTGCTGCTTCACTGGCAGATTTATAGCCCTTCATAGTTCGTAGGAACTTGATGCGTTCATGAATGGTTTCTGGTGGTTGCTGAGTGTCTGTCATGGCGTCATCGTGATGTAATTGGCTACGCATTTGGCGTTGACGTGAGCCACGCAATATGCGTAGCATGTCTCATGCGAACGAGCACGCGGCACCAAACTCCTGTTCAGACTCTTATCAAGAGGGTCGGTGCCACATATCTGGCCGGCCGTCTCGGACATGAGAACGTTTCGACGGTGTCGAGCTGGAAAGCTCGCAACTCCATCCCACTCCCATATTGGCCCGCGCTCATCGCTGCCGCTCGAGAGAAAGATATCGACCTCGACGAGGCGGCTCTCGTCCGCATCCATCTCGCGCCGGCCAAGGCCGACAACTCATCCGATCAGGCCGATTCTCATGCTGCCTGACCTCTTCCGTCAGCAGCGCCGACGTAATCCAGCCCAGAGGCCCGCACCGGCTCGCGTCGAGAACGGTACGACTTCAGCCCGGCATGCCGTCGTCGTTTGCGATGCGGCGCCCGAGCGTAATGCGGGCCCAGGCGGCCAGTGCCTCGTGCAGCTTCGCCATGGCCAGGGTGATCAACAGCGACGGATCCGGGATGTCGGTCACGAAGACCTCGATTTCGGCGCTGGCGTCCGGCCCGGATACGTTGAACACCACGGCAAACGTGACCTCGCCATCGTCGTCCGTCGGGTCGGGGCTGATCTTGCAGACGCTCTCGACGTCGAACGTCCACGGCTCGTCCTGATCGCCGAGCATCCCGGCCTCCCTCGGCTCGCTACCCTGTTCCCGGTTCGGCCGGCGCATCCGCTCCCCAGCATCCGCGCCGGCCACCGTCGTCACCGCTCGTCGAGCAGCTCGCGTCTGCCCTCCGATGGTCATCACCATCGCAGAGGAACCGTCGCGAATGCCCGACAAGTCGTCGCTCCACCTTCGCCTGATCTGGTCGGAAGGGGCCAAGGCCATGAGTGAACTCATCGCGGCTGAGATCCGCACGATCTGCCGCCACGCCTCCGAGCCAATCCGGCCCGGCGACACCGTCAAGGAACAGATCCGCCGAGCCTGGGAGGCTCTCCAGCGCCCGGCCTTCTGGCGGGTCCGCTCAGGCTTCTACGGCGAGGGCGGCACCTGGTCCGCCGCGGCCGTCGCGGACTTCCAGGCCCGGTACCGGACGCTGATGGCCCGCCGCGTCCGGGAGGACGCCGCCGCCAAGGCGGTGCAGCAGGTGAAGCAAGGCAGAGGCACCCCAACGGATGTGGAACTCGCGCGTGACGACTACCGGACCCTTCTCGCCAGGCTCGAAGCCGTCGAAGCCGCCCTTCGCCTTCGGGGCCCGGACGCGCCTGGCGCGTAGGATCATGAAGTGCGGAGCCAGTCTCGCGGTCGCGATCGCGCCGTGGATCGCCGACCAGCCGAGCCCCGAGCAGCTTGACGCCGGCTCGACATCTTTTGGGGAGCAGCAGCCGTGAGCGCGCTCCCTCATCCGAATACGGCCTGGATCGTCCAAGCCGTCAGCGTGTGGGCGGTCGCTGGACCGCAGACACACGAAACCCGCGCGGGTCTCCCCGGCGCGGGCTCGGCATCGGTCGTCACATCAGTCTCGCAAGCCGATGTGTACCCGATCCGGTCCCTCCCGTCGAGACATCGCGCTCAGCAGAGAGCGCATCATGTCCACAGCAGATCAGGACTTCGTCCCCCCGCTCGCGGTCGTCCGCGAAGTCGTCCGCGCCCGCCGGATCGCGGCTCATCTCGCCACCGAGGCGATGCTGGGTTCGCTCGCGCCGGAACCGACGGCCGACATCTGGATGGATCTCGGCGAGATGGCGAGCCGCGCGGTCGGCAAGCTCGCCCGGCGCACCGGATACGATTTCCCGTGATCCCCGGCGGGGGCCGCACATGGCCCCCGCACCCGACCCGAGAAAGGGACATCGCATGAACGCCATGGTGCCCCCGACCGAATTCGGGCAGCCCCCGACACGCCCGCTGCCCACCAACGTCGAGGCCGAGCAGGCATTGATCGGGGCGGTGCTGGTCAACAACGCCGCCTGGCACGCCGTCGGGCCGGGGCTCGCTGCGGACCACTTCGTCGAGGAAATTCATAGACGGATCTGGGACGTCGCCTCGACGCTGATCCGCGAGGGTCGTGTGGCGTCGCCGCTCACTCTGAAGACCTACCTCGGCGACCACGACCTCGGCGCCGGCATGACGGTGCCGCGCTACCTCGCGCGCCTCGCCGCCGACGCGACGACGATCGTCAACGCGCCGGACTACGCCCGCATGGTGACGGAGCTCCACGCGCGGCGTGCCCTCATCGCGGTGGCTGCCGAGATCGACGCCCAGGCCTATGACCCACCGGCCGGCACGCCGGTGGAGCGCCTCATCGAGGGTGCCGAGGGCGCGCTGATGGAGGTGCGGACCCGCGCCCTGGCCCACAGTGCGACCACCCGCATCGACGCCGTCACGGCCGCGGACGAGCTGCTCGCCAAGGTCGACCGCATCCGCGCCGGCGAGGCCGTCCCGCTCGGGGTCACCACCGGCATCCCCGGCATCGACCAGGACACGAAGGGCATGCGCCCCGGCGACCTCTGGGTTCTCGCCGGCCGGGCCTCGATGGGGAAGACCATCATGGCGATCGCGCTCGCCCGCGCTGCGGCGCGCTCGGGTGCCGGCACCATCCTGTTCCCCTTCGAGATCGGGAAGGAGCAGGCCGCGGCGCGTGTCCTCAGCGACCTCGCCTACAGCCCACGGGCGCCGCTCGGCTACGGTCGGATCCTGGCCGGTGAAGTCGACGAGGAGGACCGTTGGCGCCTCGACGAGGCCCGGGCGCGCCTAGCCGCGATGCCGCTCGTCTTCGACGCAGCCGATGGCGCCACGCTGGCGACGATCTCCGCCCGGGTGCGGTCCGAGCGCGAAAGGATGGCGAGGCAGGGCGTCAAGCTCGGCGTGGTCGTCCTCGACTACTTGAACTTCATCAAGGCCAGCGACCGCTACCAGGGACAGCGCCACAACGAGATCGGAGAGATCTCCATCGCGTTGAAGCGCCTCGCCACTTCACTCGGCATCTGCGTCGTCCTGCTCGCCCAGGTGAACCGACAGACCGAGCAGCGCGACGACAAGCGCCCGGGCATCGCCGATCTGAAGGATAGCGGCAGTCTCGAGCAGGACGCCGACGTCGTCCTGCTGATGTACCGCGACAGTTACTACATCGAGCGCTCTTCGGCCTACCAGAACGGAGATGTCGAGGCGCACATCCGCGCCAACGACGCGCGAAACGAGATCGACGCCATCGTCGCGAAATGCCGGCTCGGCGCCACGCGGAGCCATAAGCTCTGGTGCGACGTGTCCTGCTCCATCATCGCCGCCCAGGCGCGGGGTGGCCTGTGACGGCGCCCGACCTGTCCAACCTGCCCGACCCGCTGGTCTCCGCCGAGGTCGACCTGCGCGACTTCGCCTATCTCCCGCTCGACGCCGTGCGGCTGCGGGACAGCGACCTTGCGGCCCTGTCCAGCGGCGACGGCTTCCGCGCCGCGGTGCTCCTCTGGTGCACGTCCTGGCATCAGTCGCCCGCGGCGAGCCTGCCCGACGATGACCGGTTGCTTGCCCGGTATGCTGGATACGGTCGCGACGTCGACGCCTGGAAGGCGGTGCGCAACGAAGCGCTCCGCGGCTATCAGCTCTGCTCAGACGGACGCCTCTACCACCCTCTGCTGGCCGAGAAGGCCAACGAGGCTTGGGTCTCCAAGCAGGCCCGGAGAGCGCGGACCGCAGCGGCGACCGCGACGAGGAGCAAGGGCGCATCGTCACCTCGGAACGATGACGACCGTCGACCTGACGGGCCGGCCGCAGAGGGCGACCACGACGTGGACCGTCACGATCCACGTGACGATGATCGTCACGATGAGCAGCACGATCGACGTAACGTTCACCAAGGGAAGGGAAGGGAAGGGAAAGGGAATAGAGGTTCCTCGCTTCGCTCGGAACGCGCGGGCGCCGGCGCGGCCGAACCCGAACCGTTCGATCGCTGGTGGGAGGCCTGCCCCCACAAGGTCGGCAAGGACGACGCCCGGAAAGCCTTCGATCGGATAATCCGGGACGAGCGGGCGACGGTCGACGAGCTCATCGCCGGGATCGATGCCTACCGGCGCACCAAGCCGCCCGACCGCCAGTGGTGCAACCCAGCCACGTGGCTGAACCAGGGCCGATGGACCGACCAGCCCGCTGACGCGCTGCCGCTGATGGGCGGGGGCGCCCGCACCAGCCCGGCGAACGGCGCCGCCCCGCACCGCCCGACCTCGGGACCCGCATCCGCCCTCATCGGCATCGCTGCCGTCGTCAACGCCCATCGGGAGGCGTCATGAACGCCATCGTCACGCTGCCCATCGCGTCGTTCGACCTGGCGCACCTGACCCCGGCGGCTCCATCGCCGCTCGAGGTGATCCTGTCCGCATCCGGGCCAGCCTTCATGGGGGTGTTCGCCCCCGACGGGGGCCGCCCGGAACTGTCCACCCTGCGCGAGGGCATCCAGCGGGCTCAGGCGTTCCTGGACAGCTGTGCGGCGCAGACGGGTGCGCTGCGTGATGCAGCTGCGCCGCTGCCGGTCGAAGCGATCGGGCGACAGATCGGCGCCTTCGTGACGGCGTGGCCGAACGCGTCGAAGGCCGACCTCGCGGGATACGGCGCACAGCTCGCCGAGGACGTCATCGAGCGCCGGCCATGCCGCTATGCGCTCCAGGCGGCGCTGCGCCGCCTGCGGCACACCTCGCGGTTTCTGCCGTCGATTGCCGAGGTCCTGGTGGCGATCGACGGCGAACAATCCAGGATCCGCGGCACGCTCTGGCACGTCAGCCAGATCCCGACCGAGCTGGATCGCGCGCGGACAGCGCTGGCGGCTGCGAAGGGGCGTGCAAAGGCCACGCGGCAGCGCGACGGGGAACGATCCAGCCTCGGAGGTACGGCGTGATCGCCGCCGCCGACCCGCTCGACGGCGGCCGTGGGGCGCCTCTGTCGATTCCCGCTGCGGGCTCTTGCCTCGCCACGCCCATCCCGGTCCTGGAGCGCGACACGCCGTGACACTGAATATCCCCCGCAACAACATCACCGTCGAGATCGCCGCGGCCGCGGCTCGGCTCAGCGGTACGCCCGAGCAGGTCGCCGCTCGGCTGCGCCGCCTGCTCGACGAAGGTGCGCCCAAGGCCGGGCCGCGCGAGAGCGCCGACGCGCGCCGGGAGCGCGAAGCCGAGACGGCCGCCCACCAACGCGCTGTCGCCGCCCACCAGCACCGCCTCGCGGCCGATTTCGCCGAGGCGCGAGGCTGGCGGGTCACCACCGCACCGCTCGCCGTGAAGGAGGTTGCCCGGCGAGGGCCGCCCGGCGGGAACTGGCACCGGCCGCCGCGGGAGTGGCTCGGGACGATGTTCCATCCGACCTTCTACCGCGATGCTGCGCGCCGAGCCGCCGCGATGGTGGCTCATCCGCTCGCCGAAGTGGTCGAGCAGGGTCGCATCGAGATCGAGATGTGGGCGGCCGAGCGCGAGCTGACGGTGAGCTTCCCCGATGTAGCGAGCTGGCAGGATCCGGGCCGCAACGTGCTCGCCGTGTTCGAGCCGGCGGCGCCCGCCGAGGTCGCCGACCTGGCACCGGCCCGTGTCGAGCCGAGGCTCGACACCTCGCGAGCGCCCTCGACCGCGCCCGACCTCGCCAGCATGCGGCCGATCCAACCGGTTGACCTGGACGGCGTCGAGCCGGCTGACCTCGCTGCCCAGGTGGCTCCCGTGTGGGAACTCGTGGCGCCGACCGAGCTCCTGGTCGACGAGAGCTACCAGCGCGACCTCAGCCCCAAGAGCCTCGCGTTGATCCGGCGCATCGCGTCGGGCTGGGACTGGCGCAAGTTCAAAGCGCCGATCTGCGCCCGGGTGGATGGCCGATTGCACGTGCTGGACGGCCAGCACACAGCCGCCGGCGCTGCGTCGCACGGCGGCGTTCCGCTGATCCCCGTGCTGGTGGTGATCGCCCCCGAGGCCGTCGACCGGGCCCGCGCCTTCATCAGCCACGCTACCGACCGGCTCCCGACCACCATCACGCAGGTGCACCACGCCGCCGTGCTGGCCGGTGACGAGGACGCGCTGACGATCGACCGCGTGTGCCGCGCGGCCGGCGTCGACCTCGTAGCCTTCCCGCCGCCACGCTCGGCCTACCGGCCGGGCCAGACGGTGGCCCTCAACGCGATCCGCCGCGTCGTCGACAAGCGCGGCGCGATGCGGGCGCGCCAGGTTCTGGAGGTGCTGGCGAAGGCTGATCTTGCCCCGATCTCGGCCGACCACATACGCGCCGCCGAAGCCCTGCTGTGCGATCCGGACCTGTCCGGCGAGGTCGACGCCGAGCGCATCACGGCCGGCATGCGGGCCCTCGCTGCCAAAGGCTACGTCGAGGCGAAGACGCTCGCGGCGACCAAGAACCTCGTGCTCTGGCGCGCCATGGTGGCGGTCATCCTAAGGGCGAGGAGGTCGCGGCCGAAGGGCGGCCGCCAGAGCGATGGATTGACGACCGGCGACGCGGCCGAGGTCGAGGGGGAGGCCGCATGACCGCGCTCGACCTCGTTCCCCAGGCCAGCACCGGCGGCGCTGCGCTGCCGCCGGACCTCCTCGACCTCGCCGAGGCCGATAGGGCGCGCCGCATCCTCGCCGTCGACATCGGGGCGCACGGCGCTGCGGCGCTGCTCGACGAGACGGGCGACCTCCTCGACGTGGTCGACCTGCCGACGCTGCCGAGCGGCCCGGCCTGCCGCCCGGAGATCAGCCCGCATCTCCTCGCCAGCATCGTGCGCCGCTGGAGCCCAGCGCGCGCCTGGGTCGAGCACATCGGCCCCCGAGCCGGTGACCGCCCGGCCGGCGCGTTCGCGTTCGGCGGCAGCAAGGCCACCGTCGAGGCCGTGCTGGCGTGCTGCGCCGTGCCCTTCCGCACCATCACGCCGGCCACGTGGAAACGCGCCGCCGGCATCCCGGCCGGGCAAGGGATGAAGGGCGTAGCCCGCTCCCGCGCCATCGAACGCTGGCCCGCGCACGCCGAACGCTTCGCCCGGGCGTGCGACCACGACCGGGCCGAGGCCGCGCTGATCGGTTGGGCCGGGATCCAACGGGAAAGGACAGGACGATGACGAGAAACATGGGGCAACGTGCGTGCCGACAGAAGGCCAATCTGCTGAAACGCGTGGCGGTCGCATCAACCTTGGCGGTCACCGGCGGCGTCGCGTGGGGCAAGGATCCATTGCTCGATCTTTTCACACCAACGCCTCATCAAACACCTTCCATCCAGAAAAGAGTGAATTTCGCGGGTTTTGATATATTCCGGTATAGACCGGATCAAGGACCTCTTCTCAGGATCTACGGCCCCAACTCGCTCGATCAAAAAAACCCTGTCGTGACGGTCAACCCAGACGACAATTTGGTATTCATCGACTGGGTCGAGGTCCAAAAATGCGCGGCCCACTGGCTAGAAAGGGAAGCCGGACCTCCGAACGACTTAGTCGCCGGCATCTGTCGCGCTTTGGTCTCCGCGCGAACCGATGGGTGGCGGTCTGCCGGTCGAACAGGCGATGCACCAGAGGTGACGCCATGACGAGGCACCAGCCTCAGCCGAACCTCACCCCCTTGCGCTCGACCTTAGCCCTCCTGGAGCGCGAGACGGCACGCCGGGCGAAGGGCTCGCACCCGGGGATGATGCGTCTGGCGGACGACGAGCTTGCGGCGCTTCTGGCGGTCCTTCGCCGGGAGGTCGGGACTGCGCCGGCCGAGGAGCCTGCCCGGTGATGGCCGCGGCGCTACCGGCCGACCTGGTGCAGCCCGAGCGACAAGGCTTGCAGAACGACTGCAGCGGCAGTCACAGCCGCGGCCCGCGCGTTCAGGTCGGCGCCCTTCGCGAGCGCCTGCCGCACGGGCTCGAACACCTCCGGGCTGCTGTCCAGGCCGACCCCCGGAAAGGGCGGTACCCGGATCCGGCTCGCTCGAAGCCACAGCACCGCAGCGGCGAGGCCGAGCAGGACGGCCATCCACGCGCAGACGTTTTCCAACATGATGACCCTCGACGGCTTGACCGGCTGACATCTCAGCCGGTTGCGAGCCGGCGGCGGCCCGGCCCCATCACGCGCCACATGGCGACCGATCAGCAGGTGCTGGTATGAGCTTCCACGTTCCGCCGCCGTGGCCCAGCGAGGGCGACGCGTTCGACGAGGTCGACGCGATCGAGGCCAAGGCCGAGCCGACGTCCGCCGACCTGGAGCGGCTCGACGTGCTGGCGCGCCATCCTTCGTCGCTGGTAGCCATGTCGGCGCGCCAGGTGGCGGGGGCAATCCGGGGCATGGCGGCGCGCATCAAGGCCGCGCAGGCCGAGCAGCACCAACCCACGGCGCACGCCGGGTCTGATGCGAGTTTGACGGAACCCTACACCGCCGAGCCGGAAGGGGAGGGGGTGCAGACTACCGCCCCCCTCGACCTCGCCGGTGGAGAAAGGGAAGGGCCCGCTCCGGCCGAAGATCCCACCCCGAGCGCCTTGCCGGTCACCTCGGATCAGCCCATAACGTCCTTGCCAACGCTCGTTGACGAGGATGTTATCAACATGCCGGCCGGGTCGTTCGTCACCTATTACCGCGTGTCGACCGCCAAGCAGGGCGCATCCGGCCTGGGCCTCGACGCCCAGCGCGTCGCCGTGAAGGGCTACCTCAACGGTGGCGACTGGCGCGTGGTCGGCGAGTTCGTCGAGGTCGAGAGCGGTCGCAACAGCGATCGCCCCGAGCTCGCCAAGGCCCTGGCCAGCGCCCGGCTGCATCGCGCGGCGCTGGTGGTCGCGAACGTGTCCCGCCTCACCCGATCGTCGGGCTTCCTGCACAAGCTGCTCGACGCCGGCGTGGACGTCCGCTTCGCCGACCTGCCGCAGATCGAGGGGCCGACGGGCCGGTTCATGCTGCAGCAGATGGCCGCCGTCGCCGAACTGGAAGCTGGGATGATCGGGGACCGGACCCGCAAGGCGCTCGCCGCCGCCAAGGCTCGCGGGACGAAACTCGGTGGCAGCCGCGGCGTGGTGCTCACCGCCGAGCAGCGCGCGATGGGTCGCGCAGTCCAGACGGCACGATCAACTGCACGCGCCGCCGACGTCGCTCCGATCATCGCCGGCCTGCAGGCCGAGGGCGTCAGCAGCCTCGCGCAGCTCGCCGCGGCACTGACCGAGCGCGGGATCCCGACCAGCCGCGGCGCCGAGCGGTGGTCGCCGATGCAGGTGTCGCGCGTGTTGAAGGCGGTCGCCCATGGGACCTAGGCCACCCCACCGCGGCGCTGCGGGACTCGCTGGCGGGCGTTTGCGGGGTCGGGCTCCCGAGACAGCGCCGAAGCCTGTCTCGCCTGTCGGCGCCCCGTCCCCGCGGCGTGTGCCAACGATCCCGACGGCGCTCCTGCCAGCCGACACGCGGCGCGACCTGTCCGCCATCGCGCAACAGCTCCGCAACGTGCCGCGAGCGCTCATCGGCGACCCGGCCGAGGTGGTTCACTTCCTGGGACGCACCGCCCGCGCGCTGGAGAGGGTGCGGGACATGCCGATCGCGCTCCCGACGTTACCCCCGGCGACCACGCGGACGTCGGCCCCGATGCCGGCTCTGTCGTCCCCCCCGCGCGCGCTGTCGGCGCTGGAGCGCGCCGAGGCGGTGTTCCGGTCGGCGGGTGCTGTGTTCACACCGACGACGGGCGGGTCGACGGGACCGCTCTCACCCCCGGTGTCCGGCTCGCCTACATCAGGATCGAGCACCCTGCCCCGCCCGCGGGTCGTCATGGACCGGAAGGGCCGCGGTGTCCGCGTCGAGGTGCGGAGGGCGCGGGAAGCCGGACAGATGGAGATGCCGCTGTGACGGATTGCCCAGCGCTGGAGGCCGCCGGTTCACTTCCGATAATATGGTCTTGAAACCATATTCGGATCGGTGCATTGAAGGCGTATGCCATTCACGGTTCTCTTCGACGAGGCCTTCGAGGCCGACTTCGACAAGCTCCCGGAAGCGGTCCAGGATCAACTCCTGGCCCGGACCGCGATGCTCGAGGAGTTCGGCCCAGGCCTTGGGCGGCCGTATGCCGACACCCTGAATGGGTCCAGCTACCCCAACATGAAGGAACTGCGGTTCCAGAGGGATGGGGTGTGGAGGTTCGCATACGCTTGGGACCCCCAGCGACAGGCCATCGTCCTGTGCGGGGGGAACAAGGAAGGGGCTAACCAGAAACGGTTCTACAAGGACCTGATCCGAGTGGCCGATGCGAGATTTTCGGCGCATGTCACGCCACGTATGCCAGTAGCAAAGTAGGAAGTTCGAGCCATGAAGACCCGTGCCGAGATGCTCGCCCGTCTTCCCGCTGTTCGCCGCGAGGCGATCGAGAAGGAGGCTCGCGAGCTCATCCTGAAGGAGAAGGTCCTGCGCAGGCTGCGCACCGACCAGGGCTTGTCGCAGAAGGCCGTCGCCGAGACGATGGGCATTGGGCAGGATTGTGTCTCACGCCTGGAGCGCCGGGGCGACTGCCTCGTCTCGACCATGCGGGACTATGTCGAGGCCGTTGGCGGCCATCTCAGGCTTGTCGCCGACTTCCCCGGCGTCGGCCTGGTGGAGATCGTTGCAGAGGACATGCGATCGCTCGTGCAGCAGGAGCGCCCGACGGCGTCCAACTGCAACAGCGCCGAGGCCGACCACCTGCAACTCGCGCACTGCTGAAAACCCCTACGAAGCTTTCAGGAGGTGGCTATGGCTATGAGTTCTGGAGAGTTACTGGAACTTGCTAAGAAGGGAAAAGTAGAAGGATCTGCTGTCTTCCTTGCTATGGCACGTGAAGTAGTAGATGCGGATATGCTGGATTGCATTCCTCTTATCTGCCAGCTCGAAGCTACCGCTCTGAAGCGCTACAAGTGTCGCGTGCCTGATCGGATTTCAGCGATACTCCTCAATCACAAGGCTCTCATAGAGCAAAACGACTTCGAGGGGTTTCAGGCTTGGTCCAGAAGAAATCCGACATGGTCATCAGACCTGACATGGGCAGCTACCCGCTCAGATTTTCCCATCATCGTTCAACGGATGAGGGAGAGTATCCGGATGTTCAGCGAAGAACGTCGTGAGCAGTTGTTACATCGTCTACACTGAATGCCTCTGAAACGCGAAAGGCACCCCATGAGGAGTGCCCTGCGTTCCCCTCTCGGGAAGACGGACGCCGCTGATGCGGGCCGCGAGTGGTTCCAAGATAGGCGAATCCCTACTCCGCGGCAAGACGGACCATGGGCTCGACCTCCGCCACCGCGGTCAGGTCCGGCAACAGCGAAGGCGCCTGGAGCCTCGGCAGGCGCGCCAGCACAAGGCCCAGCACGGCCGTGAATTCCTCCTGCGTCAGGCGCCGCGGCCGGCTGTGGTTCGCATCGATTGAGAGGCGGCTGACCGCGACCGTCCCGACCTTGTCGCAGACGGCCCAACTCGGCCCTACGCCGTCGATCGTGGTCACGAGCTGGTGCGCCCAGCGGTTCGCACCCTGAGGCTGGGACGAGCACGGCACGACCTGAACGGCGCCCGACAGCGTCCCGTCGCCCGCGATCACGATCACCGGCCGACGCTTCCAGAACTCCGGGAGCTGCGCGTCGCGCGGGAGGTCGCACCAGTAGAGGTCCCGGAGCTTCGGCGCCTGCTTAAGCCGGGTGCGGACGTGAGGCGGCCTGTCCGCTTCGCTCGGGTTCATGGCGGCCATCCTACCAGGGGACGGGGCCGGCGGGATATGCATCATCGCAAGATGGGATATTCAGGGCTGCACGACGCGCTCACCGGCCGCTCCGCCTCATCGTGTCATGATGCGCGAGATGTCAGGATGCGTGCCGCCCACCGTTGGAGCCTCGCCCTGGACATCACCGCCCTGCCCCTGCCGCCTGAGGCCCGCGCCGTGCTGCGCACCATCGCCGACGACGTGCGTCGGCCGCCGCCCGGCGCTACGGCCGACCCGATTGCGCTCCGGCGATGGCTCGACGGGATTGGTCGGCGCCTTGATGGCTTGGCCGCGATCAGGGCCGGAGCCGCACCAGCGCCGGCATCGGTCGGGCGCCAGGGCCTCGCCAACCCGCGCGCTGCGCTGCGCGAGCAGGACCGCCCGGCCGGGATCGTGGTCGAGACGAGGAGGCGAGGCCGGCCGGGGTGAGGTCGCGCGCGTGCGCGTACTGGTGGCGAAACGGGCCGCCTCCGTTGACGAAGACCGGCGTTTTCCCTCTTGCGGACGCTCCGATCCGTCAAGGTCCGGTCAACGTGAGAGGCCTCACACCGGCCCTGATCCGGCCTGTTCTCAGGCGCGGTCGGTTGGGCCGCTCCCGCTGTTCCGCGCTGTTCTCAGCGGGGCGGAGGGTCATTCAGCGCCCTTGTTCTCAATGCGCTGTGGGGCTGCCGAGGCCTCGACAGAGACCGCCCTGCGCCTCCGTCGAGCCCGCGATCTCGTCAGGGCTCCGTCAGGCTGAATGAGTGGCGTTGCCTGAGTTGTGATGAAGCCGCCGAGTGCGCGATCCTCCTTGACGAGGATGACTGTTTTCCCTCTGTGGCAGGGTCTAATCCGTCAATGCCCGGTCAAGGTGAAACGGTCGAAACGCGTGGCCGCCCTCGCGCGTGCGCGCGTACTGGTCCGAGAATTCCTGCCACCGCGCTCAGCAGCGCCCGGCCCTCGCGCCCGCGCGCGCGTACTGGTCGCGAAACTCGGCGTGGGCCGAACACCCCGCGCCCCGGGTGGATGTGCCGGCCGATGTCGGCGGCAAGGAGGCCGGCCCCATGTCCCGTTTTCCGACCCCATCGGAGGCGACCTTTCCGCTGACCTCAGCCTTTTCGGCCGGCTTCCGCCCCAGCAGCTGCCGCAGCCGCTCCCCCGTCATCACGCCGCCGAGCCCCTCGTCGTGAAGCCCAGGCGCGTCGGCCTACATGAACCCCTTTCCCGCGCTCTCGCGGAAGAGATCCCCGTCCTCCATGTAGCCCAGCGTCGTTTCGAGCTTCGCGTGGCGCATGTGGCGGGCGGTGTGGCGGAGGTCGGCGCCGGCGTCACCGGCCGAGGTCGCGAAACCGCGCCTGGGGCTGTGACCGCCGATCAGGTCCGGATCGAGCCCAATCGCGGCGCAGCGCTTCTTCAGAACGCGGGCGAACTGGCGGTCGGACAGCCGCTCGGCCGACAGCTTCCCGCGGTCGCAGCCGCGGAACAGCGGGCCCGCCGTGATGCCCGACGCGGCGAGCCAGGCCGCGACGGCATCGGGTGCCTTCAGCTTCCCGTTCGGCACGGCGACCGAGCGCCCCTCGCCGGCCTGATCGGTCTTCGACCGGCCGAGGCGGACGAGAAGCCCGCGCCGGTGCGGCTCCAGGTTGGCGACGTCGAGCGCGACGAGCTCCGACCGGCGAAGCGCCGCGCCGAAGCACAGTAGGATCATGGCGCGGTCGCGCAGGCCAGCGAGGTCGCTCGGGATCTTCTTGACCACCTTCCCGACAAGGTCGGCCGTGAGGGCTTTCTTCTTCATCGGCCGGCGGCCGATCGTGTTGCGGATGCCGGTCAGGACGGCGCGCACCTCCTCCGTCGCCGACGGCGCGTCGAGGCCGGCAAGGCGGTGCGCGTAGGAGATCGCGGCCGCGCGCCGATCGATGGTCGAGACCGAGCGGCCGAGCCCGGCGAGGTGGGTGACGTACCGGGTGACCGTGCGGGGCGTCGCCGGTAACCCGCACGCCCCGTCGGCCTTGCACCACGCGCCGAAGTTGCGGAGGTCGGACCGGTAGGCGCGGCGCGTCGCCTCCGACTTCGAGGCAGCGGCGAACTCGGCCGCCATGTCGTCGAGCGGGTCGGAGGCGGGTTCGGCTGGCAGCTCGGACGCGCCAGCCGAGTGTCCGATAATGACCGGCAGAGGCGCGCCTGCGTCGGCCCGATCGGGTGTCCAGGAACAGGAATTATCGGACATCCCGCCATGAGGGAAATCCGGCCTTTCCCGCGCGTCGCCGTTGTGGTCGGCTTCGCCCTCGGGCGGGATCGCGCTGGAGCCAAGCAGCGCGTCCGGATCGACGTCGCCCAGGTTCGGTACCGGGTGTCCAGGAAGAGCCTCGACCCGGCCGGACGGATCGACCGATGGGGCGCGGGTGAACGCCGCGCAAACGGGTGCGACCGCCCCAGCCGGGGCGGTGATCAGGTCGTACATGGTCAAAGCCTCCTCAGGCCGGACTGCAACCGCTCGGTGGCGGGATGTGGCGCGTCGAGCGCGGGCTCGTGGCGGTGCACGGCGTCGGCGCCGCGTGAGGGCGCGGGTCGGTCGGCCCGGAACGAAAGAGGCCGCTCAGCCTTTCGGCGAGCGGCCCAAGTCTAGGGAGGAAACGCCCACGAAGGGCATGCGCCCGAAGGCGCCCTCCGGGTATGCGTGATCTGTGCGAGGGGCGGCACCGGGTCAGGCGCATGGCTGCATCCCGGCTCGACCGCGCCGGAGCTCAGTGCAGCGACGTGCCATCCGGCCGCGGGCTGGCGCCCCACACCTCGATATGGCGCCGCGCGTTGATCAGCAGTCCGTCGACCACGGCCGCCGTGTAGGCCGGCCCGCGCGCCTCAATGAGGTAGGCTGCGGCGCCGACGATCGCCGCCCGGGCTTCCTCGTGCGCCCGGTCCGGCGCTGTGCCGCGCAGGTTGTCGAGCAGCGTCACGGCGAGGGCGTCAGGGTCCGGGGTCACGGGTGCAGGTTGGGGGGCGCGCGACGCCTTCGGTGCGGGGCGAGCCTCGACGACATCGCATGCTTCAGCGTCAGGCTTGGCCAACTCGCCGAACGCCTGGTGCAGGAACGTGCCGCCGATCTCCATCGCAGCGTTCGCCTCCGCCATGGCGGCGCCCAGCGGCAGGTTGCGCAGGTAGGCGATACCGTTCGCGACCAGGTCCGCGTGCGACGGCGTGGGCGAGGGCGAAGGAGGAAGCGCGACCGGCTCGGGTGGCACGGCAGGAGCCGCTACCACGGGGCCGCCCGGAAAGTGCCCGGCCATGATCGGTCCGACCTTGCCCAGCAAGGCCGCGACGGCTTCGACGCCGCGCACCTCCTCCAGCATCCTCAGGCTGGCGATGAACATGCTGCAGGCCTGGGCATCGGCCTCGGTCGGGTCGCGATGGCGCAGCACTTCGAGGATCCGGTCGGCGTGGTCGACGAGGGCGACATTTTCCGGCGTGGCTGTGGTGGTGTCCGTCATCGTGTTCCCTCTCTCGTGGTTGCTGTGGTGACCGAGCTGCGGCAGGATCGGCGAAACCCGCTCCGCCGAGATCGACCCGTGGCCGCCATCCCCCTCGACAACATGCTGTGGGTTTCGCTCGGCGTGTGGGGGCTCGGCGGGCTGTTTCTTCTGCCGATCTGGTGGCGGAACTGGCGGGTGAAGCGCGGCGCGAACCTCCCCATCGAGGAGTTCGACATCCAGTGGCAGACCGTGACGCGGTGGCTGCTTTTGGTCGGCACGCTCAGCACCATGTCGACGCTGCTGGGCATGGCGAGCCGAACCTTGCCCTTCCCGGTCTTCGTGGCACTCGGCATCGGCGTCGGGTGTGCCGGGATCGCCGCCGCCTTCGCCATCGACGCTGCCCGCGCTCGCCGTCACTGACGTCGCCGGCCCTCGAGCTGTTCGGCCAGCATCCGCGTTCGCGCCACCGGGTCCATCGCGGCCATGCCGCCGCCGCCGGCCAACATGGAGGCGAGCATCAAGGCGCGGTCCTCGGTCGCCTTCGCCATAGCCTCGCGGCCCTGATAGGCCGGCAGGCGGTCGTAGAACTGGCCCATCATGGCGTCGCGCTCGGGGCCCTGCAGGGTGCCGATGCGCGCCAGATCGGCATCCCGGACCGCGTTCGAAGGCGCGTTCTGAAAGACGTGCCCGACGGCGTTGACGCCCTTCGCCATGATGGAGCGGATGAGGCCGAGCGCCGTATCGTCGCCGTGGCCTTCCTTCATCAGGTCGTGGGGCTTCCATTCCGCGTCGGCTAGCGCCTCCGTCATCGCCTGCCGCCGCGCCGTCTTCGAGTTGTTCACGACCCCGTTGAAGGTCGAGTTGAAGGCGTCATTGGCGTTCAGCATCTCCTGCATCCGCGCCACAGGCTCGTGTCCGTAGGACGCGGCCAGCTTCTGGGCATTCCACCCCGACAGGTCCGGCGCGCCCGGCTCGACGCCTGGTGCCGTATAGCCTGGCGTGTTCCCCGTCTGGAACAGGCCCTTGATGGCGAGCTGATCGTTCGGCTTGGTCCCGACGGCCTCCTCCATGAGGCTTCGCTGCCCGGTCCGCACCGCCGCCTGCTCGGCCGGTGTCATCGCGGCGTAGCGCTCCGCAAAGCCGGCAGGCCACACGGGATCGCCACCCCCCGCGAGGCTGCCGCGCCCGTAGTCGACGGCGTCTTTCAGGCCCTTGTAGTCCTGATGGATCCCGCGCGCCCGGGCCAAGTCGAGGTTCACCCCGAGGTGCGTCGCCAGGGCGTCGCGCGCCGACGCGGCGCCCGCATCGCCCTTGGCCGCCCGTGCGTCGAGGCGGTCGAGCGTGGCTCGCCAAGCCTGGGGCGTGGGCCGCTGCGCTTCCGTGAACGTCTGCCGCGCGCCATCCATGGCGGCGTTGAAGCGGCCGAGCGCTTCGGGATGCGGCGCGACTGCGGCGAACTTGTCCCGGAGCGCCTGGCTGCCGGACACGGTGCGGACGAAGTTGGCCGTGTCGCTCGCCTTGCCGAGCTTGTCCCGCAGGGCGTTGAACACCCCGTTCCGGTACTGCTGCCGCTCTCCATCGGTGCCGAGCGCCCCGAACTCGCGCCCGACCTGCTCCGGCGTGACCCCGTCTCCGATCGCGGCCCGACCGGCGTGCAACGCATCGATCTCGCGTGACGGCGTCGCATAAGCCTGCCGCGCGGCCCCGTAGGCATCGGCGATGGCCGGATCCGGATGGCGCTCGATGGCGCCCATGAGGTCGGCCTTCAGGCCGCCGTAGATGCGCGCGTCGTCCGGGCTGGGATCGCTGCCGCGCTGTGCCGCCGCGACCTTGTCGTCCAGGGCGCGCTTGACGTAGTCGAGCCCCTCCGGTGTGAGCTGGCGCGTCGCCGGTGCGGATACGGGCGCCGCACTGCCCCGCGGCACCGGCGTGTCGCCCGGGAACGGCTCCGACGTCGCCGCGGCCTCCCAGGCGTGCCCCGGCTCCATCCCGTGCCGGTCGACGAACCGGGCTGCCGTGTCGAGCGTCGCCGGGTCGATGGTCGATGCCGGCACCCCGTTGTCGAGCAGGTGCGACCGCACCGCCTCGGCGGCGTAGTCATGCGACGTCGCCGCGCCCTGCCCGGCTTGGTGGTCCGCCCAGGCCTGTCGCGCCGCCACGGCGTCGGCATCGTGGACGCTATAGGTCGGGTGATTGCCCAGCGCGTCGATGAGGTCGTTCGGCGTCGTCTCGCGCATGGCGCGCGCCGTGTCGCCGCCGAGGTATCCGGCCTCGGCCGCCATCTCGCGCGCCCGGTCGAGCGACATGCCGTTGGAGCGCACGAGGCCGGGAAAGCGGTCGAGCCCCATCGCGGCCGTCTCGCCGCTGGGCTGGATCCCCCCGTCGCGCTGCAGCGCCGACACCAGCGACACCGGCGCCGGGCCGGTCGGTCGCGGCGGCGCGCTGGCCTGGACCGATGGCGCCCCCGACGTCGGGGGCACCGTGTAGGGTTGGCCCAGATCGGCGAACGGGTCCGGAATATCGGCCGAGCCGCGCGCAGCGCTCGCGCCAGCCGCCGGCGCCGGGGTGTTCGCCGGGCTCGCGTAGATCGTGCGGCCCTGGTCGGCCGCCTTCCGCTCCGCCGCGGGCAGAGCGGCCTGAACGCTGGGGCGCTGCAGAACGTCCTGCAGCTCCGGTGTCATCGGCACCTGCATGGAGCGGTACGACTGATAGAGCGGGTCCGACGCGGCCTTGCGCTGCGCCATCAACGCGTCCTCGAGCGACAGCGGCCCATGGCTCGGGTCGGCCCCGAGCATGTCCGCCAGCGCCGAGGTCACAGCCGGCCGCGTGCCAGCGTCATAGGCCTGCATGGCGGCATCCGACGCGACCGGGTTTCCAGCCTCGTCGAGCACGACCGTGGGCAGCGGCGCGCCGGCGTTGGCGGCATCCTGCGCCGCCCCGCGCATGGCGGTGGCGACCGCCGGACGCTGCATCAGCGCGTCGCCGTCGCTCGACCACGGCACGCCGGCCGCGTCGGCCCGGGCGAACAGCGGCACCGTGGCGGCGTTCTGGACGTCGTCGATCGAGGCCTTCACGGCCGCCGGATCCTGCGCCGGCCCGAAGTTGTCCATCAGGCCGGTGCGAACGCGCTGGTTCGTGGAGGCTTGGCGTGCGCCCAAGGCGTCACCGATCGTCGAGGCGGCCGGGCCATCCTTGGTGGCAAGCCCTTCCGCGATGCCGCGCAGCCCGGTCCCGTAGTCGAAGGGCATGGCCGGGTCACCGTAGAGTGCGGCGTTCCGCTGAACGTTGCCGACCCCATCCTTGTCGATCGCGCCGAGCACCACGTCGCGGGCCGTGTTCGCAACGCCTGGGATGGCGCCGACCGTGTCGGGGTTCACTAGCCGCGAAACGGCGCCATAGCCCGAAGCTGCTGCTGGGACAATTGCGCCTGCGCCGAAACCGATCGTCGCCCCGACCCCTGCATCCTTCGCGGTCTGCCCGACGTCCGTCAGGTCGGAGCTCGACGAGGCGCCCTGTGCCGCACCGATCGCCGACCCCGTGACGCCGCCGCGGAGCGCCTTGGCGCCGAGGCTCGCGCCCTTGGCGACGAAACCGACCTCGCCCACCGGAATGGCCGCGCCACCGGCGACTTCCCCGACCGTGGCCGCGACGGGATGGGCAGCCATCGCGTCGCCCTCCTCCTTTCGGAGCTGCGCCAGGTTGCCGGAATAGTCGCCGAACTTGCCGCCGAGGCCGGTGGCCGCCGCGGCGCCGGCCGCTAGGCGATCCGTGAAGGGGATGGAGTTGGCGAAGCCGTCCGCCGCCGCCACGGCCGCACCGGGAAGCTGCTTGACCCGCTGCCACGGCGTGAGGCCATCTCCCGGCCCTGTGTCGTAGGCTGCCGACCCCGTCCCCTCGACCATGTCGAGCGCCTCGCCGGCCGACTGCGGCCCAGCCACTGCCGCGGCCGCGGGTGTTGCGCCGGGCGCGGCAGTCGGGATCAGGTCATCGAACAGGCCACCACCGCCCGCAGGTGCGGTTCCAGACACGGTGGCAGGCGCTCCGCCACCTGGTGCCGCGGTGGCGGGCTGTGCCGGGATAAGATCGTCGAACATGCCCATGGTCAGAGCCCTGCCGTGCTGATGCCCATGCCCTGCAGCCGCTGCATCACGGCCGCGCGCGGGGCGCCGTGGGCGATGGCCGCCTGTGCTTGGGCGATGGCATCGGATGGGGTGGGAGCGCCCTGCCCCTGTTGCTGCGGCGCCCCCGTGACGCCGGGCGCCACATTGCGCGGCGGCATACCCGGCCCGCCACCGCCCTGTGCCGGCGGGGGCGCACCACGAGGTGCGCCGGGCATGTAGCCGCCCCCGCCCTGCCCCTGAGGCTGCGGCGCGGGCTGCTGTGCGATGGACGGCGAGCCACCCTGGGACTGGCCGGCCGCTGCCGCGTTCGGCACGCCGCCCGGGGTCGGCGCCGTCGGGGTGTACCCGCCCGCCTGGTACTTCGCGATGATGGGCGCGAAGATGTTGTCCTGAGAATGCGCCCGCCGGAACCCGTCCTCGAAGGTCTCGTAGGACAGCGGCTTGCCAGCCTGCGCCTGCTGATCCTTGTAGTCCGACCAAGCGTCGGCGACCTGCATCTTGCGCTGCTCGACGGCCGTGAGAACGTCCGTCACGGCCCGGTTGCCGCCAGCCTGGTTCTCGATGTTCGGGTACAGCGCCTCGATGAACTGGCGCTCCGCCACCGAGAAGTTCGAGGCCGGCATGCCGCCGTTCTTGGCGCCGATCGAGCCCATGGTCATCTCGCCCGCCAGCTTGTTGGCGATGGCGTTGTTCACCGCCTGGTTCGGGTCGAGGCCCATGCTGGCCAGCCGCTCCGGGGCGACGCCGAGGCGCGTGGCGACGGACGCGACCGTGCCGGTTTCGCCAGCCAGCGGCCCCGTTTGGGTGTTGTCGAGGACGGTCCCGAGGAGCTTCAGCCGGGCGATCTTCTCCGGTGCCGCCATGGCGCCCGTCAGCATGTCGTTTCGCCTGTCCGCCGCAGCGCCGCCAGCCTTCTTCGCTTCCTCCGACTCACCCTGCCCGGCGGCACCAGGTTGGCCGAAATCAGGCTGACCTCCGGGGCCGAAGTACATCGGCCGATCGTCGGTGACGTGATACTGGGCGCGCTCGGCCGGGGTGGCGGGGCGATATGTGCTGGCCCCTCCGAGCGGTTGACCATCGACGCCGAGGCCAGTGCCCTGATTGTAGATGAGGCCGTTCTTCGTGGCCTCATACTTGCCGCCATGAGCAAGCAGGCGCGGCGGGGACGCTCCGGTCGGGTCGATCTGGTAGAGGTCGCCGTTGTCGAGCTTTTCCACCTTCGGCTGCGCGAACAGCCGCGCCGTGATGGCCTCCTTCACCGCGGGATCCATGTAGGCGGCATTCGGCCCCGTCAGCAGGGCGAGGCCGGCCTGGCGCTGCTCCGGGGTCATGCCACCGAAGCCGGCCGGACCGCTCGCCGCCGGAGCACTGCTCGGCGCTGGCGCCATGGCCGGGGACACGTAGGCCGGTGCACTCCCGCCACCCGGGCTTCCTTGCCCGCCCTGGCCTCCGGTCGCCGACATCACTCGCCCGGCCATCGACTGTGATGCCGGGCTGGCGTTCGGGTCGCCCTGGATCTGGCTCGCGATGGTACGGGCCTGCGCTGGCGTGCCCTGCTGGGGCGTCTGCCCGCCGCCCTGCCCCGCCGACGGCGCGCCGGGCGAGAACATCGTGTTCAGCGAGCCTATGAAGCCGCTCGGCTGTGCGCCGCCCTGCGCGCGCGCTGCCTCCTGGCGCATGAAGGCTTGCGGGCTCGAGGTGTCCCCGCCGCCGTCGTGATTGATGCCGGTCGACGGCTGCATTGGGGGCGACAGCATATCCGCCAGCGCCGGGCTCGCCGGCACGGGCCCGGCAGGGACAGCGTTCGGCGCCGGCTTCGAAGCGTCGAGCGCATCGGCGAGCGGCGATCGTGCCTGAGAGGCGCCGCTCGCGGTCGCGGGCGGAGGTGACAGCGCCGCCGCCAGCCCGGACATGTAGTGCGGCGTCAGCGGCCCCATCGCGAGCTTCGACAGGTCGGCACCGCCGCCTCCACCCCCAGGCTGGGGAGACGACGCGGACGAGCCGGCGGACGATCCGTCCAGAGCGTCGGCGAGCATCATGGGCCGCTGAGGCGGCATCGGCCCCGCGGTCGGGAGCGCTGCGCCCGAACCCGGACCACCGTTGCCGCTTGATGGCTGATAGCTCGCCGCACCCTGTACCAGGGCGGCCGAGCTCGGGGTCATGCCGTCGCCTGCTGTCGGAGGCGCGGCCGGGCCGGCCACAGGCGCCGGGGTATCCGGCGTTGCGCCGAGCGCCGCGACCGGTGCGGGTCCCTTCGCCTGGTCGATGTCGACCGGTCCAGCCGCGGGGGCGAGCGGAGCGGCGGCGTCGGACTGCGGGGCGAGCGGAGCGGCGGCGTCGGACTGCGGGGCGAGCGGAGCGGCGGCGTCGGACTGCGGAGCGGTCGGCGCGGCCGAGCCGTGGAACGCCGCGGCGATCTGGTCCCGCAGCGTCGGGCCGCCATTGGACGGATAGGCGGTCGGACCAGTCGCTTCGGGGTCGAGCTCGGGGACCGCCGCGGCCTGCGCCGCCGCCTGGACATCGGCCGGCGCCTGCAGGCTCTGCACGCCGGGCGGGGGCATCGGAGCGACGTCCGGCAGAGCGGCCTGGGGCGCGGCCGCGGGACCGTCCATGCCGAGGTCGGCGCCACCGGCCGCGGCATCGCTCTGCGGGCCGACCAGCGCATCGTTCGGCGAGGACGGCGCGGGCGGCACCATCGAGCCCTGCGGATCCGGCACGACGGGGTCGAGCGCCACGTCCCGACCCTGGATCTGCGCCGCGCCGACCGGGTCGTGCTGGCTCATCGCCGCCATGAGGTCGCCTCGCAAGCTGCCGTCCTGCGGCGCGGGTGCGGGCGGGGGCGTCAGGGCGCCTTGCGGGGCCGGCACGGCGGCCGGGCCGGCGACGTCGCCGCTCGGGGGCCGCGCGGGCGGCAGGATCGAGGGCGAGGGCGGCGCGTCGGGCGCGCTCGCCGAGACGGGATCCGGCACGACGGCGGCCTGCGTCTTGCCGAGGTCGGGACCCTTCACCGCCGCCGTCAGCATGTCGCGCAGCGAGGGGCCGGCGTTCGGGTCGTAATTCTGCGGTCCCGTGCCCTCGGGGTCGAGTTCGGGCGAGGGGTCGGCATCCGGCCCCGGGATCGGCATGTTGCTCGGGCCGCCACCGATCCCCGCGCCCACACCGCTGTCTGCCCGCGCGCCGCCGCCAGGAGCCACCTGATGCGGCACGCCTCCAGCCGTGACAGCGCCAGGGGTGTACGGCTGCGTTCCGGCCGGCACCTCGTCCTGCCGATGCAGGTCCGCGCCGAGCCCTTGGCTCGCTGCGAACATGGCCGGGCTGACGCCGGGCGGCAGGCCCTGCATCCCGGTCGGCGTCGCGTTCGGCGCCGGCGCGTCGGGGTTGAGGCCGTGCTGCGCTGCGGCCTGCATCAGGTCGCCTCGCAAGGTCCCGTCGCTCCCGGGCGGGTTGGTGGCGCCGCCAGGGGCGAGACCAGCCGAGCCCGACGAGCCGTTTACGATGTCTTGTCCCAGTGCGCCCGCGCTGTTCTGGGGCTGTCCAGGCTTGGCCTCGGTCATGCCATGCCGAGCAGCCGCGGCGAGAAGGTCACCCCTGACAGTGCCGTCGCTGACGGGTGCTGCAGCGGTCGGCCTTCCGTCCAGGCCGACCATGTCGGGCGTGATGCCGGGCGGCAGCGTGTCGGAACCGACCGGATGGGCGTTCGTCGCCGGAACGTCGGCCGAGGCGGCGCGGGTCGCCGGCGGCGTGTTCTGCTGTTGACGGTAGGTCGCGAGCAGCGCGCGATCCGCATCCGTTCCACCACCGGTCCGAAGCCGGGTCTCTGCGGCCAGCGCCACAGCGTCACCGATCGGTGCTGAGCCAACGGCGGGCGCCCGGGCCGCGGCTGGGGTGTGGGCGTTCGGCGAAGGGCTGGCGGCGGCCGCGGGGGACGGGATGGAGCCGGGAGTGGTATTCGGGTCGACGCCGGCCATCTTGCCATTGGCCCAAGCCACGAGGTCTCCGGCCGTCTTGCCGTGCAGGAACGGATTGGCCCGGACCGCTGCACCGCCGATGACCTGCTCCACCGGCGTGTTCGGATCTGCCTTCAGCGCCGCCGCGGCGCCGTTGGCGCCAGCGAAGTGAGCGAGGTACAGGTTGCCCGGCGTGGCCTGAAAGCCGGATCGGCCGAGGGCGGAGGCGTTGTCGTTCGTGAAGGCCTGAATGGCGCGCTGCTGCTGCGCCGGGTCGGTTCGCCCGTCCGGGGTGAGACCGAGTTCGGGATACTGCTTGGACAGCCGATCCCACGTCGAGCCGATGAACTGATAGCGCCCCGTGGCACCCGAGGCTTTGTTGCTGATGCCGTCGCGGTTGCCGCTCTCGATCTGCCCGAGCCGCCCCAGATAGTCGTCCGGGCCGCGCCCCGCGACATGGTCAGAGCCGATACCGCCCTGTCCCATCGGGGCGGAGGATGGCGCCGCGTTCGGTGGGGGAGCGGCCGCGCTTCCGGCGCCAGCCGCGCCAGGCTGCAGCGAGTTCAGCCAGCCATAACCTCCCGCCGCGGCCTCCTGTCGACCATGCATGACCTGCTGAATGGCCGAGCCCTCCATGAGCCCGCCCAGACCACCCTCCAGCATCTTCGCGAGGCCGGCCATGCGGCTCGTGTACGGCGCCGAAGGTGCCGCGGCGCGCTGCTGTGCTTCCTCGCCGGCTTGGGCTCGGGCGCGTACGTCCTGCGGCGCGTTTGCCAGAAGGAGGTTCTGGACCTGATTGACCTGCATGGCGGGACCTTTGTGCGAGGCGAGCAGAACCGTCCCGAGCGCTGCAGGCGAGCGGTGGGCGGCGGCTTAGGCTCGACGGCAGGTCAGAACGCAAAAAGCCGCCTCGACGGGGTCGGGCGGCTCGGGGCTGCATCAGGTGCAGCCCACTTATCGGACGTTCGCACCATAGACCCGTTCAGGGTCGCCCGTCACGCGATCTTGCTCAGCGGGCTGTCAGCCCGGCTGCAGGACCCGGGCGTGAAGGCAAAAGGCGCCATGAGCGCCTCCGCTATCCCGGCGCGTGCCCGTGCACGAAGGCAATGCGGTTCAGTCGTCTTCCCCGATAGCGATTGTTGAGGATATCGAGAAATCAGCGCGCATCATCATCGACACGTGTTGCATACTTGAAACGGTGGGACCATAGAGTGATCAGGCCCGTTGCTCGATGCGGCCGCTTTAGCTGACACAGAGACAACATCATGACCGATGTCGCTGACATGCCGCACACACATATCGACACGACGGCCGAGATCGTAGCTGCCTATGTGTCCAGGAACTCGGTTCCCGTGGCCGATCTGCCGAGCCTGATCCGCAGCGTGCACGACTCGCTGCTGAAGTTGGGTTCCACTCCGGCGGTCGATGCTCCGACCGCGCCGCTTGTGCCCGCGGTTCCAGTGAAAAAGTCCATCACGGACGAGTTCATCATCAGCCTGGAGGACGGGCGCAAGTTCAAGTCCATGAAGCGGTACCTGTTCGGGCTCGGCATGACACCGGAGGACTATCGCGCCAAGTGGGGCCTGCCGAAGGATTATCCCATGGTGGCGCCCGCCTACGCGGCGAAACGCTCGGCGCTGGCGAAGACGATCGGCCTTGGGCGGAAGGGTGTCGAGTCGACGGCCACCGCTTCAATCGCGCCTGCCCCGGCTCCGTCCGTCGAGGCCGCCGTGCCGGCCAACGATGCGGCGAAGGCGCCCCGCAAACGCGCCGCGAAGGCAGCCTGAGGGCTCGGAGGCCTGTCTGGGCCACAAGGCACGCGGCAAGGGGCGAGCGGTCAGACCGTCGATCGTGCCCCGCATTCTCGTGTAGCGCATCGCACCAGAATGCTGCACGCTGGCGCACATGGCGCGTCTGCGTTCGACCTTTCTGGCCATTGGCTTTCTGGCGGCAAGTCTCTCGGCTTGCTCGATCACGCCCGAGCCAATGGCCCCTGACAGCCTTGTGCCACCCATCCCGCCGCCGCGACCCCACTTCGCGCACATGCGGCCAGGAAGGATGGGCAAGCCGCAGAAGGACAGTTCCGAGCACCGCAGCCTCCGACGGCCACGATTGCTTCGGCTGCGTCCGAGCCTCGGCCTACGGCCGACATTTCACGCGCCAGTTCCAGTCGTTCCGGCATCGCCGCCGTCTTCGCCTGAACTTGCCGCACCTGCCGGGCCGGCTCTAGCGTCTCCTGCTCAAGGGAGATGGGACGCACCCATCCCGGGCAGCATTCCAATCCAGCCGAACACCTGGACGCCATCGCGAAGAGGCGCCACCACGTCGAGCGGCACGGCCGACGAACGATAGGCGCCTCACGTCCGCAACCACTCCTGGAGCTTCGACCACCGCCTGCGCTGCCCGCCGTTCCGAACCGCCATGGCGATGGCCTTGCGCTGCCCAACCAGCACGACGAGGCTCTTGCCTCTTGTGACGCCCGTATAGAGCAGGTTGCGCGCCAGCATGGTGTAGTGCTGCGTCATCACCGGGATCACCACGGCCGGGTACTCGTAATTGCTCACCTCCCCTGGGCTGGTGTGGTGTCGCGGGCGTCGGGAAGCGGTTGGATTTTTGGGTCGACGACGGC
>NZ_QYBB01000047.1 GCF_004137685.1 Lichenibacterium minor | reverse complement strand
GCATTTCCAGGTGGGGAACGGGGCGGCGCCGGAGACGGGCCGCAGGCCGGCCGCGCGGGTCGCCCCGCCGCGCCCGGCGCCGGCGGCCTGCCCGGTGGCGGCGCTGCGCGTCGCCGGCCGCGGCGGCGCGGCGCCCCAGCCCGCCGCCGAGGCGGACAGCTGGGAAGAGTTCTGAGCGACCCCCGCCGAAGCCGCGAGGACCCCGCGTCAGGGCGATCGGGCCGGTCGCTCCCCGGCCGGCCCCGCCGCCTTCACGACCGATCGATCGACGCGTCGGCGGGCGACCGGCCCCGGTAAGCGTAGGCGGCGGCGGGCCCCTCCGTTTCGGCCAGAACGATCGTGTCGACCCTGTCGTGGAAGGGCGACAGGTGGCAGACGGGGTCGGCGTTGCGGGCGTCGCCGGTGAGGGCCAGCGCCTGGCAGCGGCAGCCCCCGAAGTCCACGCCCTTGCGCGGGCAGGAGCGGCAGGGCTCGACCATCCAGTCCGTGCCGCGATACGCCCGGAACGCGGGCGAATCCGCCCAGATGTCGCCGAGCGCCCGGTCCCGCACGGTCCAGAACTCCAGGCCGGGGATCGACTCGGCGGCGTGGCAGGGCAGCACGCGGCCGGTCGGCGTCACGTTGATCAGCCGCCGCCCCCAGCCGCCCATGCAGGCCTTCGGGTATCGCGCGTGGTAGTCCGGGATGACGTGGTCGACCACGATGGTGCCGGCATGCGCGGCCTTCAGCCGCTCGATCTCGCCGATCGCCGCCACGGCCTCGGCGCGGGTCGGCATCAGGGCGGCGCGGTTGCGGCGGGCCCAGCCGTAATATTGCGCGTGGGCGATCTCGACGCGCCGCGCCCCCCAGGCGATGGCGCGCTCCAGCACGGCGCCGGCGCGGGACACGTTGGCGCGGTGGATCACGGCATTGACCGTCAGCGGCAGGCCGGCGCGCACCACCTCGGCCGCCACCTCCCGCTTGCGGGCGGACGCGCCGCGGTAACCGGCGATGCGGTCGGCGCTGTCCTCGTCAGCGTCCTGGATCGAAAGCTGGACGTGGTCGAGCCCCGCCTCCGACAGGGCCGCCACAAGCTTCGGCGTCAGCCCGATCCCCGAGGTGATGAGGTTGGTGTAGAGCCCGACGGCGGCGCAATGCGCCACCATGTCGACGAGGTCGCGCCGCGCCGCCGGCTCGCCGCCCGACAGGTGCACCTGCATCACGCCGAGCGCCGCCGCCTGGCTGAACACGCGGCGCCAATCGTCGGTGCCGAGCTCGCCCTCGCGGCCGTCGAGCTCCAGCGGGTTCGAGCAATAGGGGCAGCCGAGCGGGCAGCGGTGCGTCAGCTCGGCCAGAAGCCCGATCGGGGCGGGGAGCGAGGGCGGGGGGACGGGGGCGGGTGCGCTCATCGCATGTCCACCAGGCGCTTGGCGACGAGGCCGCCCAGCATGGCATCGACGTCGGCGGCGATGCGCTCGCGCGGCGCCGCGAAGGCTGCGGCGAGGTCGTCCACGATGGCGTCGAGCGAGGCTTCGCCGGTGCAGCGCTTCAGGACCTCGACCGACACGGCGTCGAGCTTCAACAGGCGCTCGGGCGCCAGCAGCACCCAGCCGCCGCGCAACTCGTCGTGCTTCAGCCGAACGCCGCGGGGCAGGGTGGGGCGGCCGGCGGGGTCCAGCGCGGGGGTGGGACGGGGCGTGTCGGCAGTCATGCGGCTTCCTCGCGGGCGATGGCCTCGCCGGGGCGCCACGCGCCGGGCGGCACCGCGCCTTCCACGTAGGCGCCCCACAGCGCGTCGAGCTGCACCCACAGCACGTCGCATTTGAAACGCAGCGCCGCCAGCACGGCGTCCTGCTCGGGCCGGGTGAGGGCGTGGCGGCGGACGTGGTCGAGCGCGAAGTCGCTGTCGCGCTTGGCCTGGACGGGCCGCGCCGTGAAGTAGCTCAGCGTGTCGCGGCTGACGAAGGGATAATGGGCCAGCATGCCCGACACCCGCTCTCCGATGATCTGGGGCGAGAACAGCTCCGTCAGCGACGACGCGATGGCTTCGAGCAGCGGCCGCTTGGCGCAGAAGTTGACGTAGGCCTCGACGGCGAAGCGCGTGGCGGGGAGGATGCCGCGCGTCGAGGCGACGTCCTCGTCGGCGAAGCCCAGGCTCGCCGTGAGCTTCAACCAGCGCGCGATGCCGCCGTCGCCGGCTTCCCGCCCGTCGTGGTCGAGGATGCGCTCCCGCCATTCGCGCCGCATGGCGGGGTCTTCCATGCGGCTCAGCACGGTCGCGTCCTTGATGGGGATCATCGACTGGTAATAATAGCGGTTCAGCGCCCAGGCCCGAACCTCGTCGATGCCGCAGAGCCCGTCGTGCAGGCGGCGGTGGAACGGGTGGAGGTTGTGGTAGCGCTCGGCGCCGATGCGGCGCAGGGCGGCCTCGAGCGCGTCGGGTGTCATGGGTCCGGTCATCTGAAGCTCCGATCCGCGCCGCCGCTCATGCCCGTGCAGGCGGCGATCCGGCGCGACACGCCGGACGAAGGCCGACCCGCGACGGGGCGGCCCGGTAGGCCGAAAGAGGACGGCCGGCCTCTGCCGGACGCGCCGGCCAGCGGTCGTCGGCCGCTGGCCTCACAGCGCGAATTCCATGCCGTCATGGGCGACGCGCCAGCCGGCGGCCTCGACGGCGCCGCGCTCCGCCGAGCCCTCGACCAGCGCCGGGTTCGTGTTGTTGATGTGGAGGTAGACCTTGGCGCCCACCTCGGCGCCGGCCAGCGCGGCGAGCGAGCCGCCCGGGCCGCCCATCGCCACATGCCCCATGCGGGCGGCGGTCTTCTCCGACAGGCCGAGCCGGGGCATCTCGTCGTCCGTGTAGGTGGTGCCGTCGAAGAGCAGCAGGTCGGCGCCGCGGATGCGGTCGAGCAGGGCCGGCGTCACGGCGGCGCAGCCGGGGACGTGGACGGCGCGGCGGTCGCCGGCCCGGATGTCGAGCCCCACCGTCATGTCGGTCTCGGTGCCCAGCGCGACCTCGCCGGATTCCAGGAACAGCGGCACCTTGCCGGGCACCGCGAAGGGCGTCACCGACAGGCCTTCGACGGCGCTCGGCCGGCCGAGCTCCATCGCGTGGCGGGTGACGAGGCCGCGGTCGAGCACGGCGAAGACGGGGTCGGCATCCAGCATGGCGTGGAGCGAGGGCGACGCGTGGAGCGCGAAGCTTTGGCGCTCGCGCAGGGTGAGCAGGCCCGCCACGTGATCCACGTCGCCGTTGGTCAGCACCACGGCGCGGATCGGCGAATGGCGCGACCCGTCGCGCGGGTGCAGCGCCGGCGTGGCGAGGATCTGCTGGCGCAGGTCCGGCGACGCGTTGACGAGGATCCAGCTCCGCCCGTCGGCGCTGACGGCCAGGGAAGATTGCGTGCGCGCGCTGACCCGGGGGTCGCCCGCCCAGGCGAGGCGGCAGGTCGGGCAACGGCAGTTCCATTGCGGGAAGCCGCCGCCCGCGGCCGAGCCGATGACGATGATGCGCACGGCCCGGCCGTCTTCAACCGCGTGTCGCGATCAGAACTCGACCTCGGCCGACTCGTAGCTCGTCACTTCCATGCCGAGGCAGACTTCTTCGATCACGGGGGTGGTCCAGGTCATGATAGACTCCGTTCGTTGTTCGCCGCCGACCTCACGTCGACGGCATCGACCGTAACATTCACGCCCCGCAGCGGCAATCCGCGGCAAGGACGCGTCGTCGTCCGGCTACGACGAATTGTCCCGCGAACGATATGCCGTTCGCGGAAGTTCTCCCGGCACGTCGGTCGGCGCCGACCTGCTCGGTTTCGGGTCGCGAGCCGTTCCACGACTTCGCCACGACGCCGCATTTCCAGGGGACCGGCATGGACGACTTTCCCGAACTGCCCGCGCAGGCCTTCGCCAAGCGCGATCCGACACCCGATCCTATGTTCTACGCGCGACCGCGGTTCGTCACCCACATCGACGACCGCGCCATCGCGGCCGTGACGGCGCTGTACCGCGCCACCTTCCGCCCGGGCGACCGGCTGCTCGACCTGATGTCGAGCTGGGTCAGCCACCTGCCGGAAGAGATACGCTACGGCGAGGTGGTGGGCCATGGCCTGAACCGGGAAGAGCTCGACGCCAACCCGCGCCTCGACCGCCGCATCGTGCAGGACCTCAACCGGGACGCCGCGCTGCCGCTTAAGCCGGACAGCTTCGACGGTGCCTGCGTGTGCGCCTCGATCCAGTACCTGCAGCGGCCGGTCACGGTGGCGCGCGACGTGCTGCGGGTGCTGAAACCCGGGGCGCCCTTCGCCGTCACCTTCTCGGACCGGTGCTTCCCCACCAAGGCGGTGGCGATCTGGCAGGCGGACGGCGTGGACAATGCCGATCTCGTCACCCTCTACCTCCAGCGGGCCGGCTTCGCGGACGTCGTGGCGCGGCAGGTCCACGCCCGCGACCGCTCCGGCGACCCGCTCTGGGCCGTGGTCGGGCGCAAGCCGTCCCGGGATGCGTGACGGTCTCCGGGTTCCCTCACGGGACGCCCGGGAGCGTCCCGCGATCGGCGGCCGGGCGGTGGATCGTCGGGCGGGGATGGCCTCGGACCCTCAGTGGCCCGGGACCTTGGCGGTGATCTCGATCGACGCGTAATAGGACGCGAGATCGGCGATGTCGGCGTCCGACAGCGTCGGGGCGATGGTCGACATCATGTCGTTCTTGCGCTCGCCCGTCTTGTAGGCCGTCAGCGCGGAGGTGAGGTAGATCGTCGATTGCCCGGCGAGGTTGGCGGCTTCCGGGATCTTGGCGATGCCGTCCATGCCGTGGCAGGCCTGGCATTGCAGGGCCTTCTTGCGGCCGACGGCGGGGTCCCCGTCGTCGGCATGCGCGAGCGTCGGGGCGAGGACCGCCAGGAGCAGGAGGGCCGATCGCGTCGTCTTGCGGTTCATGCGCGGGTTTCGCCTTCTCATGTGTCGACCGGCCGGCATCCCGAGGCGCTCCGCCCCCGGCGTGCCGGGGAGCGGAGCCCCACCGAAGCGGGCGGGCCGCCGCGAACCGGCCTCGTGGGACCCGGGACCGACGATGCCACGTCGAACCCGGGTCGCGCCGCGCGCGCGGCGGCGCGGGCTCGCGCCCGCCGGCGGCCGAGGCGTCCGGCGGCCGCCGTTACGGCGCCGCCTGGTAGGTGATGCGGTAGACCGCGCCGGCGAAGTCGTCCGACACCAGCAGCGAGCCGTCCCGCATCGGCGCGACGTCGACCGGCCGGCCGAGATAGGAGCCATCCTCATCCAGCCAGCCTTCGGCGAAGGGCTCGGAGGTCGCGGTGCTGTCCGGCTTCATCGTCGTGACCATCACGCGGGCGCCGACCGGGACCGTGCGGTTCCAGGAGCCGTGCTGGGCCGAAAAGATCGCGCCCTTGTACTTGGCCGGGAACATGTCGCCGCGGTAGAAATTCATGCCCAGGTCGGCCGCGTGGGGCGCCTCCTCCGCCACCGGGAAGGTGATGTCGGCGGCGGGCGTCTGGTCCTTGTACTCGACGGTGCGGACATGGCCGCCGCCGTACCACGGGAACCCGAAGTTCATGCCCGCCTTGGGGGCGTGGTTGATCTCCCCGGGGGGCGTGTCGTCGCCCATGCCGTCCACCTGGTTGTCGGTGAACCACAGGGTCTTGTCCTTCGGGTCGAAGTCCATGCCGACCGAGTTGCGGACGCCGTGCGCGAAGACTTCGCGGTTGGCCCCGTCCCGGTCCATGCGGACGATGCCGCCGATGCCGGTCTTGAAGTAAAGGTCCTGCTTGGCGGGCGGCGGGACGTTGAAGGGCTGGCCGAGCGCGACGTAGAGCTTGTTGTCCGGCCCGATGCGGCACACGCGCGCCGAATGGTTGAAGCTTTCCTCCTCCTTCGGGATGAGGTCGCCCTCCTTGACCACGGTGGCGGCCGCGACGTCCGGCGTTTCGTAGAAGAACTCGGCGCCCGGATAGGCCATGACCCGGTTCTGCTCGGCGCTGTAAAGGATGCCGTCCTTGGAGAAGCAGATGGCGTTGGGGTTCTTCTTGGCGACGACGGGGGCGAACTCCTTCACCTCGTCCGCCATGCCGGAGCTGGTGCTGTCCTTCACCGAATAGATCTTGTCCTTGCGGGTCGACACGAAGGTGACGACGCCCTGCGGGCCGACCGCGATCATGCGGGCATCCGGCACCAGCGCGTAGAGCGAGATCTTGAAGCCGGGCGGCAGCTTGATCTTGGCGAGCGTCTTGTTGATCGCGTCCGCCTTGGGGCCGCCCTGCTGCACGGGCTTGAGGGCCGCCATCGGCGCGCCGGTCGACTTCATCGCCTGGAGCTGGTCGACGTTGTCGGCCGATGCCAGCACGGTCGACGACAGAAGGGCTGCGGCGAAGACCGCGGTCCTGGTACGCATGATGGTGTTCCTCCCGGTGGTGGGTCGGCGTTGCCGCTGCGGGAGCTCGACGCGCTCCTCTCGTTGGCGGGGAACTTATCCGCGGCTCAGCCGGCCCACAAGCGGGCTCCCGCGTCGCGGCAGCATCGCATTTTGCGTCGCCGGCCAGCACATCACGGTATGGGGTCGGGCAGGGCGCAGATGAGTTCGCCCGTGTCGGATTCGAAGTCGTCGTCGTCCGGGGCGCCGCCCTGGCGCCGCAGCCCGCCCGCGCCGTCGACGCGCCAGAACAGCAGGTCGCGCCGGCCGCTGGGCAGCAGCGCGTGGACGCCCAGGCCCTTCACGCTGTCGTCCTGCAGCGCGCAGGCGAGCAGCGACCCGCCCCGCGGCAGCACCAGCACGTCGCGCACGGCGCAGTCCGCGGCGCCGGCGGCGGGTGGGGCGAGCACGAGGGCCAGGCGATCGCCCTGCCGGCGCCGGACCGAGATCGTGGCCGCGCCGATGCGCCAGGCCGCCGGTGCGGCCTCGTCGGGCGCGAAGCCCGCCACCGCGGTGCCGCCCGCGCAGGGCAGGGCCTTCACCGCCTGGGCCTCCGCCAGCACGGCGGGGTCGACGGGCAGGGACTCGCCCGCCGCGCCCGCCGGGGCGGCGCTGCAGGCCAGGAGGGCCGCGACGGCCCCCGGCAGGATCGCCCGAACCCGCCCACGCCGTCCCGCCGTTTCTCCCCCCGAGGGGAAGCGGACGCGCGGGGGCCGACCCACGCAGGTCCGCTCAGCCGCGCGGGCGCCGCGTTCCGCTTCCGATCCCATGTCGCTTCCCCTTCGCCCGCCTGTGCCGGCGGCCGGATCGATGCTAGCGGGAGTGCTCCTGCAACGCGACGACGATGGAGACGGCTTTCCGTCGCGCCGCAGGGGCGCCGGCGCCCGATCGCCGGTCCCACACGACCCGAGGAGGAGCATGCGATGACGGACGAGGGGCTTTTCGGCCTCGCCAACGCGGTGCCGCTGCTCGGGTGGCTGGCGCTGTGCCTGGCGCCGCTCGCCCGCGCGCGGCTGGTCGCGGCGGCGCGGGTCGTCGCGGTCGTGCTCGCGGTCGGCTACGCCGCCCTGGTCGCGGCGGCGCTGGCCAAGGGCGGCGGCACCCTGCCGGACCTGTCGACCCTGCCGGGGCTGGCGCGCGCCTTCTCGGACCCGCACGTCATGCTGGTCGGCTGGGTGCACTACCTCGCCTTCGACCTGTGGACGGGCGCCTGGGAAGCCGAGGAGGCCGGGCGGCGCGGCATGCCGCACTGGGCTCTGCTGCCGTGCCTCGCGCTCACCTTCCTGGCGGGGCCGATCGGGCTCGTGCTGTTCCTGGCGCTGCGGGCGGGGTGGAAGGCCGGTCCCGCTCCGCGGCGGTGAGCGCTCCGGCCGACGGTGCCGTCAGCGTCCCGCGAAGGCCCCGATCATGGCTTCAGCGGTCCGCATGAACTTCGTGTGGGGGTCGTCCATGCCGCCGCTTTGGCGGCTCACGCGCGCGCCTTCCAGCAGCAGGCTCAGCGCGTCCGCCAGCAACTCGGCCTGCGCGGCGCCGGCCGCGGCGCAGAGCGCGGTGAGCCGCACCCGGTAGGCGGCCTTGCGCTCCTCGATGTAGCGCCGGGCCGGGTGGTCGGCTTCGGTGATCTCGACGGCCGCGTTGGCCAGGGTGCAGCCGCGGCAGTCGGTGAGCACGTACTCGGCCTTCTCGCGCACCCAGGCGACGAGATGCGCCCGCGGGTCGGCATGGTGCCGCTCTTCCAGCGCCGCCCACAGCGCCTCGCCCTCGGCGAAGACCGAGCGCAGGCATTCGACGATCAGCTCGTCCTTCGAGCCGAAGTGCCGGTACAGCGTCATCTTGTTGGTGCCGGCCGCTTCCGCGATGGCTTCCACGCCGACGCCGCGGAAACCCTGCGCGTGGAACATGTCCCGCGCGGCGGCGACGATGCGGTCGCGGGGCTTCGACCTCGCCCCCCCGGCGCAAGCCTCACCCCCCGTCGCCGACCTGTCGAGAACCGCCGCCGAATCTTCGCTCATGGGCCTTGACGCTGTTGTTACCGGTCGGTAACGTCCAATCCTGTTACCGATCGGTAACAGAACCGCCATCCCGGGTCAACGGCGACCCGTCCGGCGGGCGACGGTTCCACGGCCGTCGCGCCGGGGAAGCCCGGCACCGGGCCACGCCCGGTAGGGAGGCACCATGAGCTGCGACCGCGACCTTACCCTCGACGAAGCCCTGGCGGACCCGGTGATCGGCGCCGCCCTCCGGGCCGACCGCGTCGACCCCCGCCAGTTCGAAACGCTGCTGCGCTGCACGGCCCGGCGGCTCGACAGCCGTCGCGGCCCGGCGTCGCGGCCCACCGCCGCGCTGGCGGCCCGCGGCCCGGGCCGCCCCGCCGCCGGGGGATGCCCCGCGTGGTAGAGTTCTTCACCCGGCGGCCCATCTTCGCGTCCGCGGTCGCCCTCGTGCTGGTGATGGCGGGGGCGATCTCCTACGTGCTGCTGCCCGTCGCGCAGTTCCCCGACATCACGCCGCCGCAGGTCGTGGTGAGCGCCGTCTATCCCGGCGCCAGCGCGCAGGTGGTCGCCGACACGGTCACCACGCCGCTCGAACAGCAGATCAACGGCGTGCAGGGCATGACCTACATGTCGTCGTCGAGCTCGAACGACGGCTCGTCCACCATCACGGTGACGTTCGACGTCGGCTACCCGCTCGCCATCGCGGCGGTGGACGTGCAGAACCGCGTGTCCCAGGCCTCGTCGTCGCTGCCCGCCATCGTCAACCAGGCCGGGGTGACGATCAAGAAGCAGAACCCGAACTTCGTCCTCATCGTCAACCTGACGTCGCCGGACGGCTCGGTCGATCCCGTGGCGCTGTCGAACTACGCCTACCTGCAGATCGTCGACCCGTTGAAGCGCCTGCCCGGCGTCGGCGACGTCAGCATCTTCGGCGAGCGGCGCTATTCCATGCGGGTGTGGCTCGACCCGGACCGGCTCGCCAAGCTCGGCATCACGGCCACGGACGTGCAGGCCGCCATCGCGGAACAGAACGTCCAGGTCGCGGCCGGCAAGATCGGCCAGTCGCCGGCGCCGGCCGGCACCGCCTTCGAGATGCAGGTCAGCGCGGTCGGCCGCCTGTCCACCCCCGAGCAGTTCGGCGACATCGTCGTGCGGGCCGACCCCGCCGAGGGCGCCGTCGTGCGCCTGCGCGACGTGGCCCGCATCGAACTCGGCGCCCTGCAATATGCCTCGACGGCCTATTTCGGCAAGGACCCGACGGTCGTCCTCGCCGTCTACCAGCAGCCGGGCTCGAACGCGCTGGCGCTGCAGGCCGCCGTGCACGACCAGATGGAAGCCTTGAAGGCGCGCTTCCCCAAGGGCATCGACTACGCCATGCACTACGACACGACGAAGTTCGTGTCGGCCTCGATGCACGACGTCGTGATCACGCTGGCGGAAGCGCTGATCCTCGTGGTCCTGGTCGTCTACGTGTTCCTGCAGAGCTGGCGCACCACGATCATCCCGACCATCGCCATCCCGGTGTCGCTGGTCGCCACGCTGGCCGTGATGGAGGTGTGCGGCTTCTCGCTCAACATGCTGAGCCTGCTCGGCATGGTGCTGGCCATCGGCCTCGTGGTCGACGACGCCATCGTGGTGGTGGAGAACGTCGAGCGCCAGCTGGAGATGGGCCACCCGCCCATGGAAGCCACGCGCCGCGCCATGCGCGAGGTGACGGGGCCCATCGTCGCCACCACGGCGGTGCTGATGGCGGTCTTCGTGCCCGTGGCCTTCATCCCGGGCGTCGCGGGCCGGCTCTACAACCAGTTCGCCCTCACGGTGGCGATCTCGGTCGGCATCTCGGCCTTCAACTCCCTCACCCTCAGCCCGGCGCTGTCCGCGGTCTTCCTGCGCCACCGCCATGGCCAGCCCTTCGTGCTGTTCCGCTGGTTCAACGCCGCCTTCGACGCGCTGTCGCACGGCTATGCCCGGATGGTGCGGGTGTTCATCCGGCTGCGCTGGGGGCTGCTGGCGGCCTTCGCCGTCATGCTGTTCGGCACCTACGGCCTGTGGGAGCGCATCCCCTCGACCTTCCTCCCCGTCGAGGACCAGGGATACTTCTTCGTGGTGATCCAGGGGCCGGACGGCGCCTCGCTGGAGCGCACCGACGCGGTCGCCAAGCAGGTGCGCGACGTGCTCCAGGCCGAGCCCGGCGTCGAGATCGTCGGCTCCATCTCGGGGCTGAACTTCCTGACCAGCGCGGCGCAGTCGAATTCCGCCGTGGAATTCGCCATCCTCAAGCCCTGGGACGAGCGGCCGGCCTCGCAGGAAGCGTCGAAGATCGTGGCGGCCGTTCGCCCGAAGCTGATGGGCCTCACCGGCGCCTTCGCGCTCAGCTTCGACCCGCCGTCCATCCCCGGCCTCGGCGCCACCGGCGGCTTCGAGTTCGAGGTGGAGGACCTGACGGGCCGCGGTTCGGCGGCGCTGAACGAGGCCACGCAGGCCGTGATCGCGGAAGCCCGCAAGCAGCCCGAGCTCGACGCCCGGCAGCTCTTCACGTCCTTCTCCACGGGCACGCCGGCCTTCACCTACGACCTCGACAGGAACAAGGCGAAGCTGCTGGGCCTCAGCCTGCCCGAAGTGTTCAACACGCTGCAGGTCTACCTCGGCTCGCTCTACGTGAACGACTTCAACCTGTTCGGCCGCACCTTCCGGGTGACGATCCAGGCCGACCAGGCGGCGCGCGGCGACGCGTCCGCGCTGTCGCGGCTCTACGTGCGCAACGGCACCGGCGGCATGGTGCCGCTGTCCACCCTCGGCTCCCTGAAGCCCACCGTCGGCCCCGAAACCGTGCCGCACTACGACAATTACGCCGCCGCCAAGATCAACGGCGCGGCGGCGCCGGGCTTCAGCTCCGGCCAGGCCGTGGCGGCCGTGCAGCGCGCCGCCGATGCCGCCCTGCCGCGCGACTTCGCCACCGAATGGACGGGCATCACCTTCCAGGAGCTGAAGGCCGGGTCGGCGGCGAGCCTCATCTTCGGCCTGGCGCTGGTGTTCGTGTTCCTGATCCTGGCGGCCCAGTACGAGAGCTGGACCATGCCGTTCATGGTGCTGCTGGCGGTGCCGCTCGCGCTGTTCGGCGCCCTGCTGGCCCTCTACGTCCGCGGGCTGCAGATCGACGTGTATTCGCAGATCGGCTTCGTGATGCTGATCGGGCTGGCGGCCAAGAACGCCATCCTGATCGTCGAGTTCGCGCGCCGGCTGCGCGACGAGGGGGCCGGCATCGTCGAGGCCGCCATGGAGGCGGGGCGGCTGCGGCTGCGGCCCATCCTGATGACCGCCTTCGCGTTCATCCTCGGCGTGCTGCCGCTGGTGGTCGCCACCGGGGCCGGCGCGGCGTCGCGCCAGTCGATCGGCACCACGGTGTTCGGCGGCATGCTGGCCGCCACCGTGCTGACGCTGGTGTTCGTGCCCGTGTTCTACGCCGTCATCGAGCGGGCCCGCGAGGGCCGGGGGGGCGGGCAGGGCGGCCACGGTGCGCCGGACGCGGCGCCGGTCCCGCTGGCGCCGCATCGCCGCGCCGAAGCCGCAGAGTGAGGGAGCCACCCATGCGTTTCCGTTCCATCCCGCTCGGCACGCTGGTGCTGGTCGGCGCCGCCGCCCTGGCGTACCGGGCCGATCCCACGATCCTCGACCGGCTGCCGCTGCTGCATCCCGCGGCGGCGCCCCCCGCCGCGGCCGCGGCCCCCGCCGCCTTCGTGATGCCGGTGCCGGTGGCGCGCGTCGTCAAGCGGTCGATCCCCATCGTGCTCGACTATGCGGCCCGCACCGAGGCCATCCGCGGCATCGCCCTGCAGGCCAAGGTGTCGGCCTACGTGGTCGAGCAGCGGGTGCCCGACGGCGCCGACGTGAA
The DNA here is from genome assembly GCF_004137685.1 of Lichenibacterium minor. Taxonomy (GTDB): domain Bacteria; phylum Pseudomonadota; class Alphaproteobacteria; order Rhizobiales; family Beijerinckiaceae; genus Lichenihabitans; species Lichenihabitans minor. The sequence goes on along the minus strand of NZ_QYBB01000047.1, from coordinate 15,891 downwards.
GGCGGGCGACCTGCTGTACCGGCTCGACCGGCGCGACTTCCAGGTCGCGCTCGACCAGTCCAACGCCGCCATCGAGCGCGACGGGGCCTCGTTCGACTACCAGAAGGCCAGCTTCGACCGCGGCGACGCGCTGTCGAAGAGCGGCTTCATCGCCAAGGACAACCTCGACCAGCGCACGAGCGGGCTGCACCAGGCCGAGGCGGCGCTGACCGCCGACCGCGCGGCCCAGCGTGCGGCCCAGCTCAACCTCGACTACACGGACATCCGCGCGCCCTTCCCCGGGCGGCTCGGCCGCAACCAGGCCGCGATCGGCACGCTGGCGGGCGCGGGCCAGACGGTGCTGAACACCCTCGTGCAGATCGACCCCGTCTACGTCACCTTCGACCCCGGCGAGACCGACCTCGTGGCGCTGCAGAAGGCGCGCCGCGCCGGCACGGTCGAGGTCGACGTGACGGTGCCGGGCCAGGACGTGCCGCCCCATCGGGGCGAACTCAGCTTCATCGACAACAGCGTGTCGCGCGCCACCGGCACCGTGACGGCGCGGGCCACCATCGCCAACGCGGACCTCAGCCTGCTGCCGGGGCAATACGTGCGCGTGAGCGTCCACCTGCGCGAACAGCCCGATGCGCTCTTGGTGCCGCAGGTGGCCGTGGGGTCGAGCCAGCTCGGCAAATACGTCTTCGTGGTGGGCGCGGGAGACCGCGTCGAGCAGCGGAGCGTGACGCTCGGGCCGTCGCAGGGCGACCTCGTCGCGGTGACGGGCGACCTCAAGCCGGACGAGCGCGTCGTCGTCGGCAACGTGCAGAAGATCGGGCCGGGCATGCCGGTGAAGCCGATGGAGGGCGGGGGCGCGCCGCCGGCGTGATCGTCAGGTTTCGCGCAGCCGCGCCTGCTCCCGGGCGAGCACGCGCTTGATCAGCGTGCGAAGGGTCAGGATGGCGGCGAACAGGCCGATGGCGGTCCAGGTCCGCAGCTCCATCGTCTTCAGCAGCGTCGCGGCGGTCTTGTAGCCCAGCGCCGACACGACGCCGTCGGCCACGGCCAGGCGTGCGCGGACGATGGCGGCGTGGGTGCCCCGGCCCGCCGCCAGGGCGGCGAGCCCGCGCAGGCAGGCCGAAGCGATGACGAGGCTGCCGCCGAACTCGATCAGGGCGGCGGCGCCGCCGATCAGCCCGGCGAGATCCGGCACGCGCCCGGCCTCACGGCGCGGGCAGGGGCGCCGGCGCGGCGCGGCGCGCCTCGGCCTTGTCGATCTCGCCCTGGAGGAAGTAGTTCAGCGCCGTGCGCAGCACCGCGATGGCGGCGAGCTGGCCGATCTCGGTCCAGGTGGGGGACACCGCGGTGCGCAGGATGTCGGCGGCGAGCTCGAACTCCAGCGCCACGGCGAGCCACCGCCCGAGCTTCAGCCGCACGTCCTCCTTGCGCCGGTCCGCGCTGTCGCCCGGCCTTCCCGTGCCGGGCACGAACAGGACCAGCGCCCGGATCGTGCCCTCGATCGACGCCAGCCCGATGATCAGCGCCGCCGCCGCTTCGGTGCCGCTCGCGAGCCAGAGCGTGATGGCCTTGAAGGTGTCTTCCATGGCGGCTCAATGTGCCGCCCGCGCGTTGGTTGCTCCGGAAGCCCCGGCCCGCGCCGGAGGGGATCGAGGACGAACCATGACGGACGACGACGACGTGCCGGCCCCGGCCGGAGGAGAAGCGGAAGCGCGGGCGAAGCTGCTGGAAGAACAGGAGGCCCGCATCGCCGCCCTGCGCACCGCGGTGCTGAGCGGGCGCGTGCCCGACGAGGCCAGCTTCGATTACGAGCGGTTCTTCGGCGGCCCCGCGAAGGGCGACGCGCCGAAAGGCTGAAGGCCCGTTCGGCCGCCGGGGCGGCGCCGATTGCCAAAGCCGGGGCGCTCGCCCAAGCTCCCCGGCGAGGCCGCGCCGGACGGCCCGCGACGGGGGAATGCGCCATGGACAGCCGCTACGCGCAGGTCTACGCCGCTTGGCGGCGCGATCCCGAAGGCTTCTGGCGCGACGCCGCCGCGGCGGTCGACTGGATCCGCCCGCCGGAGCGCATCTTCGACGCCGGGGCCGGCCCCGCCGGCCGCTGGTTTCCGGACGCGACCCTCAACATCTGCCACAACGCGCTCGACCGCCACGCCGACGGCGGCCGGGGGACCCAGGTGGCGCTGGTCCACGACAGCCCCGTCACCGGCACGGTCGCGCGCCACACCTACGCCGAGGTGCGCGACGCCGTGGCGGCGCTGGCCGCCGCCCTCGCGCGCGAGGGCGTGGGCCGCGGCGACCGGGTGGTCATCACCATGCCGATGATCCCGCAGGCGGTCTTCGCCATGCTGGCCTGCGCGCGGCTCGGCGCCGTGCATTCCGTGGTGTTCGGCGGCTTCGCGGCGGCGGAACTCGCCAAGCGCATCGACGACGCGCGGCCCGTGCTCGTGCTCACCGCCTCCTGCGGGATGGAGGCCAACCGCATCGTCGCCTACAAGCCCCTGCTCGACGAGGCCCTGCGCCTCGCGGCCCACCGCCCCGGGCGCTGCCTCGTGTGGCAGCGCCCGCAGTTGCCCGCGACCCTCGTCGAGGGCCGCGACCGCGATTGGGCCGAGGCGGTCGCGGCGGTCGGCGGCGAGCGCGCGCCCTGCGCCGAGATGAAGGCGACCGATCCGCTCTACATCCTCTACACGTCCGGCACCACGGGCCTGCCGAAGGGCGTCGTGCGCGACACGGGCGGCTACGCCGTGGCGCTCGCGTGGTCGATGCCGAACCTGTACGGCGTCCGGCCCGGGGACTGCTTCTGGACCGCGTCCGACATCGGCTGGGTGGTGGGGCACAGCTACATCGTCTACGGGCCGCTGATCCACGGCGCCACCACGGTGCTCTACGAGGGCAAGCCGGTGGGCACGCCCGACGCGGGCGCCTTCTGGCGCGTCTGCGCCGACCACGCCGTGACGGCCTTCTTCACCGCGCCGACCGCCCTGCGCGCCATCCGCAAGGAGGACCCCGACGGCGCGCTGCGGAGCGGCCACGACCTGTCGAAGCTGCGCACCCTGTTCCTCGCCGGCGAGCGGGCCGATCCCACCACGGTCGAATGGGCGCAAACGCAGTTCGGGCTGCCGGTGGTGGACCATTGGTGGCAGATCGAGACCGGCTGGTGCATCGCCGGCAACCCGGTCGGCCTGGGCCGGCTGCCGGTGAAGCGCGGTTCGCCCACCGTGCCGATGCCGGGCTTCGCCCTGAAGGCGCTCGACGAGGCCGGTGCGGAGGTGCCGCCCGGCACCATGGGGTCGCTGGTGGCGGAACTGCCGCTGCCGCCCGGCACCCTGGTGACGCTGTGGGGCCAGGACGAGCGCATGCGCGCCTCCTACCTGTCGACCTTCCCGGGCCATTACGAGACGGGCGACGCCGGGATGGTGGACGCCGACGGCTACGTTTGGGTGATGGGCCGCACCGACGACATCATCAACGTGGCCGGCCACCGCCTGTCGACCGGCGGCATCGAGGAGGTGCTGGCGACCCATCCCGACGTCGCGGAATGCGCCGTCATCGGCGCGACCGACGCCGTGAAGGGCGAGGCGCCGCTCGGCTTCCTGGTGCTGAAGGCGGGCGCGGCGCGGGGCGCCGCCGAAGTCGAGCGCGAAGCCGTGGCGCTGGTGCGCGACCGCATCGGCCCGGTGGCGGCCTTCAAGCTGGCGGTGGCGGTCGGGCGGCTGCCCAAGACGCGCTCTGGCAAGATCCTGCGCGGCACGATGAAGACGATCGCCGACGGCGGCGCCTGGACGGTTCCCGCCACCGTCGAGGATCCGGCGGTGCTCGACGAGATCGCGGCGGCCTTGAAGGCGCGCGGGCTGCCGGAGGGCTGAAGCGCCGTCGCCCTCGGGGCCGAACTGGCCCGCGTGGCGGGACGAGGGCGATCGCGCGCCCTCCCGTCCGGCATTCCGGGCTCTCGCTCCGGGATCACGGCGGAGGGGCTCAGCCTTCTGCGAGGCCCTCGATGTACCCTTCGAGCTCCGCCGCGCGGTGCGCCGCCGTGTGCGCCGCGAGGACGCGCGCCCGACCCGCGACGCCGAGCGCCCTGCGTTCCGGCTCGGACAGGGTCGTCAGCGCGTCGAGCACGGCGTCGCCGTCGCGCGCGACCAGGATGTCGCGGCCCTCGGCGAAGATGGCGTCGAGGCCGTCCCAAGGGTCGGAGATGATGGGCGTGCCGCAGGCCGCGGCCTCGAACAGCCGGACGCTGGGGCTCCAGCCCGCCCGGACCATGTCGGCGCGGGTGACGTTGAGGGTGAAGCGGCTGACCCCGTAGAACTCGGCATGGTCGGCCGGCCCGACATGCTCGAAGCGCGTCACGTTGGCGGGCCAGACGATCGTGTCGGGATATTGCGGCCCCGCCACGCAGAAGCGCAGGTGCGGTGCGCGCCTGGCCGGCCCCAGCAGCAGGCGCTCGAGGGCGGGCTGGCGGTCGTCCGAATAGGTGCCGAGATAGCTGAGGTCGAAGCGGGCCTCGCCGTCCCAGGGGCGGTAGCGGTCCGGGTCGACGCAGCAGTGGAGCGCGCGGGGGCCCGGCGAACCGAACTCCCGCGCGAGCCGCTCCAGCATCGGCCCGCCCGTGAAGGACAGGTACAGGTCGTAGCCGGGGACCAGCTCCGGCGTCAGGTAGTCGCAGGCGCGGCGCTCCAGCGCCGCCACCGTCACGGGCGTGTCGATGTCGTAGAAGGCGGTGACGCCGCGCGCGCGCTCCTGCACCCAGGCCCCCACGGAGCGGCCGTCCGGCACGTAGGACCCGACGATCACGGCGTCGGCGCCCTCGACCTCGGAGCGGAAGGCGTCGAGGCCGCCGAGGTCGTCGTAGAAGGCGAGGCGGCAGAAGTCCGGCTCGGCGAGGTCGCGGTGGGCGCCGCGGTACCAGGGCACGTCGCGCTCGAGAAACAGCACGTCGTGGCCCCGGGCCGCGAAGGCGCGCAGCAGCGAACGGTAGGTCGTGGCGTGTCCGTTGCCCCAGGACGACGACAGCGACAGGCCCAGGACGACGAGCCTCATCGCGCCGTCCCGAGGGCGGCGGCGTTCCGCTCGGCGCGCCGCGCCTTCAGGATGGCGTCCACCTCGGCGCCGCGGCGCGCGTAGGTGTGGTCGCGCAGGATGCGGGCGCGGGCGGCGTCGCCGATGGCGCGGGCGCGCTCCGGCGTCAGCGCGGCGACATGGGCCGCCACTTCGGCGCCGTCGTGCGCCACCAGCACTTCCGTGCCCGCGTCGAGGAACAGCTCCAGCCCCACCCAGGCGTCGGTGATCAGGCAGGCGCCGGCGCCCGCCGCCTCGAAGACGCGGGTGGCGGGCGAATAGCCGACCTCGGCCATCGAATCCCGCGCCACGTTCAGCACCGCCAGCGGCGACGTATTGAAGGCGTTGTGGTCACGCGTGCCGACGTGGCCGATGCGGCGCACGTTGTCCGGCATGGGCTTGCCGTCCCAGCCGTTGCCGCCGAGCAGGAAGGCGCGCCCCGGCAGCCGCGCCGCGGCGTCGAGGAAGAAGCGTTCGACGCGCGCTTCGCGGTCCGGCAGCCGGTTGGCGAGGAACGACAGGTCGGCGCCGAAGCGCGCCTCGGGCGGCACAGGATGGTGCGTGGCGGGGTCGAGCGCGTTGTAGATCGGCACGCAGCGGCGCGCCCCGAAACCCTCGTAGGCGTCCACCACGGGCGGGCCGCCGCCGTAGGTGAACACGGCGTCGAGGCCGGGCAGGGTGCGGCGCAGCGGCTCCTCGGAGCCCGCGCGCAGGGCCGCGAGCGTGGCGGGGGCGTCGACGTCCCAGAAGATCCGGATGGCGTCGGGCCGGGCGCGCGCCATCACGCCCTCGACCAGCGCGTCGTCGAACACGCCGACGCCGCTCGCCTTGACCACCACGTCGGCGTCCGCGGCGGCGGCGAGCACGCGGGCCAGCCCTTCCTCGGTGGCGGGGTAGACCACCACCTCGGCCCAGTCGGGCGGGTCGATGTCGCGATGGAGCTGCCGGTCGAAGGCGTCGGGCTCGTAGAAGGTCGTGCGGTAGCCCCGCGCGTGCAGGTCGCGCAGCATGCCGCGGTAATAGGTGGCGGCGCCGTTCCAGTAGGACGACAGGAGCGAGGAGCCGTAGAACGCGATTCTCATGCGGGGACCGGGAAAGCGGGGGAGGCCTGGAGGCTCGTCAGGATGCCCAGGAGTTCGTCGACGCGGTGGGCGCAGGTGTGGCGGGCGCGAACGGTCGCTAGGCCGCGGGCGGCCAGGCCGGAGCGCAGGTCGGCGTCGTCGCGCAGGGCGGCGAGCATGGCCTCCATCTCGGCGCCGGAGCGCGCCATGAGGAAGTCGTCGCCGACGGTGAACAGCCCTTCGCTGTCGTCCCACGGGGCGGACACGAGCGGGATGCCGCAGGCCAGCGCTTCGAACACCCGGATGGTCGGGATGCCGGGCAGGAGCTCGACATAGAAGCGCCGGGGGACGTGGACGGTCGCGAGGTGCCGGGCGAACACCCCCGGCGCGGACGCGTTGGGCAGCCAGCCGCGGTAATGCGCGTCGTAGCGGCGCAGCGTGTCGCGGGCCTCGTCGGGGTAGCGCACGCCGTAGATGTCGAGCGGGAGGCCGAGGCGCCGCGCCGGGCCGAACAGGAAGTGTTCGAGCTCGGCCGAGCGCTCGCCGTCGCCCCAGTTGCCGATCCACACGAGGCCGTCGCGCGCGTCCTCGACGGCGGGCGGGCGGAACACGCGGGTGTCGGCGGCCTCGTGCCACACGAAGACGCGATCCCCCCAGCCCCAGCGGCGGTACACGGCGGCCAGCGTTTCGCCGAAGGCCAGCACGCCGTCGTAGCCGTCGAGGTCGAAGGCCCGGATGGCGTCCGGGTCCGACACGGCGCGGTGATGCGTGTCGTGGAACAGCAGCGTGAAGCGGGCGCCGCGCTTGCGGGCCCGGCCGAGGGCCGCCACGAGCGCCGGCTCGTTCCATTCGTGGACCACGACGAGGTCGGCGTCCGCGCAGGCTTCGGCCGGGTCGAAGCCGGCCGCGAAGGAATGCGAGTGGAGGTCCGGATAGTTCTGCCGGAAGGCGTCGAGGCCCGCTTCGCCGGCGTCGGCGAGCAGGTTGTCGAGGCTCCACGCGCCTTCGGGCTCGTAGGTCGACACGTCGTGGCCGCGGCGGATCAGCTCGCTCAGCACGCCGCGCAGGAAATGCGCGTTGCCGTGGTTCCAGCAGGACAGAAGCGAGTGGGTGAAATAGCTGATCTTCATCGGGCCGGGTGCGGTCCTGGACTCGTCGGAAGGGAAGCGCGGCTGTGTTCACCCCGGCTCGGGACGAGGGAGGGGGTGGGTGGGATCATCGGGCGCCGAAGCCCGCCACCGCGGCCGCATGGGCCTTGAGCGTCGCGTCCGCCATGGCGCCGACCGTGTAGCGCGCCGCGCGCCCGCCCGACAGGGTCGCGCGCTCGGCCCGGTCGGCGCGGTCGCCGAGCAGGCGCAGCACCGCCGCCGCCAGCGCCCGGTCGTCGTGCGGGGGCACGAACAGCGCGGCGTCGCCCCACGATTCACGGAAGGTCGGGATGTCGGACAGCACCAGCGCGCAGCCCGCCTGCGCGGCTTCCAGCACCGACAGCCCGAACGGCTCGTAGAGCGCGCTCGACACGAAGATCGGCCGCGTGGCGAGCTTGGCCCGCATCGCCGCGGCGCCGAGCGTGCCCAGCGCCACCGTGTGGTGGAGCGCGATGCGGGCGCCGTTGGGCCCGACGAGCGGACCCGCGGCCTCGACCGCCACGGGCAGGCGCGCCGCGGCGCGGTCCAGCACCGCCAAGTTCTTGCCCTCGTCCCACAGCCGGCCCGCCGTCAGCACGGAGGGGGCCGGCGGCGCGTCGGCCGAAGCGGGGGGGACGTCGCGGCCGTTGGGCACGGCGAGCGGCGCGGCGCCGAAGCCGTAGACGCGCCGCGTCGCCTCGGCGAAGGCGGCGCTCGGGGCCGCGACGGCGTCGGCGGCCGCGAGCCCGGCCTCGTGCAGGGCGGCCCGCCAGCGGAAGTCGTCGGGCAGGGCGCCGCCCCGCACGGCGTCCCACCACGTCGCCACGCAGGAATGGGCGAACGCCAGGGTCGGGACGGGGAAGGGCGCCGCGGCGGCGAGGGCCGGGTGGTTCAGGTGGAGGATGTCGGCGCCGACGCGCCCGGCGAGCTTCGCCAACGCCCGGCCGCCGGCCCGCACCGCCGCGGCGTCGGCGGCGAGCCAATCGGGCGGATGGCCGAGGTCGCTCAGGGCGAGGCCGCGGGCCGCGGCGTCGGCGCGCTGCGCGTCGGAGGGGGCGGGGCCGAGCACCGCCAGGGTGACGAGGTCGCCGTGACGCGCCAGGGCCGCCCCGAGGTCGAGCGCGTAGGTCCAGACGCCGCCGACCGCGTCGGCCGTCATCAGGACCTTCCGGGGGGCGGGCGGGCTTTCGCCCGCCCTGGCGCGCCCGCTCACCGGCAGCAGGCCGCTTCGAGGTCGCGCAGGGGCAGGGGCTGCTGGTCCTGGATCTCGCTCATGCGGTCGAACTGGGCGAGGTAATGGGCGTGGGCGCGCTCCCAGGCGTCGCCGTCGGGCAGGCCGAACAGCCGGCGGTAGTCGGGCGACGACGGATACGGGTAGAGCGGCACGGGGTCGTTGGCCCAGACACCGCGCGCCCGCAGGCCGTCGCGCCATTCCGCCACCAGCGCCGGGTCGTCGCCCGCCACTTCGAGCAGGTTCGCCTGCACGAAGGGCACGGTGCGCCGCGCGTGGACGAGGCGCTCGGCCAGGTCCTCGGTGGTCATCCGGCAGCTCTTGTCGAGCGCGGCGCGGCCTTCGACGGTCAGGCTTTCGACGCCGGCCTCGATGGACACGCAGCCCGCCTGGCCCAGCAGGTCGAGCATGTCGGGCTTCCACAGGTCGATGCGGGTCTGCACGCCGAACTGGATCCGTCGCGACACCAAGGCTTCTAGCAGCGGCTTCTGCGGGAGGAAGATCTCGTCGATGAAATAGACGTAGCCGACGCCCTGGGCCACCAGGCCGTCGATCTCGGCCAGCACCGGTTCGAGGTCGCGCTTCCGGTATTTGTCGCGGAAGTCGATCTTGGCGCAGAACGAGCAGTGGTAGGGGCAGCCGCGCGACGCTTCCACCTCGGCGCCGGGGCCGAAGCCTTCGCTGCCGTAGCGGTGGTGGTGATGGTCGTGCCGGTCGATCCACGCCTGGTCCCAGCGCAGCGGCGCCGCGTCGGTGAAGCGGCAGGCCGCGGGCGCGCCGGTGACGCGGACGGCGGCGCCGTCGTGGAACGCGATCGAGGGGACGCGGGCGAGGTCGGGGCTGGCGGCGCCCGCGAAGGCCTCGGCCAGGGCGGCCACGACCTCCTCGGCCTCGCCCCGCACCACGACGTCGCAGCCGAGCTTGCGCAGGGCGGTTTCGGGCGTCGCCGAGCCGTGCGGGCCGATGGCGACGGTGCGGCCGCCCCGCGACCCCAGCGCCGCCAGGAAGGCGCGCGGGCTCCGGAGTTCGGGCGGGGCGCAGCGCCAGAACAGGTAGGACGGCGCGGTGGTGACCACCGTCAGGGCGGGCGCGAAACCCGCGACCGCGTCGGCCAGGACCTCGGTCGACTGCGCCATGAGGTGGCCGTCGAGCATCAGCACCTCATGGCCGGCGCGCTCCAGCATCGAGCGGCAATAGCCGAGCTCCAGCGGCAGGTGCGGGTGGCGGCAGCCGAAGTAGATGGACTGAGAAAAGTCCCAGGCCGGGTTGACGAGGGCGATCCTCACGGGCGGGCTCCCTGGCGCGGCACCGGGCCTCGGTCCCCTCCACCGCCCTTCCCCGAAGGGGGAGGACACGCGGCGGACCGGATGGCGGAGGGGGCCGGAGAGCGCGGCCGGGCGTGAGCTGACGTCATCCCGGGATCCTAGCCCGCCGCCGGGGCGCTGTCTGCCTCGGGGAGCGCGACGCCGTGTTCCCCGGCCAGCCAGTCCACCAGCCGCGCCACGCCGGCGCGCCACGGGCGCCAGGGCCCGATGTCGAGCGCCGCCGCGACGGCCCGCGCGTCGGACACGTAGTAGCGCTGGTCGCCGGGCCGCCAGTCGTGCATGGCGGCCCGGACGGGGCGGCCCGTGAGGTCCTCGAGGTGGCGCAGCAGTTGGCGCAGGCTGACCGCGTTGGCGGGGCCGCCGCCGAGGTTGAAGGCCCGGCCCGCCACGCGGTCGATGTTGCGCCAGCAGCCCAGGTAGGCGTCGACCGCGTCGTCGACGTCGAGGATGTCGCGCACCTGGCAGCCGTCGCCGAAAAGGCTGATGCCGTCGCCCTTCAGCGCCGAGATGGCGAAATGCGCCACCCAGCCCTGGTCCTCCGTGCCCATCTGGCGCGGCCCGTAGATGCAGCTCATGCGCAGCACCGCGGTCGGCACGCCGAAGCTCCGCGCGAAGTCGAGCACGTACTGGTCGGCGGCGCCCTTGGAGCAGCCGTAGGGCGTGTGGAAGTCGAGCGGCCGCCCTTCGCCGACGCCCGCCGCCCGCAGGGCCTCGTCCACCGGCACGTAGCTGTCGTTGGTGAGCTTGAGCTCCACGTCGCCGAGGTCGCCGTAGACCTTGTTGGTCGACGCGAAGACGAGCGGCACCGCGCCGCCGCGGCGGCGCAGCGCGTCGAGCAGGGTCACGGTGGCCCGCACGTTGATCTCGAAGTCGTCGAGCGGCTCGACCATGGAGGTCGTCACCGCCACCTGCGCGGCGAGGTGGAACACGGCGTCGGCCTCCGACGCCGCCCGCGCCAGGGCTTCGCCGTCGCGCACGTCCGCCACCACCGCGGTCACGCGGTCGCCGTGGCGCGCCTTCAGCCAGTCGAGGTTGCGGGCCACGCCGGGGCGCGACAGCGCGTCGTAGACGGTGACGCGGTGCCCGAGGCCGAGCAGCCGGTCCGACAGGTTCGAGCCGATGAAGCCGGCGCCGCCGGTGACGAGGACGCTGGACGGAGCCTCCCCGCCCATCAGGCCACCAGGCCCCGGGCTTCGAGCTCGCGGCGCGCTTCGGCGACGCGGTCCACGGCCTGCTGCCGGGCCACCCAGTCGGCGAGCTCGGCCAGCCCGTCGCGGAAGTCGGCCAGCGGCTCGTAGCCGAGCTGCTCGCAGATGTGGTCGATGTCCGGGATGCAGTGGCGGATGTCGCCGGCCCGCGCTTTCCCGGCGATCTCGGGCTTGAGGTCCGGGCGGCCCATGGAGTCGGCCAGCAGCGTCGCCACGTCCTCGACGGTGCGGTCCTCGCCCGAGCCGACGTTGAAGACGCCGCCCGCCGCGTTCGGGTGGTCGAGCGCCAGGATGAAGGCGCGCGCCACGTCGGACACGTGGACGAAGTCGCGGCGCTGCTGCCCGTCCTCGAAGATGACGGGCGGCACGCCGTTGTGGAGCCGCGACGCGAAGATCGCCAGCACGCCCGTGTAGGGGTTCGACAGCGCCTGGCCGGGGCCGTAGGCGTTCCACAGCCGCAGCGCCACGCCTTCCATGCCGTAGGCGGGCGCGAGGGTGAGCGTCAGCCGCTCCTGCGTGTATTTCGTGATGGCGTAGACGGAGGCCAGCGTCGGGCGCTTCGATTCCGGGGTCGGCACGGGCTCCATCGGGCGCCCTTCCGCGTCGAGCGGGTCCCAGGAGCCGTCCGGGTTGCGGGGGCCGCGCAGCACCTGCTCGTGCAGCGCCCCGTCGGCGTCGCGGTACAGGCCCTCGCCGTAGATGCTCATGGAGGAGGCCACGACGACGCGGCGCACCGGGCGGTCGATGAGCTTCTGGAACAGGGTGGCGGTGCCGAGGTCGTTGACCGACACGTAGCGGTCGATCGCGTACATGCTCTGGCCGACGCCGACCTCCGCGGCGAGGTGGACCACCTTGTCGACGCCGTCGAGCGCGCGGGCGACCGCGTCGCCGTCGCGCACGTCGCCCTCGTGGACCTCGACGTGGGGGCCGAGTTCCGCCACGGCCGAGCGGTCGCCGTGGACCTGGTCGATGAAGGAATCCAGCACCCGGACCTCGTCGCCCTTCTCGAGGAGGGCGCGCGACAGGTGGCGGCCGATGAAGCCGGCGCCGCCGGTGATGAGGACCTTCTCGGCCATGGGGTGCTGTAGCTCCGACTCGAACGCTGCGGAGGTTCTTCTAACCTTCTCCCGCGTGCGGGAGAAGGTGTCCGACAGGGCGGACGAAGGGAAACGCGACGCCCGGCGCCGTCCCCCCGCCCGACCCCGCTTCGCGCGGCCACCTTCCCCCGCACGCGGGAGAAGGATCATCGCCGGATCACGCCGCTTCGGCGGGGGCCTTGGCGGCTTCGGCGGCGGCGCGCTCCTGGGCCTTCTTCTTCGGCTTGGCCTTCTCGGGGTTGTTGTAGACGGGCTTCTCGACGGCGCCGACGGAGGCGAGGAGCTTCATCACGCGGTCGGTGGGCTGGGCGCCCTTGGTCATCCAGTCCTTGGCCTTCTCGACGTCGATGGTGAGGCGGTTCGCGTCCTCGGAGGGCTTCAGCGGATCGAAGGTGCCGATCTTCTCGACGAAGCGGCCGTCGCGGGGGGCGCGGGCGTCGGCGACGACGATGCGGTAGAACGGACGCTTCTTGGCGCCCCAGCGGGCGAGGCGGATCTTCAGGGCCATGGTTCAGTTCCTTTCGGAGGGGGGTGGGGTAGGCTCTTCATCGCTGTTGCGTTGAATCAGTCGGTCGATGTCGCCCGCGGGGTCGTCGGACAACCCCTGCGACACGTAGACCTCGACGTCGACGGTGCCGTCTTCCAGCACGTCGATCTCCCAATATTCGCCCGGCTCGTTGACCACGAGCGACATGGCGTCGTCGCGGTAGGCCGCCGGGGCGAAGGTGAGGTCGGCGGCGCTCAAGCGCTCGCGGAGCGCGTTGAATACCGTGAACATCTTGGAGGTGGGGCCGTTGTCGGTCACTTCTTCTTGCCCCCGAAGGGGTTGAAGCCGCCGCCCAGGCCCGGCAGGCGCGGGCCGCCGAGGCCGGGCAGGCCGGGGGGGAGCTTGGCGCCGAGCGACGAGCCGAAGCCCGGCGGCATCTGAGGCATGCCGCCGGGGCCCCCGGCCTTGCCGCCCATCTGCTTCGCCAGGGCTTCGAGCTCGGCCGGGCTCGGCTCGGGCATGCCGCCGCCCATTCCGCCGCCCATGCCGAACATCTGCGCCATCTTGCCGAGGCCGCCCTTCTTGGCGCCGCCCATCATCTTCATCATGTCGGCCATCTGCCGATGCTGCTTCAGCAGCTTGTTGACGTCCTCGACCTTCATGCCGCAGCCGGCCGCGATGCGCTTCTTGCGCGACGCCTTGAGGATGTCGGGGTTGCGCCGCTCCTTGACGGTCATCGACGAGATGATGGCGCGCTGGCGCAGGATGACGCGCTCGTCGATGTTGGCGTCGGCCATCTGCTGCTTCAGCTTCCCGATGCCCGGCATCATCCCCATGATGCCGCCGATGCCGCCGAGCTTCTCCACCTGGGCGAGCTGCATCGACAGGTCCTCGAGGTCGAAGCGCCCCTTGCGCATCTTTTCGGCCATCTTCATGGCCTGCTCGGCGTCGATCGATTCCGCCGCCTTCTCGACGAGGGACACGATGTCGCCCATGCCGAGGATGCGGTCGGCGATGCGGGACGGGTGGAAGTCCTCCAGCGCGTCCATCTTCTCGCCGGTGCCGAGCAGCTTGATCGGCTTGCCCGTGACGGCGCGCATCGACAGGGCCGCGCCGCCGCGGCCGTCGCCGTCGATGCGGGTCAGCACGATGCCGGTGACGCCCACGCGCTCGTCGAAGCTCTTCGCCAGGTTGACGGCGTCCTGGCCCGTCAGGCTGTCGGCGACGAGCAGCACCTCGTGGGGCCTCGCGTGGGCCTTGATTTCCTCCATCTCGGCCATCAGCGGCTCGTCGATGTGGGTGCGGCCGGCCGTGTCGAACATCACGACGTCGTAGCCGCCGAGCCGGGCCGCCTGTTCGGCGCGGCGCGCGATCTCGACCGGCGTCTGGCCGGCGACGATGGGCAGCGTGTCGACGCCGACCTGCCGGCCCAGCACGGCGAGCTGCTCCTGGGCGGCGGGGCGCTTCACGTCGAGCGACGCCATCAGCACGCGGCGGCCCTGCCGGTCGACCAGCCGCTTGGCGATCTTGGCCGTGGTGGTGGTCTTGCCGGCGCCCTGCAGGCCGACCATCATGATCGCCACGGGCGCGGGGGCGTCGAGGTCGATCGGCTGGGCGTCCGAGCCCAGCGTCTCGATCATCACGTCCGAGACGATCTTGACCACCATCTGGCCGGGCGACACCGACTTGACCACGGCGGCGCCGACGGCGCGCTCCTTCACCTTGTCGATGAAGCTCCGCACCACGTCGAGCGCCACGTCGGCCTCGATGAGCGCGCGGCGCACCTCGCGCATGGCGGCCGCCACGTCGGCTTCCGTCAGCGAGCCCCGGCGGGTGAGCCCGTCGAAGACGCCGGACAGCTTCTCGGTCAGTCCTTCGAACAAAGATGCCTCCGACCGATCTGCGGCGTGCCGCGGTGAAGCCAATACGGAGCGCGCCCGAGGGCGCACAAGCGCTGTCGGACGTTCGCCTCCGCGCTCGGGGCGCAGTCGGCGTTGGCGGGCCTCGGGGAGGCCGTGGCGCGTTCCTAGGGCAGGGGAACGGGGCGTGTCAACGGCGGAGTGTGGTATGGATCCTCGTGTCCTGAGGCCGGCGGGCGCGGAGGAGCGACATCGTGATCGTCTTAGACAAAGACAGGGGCAAGCCGATCCATGTCCGGCAATCCCTCTTTCTTCCTCTGATCGTCACGAGTACCGCCGGCGTGATCGCCACAATCATCGCCCTAGAGTCTGCGAAAAGTATCGGCAATAAAAGTGCCGGGGATATCTGGTCTATCAAGAGCGCAATTGCAATGTCGATCCCTGTCGTTATTCCGATGGGCTTCCTGTTTCTCCTTCTGGTGCTTCTGGTCAGCCATCGATGTTTCTGGTCTGCCGATGTCGATGGATCGGTGATAAGTTATCGATCCGTATTTCACGATACGGAAGTAAGTGTTGCTGATATCGTCCGTGTCTCAAATGGGCGCGGCCGCCTGACGTGGAGCGTGTTGCATGTAAAAGATGGTACATCTATCCTGATGTTTGATGTTGCGGTGGGTTGTTTCGGTGATATGGCTCGTTTTGAAGACGACATATTATTAAAAATTCCACAGCTAGAGATGAAGCGGCGCCTGTTCGATAAGATCATCAGGAAGGGCTATACGGAATATCTGTGACTATGACATTCTCTTGTCGATGTGTTGGGCCTAGCGACCCCGATCACCGAGGAACGGCCTCATTCAGAACCTGAGCGGCATATGCTTCGGCGTAGGCGCTGCTTCGCAGTGGGGCGACGCCGGCGAATTCATCGAAGGCGTCGTTGCGCGCTTCGAACCGCTGTCCAGTATCGTATCCCCCGCTTCGGAAGCGATCCGGATCAATCTTATCGTATAACTTGGCGTCGAAACGTCCGACGACACCACCGACGATTCCGACCCGCTTCCTGCCGCAAAGGCAAGGGCGGCGGCTGCTTCGTTCTGGTTGGTGCGTCCTATGACTCCCTGGCGAAACGATCGAACCGTTCGCCTGGGTTGCACTCTCGGCGAACTGACTCGTCTCGACTGAGACCGCCGCGTGCGTCACGCCCGCGCGACGTGCGCGGTGATGACGCTCACGGGCTGTGTCGTCATGACTGTGAAGTTGTAGGAGCCGTGGTGTGCGTGCCGAAATGCTCCCGTGCCTCGCCGATCATGCGATTGGTTCTGGCTCGCTCGTGTTGTTCACCTCCCCCATCAGCGCGAACAGGCCAACCTGACCATCCATCAGTTTCTATGTTGCCCAGAGGGGTGGCAGCGGCTGGACGGCCTGCATGAGCTTGGCGATGCGC
>NZ_QYBB01000046.1 GCF_004137685.1 Lichenibacterium minor | reverse complement strand
GCGCATCGCCAAGCTCATGCAGGCCGTCCAGCCGCTGCCACCCCTCTGGGCAACATAGAAACTGATGGATGGTCAGGGGTCCGGCCCTCGCGCGAAGGTCTCGATCGTGCGGATTGCATGATCGCCCAAGAGATCGGTGAGGTAGCCGTTCTCGTGAGCGAGAACGTCGCCATTCCACAAGGTCTGGTCATGGCGGTAATAGTCGGCGGCGCCCGCGCGAAAGCCGTAGAAGATTTCGTAACCGCTTTTCAGCGGTCCGTAATCGGGCAGGAAGCCCAGGTGCCACTTGCCGATGAGGGCCGTGCGGTAGCCCGCGGCCCGCAGGATGGAGGGCAGCGTCGGCATCCCCGGCGGCAGGCCGGCGACGTCGGAGGCGAGCGGCTCCTCGAGGCCGATCGGCAGCCGATCCTGGTAGCGACCCGTGATCAGGGCGGTGCGGGTGGCGGAACACACGGAGGAGTTGGCATAAGCCTGCAGGAAGCGCGTCCCCTCCGCCGCGAGACGGTCGATGTTTGGCGTCGTGAAGTCAGGTCGGCCGTAGCAGCTGAGGTCGGCATAGCCGAGGTCATCGGCCAGGATGAACAGGATGTTGGGGCGTTTCACGGCTGCGGGCGGCGCATCGGCCGAGGCGGCGCGGCTCAGCACCGGCGCGGCGAGGCTGCCTCCTACGCCCGCCAGAAGGCTGCGTCGCGTGAACTTCGCCATGAACGATCTCCAGGTTAAGCACGGCCAGAATGGAGAATCGGGCCGGCGGGCTCAAGGTCGACGGTCGCGTCTGTCCCCGCCGCGTTGATGTCGGGCAGCACGGCGGTGGGCCGTCCGGTCGCCGCCTCGGGGCTCGCAGGCGATGGCCCCGACAGGCCGAGCTTGATCAGCTTGCCGTCGACGAGACCGAAGGCCGCCGCGGACGTCAGGGCGATGACCTTGAGACGGGCCCCGCTTCGGTCGATCCTGGTCGTCGTGATGTCGTGCAGCAAGCGGCGGCAAGGCCCCTGTTCAGGCGGCTCTTGTTCCTGGGCAGGGCTGATGTTCGAATGAAAGCCCATCGTCGTCGCGGCGATCCTTCAAACGAGAAGGCACGCCAGCGCCCGCACCGTCAAGCGATGTCGCGTCGGATCTCGCAGTGTGGAGAGGGGCACGAGCGTCCAGTACGTGTCGAAGCAGGCTTGCAAAAATCGTGATATCGATATGGATCTACTTCTTGTCGACTCAAGCGGAATGATGCCAGGGCCATGGAGATGAGGACCGATCCGGTTTTGTGATGGTCAGTGAACTTGTTCGGGTAGGCTCGTCGTAGCCCTGGCTTGCGCCTGTTGATTATGTCTTTTCGCAGTCGACGCGAGATCGATAGCCGAGGCCGGAGTGCCAGCGCAGCGGGTTGTGGAGACCTTCGATGCAGGTGAACCAGGCCATGCGAGCCTCGGCCTGCGAAGGGAAGGAGCGCCGGTCCAGCAGTTCGCCTTCCAAGGTCGAGACGAAACTCTCGGCCCTGGCGTTGCCGTCGGCGTCTCCGACGGGGCCCATCGAGGGGCGGAGCCCGCCTCTTTGCGCCGACTGCCGAAGGCCAGAGATGTATTGCGACAACCTTGGTCGGAATGATGCATCACATCTTTCGGCCCGCGTCGTCCGACAGCCATGTCGAGTGCGCTCACGATCAGCTCGGTCCGCAGGTGGCTCTGCATGGACCATCCCACGATCCTGCGGCTGAATACGTCGAGCGCGACGTCCAGGTACAGGAACCCGCTCATCGTCGGCACGTCGGTGATGTCAGCCACCCAGAGCCGGTCAGGCGCCTGGGCCTTGAGTTGCGGTCTACGAGGTCGGGGGCCGGCCGAGCTTCCTGATCGCGCCGCGTCGTCCTGGGGCCGCCCTTGCGGTGACAGGCCTCGACAAGGCCGGCCAAGCGCATCAGCCGGGAGATGCGCTTGCGGCCGTGCTTCTCGCCCTCAGCCCGGGGGGGCGGGATGGACCCGTGGTCCTCCGTCGGTGTCGCGCGAGGCCGCGTGCACATCCTGCACCCGCGCGAACCGGGCCGCCGCTCGAGAGAGGTTTTGCGCTCCCGTCATAGCTGCTCGTTCTCACGACGCAGGCGAGCGAGCTCGTCCCGCTCCGGCGCTGTCAGGGCTGTGTCGGCAACGGCCGGCTCGGACCAGATCCACCATCTGTTGCCGGAACTCCGGCGCATGAAGGGGAGGGCGTGTTGTGGACAGGCGGGAACACCTCGGGCGAAAGCATCATCGCTGTCCATGAGCCGGGGCAACCTCAATCCCAGCGAGAGGTGACCTCAGCCTGGCGCTCGGTGAGCTTGCTGCACCGCTCGGGGACGGTGTGGATGACCTTGTCCAGGGTGGGAACGAACGTGTCGACGACGGGCTCGTCCACCAGCCTCCTGAGCGTCCCGGCGGGCTGCAGTTCCGGACATTGTAGCGCGGCAGGTCGACGAGCCTGAGCCCGTCCGGCACGGCGAGGTTGGGGCGGGAGTGCCAGCCCGCTTTGCCATCTCGACCCACATCGGACATGGCGGCAAACCTTGCACGTCCTCCGGAGCGGACGTCTGCTCGTGCAGCGAGCGGTTTCCCGTGGCCATCCGCCGCCGATCGAGGCGGGTGCAAACGAGGTCTGTCGGGTTCGGCGATGGTCTTTGCACCATCGCTTTTTGGTGGGATGAAACCTATGAGGATCGCGGTTGCGGGCCACCCGTCCAGCGTTGAATGTCTATGGAGCCCGTCATCAGGTCGACGCGAAGCGACGATGCTGCAAAGTTCGTGGGCGTGAGCCTGCGGCTGCGCCTCGCCCGGACGATGCGCGGCATGACGCTGAAGGCGCTCGCGTCGGCCGTGGGCTGCTCGGAAAGCATGCTGTCCAAGATCGAAACCGGGAAGACCTCGCCGTCGCTGCCCATGCTGCACCGCTTGGCCGAGGCGCTCGGCACCAACATCGGCTGGATGTTCGAGGAGAACCACGGCGAGGACGGGATCGTGTTCCGGTCCGGCGACCGCCCGATCATCGCGCTCGACCCCCTCCGCAGGGGCGAAGGCATCAGCCTGGAGCGCGTCATCCCTTATGCGCCCGGCCACCTGCTCCAGTGCAACATCCATCACATCGCGGCGGGCGGCGAGAGTGCCGGCCCGATCCAGCACGCCGGCGAGGAGGTGGGCTACGTCCTTCAGGGCCGAGTGGACCTCATTCTCGACGGCCGGGTCTTCAGCCTCGGGCCGGGCGACAGCTTCGTCTTCGCGTCGAACCTGCCCCACGCGTATCGCAACGCCGGCGACGGGCCGGCGAGCATCTTCTGGGTGAACACGCCGCCGACCTTCTGAGCCCGGCGGAGATCAAGCTCATTGACAGAAAATCAAGTCGCTTGAATGATGTCGGTCGTCGGGGGCTTCTCCCCCGGCCGATGCGGCCCGACGGCCCGCGGAGGTCGACCTGATGGACTGCCGCACCCTGACATCGCGCCCGAGGCTGCTCGGCACCGCCGCCTTCTTCGCCCTGTCCTTCGGCTTCGCGGCCGCGGGGGCGCGAGCCGCCACCTTCGCCGTGGTGACGATCAACCAGCAGGCCCTGTTCTTCAACCAGATCGACGACGGCGCGCAGAAGGCCGCGGACGCGGCCGGCGACAAGCTCGTGATCTTCAACGCCAACAACGTGCCCAGCGCGCAGAACGACGCGATCGAGACCTACATCGCCCAGAAGGTCGACGGCATCGTGCTGGTGGCGATCGACGTCAACGGGGTGAAGCCTGCCATCACGGCCGCCAAGGCGGCCGGCATCCCGGTCGTCGCGGTCGACGCCCAGATCCCCGGCGGGGACAACGTCGCCTTCGTGGGGGTCGATAACGCCAAGGCGGGCGAGGACATCGGATCCTTCTTCGCCGAGGACGTGAAGAAGCAAATGGGCGGCAAGGCGGTGGTCGGCATCGTCGGAGCGCTCAACTCCTTCATCCAAAATCAGCGGCTCGACGGCTTCAAGAAGACCGCGGCCGGGCCGGGGGTGACCTTCGCCGACACGGTGGATGGGCAGAACGTGCAGGACGTGGCGCTGACCGCTTCCGAAAACCTGATGACCGCCAACCCCGCCATGAACGCCATCTACGCCACGGGCGAGCCCGCACTGATCGGCGCCGTCTCGGCCGTCGACACGGCCGGCCGGACCGGCAAGGTGAAGGTCTTCGGTTGGGACCTCACCGCCCAGGCCGTGAAGGGGATCGACGAAGGCTGGGTGGCGGGCGTCGTTCAGCAGGACCCCTACACCGAGGGCAAGGTCGCGGTCGAAAGCCTGGCCAAGCTGAAGAAGGGCGGGACGGTCGACCCGGTCATCCGCGTGCCCGTGACGATCGTGACCAAGGCCAACGTCGACAAGTACCGCGCGATGTTCAAGTGACCCGAGTCCTTCAGCCGGAGGCTTGAGATGGCGGTGGGAATCGCGACGCCTCGGGTCCGGATGCGCGGGATCTCCAAGCGCTACGGCACGATCCAGACCCTCGACGACGTGTCGCTCGATCTTGCGCCCGGCGAGGTGCTCGGCCTCGTCGGCGACAACGGCGCCGGCAAGTCGACCTTGAGCAAGGTGCTGTCGGGCGCGGTGGTGCCCGACGCCGGGACGATCGAGGTCGACGGCAAACATGTCAGCTTCGCGTCGCCCGCGGACGCGCGCGCCCAGCACGTCGAGATGGTCTACCAGGACCTGTCGCTGTGCGACACGGTGGACGTCGCCGGCAACCTCTTCCTGGGCCGCGAGCCGCGCCGTCGCGTGCTGGGGATTCCCTTCCTCGACAAGCCGCGCATGCGGGCCGACGCCGCCGCCATGCTGTCGAATCTCGGCATCTCGGTGCCCGACATCGCGGTCCACGTCGAGAACCTGTCCGGCGGCCAGCGCCAGTCGATCGCCATCGGGCGCGCCGCCTCCTTCGCCCCCAAGGTGCTGATCATGGACGAGCCCACGGCCGCCCTGGCGGTGGCCGAGGTCGAGGCCGTGCTGGACCTGATCCGCACAGTCAGCGCCCGGGGCGTCGGCGTGATCCTCATCACCCACCGGCTCCAGGACCTGTTCCTGGTCTGCGACAGGCTGCAGGTGATGTACGAGGGGCGAGCCATCGCGGAGCGCGCGATCTCCGACACCAGCATCGAGGAGGTCGTCGACCTCATCGTCGGCCGCAAGTTCAGCGCCCGTTCGGCGCGCTCGGCCCATGCTCCCGCCGGGTCGCCCGGGAAAGGCACGACGGCATGACGGCCCCGCTCCACGCCGCCGCCGCCTCGACGCGGCTGCGCCCCCGCACCGTGAAGGACCGCTTCCTCGCCAACGGCGGCGTCGGCTCGATCGCGGTGTTCTTTGCCGCCGTGGTGATCCTGTTCTCGCTCACGACGGACGCCTTCCTGACCGCCGACAACCTGCTCAACATCCTGCGCCAGTCGGCGCCGCTGCTCGTCGTCGCCACGGCCATGACGCTGGTCATCACCACCGGCGGGATCGACCTGTCGGTCGGCTCCGTGCTGGCGCTGACGGGAGCGCTGTCCGCCATCCTGATCCGTGCCGGCGTGCCCTGGCCCGCGAGCGTCGCGCTGATGCTGGCCTGCGGCGGCCTCGTGGGCGCGCTGCAGGGCTTCTTCATCGCCTACGAGGGCATCCCGGCCTTCATCGTCACCCTGGCGGGGCTCAGCGTCATCCGCGGCGCGGCGCTGCTCGTCACGGGCGGCTATTCCATCCCCATCTCCTCGAGCATCGGCTTCGTCGACATCGGCAGGGCCTGGGTGTTCGGCCTGCCGCTGCCGGCCCTCATCGCCGCCGCGGTGCTGGCCGTGGGGTTCGTGGCCTTCAACGAGACGCCGTTCGGCCGCTATGTCACGGGCATCGGCGCCAATGCCGAGGCGGTGCGCCGCGCCGGCGTCGACACGCGCCGCATCACGCTGCTCGTCTACGCGCTGTCGGGCGGGCTTTCCGCCCTGGCCGGCGTGGTGCTGGCGGCCAGGCTCGGCTCGGGCTCGTCCAACGCCGGCCAGGGCTTCGAGCTCGACGTCATCGCGGCCGTGGTGCTCGGCGGCACCAGCCTCTTCGGCGGGCGAGGCACCATGGTGGGCACGGTGCTGGGGGCGCTCACCGTGGCGGTGATCGGCAACGGGCTGATCCTCGCCCACCTGTCTCCCTTCCTGACGCCCATCGTCACGGGCTCGATCATCCTCGTCGCGGTCTGGATGAACTTCCGAATCTTCCGCGGTGCGAACCGAAGGCGTTGAGGGGACCCCGATGAGCGATCCGAAGCGCCACGCCGTCGGCGTGCACAGCGGCAGCGTGATGACCGTGCTGGGGCCGATCCCGGCCGAGCGGATGGGCGTGACGCTGATGCACGAGCATATCCTGCTCGACGCGTCCAAGCTGTGGAAGTGTCCCTGCCGGGCGTCCGAGATGGCGGTCGCGGAAGCGCCCGTCAGCGTCGAGAACCTCGGCGAGCTCCGGATGAACCCCTTCCTCAGCCGCGACAACTGCTTCCTCCTAGACGTGAACCTCGCCGTGGGCGAGCTCGGCCGCTTCACGGAGCTCGGCGGCGACACGGTGGTCGACCCGACGAACTTCGGCATCGGACGCGATCCCGAAGCGCTGCAGCGCATCGCGCGGCGGACGAAGCTCAACATCGTGATGGGCTCGGGCTTCTATCTCGAACCGTCGCACCCCGACTGGTTCACCCGCATGGACATCGACGAGGCAGCCGCCTTCATCGTCGCGGACGTGGGCGGCGGTGCGACCCAGCCCGACGTCATGGCGGGCATCATCGGCGAGGTCGGCATCTCGAAGTTCTTCACCCCGGCCGAAGAGAAATCGCTGCGTGCCGCGTCCCGCGCGGCCCGCATCACCGGCGTGCCGCTCTCCATCCATCTGCCGGGGTGGGAACGCCTGGCCCACCGCGTGCTCGACGTCGTCGAGGAGGAAGGCGCGGACCTGAACCACACGGTGCTGTGCCACATGAATCCCAGCCACGACGACCTCGCCTACCAGGCGGCACTGGCGAAGCGGGGCGCCTTCTTGGAATACGACATGATCGGCATGGACTATTATTATGCCGACCAGGACGCCCAGTCGCCCTCCGACGAGGAGAACGCCCGCGCTATC
The DNA here is from genome assembly GCF_004137685.1 of Lichenibacterium minor. GTDB lineage: Bacteria > Pseudomonadota > Alphaproteobacteria > Rhizobiales > Beijerinckiaceae > Lichenihabitans > Lichenihabitans minor. The sequence goes on along the minus strand of NZ_QYBB01000046.1, from coordinate 23,540 downwards.
CGGGCCCTCATCGACATGGGCCACGGTGAGCGCGTGCTGATGAGCCAGGACGTGTTCCTCAAGATCATGCTCACTCGGTTCGGCGGCTTCGGCTACGGCTACCTGCTCAAGCACTTCGTGCCGCGCTTGAAGCGCCACGGCATCGACGCCGCGGCGATCGACCTGATGCTGCGCGACAACCCCGTGCGGGTCTTCAAGGCCGCCTGAACCCCCTCCCCCTCCTCGATGCGGGGTCGCCGGGCGCGCGACCGTCCGCCGGAGTTCGATATGAGTCAGAAGAAGGTGCTGCTGGTCGGCGAGAGCTGGGTCAGCTCCGCGACCCACTACAAAGGCTTCGACCAGTTCGGCAGCGTCACCTTCCACCTCGGTGCCGAGCCGCTCGTGGCGGCCCTGAAGGATGGCCCCTTCGCGCTCACCTACATGCCCGCTCACGAAGCCGTGACAGCGCTGCCGACGACTTTGGAGGGTTTGCAGGCCTACGACGCGATCCTGCTGTCCGACATCGGCGCCAACTCGCTGCTGCTGCACCCCGACGTCTGGATGCACGGCAAAACCTACCCGAACCGCCTGAAGCTGCTTCGCGACTATGCCGCGGCGGGCGGTGGCCTCGCGATGATCGGCGGCTACTTCTCGTTTCAGGGCATCGACGGCAAGGCGCGTTGGCGGCGCACGCCCGTCGAGGAGGCGCTGCCGGTCACCTGCTTGCCCTACGACGACAGGCTGGAGGTCCCGGAAGGCTTCAAGGCGCGGGTCACAGGTCCGGCCGACCACCCGATCCTGCGCGGTCTCGGTACGGACTGGCCCATTCTGCTCGGCGCCAACGAGGTGGAGCTGAAGCCTGGCGCGGATGTCGAGGTGCTGGCGCGCCTGCCCGACGAGGAAGGGGGCCATCCCCTGCTCGTCACCGGGCGTTTCGGGCGCGGGCGAACGGCGGCCTGGATGTCGGACATCGGCCCGCATTGGCTGCCGCAGAGCTTCGTCGACTGGCCCGGCTACGCGACGCTGTGGACGAACCTGCTCGGCTGGCTGACCGACGCCTGAGCGGGTCAGCCGCCGCCCGCGCCGCCCACGGCGAGGCCGGCGATCTCGCGGCGGGACGGGAAGGACGGCACCGTGCCGTGACGTGTCACGGCGATCGAGGCCGCACCGACCGCGGCGACGAGCGCCCGCTCGACCGGCTCGCCCCGGGCGATGAGACCCGCGAGCACCCCGGCGAGCACGTCGCCCGCCCCCGCCGTGTCGACGGCGTGGACCGCAGGTGCCGCGATCGTGGCGAGATCCCCGTCGCGCGCCAGCAGCGCTCCCGCGGCGCCCCGCGTCACCACCGCGGTGCGCCCGGCGCCGAGCGCCCCTCCCAGCGCCAGGGCGGCGCGCGACGGGTCGGCCTCGCCCGTCAGGGCGAGGCTCTCGCCCTCGTTCGCGACCACGATGTCGACGGCGTCGAGCAGCTGCGCCATGTCCCAGGCGATAGGCGCCGTGTTGAGCAGCATCCGCCCGCCCCGCGCGCGGGCGAAGCGCGCCGCCGCGGCCGTGACGTCGCGGCCGAGGTTGCCCTGCATCACCAGGACGTCGCCCCCCGCGAAGTCGTCGAGCGCCGCCAGCGCGTCGCCCTCGCCGAGGCTCAAAGCCGCGGCGGCGCTGCTGAGGATCGCGTTCTCGCCATCGGCCGCGACCCAGATCGCTGAATAGTCGGTGGGCTCCGCGCTCGCGATCCAGCGCGCGGTGAGGCCGGTCTCGCCCGCCGCCGCCGCCCGCAGCGCCGCCCCTTCGGGATCGGAGCCGAGCGGCGCGACCAGCACGGTCTCGGCGCCGGCGCGGGCCGAGGCCACCGCCTGGTTCAGGCCCTTGCCCCCCGCGCAGCGCCGCGGCACCTCGCCGAGCAGCGTTTCGCCGGGCCGGGGCAGGCGCGGCGCCCGCTGCACGCAGTCGAGCGTCGCGTTGCCGAGCACGAAGACGCGGGTCACCCCCGCGCCGCCCGGACCGCGGCCATGAAATGCGCGAGGCGCGCGGGGTCGACCTCGTTCCACCAGCCGCCGTCGTGCTTGAGCGAACTCGCCACGATCACCGCGTCGGCGAAGCCGAGGATCGCGCCGACGTTCTCGGCGTTGACGCCGCTCCCCACCACCACGGGAAGCGAGCCTGAGTCGCGCACCGTTCGGAGGTCGCCGAGGTCGGCGCTGTCGCCCGTGCGCTGGCCCGTGACGATCAGGGCGTCCGCGTCGAAGAACTGCGCGTCGCGGGCGAGCTCGGTCAGGGTCCGGTCCGCCGTGACGGCGTGTGCGCCGTGCTTGACGTGGACGTCCGAGAAGATCGCGACGTCGCGGGCGTGGAGCATGGCGCGGTAGCGCGTCGCTTCGCCGGCGCGGCCCTCCATGAACCCCTCGTTCGCCACGTAGGCGTTGCACCACTGGTTCACGCGCACGAAGCAGGCGCCCGCCGCCTTGGCGACCGCGAGGGCCTGGACGACGCCATTGGCCAGCACGTTGACGCCCACCGGCAGCCCGACCTCGCGCCGCACGCGGTCGGTCATCACCGCCATGGCGGCGGCCGTCTCCGGGCCGAGGTCTTCGGGTTTGGCGAAGGGGATGTCGCCGTGGTTCTCGACGATCAGCGCGTCCACGCCGCCGTCGCGGTAGCGGCGGGCCTCGGCCAGCGCATAGTCGTAGACGCGGTCGATCGGGTCGCCGTCGTAGTTCGGCGCGCCCGGCAGGGGCAGCGAATGGACGACGCCGATCACCGCCTTGGTGCGGCCGAACAGGCGCTGCACGGCGTTGGCCTTGGGCTTGTAGACGGATTGGGACAAAGAGGTTTCTCCAGGGAGATCGGGGGAAATCAGGGAACCGGGACGGCGCGGATCGCCACACCGGCCAGGGCGAGCAGGGCGTCGGCGGATGGCCGCAGTTCTTGTGCGCCGACCGCGGTCGTGGCGAGGCTGCCCGCCGCGCAGGCGAGACGGCCGGCCAGCAGCGGGGAGGTGCCGTTGAGCCAGAGGCTCAGGAAGGCGCCCACGAAGGCGTCGCCGGCGCCGGTCTTGTCGCGCAGAACCACGTCGGGCGCGGGCACGCGCTCCCAGCCGCCGGCGCGCGACCACACGGCCGCGCCCGACGCCCCGAGCGTCAGCGCGACGACGTCCGGCCAGGCGCCGGCCGGCGCCGCAGCGGCGCGCCGGGCGAGGTGCGACACGGCTGCCGTGGGATCGGACGGGCAGCCCGGGATAGCGGCCAGGGTTTCCCGATGCAGGAAAAGCACGTCCGTCGCGGCGAACATGCGATCGGCCTGCGCCGCCACCCAGGCTGCCGGCAGGCCGGTCGCCTGCAGGCTGGTGCGGAACCCGCGGGCGCGGGCCGCCTCCAGGGCGGCGATTTGGACCGGCGCCTGGAAGCCTTCGAGGTGCAGGCACCACGGGGCGCCCTCCGGATCCGTCGCTTCGACGAAGCGGCGGACGTCGACCTCGGCGAGGCGTGACGGCTCATTGACGATGGTGCGCCGTCCGTCCGCTTCGACGAGCACCAAGGCGCGGTCGAGCCGGCCTTGCCGGCGCTCGCGCCCCAGCACGAGGCCGACGCGGCGGGCGGACAGCTCGGCCGCAGCCCAGTCGCTGTCCCCGTCGGTCCCGATCGCGGTGATGATGGAGGCCGACACCGGCCAGGGCTGGCCGATGCCGGCCGCGATGGCGGCGACGTTGGCAGCCGGCCCGCCGATCGCCTTGACGATGGCCCTGGCTTGGCGGCGCTCCTCCCGTTCGGGCAGCCGGTCGAGGCAGGCGATGAAATCCACGCTGACGTAGCCGACCGTGGTGAGGCGCGGCACGGCCGGGTCGGCGCGAGGCTCGCGCGCGATGGGGCGCTTCCGGGCATTGAGCGAACGGGCGCTGTCGGCCGGCACGTAGCCGAGCACGTCGATCGCGGCCTCGACCCTGGCGCGTGTCGCCGGCCGCACCGGCACGCGCCCGCCGACGACGTGGGACACCGTGGCTTTCGACACGCCGGCTTCGCGCGCCACATCAGCGATCGTTGGGGTGCCGCCCATCCTTGACTGCCTCCGCCGCCACCGCGCCACGCGCCCGACCGGCCCCGATCGGCATTGACACGGGCCGGCGCGGGTCGGAGTATCGCGTCCATTGAACCGGTTCAAGGACGTCCAGGCACGGATGGGACGCTTTCTTCTCGGCCGCCTCTTCGGCCTTCTGCCGATCCTGTTCGGCACGTCGCTGGTGTCCTTCCTCCTGATCCGGATGGTGCCGGGCGACCCGGCCGTAGCCCTGCTCGGCCTCGACGCCGACGATGCCGCCCTGTCGGCCCTGCGGCGCAACCTGTCGCTCGACCAGCCCCTCCCGATGCAATACGCGGCCTGGCTCGGGCACGTCCTCACGGGCGACTTCGGCCGCTCGATCCAGGGCGGGCGCGCCGTGCTGCCGCTGCTCGGGGGCGCCCTGGCGCCGACCGCGCTTCTCGCCGCAGCAGCGCTCCTCGTGTCTCTCGTCATCGCGGTGCCGGCCGGCGTCGTGGCGGCCACGCGCCGCAACACGGCGGCCGACGTCGCCGCTTCGCTCGCCGCGCTGTGCGGCCTGTCGATGCCGAGTTTCTGGCTCGGCCTCCTGCTGATCCTGGCCTTCTCGGTCGTCCTGCCGGTGCTGCCCGCTTCGGGCTACGCGTCGCCGCTCGCAGATCCGGGAGGTTGCCTTCTCCACCTCGTCCTGCCGGCCCTGACGCTCGGGGCGGCGCTAGCCGCCGCCACCATGCGCATGACGCGCGCCGCCATGCTGGAAGTGCTGCGGGCCGACTACGTCCGCACGGCCCGGGCCAAGGGCCTGCCGCTGCGCAGCGTGGTTTGGCGCCACGCGTTCCGCAACGCCCGTATCCCGATCGTCACGCTGCTCGGCATCCAGGTGGGCCAGCTGCTCGGTGGCGTCGTCGTGACCGAGACGGTGTTCTCATGGCCGGGCATCGGCAAACTGACCGTCGACGCCATCTTCGCGCGCGACTATCCGGTGATCCAAGGAGCCGTGCTGCTCACCGCGACGCTGTTCGTGCTGGTCAACCTCGCGACCGACGTCGTCTACGCGGTGCTCGACCCACGGATCCGTTTCGCGTGAGCGCCGTCGGGGTCGATGCCGCATCGCCGCGCCGGCCCGGGCTGCCCGGCGGCCTCCTGCGCGACCCCCGCGCCGCGGCGGGCCTGGCGATCGTGGCGGCTGTGGCGCTCGCGGCCATCGCTGCGCCGCTGCTCGCCCCCGCGGACCCCGACGCGCCCGACTTCCTCGCCCTCATGGCGCCGCCCTCCGCGGCGCATCTTTTCGGCACCGACGACCTCGGCCGGGACGTGCTGTCGCGCGTCGTCTTCGGCGCGCGGGCCTCGGTCCAGGTGGGGCTCTTCAGCGTCGCCGGCGCGCTCGCTGTCGGCACGCTGGCGGGCCTCGTCGCCGGCTACGCCGGGCGCTGGACGGAAGCCCTGATCATGCGGACCATGGACGTGCTCTTCGCCTTCCCGAGCATCCTGCTCGCCCTGGTGATCTCGGCCGTGCTCGGCCCGAGCCTGCCAGATGCGGTGCTGGCGATCGCGGTGGTCAACGTTCCGGTCTTCGCCCGCATCGCCCGCGCCCAGACGCTTCTGGTGCGCGAACTCGACTTCGTCGTCGCCCAGCGCGGCTTCGGCTACGGCCCGGGCACCATCCTGCTGCGCACCGTGCTGCCCAACGTCATGGCGCCCCTGGTCGTCCAGGCGTCGCTGCTCTTCGCCTCGGCGATCATCACCGAGTCCTACCTGTCGTTCCTGGGCTTGGGCGTGCAGCCGCCGACCCCGACCTGGGGCAGCATGCTGCGCGAGGCCATCGGCTTCCTCGACCAGGCGCCCTGGCTCGCGTGGTTCCCCGGCGCCGCCATCTTCGCCGCTGTGCTGGGCTTCAATCTCCTGGGCGACGGCCTGCGCGACCGCCTCGATCCCCGTGACGCGGCGTGACGCCGTCGAGAAAGGCCCGACCATGTTTCGACCCATCGCGCACCGCGGGCCGGCCGCGGCCCTCGCCGTCGCGGCCGCCCTCGCGGTAGCCGCGCCCTCGCCCCTCGTCGCCGCGCCGGCGACGAGCGGGAGCCTGTCGGTCGGCGTGGCTTCAGATCCCGTGACGCTGGATCCGGTCGGCATGGCCTCGTTCTTCGAGCTCGCCGTCCAGTACAATCTCCACGAGCCTCTGCTCCACCTCACGCCGGACCTCAAGGTCGAGCCGGGGCTCGCGAGCTTCGAAGCGCCGGACCCGCTGACCTACCGTTTCACGCTGAAGCCGGACCTGACCTTCCAGGACGGAACGCCGATCGACGCCGCCGCCGCCAAGGCGAACTTCGACCGCATGCTGGACCCGGCGACGGGCTCCCCCCGCCGCAGCGAGCTCGGCCCCGTCGCCTCCGTCGAGGTCACCGGCCCGCTCACCTTTACGATCCGGCTGAAGGCCCCTTACGCGCCGCTGCCCTCCGTGCTGGCCAACCGCGCCGGCATGCTGGTGTCGCCGGCGGCCGTGAAGGCGCTCGGTCCCGACTTCGCGACCCGCGCGGTGGGTGCCGGCCCCTACCGGCTCGTGAGCTGGACCAAGAACGCGGAACTCGTGCTGGAGCGCTTCCCCGGCTACTGGCGCGGGCCCGCCCCGATCGAACGGTTGGTGTTCCGGCCCATGGCGGACGAGACCGTGCGGATGACCAACCTGCGCGCCGGCACCGTGGGGCTCGTCGATGCCGTGCCGCCGCAGGCCGTCGCGCAGCTCCGCCGCGACCCCGCGCTGGCCGTCAAGGAGAGAGACGGCCTCGGCTTCAACGCCTTCTCTTTCAACATCGCCAAGCCGCCCTTCGACGACCTGCGGGTGCGGCGAGCCTTCGCGATGGCCGTCGACCCCGCCACGGTCCAGAAAGCCGTGTATTTCGGCACGGGCGTGCCGGCCTACGGGCCCATCCCGCCCTCGATCGCCTGGGCTCACGACGGGGATTTCAAGCCGCCGAAGCCCGACCCCCGAGGCGCCAAGGCCCTGCTCGCGGAGGCCGGCCACTCGTCGCCTCTGGCGGTGACCATCACGGTGACGAACTCGCCCGCCCAGGTCCGCACGGCCGAAATCCTGCAAGCCATGGCCGATGCCGCCGGCTTCGCGGTCCGGGTGAAGCAGGTCGACGCCACCAGCCTCATCTCTGTGCTGCGCGGGCACGACTTCGATCTGTGCATGTCGCCCTGGTCGGGCCGGCCCGACCCCGACGGCGACACGTACAATTACCTGACGAAGAATGGACCCAACAACTTCGCCGGCTACAACAGCGACCGCACGACCGAGCTGCTCGAAGGGGCGCGGGCCGAGGCCGTCCCCGAGCGGCGCGCTGCGCTTTACCATCAGGCCGAGGCACAGGTGAGGGCGGACGATCCGATGCTGTTCCTGACCTTCCCGTCCACGATCCAGGCGTCGTCGGCGTCGCTGGATTGGCAGCAGTATCCGGATGGCGCGCTGGAACTGCAGTTCGCGCATCTCCGCTGACAGGCGCGTCCGAGGGCGTGCAAAGGATTGGAACGATGGAACCACGGGAACAGCCGGTCGCACTGGGCATCATCGGCGCGGGCGTCATGGGACGCAGGATGCTCGACGCCATACAGGCCCTGACCGTGCCGGGGCAGGGCGCGCCGGTCCGTGTCGCGGCGCTGTGGGATCCTGATCCGGCGGCGCTGGAGCGCGCCGGGGCGGCCCATCCGAGGGTGCCGCGGGCAGCGGACGCGGCGTTCGTGGTGTCGTCGAGCGAGTGCGTCTACGTCGCCTCGCCGCCCGCCTCGCACATCGGCCACGCCCGCATGGCGCTCGCGGCCGGGCGCAGCGTGTTCTGCGAAAAGCCGCTCGCGGTGGACCTCGCCGAGGCCCGCGCCTTCGCGGTCGAAGCCGGAACCGCCGGCGCGGTGAATTTCCCCTTCGCGTCCTCGCCCGGCGTGGCGACCCTGCAGCGCTCCATCGCCGAGGGCGCGGTCGGGACGCCGCGCCGGCTCGCGATCGAGGTCGGGTTCGCCGCCTGGCCGCGCCCCTGGCAGGTCGACGCGGCCGCGTGGCTCGACGCCCGCGCCGAGGGCGGCTTCACGCGCGAGGTGGTGTCGCACTTCCTGTTCCTGGCCCGGCGCCTGCTCGGCCCCTTCGATGAACTGCGCGGCGCGGCGCGCTTTCCGGAGGCCGGCCGGTCCGAGCGGGCCGTCGACGCGCGCTTCCGGGCGGGCGGGGTCCCGGTGACGCTGACCGGCCGGGTGGGCGAAACCGCGAAGGACGACCACAATACCTGGACGCTGGAAGGCGACGCCGGCGCCGTGCGCCTGCGGGACTGGTCGGTTCCGGAGCGCCGCCGCGCCGACGGTACCTTCGAGCCCGCGCCCAACGCGATGCCGAACGAGCGGGCGCGCATCGTCGCGCTGCAGCGGCAGCTCGACGGGGTCGCCCGCATGGCGCGCGGCGAGCCGCACCACCTCGCCACCTTCCCGGAGGCGCTCGACGTGCAGGAGGTCGTGGAAGCCATTCTGGCGTGCTGATGATGCGAGGCCCGCGATGCGGCCTTCGGGAGCCGCGGGGCGGCATGATCTGCCGCCCCGCGTGGCCCCGCGTGGCCCCGCACTGGCCAGAGGCCGAGCCAGCCGTGCTGCCGACGCTGCTCGTGCAGGAGGGCGGCTATCTCGGCCCGTCGTTGGGAAACTATCTCCGCACCTTCCTGCGCGCCTTCGAGGGCAGCGCGGCGGGGGCGGCGTAGGGGACTGCCTCACGCAAAGCCGTCGAGGTTCGCGCGGGCGAGCGGGCGGCGCCCTTCCTCGACATCGTGGATGCGCTCCAGCACCGCGGAGGTGAGCGGCGTCGGCACGCCGCGCCGGCGCCCGGCCTCGACCACGGGGCCGAGCTGGGCGTCCACCTCCGTGCGGCGCTTTCTCACCGCGAGGTCGCGCCAGATGCCGGAATGCGTCTTCAGCGAGCGGCGGTTGTGCGCCACCATGTCGTCGAAGGAGCGCGCCGTGCGCTCGTCCGGTGCATCCGGCAGGAAGGCGTCGGGGTCGAAGCCGTCGAAGCCTTCGAGCCGCACGCCCTCGGCGCGCGACACCGTGCCGACCTCGCGGGCGAGCGCGGTCAGGACGGCCCGGTGCTCGGGCGCCGCGAGCACGTCGGCGATGGAATCGTCGGTCAGGGCGGTGGCGAACAGCAGCGCGCCGTAGATCAACTTGGCCCACAGGTAGCCGAAGATGTTGGGCGTCAGCACCGCGCGCTCGTCGAAGTGCCGGAACAGGGCGTGGACCTCGCGGATGCGCGCCGTCTCGGCCCCGTCGAGCTCGCCCACCACCACGGCGGCGCGGCCGCCGTAGAGCACGGTGCCGGGGCCGAGGTAGTCGGCGCCGAAGTTGACGAAGCACCCGACCGTGCGCGCCCGGCCGACCCTCGCCGCGATGACCTCCTCGTTGAGCCCGTTCTGCGCCGACACGACGAATCCGTCCGCGGCGACGTGGGGCGCCAGGGCCTCGATCGCCCCGGCGGTGTGGTGCGCCTTGACGGCGAGCACGCAGCGCCGGAAAGTCCCTCGAAGCTCCTCCGGTGCGAAGGCCCGCACCCGCACGCGGCCCGGCGCGATCGGGCCGGTGATCTCGAGGCCGTCCTCGCGCATCGCCACGACGTGGTCGAGGGCGGCGTCGACGAAGACGACCTCCTCGCCGGCCCGGACGAAGGCGGCGCCGAGCGCGCCGCCGATCGCACCCGCACCCCAGATCAGGACGGGGTTGTGCGCGGCCCCGCTCACGACCATGTTCGGGTCGCCCGTTCCGCTCACGACCAGGGCCCTTCGAGCGCCGCGCGCGTCTCGTCGACGCCCACCGCCCACAGCGCCAGCATGTCGGCGTCGGGCCTTTCGTAGAGCCCGCCGAAGTTGCCGTCACCGAGCAGTTCGCGCACGCCGGCAGGGTCGCGCACCCGCATGCGATCGAAGTCCACCATGACCTTGTGTTCCCTCGGCTGCCTGACGCCCGGGAGCCGCGTCCATGGGAAGTTCTCCATCCAGGAGGCATGGCTGGCGACCGAGCTCGGGATCCCCCAAGTCCGCGAAGCGGGTCAACACCGGCTTCAGCGTCGCGCCGTTGTGGGAAAGGTTTCGGTCATATCACGGTTCCTGGGACGACGGGCTCGGAGCCGATCTCGGCACGAAGGCGATGGCGCGCAGCGGGGAGCCGGAGCCATCGACGATGGGCAGGGGCAGCGCCGCCAGCGAGCAGATCGGCGGCAGGGTCCCGAGGCGGGCGAAGTTCTCGCCGATCAGGATATCGGCGCCGAGGAGGGCGAGGTGGGCCGGGAAGTTCAGGCTGCCGAAAGCGTCGATCGACAGGCAGTCCGACCCGACGATCCGGGCGCGGCGCGCCACCAGGAATTCGGCGGCGGCACCCGACAGGCCCGGCCAGCCGGTCAGGAATGCCGCCGGATCAGCATCCCAGTGCCGGTCCCAGCCGAAATGGAAGAATACGGCGTCACCGGCCGCGATGCGTCCGTTCCGAGCTTCCCAATCGAGGATCGGGTCGAGCCCGACGGCGGTGGCCGGTGCGGCATCTACGGCGGAAATCGTGACCATGCGGCCGAAGCAGCGCCCGAGCGGCGCGTCCGCGATCGATCGGCCGCCCCGCACGAAATGGGAGGGGGCGTCGAAATGCGTACCCGTGTGCTCGCCCAGCGACAGCGCGTGGTAGCAGCTCGCATCGCCCCGCTCGAGCGATGCCAGGGCTGTCTGGCAAAACTCCGGATGGCCGGGCCAGACCGGCAGGCCCCCGACGAGCGGGTGGGTGAGATCGACGAGGTCCGAACGCTCGACGGCGTCGAGGAGGAGGTCGACCGGCTCGGGCCGGTCTTTCGGAAGTGCCACGGCAGGGCTCATGCGGCGCGCGGGCGCGGCACTATGGCGACGATCAGAATGATCAGAGTGCCGGTCAGCAGGAAGCGCACGCCCGCCTGGAGGTGGAAGGTGTTCAGCATCGTGCCCATCAGGTTGAAGAACAGAGCTGCGCCCCAGATCCCCACCGCATTGGCCTGCCCCCCCGCCACGCTCGTGCCGCCCAGGACCACAACGGCGATCGACTCCAACAGGTAGGCGTCGCCCATGTTGAGCGCAGCACCACCCGTGAAGCCGGACAGCAGAAAGCCTGTCAGGGCCGCGGCGGCGCCACAGAGCATGTAGGCGAGGAGGCGAACCCGCCCCACCCGGACGCCTGCGAGGTCCGCGGCGCGCTCGCTTTGCCCGGTGGCCAGCAGCCGACGGCCGAAGAGCGTCCGCCGCAATGCCAGCGCGGCGACGAGCGTGAGCGCCATCACGGCGAGCGGCATGACCCGCAGGCCGCCGACCTGCAGCGCCGTGAAGCCCGCCAGAGCCGCTGGCGGTTTCAGGGTGGCCTCACCCCCGAAGTTGAAGGCGAGCGACTGGAAGACGAAGCTCCAGGCCAGCGTGGCGATGATGGGCGGCAGGCGCAGCGCCGTGATGGCGAGGTAGTTGAGGGCGCCCGCCCCGGCCCCCAGGGCGAGCGCGGCGGCGAGACCCGGCAGGATCAGCCCGTCGCTGCCGTGCATGACCGTCATGGACGCATAGGCCGCGAGCGTCAGCACGGAAGGCACGGACAGGTCGATGTTGCCGGGCCCCGAAGCGACCACTAGCATCTGGCCGGTGCCCACGACGACGCTGAAGGCCCCGAAGGCGAGGGCCGACGCCACCGTCGCACCCGCGCTACCGAGGCCCGCGTAGGCCGTGGTGGCGATCCACATCGCCAAGGCGACGATGAAGCCGTAGGTCCAGGGCGCCAGGGATGGTCGGACCGACGGCAGGCGGAAGAAACGCTGGCTCAAGGGGTCTTCTCCGCGACGAGGATACGCCCGGCCAGCACCAGGAAGAGGATAACGCCCTGCGCCCCGATCTGCCAGGTGGGCGGCACCTGGAGGAAGCTCAGCAGTGAGCCCGCCAGCGAGAGGGTGAGGGCGCCCACCACGGTGCCGACGGGCGACACCGCTCCGCCCGTGAAGGAGCCGCCGCCCAGGATCACGGCGCCGACGCCGAGCAGCGTGTAGGATGGGGCGATGTTGGCGTCGCCCGATGTCGTGAGGCCGGTCAGGGCCAGGCCGCTCAGCACCGCCAACGAGCCCGCTGCCGCGTAGACGGCCGCCCGGATGCCGAGGAGCGACCAGCCGGCCCGCTCCACTGCGCGGGGGTTCGCACCGGCGCCGCGCAGCACGGCCCCGTAGGACGAGTGGGTGACGACGAGGTGGCCCGCCAACGCTGCCAGCAGCGCGATCCAGATCGGCAGCGGCAGGAGCGGCGGTCGCCAGTTCATGAAGGCGTTGAGCCAGGCTGGCGCGGCTCCGCCCGGCGAGGGCAGCAGGATCACCGCCAGCCCGAGCCAGATGAACGACATGCCGAGCGTGACGATGATGGAGGGAAGTCGCTGCACGTGGATGAGCAGCCCGAACGCCGCGTAAGCGGCGACGGCGAGGACGTAGAGCAACAACGCCTCAACCGGGGCGTCGGCGAGGAACAGCGCCGTCACGCAGGTGACCAGGCCCACGAAGCTGCCGTTCGACAGATCGATGTCGCCCAGCGTGATGACCAGCATCTGCGACAGGGCCGCGAAGACGAGCGGCGTCGCGAGCTTGAACAGCAGCGTGAAGCCGAAGTAGCTCATGGCCGTCGGGCGGATGTGCATGATCACGGCCAGCATCGCGGCGAGGGCCACGGCCGGCAGGCCGACGCCCAAGGCGTCGCGCAGCCAGGGCCGGCGCGCCAACCCGAGCCGCCGCGCCGCCAGCACGGCGTCCGTCGTCGTCGCGTCAGTCATGGCCGCCTCCGAACGAGGCTTCGAGGACCCGGGACGGCCCGATCTCGGCGCCCGACAGCATCGTGGCGGCGCGGCCTTCGCGGAACACGTAAAGGCGCTCGCAATTGTTCAGTTCCTCAAGTTCGGTGGTGTACCAAATGAAGCATCGGCCCTTGGCGGCCTCACTCCGGATCAAGCGGTACACGTCCTGCTTGGTGTTGACGTCGACGCCCCGCATCGGGTCGTCGAGGAAGATGACTTCAGCGTCGGAGGCCAGCGCCCGGGCGAAGAGCACCTTCTGCTGGTTCCCGCCGCTGAGGCTGAGGATGGGCGTGTCGACGGAAGGCGCCTTCACCTTGAGGCGCTCCGCCCAGGTCCGGGCCAACTCGGCCTCGGCCTTCGGCGACAGGAAGCCACCGCGGCGCAGGGAGTCGAGGCTGCGGATCGTGAGGTTGTCGGCGATCGACCAGAGCGCGAAGACACCCTCCGTGCCGCGGTCTCCCGCCACATAGGCCACCGGCCGGGGCCCGCGCCGCCCCCCGGCATAGAGGGCCCGCAAGCGCTCCCGCTGCCCGTGGCCGTCGAGCCCCGCGAAGCCGACGATGTCGCCGGCCATGGCCCGGATCGGAAGGTCTCCAGGACCCCGCCCCGGATCGTCGACGACGAGGGCCGCCCCGGACGGGGCCGCCGTCGGTTCTCGGCTGCGGTCGTGCTGCGCCTCGATGGTCCCCATCAGGCCGACGAGGGCCGCCCGGGTCAGGCCATGGATCGGCCGCTCGGCCGTCACCTGGCCGTCCACCATCACGACGGCCCTGTCGCAGACCGCCATGATCTCGTCGAGACGGTGAGTGATCAGAATGCAGGCGACGCCCTCCGACGCAGCCTTGCGGATGTAGGCCAGAAGCTGCTCGGCGGCCTCGTGGCCGAGGGCCGAGGTCGGTTCGTCGAGGATGACGCAGCGCACCGGCTCGTCTGTGACGCTGAAGGCCCTCGCGATCTCGGCCATCTGCCGTGCCCCGATCGGCAGATCGGCCACACGGGCTCCGACCGGGATGCCGTGGCCCGGGAAGATGGCGTCGAGCGTCCGGCGGATCGCATCCCCGGCCCGGCGTCGCCAGCCGAAGCCCCGCAGCGCGCGGTGCATCACGCGGGTGTTCTCCGCGAGCGTGAGGTTGCCGCAGAGCGACAGCTCCTGAAACACGCAGCGCAGGCCCCGCCCCTGCGCGCGGTGGGGGCTCCAGGCATCGATGGCGGTCTCCCCCACCGAGAAGTCGCCGCTCGTGCGCTGCACCGTGCCGGCCAGCACATTCATCAGCGTCGACTTGCCGGCGCCGTTATGGCCGACGAGGCCCACCACCTCGCCGGGCGCGATTGCGAAATCGACACCCCGCAGTGCCTGGACGGCGCCGTAATGCTTGCGCGCGTCACGCACCGCGAGAAAGGGCCGCCTGGAAATCGCCGTCCGGGTGGACTCCGCGGTCGAGGGAGGGGCAGTCGCGATCATTTCGGGGCCGGAACGCCGGGCAGCGGCTTGTGATCGACGTTGGCGTCGATGATGTCGGCCACCAACGGCTGGTCGTAGGTTGCGTTGACGACGCCGCCCTCGGGCACCTTGGCAAGCCAGGCGTCGAGGTCTCCCTGGTCGATGCGCAACAGCGGCACCTCGACGAATTTCGGGACCTGCTTGCCGGCCAGGATCTGCTGCGCCACCCAGAAGGCGACCTGCGACACGCTCGGGGTCGCGCCGAGCGACATCGTCTCGTAGCCGTTGGATTGATGCTGCTTCTTCCACAGCGCCAGTTCGTCCTGACGGTTGCCCATGACGATGATGGGGAGAGGCCGCCCAGCGCCCTCGAACGCCATGGCGGCGCCGTAGCCGTCGCCGCCTTGCGTCAGCACGCCGTCGATCTTGGGCAGCGACGGCAGCACCCCCGACACCTCCTTCTGGGCCACCGTGGAGGTCCAGGCCCCGTAGACCTCATTGACGATCTTGAACGTCGGGTGGTCCTTCATGGCCTTCTCGACGCCGGCGTGGAGACGCTTGTCAAAACCGTCGCCCGCGGCGCCCCGGATCTCGAGCAGGTTCTCGGGGCCCTGGCCGAGACGGCCCGCGAGGTAGTCGAGTTCGGCCTTGCCGTAGCTGTCGAGGTCGTAGTCGACGCGGTAGGCGCAGGGCTCGGTCACGCCGCTGGCGAAGGCCACGACAACGATGCCGGCGTCGCAGGCGTCCTTGACGACGCCGTTGAGCGCCGTGTCCGACCCTGCCAGCACCACGATGGCGCTGTATCCCTGGAGGATGAGGTTCTGGATCTGGGACGCCTGCTCGGTGACCGAATTGTTGGCACTGACGACCGCCGTCGACTTGATCAGATGGTCCTTGGCGGCCTGGGCTCCGGTTTCCTCGAAGCTTCTAATCATGACCTGACGGAAGGAGTTGCCCGCGTAGGAGTTGCTGAAGGCGATCGTCTTGCCGCTTGTGTCGCCCTTCGCGATCCCGTCGGCCGCTTGGGCGCCGACGGACGTCAGTACGGTGCCGGCGAGCAGGAGTGCGCCGAAGGTCGTGGATCTCATCGTGATGTATCCGTTCTTCATGGTGTCGTTCCTCCGTGATGCGTTTTCTTCGCCCGCCGCATTCTTTGCGGTCGGGGTCTTTCAGAGCGGCACTCCGCGCGTGCGCGACAGCGTCCTCATCACGCCGCGGAGTTCCGCCAAGCCCTTCAGGCGCCCCGTCGCCGAGTAGCCCGGGTGGTGTCCCGTCTGGCCGACGTCGCCGAGCAGTTCGTGGCCGTGGTCGGGCCGCATCGGGATGCGCCACCGCGGCTCCCCGGCGTCGCGCCGCTTCGCCTGCTCGTCGAGCAGCACCTCGACGAGTGCGATCATGTCGGTATCGCCATCGAGGTGATCGGCCTCCATGAAGGAGCCGTCCGGCTCGTTCGACACGTTGCGCAGATGCGCGAAGTGGATCCGCGACGCGAAATGGCGCGCGATGGCCACGACGTCGTTGCGCGGGCTGGCACCCAGCGAACCACTGCACAGGGTGATGCCATTGGCCACCGAGTCCACAGCCTCGACGATGAAGGCGAGGTCCTCGGCCGTGGACACGATGCGCGGCAGCCCCAGCAGCGGGCGCGGCGGATCGTCGGGATGGATCGCCATCCGCAATCCCGCCTCCTCGGCCGCCGGGATCACAGCGCGCAGAAACCGAACCAGGTTCTCGCGCAGGCGCTCTGTCGAGACGTCGCGGTAGAGCGCCAGCATGCCGCGCAGCCCCGCGATGTCGTAGCGGTCGAATGCGCCTGGCAGGCCTGCCATCACGGTGGCCAGGAGCGCGTCTCGATCGGCGGCCGTGCTCCGGTCGAACCACGCGCGGGCGCGCACCATCACGTCCGGCGGATGGTCGGCCTCGGCCCCTGATCGCTCCAGCATGAAGGCGTCGAAGGCCGCGAACTCGTGGGCGTTGAAGCGCAGGGCACGGCCACCGCCCGGCAGCGGATGGACGAGCTCGGTGCGGGCCCAGTCGAGCACGGGCATGAAGTTGTAGCAGACTGTCGTCACCCCGCAGGCGGCGAGGTTGCGCAGCGAAACCCGATAGGCCTCGAACAGCGGTTCGAGGTCGCCTTCACCGATCTTGATGGCTTCGTGCACCGGCAGGCTCTCGGCGACGCTCCAATGGAGACCGAGCGCAGGATTGCGGGCGATCTCGGCTTTCCGCGCTTCGATGGCCTCGACGCTCCAGACGACGCCGTACGGGATGTCGTGCAGCGCCGTGACGATCCCCGTCGCGCCGGCCTGCCGGGCATGCTCCAGGGTCACGCCGTCCTGCGGGCCAAACCAGCGCCACGTCTGTTCCATGGTGTGTGTCCGTCTCGCGCCAAGTTCAGAAAAGGTGGGGGTATCGGCCCGGTAGGTCGTCGACGATCTTCAGCACCTCCGCCATGTGGTCGCGCACGGCGACCTCGCCGGCGGCGGGGTCGCGGTCGAGCACCGCGCGCAGGATGGAGCGGTGCTGGGCGATGATGACGTCGATCGGGGTCGCGGCCGGCAGGCTGAGAAAGCGGATGCGATCGAACTGGGCCTTCTCGCGCTCGATGACGGCCCAGACTTCGCCCAGGCCGATGGCTTCGGCAAAACCGGCGTGGAAGCCGTCGTCGAGCGCGATGAAGCTTTCGGCGTCGACGCCTTCTCCGCCCTGAGCGGAGAGCGAAGCTTCGGCTCGGATCCGGGCCTCGGCCGGCAGGCCCTTCTCGGCGGCGCGGCGCACCACGGCGATTTCCAGCGCCTCGCGGACGAAGCGAGCCCGCTCGATGGCCGGGAGCGACAGCCGCCCGACGAAACTGCCGCGCTGGGGCAGCACTTCGATCAGTCCGTCCTCGCCGAGCCTGATCAACGCCTCACGGACGGGACCGCGGCTCGTGCCGAAGCGGAGCGAAAGCTCGTTCTCAGACAGCTTCGCGCCCGGCATGAGGGCCAGCATGACGATGTCCCGCCGCAGGGCCGCGTAGATAGCGCGGGTCGTGGGTGGGTGGGACGGCAAGCCGGGTCGAGCGGCGGTCACTGGGGGCATGTCGGGGTCCGGCCGGGGCGCACAGAAGGGGAGGGCCGTCAGGGTGGTCGGGATCGCGGTCGAAGACCAGACCATCGCGGTGCCGCTCCGATCAGCCGGTGAAGTCGAGGTGAACCTTGACGGTGCGCTCGGGGTGGCGCTCGACGAGGTCGAACGCGTCGCGCGCGTCCCGGGCCGCGAAAGTCTGGGTGATCATCGCGGCGGGCGCGAGCCGTCCCGAGGCCAACCAGTCCATCACCTGCGGCAGGAGCTTCCTGTTCAGGCGTGAGCCGAAGAGCGCGAGCTCTTTCCGGACGATCTCCTGTTGGCTGACGGGACACGGGGCGGCTGAGAAGCCCAGGATGCCGATGCGTCCCGCCGGGCTCGCCACGCGACAGGCTTCCGCCAGCAGCGCCGGTATGCCGGCCCCGTCGATCACGACGCTCGGACCGAGGCCGTCGTTTTCGGTCGCGACGCGCGTGGGCACGTCATCCCGCGACGAGTCGATCGCGACGTCAGCGCCGAAATTCCGAGCCCGCTCGAGGCGTGCAGCGTCGATATCGGCGACGATGCACCTGGCGCCGTGAAGCTTCGCGACCTGCAACACCGTCAGGCCGACCGTGCCCGCGCCATAGATCAGGACGGTGTCTGCCGTGTCGATGCCGGTCCGGGACAGGACATTGGCGGCGATCGACAGGGGCTCGGCGAGGGTCGCGACCTCGGTCGAGACGCCGTCCGGGATCGCGATACAGTTCGCTGCTGGCACGACGAGGCGCGTGCGGAAGCCGCCGTCGCGATGGACGCCGAACACTTCGAGATGGCCGCAGACGTTGGGACGGCCGATCCGGCACGGGTAGCAGTGGCCGCAGGCCACGACAGGGTCGACGACGACACGCTGCCCCTTGATCAGGCCATGGACGCCGGAGCCGATGGCCTCGATCACGCCAGCGAATTCATGGCCGATCACCCTGGGATAGCGGGCGAAGGGATTCGAGCCGTGGAGGATATGGATGTCCGATCCGCAGATGCCGCCCCGCAGCACGCGGACGACGACTTCGTCAGGGCACGGTCCGTCGATGGGTGCCGCCGCGGCGATGCGCAAGCGGTTCGGTTCGTCGACCACGATAGCGACCACCACATCCCCCCATTAGACGACTTGTTGACTAGTTTTCTATCCCATCATTCACGACGGCTCGCAAGCCTTCAAGGCCATCGAAGAACGGGATTTTTGGGAGCTCGCTGGGGAGGGGGCTTTGTGCGCGCTCAGCCGGCGACCCTGGCCCATATCGCAGCCTGACACCCGTCAGGAAGCCGCGGTGAACACCCAACAATTCTCCATCACCTTGACGGAGATGATCCACGGTGAGTGCTCGACCGGGTCGGTCTCGGAGTGTACAAGATGTTTGCTTTGCACGGTGCTGATTGAAACCAAAAATTACCTGATTGGGTA
The DNA here is from genome assembly GCF_004137685.1 of Lichenibacterium minor. GTDB lineage: Bacteria > Pseudomonadota > Alphaproteobacteria > Rhizobiales > Beijerinckiaceae > Lichenihabitans > Lichenihabitans minor. The sequence goes on along the minus strand of NZ_QYBB01000046.1, from coordinate 4,734 downwards.
TGATACAACCAATATTGCGGTCAGCCTACATCCGCGATGAATCCGTATTCTTCGCTCGTGGTCTGAATTATGCTGCTGCTCGATGGAGAGCCCTCGTCGAGGCAGATCGGTTTGTGGTTATTTGTCGCGGAAGGGAATTCGTTTCGCGATGAATCCTGCGAAACAAGCTGTTTGGCGGCCGCCGGTGCGGACGTCTGCTTCCGCCTGATCCGGATCCCAAGCCGCTCGTCCCGCTTCCCGCCCACTCTCGCCTTCCGCAGCATCTCGCCAACTCCGGTCGGTCCCTCCGGTCGACGTCCCGGGGCGACATTGCCGCCCGCGGGCCGGTTGGCTATGCAGCCCCATGTCGTCGGAGGTGTCCGTTCATGCACAAGGTGATGCTGTCTCTGGCCCTGCTTCTCGCCGCCTCAGGCTCCGCTCAGGCCGCCGACCAGGTCCGGACGGTCCCGACAGGCCAGAATCGACGGATCGACTTCTTCGCGAGCGTGAACCCGGACTGCTCGTCCGACGGCCTGCCCACCGTGCGCCTCGTCGAGGGGCCGACCAACGGGGTGGTGACGACCGACAAGGCACGGGACTTCATGCCCTTCGCGAAGGCCAATATCCGTTCGAAGTGCAACGGCAGGCGGGTGGCCGGATTGAAGCTGTTCTATCAGTCGACGACGGAGTTCCTGGGCGTCGACCGCGTTCGGCTGATCGTGATCTCCGCTTCGGGAGGTGAACGCGAGGCGACCTACCTCATCCAGGTGAAGTGAACCCGGTCGCCCCATCGGATCTCCCGAGGGCTGCGTTTCCCCGCGTCGAAGGTCTCCGGCGCAGCGTGCACGGAGCGGGTGGAGCCTGCGGCTTCCCGGGATGACCGCCGGGCCCCTCGCCGGGGCCGGCCGGAGCGACGAGCGGCCGGCGACCCTGGTCAATAGCGCAGCCTCGAGCCCGTCGGGGGGAGCGACGGACGCCCCCCGACGATTCGTCCTAACCTCGACGGGGGCGATCACATCGCTTGTCACGGCCGTCCGGCGCAGGTCCGCTGTCGATGACGAGAGTTGAGCCTTCGGCGGTAGTGTCTCAGTTTGAAATCCGAGGGGCTTGACCACGCCATCAGCCAGTGTCCATCTCGTGCGATGCCAAGCGGCAAGCATGGGAGAAACCGGTCATGCCCGTCACGAAAACTGAATTCTGGAACGAGAGAAGAACCGGTGGAGGGGTGGGATCCCCGGACTGGACGCGATCCTTTTTCCTCGCTCGCGATGGCAAGGACACCAAGCTTTTCGTGTTGGAAGAATGGTCACAACACGCGCCAGGAGAAGCGCAAGTTCCAGGATCACGCCGGATCGATCTCGGCACCTTCGTGTCTTCTGACAGCCCTCAGCGCGAGAGTCTCTTTGGCCTGATGCAAGAACTGGTTAACTGATGCCCACCGGACCTAAGGGCGAGAAGCGCCCCGCAGACGTCACGAGCAACGCCGTGCACGTCATGCGTATCGCCACGGGCGAAATCGAGGAAGGCGCGCCGGCCGATGACGGGAAGGACCCGGCCGCGAAGGCGCTCGGAGCCAAGGGCGGCGCAGCTCGGGCGCGGAGCATGACGCCCGAGCGGAGAGCAGAGATCGCCAAGGCGGCGGCGGCGAAGCGGTGGGGAACGCGGAGCAAGCATGAAAACCAGAAATAGCTTGCTTACGTTGTGAGATTGGGGTTTCAGTGTCCTCCATGCTTTCTGTGGAGTGCACATCTTGGAACCGTCGAGGCAGAGCAAGGGCGGCGCTGCAAGGGCGCAGAAGTTGACCCCGGAGCAGAGGTCGGAGATCGCTAAAGAAGGTGCGCGGAAGCGGTGGCAGAACAGGGCTGCAGGCCCCGTGCACCACGCTCTTGATGAGGGCGAAGTCGACTTCGTCGGCCGTAAATTTAGGTGTGCCGTGCTCGACGTGGCTGGCGACCCGGTTCGCGTGATTTCAGGAACCGAGTTTATGCGCGTTCTTGGTATTTACCGTAGTGGGGCTCTGTCGACGCGCAGATCCGAAGATGATGACCTTCGAATACCCCTCTATCTCGCGCACAAAAACCTGCGGCCGTTCATTCTGTCGGACGAGCCCTTGGTGCACGCCCTAAAAAACCCTGTCCGCTATCGACAAGAAGGCGGCGGCATCGCAGAGGGCATCCCCGGGCACGTTTTACGCCGAATCCTCGGTGTTTGGGTGCGTGCACACGCCGGCGGGCAGCTTGGGCCTTCGCAAGTAAAAATAGCAGAAGCAGCTAAGAAAATACTTGATGGCTTAGTTGATGTTGCCATTGATGCCTTGATTGATGAGGCAACAGGATACCAATCGCGACGTGCACAGAATGCGTTGCAAGAGTTATTGAAGGTATATGTGTTACCTGAGTTTCGGCCTTATCATACAAAATTTCCGTCTTCCTATTATGAGCAAATCTATCGCGTAATGGGTTGGCCTTACGATGCGTCGTCATCGCAACGTACTGCATACATAGGAAAACTCACCAATCGACTGATCTATGACAGGATGCCTCCTGGCGTGCATGATGCATTGAGGGTGAAAAACCCAACAGATCCTGATACAAAAAGACGGAAAAAGAAGCATTTCAGTCTTCTTACCCCAGATATAGGCGATTCTCACCTCGAAAAGTTAATCGACTCTACCATTACGCTGCTTAGAGCGACCCCTGATGGACAATGGAAGTTCTTTGAAATGCTATTTAAGCAGGCATATCCACCGGATCAGTCCGACCTCTTTCACGCCCAAGAAATCGCACGCCTGAACAAGCCAACCTGAATGTCCTTGACGCTAAGCATGAAAGTTCATATCATGCTCGGCATGAACAAGCTCCCTCTCGCCAAGCGCGCTCAGATCCTCGCCATGCTGTGCGAGGGAGCTTCCATGCGCTCCGTCTCCCGGCTCGCGGACGTGTCCATCAACACGGTGTCGAAGCTGCTGGTGGACGCAGGGAAGGCCTGCGCCACCTTCCACGACGACACGGTGCGGGACGTGAAAGCCAAGCGCGTCCAGTGCGACGAGATCTGGTCCTTCACCTACGCCAAGGCGAAGAACGTCGCCGAGGCGAAGGCCGCGCCGGACGGAGCCGGCGACACCTGGACGTGGACGGCGATCGACGCGGACAGCAAGCTCATCGTGTCGCACTTCGTCGGCGGCCGGGACGGCGAGTGCGCCATGATGTTCATGGACGATGTGGCGAAGCGCCTCGCCACCCGCGTCCAGCTCACCACGGACGGGCACCGTGCCTATCTCGACGCCGTGGAGGGCGCCTTCGGCTGTGACGTGGACTTCGCCCAGCTCGTGAAGATCTATGGCGCCGCGCCGGGCCCTGCGGGCCGCTACAGCCCCGCCGAGTGCACCGGAGCGAAAAAGGTGAAGGTCGAGGGTAAGCCCGACATGGCCCACGTCTCCACGTCCTACGTCGAGCGCCAGAACCTCACGATGCGGATGCACATGCGCCGGTTCACCCGGCTCACGAACGCATTCTCGAAGAAGTTCGAGAACCACGCCCACATGGTTGCGCTCTATGCGGTGTGGTACAACTTCGTTCGGGTCCACAAGTCGCTCCGGGTGTCCCCCGCCATGGCGGCGGGGATCTCGGATCGGCTGTGGAGCATGGAAGATCTCGCATCCCTGGTACAGGCGGATGCAAAGCCGAGCAAGCGCGGACCGTATCAGAAGCGGGAGAAAGCCGAGGCCTAAGGCCGCTCCTCGGCCTACGATAGCGGTAGGCCTGACGCTGAAGCCCTATGTCTGACTCGAATGGTAGGCGGTGTACCCCGACGGATCAGTGTAGCTGCTCGCGCTGTAGGTGTGGCTAGAGCCCGGCACTGTCACACCGTTCTCTTCGGTGAGCGTCATGTCAGAGTACGAGGTGCTTGAACTTCCGTCGAAAAACGATTCCGAGTCGTAGCTTATTGTGTTGAAGTACCTGTAATCACCGCTCGTGTAAGTCGTAACGTCGACAGATTGATAGCTGGACGACGACTGGTGATATTCGTATCCATAGTACGATCCTACGTTAGGGCTCGTATGGGAGACATAGGTCTCTATTTCAGATGCAGTTCTATATGGCGAGCTATAGTTGTAAGTTGATTGGGTAAAATTACCTTCAGGGCTCAGAGTTGCGGCATAGGTGGACCTTCCACCGTAGTAGTTTTCATATGCTGAATTGATAAATTTCGTTGAACCAGAATATTCTGCGTAGTATCCGCTAGAACCTGGCCCGGAAAGATAGATGTATGGTGCGTTATAGGCGCCGGGGCTGATCGCGTAATACCCTCCGCCGTAGCCATACGAGCCGTACCCGTACCCATAGGAGCTATAGCCGTAATCCGTGTACCCGTACCCGGCCATGCCTCGTCCCCACCCGAGATACACCCCTACAGGGAATAGGCGCCGCTACGAAGTTAGGGTCAACGAGGGTGCGACAACCTGTCAGCCCACTCAGAAAATTCAAACTGAGACACTACCCCTTCGGCCCATCGGTGGCATGTCGCGCGTGTTCACGCGAGAAAGCCGATGTCCGAAGCCGAAACCGCCACCCTGATCGAGATGACGTCAGAGATCGTCGCCGCCTATGTGTCGAAGAACCATGTCCGCGCGGCCGAGTTGCCGGAACTGATCTCGACGATCCATGCCGCGTTGAGCGGCATGGGCGGGGCACCCGAGGCGGCGCCCGAGGCCGCCAAGCTGGTCCCGCCCGTGTCGATCAAGAAGTCGGTGAC
>NZ_QYBB01000045.1 GCF_004137685.1 Lichenibacterium minor | reverse complement strand
ACGGCGGGCTCCGCCATATGCGGAGCTCCGCCCGCCGCCCCCGACTCCAAATCTCCACCAGCTCCGTGGACGCTACCGACGCAGACGTGCCGCGGGACGCGCTGAGATCGCTGGTGGACTACGCCGTACTCTGGTCGCCGGTGGCCAGCACGCTCCATGACCCCGTGCACCTGCGGGTCAGCCTGCGCTCGCCCTGACACTGGCGGGCAAATTGCTCGACCAACAGCTTCGCTCAGACCTCGCTCCGCTCCCGTGCGAACGCCCCTTGCCATCGTTCGGTGGGGGGCGAGGTCGAATGGGGAATTTCGGTCCGTTCAGTCGATGAGGCCCAGCTTCCTGGCTTCGGCGACGGCGAATTGGAAAGCGGAACGCCTGACCGCTGACGTGGCCTTGGTCGCCGCCGGCGTATCGGACGGCCGTTGCGGCATGAGCGAGCGAAGGGACAGGGGCTGCGATGTCTCGACCTTGAAACGCCATGCGAGGCCTGTCGGCTGATGGACCACGGCATAGCCGTTCGCACCGACAGCCTCGAAGGCGAAGGTTCCTTCCATGTCGCTCATGCCGTTCCGTTCTCATCGCGTGCATCGTGGCCCTGATGTCACCCACGGCCGAGGGCGGTTTCAAACATGATCGGCGGGACAGGTCCAGGTTGGTCCCGAACAGGGCGTTCGCTGTCCCGGTCTGGAGATGCGCGAGCAAACCCGCGCGACGAGGTGTTGTGCGCCCAAATCGTGCTCGACGAGGGCGCTGTGGTGGTGCCCGACGCCGCTGCGGACCGGCGCTTCGCCGACCTGCTGATGGTGCGCGAAGGCTGCCGTTTCTACGCCGGTACGCCACTCCAAAACTCACTCAGCGGCGCAAATCTCGGCGCGCTCTGCATCGTCGTCGACGCACCACGGCCTGCGTTCGACAAGACGCAGCGTGAAATGTTGGCCGGTCTTGCGCATTTGGTGACCGAGGAATTGGCCCGGCGCATGTCCGCCACGGCCGGTACGGGCCGAAGTGTCGGAGGCAAGGCGGCTTGAGCGACAGGCTTGTCGGCGCACCGGTCCTCCGACAGGTTTGAAAGTCAGGAAAACCTAAGAGGTCGGATGCATCATCCCTCGAACTAGAATCGGAGCAGTCCTTGCGCCTCGCCCCCATACCCGCCGACGAAGAGAGACGCTTGGCGTCCCTGGCCGAGTACGGCCTGGAGCCGGACGACTGCCAGGGCGAGGTAGGCGTCATCATCGACCTCGCGCGCCGACTGTTCGACGTGTCGACCGTGCTCGTCAGCTTCGTCGAGCGCGACCGCGTCATCTTCCCGGCCCGTCTCGGTCTTGACGTCTGCGCCATCGACCGCGGCCCGGCTTTCTGCTCCCATACACTCGTGCAAGCCGGCCCCCTGGTCGTGCTCGACACCAGCCTCGACCCGCGATTCCACGACAATCCATTCGTGATCGACGGCCCACGCGTGCGCTTCTACGCCGGCGCGCCCCTGGTCTCGCCCTCCGGGCATCCGCTCGGCACCCTCTGCCTCCTGGACGGCCGGCCGCGCAACGGCTTCGGTGCGGCCGAGCGGGACAACCTCGCGTCCCTAGCGTCGCTGGTCCTCGACAAGCTGGAATCCCGGCGCTTGGCGCGGGCCGGCGAGGTCAGCCAGAACCGCTTCGAGCAGATCGCCGCGACCTCGCCCGACGGCATCCTGTGCGCGGACCACGACGGCCTGATCACCTTCTGGAACGCCGCAGCCGAGCGCCTGTTCGGCTTCCCCGCCGGCGAGGCTGTCGGCCGCTCGCTCGACCTCATCGTACCGGACCGCATGAAGGGTGGACACGGCGGCGGCCTGCGGCGCGTCGCCGAGGGCGGGGCCCCGCGGCTCGTCGGCCGTTCGGTCGAACTGCCGGCGCAGGGCAAGGACGGGGGCGAGTTCCCCATCGAGCTGTCGCTGTCGATGTGGTGGGATGGCGGGCGGGCCAACTTCGGCGCCATCGTGCGCGACATCAGCGAGCGTCGGAAGGACGAGGAACGCCTGCACCGGCTGGCCCATTTCGACCCACTGACGGAGTTGCCGAACCGCCTCGTCCTACGGCAGCGCGTCGAGGAAGCCACGCGGGGGGCGTTGCCGGCCGCCGTGCTCATCGTCGACCTCGATGGCTTCAAGCACGTCAACGACTACTTCGGCCATTCGGCCGGCGACGGCCTTCTGCGCGACGTCGCCGCCCGTCTGCTCGCCTGCATTCGGCCACGGGACACGGTGGCCCGGCTCGGCGGCGATGAGTTTGCCGTCCTGCTCACCGAGAGCGGCGACGAGCGGGGCGCGACCGAGGTCGCCCGGCGCATCGTGCATGCGATGACCGATGCGTTCGAGGTGGAGGGCCAGCCGGTCAACATGGGGACCAGCGTCGGCGTGGCACTCTATCCGGCTCACGGCGAGACGGCCGACGACCTCATCTCCCACGCCGACCTCGCGCTCTACGACGCCAAGGCGCGTGGGCGGGATCGCCATCGCCTATTCGACGCCGGGCTGAAAGCCGCCTCGGTGCTGCGCAGGACGCTGGAAGTGGAACTCCGGCACGCTGTCGAGCGGGGTGAGTTCGAGCTGTTTTACCAGCCCCAGGTCTGCGCCCGCGAAGGTCACCTGAAGGGCGCCGAGGCGCTGCTACGCTGGTACCATCCCGAACGTGGGCTCCAATTGCCCGGCGCCTTCCTTCCGGCGCTGGAAGGTAGCACGCTTGCGGCGGCAGTCGGCGGCTGGGTGCTGCGCACAGCCTGTCGGCAGGCGGCCCGCTGGCGTGCTGCGGGTGCTCTCGACTTGGTCATGGGCGTGAACCTGTTCGGCGCCCAGTTCCGCAGCGGCGACCTTGCCAAGGTCGTCAGGCAGGCCCTGTCGGACGCAGGGCTGCCGCCCTCGGCCCTGGAACTGGAGATCACTGAAAACATCGTGCTCCAGAACGACGGCGCAGCGCTTCGGACGCTGCGCGAGCTGAAGAGGGAGGGCGTCGGTATTGCATTCGATGATTATGGCACCGGCTTCGCTTCGCTCAGCCTGTTGAAAACCTATCCGGTCACGCGGCTGAAGATCGACCAATCGTTCGTACGCCGGATGACGGACTCGCCGCAGGACGTCACCATCGTGCGTGCGGTCACCATGCTTGCGCGCTCCTTCGGCCTCTCCGTCATAGCAGAGGGCGTGGAGACCATGGAGCAGCGTGACCTCGCCGCCGCCGAGGGCTGCCACGAGATCCAGGGGTACCTCTACGGCCGTCCCATGCCGGCGACGGAGTTCGCGGTCGCCATCGGTATCGGCGAAGTGGGACGGATCCGGGCCGCATGATGATGGACGTCGGGTGGGAACAGTCGCCGACGACGCCACCCTGTCCGTGTGCGGCGACGGGGTATGCTCCCGGCCTACTCCGCACCCATACCCAGGGCGGCTTCGGCCATACCTCTGAGCAGGGATTGGGCCTGACGGAAGCCCTACATCGGATGACGGTCGGACCGAGATAGGGGGGAGCCGATCATCGGCAGGTGCCCGACCCTGCCGCGTTCTTTACCGGCAGGCCGGCTCATTTGCCCCGAGGTCGGAAGCATCAGGTCACGTCGCGAACCGGCGAAGGGTGTCGACGATCCGGATCCGGTCGAAAGGCTTGCCGAGCAGAACCCCTCGATGGGGCAATCCGACGTCCTTCCATGGCTGTGACGAGATCAGCAGCAACTCGATGGGCGGCCAGCGGTCACGGATGGCCAGTGCCATCCTCATGCCGGCCATCGAGCCGCGCATGTCGAGGTCGGTGAACACGGTGCGGATGTCGGCGCGAGCTTCCAGGACGCGGATGGCCTCGTCCACGTCGTGCGCCTCGACGGCCTCGCAGCCAGCCTCCTCGACGAAGTCGACGAGCGAGAGCATCAGGAGCGGGTCGGCTTCGACGACGAGCACGACGGTCGGGGTGGGTGGGTGCCGTGAAGCCATCGATCAGTAAGCCTGGGCCAGTACCTGGGCCAGGGGCACACGGAACTCGGCGCGAAGACCCTTGGGGTCATAACGGATGCCGGCGTCGCGCGTTCCCAGCAGCCCCATGCTGATCAGCTTCGAGCCGAAGCCGGTTCGGCCGCTCGGGACGGAGACCGGCGGGCCGCCGGTCTCCGTCCACTCCAGTACCAACGTCGGCTCCGCCGTCTGCTTGACGTGCCATGCCACTCCAACGTTGCCTTCCTCGACGGAAAGGGAACCGTACTTCAGCGCATTGGTGGCGAGTTCGTGCGTCAACAGCGACAGCGACATGGCGGCGTCGGCACTGACGTCCATGTCAGGTCCCTCGAAGCGGAAGCGGCCGAGATCCGCCTGCATGGCGACGACGCCTTCCATGACGGCACGCATGCGCGCCTTCGACCAGCTCTTCTGTACGAGTGCGTCGTGCGCGCGGGACAGTGCCAGCACGCGCCGGTCGAAGGCCTGCACGAGGTCCCGCTCGGTGACGCCGCGCAGGGTCTGCGTGGCTATGGATTGCACGATGGCGAGGTGTTTTTCCAGTCGATGAGCCAGCTCGCCATTGAGCAGGCGCTGTTGCTCCTCGGCCTCGGCACGGGCGACCGCGGCGCGGGTGCGGTCCGCGACCTCACGCAGGAACTCACCTCGTCGTCGCTCCAGGCGCGGGGGTTGCCGCAGAGCGCAAACAGCAGGCCGACGAAGCGACCGCGTTCCATCACGGGAAGGTTGAGCAGCGCCCGGGACTGCACCGCCGCTAGCCTCTCGGCCGTGGGGGCGGTGCGAGGGTCGGTGCGGACATCGTCGACCATCACGGTCTCTCCGCGCTTGAGCTGTTCGATGTAGCTGCCGTAGGTGCGGAAGTGGTGCTCACCGGCGATGCTGGGCAGTCCGGGCAACCTCCAGTCCTGCTCGACCTCGATGGTCTCCCTGTCGGCATCGACGGTGCAATAGCCAGCGCGGCTGAGGGCCAGCGCTTCCCCGACGACCGCGGCGGCGACGTTGGAGATATCACCTCTACCGGTCACGTCACGGAGGCGGTCACCGAGGCTCAGGATCGCCTCGCGCCGTCGCTCCGCCTCGATCCGGTCCGTCACCTCCAGGAAGAGCACGCCGAAGCGGTCGTCGCCGAGAGGGAAGGCACGACCCTCGTACCACCGTCGCAAGGTGCCGACCTGGCGCGTGAAGGTGGAGGGCTCGCCCGTCCTGACGACGTCGGCGAATTCACCAACCCAGGCGTCCTCGATGCCGGGGATGACCTCGCGAAGTGTTCTGCCGACCACGCTGGCCGGGTCCACGCCGACCAGGGCGCCCCAGGCCGGGTTGACCTCCAGGTGCCGCCAATCGGTGATAGCACCCTCTTGGTCGCGAACGACCTCGGCGATGATAAATCCCTCGCTCAGGCGGTCGAACAGCCCGCGCCAGTAGACGTCCTTGGCCCGGATCTGCGCCGATGCTTCCGCCGCTGCGAGGCCCGCCGTCGCCACACCCGCGAAGAGACCGGCTAATTCCAGGTCGCGCTCGGTGAAGGCGTCGGGTTCGGCCGACTGCAGCTTCAGCACTCCGAGCACCGCGCCGCCGCGGAGTATGGGGGTGACCATCGCCGAGCGAAACCCGAAACGCTCCAGCAAGGCGCGGTGTACGTAGGGGTCAATCGTGGCATCCGCCACCCGCCGCGGGACGCGGCTGGTCGCGCAGTGCCCGGCGAGGCTGCCGTCGAGCGGCACGCGCAGCCCGACGTGCGGGGCGAGGGTTCCCCGGGCCGCGCGGTATTCCAGTTCCGTGCCATCGACCAGTTCGACTACCCCGCCGTCGGCCGCCGGAACGGTGTGCATGGCGCCCTGGACCGCGGCGGCCAGCACGGCGTCGAGGTCGCCATCGGCGGCCGCCATGGCCGCCTGTGCGTCGCGCAACGCTTCCCGGGCCCGGAAACCCTGCCGTTCCTCCTGTCGAACCGCGTCCCGGTGCGCGATGGCCCGGTGCAGCTCCATCTGCGTCATGACCTGGCGAGCCAGGGCCCTGAGGTCGCCGGCCTGCTGAATGGTGAGGCCCTCGGGACGGGGCTCATGGTCGATGACGCAAAGCGTGCCGAGCACCTGTCCTTCCCGCGTCACCAAGGGCGCACCGGCATAGAACCGGATGAAGGGTTCGCCGGTGACCAGCGGATTGGCACTCGTGCGCGGGTCGGCGGTCAGGTCGGGGACGACGAGCAGCCGGTCGGGTTGCGCGAGCGCATGTGCGCAGACGGAAGAGTTGAGGTCGGTCTGGCAGGGTGGGAAATTGGCCCGTGCCTTGAACCACTGGCGGTCACCGGAGACGAGGCTGACCAAAGCCACGGGTGTCGCGCACAGCCGGCACGCGAGATGCACGACGTCGTCGAAGCCCGACTCCGCGGGCGTGTCGAGGATGCCGTAGCTGTCCAGCGCCGCCAAACGTTCGGCGGCGCTGACGCGGGTCGGCCAGTCATCCGTCATTCCGTACGGTCTTCTATCGCGTGATGCTCGAATGTGGGCTGACCTTGCATCACGGCGCGGGGAAAGTCACCGAAGGCATTGACTGCCGGGCGCACGTCGCTTCCCCGCGCAGGTGAACCCACCGCACGGGCGTCGTGCGGCCCGATATGCTCAAGTGGTCGCCCGTCGCAGGGCCGCCGACAGTTGTCCCGCCGAGTACGGCTTGTGCAGCAGGTCGAAGCCATGCGGCCCCTCCTCGGCCAGCACATGGCTGTAACCCGAGGTGAGGACGACCGGCAGGTCGGGATGGCGGCGCCGTATCTCGCGTGCCAGGTCGACCCCGTTCATGCCCGGCATCACCACGTCCGAGAACACGACGTCGTAATCGGGGGATGAAGTGAGCTTGGCCAGCGCATCGTCGGCGTTGGCGACCCAATCGCTCTGATAGCCGAGATCTTCCAGAATCTGCGTCGCGAAGCGTCCGATCTCGACGTTGTCCTCGACGACAAGCACGCGACGCCCGCCCCCGCCGGGAACCGCCTTGCGCCTGGACGACCTCGCTTCCGCCCCGGTCCCATTCGGGACGACATGGGGCAGGTAGAGCGTGAAGGTGGTGCCGCGCCCGGGTCCGCTCTCGACGTCGATGTCGCCTCCGGATTGCTTGGCGAAGCCGAACACCTGGCTGAGCCCGAGACCCGTGCCCTTGCCCACGCCCTTCGTGGTGAAGAACGGCTCGAAGATGTGCGGTAGACGGTCGGGCGCGATGCCCGCGCCCGTGTCGGTCAGCGACACGGCCACGAAGGGGGCCTTGCTGCCCGCGTGGCCGCGGATGGGCGGCAGTGGGCCGCCGTCGTGCACCCGCAAGGTCAGCGTGCCTTCGCCGCCCATGGCGTCGCGGGCGTTGACGGTTATGTTGACCACCGCGGTCTCGAACTGGCTAGCGTCGGCGTGGACGTGGCAAGGCTCCTCGCCGAGGTCGACGACGACCCGGACCCGCGCGCCGGTCACGCTGTCCAGCATCTCGGCGATGGACCCGACTCGCTCCCTGGCGTCGAACACCTCCGGCTTGAGCGCCTGCCGCCGGGCGAACGACAGGAGTTGGCTGGTCAACCTGGCGGCGCGGTCCACCGTGTCGGAGATGGCGTCGAGGTATCGGCGCCGGCGCTCCTCGGCGAGGTTGGGCCGGCGCAGCAGGTCGACGGACGACCGGAGGACGGTGAGCAGATTGTTGAAGTCGTGGGCGACACCTCCGGTGAGCTGGCCCACGACCTCCAGCTTCTGCGACTGGCGCAGGGCTTCCTCGGCTCGCACCTGGTCGGTGACGTCCCGTCCGAAGGCGTAGATGGACCCGTCCTCAATGACCTTGGTCCAGGCGATGCGGCGGTGGTCGCCGTTCCTCGTGCCGAAGCTGATCTGGTGGTCGGCGACATAGCCCTCCCGAGCGAGCACCTCGAAGGCTTCCCTTGCTCCCGGCAGGTCGTCCTCAGCCACGAACGAGACGAGGTTGCGCCCGACCGAATCCAGCGCCGACCAGCCGAGACACCGCGTCCAGCGCGGGTTCACGGCGGTGATGGTGCCGTCCGTGGTGGCGATGACCTTCAGCACGGGTGACAGGTCCCACACCCTGTCCCTTTCCCGACCGGCTCGTACCGGCTCCGAGGCGGCCTGCACCAGCGCCTCCCTGAGCCGTCCGACCTCCGCGGTCAGTTCCGCTTCGCGGTTCCGGAGGCGTTCGATCTCGTCGTCCATCAAGCGTACGCCCATTACCGGGATCAACCCGTCGTTCCGGGAGCGAACGCCCATGGGGCCCATTCGTGCCCGACCACGGGGCCGGATCCATGCCCATCATGTTGGCCGCTGGCGGGATGGAGCCATGCAACCGGTGGGGTGGCGTCCCGCTGCGACGCACCATAGGTCTGGACTGCGCCTACGGGCGTATGCCCTTCTTGGGCGTTTCCTCCCTAGACTTGGGCCGCTTGCCGCGAGGCAGGCGGCCTCTTTGTTTCGGGGCCTGGGACGGTCAGGTGAGTGGCCGTCGCCCTACGTCCGTGCCCGTCCCTGGACGGGAACGCATCTTGCCCGGCATGGGAGCCGAGTTTGGATCTCTCCCCGCCATGAAGCTCTTCGATTGCCAGGTCTGCGACCAGACGCTCCACTTCGAGAACATGCACTGCGAGGGCTGCGGGCATAGGCTGGGGTACGTCCCCGAGGACCGCGACCTGCATGCCGTCGTGCCGGTCGAGACAGGGGCGACGCAGACCTGGCATGTTGTCGGGGATACCACTCGCACCTTCGCCATCTGCGGCAACGCGCAGCACGACGCCTGCAACTGGCTGCTCTCGCCGGGGGAGGGTGACGGCCTCTGCCTCGCGTGCCGCCACAACAACACGATCCCCAACCTGTCGAAGCCGGGCAACCTCGACCTTTGGCGGCTGATGGAAGCGGCCAAGCGTCGGCTGTTCCACACCCTTATCGAGCTGAAGCTGCCCATCGTGTCGCGCGAGGAGGACCCCGAGCGGGGCCTCGTCTTCGAGTTCAGGTCGGATCCGGCGACCGGGCCCAAGGTGATGACCGGGCACAACAAGGGGCGGATCACCATCGCCATCGCCGAAGCCGACGACGCCGAACGGGAGCGCCGCCGCAAGGCCCTGCGAGAGCCCTACCGCACCCTGCTCGGCCACTTCCGGCATGAGGTCGCCCACTATTACTGGGACCGCCTGGTCCGGGGCACACCGGCCCTGGAACCGTGCCGGGCGACGTTCGGCGACGAACGCGCGAGCTACAAGGACGCGCTGAAGCGACACTACCGTCAGGGGCCGCCCGCAGGCTGGCGAGACCACTTCGTCAGCGCCTACGCCACCATGCATCCTTGGGAAGACTTCGCCGAGACGTTCGCCCACTACCTCCACATCGTGGACACGCTGGACACCGCCGGGGCGTTCGGGGTGGCCATCCACCCGCGTGACGTCGTCCAAGGCGATGCGCTGGCGGTCGCGGTGGACTTCCGCCCCGAGCAGGCCGACAGCGTCGTCCCGCTCGTGCAGGCGTGGTTGCCGCTCACCTTCGCCTTCAACAGCCTGAACCGGTCCATGGGACTCGGGGACCTCTATCCCTTCGTGCTCAATCCCGCGGTCGTCGCGAAGCTCGGGTTCATCCACGACCTCGTCCGCGGCAGGGTCGGCGGCGAGCAGCCCTTGCAGCCGGTCGTCGAGCGCGTCGCGCCCGTGCCGGAGAACGTCCCGCCGGGGCCGCCGCCCGAGGTCGAAATCTGAGGAGGCTTTGGACAGGCAAAGTTCACCCGTGGGGAGCGTAAGGCCAGCCTGCGACATGCAGACGGCTTCCGGTCGGCACCCATCGGCCCGGTCGGCGGTTGTCGCGGTAAGACCATCCGCGATGTGCAGGGGAGAGGCGACGATGAGCATGCCAGGACCGACGCCGACTGGTCCCGTGCCGGCCGAGCCCTTCCCGATGCCGGGGACGACCCCGAACCCGCCCGAGGTGCCGGACGTGCCAACGCCGGTCGAGAATCCGGTGAACCAGTCCGACATGATCGACCCCGGCGTCAGGATGCCCGGCGTCCCCGGCTTGACGGGCGGCCCCATGGTGGCCTGACCTGGGCTTGGTCTGAACCCGAATGTGACCCGAGGATATTGGATCCGGGCGATCATGCGGCAAAAGATGGCCTATCGGTGAGACGGACCAAAGTCATGCGGCCGGTGGCCGATATGGCCCTTTTCAAGCGCGATGCGCCAATCCGGTAAGTCGCTCGGTGATCGCACGTAGGCTTATGTCGCCCTTGTTGAGGATCTGGCTGGCACCTCGCAACATGCCGCGATCCTCGCGGGTCAGGTCCTTGGCCGTCAACACTACCACGGGCACGTCGGCGCAGCCCGGGACAGCCCGGAACTCTTTGAGGAAGTCGAAACCGTCCATCACCGGCATCTGGAGGTCCAGCAGGACGACTTCGGGTCTGCGCAGGGCCACTTGTTCAAGCGCCTCGCGCCCGTTCCCGGCATCCGCAACGGTCCAGCCCTCATCCTCAAGGAGGGAACGAACATGGAGGCGTAGGTTGGCATCGTCCTCGACGATCAGCACACCCCCTTCTGAGCTTCTGAAACCCGCCATGACTTGGGTCAGCCGGTCCCGTCGGACGGGTTTCAGCATGTAGTCAGCGGCGCCCAGCGACGCTGCCAGGCCCTTGTCGTCTACCGAGGATACCATCACCACCGGGATGGCTGCGAGTTCCGGGTCCGACTTCAGCTCGCTGAGGACCGACCAACCGTCGATTCCGGGAAGCATGACGTCGAGCAGGATAGCCCGGGGCCGCAGGGAGCGCACCGCATCCAGCCCGCTGTGTCCGTCGCCGGCGGCCTGCACGGCGAAGCCCTCGCGTTCCAGAAAACGGGACAGGAGCGTGCGCTGGTCGGCATCGTCATCGATCACCAGCACGAGGTCGCGCCGGTCGGTCGAGGTCGTCGGGGAGGACGAGAGGGCGTCGGACGGAACATCGGTGACGGGGGCGTGGTTGGAGGGGACCTCGAAGGTGAACGTACTGCCCCGCCCCTCTACGCTCTCGACCGTGACCGTGCCGCCCAGCATGTCGGCGAAGGCCTTGGTGATGGACAGGCCGAGGCCAGTCCCGCCGAAGCGTCGCGTCGTCGACTGGTCCGCCTGGGTGAAGCGCTGGAACAGCTTATTCACCTGTTCAGGCGTCATGCCGATGCCGGTGTCCGCTAAACTGAACGAGAGCCTGTCGAGACCGTCCTGTCCCTGACGACGCACGGCCGCGATGGTGATGGTGCCTCCCTCTGTGAACTTAGCGGCGTTGCCGACGAGGTTCAGCACGACCTGGCGGACCTTGGTCAGATCCGACCGCATGGTGCCGAGGTCGGGCGACAGGCGGAGTTCCAGCCTGTTGCCCTTCTTGGCCACGACGCTGCCGACGGTCGCCGCAAGGTCCCGAAGCAGGGGCTCCACGGCGAACTCCTCGACGTAGACCTCCATCTTGCCGCTCTCGACCTTGCTGAGGTCGAGGACATCGTTGATGAGGCCAAGCAGATGGCGGGCGTTGCCCTCGATCCGGCCCACGTCGGTGGTCAGCTCCGACGCCTCGGCCCCGTCCTGGATCTCCTCCTGCAGCATCTCGGAATAGCCGATGATGGCCGACAGCGGTGTGCGCAGCTCGTGGCTCATGTTGGCCAGGAAGGTGCTCTTGGCCCGGCTCGCCCCCTCGGCCGCGTCGCGGGCCGCCGCCAGGGCCTGCTCGGACCGCTTGCGGACGTCGATGTCAGACATAACCACGACGGCGCCCACAAGTGCCCCGTCGCGCCCCTGCATTGGCGCGCACGAAAAGTCGATCCATGCGCGTCGCCCATCCCCGCGAACGTAGTCCACCTCGGTCTCAGCGAACGCCTCGTCGCCGCGGACGACCCTGGCCAAGGGCCAATCGCCGGGTGCCACCTGCCGACCGTCCTCGTGGAAGGCGACCCAACGTTCGACGTCCTCCCCGGGCCGTGCCGGCATGACGCCGTGTCCGAGGATGGCTTCGGCACGGACGTTGTGATCGATGACGCGACCTGACGGGGCCTCAGCGATGAGGACGCCGACCGGCAGGGTGTCGAGCACCGCCCTGAGGGTCGCCTCGCCGCTGCGGACTCGCTCCTCCGATAGTTTGGCCGCCGTGACGTCCGACACCGCTACGCCGACGCCCCCGCCGGTGTCCTCGGATCCCTTCAGCGGGTAGAAGCCGAGATTTAGGTACCGCGTGCCGCCCGCTGCCGCGGCGTCGGGAACGGCAACCTCGATGTCCGTGCTGACGGTCCCCGTCCGAAGCGCGGCGTCGACGTGGGGACGGATCCGGGTCTCAAGCGCAGGATGCCTGGCCCAGAGTGGGTCACCGACGCCCGCCAGCACGCCGCCGGCCGCCATCCGCGACAGGGCCGCGTTCATGTGCCGGACCGTGAGGTCCCTGCCGAGAAAGCCGAGCCCCACCGGCGCGTTGCCGAGCACGTCGTCCAGCGTCTCGCGGCTGCGCTGGCTGTCGCGACGACGGACGAGCGCCAGCCGCGTCAGCAGGGCGACGGCCGCCGTGGCGCAGGCGAGCGATAGCACGCCCAGGATGCGCGAGCGCCAGCGGTCGGCGTCCTCGATGCGCGCCGTCTCCGCGTTGGCACGGACGTCGGCGTCACGCTTCGCCGCGAGGATGGCCTCCATCAGGCGCCGTCCCTCCCCGGTGCCGACCAGAGCGATGGCCGCATCGGTACCCTGGTCACGCCGGACGTCCACGACGCGCTGGAAGAACGCCCGCTCGCTCGTCACCAAACCCCGGAGAGGGGCCAGCGCCGCGGCGGCTCCATTGGTCCTCCGCATGCCGAGGGCGGCCAGCCCGTCGAGGTCCATGTCGATCTGCGGTAGCGCGTCCTCGTAGGGCCGGAGATACTCTTCGCGGCCGGTCAGGACGTACCCCCGCTCGCCGATCTCCAGGTCTTTCATGGCCGACACGAGGTGGTCGCTGCGGACGATGAAGCTGCGTTGGCGCCTGGCGTCCGCCTGCGAGTCTTGACCTGCGACATAGTTCCAGCTGCCAGCCAGCACCGCGACGACGAGCAGTGCGCACGCCACCGGGATTATCGAGGAGATGGCCAGCGAGGAAACCCGATGCCATCCAACAAGGCGCCCGTTCGTATCCTCGTCGTGCAATGTGTCCGCGCCGTGCCTCGTCATCGAGTGTTCTTCCGGTGTCGCTGCTCGGGATGACCGTTTCGGCTGTGCGATGTCCTTCGGGACGTCCACGAAACCGAGACCTAACGCAGACAGGATCTATCATAGCGTCACAGGTGCCGTGGCCACCATCCAGGGGCGGCAAACGGCGGCTACGGCAGAAGGTGGCCGACACCGGTGCAGTCTGGCGCGTGCTGGACGTGGACGACAAGGGCGTCGCCGGTATCGGCTTGGGGGCCCAGACAGGATAGCGATATTGGAGTCCCGTGCGACGCTCTACATCGGGTATCGAGGGAGCGGTCGGGTACCCCCTCGCGCCGGCAATGCGAGGAGTCTATCCCTGCGCGACAAGGCGGTGCAGGCGTTCGGCTATGGCGCGGAGGCTGTCGTCGCCCTTGTGCAGGATCTGGTTGGCACCGGCTAGCCGGCGCCGGTCCTCTCGCGTCAGGTCCAACGCCGTGAGCACCACCACCGGGAGGTCGACGCAGTCGGGGCGGCCCCGCAGGTGCTGCAGGAAGGTGAACCCGTCCATCACCGGCATGGTCAGGTCGAGCAGGATCACCCCTGGCCGGCCCGCCTCCACCCTGTCGAGGCCCTCCCGCCCGTTCTCCGCCTCGATCACGCCCCAGCCGTCCTTTTCCAGGAACGCGCGCAGGCGCTGCCGCGTGTCGGCGTCGTCGTCGACCACGAGCACCGTCTCCTCGGGCGGGCGGAAGCGGTCCATGATGGCCTTGAAGTGGTCCCAGCGAACCGGTTTCTGCACGTAGCCGGTGGCGCCCAGCGCCGCGGCCAGGCCGCGCTGCTCGACCGAGGTCACCATCACCACCGGGATGTCGGCCATGTCGGCGTCCGCCTTGAGCATGCCCAGCACCGACCACCCGTCGATGCCGGGCATCATCACGTCGAGCAGGATGGCCCGGGGATGAAGCGAACGCGCCATTTCGAGTCCCTTGCGCCCGTCCGGTGCGACCTGGACTCGGAAGCCCTCCCGCTTAAGGAACCGCGTCATGAGGGCGCGCTGGTCGGGGTCGTCGTCAATCACCAGGACGAGATCCAGGCTCGCGTCGCTGGCCTCGGCGCCATCCGAAGCCTCGTCACCGGGCAGGACGGCATCGTCCGTACCGGCGTCAACGAGAGTCGAGGGCAGCCGAACGGTGAAGCTGGTGCCCTTACCCTCAGTGCTCTCGACCGACACTGTTCCGTTCAGCATGTCGGCGAACGCCTTGGTCAGCGACAGGCCGAGACCCGTGCCGCCGAACCTGCGCGTCGTCGAGCTGTCGGCCTGCTGGAAGCGCTGGAAAAGCTTCTCCAACTGCTCCGGCGTCATGCCGATGCCCGTGTCGGACACGCGCAGGCAGACGCGGGGCTCCGCTTCCCCGACCTCGCGCCACGCCGCCAAGGTTATGGTCCCGCGCTCGGTGAACTTGGCGGCGTTGCCCAGAAGGTTGAGGAGCACCTGCCGGACCTTGGTGAGGTCGGAATGCATGGTGCCGAGGTCCGGCGCGAGGTCGAGGCGGAGGCTGTTGCCCTTCTTGCCGACCAGGGTCTGCACGGTGTCGGCCACCTCCCGCACGGCGGTCACCACGTCGAACTCCTCGGCGTAGACTTCCATCTTGCCGCTCTCGACCTTGCTGAGGTCAAGCACGTCGTTGATGAGGCCGAGCAGGTGGCGGGCGTTGCCCTCGATCTTGCGCATGTCGCCGGCGAGGTCGGCCGCATCGGCGCCGTCCTCGACCTCCTCCAGCATCATCTCGCTGTAGCCGATGATGGCGGACAACGGCGTGCGCAACTCGTGGCTCATGTTGGCGATGAAGGTTGATTTTGCGACGTTCGCCTCCTCAGCCGCGACCTTCGCATCGCCCAGCTCGCGCTCGGCCGCCTTGCGCTCCTCGATGTCGATGGCAACGACGAGCACTGTGCGCCGCCCCGCCACCGCCGGGATGGCGCTCTTGGTGTTGGCAACCCACAGCGTCGTGTCGTCCGGCCTGAGCAGGCGTTTCTCCACCGTTGCCGGCTCGCCCGCGGCGGCGGCCTGCCGGAGGGCCGCCTCGCTCACTGCGCGGTCGTCCGGGAAGGTGATATCGCGCATGCGCAAGCGCAGCAGCTCCTCGGGCCGGCGCCCCGCCATGGCGCAGAAGCGGTGGTTGACGGACAGGAACCGCCCGTCTGCGTCCAGCTCCGCGAAGCCCGCGCCTGTCTGCTGGAAGATGCCGGTGAGGTGGGCCTCGCTGTCGCGCAGGGCTCGCTCGGCGCGAGCCCGCTCGACGGCGTCCCACACCCGCGCGGCGACGCCCTCGATCAACGCCACGTCGTCGGCAGTCCAGCGTCGAGGCTCGCGCTGGTTGACGAACAGGCTCGCCGCCAGGTCGCCGTCGCGCAGCATGGGCACGGACACGAAGGCGCGGGTGTCGATGGCCGTCCAGGGCACGGCGTCGAAGGCGGGGTCGGCCAGCACGTCGTCGCAATGACTGGTGTCGCCCCCGCGTTGGCGGGACACCGAGGCCTTGCCGAAGTCGCGTAGCGGGAACGTCCCGGCGACAGGGGCCACACCATCGGTGTACCCGGTCGCCAGGACCACGCTGGTCCCGTCCGGCTGCACCTCGCCGTAGCCGACGCGGTTGACCCCGAGATGCCTCCCCAGGGCGTCCACGGCGGCGCCGACGATAGCCTCGGGGTCGTCCAGGCTCCGCAAGCCTTCCTCCAGCGCCAGGCGGAACCCCTGGCGGCGTTCGGCCAGCACCTGTTCGGTCGTCTCGGCGCACGGGCAGAAGAAGCCGCGGACCTCGCCGTCGTCGTCGTAGACCGGGGTGTAGGAGAAGGCGAAGTGCGCCTCCGGACTCCGGCCCTCGCGGTCCACCATGAGCGAGATGTCGTCCATGTGGACCGGCTCGCCGGCGAGCACCTGGTCCACCAAGGGCTGAAGGTCCTCACGGATCTCCCCCCAGACCCGCATGAACGGGGCCCCGAGCGCGTCGGGGTGCTTGCTGCCGAGCAGCTCGACGTAGCTGTCGTTGTACAGCATCGTCAGGTCCGGCCCCCAGACGACCAGCATGGGCTGCTTCGCGGCCAGCGAGACCCTGACCAGCGTCCGCAACGGCGATGGCCAGGACTGCACCGGTCCCAGGGGCGTCGTCGTCCAATCGAAGGCGCGGATGCGGTCCCCCATGACCCCGCCGCCGCGCAGCACGGCGCGCTCACCCTTCGTCGCCATGGTACATCCGCCTACCAACACCTCGCCGATCTACATACCCCCGTGTGTGGCCGGGTGGCTACCGAGGGCGCCCAGCTTCGCAATGGGTTCGGTTCCGCTCATCGGAGTAAGGCGCCCCGAAGTTGGACCACGTCCGCACCTGCTGCAGGGTCGCTGTTACAAGCGCTCCCGGGTGCCACCCTTGAACTCGGTCAGGTCAGGGCGGCAAGCGCAAAGTGCAGGCCCCGACTATTCCTTTGAAACCAGCCTGAGGCGCACGGGATGGAACTCGTCGACCTGGCCGCACCATTCCCGGAGGTCTCCTGACCAGTGGTCGCGAATGACGCCCCAATTAGCAGGATCGACGGCGTCAGCGCTCCAGTTGTCGTTCGACGGAACCCAGCGCGCGTTCAGCCGCGCGTCGACTTCGAGGAACTCCGCAGCCGTAATATCGTCGCGGAACTCCTCGAACTCGCTGTAGTCGATTTCCCGTAGGTGCGTGCCATGGGGTCCATCGAAGCCTCCCGCGCTGTGAGGCACTCCCATGAGCCTGACGGTTGAACAGACGATCCCATGAACAGGAGCAATGCCGACCGCGTCGTTGATCGCCAGTCAACTTTCCGGTCGAACCACTGGTCCTCGGGGTCTGGATGGGCAACGTTCAGGCGGGGGACTTCCGTCTACGGATGTCCCTTGATGCCGTAGCTGGGCTCCTCGTGACCTTGGCGCCAGTCGGTTGAGCCCTCTTCTTTGGGACAGCCTTCGCCGCAGGTTTCAGGTCGGGCTTCTTCGCCTTCGGCGGACTAACCGGCTTGACCACCTTGGCGGCACCTACCCTTGTGGGCAAGGCTTTCGATGCCGTTCGCGCCTTCGCCGCAGACGACACGCGCTCGCGCTGACTGGCCTCGGCCAGCTTCACGACTCGCCGTACGCCGTTGACGATGTCCTCGAACGCCGAGTCACGGTTCCCCCATGTCGTCACCTCCTTGCCGTCTTCGGGCAACGCCTTGTAGTGCCCCATGCGGGTGTGCTTCCAGCCGCAGGGCCGGATGACGGCGACGACGACGTGCATGGTCTTCCGAGCGGCCCGGCGTAGGGCGTACTGATATTCCTTCACAAAGCAGTAGCTCGAATGGAGGTACTCTGGGCTGGCAAGGGCGACGAAGACCTCGGCATCGCGCAGTTCGCGCTTGATTGAGTCATTGAGGCCTTGCCCCGGGTCGATGTCGCCGTCGAAAAAGGTCTCGATGATGCCGTCACGCTTGAGCACGGCGAGATGGACCTCAAGCTTATGCCTGAAGGCGGCGTCCTTGTGGGAATAAGATATGAACACCCGCACCGGCATGCGACCCCAACCTTTCCGACTGGACGTGTCGGGGCCCCCGTGGGCCACATCGTCCGGGTTGTCCTGATATAGTCGTGATGTCCAAGGCTATTAACCCTAGACCCATTGCCCGTCCGAAGTATGCTTGATTCGGAACGCGCTGCGGACATCTCTCACGATGCCATGACGACGTTCGCGCGAAACGAGGTGGAGAAGGACGCTGCCTGACGCGGCTTGTAGCCGTATGCGTCCATACCGGCTGGCCCTCGTTCCCGACGTGGCCGCCGACTTTCCGTGTCATCGCTCCGACCCGGCCATCGCGGGCGGACGTACGCCTAGGCTTCCGTCATGCGTCTCTGGACCTTCTCCGACCTCCATCTCGATGCGAGGGGGAACGCCCCCGACCCGCTCCCGCGCGCCCCGGCCTCGTTCGACGCCGTGGTCGTCTCAGGCGACCTGTCCTCGCCGCTGACCGCAGCCCTCGACTGGCTGCACGTGCGCCTGCCGAGCGTGCCGGTGGTCTACGTCGCCGGCAACCACGACGCCTGGTGCGGTCCCGACGCCGTCGACCGCTACACGCTCGACGTCCAGATGCTGCGCGGCCGCGAGCTGGCGGCGCGCCACGGCATCACGCTTCTAGAGGACGACGACGCCGTCATCGGAGGCGTGCGCTTCCTGGGCGCCACGCTCTGGTCCGACCTCAGGCTGACCGCACGGCTGACGACGATGGACCCGGCCCGCGTCGTCGGGCGCGGCATGCTCGACTATCGGCGCATCCGTCGCCGGCGCAGCGGGCGCCACCACTATGTCAGGCCGACCGACCTGCTGGCGCGCCACCACGCGTCCTGCACTTGGCTGGAGACGGAGTTGGCCCGGCCGCACGACGGGCCAACGGTCGTCGTCACGCACCACGCCCCGCAGCCGCGAGGGCTTAGCCGGCGTTCCACCGCAGCCCGAAGCCCGTCGTGCCGTGTAGGGCGACCTCGCCGCTCAGTTCCCGGCTGCCGCCGAAGTTCTATGCCGCAAGGACGGCCTGCCCCGACGGCAGCAGGCGCAGCCCGAAGCCGAAGGGGGAGCCGATTGAATTGACCTGGCTCTGCGCGAACAGCGCCAAGCGCAGGATCGCCGGCAGGGCTGCAAGATTCCTGTCGTAGTCGACCTCGAAGTTGGTGACAGCGGAGGGAAGGAGGCCGGGGTTGCCGACCACGATGGCCGCGCCGTAGTCCGCCCGGGCGCCGAAATCGATGAGGCTCGGGAGCTGGACGGCGCGAGCGGCCGTCAGCCGCACCGTGTCGGATTCGGTCGCCTTCCAGACGATGCCGCTGTTGAAGCTCGGCTCGACGAGGCTGACGCCGCGCTAGAGCGCGCCCATGCCGGGCACGTTGAACTGCGGCCCCTGGTGGAACAGCAACAGGGCGTCCACCTGCACGGCGTCGGTGAGGGTCAGCCGGGGGGCCAGCTGCCATTCCCACATGGCCGAGGCGGCGGCGATTCGGTCGCCCAGCGTGCCGCTGAACGCGCCCGCCGAGGTGATGGCGTTCTCCCTGTATTCCGCCCCGAGCCGGAAGGTGTGAGCGGTGCCGAGCTTGAACACGTCGCTCGCCTGCACAACGGTGACGCGCTCCAGCCAATTGATGGGCAGGAGGAACTGCTCGAGGATGGTGTTCTGGTTGCGGTAGACGTCGAGCTGGACCAACCCGAGGCTGGTTTCCGCGGCGACGCGGCTGCGGAGGCTGTAGGCCTCGTCGTCCAGCGGCGCGTAGGCGCCAGTGTCGACGTAGTAGTTGCTGCGGACCTTGCCGGCAGAGCCGGACAGGTTCCACTCGACGCCTGGCGCCAGCTGGAAGCGCGCGTCGGCGGCGGCGGAGCCGCGCTCCGGCCGTGGGATTCTGTTCGACGGCACGCCCGCGAACTCGTCGCTCCGGAAGCCCTCCGCGGACAGCCGTACACCGGCGACCCCGGGCACCTGCGCGGTTACCGAACCTCGCCGTAGCTACGCCGCTGGTTGCCGCCCTCCGCCGTGGCCCCGTTCACCTTGTCGCGCAGTGGGTCGAAGGTGACGATGTTGATCACACCCGAGACGGCGTTGAAACCGTACACGGCGGCGCTCGGCCCCTTGATAATCTCGATCTGTCGGATGTCGCGCATCGCCACGGGGATCAGCGACCAGGGCACGTAGCCGTAGTCGTCTTCGTAGACCTGCCGGCAGTCGAGCAGGACGAGGATGCGCGGGTTCAGAGCCGTGTTGTAGCCCCGGATGCCGACGGTTTGCGTCGAGCTGGCCGTAACGGCGCACATCCACGCCGGGGCCAGTGCGCAGCACGTCCGGGATGTTGTCGGCGCCCGTGCGGCGGATCTGCTCCGCGGTAACGATGTCCATGTCGACGGGCACGTCGCTCACCCGCTGGGGCTTGCCGGTGGCGGTCGAGGTCACCGGCTCGCCGAACAGCTGCTCGGCATCCGTGTAGTTGATGGATTGCGCGACGGCGCGAACGGGGGAAAGCGCGAGGATCGCGAGAGTGATGGCAGGCACGCGTCGCATCAGATCTCCATTGCAGCCCTGTGAGCGACCACGGAGGTACTCGGCCTTCCTCTCATACCTGACACCGCGGCCCTGTTCGAAGCCGCGACCCGGGGCTCAAAAATAAGGCTCTCCCGACCATATTTGGGCTTTCTCGTCCGCTTTAGCCATGAGCCGCCTCCGAAGCGGCCGGGCCGCTGTCCACGCTGTCTCGCCGTCCGACCGGTTCCGGCTGGAAGCGACCCAAGCACGACATTGAAGGCGAGTTGCGGCGCGCCAGGAAGCAGACGTTAGGCTGGTCAACCGCATCCGCTCCACTTTCACCACCTCCCCTGTCGGAAGGCTATGCTTAAAGCCCTCGTGCCGGCTCCCGTTGGCCAGAGTGTCGGGCCCGGACGCGTTTTTCGCTCAAGCAACTGCTCAATCCAATGTGTCTCGAGGGCCGTCACCTTGAACGTCGCTCCCGCACTATGGCCCTGCATCAAAAGCCAGATCACCTGCATGTGATACGAGATCCGGTTGATTATGTCGGACCATGGTGCCCTTCAATGATCTAGCTGTCACAGAACTACGGTGTCAGTAATCGCACCCCCACTGCCTCAACCTGAAGGCAACAGCTCTAAAAATATATACCTAAATTCAGGTCGCTTCGATCCTCGCTAGAGCGTCTTGAAACATAGTGCCGATTCCAAACGACTGAATGACAGTGTCTTCGAACAGCTTCGCAAGACACTCGGCTTCAGCCGCTTCCTGTCCAGCTTTTGACGAAAGCTCCTTTTCCACGATCAGAATGGACTCTGCCCTTTGAAGCTTGACCCGCAAATCCAAAACTGTCGACTCCAATATGTCGATCTGTCCTTTCAAAGCGTCAGCTGCATATTTCCATTCCTGCGTTCTCGCCTCAGCAGCTTCGATTTGGCCTTCGGCCTGCGCCTTAAGGACAATGAGATTCTGTTTGAGAAGCTCATTTTCACGAAGGACGAGAGGAATGAAGCTTTTTACATCTTCAAGGAGGCGAAATGCTTTGTTCTGCTCATGCTTGATTATCGAACTCTGACTACTTTCGTGTGAATCCTGCGACGTACTTATAGTAGGAGTAGCTTTCGGTAGCTCTCCAACTATCGGAGTAGATCGTGCGCCGTTAAGTACAAATAGATTCCGGTTTTCGTGCGGCAAAGGCGCCTTGGTACTGCGATCATACATCGTGGCATCAGACGAATGTTCGTCGCGTCGCTCTAGAGAAGGCTGTCGAGACAACATGAGCAACTCCCATTATGTCAAGTTCGATTCGTTTAACCACCAGAGCTCATGATGGTGGCGCTATTGTACTACTCTGCCGCCTGCTGTAGCTTTACCGACTCCATGACCGAGCGTATAGGGGAGCCGCGCCCAAAGGCTGCCTCGACCTGCTGCTGAAGTTTGTTAGACAAATTTTCGGCCTTAGTTGCTCGTAGGGTTGCGACTTTCTGCGACTGCTCCAGTTCAGCTACACGCCCTTCAGCGGCCTGACAGCGATGCGTCAATGCTTTGGTGTCAGCCTCCATCGCCGAATGTTTTGCTCTGAATTCGAGAACCATTTTTCTCAACCCTTCGATATGCGACTCCTGCTCTGAACGATCGGATTTCTCCTGAATTAACTCAGCTTCGAGGATTTCGCATCTAGACGACAAAGCGCCTATTGCTTGCGATGCCGATTCGATGAGATTAGTCGTTTCGTCGATTTCCAAAAGTGTTGCAAATGTGCTTGCCAAGCGCGGATCGCTCGACTTGTCTTTGTAGAAGATTTTATGCATGAACCCCTCCACGTTGGAGTATTCCGCAAGATCCAACACATCCGTTTGGTTGTTCGACCGCGCAGATGCAACCTCAATCGTGCCCATGATTCCCCCTCTCAGCTCTTAATGAAAACTGAACGAAAGTGGTAAATTTTTCGTAAAAAATTTCACCAGAGGAAAGCAAAAGACCAGCCACACGACGAAGTTTCGAAGACGATCAGCGCCAGCGGGCCACCTAAAAAACGTCTCGAGGGTTGGCCAGTTCGTGCTTCCCTCGGCCCTGGTCAACGAAGGAATGTCGGGTGTGCGGACAGGACAGCCGAAGCGGGTCGCTGCTTTCCTACGTGGACCTTGAGCAGCTGGTCCGCTCGAATCATCCCCTGCGAACGATCCGGACTTCCGTGAACGAGGTCCTGGCATCGATCGACGGGCGCTTCGGCAAGTTGCGTTCGGAGATCGGCCTCCTCGCTCTTGCCCGAGCAGGTGCTGCGGGCGATGTCCGCCGCTCGATCAGAGGCGAACAACACTTCCGAGTATCACCGCGGCACGAATCGATGGAAACTCCCCTTCAGGCTGCCGAATACCTGCGCCTACGCCCTCCGCAATAAGACTTGAAGAAGCCAAAGTCGAAACGAATACTCGGCGCGTAATAGGAGGAGTATTTATTTATTGGGGCAACAACCAGAAGCATCAGCTAAGCATCAGTCCTCGATATTTTGCAATATATTTAGAGATATTTTGGAAAGAGCAGCGCTGAAGCTACGGAACCCCCTAGTGAATGATCGAAGTTTCATGCGTTGGTTGGTGTAATCGAGGTGCCGACTGACTGTCGAATGCGCACAGATCAAACAGGACACTCATCGAATGTGCTTGTCGTTTGATCGAAGCGGAAGGCGCTCCTTTACCGATGTAGGGCTCCTCAGCTTCGAAGAGGACAAGAGTTCCTGCTTGGGGAGCCCCCGCACTGGATCCAGAGGCGGCTTCCGCTCTGCAGTAATCTGCTCACGTTTCGACGCGACCGAAAAGGAATTCAGCGCGTCGGCAAGGTAAGCGGTGGATTTCGCTCTCCGCCGTGCTTCGAGAGCAAGGAGTCGTGTGCTGGATATATCGCAGTCGACAATTCCGGGATTGGGCTCGGTGGAATCGGCGCGAGACATACATGATGGATCTTCTGCCCCAATGTCTGCTACAATGCCATTCCGCCCTGCTACGTCGATCTGCAACGTTGCTCCCACGGGCGAGGGGACCGTCGAACATTCGATGACACGCCACGTGAGGTTGGCAAGTGGTGGCTCCGAGATCGAGCACGACAAGCCGCGCTCACGCAGCCGAGAGAAGGCGACGTCGACCGGTGTCCCAACTGGCGCCGTCCTCATCAGCGATGACCTCGCATGACTAACGTCCATCCCCACCATCACAGCCTCAGTATCGACGGCCGGACCACGGCCGCCCCAGGCCGTTACACTCGCAGCCAGCAACACCGATAAGGCGGGAGCGCCGGCTAGAGCGTGAAGCAAGCGCATCGCGAACTCTTCACGCCACGGCTGCCAAGGCTTTGTTGTGAAGCGCGAGGATCGCAGGAACCTCGCGGGCCGTCACGGGACGCCCGACCAACCATCCCTGGATCACGTCCACCCCTACTTCTTCGAGAAAGGCGAGCTGGCGTCGCGTCTCGACCCCTTCAGCCGTCACCTTCATCGAAAACGCCTTCGCGAGGAGCATCACCGCCCTGACGATCTGCTCGGCCCCGCGGCCCGCGTCGAGGTCATTCACAAAAGATCTGTCGACTTTGATGCGCGTGAAGGGAAACGCATGGAGCATCGACAGCGACGACCAGCCTGTACCGAAGTCGTCGAGCGCGAATCCTACGCCCGTAGCCCCGATGTCGCGCATGATGGACGTCGTCTTGGAGGCCTCCTCGACAAGGCTGCTTTCTGTGATCTCCAACTCGAGGCGTTTGGACGGCAGCCCGGCCTTCGCCAAAGCCTCGACGACCAGGGATCGGAATTGCGGGTCGGACAGCTGAACCGCCGACACATTGACGGCCACGTAGGCCTCGTCCGTCCAGGCCGCGGCCTCTCGGCAAGCTTCCCGCATCGCCCATGCCCCCAGATCCCTGATAATGCCGCTCTCTTCCGCGATGGGAATGAACTCCGCTGGCGACACCATGCCGAGACGAGGGTGTCGCCAGCGCATCAGCGCCTCAAAGCCACCGATCCTCATCGACGCGGCGTCGAGTAGGGGTTGGTAGTGCAGCTCGATTTGCCTCAATGCGAGCGCTGACCGTAGCTCGGTTTCGATATCGCGACGTCTTCGGACCCGTTCATCGATCTCCTGCACGAAGAACGTGTGCCTTCCTCGTCCATCCTCCTTAGACTTGTACAACGCCTGATCCGCGGCCGTCGCGATCTCGTGTGCGGTCGATCCGTTCACAGGAATGCAGGCGATACCGATGCTAGCGCCGACGGTCACCTCCCGACCCATCACGACATAAGGCGCTTCAAGCGTCGCGATCACACGCGTGGCCAGGGAAACGACCGCCTCGTTGTCGGGCTCCGCACAGAGCTGCAGAATGGCGAACTCGTCGCCTCCGAGCCGAGCAATCATATCACCGATCTCCACGCATGACCGCAAGCGCTTGGCGACCTGAATCAGCAAGTCATCGCCGGCAGCATGCCCCATGGTGTCGTTGATGGTCTTGAAACGATCGAGGTCCAACGCGTGATAGGCGAACCCTCGGCCGCGCCGAGCGGCAGTCAAGGCCTCATCCAGTTTGGCTCTCATCACCTGGCGGTTCGGAAGACCGGTCAAGCCGTCGTGGTCCGCCAGGAACCGCACACGATCTTCCGCCACCTTCTGCTGCGTCACGTCCTCGATCGTGATGAGAAAGCCGTCATCCGGCATGCGCACCTGCGCAACCGACATGGCGAACCCCTCACCGGCCACGATCCGCTTGGTCGCGCCCCGCTTCCGCGCCCAAGCCGCTTCGATAGCGGCGAAGCGCGCCGCCCCTCGCTCGTCCGCGCCGCGGAAGCGCGCCGCAATCATCGCCAGGTCACCATGCAGGGTCGTCGGCGCGAGGTCAGATCCGATCGTGCCTGTGAGTGCGCGAAAACGTTCGTTGGACAAGCGAAGCGCGCCGTCCGGTCCGAACACGGCGAGGCCTTGGGACATGCTGGCCAGAGCTCCGTCGAGGTCATGCTTGGCCGCCGCGAGCGCGTCCCGCTGACGTCTCTCCTCCGACACATCGGCCAGGACGGCAACCAGCGATCCCTCGGCGGTGCGTCGCCGGCTAACCCGCACACACCTTCCGGCGTCCAGTTGACGCTCGAAGTCGTCCTCGCCCTCGGCTGAAGCGTCAGAGAGGACCGTCAATCCAGCCCCGCCGGCAGCTTGGACCGCCGCTTCGAGAAGAGGCAGCGTCGATCCGACTGTGAAACTTCCGGGCGCCACACCGAGGAGTCCCAACAACGACCCGTTGGCGACTTGCACCACACCATCGCCTGCCACGACGAGAACGCCTTCGGCAGCTCCCTCGAGCGCTAATCCGATCCGTTCCTGAGAAAGCTTACCGAGATCCTGCTGGTACCGGAGGGCAGCAACGAGCTTGTCGCGCATCGTCGTCACCGACCGAGTGAGGTCGCCGAACTCATCGTTCGAGGGACGAGGTGGCTCAGCGTCATGGACGCCGCCGGCCACCTTTCTGGCGAAAAGGACGTTGGTTTTCAGCGGCCCGGTCAGGCTCCTGCCGATCAGCAGGGATGTTACGGCACAGACGACGAGGGCGGCCGCAGAGGAGGAAATGGCGAAGGTCATGCCGGACTGGACCATCGCGAGGGCGTCGTCACGGTTGACGCTGGCCTTCCTCGCCACGAGATACGACAGGGTATCGATCCCCTTCTCGACTTCGTGCGCCGTTTTTTCCATGGCTTCGGAAGCGTCGACCCCGGTTCGGGTGTCCCGCATGGCTTTGTTCCACGCGGCTTCAACGATGCGAAGTTCGCCCGCCGTAGCGGCGACCTCCTGATTGTCGGAACTCGCCGACGCAGTGCCGAGGTCGCGCAAGAACGAGGCGTGAAGGGCGTCCACAAGCTTGGCCGTACGCTCTTGGACGGCGGGGGCGGCATGCAGACCGTGTTCAGCTTCGACCCGCATACCGCCGAAGTCACTCGCCACCGCGCGAGCGAAGGAGATCGCCGTCACAGTCTCCGTGTAGGCCTTCAGGGCAATCTCGCCCGAGCGTCTGGTTTCCCACACACTGCCGA
The DNA here is from genome assembly GCF_004137685.1 of Lichenibacterium minor. Lineage (GTDB taxonomy): Bacteria > Pseudomonadota > Alphaproteobacteria > Rhizobiales > Beijerinckiaceae > Lichenihabitans > Lichenihabitans minor. Next base: position 4,928 of record NZ_QYBB01000045.1, on the reverse strand, counting down.
GCGCGACGAGTGCGGTCACCAGACCCGTCATCATGAAGGCCAGCGCCACTTTCCCGCCAATCGTTCGCCTGCCCAGGAGAGACTTCACGGCAGAAAACCCCACTCAGAAATCATGCGCTGCCACGGACACCGTGCTTTCCTCAGACCGTGGGATGACGAGCCCCATCTTGGAGCGCCTGCATGGAGGATTGGTTACGATAGCTCGGATCAGAACTCCTCCCAGTCATTCTGCGCGGCCGCTATCGGGGCCGGCTTGCGTAGAGCTCTTCCACGGACCACGGGACGTGCGGCCGGCACGGCCCTGGGGACGACACGCTCACGGGCGATCGGGACGACGACGCCGACAGCTGCCTTCTGAGCAACCGCTCCGTCGAAGCGGAACCGGCCGACGAGTTGGGCCAGCTCCGATGTTTCGACCATCAGCGACTGAGTCGCCGCGGTGGCCTGCTCCACCATGGCGGCGTTCTGCTGCGTGACCTGATCCATCTGGTTGACCGCCGCATTGACCTCGTCGAGCGCCGTCGCCTGTTCCTGTGCCGAGGACGCGATCTCGCCCACGATGATGTCCATTTCGGACACCTGAGCGGCAATATGCGTGAGCGCCTCTCCGGCTTGTCCCACCAGGGTGACGCCCTGCTCGACCTGGCGGCCGGACTTCGACACCAGCCCCTTGATCTCCTTGGCGGCATCGGCCGAGCGTTGCGCCAGAGCCCGCACTTCCGACGCCACGACCGCGAAGCCCCGGCCCGCCTCGCCGGCCCGCGCCGCCTCGACGCCGGCGTTCAAGGCGAGGAGGTTGGTCTGAAAGGCGATCTCGTCGATGGCGCCGATGATGTGGCCGATCTCGCGCGAGGACGTTTTAATGCCCTGCATGGCCTCAACAGCTTGACGCACAACCTGCCCGGAAGCTTCTGCGCTCCCCCTGGCGGCGCCTACCACGGTGCGGGTGTGCTTGGAGCCTACCGCGGTTTTGCGGACCGTCGCGGTGATCTCGTCGAGGGCCGCGGCGGTCTCCTCCAGCGACGCCGCCTGCTGTTCGGTGCGGCGCGACAGGTCGTCGGAGGCCGTGGAAATCTCCTGCGTGCCGGACCGGATCGCCTCCGAGCGGGCGCTGACCTCGAGCAGGTTCTCGCGCATGCGGTCGACCGCCGCATTGAAATCCGCCCTCAGAGACTCAAAGGCCGGGGCGACGATGTCTTCGATCCTGTGGCCGAGATCGCCGTTGGCGAGCCGCGACAACCCGCCGGCGAGCACCGTCACGGCCTGCACCCTACCACTGACGTCGGTGGCGAACTTGACGACTTTGATCACGCGTCCGTTCGCGTCATAGACCGGATTGTAGGAAGCCTGGATCCAGATCTCTTTCCCGCCCTTGCCGAAGCGCTTGAACTCACCAGCGACGAACTGGCCACCGCGGAGCTTGTCCCAGAACGCACCATAGTCTGTAGACGACGCCTCGACCGGGTCGACGAAGTGGCGGTGGTGCCGTCCCTGAATCTCATCAAGGCCGTAGCCCAAGGTGTTGAGGAAGTTCTCGTTGGCGGTGATGACTTCGCCATCGACGGTGAACTCGATGACGGCCTGGACGCGCTCGATCGCGTCGAGCTTGGCCTTGGCTTCCGCCGCCTTGAGCTTCTCGGCGGTGATGTCAGTCGCGACCTTGATCACCTTGACCACGGCGCCCCGGGCGTTGCAGACGGGGTTGTAGGAAGCCTGGATCCAAACCGACCTCCCGCCTTTGCCGAGACGCTTGTATTCTCGCGCGTCAGGCTGACCCCGCCCTAGCTGGTCCCAGAAGTCGCGGTAGTCCGTACTTTTCGCATAAGCTGAATCGACGAAGATCTGGTGGTGTTGGCCCCGTATCTCAGAAACCTCGTAGCCCATCGCACGGCAGAAGTTTTCATTAGCCGTGATGATCTTTCCACTTGGCTCGAACTCGATAATGGCCACCGATCGGCTCAACGCCGCGATGATACCCTTGGCATTCGCAGCTGAGGATAGAAACTTGCCGATCATGTCGTCATCCATGAAACGCCATCATATGATAATTCAATCCGTCGTAGGATGGAGACATCATACAAATCACAACACGCCTAAGCGTCGTTCGAAACGTGATCACGCTCTAAACATAGTTCGTTAACGAACAGTTTGGTCCAAAATACCTCATTATTTGCGGCTACATCGAAAATCCTTCTTTGAAATTCAACTTCAGAATGCTGCTTCAAGGAAAAAAGGATGATTGCACTGAGGCGGTCTTAACCGCATTTCGTGTGACGCATCGTGACGCAGCCCTGACTTGTCCGACCATTAAGCGTCGGCGTCGTAGAGCGCTGGCAGCACTCAGCCACGCACGACAGGTGACGCAGTGACGACAGAGCAGTTCATCAACCAGAACGAGGCGGCTCGCCTCAACGCGCTCCGTGACCTCAAGATCCTGGACACCTCCCCGAGCGAGAGCTTCGACCGCCTCACCCGCATGGCGAGCCGTCTCCTGGGTGCGCCCGTGTCCGCCATCTCGCTGACCGACCACGATCGCCAGTGGTTCAAATCCAGGGTCGGGGTCGATCTTCAGGAGATCCCCCGCGAGCAGGCACCCTGCTCCTACGCCATTCAGGGCTCGGGTGTCTTCGTCGTCCCAGACCTGCTGGAAGACGAGCGATTCCGCACCAGCCCGCTCGCCAAAGCCGGCATCCGGTTCTATGCCGGCGCTCCCCTTGTCACCCGTGCCGGCTTCGGGCTCGGGGCCATGACCGTCATCGACGACAAGCCACGCCAGATCGGGGCCGACGAGCGGAGAACCCTGCAGGACCTCGCCGGCATGGTGATGGCGCAGATCGAGATCCAGAACATGATCGGCCGCGTCGATGCGACTACCGGCTATCCCAACCAGCACCAGCTGTTCGAAGATCTCGAGCAGCAGGCCACTCAGCATCCGAGGCGGAACGCTGCTGCCGTCCTCGTCGAGATCATGACGGCATCGGCGATCGCTCACGCAACGCGGGTGCTCGGCACGAGCCACGCCGACACGGTGGCGAAGCGGGCCATGCAAGCTATCCAGCGCGGAGTGGGCAACAGTGCTCGTCTCTACCATGTGGGGCAGATGCGCTGCGTAGTTCTGGGGGATGTCGAGACCCCGCGAGCGACGACCATCGCCAGACAGGTCATGCTGACCCTGGCCGAGCCCATCCCATGTGGGGGCGTTCCGGTCAACTTCGATCTCGTCGTGGGCTGCTATGACTTCGTGACGGGCGAAGCAGCTGCCGAGGACGTGCTGCGACGTCTGCTAAACGCCGGCGACGATGCCCGCGAGGCCGATGGCCGGATCGCCAGCTACGACCCGGTGCACGACCAGCGCATGGCGCGCAGCTTCGCCCTGGTCAACGACTTCAGCGCGGCTCTCGCCGCCGATGACCAACTCCAACTCGTATACCAGCCCCGAATCGAGCTCGCCACGGGACGAGTTTTGGGCGTCGAGGCCCTTTTACGCTGGTGCCATCCGACGCTCGGCAACGTGCCACCGGGCGAGTTCGTCCCGCTCGTCGAGCAGACTGCCCTTGTGCGTCCCATGACCGAATGGGTCTTCGCCGCTGCGATCAGGCAGACGCTCGCCTGGACTCGATCCGGACTTGATCTCTGCGTCTCTGTCAACGTTTCAGCTCGCAACCTTGATGAGAGCGACTTCGCGGAACGGCTGCTCCGGGCCGTGCGTGAAGCGCACCTCGACACTCGTCACCTCGAGCTTGAATTCACCGAAAGCGCGACGGCCCGCGATCAGGCCAGCCTCACCTCACAACTCGAAGTGCTGCACGAGGCCGGGATCGCCATCGCCATCGACGACTTCGGCACGGGCTACAGCAACGCTTCCTACATCCAGCACCTGCCCGTCTCGGTGCTGAAGGTCGATCGCTCGTTCGTCACCGATCTCGCCACCTCTGAAAGGAGCGCCAAGCTGGTGCGCAGCATGGTCGCTATGGCCCGAGACCTCGGTTACCGCGTCGTCGCCGAGGGGATCGAAACCCAGGAGGTATATGACCTTCTCGTCGCTTTTGGCTGCGATGAGGGACAGGGCTACTTCATGGCGAAGCCCATGCCGGCGAGCGATATCAAGGTGCGCCTGGGGAAAGCGAATCAGCTCAAGGTTGCGTGACGTTATCGTCAACCGAAGCAAGCGTAGTGGTGGGCAGTTTCGTCGGAACTGCTCCAGTCTTAGGGAGGGGTTCGGATCATAGCCACGGCCGATCCTTCCGGCTGTCGCGATAGCCCTGTCGATGTCAGGTTGGCCGACGAGGGTGTTTTTGCGATCACGCTTTTGGCGGCCTAGAAGCAGGGTGCGGCTCAGGTCGACTCACCATTTTTGTCTGGTAGGTGCTCTCAAGCAGCCTCCCTCCGACAAACGAGTTGATCGGCAACTGGTCGCTCCATTACACAATTCCTCATGCGATTCAGGATTTCATAATTTACCGTTAACCATGGCAAGGCAAACCATGGTCGCGAAGGTACGGTGCGCTCACACATGAAAAAGTCAGGATCCGCTTTGGCCCAGCTATCGCTTCAGCTCCCACGCAAAGATCCTGACGGTCCCCTTGAAACGCTTCTGGGACAGCAAGTTTTCGCAGCGGAGCAAAATGTAGGACGAGCCCTCAGCGGCTATCTCGTCGCTGTGACGGCCGTCACCTTTCTATTCTACCCGGTGGCGGGCTCACCCTTGGTGGTTTGGCTCGCGTCATCTTGGTTTTTCTGCATACCGCGCATCATTTACGCATTCAGACTGTCTCGACAATGTCCATCTCCGACCAGCACTGATACCGTCCGCAATAGTGTGATACTGAGTGTTCTCGCCTCTGTCTCCATGTAATTGCTCACGAGGTCGTGCTGCCGTTCAGGCCGGCACGGCGATTGGCTGGCCTCGCAGCGTGAGGCGGATGGCA
>NZ_QYBB01000044.1 GCF_004137685.1 Lichenibacterium minor | reverse complement strand
ATCCGCGTGCGTGCGATCGCAGCCGCACGAGTGGGGTTGAGCGCGGACGTCCGCACCTTTTAAGGGGCACTGACGGCTGAGGGGACAGGGGCGCACTCACGCAGATGCCCGGGCGGGGTCGAACAGGTCCGCCGCCTGGCGCAGTGCGATCCCCATGCGCGCCAGGACGCTGCGCGGGACTGCAGCAGCCTCGTCGACCTCGACGGGCCCAAAGATCGCGGCCCGGCGCGCCAGGGCGTCGGACAGGCTCGGCAGCGGCGCCGGCGGCAGGAAAGCGGGCGTGCGGGGTCGTTCACGCGTCATGGGCATGTTGTCGATCTCCAGCGGTGATGGGAATGTTGGTCGGGCCGCGCCCTCGGGCTGCGGCGAGGGTTCAGTCGGCGGCGGAGCGGAAGCGGGTCGGGCCGTCCGGTCGCACGCGGGCGAGGACGAAGGGACGGGCGGTGTTCAGCGCCCAGAAGGGCGAGGTGCGCAGCCACACCGCGGCGAGGCAGGCCAGGGCTGCGACCACGGCGCAGCGGGTGATGTCGGGGTCGAAGGGCATAGGGGTGGGCTCCACAGGCAGGCGCCAACCCGGCGCCGAAAGGGTTCAGGCCGCGCGGCGGTGACGCTCGCGGCGGACGTCGTGAGCGATGCGGCCGCGCAACTCGCGCAGGGCCTCGTCCGACAGCACGTCGAAGGGGATCGGACTCGAGCGCAGCTTGAGCCGGTACTGCGGCCGGGCTGACGCCCACGGCTCCAAGCCGGCGACGAGGCGGGCGCGTTGGGCGGCGCTCACAGCCGCAGGCCCATGGCAGCGGCGCGGGCATCGATGGCGGACAGCTCGACCACCATGCGGCAGGTGCTGTCGATCATCAGCGCGGCGGTGCGCTCGGCCAGGATGGCAGAATGGGCGGTAGGCAGGGCGGCCAACTTGGCATCGCGCTCGTGGCACCAGCGCTGGGTCTGCGCCGTCGACCACGCCGACCGGAGGGCGTCGCGGAGGGCGACCTTGTAGCGGCGGACCCGGCCGCGGCGGACGGCATCGGCGACGTCGTCGCGCGCCAGGTCGTGGGCGAGACGCATCACGGCGCCGGAGTCGCAACGGCTGGCTGCCGTCAGCAGCGAGGGCCGGGGTGCCGTGCGGGTCGACCGCGCGGCGGCGGGCAATAAGCGGAGTGTGGTAGTCATTGCACGGCCTTTGTGCTAACGTCCCCTTCGTGGTGACAAGGGCACCATAAACCGGATTTGAGATGGTGACAAGCGCACAAATTAGGGCCGCACGCGCGCTCTTGAATTGGACGGTGCGAGACCTCGCCGAACGATCAGGCGTGCATCGAAACACCGTCACGAGAGCCGAGACAGACGCCACGGGGCCAGGCCACGCCACCGCTGCCCTGCGCGTCTGTCTGGAAAAAGCCGGCGTCATCTTCATCGAGACGAACGGCGAGGGGCCGGGTGTCCGGCTGCGGAAGGTCGAACTGTGATCCTCACAGGACGTCAGATTCGGGAGGGCCGCCTCCTCGCCGGCATGGAACAGGCCGATCTCGCCAGGGACGCGGGGGTCGCTCTCGGGCTCGTGGTCAGGATCGAGGCGGTCGACGGCATGGCAATGATGCGGAAGCCAGACGGTGTCGCCATCCGGTCCGTTCTCGAGGCCGCCGGCGTCGATTTCATCCCCGAGAACTGCGGCGGCGCCGGGGTGCGGCTGCGGAAGGCAGGAGCGAGCGAATGACGATGAGCGCCCTTGAGGTCGGTATGCGGGCGGATGCGCTGGTCCAGATCATGCGATCAGACGTGCCGCTGGAGCATGCGCGGGGGCTCGTCAATGGGACCTCCGACGAGGACGTGAAGGCCATCATCGAAGCGTTCAGGCGTCGGGGCTGGGTGGACGACAATCTTCCGGTGCCGGACCGCGGCGGCAGGCTACTCGACTGGCTGGCCGGGCTAGGGGACAATCCGTGATTTCTACCCCCGATATTGTCGCTCTCGCCCTGTTCGGCGCCATCGCAGCGACACTGGCGCTGTGCATCGTCCATCGGCCGATGCCATGACCAAGCTCTCCCCCAACCTCGCCATCCTCCGCTTCCTGGCGGCCCGCACGCACGCCAGCGCGGCTGAGAGTCAATGACGTGGAGGCGAGGCGTTCAGCAGCTTGCTGATGTCCGCGGGGTCGAAGACGCTAGCGTTGTTCTTAGGCTCGACGTCTACAATCACGGGGCTCTTCGGTGGCTTCGGCACCGGCTTCCCCGGTGGTGGATGGTAGGGTTGAGGGATAGTTGGGGCGATCGCTGATGCCGCCTGCGGTTCGCTCCAGAACGTAGTCTCGACTTCATCCCGGGTCTCATACGGAATGCTGGATGCCTTCGCTGTCTCTGGGGTGAGCCACAGCATGTCATCCGGCCGGGCCGAGGTGGCGAAGACGACGGCTTGATAGCCGAGGTGCAGGTTCGTCATGTACGCGCCCACCATGGCATTCCCGGAGCCCGTCTGTTCCGTCCTGCCATCGATCTGTGCGTACGCGCCGTGGAAGCCGACCATCGCGAGCTGCGCTTTGATGCGCGGCTGCCCGGCCAGCCATGCGAAGCCGCAGGCGGAAGCGCAGACGCGTCCAGAGGCGACGAAGGTCGCGTAGCCCTTCCTGGCAATCGCCTCGCCGATGCTCAACCCGGCCCACAGTTGGCCGCCTGGGCTGTCGAGGCGCACGACGGCCCAAGGCAGCGCGTCGGCGAACAGGTCGAACTTGCGATCGTCCCCGTCGAGCAGCGGTCCGTGGATGTCGATGATAGGCGTACTGCCAGCGAAGCCACCGACGTTGAACGTGGCCGCGCGCGATGGCGTCACGAGGGCCAGCGTTACAAGCAAGGTAGCGGCGCAGCGCATGGACATGACCCTTGGTCGAGGCGCGCCACGATACCGCAACCAAGACGGTGCGAAAGGAGTGAGTGTGTAGGGCGGTCTAAAACCAGGCCACGCGGCGGAGCAAATCCAGGCCACTGCGCTCAACCTCTGTGAGGTACCCGCATCCCTGATACGCCAGGCAATCTAGGGCCCTAGTGGAAAACCACAAGCCAAAGCCAATCGGACGAATGCGACTGGAAGTGGCGGAGGAGTGGCCTGATTTTAGACCGCCCTTTACAAGTGAGTGATACCCAGCGAGCCTGAGTGCATCTCGGGCTTGCGGCCGAGGTCTCGTCAGCTACGCTCATCTCATGAGCGACCCAACTCGCGGCGCTCTACTCGTTATAAAGTTCGGAGGTGGGGCGCACGGTCTCACAAGCGGCCGAACAGGTCGACGCCGGCCGGCTCGATGCGCAGGGGCAGGTGATGATCCACCCCGGCGATCTCAAGCCGATCGAGTTCGGCTTCTGACCACCACGGAGCCGCGCATGTGGGTCGTGAACGTGAAGCATGCCGACGGCACGACGACGCGGAAGCCCTGCGCCGGCGACGAGTGCGACGCCTACCGGTACGCGGCCTGGCTTGCCGGTAAAGGCGACGGGCTGTCTTTCTCCTGCGAGCATGACGGTATCGTCAGTGAGGAGTTGAGCCGCGGGGACATGATAGCCTGGGCATACGCGCGTTGCAGCTACGTGACCCCGCTGGAGTGATTGGCGCCTCAATGAACAGCTGGCACGTGGCCACGGCCGCCGAGGCGATCTCGGCAGCTCAGTTCGCCCGCTTCGGTCTCGACGTCTCGATGCAGTATGGGGCCAACCAACCCGAGTACGATCTCATCGTCGCCCGCGGCGAGGCCATGCTGAAGGTGTCGGTCAAAGGCAGCCAGGACGGGTCATGGGGCCTGACGCAGTCTCAGCTCTCGAGGATCGGTGGCGCCAGGTACCACGACGCCGCCGACCTCTGGCTCGCCCGCCACAAGCCCCGGACCGCCCTGTGCCTCGTGCAGTTCAAGGGCGTCGCCGAAGACGCCCTGCCAAGGGTCTATCTCGCATGGCCGGCCGAGATAGCGGAACGCCTCAAGGCGGCGTCAGGCGGCCGTGGCGACACCATCCTGCACGAGGATTACCAGCGAGGCCCGAAAGCGGCCGGCGCCGGCACGCGGGAGACGTTGCCGGACGCGTGGCGCCTTACGAGACTTCGGGTCGACGAGTTGCTGTCCTGGCCGGTCACCTCGTCCTAGCTGGCCTGGATCTCCCCGTCGCTCATCACGGCCTGCCACAGGTCGAGCGGCACGATCGGGATGCCGTGCCGGCGGGCGAACTGCAGCTTGCCCGACTTGCCGTTGGGGTCCATGGCTACCAGCACGGCCGTCAAGCGGTGGGGGCCGTCGATCACCTCCCACCCGGCATTCTCGGCCTCGGCGGCGAGCTCCTTTCGCGGACGCGGCATGGCGCCGGTGAAGCAGACCACGGGACGACCGGACTCGCCGACGGTCGAGGGATGGAACACACGGCTCGGCGTGAGCCCGCGCCACCTGAGCAGCTTCCGCCATGCCGCCTTCCACTCGGGTGGGGCGGCGAAGCTGAACTTGGCCGCGGCGGCCATCACGGCATCGGCGCGTTCTCGGTGTTCTGGACGCACCATGCCGCGCTCACCGTAGACCAGCGTCGCCTCGATGTGCGAGCACCAGCGCAGCGAGTAGCCCCCGCAATCGCACCGAACCTCGGCACTGTCGAGCGCGATCCGGTAGAAGTGCCCCTCGATTGACATGCTGGCGCACTCGAAGTGCAGGTCTATGGCCATGCTCTCCCCCTCCGTTTCCGGCAGGATGGCGCAACCGCGAGGTGATCCGCAAGGAGGCTTCACGCCGTCCTGAACGCCTCGACCTTGTTGATCTGGTAGCTGCGCCCCCAGGGCTCGACCACGCCCTTCACGACGACGTCACGCCCGCGTCGGTGAGCTTCGAGGGCGGCGTCGTAGTCCTGCGGGGTGAGCTGAATCCTCACGTTGACGTCTCCGAAGTCGTCGCTCGACCACCTAACCCCGATCTCCCGCCCTTCAGGGTGGAACAGGTCGGCCGGATCGAACTCCGACTTCATGCGGACGACACGCCCGCGGATCTCGATCGACGCTTCCGGTGGCTTGACCCGAAGCTCGCGCCCCGCCTCGCGGACCAGCTGGACGGCCGAGGTCGGAATCTCGAACACGTCGTGCTTCGCTTCTCCGTCGGGGAGGCGCCACTCCGGCGAGAAGGTGAAGTCGAACTTCACCGTTTGCGCCTCGGCCCGTTCCAACAGCCGCGCCAGCGCGAAGCAGCTGTCGGCGCCGAATCCCTGGCGAGCGCGACCGACGAGAGCGGCGGGATCAGCGGCCTCGACGGCTGCGGTCACCGCACGAAACCCATCGCGCAAGCGTCGCACGATCTGCCGCTCGGGAGGCGGCGGGTTGTCGATGACGTCGAGTTCCAGTTCCTCGTGAGGTCCAACTGGCGACAAGATCCTGAAGCCGAAGCTGCCGTGGAAGGTATGTCCGAAGCGGCAGAGGTCCCCGTAGTGATCTGCCTCCGGCCCCGGCGCGTCAGCGGACCTCGCCTCGTACTCGGACACGGCGGTGAACACGAGCAGGGCTCTGGTCTGGCGAAGGAAAGTGTCGGCCACCCGCAAGGGGATGGTGTCCCAGGTATCTGACGGGTTCGGGAGGGCCGCGTCGATCTTGTCGAAAGCGACGGCACGCACCTCGTCGACCACCTCGGGAATGGGTTTCTCCAACAGGCCGGACAACGTGCGCAGGGCCTGCTCGACGCGCTCCGGCGTTCCAACAATCCCCGAATGTTTCGGCAGCACAAGCTCCAGATCCCCGAAGTCGGGGTCGTTCCGGATGTAGAGATCGAGCTCTTTCACCGGCGCGCCGATGGCGCGTGCTACGGGCTTCAACGCCTGGTGCGTCCAGCCCTGAGCCCGCAGATATCGTCGCATGAGCTGAAGATTGGGCAGATCCTCGATCATCGATGTGCCCTGACGGCGGCCCGGTTCGCATCCATCAATGCCACGAGGCTGTCCGAGGTCAACAGGTTCGCGCGCGGGATGCGCGTGCGCCTGGTCGTTGTGTTCGGCGTCGGCGCCTGACCCGTCGCGTCGTACCAGTAAAGACAGTTTTGGAGGACCATACGTTCCTCGCTACAAACCAGCCACTTGTCCATGTCTGGCTCCAAACACAAAAGACCGAGGTAAAGCGGACGGGTCACGTCTCGCTCAACCATATCGTTCCATGTTTTAGCTTCGAGATCGTAAACGATCCGGTCTCCATCGATCTCCCAATCGACGGTGGCTTTAAGCTGAAGATGAATGTTTGGTCCATCCTCAATATATCTGGAGCGAGCTGCACTGTAGCGAACACTGGCCACGATGTAGTCGACCCCGTAGTCAAGTTCACCTTTGTGTACGTTGAAGCCAGCCCTTCCCGCTATAGCGAGCAGAAAGGCACGACTCAGGATCTCCTTTGTGTGCTGTTCCGTGATCAACGGAACCGCGCCTCGACAGCACGAATCACCGGACGCCCCCACCCTACGCTCAACTCCAGCACGAGACAGGCGAAGGTGCTCTCCGTCAAGCGATCAGGGGTCCGGCGACCTCACCATGTTCCCCACTGTTCCCCGTTCCCCGAAGCCGTTGGGGAACAGGGAACACGACGTTGCCCCTTGCTGATTCAGGCCCGACCGTCCCGTTAGTGACGGAGGTGGCCATGGCGATGAGCAACAGGGAACGGCAGGCGAAATTCCAAGGGCAGCGGCGGCTGGCGATGAAAGCGCTGGCCGATGCCTTGGCCGAGGTCGAGGCCTTGCGGGCCAGCGCCAAGGGCCTGCAGTGCGAATTGGACCGGTACAAGGACCTGGTCGGCTACGCCCTGAAGCAGGAGGAGTGGGCCGAGGAAAGGCGCCGCAAGAGCGACACCGAATAAGGAGCGTCGAGAGAACCGGCCCCACAAGAGATCACTGCGAGCAGCAGCGCCGCGCCGACAGTACGGCCAGGAGGGCAAGGCGGCCCGTCAGTGCAGCGTCACGGCAGGCAGATCGGCTGAGGGCGATCCCGAAGCCACGCCTTCCACCGAGGCCGCCAGCGGCGCGACGAGGTCCGCCGTCACCGCCAGGGCGTGGGCCTGCCCGAAGGTCTCGCGCAGGTAATAGGTCGACGACGCCAGCATGGCCCGGGCGAGTTCGTGCCCGTACCCGGCCGAGACGCTCCGCAGATAGTCGAGCATGGCGTCGGCGTGCTCCAGCGTGGTTGCAGCCGGGTTGCAGGCCGGGGTCGATTGCGCGAGGGTCGCGGCGTTCACCGACGAGGCCGCGCCGTGTCCGCCATCCCGCTCGACGTCATGTTGTGGATCTCGGGTGGAATCTGGGGCCTGGGTGTGCTGGCCCTCATCCCGATCTGGTGGCGCGGCCGAGAGCGCCGCGCTGGCCGCGTGGTCGGCTTCAACGACCAGGACGTGACCGACCGCAACATCGCGCTCGGCCTCCTCACGTTGGGGACCATGACGGCAATCGGAACGGCTCTCACGATCGCCAGCCAAGCCATGAGCTTCGGAAGCTTCGTCATGCTTGGAGGTGCATGGATCGCCCTTATGCTCATCATCGCTCTTGTGGTCGACGGCCGCCGCGCCCGTCATCGCTGAACTCTCTGCCGCAGGGCTTTCGCCAAGGTCGAAGGGGACGGGGAGGGCCGATCCATGACGGCCTGCCTGCCGCCGCCGGCGAGCAGCGCCGCCGCGATCATCGCTTCCCGCTGTTTCGCTTGAACCGCGCTTTCCCGGCCCTGGTAAGCAGGCAGGCGGTCGAGAAGGTGAGACAGAACCTCGCCGCGATCTGGCCCCGTCAGGGTGCCGAGGCGAGCTAGATCGAGGTCTCGGGCCGCGTTGGACGGGGCGCCCTGCAGGGCATGACCGACCGCGTTGACCGCCTTGGCGACACCCTGTTTCACTAGGCCGATCCCGGTGGCGTGGTCGGACCGCGCGTCCATGACGTCCCGCGGCTTCCAATCCGCGTCCTTCAGCGCCTCGACCATGGCTTGCCGCCGCGCCGTGGCGCTGTTCCGCACCACGCCGTTGAACGTGTCGTTGAAGGCGTCGTTGGCGTTGAGTAGTTCCTGCATCCGGGCCACGGGCTCGTGCCCGAAGGAGGTCGCCAGCTTCTCCGCGTTGAAGCTGGACAGGTCCGGTGCGCCTGGGGTGACGTTCGGCGCTGTGAATCCAGGCGTGTTGCCGACCCCGAGCAGCCGCTTGATGGCGAGCTGATCGTTCGGGGCGAGGCCGACCGCCTCCTCCATGGTGGCGCGCTGCCCGACCCGATTGGCCGCGACGGCAGCAGGCGACATCTCGCCGATGCGAGCCGCATAGGCCGATGGCCAGATGGGATCGGCACCCCCGGCGAGGGACTGCCGCCCATATCCGATGGCGTCCTGCAGGCCGCCATACTCCGCTTGGATGCCCCGGGCTCGAGCGTAATCCGGGTTCTGCGCCATGTGCGCGGCCAACGCGTCCCGAGGCGCGGCGATGCCCGGCTCTCCCTTGGCGGCGCGGGCGTCGAGCGCCGCAAGCGCTTGGTGCCAGGCTTCGGCAGTCGGCCGCGTCGCCTCAGTGAACCGCTGTTGCGCCTGACCCATCGTGGCGTTGAAGGCGTCGAGCGCCGCCGGGGAGTGTGCCACCGTGGCGAACTTGTCTCGGATCGCCTGATTGCCGGCCACCGTGCGAACGAAGTTGGCCGTGTCGCTCGCCTTCCCGAGCTTGTCGCGCATCGCGTTGAACAAGCCGTTGCGATACTGCTGCCGCTCTCCATCGGTGCCCAGCGCCGCGAAGTCCCTCCGCATCTGTTCCACCGTCACGCCGTCGGCCAGCGCCTCGCGCCCTGCCTGTAGCGCGTCGATCTCACGCGACGGCCCTTTGTAGGCGTCACGGGCCGCCTGCCACGCGCCGCGGACGCCTTCGTCGGGGTGGTTGTCGACGGCGTTGAGAAGCTGATCGCGGAGCCCGGAATAGATCCTGGCGTCGTCGTTGTTCCCGGCACGCTGGGCCGCGTCGATCTTGTCCCGCAGGGTGCGGCCGACGTAGTCCAGCCCTTCAGCCGTGACGGGCGGCACCCGCTGCGCCGACCCTTCGCCGCCCGGCGGCAGGCCCATATCCTCGGGCGCGTAGGACGGTGCGGGCCCGCGGCCCGGCATGGCGGGATCGCGATAACGCGTGTCGCCGGCGGTGTCGGATTTCCACTGCTGCCAGTCCCGCATGTCGTTGTCGTGGGCCGCCCAGGCCTCCGACGCCGCGCCCTCGGGATAGCTCGGGTGGTTGGTCAGGACGTCGGCCAGAAGCGACGTGCTCCGGCCGCGCATCGCCGCCTCGGTGTCGGCGCCGAAGTAGCCGAGCTGCGCCAGAACCTGGCTCGCCTCGTCGGCCGACACGCCCTTGCCGGAGCCAGGCGGGTGCAACAGAGTGCCGATCCCGGGTCCCATCTCGTCGACACCGCGGGCGGCGAGGTCGCCGCCGCTGTCCCGCACGCCACCCAGGCCGCGGATGACGTCGCGCGCCGTCTGCGGGCGCGGCATGTCGGGTGGTGTCGGCTTCTGGAAGTTGCTGAAATAGGTGTTGTCCGGCGTGGCGGGCATGCCGGGCACCGCGTCGCCGGGGAAGTCCGGCACGGTGCCCGAGCCCAGCGGATCGCGCTCCCACGACGAGGCCGGACCGCTCGACCTCGCGTAGATGCTGCGCCCTTGGTCCGCAGCCTTGCGCTCTACATCGGGCAGAGCGCGGGCCACACTCGGTCGACTGAGGATGTCCTGCAGGGCCGGCGTCATCGGCACAGGCGTGTCGCGCCACTTCGCATAGAGCGGGTCGGCAGCGGCGCTGCGCTGCGCTTTCAGGGCCGCCTCGATGGTCAGAGGGCCCCGCGTCGGATCGGCCCCGAGCGCACCCGCCAGCGCGTCCGTCACGGCCGGGCGGGTGCCGGCGTTGTAGGCGTCGAGCGCGGCTTGAGATGCGACGGGCTGGCCGGCTTCGTCGAGCGTGATGGTGGGAAACGGTGTGCCCCGGTTCGCCGCGTCCGTGGCGGCGTCTCGCAGGGCCGAGGCCACCGCGGGCCGCTGCGCCAGATCGGCCGGGTAGGGCACGCCGGCCTGTGCCGCACGGGCGAACAACGGAACCGTCGCGGCGTCGCGCGTGTCGGCGATCGAAGATGCCACCGCGGCCGGGTCCTGCGCCGGGCCGAAGTTCTGGTCCAACCCCGTCCGCACCCGGGCGTTGGTCGCGGCCTGCCGCGCGCCCAGCGCGTCGCCGACCACAGCCGCCGCCTGCCCGTCCTTGGTGGCGAGCCCCTGCGCCACACCCTTGAGGCCTGCGCCGTAGTCGAACAACATGGCGGGATCGCCGTAGAGCGCGGCGTTCCGCTGGACCGCCTCCGGCCCGTCTTTGGCGATGGCCGACAGCAGCACGTCACGCGCCGCAGGGGTCACACCGGACATGGCGGGGACGGCGTCACGACTGAGGAGACGCTGAAGGGCGCCATATCCAGCGCCGGCCACAGGAATGGCTGCACCAACACCGCCACCTACGATTGCCCCGATCCCGGCGCCCTTCGCTGTCTGTCCGAGGTCGGTCAGATCCTGGCTCGACGAGGCGCCGGAAGCAGCGCCAAGCGCGCCGCCGGCCGCTATGCCGCGAATGACCTTTCCGCCCAGGCTGGCGCCGGACGCCACCGCGCCCAACGCGGGGATAGGCACGGCCGCCCCGCCCGCGATGGAGCCAACCAGCGCCGCGCCGGGGTGCGCGTCCATCGCGGGGCCTTCCTCGCCCCGGAGCTGCGCCAGGTTCCCGCTGTAGTCCCCGAATTTGCCGCCGATGCCCGTCCCGGCCGCCGCCAACGCCGCCAACCGATCCGTGAAGGGGACGGAATTGGCGATGCCATCGAGGCCGGCGACGGCCATGCCGCCAATGTTGCGGAGGCGGTCGCCGTAGGTTGCGCCGCCCTCCGCCGGCCCAGTGTCGTAGGCGGCCGACCCCGTGCCCTCGACCATGTCGAGCGCGTCCCCGGCGCTCTGCGGGGAGCCCTGGATCGTCAGGGGTGCCGCCGTGGCCGGCTGCGCCGGCGCGTCGAACTGATCGAAGAAGTTGGCCGCCGGAGCCGCCTGAGGCTGCGCTGCGGTCGCCGAGGCCGCCGGCGCGTCGAATTGGTCAAAGAAGTTCGCCATGGCTGGACCTCACTGCCCGAGGGCGCGGGCGGAAGCGCCCTGCCCATACTTCGCGTCGAACTGAGCCTGCAGGCCCGGATTGCTCTGCAGCGCAGAGACGGCCGCCGGGGGAGGCATCGCCCCGCCGGAAGGAGCGGCCTGTGGTGCCTGTGCCGCGGGAGCCGGACCCCGAGCGGCGCCGGGCAGGTAGCCACCGCCCTGAGGCGCGGCAGGGGCCGCAGCGGAGGCAGGAGCGGCGGCGGGAGCCGGTGCAGCAGGGGCAGCCGGAGCCGCTGCGGCGGAAGCGCCTGCATCCGGCATGCGGATCTGAAAGAGCTGCCGCACCTGGCCGTTCTTCGCGTCGCTCGCCGGATACACGCCGTCCAAGGTGGCGTTGTAGTTGGCCACCTTGGCGTTGGCGGCTCGCTCACCGATGTCGAGAAGGCGCTGGATCGCCTGAGGCTCCAACTCGATGTTGCCGCCGGCCGCCTTCTCAGCGAAGGCGCGGTCCGCGTCCGAGATGCCCGAGCCCGACCCGAGGCTTTTGACCGTCGACAGCACGACGGGGGCCACCGCGGAGCGGAACACCTCCGTATTGGCCGCCGCGTTGCCTTGGTCCTGATAGCCGAACAGGGACAGCGTCTTCGCCATGTCCAGGCGACGATCGGCGCCGGCACCGAAGATGCCGCCCGCCTTGATGGCCGCGTTAGCCTGCTGGAACGAGGGCAAGGCGCGCGCCGCGGCGTCGGCCTGGTCCTTCTGTTCCTTCATGGCCCCGAACACCTGCCCGGCCGGGCCGGGGTCGGAACTGCCCGCATGGCGCAACGTGGTCTGATAGTCAGCGAAGGACGGTGGCTTCTGACCCGCCTTCACAGCCTCCGTCGCGACCTGCCGATAATCGCGCTGCTCGTTCGTCTCCTTCGCATTCGGGTCAACGGTGCCGATCTCGGGCTTGCCGTCCGGCCCAAAGGAGAACGGCCGATCGTCTGTGATGCCGTACTGCTGCCGCTCCGCGGACGTCGCGGGACGGTAACCCTGCCCGGAGTAGAGCACTCGGGCCGGCATGTTCCCGCGCGGGTCGATGGACACGATTTTGCCGTCCGCCGTCTTCTCGATGGTCGGCGTCGGGTTGAGCCTCGACATCAGCATCTGCATTTCCGCCGGGGTCGTGTACGGGCTCTGGATCAGGGCGAGGATCTGCGCCTGGCTCGGGTTCTGACCCTGTCCGCTTTGCTGCCCAGCGCCGCCCTGTGCCGGCTGTGCGCCCTGCCCACCCGGCGTGAAGCTCGACCCCGCAGGCTGGCCACCATAGGCTGGCGAGGACGCCGCCTGCTCGCCAGGGCCGGCCCCCGACTGCTGACCGCCGCCGAAGAACTGCCCGACCAGGGGCAGCGACGCGAGCGGGTTGCCGCCATTCTGCCCCTGGCCGCCTCCACCCTGCCCGAATAGCCGTCCCATCGCCGAGAGCGGGTTGCCGTCGTCTGTCTGGACAGGCGCCGCCTGGGGCGCCGACGTCTGCCCGCGGAGCGCGGCGCTGAGAACCGCCGGGGATGGACCGCCCTGTGCGCGCTGCGCTTCCTGCCGCATGAAGGCTTGCGGGCTCGAAGGGTCGCCCCCGCCCTGGCCCGGCAACCCCATGGGCTGCTGTGCGAGTAGCGAGGCGAGCATCTGCGGCGAGACGGGCGCGGGACCCGCAGTTGCCGCCCCAGGTGCCGGCGCGTCGGGGTGGGGCTGAGCGGCGGCGAGCGACTGAACGCCCGGAGGCGGCAGCGGAGCAGTCTGCGGCAGCGACGAAAGCTGCGCGGACGCCTGAGGAGCGGCCCCTTGCGGCTGCGGCTGCCCGAGACCGGCGAAGTCCTGCTGAAGCGCCGCGGGCGGGTTCGAGGAAGCGCGCGCCATGATGGGCAGCCCCGAGCCTGAGGGTGGCGTGGTTGGGCCGGCGAGGCCCGACAGATCCGGCGGCGGCACGTTGGCGCCGGCCATCGTCGGCAAGGGCGGGACGGGAGGCTTGGGCGCCGCTCCAGGCAGGCCCGTGACGTCCATGCCCGCGGCCTGCATCGCTCGCGTGGCATTTCCGGCCACGTCGGACGGGTCCGGCGAGGCGCCCAGCGCCGCGATCGGCGCTGGCCCGGCGCTCTGGTCGATGCCGGCCGGCGCGGGAGGCACCATAGGGGCGGGGGCCGACGTCGGGCCGGGTGTCGGGGCCGGCGGAGCCGAGGGGCCGGCAGGCTGGCGGAGCGCAGCCGCCAGCACGGCAGGCGAGGGAGCTGGCGCAGATGGATCAGGGGCGCCGGTGCCGAGCCCGAGGGGGCCACCCACGTAGGCCTGCGGTCCGGCGAGGTTGCCGGCGAGGGTCGCCTGCATCGACCCGTCGGCCGGGGAGCCCGTGAAGCCAGCGGCGCCGAGGCTCGACTGACGCACGCTGCCGTCAGGTGCAAAGTTGTCCATGCCGGGCAGGTTGTCCGAGGACATGCCGGAAGCCGCCACGGGGGGCAGCGCGGCGCCCGAAGGATCGAGCGCGGTGGGGCCGGGGCCGCCGGGTGCAAGGTCGCCCATCGCCAGCGCGCTCGGGGACAGCGGCGGCGCCTGGGGGGCGGTCGGACCGCCGGCCTGCATGATGGACGGGTCGGGCGCGGGAGAACCTATGGCCGGGTTCGGCGCGCCGCGCTGGAGCAGGGCCGCCAGCATCTTCGGATCGGCACCGCCGTTGCCCTGCATCGGCGACGGGCCAGCGCCGAAGGGCGAAGGCTGCGGAGAAGGCGGCGGTGCGCTCGCCATGGTCGGACCCGGCACCGCGGCCGGCGCCTGGTTCATGCTGTCCGGCATGGCACCGAACGGGCTGGACGGCTGCATCATGGCCGGCAGCGGCGTGGCACCCGGGGCCGAACCACCGGCCGACCCCCGAAGGGCGGCGGCGAGCGTGGCGGCATCCGGCGAGGCGGCCGGCTGCGCCATGGTGGCCGGCATCGAGCCGAAGGGCGACGGAGCAGGCGTGCCGGGACGGAGCATATCCGGCGTCACGCCGGGCGGCAGGCTCGATGAGGCGACCGGCTGAGCGTTTGGGGCAGGAGCGTCGGCCGAGGCCGTGCGGCTCGGGGCCGGGGTGTTCTGCTGCTGCAGGTAGGTGCTGACGGTCGCACGGTCCGCATCGGTGCCTGTACCGGACGCGAGGCGGTTCCTGGCGGCGAGCACGGTGGCGTCACCGATCGGCGCGCCTCCGTTCGCGTTGATGCCAGATGCCATCGTCGAAGCGCCGGTGGACGGCGCGCCTGGCACGGTTGACGGATCGACACCGGCCATCTTGCCGTTGGCCCAGCCCACGAGGTCGCCCGCCGTCTTGCCATGCAGGAACGGGTTGGCCCGCACCGCAGCACCGCCGAGCACCTGTTCCACGGGGGTGTTGGGGTCGGCTTTCAGTGCTGCGGTTGCTCCGCCGGCGCCAGCGAAGTGGGCGAGATACAAGTTGCCCGGCGTCGCCTGAAAGCCGGAGCGGCCCAGCGCCGAACCGTTGTCGTTGGTGAACGCCTGGATGGCGCGCTGCTGCTGCGCAGGATCGGTGCGCCCGTCAGGTGTGAGGCCGAGTTCAGGATATTGCTGTGCGAGCCGGTTCCACGTCGAGCCGATGAACTGATAGCGCCCCGTGGCCCCCGACGCCTTGTTGCTGACAGTGTCGCTGTTGCCGCTCTCGATGTGGCCAAGGCGACCGAAATAGTCGGACGCGCCTGCACCGCCGGACGGCAGGGCGTTGGCCGGGCCGGTCGGGGCGGAGCCGGGGATCATGCCGGGCGTGGCCGGGGCCGCACCGCCCGAGGCGCCCGCGCCAGCCGCCGTCATGGCCGGCGTTGAGGTTCCGTTGAGCAGGTAGTTCGCCATCATGGCGCGCTGCGCCGCCTGGCCCTGCTGGGCTTCCTGAATCGCGCTGCGCTCCTGCAGCCCACCCATCAGGCCTTCGATCGCCTTGAGGCCGACCACGCCCTTGCTGGTGTAGGGGGCCGAGGCCGCCGCCGCGGATTGCGCCAGAAGCCGAGCGGCCATCAGGCGCGCCTTGACGCTTTCAGGAGCGTTGGCCGGAAGGCCGGCCAAGCCGTAATCGTTCTCAGCCATAGCTCAAGCTCCGAGGGTGTTGGGATTGATCCCGAACAGGTACGCGACGTAGCCCAGCGCCTGCCGACGCTCCTGGGGCGTGCCGGTCGTGCCAGCGCGGAGGATGGAGACCATGTTCGACATGACCTCGTGAGGGGCCGCCCCGATCGCGGCGGATTGCTTGTTCAGAAAATCGGCGTGGTCGACGTAGGCCCGGATAAAGGGCTCTGCCTGCTGTGCCTGCGCCTGCAGGTTGCGCGATTTCTGCCCATAGTCGTCGTCCTGGCTTTTGACGTGTTCGAGCAAGAGCCTCTGTGCGTCGGGGAGCAGACGGGCAAATCCCGCCTTCTTCTCCTCTGACCACCCCGCGGGGGCTTCAACCGCGGGCGCTGTGGCGGACGCTTCGGGCGGGGCGGATCGCGCGTCGGTCTCCGCAGGCGCGGAGGTGGCCGGCTTGGCCTGGGGCTTCGCCGTGGGCCTGCCCTGTCTCTCGCGGGGCACGGCCGTCGAAACGTCGGGCAGCTCGGCGGGGACCTCGCGGCCGGCCTCGCGGTCGGCCTGGCGCTCGGAAGCGACCTTGATGGCTCGCGAGGCGATATCGGCGATGCTCGGGCGCTCGACGGCGTCGGCACCGCTTTCGGCAGGGGACGCGGAAGGTTCGAGGTCGACGACGTCGCTCAATGTCTTGTCTCCCCATGCTCGCCGGCCGCTCGGCAGGCAGCGCGCTCCTCGAGCGGCCCCGCGACGGCCCGCAGGGCGCCCAGGGCGGCCGTTTCGGCGCCGAGTTCGATCAGCACGTCCACGGCGCTCGCGATGGCGGCCAGGGCGGCCGTGACGGCGGCGCGGTGCCCGTCCGTGGCCTTCACGTTGCGCAGCAGGCCGGCGATGCGCTCGCGGGCCTCGCCGATGTCGTCCGGCGCGATAGGGCGCGTGTCGAGAGGGCCGTGGGTTTCGGCGTGCGGGACCATCTCAGCCCTCCGTCGAGGTGTGCGACCGCTCGAAGGCGGCGCGGTGAAATTCGAGGTACAAAATCACCCGGTCAGCGCTCGACGCGTTCAGCGCCCAATGCGGCAATGACCCGTCGAAGACGATCGCGCAGCCTTCGGCGTGCTGGCGGATCTCGCCAGCGACGTTGAGCAGGCACGAAGCCGTGGCTGGCGGGGCCTGCAGGGTGATGTGGGCCTGCAAGAGACCTTCCGCGGCAATCTCAGGGTGCGTGTGGGCAGGAAGCAGCGTGCCGGGCGCGAGGCGCGCGAAGGCCGCCACCTTGAGCCCGCGCAGGCCGGACAGCAGGCCGAGGGTCCGGGGCGCTTTGGCGAAGGGAATGGCCTGGTCGCCGAGGATGAGGCCGTACTGGACCCAATCAAGGTTTGGACCACCACCCTCGCCGCCCCAGCCCTTCACCCACCCGAAGGTTTCACCGGCCGCGATGCGGCTTCCGACCTCGGCCACCACGGCGCTGTGTGGCTTGCCCACGCGGTCGACGTCCATCAGCGGGGCGGACAGTTCGTCGAGGTCGGCCCGCATCGCCGGCCAGTGCTGCGTGAGCGCCTGCAGGGCGGGGAAATCGGCGATATCGTGGAAGGCCGGGCGCGGCACGGTTCCGAACGCCGCCATCCGCGCCAGCAGGGCCATGGACTGACGGTTCAGCCCGGCCCGCATCGGCAACATGACGGCCGCCACCCGCGCGATGGTGCCGTCGGCCGAGCCGGTACGGACGCCGTCCCAGGCCGAGGCCCAGAAGCACGCCGCGGCGGCCTCCCACAGGAAATGGGCCGTCGCCGCCCACTCCGCGTCCTCGATGGAGATGCGGATCGTGGCCTCGGCGCTCGCCAGAATGAGGAAGCGGACGGCATTCCGCACGTCCTCGCGGACCCTGTCCCACGCCGCGGCCGGAACGTCGGGTTTCGTCCGTGTGCGGGCCGCGATCCACGCCGCGTTCGCCTCGGCCGCCGCGGCTTCCAGGGCCGGGCGCGCCGCCGCGACCTCGGCCAGGGTCGCCAGCTCCGGCATCTGGCCGAACCGGGCCGCGGTCGCGGTCAGGCCGGCGCGGTGGAGCCAGTGGGGGAGGAAGCATCGGATGGCGAAGTCGGCCGCCATGACGGCGCGGCGCTCCTCGACAGCGGCGGACGCCTTGGTGCCCGTCAGGCGGGGCACGATCGGGCCGAGCAGGGCAGCGCGGTCAGCCGTCTCCAGCGCGCCGTGCCAGGCGCGCGCCATGGAGGCCAGCACGGGGGACACGGTGTCGGGGTCGAGGGCGAGGGGCTGCACGACCTCGATGCGGGCCGCCTCGGTGGCGTCGTCGAGCGTCTGCGGGCGGTCGAGGAGGGCGGCCGGCATCAGGCGACGGCCCGTTCATAGTCGACGCGCGCCCAGCCGTCCGCCGGGTCCGTCCACACGGCCTCGGGGTGCAGGAGGGCGACTTCGTCGGCCATGAAACCGAGATGCCAACCCGGGGCCTCGCCGGCGAGCTTGTAGCGGTAGATCATCAGGCCGTTGCGAGCCCGGCCGACAGGAGAGACCTCCGACTTGAGCCGCCGGTCGGATTTCTTCCCAAGGCCGCCGAAGATCCCGCCGAGCGCGGATCCCATGGCGGCCGTGTTCGCTGCCGAGTTCTGCAACTGCGCCTGGTACTGCTGATTTTGCAGGGCCGCCGTCTGATACACGTCAGCCGAAATGGGGGTCTGGTCGAGCGTGCCCGGGGTATAGGTGCTGGTCGGCATCCCCTGCACCTGACCGCCGTGCATCAGGGCCGAAAACTGGTTCACCACGTTGTTGTTGATGGTCTCTTGATCGTTCAAGGACTGATCGCGCGCCTGGTTCGAGAACGTCGCACCCGAGAGACGGTTCTGATAGTCCTGATTTCCGGCCTGATTGCTGAAAGCTGCCTGGGCGGCGTTCATCTGCGCCTGATTTCCGATCGCGGAGTTGTAGAACCCGGCAGCATTGGCATTCTGGGCGTTCTGCTGGAACTGCGCGGCGTTGTTGAAGGCCGCGAGGGCGGCGTTCTGCTCATTCTGCTGGCCGACGCTCTGGTTGAAGAAGTTCGCTGAGGCCGCGTTCTGGCTGTTCGCCTGGGCTTGGGCCGAATTGGCGAAAGCCGCGGCGCCAGCGTTCTCGGTGTTCTGCTGGAGCTGGGCCTGGTTGACGAAATTCCCGGCGTTGAGGCGCGCCGAGTTGTTGGCCGTGGTCGCCGCGAGGCCGAACTGCGCCTCGTTCAGGTTGGCGAGGTTGTTGGCCGCGATCCCGGATTGCGCAAACTGCCCGCGGCCGAGCTGCTGGCTGTAGTCCTGATTTTGGGCGGCGTTGTAGAGCTGATTTCCGGTCGCCTGCTCTCCGAATAAGGCCTGTTGCTCCGCGTCGCCTGTGGCAACCGCGCCGAGGCGGAGATCGTTCTGCGCCTGGTTCTGGGACAGTTGCGCGGCATTCCACGCGGCGGAACCCTGTGCCGTGCCCTGATTGGCGAGCGACGAGTTCAGGCTTTCGGACTGCGCAGCCATGGAGGGGGCGAGGCGGGCCAGGGCCGCGTTCGTCGCCGCGTCGCGCTCGCCCGAGAAGTCGCCGCCCTGGAAATACTGGACGCCGTTCTGCGTCTGACCGAACGTCGTCGGCGAATTGGCGTTCTGGTGGGCGTCCGTTCCTGAGAGATCATAGCCGACCGAACTTTGGATCGGGCCGCCGGCATCGTAACCCCGCGTGATCGCCCCGCCGCTGTCGTAGCTGTTCTGGAGCGCCGGGCCGGTGTTGTAGCCGGTCTGGATCGCCCCGCCGCTGTCGTAGCCCGTGGAGAGCTGGCCAGAGGCGTAGGAGTTCTGCAGCGTGGGGGCGCCGACGCTGGTTGTCAGCGCCGGCAGGTTGTCCGCCGTCACGGGATTGGCCAAGCTCTGGTTCGCCGTCCGCAACGCCAGCGACGCGGCGTTGTTGGCCTGAAACCCGAGGCTCTCCTGTTGGTTTAGGAGCTTCTGCTGCGCAGGATTGAGGGTTTCCTGCATCGTCATTGTCGGAACGGTGGTTTTGGAACCATCCGGGTTCGTAATTTCGTAGCTGCCCGACTGCGCGTACTGCACGGTTCCATAGGGCGTATTCTGGTTCGCGTTGTTCAGCATCGTTTGCGCCGTCGCCGTGTTGGCGTTGGCTGTCCCTTGGGCCGAGGCTGTGGCGTAGGGGTCCGGGGCGGCGGGAGCGCTGGGGGTAGACTTGCCCATGACATCAATCCGTGCGGCGCCCGATGGGCTTGACGCTCGGCAGTATAGATGATCTCCGGGAGGATTGGAACAACGCCACCGTCATGGACTTTCAGCGCCGCTCTTGATTGCTAGCGGTTGCTGATGTTCGCGTTTGTTTGCTCCAATTTTCTCTGAATTTCCGGCGCCGCTTCATCCGCCATCCGCAGCCGACCCAGCGATGGCATCGGCGCTCGAACCTCGGCCTTGCGCTGCGGCGATGGCCCTTGGTCGACTCCGGCGGCGCTACGAGCGGTTGGGCAGCCTAATGCGGTCGCGGCGCGACAGGTCCGGCTTGTGTGACGAAGCGTGGTAGGCCGTGAAGCGCGCCCACGCCGCGCTGCTGCTGGGCCGCCGGGGCGGAGCGGTTCGCCTTGGATCGGCTGTGCCTCGACGGCGATCCGCCGCTACGGTGCGAGGTGGAGAGGGGGCGGGAGGCGCTGGGGCGGGTGGTCAAACTTGTCTGAACTTGCCGCGGCACCAGCCTGTCACCGTGATCGCTCGACGGCCTTCGGCCTTCACTTCTTCGTCTGAAGGATCGCGCACTCAATCAGCACCCGACCGAGGTCCAGCTGCTCCTCTTTCAATTCAGCAGGACCATCCGTCTTGATGAGGTTCCTCAGGATCTTCGCAGACCCCTCATCCACTTCCTTGTTCACCTGATCCACGGATATCCCGAGGGCAGCGCCTGACACCTGCGCCCGGGCTCGCGTGAGTTGCACGAGCTGGCCATCCTCGCCTTCCTCCGCGGTGGAAGAAGCTTTTCGAGCGCTCAAAACCGCAGCGGCTGCGACCGAAGCGCATTTCACATCGATGACGTGGGCCGTGTCTGCGTTCGGGGCGCCCTGCGGTGCCGGTGTCACGCCAGATCCCGTCTGGACAGGCCCGGATTGTGGGCTCGTCTGGTCCGCGGATGCGGCGAAACACATGCCTAGGCATAGCAAGACAGCAAGGCCCATCGTTCTGACCACAGGAGCATCCGTTCTCATGACGGCGCGCCTCTCCGAGATAACCGTCCTGGCGCCCATGCTTGATGAATGGCGGGTTAGGGTCCTTGTTCCGTAGTCCTCACGAAACGTGACGTGACACACGCCGGAGCGGAACGGTGGCCGCTCGACCGGCTCTGCCTCGACGATGATGCGCCGCTGCGGTGCGAGGTGGAGCGGGTGTGGGACGCGCTGGGGCGGGTGGTGCCGCTCGTCACGCCCTCCGCCAGTTCCCCTTGTTGATGTCGAACTTCACCTTGCCCTCGTCCCGCATCTTCATGAGCAGGATTTGCAGGGCGTCGGCCGACCCGCCTGGATCGGTGGCCTGCAGGATCGAGTAGGCCTTCCGCGGTTTGTCGAGCGCCTTCAGCACCGCGTTTTCCGTCACCATCGTCTCGTCCTCTTTCGGATCGTTCCCCGTGACGTCATCCGGCCAGCGACACGGCACGCCGACCCTCGCGGACTGCGGCACCCCAGGTGTCGGCCGCGGCTTCAGCCTGGTTGAACAGCGCGAGACCGACCTGTCCACCCTCCTTCACAAGGCTCGCCAAGCTGCAGGCACCGGCGATAGCGCGTCCCTGAGCCCTGAGATGAGTGCGCGCGTTGCACGCTAGGGCCACGGAAGCCCTTTCCTGCGCGGTCAGCAGCATCGACAGACCGCGAGCCTCATGAGGAGTCGCTCGGCAGATCTGGGCGAACAGCGCGTCCGCAGATGCGATATTGGCGGTAGAAGGTAGGTGCGGCATGGATCGGCTCCTGGCCAGACAGGGGCAGACCCTGCCCCTTACATGGTTAACGAAACCCACTCGAAGCTCGACCACGCCCGTGCCCATCCTCGCCCGCCACCGATGGCTTTACCCGATCGACTGGCGCGAGATGTCGGCCTCGATCCGGTTCCGCCGCGCCAAGGGTCGATGCGAGGGTTGCGGCCGGCCGCTGGTGGGACGATGAGCAACAGGCTTGGCGGTGCGGCAAGGAGCGCGTGGTCCGGAGAAGGCTCGTCAGCCCCGCCCATTCGAGCGTTTCCAGCGTCAAGAGGCCCGCGACAGCCCATGAGATCGGTGCCACGACTAGGAAGCATGCAAGGGCCACGTCCTGCTGCGACACGTTCAGCCGAGGTCCCAATGCGTAGGCTCCCAACGACAGTGTGGGTAGGTTCGGCAGCAGGACTAGCCACGTTGGCAGTCCGGCGTCCCTCATCCGCCTAACGTATATGCAGGACAAAATTAGGACGCTCGCCACTAAGAATAGCATCAGGGACAAGAGAAACGCGATTTCGAAAACGGCACTCCTGTTCAGTGACGTTGCAAAAAATAACATGGCTGCCACTGCCGCTACCCACGCCAGAAGGGTGGCGCGAAAGGCGGCCCGAAATCCGGCCACTGTGGTCCTTCCCCTCGGGTCCAAGCCCCTCCACGGCCTTCTCCACCACGGCACGTCACGCACCTCCGTCCGATTGCTCGACGAACCATGATGGGAACGGTCCGCGGCATACGGAAACGCAGATCGTCCAAGTCAACGCTCGCACAATACCAGGATCAGATCCATGGCGCCGAGCCGCACGGGCATTTGGTGTCGCACCTTGGCGATGGCTGCTGGAGGGACGAGAACGTGCAGACCTGGCGCTGTGGGGCTGGCCAGCGCCTGCGACCGCCCCACAGCACCATCCTGCCCATGCAGCGGACGCGCGTGTTCCTGTCGACGTGCCACCTCGACCACGACCCACAGAACAATGCGGCCAACAACCTCGCAGCGCTGCGCCAGCGGTGCCACATCCTGCACAATGCCCCGGAGCACCGGAAACGGCGGGCCGTGACGGTGCGGGCTCGGCGGGCGATGGGGGACCTGTTCGAGGGGCCGTATCAGCAACTGTGACCACACGGCAGGGTGTCACCCTCGGATCGCATCTGCTATGGCGCTCCATGGCCGCCAGACATACCCTCCATGTCGCCCTCACCGAACCACTCGTCCGGCACGTCCGCGATCAGATCGCGGCAGGTCGCTACAGCACAGCTAGCGAGCTCCTACGTGAAGCGCTGCGGCTCATGATCGAACGCGATACGGAGCGGGACCGCGACAACTCAAGCGTCCAGCAATCGCCCGCCCACCATGGTTGATGACGACAACGCGCGGCTGCGCCGAGATCTGGCCGAGGCAAAGGCCGAGATCGCTTCTCTGCGGCAGAAGGCTTCTAACGCCAGCGATGCGCGAGACGCCGCCCGGATCATCGAGGAGATCACGGGCATTGACAACGGGACCGATCCCTTTGCGGCGGCCGTGAAAGCTACCCGCATGCCGATGGTGATCTCGAACCCACGGCTGCCCGACAACCCCATCGTCTTCGTCAACGACGCCTTCTGCCGCCTGACTGGTTATCCGCGCGAGGAGATCGTGGGCCGCAACTGCCGTTTCCTGCAGGGGCCGGACACCGACCGCGACACGGTGGCCCGGCTCCGCGCCGGCGTCGACAACCGGGAATCGATCCGGATCGACATCCTGAACTACCGCAAGACTGGCGAGACGTTCTGGAACCGGCTGCTCATGGCGCCGGTGCGGGATGCCCAGGGCGAACTCGCCTACTTCTTCGCCAGCCAGGTCGACGTCACACTCGAGCGCGAGAAGGTGGAAGGGCTGGAAAGCCACAACGCCGCCCTGATGGCGGAAGTGTCGGACCGGCTGCACACCGAAGAGGAGAACACCGCCCGGCTGCACTTCGCGGCCGAGGCCGGACGCCTCGGCATCTGGGAGCACGACCTCCGGACCGACGCGCTCGTGACGTCAGGCAGCACAAAAGAGAACTACGGTAGGGATCGGACGCTTCCTTTCACCTGGGAAGAGATGAAGGCGGCAGTTCATCCCGACGACCGCGAGATGCGCGGGGCCGCCTACAACCGCAGCGTCGAGGACGGCGTCGACTATGACGTCGAGTTCCGTGTGCTCTGCCCCGATGGCTCGACCCGCTGGGTGCACAAACGAGCCCAGGTGCTGAGGGGTCCCGATGGAACCGCGGTCCGCATGGCGGGCGTGTGCCAGGACGTGACGGCGCGACGGGAGGACGAGAACCGGCGCCTCGTCATGCTGGAGCTGGCCGATCACATCCGCGACATCGAGGACCCCGCGGCTCTCGCCTTCGCGGCGGCCGAGATCCTGGGACGCAGGCTTGGGGTGAGCCGTGCCGGCTTCGGCGTGGTCGACCCTATCACGGAGACCATCACGATCGAGCGAGACTGGAACGCACCCGGCGTGCATAGCCTCGCCGGTGTGCTACAGTTCCGCGACTACGGTTCCTACATCGAGGACCTGAAACGGGGTGACCTCGTCGCGTTCGCCGATGCCCGGATCGACGAGCGAACGGCAGACGGTGCCGAGGCGCTTGAAGCGATCAGCGCGCGAGCCGTGCTGAACCTGCCTGTTGCGGAGCAGTCCGGCTTCGTGGCCCTGCTCTACCTGAACCACGCCGAGGCTCGCACCTGGACCGATGACGAGGTCGCACTCGCCCGCGACGTGGCAGATCGAGTGCAGGTCGCTGTTCAGCGACGCCGGGCGGAGAGCAACTTGCGCCAACTCGCGGCGTCACTGGAGCGACAGGTGGAAGAGCGCACGGCCGCGCACCAAGTCACCGAGGAGCAGCTCCGGCAAGCCCAGAAGATGGAAGCGGTGGGCCAGCTCACCGGCGGCCTCGCGCACGATTTCAACAACCTGCTGACCGGCATCACCGGCGCGCTCGACCTCATCAAGAAGCGTCTGGCCCAGGGGCGGGCCGCCGACGTCGGCCGCTACCTCGACATGGCCGCCACGTCGGCCGGCCGCGCCGCAGCCCTGACCCACAGACTACTCGCCTTCTCGCGCCGCCAGACGCTCGACCCGAAGCCCACCGACGTAGATCACCTGATCTCGGGCATGATCGACATGGTCCGGCGGACCGTTGGTCCCGGCATCGGTATCCACGTCGTCAACGGTCTAAGCCCCTGGGCCGCGCTGGTCGATCCGAGCCAGCTTGAGAATGCCATCCTCAATCTCTGCATCAACGCTCGTGATGCCATGCCGAATGGGGGGCAGATCACTGTGAAAACCGAAAACTGCTGGATCGATGCCCGAACGGCGAGCGCCCGCGATTTCGAGGCCGGCCCCTACCTGAAGCTCAGCGTCAGCGACACGGGCACTGGCATGCCGCCGGACGTGATCGCACGCGCTTTCGACCCATTCTTCACCACCAAGCCGCTCGGCCAGGGGACGGGCCTCGGCTTGTCGATGATCTATGGCTTCGCCAAGCAGTCGGGCGGGCAGGTCAGGATCCACTCTCAGCCAGGGGAAGGAACGAAGGTAGCCCTTTACCTACCGCGTCACGATGGTGGGATCACCGAACGTGGAGCACCGATCGAGGACATCGCCGCGATGCCGCGCGCCGAACGGGGCGAAACTGTACTGGTGGTTGACGACGAACCCGCGGTTCGCATGCTGGTGGCCGACGTCCTGTCGGACTTGGGCTATGTCTCGGTCGAGGCAGCCGACGGCGCTGCTGGCCTTAAGATCCTGCGCTCCGACATCCGCGTCGACCTTCTCGTGACGGATGTCGGGCTTCCTGGCGGCATGAACGGGCGGCAAGTGGCGGATGCGGCGCGGGTGCTGCGGCCCGCCCTCAAGGTGCTGTTCATCACCGGCTATGCCGAGAACGCCGTGGTGGGCAACGGCAATCTTGATCCCGGCATGGCGATCCTGACCAAGCCCTTCGCTATGGACCACCTCGCGGGCAAGATCCGAGACCTTATCCAGAGCTGAGGCATCTGGGAGAGGCCAGTACGGACGCGGCCTCCCCCTACCCGACAGTCGCGGCGGATCGCGCGACCGACCGGGGCACCATGGCGCCGGATGGTTGACAGCGGGTTGATCCATGACCTGCACCGACCAGCGATGACGCTTGCCTGTGGCGTGCAGCAGCGGGTATGGGCGGCCCGAGACAGGACGCCGCAGGCCGGCCCGAGAGAACACCATGAAGCAGGACCGTCAAACCGCGATCAGCGCCCGAGCCCATCAGCTTTGGGAGGAGAGCGGCCATGTGCACAGCCAGCACGATCATCATTGGCGTCAGGCCGAACGCGAGCATGACGATGCGGAGGCCCGAGCCGCGGCGGTCGAGCAGTTCTCGTCCGAGGCTGTAGAGACCGCGCCAGCGAAGCCGTCCCGGAAGAAACCCGCGAAGGCGGCGGCCTCTATGGTCGACACCGCTGCGCCCGCCAAGAAGCCCCGAGCTCCCCGGAAGTCGTCCGCCACCACCGCGCTGAACTGAGGCAGAAGCTACGCGGCCCGTTCGCCGCTCCTCGACGGGGTGGGGTAGCGCTTCTACGCCGATCCTTGACCTCTGCGGCCCACTCCTCCGCCATCAGAGACACGTTCGATCCGCCGCGCCGGCCGGGCCGCTCGGCTCCTCCGGATTGACGATCACGATCTCGACGCGCTGGGCGACCTGCCCGCTGCCCACAGCCTCATGGACCACGCTGGCGAGGCGCGGGGCGTAAAATGGCGCCGCGATCTTGGCCGCCGTCATCCGCTCGGCCAGCGTCGGCGTATGGTCGCCGACCGCCTCGCCGCGAGCGATGGCCAGCAGGATTTCGTGAGGCAGCCGCGTGTCGTCGGCCATCAGATCGCCTCGCACGCCCGACGCGCCTGCTTCTGCAGCTCGCGCAGCAGGGCCCGAAACTCGCGGGCTGACGCGGTACGCTGCCCGTGGGTCGTGACGGCGGCACGGGCTCGGGCCAAGCCGTCATGGGTGCGTGCACCGGTGCTCAGGCCGCCATGAAAGCGGCATCGTCCGTTCGCCATAGCGAGGTGCCGGCAAAGGCCTTGCTGCCGCGTGCGAGCGCCACAGAGCCCTGCGTCGGCCTCCGCTGGCGCCATGGGGTGCTTTGATCGATCCGACATCACGCCCCTACCCCCTCCCCAGCCTCGACGCCCTCTAAGGCCAACGGCGCAACGCCGGCTGACGGCAGGGAATGCGGCGCGCCGACGTGCCCCACGATCGCCTGCCCGCCCTCGTTCACGACGACCCGCTCGACCACGATCCGTTGCGGGCCCTTGCCCCGACGGCGCTCCAGAGCCTCGGTCATCTCGACCATGGCTCGTGCCGTGTTCGCCGCATCCCGGCGGAGCCGCGATGTCGCCTCGACGGGCTGTCCAGGGATCTGAGCGCGCCGGGCGGTCTCCATCGTCAGCATGTGGAGCGCGACAGCTTGGCTGGCGATCATGGCCTCGACGCCGTCCCTCGGCGCGAAGGCCTCCACCATGTGCACGGCGCCGGTGGCGCGGACCGCGGCCGTCGTGATGTCGTCGGTCTGCGGCAGAGCCCCGAGCACTTGGTTCAGAACCATGAGATTCGCGAACTCGCTCGAGGACCCTCCCACGGACCGGAACCGATCGGCACAGGCGGTCGAGTCGACGAGGATCCTCACCCTGCCGTCGTCGCCGGCCTCGACCACGATCCCGGCCGGCAGGTGGTTCAACAGCTTCTGGGCCCTGGTGAGCGGCTTCGGCTTCGGCGGCGCCTTTCGGGTCCCAGCCTTGTTCGACTTGGTCATCGCCCCGCCCTCTCCCGCATGATCCCGGCGAGCCCGATCAGCGCACTTTCCGCCCGGCCGTCGTCCCGCGCCCTGGCGAATGCCCCCGCGTGCCCCGGCCACCGCCGGGTCGCTTCCGCCCGCGCCGTCGATTTCTGTCCGCGGCCGGCACCGATCCCCACGGACCGCTTCCACACCGGCACGGTGATGAAGCCCGCCGACACGCCCAGCACCTCCAGCGTGCTCATCACGGTCGCCCGAGCCATGCCGAACGCGAAGGCTGACACGGGGCTGTCCGTCGGTCGGCTCGCCACGAACTCCACCACGGCGCGGTTGGGCGCCCACTCGCGCACGATCGAAACGAACCCCGAAGCCGACACGGTCGGCCGGGCGCGGGGTCCGTCATCGAGCACCGGTAAGTCCAGCACGTCGAGGAGGTGACCGTCCCCATCGAGCAGGCTGACCGCGCCGGCCGCGCCGAGATCGATGCCGAGGACAAGATCCGTCATGCCGCTTCTCCCGTCCGCTCGTCGGCGCCGTACCCCGCCGCCACCATGATCCTGTCCACCAGCGCCGTCATTCGAACGCTGTGGGCGGCGCAACATCCGGCATGCAGGTGAAGGTGAGCGCCACGCCTCCCGGTCATCACCGCGACCACCGGCGCGCTGTCATCGAGCGAACCATCGCAGACGTGGCACCGGCCACCGTGGGCCTGGCGTTCCGCCAAGACCTCGCTGTTGCGGATCTTCGCCCGCGTGATCTCGACCGCGTCGCGCAGCGCGGCCGGGCCCTCGCGACCATCCTCGGCCAATGCGCGCAGCTCGCGGGCCACGCCGGCGCAGACGTCGGACGGGGAGATCGGGAGGAGGTCTCCAGGGGGAGGGGCTGCGCGGTCGGCGTCGGCCATCGCGGAGCCGATCAAGCTGGAGCGTAGGGGCGCGGCGTGGTTCAGATCGAGGATGGGGCGCTCGCAGGCGGCGCTTTCCCTTCCCACACTTCCCACATTTTCTAAATCTTGTGGGAAGGGGAGAGGCATTGATCCTGCTAGTGTTTTTGCCCCGCTTCCCGCACTTCCCACACTTCCCGCACCTTCAACATGAGAACTCGTGACGCGCGACCCGCCGGGGTCCGAAACACGCATGTTGCTCGGTGTTTTATCATTGGTTTTTCTGAATGCTTCGTTTTGCGTGTGGGAAGTGCGGGAACTGTGGGAAGTTGTAATAATCTCAATATGTTGCGCTTCTGCGGGTGTGGGAAGTGGGGTGGGAATTGTGGGAAGCAATGGCGCTTCATCACCCTCGAAATCGGCGAACAAGTTGTCGAGCAGGCTGGCAATGTCGGTCATAACCGCCCCCCTGCCACCGTGCGGATTGAGCCCTCGTCTTGACCACGGCCGAAGTGGTCGCGAGAAAGCGCATATGCCTTCATCCGCCCACACGAGGGCACCCAGGACACGTAAAGGTGCCGCCCGCCCTTGGTCTTGTGGATCATTCCTGCATCGTTGAGGGCGCTGGCGATCAGCTCCTCTTTGAGGGTCCCTCCTGCCGCCTCCTTAAGTCGCTCGGGCGTGAGATAGACCGCATTGTCGTCCCACCAGCCCATAGCGTCCCGGCTGGGCTTTTCCTCGGCGTGGATGCCGTGCAGCGACGTCCGCCACCGCTCGGCGACCCATGTCCTAATATTCCCGATGGCCTGCTCAGCAGGGTCCAGGGCGATGGCATCGCTGGAGGCCTTGAAGCCGGCCCAGGCCCAGCGCACCGACTGATTGAGAGTAGGGCCAGCAGGCAACAGCCCGAAAGCTTGTGCCAGCCCGCCGGCGGCGGAGATGATAGCTAAGGGCAGTGCCGCCCGGATCATCGCCGCGTCGGCACCGGGGCCTGCGATCGTGCGCGCGCCCACCAGGATCCTCTCCTTGATCTCGGCCGCCCGCTCATGATGGCCTCCTTCGACCAAGGCTTGTACGAAGGCCGGACCCGCATGGCCGTAGTGCTTCGACACGCTGGCGATCTTGTCGAGGGTGGCTTGATCGAGCAGCCGGTTGATGCCCGACACGTCGACGTCGGCGATGCGGACCGCCTGCCCGCCCGTCCAGTTCTCCCCATCTGCCGTGATCTTGGCTTCAAGGCTGGTCTCGCTCGACAAGATGGCGAAGGTTTTCCAGCGGTGCGGGTCTCGCGCAACCGCAGCGGTCGTCATGCGGATTTTTCCGATGCCGCTGGCCAGCGTGTAGACGACCTTGGCGACCTCGCGTCCCGACAGGTGGGCCAGTTCATCTAGGCAGAACACGGTTCCGTTCGCCCGGGCTGCCAGCGACTCGAAGCCGTTGACGGTGGTCTTGGCGACCTGAAACAAGCCCGGCCGCGTCGAGTCCGGCACCGACCATGCCGAAGCGGCGAGACGCTGGGATGTCGTCTTCCCCGCCGATGTCTGACCCGACAGGTTGATGCCACAGCTATCTAGCCCGCAGAGGTCGACCAACACGCCGGCGAACCCCGCCGCCATCCCGAGCGCGAAGTGAGGGCAGTTCAGCGCCGTCATTGCCGCCGCCGCCGCTGCCTTCCATCCGTCAAGGCTCCCGGCACGCGCCACAGACGGCGGCAGCACTGTCCCGGCGGCAAGTTCGATGCTCTGCCCATCCGGCAGGCCGATCACTTCGCCCCCCGGCGTAATGTAGATCCTGATCCCGTCCAGATCGTGCCACCCCGGGTGGCGCATGATGCTGGTCTCTCGTTCGGGGTGAGCCGCCTTCAGCGCCGCAACCGCGATCAACTCGCCGTCCTCCTCAAACCGCACCCCGGCCTCAAGGAACAGCCCCCTGGCCTCAGTGCCGCCCATGGTCGCCAGCGCCCGGCGTTCGATGTCGACGGCGCGGGGGCGTCCGTCCATGTCTTCCAGGAGAAGGCGCAGGCCGTAGGCGCCGGCGTCATCGAGAATGCGGAGGCGGGCTGTGATGGCGAAGGGTGACGCGACCGGCGCGCGGAGAACTACCGCGTTCTCCCCGGTGCCTTTGGTGTATTCCTTGAACAACCAGACGCGCCCGGCGTCTGTGTGGTCGTAAAAGAGGGTCCGGCCGTTCAACGCTGGCACAGGGTACAGCGCAGCGATCCGCGCGATTTCCGCTTCCCGGCCTGCCCTCTCAGCCCGGTCCCGCAGCTCGGTCGAGGTCGGAACAAAGGGCTTAGCCGCTCCGATGCCGGCCCGAACGATCTCGACATCACCGGCGCGCAGTACGTCGAGCCAGTCCGTCGCCGTCCCACCCACACCCGGCAGGGCGATGCAGACTTCGACGGCTGACCCATCATCGTGCCGCCGCATCCCGAACTCACGGGCAGCCTTCTCGCCGGCCTTGCTCGGAAGGGGCTTGCCTTCCTTGGGGGCATCGTCACGGTCGGCGGCGATCGTCACTCGCCGCGTCGCCGGCCAGGGTTGCCATGCCGCCACCCCACCAGCCGAGATAGCCGCCGCCACCGCGATCTCACCGGCCTCGACTTCGCACCGGAAGGCGTGCGCCACCGCGGCGCCGGTCTCGATGCCCTCCGTCACGATGACATGGGACGCCTTCCCGGCGTGGCCCCATATGACGCTGCGGCCCGCCGTGCTGGCGCCGTCCACGGGCGCCTTGGCCGACTTCTTAGGATCGCGCGGCTTGCCGCTTGGGCTGTCGCCGAGGACAGCTTTCCCGACCCCGCCCGGCGCCACGTAGATGCGGTGACAATGCAGCCCGCCATCCGCCGCCACGGTGGCGAAGGCGACCGCCGGGAACTGCCCTACATCGACGGGCTTCCCACCTGGCCTTGCCGGGGCCTCCCAATATGTCAGAGCCGACCACCCCACCGCCGCGGTCGACGGCATCAGCACGTCGCCCGGCGCGATCCCGAGGCGGTGTGCCAGGTAGGCAGCAGGCAGGCCGGCGTTCGCCGACCCGGCCGGCGGGTTCAGCAGCGACGTGGCGTCCATACGCTGGCCGCCCTTGCCGCTGCCCTTCGTCTTGATGAGGTCAGACCGTCCAATGGCTTCGGCGGCGCGCACCTTGGCGCCCTCAATCTCCAAGCCGTCGCACTTCATCACCACATCGAGGATGGAATCGGCATGGCCCGTCTGGCACGTGCAGAAGGCCTTGGCTTTCCGGGCGTCCCACCGCCAGTTTTCGCCATTGCTGCCATGCTCGGGATAGGGGCACCGGATGTGGTTCGACTTCGTGCAGCGGCGCCAGTCGATGTTGAGGGCATCCAGCACCTCCGTCTCGCGCCCCTGGACGGCCGCCTTGATGTCGCGCGTGACAACGTAGGTTTCGGCTTCTGCCATCAGCGACGGCCCCCAATTTTGGCGACGAGGCGGTCAACGATTTCAGCCTGTCGGAATGTGAGACGTCCGTGCGGGTCGCGCAGGCGGGCGATGATGTCGGTGACGAACTGACGTTCCCACGAGGTGAGGTTGAGCCGGGAAAGCCCGTGCTCCAGCGTCACGCGGACCTCGTGCCGGTAGGACGGTGTCCATTTGATATGTCCCTGGTCGGGCATCGCCCTGCGGGGACGACGAAGCGGCATCGGCGGCGGGATGGGGTGCTCGACCGCGTCCGCCAGCGCGTGCCAATCGACCCCGGCGCCCTGCAGCGTCCGACCTAGCGCGCGGGTGGCGTTCAAGGCTTCGCCGTCGACCGGGCTGGCCATCATCCGGAGCAGTGCGCCGATGCGCGGCAGCGCGGACGGAGGGATCGCAGCGCCCATCACTGGACACCGCCTTCCGGCTTCACGGTGCCGATCAGCAGAGTGATGGACGGGTTCGCCTCGCGGATGAGGTCGGCCCAAGAGGCTTCCCACCGCGGCAACGTCTCGACGATCAGACCGTCCCAGCGCATGCCCATCGCGGCCAGCGCCGGGCCCGTGTAGAGCACCGGGATCGCCTCGCAGGCGACGATGGCCGCCGTCCGGCACCGCGCCGCGAACCGCCGCACCGATTTCCGATGGAACGCCGCCGGGCCGAGTGCCTGGTGCAGGTCGTCCCCGAGGATCACCACATGAGGGCGGTCGGTCGGCATGTCGAAGCGACCGGCGCGCTGGGGTACGGTGGCGAACCCGATACCGCCGTCTCGCACGCACCTGTAGACGCCGCGCAAGTGGAGCGGTCCGCGCTCGACCGCGAAATCCAGGCGGTGCCGCGGGACCTCGCCGCCGACGAAGTGGAAGGCGCCGATCATCGCCGCCCCCCGAACCCGAAGGCTTCGACGTGGGCGAGCGCGGTGGCTGGGTGCACGCGGAACCGGCGCGCAATCATCTGCACAGTGGCGGATTGATCGTAGGCGGTGCGTGCGCTAAATTCGAAGCCGGTTGGTGCTGCCGAGCAAAACCGATCTCCGAGGCCGTCCCGCGTTACCAGCGCGGGCGGCCTCAACTGTGTCTGGGGCATGGTCGTTACGCCACCTTGGAATTCTGGAGAGCGCGAAGTTCGGACGTGCTGCTGACGCGCGGGCTCATCTTCGCGCGGACGAAGTCGTCGAGCGCGTCCTCGGGGTAGAGCGGGAATCGACCCGCATAGACCATCTCCGGGCCACCGCCGATGACTGCCAGCTTGGCCAGCGTCTTCGGGGCACAGTTATAGTCGTGATGGTCCTTGAGATACTTGGACGCTTCGTTGCGGCGGAGCCTGCGGCGCCGGACGGGACTGAGAGCTTCTGCGGGCATGTAATTGCTCACCTCCCCTGGGCTGGTGTGGTGTCGCGGGCGTCGGGAAGCGGTTGGATTTTTGGGTCGACGACGGC
>NZ_QYBB01000043.1 GCF_004137685.1 Lichenibacterium minor | reverse complement strand
AAGGACCAGAACGCGATGAATTTGGAAACGTGACCGTCGGAGCAGTTCTCTCGCAGCGCCGAAGCGCCGTGCCCGGCAAAAGCCGGACCGCAAGGACCCCGCCGTCCACGTTTCTCTTTCTTCCGATGAAATTGTCAAACAGCATGGGTAGCTTAAAGCTGCCCTAATTAACTCTGCGATCAAATTGCGCCACAGACACCCTGAGGTATCCGTCACACAAGCGTCATGCTCGAAGCTAGAGGCAACAGCGTCGCTTACAAAGTGGGCAGCGGCGCCATCGATGTGTGCTATGTATGGGTACGAACGACGGCCGTCAAGCACCGAGTGTGAACCGGTGCGAAAGCAGTGGTGACCACGGGTCTCATAACCCAAGGCTGTAGAACTTTCGCAATCCCTCATCGGTGATCGCGTGCACACGGGCAGGGGGGACAGCGCCTCTCAAGGGGTAGCTCATGAGCAACCGAAGGGACGCCAGCTGGGCAAGGTGCGCCCTCACCTCTCCGGGTGCCAAGCTACAGGCTTGGCCGATGTTGGACGCGGTATCGTGGGTGCGGTTTTCAAGGTGAGCGAGGATACGCATGTCAGGCGACAGTTTGGTCAAAGTGGCATCCTTCGCATCCGTTCGAACTTCGCTCCTCACCCCATCCTCCAGGTCGATTCACACGTCAGGGCTGCTGCCCCTACATCAAGGATCAGCATCCGTCTCTCGTCGCCATTTTGCTACCGCTGCCACTTCAAGCCCTTATCGAAAGGGCTGATAGCCGGCGGTCGTGACGACGCCGTCGATGTCCAGGTACAGCGTGAGCGGCTCATATTGCTCTCTATCGTCCAACCGACCGCTCCCGCCTTGCCCCATGATTCCACCCCCAGGCCATGAGGGCTAGCCTGGGACAAGCCACGCGTCGAGCAGGGGGCACGATCTGCCGGGTTCTCCGCCACCGCTTCCCGCTGTGCCATCAGCAGCTCCTGCAGCCGCCTTCGATCGCCCTGCTGCTGTCGCGCCAAGAACGAACGACCAAAGCCCGATCAACTTGTACATGTGCATGCCTACTTGTGGGCACTATGGCATGTGGGCATGCCATCTCTTGAACTCTTAGGTCTGACCGTAGCAAACAAGATCAATCACCTCACGGCTTATGCCCACATGTGGGCATAACTTCAGAGGCGTTCGCATAATGGCAAGTATGGAACCGGCATAGCCGGAAGAGGACAGGTCGGACGAACCTCGGAAGGGTAGGGCAAGGCTCTGCACGGAAAGCTTGCCAATCCGCGCCCTGTATGCTATTGTCATACGCATGGCACAGCTCTCGACCACCTCCGTCCTCAGCGTCCGGGTCAATCCCGACGAGAGGGCCATGCTTGAGGCGGCGGCCGAGCAGGCCCACACTAACCTCTCCGACTTCATCCGCCGCAAGGCGCTCGAAGCGGCGGAAGCCGACGTCGTGAACCGGACGGTCGTCATCATTCCGGCGAAGGACTGGGAAGCATTCGAGGGCTGGCTGGGTCGTCCTGCCGAGTCTAATCCGGCGCTGGCAGCTCTGATGCAGCGGACCCCAACCTGGGAGCGGTGACGTGGTGGCGGCAACTCCGCCGCGGCCTCTTCGCGAGGACGACAACCGCAGCGACTTTGATTGCGGACGGGAGTCCCTGAACGGCTGGTTTCACCGGCACGCCTGGGCCAACCATGTCGGCGGTGCATCGCGGGTGAACGTCATCACCGATCCGGTCACCGGCCGCATCGCCGGCTATGTCAGCCTGAGCGCCGCCCAGATCGAGCGTGCCTTCCTGCCAAAGCCGCAGCAGCGCAACCGCCCCGACCCGGTCCCGGTGACATTGCTCGGTCAGCTGGCAATCGACCTGGCCTACCAGGGCCAGGGCCATGCCGCCTCGCTTCTGATCTTCGCTCTCAGGACAGCTCTACAGGCCTCGGAGAGCATCGGCAGCGCGGGCGTCCTCACTCACCCGCTCGACGACGGCGTGCGCCGCTTCTACGCCCGCGGGGGTTTTGCCGAGCTGCCCCATGATCCGAGGCGCGCCATGTTCGTCCGCATGGTCGACCTGCGGGCCAGCTTGATGACTAGGGCGGTGAACTGATGCGCTGACGCGCCTTCCGCGGCGGCTTTCGCGGAAGCCCCATTATGGAACGCGAGCGGCCCCGGCGAGCCCCGCCGGGGCCGTCAGGAACACGTTGAGATCGTGCACCGTCGTGGGATGCCGTTCCGGCTGTGCCAGCACATGCTGGTAAGAGTCCATGACGTGGGATGTGACCTTTCATCCATCACCCGTTGTGGGAAACAATGCCTGGGATATGATGGTCTCTTCGAACCCGGAGGCGCCATGGCACGGCCACTCGAGAGACGAACGAGGGAGGGATAGGATAAGAGCCGACGGGCACATGCTTGCTGACGCGGTCGGTCTGTCGAGTCTAGAACGCGTCGACCTGGCGCCCGGCGCGATGATGACGGCGTCGCCGGGGTCGAGCACGAGCGATGGTTGGCCTTCGGGCCGCACGCGGCCCGTCCTCGACACGACAAGGTGGTAGTCGACACGCCGGGCTTGAAGGCCGCTAAAACCCGACTGTAGTATTAGGCCGCCGCCAGTGGATCGGCGGACGGTCGACCGCGCCGCGTCGGGCCGCAACGGCAACGGCGGTCAGAAGGCGTAGCGGAGCGCGCCCCCGTCGACCGGTATCGTCGTCCCAGTGATGTAACGGGCGGCGTCCGACGCCAGGAACGCGATCAGCGCC
The DNA here is from genome assembly GCF_004137685.1 of Lichenibacterium minor. Classification (GTDB taxonomy): domain Bacteria; phylum Pseudomonadota; class Alphaproteobacteria; order Rhizobiales; family Beijerinckiaceae; genus Lichenihabitans; species Lichenihabitans minor. The sequence continues at coordinate 30,130 of NZ_QYBB01000043.1, read as the reverse complement.
GCGGCCTCCTCCGCCTCCCCGAAGCGGCCCATGGGGATGTTGCGCCAGATGAAGTCTTGGCGCGACGCCTCGTCGGGGTGGATGCGATCAAGGATCTGAGCCGTGTTGATGCGTCCCGGGGCGACGCAGTTCACCGTCACGCCGCGTGCCGCATAGTGGCCGGCAGCGGCCTTGGACCAGCTCTCCAGGGCCGCCTTGGCCGGTGTGGCCGCGTTGAGGGTCTTGGCTACGACGGCGCCGGTCAAGTTGATGACGCGCCCCCAGCCCCGCTCCGCCATTGTCGGCAGCAGGAGTTCGCTCGACCGCCGGACCGCGCGGAAGTTGAGCTGGAAAGACTCCTGCCAGGCATCCTGGTCATCGGGTCGAGCCATGGGACGGGACCCGCCAGCGTTATTCACCAGGATGTCGACCCGCCCGCACAGCGCCAGGGCGTCCGCGACCAGTCGTTCGGGGGCGCCGTCATGCGTGAAGTCCGTCGCCAGGAGGACGGGCTCGACGCCCCCGGCTTCGGCGATGGCGTCGGGCAACGACCCAAGCGCGCTGAGGCTCCGGGCGGTAGCCACCACCCGCGCGCCCTCGGCCGCGATCAGAACGGCCGTCGCCCGTCCAATGCCGGTGCTCGCCCCCGTCACCAAGCAAATCCTGTCGCGAAGCTTGAGATCCATGATGTCCTTACTCCGGGAGAACCCGAAGCCCCGTGGCCTCGGGTCGGATGCCGCATGGGCGATGCGGAGCGTCTCAGGCCCTGGTGGCATCGGAACCGTCCCGATCCGCCTCCGTCGGCACGGGATCCGCGTCGGCCGACGTCTCGGCCGCGTTTTGCCGCTGAACGTAGAAGTGCGTCATGTCCTCGGGCGGGCAGGTGACGGTGAGGTAGACGAAGGGCACCGCGCCCGTGTTCTCGATGCCGTGGACGTGTCCCTTCGGCGTCCGCACGAGGTCGCCTGCCTTGATCTCGCGGCGTTCGTGCTCGCCCAGGAGCAGGGCGGCGACCCCGCTCTCCACGATCCAGATCTGTTCGGCGCCTGGGTGCTCGTGGCGCGACGACACGGCGCCTGGAGCCATCGCGACGTGGGTGACGGTGACGGCGGCGTCGGGCGCGTTCTCCCGCCAAAGCAACTGCACCGACCGTTTCCCAGGGTTCTGGAGCACGACGGCCTCTTTCCTGGAATGGATCTCCACACTCATTGACGTTTCCCGATGCTGAATGGGCGGACGCGGCCCTCGGGCCTGCATGCCTCCGCGCCGTCCGCCTTTTGCCTTCCGGTGATCCCCGCCCCCTCGCCTCAGCCAGTGGGCCAGTCCGGCGACGTGTTGCGGGTTCCGGTTTCGGAGGAGGCGAGGAGATCGGTGACGAGCCGCGTCAGCCTCACCGCGTGGTCGAAGTCGGTCACGCCCGACGAACCGCCGCGGATCGCGTCGCGCAGGCCCGCGTAGACGCCGCCGACGTTGGCCGCCGCGTCGGGCAAGGGGGCGAGTTCGCCCTCGTCGATGGCCTGCCGCGCACCGTTCAGCGCGAGGCCCAAGCGGCCGGACTGGAGCCCGCGCATCGCGCCCCCGTCGAGGTCGATGACGCCCCGGTCGCCCACGAGCCGCAGGCTGAACGGGGTATCTTCGGGTGGCCGGCCGCCGGCGACCTCGACCGACAGTGCGCTTCCGGCCGCGAGTCGCCCCTGGAGCAGGAGGTGGTCGTAGGTGACGCGCGGTCGTCTTTCGCCCTCGGCTCCGGCCGCAATCTGGGGATACTGCCGCGTCGTCAGGGCATTCAGATCCTTCAACGGGCCGGCGACCGCGACCGCGAGATCGATCGTGTGGGCGCCCTGGATCGTGACGAGGTTGGCGAAGTTCGCCGGCTCCTCGAGGTAGAGGAACTGCTCCGGCACGTCGGGGCCGAACCCTGCCGTCGACGAATAGGTCGAGACGCTGAGCAGCCGCCCGATCGTCCCGGAGGCGATCAGCTCACGAGCCTTCTTCGCGGCCGGATTGGCGCGGAGTTGCAGGCCGACGGCGGTCAGCACGCCGGCGCGGCGGGCCGCCGCCGCCATCTCTTCCGCCTCTGCCACATCCTTCCCGAGCGGCCACTCGCAGTAGACGTGCTTGCCCGCCGCGATGGCGGCCAGCACGATGTCGCGGTGGTCGGGCACGCGGGTGCAGACCGCGACGAGGTCGACGTCGGCGGAGCGGGCGAGGTCGAGCCCGCTCGCGAAGGCGGACGGCACGCCGAAGGCCCGGGCGGCGGCGTCCGCCGTCGCCTGGCTGTTGGTCGCGACTGCGATGAAATCCAGGCCTTCAAGGTCCGTGACCGCCGGGACATGGGATTCGCGGGCCCACCCGCCCTGGGCGCTAGCGCCGATAATCCCGACCCGTATCGTCTTCGCCATGCCGTACTCCTCGCCCGCTCGTGCCCCCCCGGGCGGCCGGTGCCGTCGTGCTCGCGGGGAACGTCGGTGCGTCACCGCTATGTAAATCAGTCCAGGGCGGCGATAACGGTGCTTCGTGGTTCAGGACTTGAAATGATGGGTTGGTAATCATGGATCGGCTCACCAGCATGGCGGTGTTCGTCAAGGCCGTCGACCTCGGCTCCTTCACGGCCGCCGCCGCCGCGCTGGGCTGCTCGTCCCAGATGGTCGGCAAGCACGTCGGCTATCTGGAGGTGCGGCTCGGGGCGCAGTTGCTGAGGCGCACGACGCGGCGCCAGAGCCTGACGGAGGTCGGCTCAGCCTTCTACGAGCGTTGCCGCGTCATCCTGGCCGAGACGGAGGCGGCCGAGGCGCTGATGCAGGACCTGACCGCAACGCCGCGCGGTCGCCTGCGCGTGAGCGCGCCGGTCAACTTCGGCGCCTGCACGGTGGCGCCGCTGGTCGGCGATTTCCTGCGCACCTTCCCGGGCGTGGAACTTGAGCTCTCCCTCACCGATCGGTTCGTCGACGTCGTGGACGAGGGCTTCGATGCGGTGTTCCGGCTCGGGCCGCTCGGGGATAGTTCGCTGAACGCGCGCGAACTCGGGCGCCACGGGCAGGTCGCCTGCGCATCGCCAGCCTACCTCGCGACGCACGGCGCGCCGTCCAACCCGGACGAACTCGCGTCCCACGCGTGCCTGGGCTACGTGAACTGGTCGGGCTTGCCCTACTCCGAATGGCGGTTCAGCAGGCTCGGCGCCGTCCATTCGGTGAAGATCCGCAGCCGATTCCAGGTCAACGACGGGCGCGTCCTGCGCGCCGCTGCCCGACGGGGAGAAGGCATCATCCTCCAGCCCGAGGCGGTGGTGGCCGACGACCTCCGCGCGGGCCGCCTCGTGCAGGTTCTCGCGGATTACGAGGGGCCGTCGCGCCCCATCTACCTCCTGTTCCCGACGCGCCGCCTTAAGCCGCCCAAGCTGCGCGCCTTCGTCGATCACGTCGTGAACGCCTTCGGGTCGCAGGCGGGGGCTGCCTGACGCATCCGCCCAGCGAAGAAGACTGCGGCGGAACCGCTGATCGCGAACCGCGGACCCGCGCCGACCGGTATCTCAGAAACCCGGAACCGACCATCTGAGAGCAGGGCGAGGTGTCTCACGCGGCTGCCTCGCCAGGATACACATAAATCAGACCGGCGAGCGGGCTGGCCCTGTTGCCCTGTGCTGCACCACGTCGGACCACATGGAGGAGGGTAGCCGCTTCCCATGTCATCGTCAGGCCTTTTCGGACATACAGCAATGCTGTACGTATCTGGGTCTGGAGGATCAGATGTCACTCAACCATGAAAAGGCCGTGGTGCGAAGATTCAACGAGCAGGTGATCGTGGGCGGGGACCGGATGGCTTTCGAGGCGCTGATCGCGCCCGGCTTCGTGAACCGTTCCGCGCCTCCCAGCTTTCCCGATGGGCCGGAGGGTATGTGGAACACCTTTGAAAACGTTCTGCGTCCGGCACTGACCGAACTCTCCGTGACGATCCACGATCAGGTCGGCGAGGGGGACAAAGTGACGACGCGCAAAACCATCTCAGGCCGGCATACGGGCTCTCTGCTCGGCGTCGAAGCAACGAACCGACTGGTAGCCATCGAGGTGATCGACATCGTGCGGGTCGAAGATGGCCGCTATGCGGAACACTGGGGCATCAATAATCTTCCATCGGTCATCGCCGGTCTGAAGCAGGGTTAATCAATCTGCAAAAGTTCAAGGCAATGAAGGAAAACGAAATAGATAGCCTAGCGGATGATCTGCGGCGAAGCGTTGGTGACTTTGTTCGAGCGATCCGTCAAGGCAGTGGCACAACAAGATCAGCGCAGTCGGAAACTCTGGACGTGCTCGACCGTCTTGGTGCGATGAATGTCGCGACACTGGCAGAGATGCGCGCTGTCACCCATCAAACGATGCGACTGGTCGTGGCGCAGTTGGAGTCGTCCGGCTTCGTGACACAGGAAGCGGACCCTTCTGATCGCCGCAGCAGACGGGTCTCGTTATCTGCCGCCGGGCGTGATGCGCTCGCACGGGAACGGACTGGGCGTACATCACGCATCGCAGATGAGATACGGAGCAAGCTCTCACCCACCGAGTGCGATCTGCTCCACAACGCAACCATGATCATTGCTCGCTTGGCCGCGCCAAAGCCCTGATGCGATCGCTCGACCGATATATCAGAACGGCAAACTTCGGGAAGCGCCACATTCACTTCGAGTAAGACCGTAGCGGACCGTTCCGGCCCATGCTGTCTGGGATTACCTCCCGGTCTGTTTTGGCTTTACCGATAGAAACCGGTGTTGGCAGGCTGCTTTAGATCATTGCTCAGCGTCCGAGCTGCTCGGCGATCGACCGCGTGCGCGATATTTTGACATCACCCGTGTGCTGGGTCGTCACAGTCTCGATCAGGGCGATGCTGCATTCCTCGTCGGCGATAGGGTTATGCATCGTACCGCGAGGCACCACGCAGAACTGCCCTTCCTGCAGCACAATTTCCCGACCGCCTCCGAACTGGATACGCAGCCGACCACGCAGCACAAGGAAGAGTTCGTCCTCGTCATCGTGCTTATGCCAGACGAGTTCGCCGAGCACTTTCGCCACCTTGACATATTGGTCGTTGACGCGGCCAACGACGCGCGGCGACCAGTGCTCCGTGATGGTGTCGAGCGCTGCAAGGAGATCGACGGGAGAGATCACGAGCGGCTCCTTCAAAGCCAGAGTGGTATGAGGGTCAACGCCAGGAGGATACCCAGCACGACATTGAGGGCCTGCCACTGCCGGTCTGTCCGTAACAGGCGACCGAAGAGTAGCCCTACCCCGCACCACAGCGACAGAGACAGCGTCGCCGATAAGCCGAACGCGAGACCGAGCAGAGCGCCCAGGCGCGCTGGCCCGTCCGCCAGTGCCGCGAAGGAGGCCGCAGCGCCCGTCGTCATGGCCCAAGCCTTCGGGTTGTGCCAGAGCATCCACACACCCGCAGCGAAACTCGATGGCCGAGCGCGTGCTCCCGCAAGGTTCGGAGCTCCGCGCCCTGCGATCTGCCATCCGAGCCAGAGCAGGTAGATCGAGCCGGCCCCCTTCATCGCAAGCTGCAAGGACGGCACGGCCAGCAGCATGCCGGCGAGCCCCACAGCGGCAGCGACCGCCATCGATGCCAAGCCCGCCGCGATGCCGCCAATGAGCGGTAGGGAGCGTCGATAACCGAAGCTGGCACCGGATGCCGTTGCCAGGGCCGTCGCGCCTCCCGGGCTCACAGTCGCGACCAGGACGAAGAGGACAAGGGGTAGCAATGAGGAGGGCGCCATGATGCGTTCCGTGATGGACACGTCCCGCGTAACTCGCTTCGCGCCCTCACGACATCCAATGTTGGTGATGCCTGACATTACGAGGCATAATAGTGAGATGCCTCGCAACCTCGACATGGCCCTTCTGCGCGCCTTTACCGCCGTCGCCGACCACCGCAGCATGACAGTGGCTGCGCAGGCACTCCATCTCACCCAAGGCGCGGTGAGTCAGCAGATCGCGCGGCTTGAGGCTCTCGCGGGTGGCCCGTTGCTAGCCCGAGAGCGGCCGGGGCTGCGGCTGACGCCGGCCGGCGAGCGCCTGCTCGGGAATGCCCGGCGCCTGGTGGCGCTAAACGATGAGGTTTGGACGGACCTCGAAGGGGGCGCCCTCGCCGGGCCGGTGCGGCTTGGCGTGCCTCATGATCTCCTTGGGTGTTGGTTTACCCCTATGCTCAAGCGTTATGCCGAGGCCTGTCCCAACGTCGAGCTGTCGCTACGCACGGGCGCATCGGTCGATCTGACGCGTGATCTCGCAGCAGGGCGCCTCGATCTTGCCTTGGTGGAGGCGCCGCTCGGGGGAGAAGTGGGCGAGCTCCTGGCCGTCGACAGGCTAGTGTGGGTGGGGGCACAGGGCGGGGTGGCCCACCACCGTACGCCACTGCCGGTTTCGATCGTGGCCGACGTCTGCGTTTTCAAACCGGCAGTTCTGACAGCACTTGAGGGACGCGAGGGAGGCTGGCGCACGGTATTCGAGGACGGCGGCTTGGAAGCGACCTTCGCCACCGTGCGGGCCGACCTCGCAGTTTCAGCTTGGCTCGCCACCACGGTCCCATCCGACCTCGACGTGCTACCGCCCGCGTCAGGCCTGCCGGATCTGCCCACCTTCGCCATCACGCTGCACGGCGCTGGACATCCTGCGACGCCAGCTGTGGACGAGTTCGTGCGTTACATCCGCGACCATTTCAACCAGCTGGCATGAAGCTTGAAAAAGTGCAACTGGCGAAGGGAATGGTTCGCTTCGAGGCGCACCTCGACCGGACCACCACGAGAGACACCGTCCCTATCAGTCCTTTCAGGATGCAGCCTTATCAAGCCGAGACGCGGCTCTGCCCGGCACGGGCCAGAGCGGTGCGGCATCAGATCCCTTCAACGATCCGCATGTCGCGAACAGCGCCACCGTCGAGTACGCGTACCGCTTCCTGGTAGGCGGGAGAGTCGTAGACGGCGAGCGCGGTAGGAAGATCGTCGAACTCGACGATGACGGTCTGTAGAGGCACGCCGGCTTCCATGGCGCGAGCGGCCATGCCACGGGTGATATAGCGGCCGCCTGCGGCGACGATGGCCGGCCCTGCTAACTCCCGGTAAGCGGCGAGCTTGTTTGAGTCGGAAACCGAGTGGTAGGCGGAGATTAGGTAAGCCTTGGGCATCGTCCCATCCTCAGAGCGACTCATTCGACGTCACGCAGCGACGTTCAGCACTCTCGGAAATCGGCAGCGACTTGTGCACTTGAAGTTTAGCATAGCTGTCTTGCTCGCCGATCAGGGACGCCCAGCCTTTTCGCACCAGCGCGCAGCGCATGCCAATGGCAGCCGGACAAAGTTATGTCTGATCTGACTTAAGCCCATAACGGACTGCTTGGGCTCATGCTGGCTGGGGCTGCCGCTCCGGTCTAAATTGATTGTACCCCAAACGGACTGGCAAGGAAGGGGTGCCTCGCGTTGGTTGGCTATGGGTACACCTCAAGCGAACTACTCGCTTCGACCGCTGTCGACCCAACCCGCAAGCACGAACGCCATCGGCGCTCTCCCGCCCAGAAGCGACCTTCCGCTAGCTGTCCGGTAACTTCGGTTCGAGGTGGGAAGCAGTCATGGCGTTGACGGGGACGGGGACTGGATCACTAAATTTTGAGCTTCCGTCGCTTCTAATGCTGAATCAGAGTTGAGGAGTGCGGCGACGGCAGCACGCGCGAACCCTAGATTGCCCGTGAACAGGTAGGTTGTCGAGCCACCTTGCCCGGTTGATACGGAGAGACCCTCGCATCTCAAGATGTTGGCGACCTCCACCGCAACAGTTTCAGCACTGTCTACGAAGCCAAAGGCGTCACCGAACTCGGCCCGGATCGCGGGCTTCAGCCAGGTGAAGTGGGTTGAGGCCAGTACGAGTTGATCGGCACCGGCCATGACGAGCGGCCCCAAAGTTTCACGTAGAATGGCTCGAAGGGCGGGCGTGTCGGTTTCCCCGCGCTCCAGCATGGGGACCAGATCGTTGTGCCAGGTCGGGAGAACACGGACCCCTTTGGGTATGGCGAAGCGGGCAACAAGATCATCCAGCAGCTTGCCATTTGCGGTCGCCCGCGTGCAGAGGACGCCCACGACGTTTGACAGCGTAGCATCGACGGCGAGGTCCACTGCGGGATTGGTGCCGATGATGGGCAGGGTAAGTCGCGACCGGAGGTCGGTGAGGGCGACCGTGGTGATTGTGGAGGACCCAAGCACCAACAGCTTGATCTGCCGTTGCAGCAGCAGGGCGGCGGCATGCTGGATGAGGCGTAAAATCTCCACCTCGCTGCGCGCCCCGTAGGGTGCATTCTGCGAATCTCCGAAGTAGACGAAGCTTTCCCGCGGCAGGCCTTGTTGGAGCGCCCGGAGGATACTGAGCCCGCCAACCCCACTATCCAGAATGCCGATCGGGTACGAATTTTGGGGTACCGGATCCATGATGCGCTCCTGAGGCACGATGGTTGAAGGACGGGGACGCCCTCAAGGCATCATATAGGAATTTCCTGATATAGAGTTTTTCCTATATGAAAGCCAGGATGGCGTTACCTCTCGAGTTCCTGCGCGCCCTGTCGAACGAAAAACGGCTTCTCGTGCTGGGATGGCTGCTGAACCCGACCGTGAATTTTCCGTCTCAGGTGGATGGTGATCTCGTCGTGGACGGGGTTTGCCTCGGGGCCATCGTCCGCAAGCTGGCCGTGAGCCAGCCCACTGGCAGCGCACACATGAAGGTCCTGACAGAGGCCGGTCTGGTTGAGACTACGCAGATCAAGAACTGGGTCTTCTTCCGACCCAATCGAGAAGCAATCTACGCCGCTCTCGAAGACCTACGAGGCAGGCTCAGCGTCAGCGGTCCGGACGACCGCCAAGGTTCGTGAGCGATCCTGGTGGCTCTGTCCGCTTCGATATAGCTACCGTCCGGGAGCAGACGGACAGGAGCCCACCTCGCGCGACCGTCCAGCTGGTTGATTTTGGGTGTACCCATAACGAACCGGCCGCGGCGATCCCCTCCGGGCATACACTAAACGAAATAATGCAGGCATTTCCGTCATTGCCGGACACGATTGGCAAGCTAGGAGTTGACGCTGGCCGTGGTAAAAGAGTGTTTGTCAGATGAATGATCCGAGGGATCATGCCGCATGATGAAGCTGATACGGTTGCAAGAGTTCAACATCGCAGCTTCCGCCGTTGTCGCGGCAGCACTCACAGGGCTTGCATACGACTATCTCGGGTTCCTTGGTGTAGCCTTGGTAGGGCTCGCCATCCTGCTCACGTCGGCTCAGGCCGACTTACAGAAAGAAACCTTCCGAGGATTGATAGCCATGGAAGGAATGAGCCCGAGCGAGCGGCGAGCCCGAAGCTCCAATGGCCACGGCATGTCAAAGGCATGGAGGTTGGCGAGGGGCTTGGGGATCGTCCTGACCATCATCGGCGGGGTAGGTTTCTTTCTGCTCCAGCTCCCTCATTGAGGTTGCTCATCATTATGGGTGTACCCCAAGCGCACTCCTTTCCGGCCCTTCGCCTTCACGCTAGGGTTGGGCGCGGAGATGGATGCGATCATGACGCTCACGAAGATCACCGACGGCGCTTACCTCGTGCCGCTGGGCAATGCGAACGCGGTGTTGCTCGATGCTGGATCGGACCTCGTCCTCATCGATGCGGGCTTCCCTGACAAGGTGGACCGCGTGATCGATGCGGTCGGCAAGCTCGGACGCAAGCCGCACGATCTCAAGCACCTCGTTTTCACTCACGGCCATCCCGACCACATCGGCAGCGCGGCAGCAATCGTGCGCGCGACGGGTGCGCGAACCTACATGCATGCCGCTGACGTGCCCTTGGCCGAGAGTGGAGGGCCATTTCGGCCAATGACGCCGGGTCGCGGGCTACTTCCCAGCATCGCGTTTCGCATCGTCTGGAAGCCGAATGAGCCCATGGAGCCCTTCCATATTGACCAGCATATCGCTGATGGAGAGACGCTGCCTCTCGCAGGTGGCCTACGGGTAGTTCATCTCCCTGGACATTGTGCAGGTCAGGTCGGTTTTGTGTGGCAGGGGAAGCGGCTTCTCATCGCGGGCGACGTGTTCATGAACATCTTCGGACTGAGCGATCCTGTAGGTTTTGAGGATGAGGCAGAGGGACGACGCAGCCAACGTAAGCTTGCTGATCTTGCTCCTGAGACGGTCTGTTTCGGGCATGGCAAGGCCATCATTGAGGGTGCGACTACCCGGCTTGAACGCGCTGTAGCCCAACGCTGAAGTCAGAAAAGCCTATGCAATTGAATAGGCCATCATCCCAAGCAGTCCAGCCGCGTGGTGCAGTTTCGGTACATCTATACCAAACCGAGAAGCGCCTCAGCCAGCATGAGCCAAAACGGTCCGATATGGGATTACCTCAAGTGGAGTAACCGCAGTCAAATTCAAAGATCCGGTCTGGCGTGTGCCGTGCAGGAGGAATGCCACTAATCTCATTAGTGAAGCGTTCTCCCCTGACAATGAGGAGACACTTATGAGATATCTTCTGCAATCGCTGAGCTTGGCGCTGGTACTGGCGTTGACGACCCCTGGCACGGCTATGGCATATTTTATTGAATGCGGTCCGAATACAAGAAGCTTGTTTCACATTTCGCAGTATGGGTCGTTCTACGTTCAGCCAAACGGACAATTATCATATCAATATTTTAACGATATGCAAGATAAGAAGACCGTGGATCCTCGGTGTGTCCGATTCCTCGGAAGGGAGATCCCAATATATAAGCAACCGGTTGGCTTCTGAGCATAGTTATAGAGACCGCAGAGCTAATGATTATTGCAAATGTTAAACCTGTAGGGCATGCGCTATAGTGCCTCTTCGTTACAAAATAGATGTCCCTTCAAGCGGTCCGAGGCGAGAGGTATCGTTCTAACCGGTTTTATTTGGGTACACCCCAAGCGAACCACCCGAACGGTCATCGGATGGAAGGCAGCCGTTGTTCCAACCAGTCAGCTAAGATGCTTTGTCATGTCGAGTAGGGTCTCACCCTCACGACTCGGATGAGGTCTCTTCCCGACCACGACGTAGCAGATGCGTTGCCGGAGATGAACCGGGAACGGGCAGTGGCACAGGGGAAGGCTTAATGGCGATATCCAGCCTGCAACGACAGTAAGCCGGGAAATATTCTACTTTAAAGCTGTACCAATTTTCGGGACATAACGCCTTTCGGCGTCATTTGCTGAATGCGCTTTGCTTTGGCCAGCGTGGGCTACATCATTCTCCGAAATTCTACATCCAATCCCTGGTGTATCACCTCTTGACGCCCTGAGTTGATACGGCGCAAGGCCACAAGTACGCGCGCCCTGCGCCATCGCGGGTGCGATGGGTGGAACCGCACCTATCAACATCACTAAAATGAACGGCTTCATCAGGTGCACTTCCTACGAGGTTAAAAGGGACAAACGGGTTTAATTTGGTGAAGTTCTTGAAATCCTTGCAGCGTGGGAGCGCCTGCGACAATCTAGCATCCGTCGTATATATTTCAAGCGGACTCACTACCCCTTCCGCCCTATGTCTGACTTGAATGGTAGGCGGTGTACCCTGATGGATCGGTGTAACTGCTCGTGCTGTAGGTGTGGCTGGAGCCCGGCACTGTCAGACCGTTTTCTTCAGTGAGCGTTGTTTCAGAATATGCAGTGCTTGAACTGCCATCGAAAAACGAATCTGAGTCATAACTAATAGTGTTGAAGTATTTATAATCACCGCTTGTGTAAGTTGTAACGTCGATAGATTGATAGCTGAGAGAGGTCTGGTGATAATCGTATCCGAAGTACCCCCCTGCGCTTGGAGTTGCGTGAGAAATGTATGTTTCGATATCAGATTCAGTCCTATATGCTGATCTATAGTTGTATGATGATTGAGTGAAATTGCCATCCGGGCTCAGAGTTGCCGCATAAGTCGACTTTCCACCGTAGTAGTTTTCGTATGCTGAATTGACGAATTTCGTTGAGCCGGAATATTCTACATAATACCCACTAGAGCCTGGCCCAGAAAGATTGATGTATGGTGCGTTATAGGCGCCGGGACTGATCGCATAATACCCTCTACCGTAGCCGTACGAGTTGTATCCGTACCCATATGAGCTATAGCCGTAATCTGTGTACCCGTATCCAGCCATGCCTCTTCCCCACCCGAGATGCACCCTTGCAGGGAATAGGCGCCGCTCCGAAACTAGGGTCAACAAGGGTGCGACAATCTGTCAGGCCGCTTTGAAAGTTCAAACTGAGAGAGAACCGTCACTCGCGATCCTGTCAACCAGTTCGCTTGAGGTAGCCCATAGCGAACCGCTCCAGCGGTCCATTATGGGCCTCATGACCCCACCAGCCAAAACAGACTTTCTCAAACAGACCACCTAAAGAGAACCGGCGAGGGGGCCTCTCTGACCGCGCCGCAGTCGGGCGCGGGTGCTTGGTCACGGCTTCTTGATTTCGCCATCCACACAGATTCTTCGCGTCCTAAAAGCAGCCGCGTAACGAAACGGCACTAAATGGGACAGAGTGGGACAAAGTAACAAAACACAGATGGCGCAAAACTGGCGCCGTTGCTTCCAATCTGACACGCCATCATCTATAATCCTGACAGTCAAGCCCATCGGGGCGCCGCACGGAGACTGTCATGGGCTGGATCCCATACCCGACCGCCCTGAGCGGCAATGCCGGCACGCCGCAGGCGGCGGCTCAGCAGCAGGCGATGGGCAGGCCACAGGCGCAGATGTCCCACCCGCAGCTCATGGGGCAGCTCCTCCGAGGCGGTGGGCAGGGCATGGCGGCGCAGCCGCAGGCCCAACCCACACAGCAGATGGCCCAGGCCCCCGCGGGCCAGGGTGCCGACCCGTTCGCCGCCGCCCGCGCCGCAGTCGCGCAGCATACCGGGCAGGCGATGCCCCAGGCGACGCCGCAGCCGGCGCCTCCGAGCGGGCAGGCCGGCGCCCAGGGCTCCCAATTCGGGGCGCTGGATCCCTCGACGCTTTCGTCCAGCGCGCAGAGCGGCCTCGACAACCTCAAGCAGATGATCGGCCGAAAATCCGATCGTAGGCTCAAGAGCGAAGTGAGCCGCATCGACACGCTGCCGAACGGGCTTCCTGTCTACCGCTACCGGCTGGAGGGCGGCCCTTTCGAGGTCGGATGCATGGCCGACGAGGTCGCCGTAGTGCGGCCCGACGCGACATGGATCGACCCTGACGACGGCTTCGCCCGCGTCGACTATTCCAAGGTGGTGCTGTGATGGCCGACGGTTCCTCCTACGATCTCGGCCTCCCGGCTAACGCCCCCGAGTCGGTCAAGGCGCGCCTGATGGCCGCCCGTCTTCTGGCGCAGTCCGCGGCACAGCAGACGGCGCCCTATACCAGCAAGGGCGTGGTCGGCCTCAAGGCGATCGAAGGGCTGATGGGCGGGCTGCAGGAACGCAGCGCCATCAACGAAGCGCAGCAGGGCCAGGCGGCGCAGCGCGCCATGATGGCGAACTACCTGCTCAACGGAACCTCAACGCCGGCCATGACGGCGGCTGGCGCGGGCGCCTCGGGCGGTGCGGCCCTGGCCACGCCCGGCATGATCCCCGGCTCCGCCCCGACCGGCCCGGCCAATGCCCTGCCGTCCGGCGGTGACTCGACGCGCGACCTCGCCATCCGCACCATCTACGGAGAGGCTGGCGGGGAGTCCGACACCGGCAAGGCGGGCGTGGCCTCCGTCCTGAAAAACCGGCTGGCCTCGGGCCAGTTCGGGCCGGACATGCAGAGCGTCATCCTCGCCCCCAAGCAGTTCAGCCTTTGGAATGCCGGGGACCCGGCCGGCGACAACGCCCGGAAGCTGAGCGCGAACAGCCCGACTTATCAGCGCATCGGATCCATCTACGACGGCGTGATGTCGGGGCAGACCCCGGACCCTACGGGAGGGGCCACCCACTATTACAACCCGAGGGCCGCGTCGCCGGCCTGGGGTCCGAAGCTGGCCGCTCAGAACGATGTGACCATCGGAAACCACCGCTTCGTCGGAGCAGGCCCCTCGGGTCCGAATGGGGCGTCCTCGGTCGCGGCTGCGGCTCCCACCGCTTCGTCCGCGCCGATCGGCGACGCCACCGTGCTCGCCGCCAGGAACCGCCTCGCGTCCGGTACGGGCACCGATGCGGACCGCGCGACCGTCAGCACCTACCTGCAGCAGCAGAACACCCCGGCCCCGAGCCGCACGGCCTCCGCCGACGTTCCCGCCCCGAACGCCCAGCCTGTTGCCTCATCGAGCCTGCCGCCCGGCGTGACGCCCGACATGCTCGGTCCCGGCGCGTCCGCTCCGTCGCCTTTCGGCGCCATGCCGCAGTCGATGGCACAGGCTCCCGCCACCCCTGACGCCGCCACGCTCGCCGCGGCCCTTCGCGGTTCGGCCAGCGGTTCGGGGCCGGGCGCTACGCCGCTGCCAGCCACAGTGCAGCCGTCCAGCCCGTTCGGCGCCATGCCGACGAGCATGAACCAGGCGCCGGCCGCGGTGCCGGGTCCGACCATGGCGAACGCGCCGCCACCCTCTCCGCAGCCCTCGCCCTTCGGCGCTGGCCCGCAGCCGATGCAGGGCAACGGCGGTGCCGACCCCGCCATGCTGGCAGCCCTGCTCCAGCGCGGCGCACCGAACCCCGCCATGGGCTCTCCCGCGCCCGACCCGTCCATCATGCAGGCCGGCGGCCCGACCGCGCCCCAGGCGCCGCCGCTGTCGTCGAACGCGCTGGCGATGGGCGACCTCGCGCCCGGCGGCCCCGGTCCCGCCGCGCTCGATCCTTCGGGCGCTGCGATGGCGCCGCTTCCCGCCACGGGCCTGTCGACGGGCTCGCTGCCTGGCTTCGACAACGTGACGCCGAATGGCGGCGTCCAGCAGTCGATGATCGGCGACAGCGGCTTCACGGGCACCGATGGCGCACAGCCTGGGACGTCGTACAACACGCCCGGCGGTCCGCAGGACGGGTCCATCGTCACGGCGCTGCAGGGCAACCTACCGTCGCCGGCTCAGATGGCGATGGGCGCATCCGATCTGGCGCCGCCGCCCCAGCCCGGACA
This sequence comes from Lichenibacterium minor, assembly GCF_004137685.1. Taxonomy (GTDB): domain Bacteria; phylum Pseudomonadota; class Alphaproteobacteria; order Rhizobiales; family Beijerinckiaceae; genus Lichenihabitans; species Lichenihabitans minor. Next base: position 15,069 of record NZ_QYBB01000043.1, on the reverse strand, counting down.
GCCCTCGCCCGCCGTGATGGCGGCTGCGCTCCGCCAGCCTGCCGGCCCCTCGGCTCCGCCGGCCCCGACGCCTGCCCCGACGTCAGCCCCCGCCCCGATGGTGCCCCCCGCGCCGGCCGGCATCGACCAGAGCGCCGGGCCTGCGCCGATCGCGGCGCTGGGCGCTTCGCCGGACCCGTCCGATGTCGCCGGAAATGCCACGCGAGCGATGCAGGCCGCGGGCATGGACGTCACGGGCCTGCCTGGAGCGTCGGCGGATGCTTCAAGGGCCGTCCTCGCCGCGCGGAATGGTGCGCCCCCGCCGGCGAACTTGGGGCCGGTAGACCCATCGCAGCTCGGTCCGTCCGCGCAAGCATCGCTGTTGAAGGATGCCCAGAGCGGCGCGCCCCTGCCGACGATGGCCGGCGCGAACGTGCCGCCGCCGGACCTGTCGGGCCTCGCCGGCTCGACCACGCCGCCTCCGGGCTTGGGTTTGCCCATCATGGCGCGGGCCTCCTCCAACCCGCCCGCGGCCCTTCAGCAGGACTTCGCCGGTCTCGGGCGGTCGAGCCCGCAAGGGGTCGCTCCTCAGGCGTCCATGCAAGCTTCGGCGCTGCCGCAGAGCGGTCCCACGCCGCCGTCGCGCCCGTCGAACACGGCGCTTGGCCTCAACCCCGACGCGCCGGCCCCTGGGGCGGCCACCGCTGGTCCCGCGCCCGTCTCGCCGCAGATGCTTGCCTCGCTCCTGGCACAGCAGCCCATGGGGTTGCCGGGCCAGGGCGGGGGCGACCCGTCGAGCCCGCAGAACTTCATGCGCCAGGAGGCGCAGCGCGCACAGGGCGGTCCTTCCCCCGTAGTCCTCGGCGCCGCGCTTCGCGGTCAGATCGCGGCTGCGGCGCCGGCCTCCTCGGCCCCGACCTCGGGGCAGGACGACGGGAACCCCTTGGCGGCCATCGGCCGGCTGTTCGGGCAGGGTGGTGGCCAGGGGCAGAGCGGCGGCAATCCCCTCGCGTCGCTGCCGATCGTCGGGCAGTTCTTCGGTGGCGGCCAGCAGCAGGGCGCCGGCCCCGGCGGACAGGCGGCGTCCCCGCCGGCCTATGGCGGCCAGCCTGCGGGATCGAGCTTCACGCCCGGCGGTCAAGGATCGCAGTCGGCACAGGGTGGTGCTGCCCAGGGCTCACAGGCGACGGTGCCCGGCCTCGGCATGTCGCAGCAGCAGGCCATCGCGCTCCTGTCGAACCCCTACACGACGCCGCAGCAGGCCGAACTCATCATGTCCCGCCTCGCGCCGCAGCCCATGAAGCTGTCGCAGGGCGAAGGCCTGGTGGGCCGTCGACCGGATGGGACCTACGGCAACCTCTATACGCAGGCTCCGTCAGCGGATTGGACCTACGATCACGAGGCTGGAACCATCACCAACAAGGCGACCGGAGATCAGCGCCAGGTGAGCGCCGCCCCGCGCGTGATGAGCCCTGGTCAGCAGCTCGTCGGGCCGAACGGTGTCCAGGCCGCCGTTCCGCAGACCCCGGACTACAAGCCCGTCCCCGGCACCGGAACGGCCATGAACAGCCGCGACGGCTCGTCCATCGCCCTGCCGGGCGGTGCGGGGGCGTCGGTCCATTCGCTCAGGGTGAACGGGGTCGACGTGCCGGTGATGGTGACGCCGGACCCGAACGGCGGGGCGCCCAAGGTGCAGATGCTCACGCCTGGGGCGAGCGGTGCTCCGGGCTTGTCCGCCGCCGCCCCCGGCACCCCCGCGGCTGCCGCAGGGCCTCTCGATGCCGTGGCGCCGCTCGTAAAGCAGGCGGGGCAGATGAAGGCCGACGAGGCCGCACAGGTGAAGGACGCGGACACTCAGGTCGGCGAACAGGCGAAGATCGCGCAGGCGGGACGAGACGCGCGGCAGAAGCTGGCGCAGCTCGATCAGCTCGAACAGCTCTCGGGCAAGTTCGGCAACAACATCGGGACGAAGCTCAACGCCAAGTTCAACGAATATGGGTGGCCGACGCAGAGCGGATCGGATCAGGAGGCGTTCAAGGGCATGGTCGGCGCGCTGGCTGTCGGCGAGCGGCCGGCGGGTTCGGGCGCGCTCCGCGTGGCCGAGATGGACGCCTTCAAGTCCAACCTTGGCGACCTGTCGACGAACCAGGCGGGGCGCATCGCGGCCATCAACCGCTATCGCACCGTCCTGCAGCGCGACGCGCAGATGGGGGATCTCGCGTCCGACCCGACTATCTCGCCCCCGGACCGTGCTGTGCGCCTGCGGACGCTGTCGCAGACGCCCTATGCGCAGGTGGGCGGCGTGGATGGCGCAAGCGCAGCTTCCCCTCAGGGCGGCCCAGCCACGGCCTCGGCGACCGCTCCGCAACAGCAGGCGCCCGCCCCGGTCCAGGGCGCCCGTCAGGCCCCGAACGGCAATTGGTACGTCGCCGACCCGAACCGTCCCGGCAAATACATGATGGTGCAGTGATGCCGACCTTTACCCCCGTTGACGACGACCCATTCGCTGCCCCGGCGCCCCAGGCCGCCGCGGGTGTCCCTGCCCCGGCTGCAGCGCAGCCGCTGCGCTTCGTGCCGGTCGACGACGACCCGTTCGCGGCCCCGGCCGGCGGCGGATCGGCTTCGGCTCCAGGCCAACCCTCGGCCCTGACGATCCCCGTCCCTGTCGGGGTGGCCAGCGCTGCGGGTTCGGTCGACCCGGACGCGAACCCGAACGGCGACGGCCTGTCTCAGGACCAAATCGACGCGGCCGTGAGGGCGCGGTTTGCCAAGGCAGGGGCACAGGGTCGGCAGAACCTCGTCGACCTGCCGGAGAACACGGCCCATGCGGTCGCTGCGGCCGGCGGCGCGGTGCCGGTGCTCGGCGCCGGGGTGAACTACGCCGCTGCGGCGCTGGCCAGCCCCTTCACCTCGGGGAGCTACGGCGACAACCTCGCCGCGGCGAACGCCATGGACGCGCAGTTCGACGCGCAGCACCCCTATGCGTCCGGTGCCGCCAAGGCGGTCGGTGGCACGGTGGGCACCATCGGATTGCTGCCCGAGGCGGGGCTCGGGGCTGGCGCGGGGTCGTTGCTGGCCCGCATGGGAACGGCAGCGGCGGCACAAGGCGGTCTCGGCGCGGCGGATGCTGCCGTGAGGGGGCAGAACGTCGCTGGTGGGGCTGTTGCTGGCGCGGCAACGGGTGCTCTCGGCCCTGCCGCTGGTGCCGCCCTCGGGGCGGGCTACAGGACGCTTTCCGGCCTCATGGCGCCGCTGCCGGCCGAACTCGCGGGGACGGGCGCGTTGGACCGGAAGTGGCTCGCCAACGCGCTGCGCGGGCAATCCCCGTCCGACCTCCAGTCTGCGGCCGACGCCCTCGGCCCGGCCGGCATGCTCGGCGAACGTTCCCCTGGTCTCCTCGATCTGACGCAGTCGGTGGCGACGAACAACGGGGCGGGCAAAGCCATCGTGCGCGACGCCTTCGACGCCCGCAACGCCGGGACCGGGCAGCGGGTGATGGGCGCGGTCGACGACGCTCTCGGGCCGGCGCAGAACCCCACGCCCGTCCGCCAGGGCATCGAGGACGCCCGCTCGGCTGTGACGGCGCCCTACTTCGCGCAGGCCGCGCAGAACGGCATGCCCTACACGCCGGAGCTGGCCGACCTGACGCAGCGTCCGGCCGTGGCAAGCGCCATGCGGGACGCTGCGACCGACGCGGCGAACCGCGGGACACCGCTCGGCAACATCACCCTCGACGCCGCCGGAAACCCGGCCGGCTCCGACGCCGCCCTGCAGGCCTACAACGCCGGCACCCGCCCAGCCGTGACGGACGCTCTGGCGCGCCTGATGGGCACGGACGCGAACGCCGCCGGGCCACTGGCCGCGACGGACGCCCTGACGGCACAGCGCAGCGCCGCATCGGACCCGCTCTACACGGCCTATCGGTCCATGAACGTGCCGATGACGCCGGAGCTGGCCGACGTACTGAACCGGCCGAGCGTTCAGTCTGCCATCCCGGCGGCGGAGAGGAAGGCACAGGACCAGGGGCGGACCATCTTCGCGCAGCGCGGCGCCGGCTTCGACCGCGACCCGCTGGGTTCGGGCGTCACGCCGGAGATGCCGACCGACCTGCCCGACATCCCGCCCCAGGCCGCGGAACAGGCGCCATCGCGTCCGGCGCCGGTCGGCGTGCCGCGGCCGGTTGACCTGCACGGCTTCGTTCGCAGCATGGGCGGCATCCAGGATCGCGGCGGCGATCTCGCCGCGATGGGGCTCGACAACCTCGTGGCCCGGCCGGGACAGGGGCTCGGCGCCGATGCCATGCGGCAGGCTGCAGCCCAGATGGGCTATCTGAACCACACGGTGGATGGCACGACGGACGGCGCGGCGCGCTTCTCGACGGTCAACCACCTCCTCGACGCGCTCGGGTCCGACAACCCCATTCACAGCGTCCACGATCATGACGCCGTTGCGGCCTGGGCTGCCCGCGATGCGGCCATGCAGGACTATCAGCAGGGCGGGGGTGCCGCTCGTGGCGAGGTCGGGCGCGACGCCGGCATGCGCCCCACGCCGCCCGGCTTGCCGTTCGGCGGCCCCGACGCACCGACAGGTCCCGCCGCCCGCGCGCCGCAGCTCACGCCGGAGGGCCTGGACTACCTGAAGCGGACGCTGGGCGACAAGATCGACACGGCGCAGCGGGCCGGCAACCGGGACGACGCCCGCATCTACACGGGACTACAGCAGCAGCTCCTGGGCGCGATCGAACGCCACCCGGACTCGTCCATCGCGGAGGCTTACGGTGCAGCCCGACAGGCCTACGCGGGCCCTTCGCGCGAGATCGACGCCCTCAACAGCGGGCGCGCGGCCTTCGCCGACAACGTCACGCCCGAACAGGTCCAGCGTGAATATGCGGCCCTGTCGACGGACGGCGAGCGCCAGCGGTATCGGGACGGGATGTTCGCGGCCGGGTCGGAGAAGCTGACCAAGGGCAACGACACCTCGAACTTCGTCCGCACGGTCTCGGGCAATCAGGCGCTGCGGGACAAGTTCGCGGCCGTGGTTCCGCATCAGGAAGCCATCGACGTCTTCAACGGACATATCGCGAGGGCGCAGCAGCAGTTCACCGAGGCGACCCGCCCAACGCCGGAAGCGATGCACCACGCGCTCGGCGTGCTCGACGCCCGTGTGGCCCGCGGTGAGGCCGACATCGCGCCAGCTCGGGACGCGCTGGCGGCGCACATGGCGGCGGACCCGTACTATGCGCGCGGCCGGGCGCTTGATCAGGAGTATGGCGCTCTCGGGCAAGCCATGACGGACGGGCGCACAGCGCTTCGGACGGGACCGAACGCCATCCACCCTGACGACTTCGCGGACCGCTTCGGGGGTCGCACCGGAGCCGGCCAGGCAGCGGAACGCGTGACCATGCGGGATGCCGTCAGCAGCGCCCTGCGGCAGAACCCGAACGACCTCGGCACCCTGTCGCGCACGCTCCAGGGCGATGACGGGTACAACGCCGCGAAGATCGGGACTGCCTTCGGGCAGGATGCCGCCGATGCTCTAAGGGGCGCGGTGGACCGTGAAGGGCTCTACCGGGCCAACAAGCAGGCGGTGATGGGCGGCTCACCCACGGGCGAGCGGCAGGCGGTGCGAGGGCTCACCGAGCCCGACATGCAGAACGGCATCGGAGGCTGGTGGAATAACCTCTACATCGACAAGCCGTCGACCTACCTGCCGTCGTTTTTGTCGCCTGACGCTTTGGGCGAACGCTTCCTGGGCAGCCGCTACGAGGCGGCCCGGGAGCGCGTCGCGCCCCAGCTCGTGAAGACGGGCCCGGAGGCCGACGCTCTGGTGCGGGCAGTCATGACGTCGCGTGCGAAGCAGCCGGCCCTACCTCCGGCGCAGGTCGACGCCCTGACACGCGCCCTGGCCCGCACGCTGGCGGCCGGGCGGCAACAGGCGGTTTCTCAGTGAGGGCGCGCGTCATGGCGGTCGATGAGCCAGGCCAGCGCGAAGATCACGACAATTGCCGGGACACCCACCTCAAGGATGAGGGCGGTGTCGTTGGTGTTCTTCAAGACGTTCAACCCATACCGGGTGAGCCCCATCAGGATCACGAACAGCACGCCGCAGGTGATCCGGTAGACCCAGGGGCGCATCATCACACGGTAGATGGTGGCGCGCACAGCGGGTCCTCGTCGGTGAACGCCGGCACCCTGCCCCAGCCCGACCACGCCCGCAACCCGGAGGAGCAACCCGCCATGGCCGACCATCCGACGACAATTGCGCGGGCACAGGGGATGTTGGATTGGCTGCGGACGCTGCCGCCCGGCGTGGCCCACGAGGAGGCGCGTGCCGCGATTGGGGCGGCCACGATGTACCTGCACGAAACGTTCGGCGAGCTTCACGCCTCGGCGATCACCGGCGCCATCACAGGCACGATCGCGGCCGGCGGGGAGGCTCCTCCGGTCGAAATGCCCGCTTTCCGGCTGCACTGATGGCCCGCGTCGCCCTCCTGGTCCTCGCTGCGGCGCTGATGCTCGTCGTCGCGCCGGCCTTCACCCTGCACTGAGGAACCGCCATGTCGCTGCACGCCACCTCGTCCGCCGTCGTCCGCTTCCCGCCCCGGCTGCGGGTGGTCCCGAAGTGGGAGAAAACCACCTCCGCCCTCGACGCCCTGCTGTCGGCCGGCACGATCGACGATCGGCAGCACGCCGCCGGGCTGGCCTATGGGAGGCTGCGACGGCGCTACGAAGACGGCATCGTGTGGGCGCGGCTTCGGCGCTCCCCGATGTCGGACGATGCGTGGGTGGCCGTGAAGCGCGACCACGCGGCGCTGATCCGGGCGGCCGGTGCGGAGCGGTTCGTGCTGGATCGGCTCTGCCTGGACGACGACGCGCCGCTCCGATGCGAGGTCGAGCGGGTAAGGGTGGCGTTGGGGCGGATGATCCGCCCCCATTGTCAATGCATACCGTCGGGCCAAACCCGTTTTTAACAGCTTTCTGTGCCATACAGGGCGCAAACTTATACGAGGCTCCATCGTGATCAGACCGGCCGGCCTTCCAAGCTTCCAAGCTCCGCCGCTCAATGAGATGGCCATTGGTGTCCAGTTCATGCCGTGCCGTGGCTATAACTCGCTGATGGCCACTGACGTATGGAATCTATTTCGCAACGAGTACCCTACGGCCCAGGAACAGCCATCCACTCCGCCAAATTTCGAGTTATTTGGACCAGTATCTCAGCCAATGAATTTTGGCTTCATACAAGGTCCAGTTCTCAACAGATTTTTCTTTGTGTCAAAGTCTGGCGATGACGTTATCCAATTTCAGAGTGATAAGCTATTCCATAATTGGAGACGCTTTGATCAGAACATGCAAGCGCATACATATCCTCATTTTGAAACAACATTTGATAAATACTTCAAAGAATTAAATTTACTGAATGACTTTTTTATAAAAATCCAAGGCGATCCTATATCTGTCAATCAAGCAGAGGTCACATATGTCAATCATATCGATATTTCTACAAATCCAGATCCGAGTGCATGGCTCCGCTACTTAAATCCTGAAGCCGGTAAGGTTGACGATTTTATCGGTAATTTTCGCCGGATTTTGTACAGCCTGGATGGTAAGCCGGAAGGGCGGATCATATGTGAGTCAAATAGCGCAACCGACCATCAGGGACGGCAGTTGATCGTCATGACCCTGATTGTCAGAGGTGCGCCAAAAGGTACGAGCGTCTCTCAGGCGCTTGAGTTTTTGCGCAAAAGCCGGGAAACAGTGGTTACGACCTTCGCTGAGTTGACCACCGACTCGGCTCACAAGGTTTGGGAGAGGACGCAATGAGTGCGGCTCGCGCCACGATGACGCTCTGGGAGGCTCGGTCCGTTCTCAGTGCGAGCCCGGTTTCTTCGATCACATCGCGGCAGAACCGGTTGGTTTTGTCTGAGCCTGACAGGGCTTGGCGGGCCGGCATCGTCCATCGATTGAATGAGTTGTGCTGTTTGCCAAAGGGCTGGGACGGCTACGGAGCCGAGCCAGTAAGCTTTGAAACGGCGAACTTCGCTCTCCGCATGCTGGATGTCGTGTGCCCTTCGGAAGGCCCCATGCCTTCGGTTGTGCCAGGCCCTAACCGCGACCTTCAGGTTGAATGGCATCTTGCCAGTGGCGACATTGAGTTGCATGTGAGGGCGCCAAACGACGTTCATGCGTGGCGGCTTTCTGTCCGCACGGGCGACGACGGCGAAGAACATGAGCTGACCAACGACTTCACGTTGGTTGCCCAATGGATCAAAGATCTGTCGGAGCCAGCGTTTGCCTCTCAGACTGCCGCCGCGTGATGCGAATGGAGACGTGGTGCCCCATGACCACGATGAGATCACAAATGAAAGCGGCGTAATACGCCGCATTTCTGACCACTATCTGACTCCTGGTCCAGATGGAAAGAGACAGATTTCCACCATGGCGCTTCAGAAATCATCTGGAGCTAATGGAGGGATGTCGGTCGATCTTGAGCAATCAATCCTCGCAGCGGGGGACGACGTAGTTACCCACGTGACTAGCCCTCAATTTCTTGGATCTGTTAAATTTGTAACCGGCGATCTTAGGCAAGAAGAGCTGTTGGTCGGTTATGACCCATTGCCAGACAACATCCATCACGGGGAGGTTTGGGGCAATTTGTCGAAGGGGAAGCAGCGACGGCTTTTGAAAAAAGCTGAGTGGTGTGTCGAAATACCTAACGCGATTATAACGGCGGGTTGAAGAAGTCTACCCGTGCCCATCCTCGCCCGCCACCGCTGGCTTTACCCGATCGACTGGCGCGAGCTGTCGGCCTCGATCCGGTTCCGACGCGCCAAGGGTCGGTGCGAGGGCTGTGGACGACCGCACGGGCGCGAGGTCTTGCACCTTGGCGACGGCCTGTGGTGGGACGAGGACGCGCGCACCTGGCGCTGCGGGCAAGGCAAGCGGCACCGACGCCTGCGACCGCCACACAGCACCATCCTGCCCATGCGGCGCACGCGGGTGTTCCTGTCGACGTGCCACCTCGACCACGACCCGCAGAACAACGCGCCGGGCAACCTCGCGGCGCTGTGCCAGCGGTGCCACCTCCTCCACGACGCGCCGGAGCACCGGCGGCGCCGGGCCGTGACGGTGCGGGCCCGGCGGGCGATGGGGGACCTGTTTACGGGGCCGTATGGGTGAAGAGACCCTGCCTAGAACGAAGAAAGCCCGGCTCGCGCCGGGCTTTCGAAGGTGTTCGGAGAGGCGTCGATCAGAAATCGCGCTCGACGCGGAGGCGAGCCTCGAAGGCATCGGGATCTTTGGAAATGCCGGTCGGCAGCGCAGTCGCAGCCTGATTCACGTTGTGGGCCAGCGTCTGGTTCAGCTTGACGTAATCGAACTCGAGGCCGAACTCGAGGTTCTTCGCGGGATCCCACAGGAACTGGTTGCCGATCTTGTACTGCTCGCCAAAGCCGAGGCCGCCCTGCGTCCAGTCGATCCGGCCGGCGCGGCCGTAGGAGGTCTGCTCGTAGGAGCCGAAGATCACGTCGTGGAAGTTCGGGGTGAAGTAGTGGTTGAAGGCGGCCATGACGGAGAAGCCTTCGCCCTTCTGCAGCGTGAAGGTGCCGGCAGCGGAACCGACGTTGTGGATCGCGATAGCGTCGCGGTCAACGTGCTGGAAGCCGCCGAGCAGGGCCGAGTTGAAGCCCTGGTTCATGTAGTAGGCGGAGTCCTGGTACAGGTAGGCGCCGTTCTGGTAAGCGCCCTCGACCCACAGGTCGTCGCCGGCGGCCAGCATCGGCAGCTTCAGGCGAACGCCGCCCTGGACCGCGAAACCGTCCGTGTCAGTGCCTGAGAAGCCCTGGCCGCTCGTGCCGGCGAAGGGACCGGACTCGGCCTGGATCTCGTGATAGGCGGCCGACAGCTGGGCGGAGCCCCAGGCCTGGTCGTAGCGCAGCACGCCGACGAGGTCGGGAATCGTCTCGCCGCCGTAGCGGGCACCCGTCGTGACCGCATTCGCGCCGGCATTGATGTAGCCGAGACCCTGGGTGGTCAGGTTGCGGGCGTTGCGATCTTCGATCGAGAAGGTCGCCGACAGGCCACCGCCGACCTGATAGGTGTAGGCGAAGACGTTCTGCGCGATATCGGAGTTGGCGATGCCTTCGTAGTTGTAGTTATCGGCGTAGAAGTCGAAGAACGACTGGACGCGACCGGCGGTGATGCCGGCGAACTGGATGAAGCCGCGGCGCAACGCGGCGTTGTTGCCGCCAGAGTTAGTGATGGTGCTGGCGCCGCCGGACAGGCCGCCCTCGGCGTAGGTGCCCTGCACGCGGTCGATCTGGTACTGAATGAAGGCGCGCAACGTGCCGTAGGCGGTCTGGGTGCGGGTGTCGACACCGAGGCGGACGCGCGCGAGGAAGCCGCTCTCGTCACGGTCGCGAGCCGGAACAATAGTGCGACCTAGGATATTCGACGTACCGACGGGAACGGGGGTCAGCGTGCGCGAGTTGCTGATGAAGACGCCTTCGATGCGGACCTGGGCGCCAATGCTGATGCAGGTGTCCGTGCCGGGGATGTAGAAGAAGCCTGCGCCGGTCCAATCGCAGACGCGGACGTAGTCGACCGGGGCCGCTTTGGCGACAGGCAGGTCGGCGGCGTGGGCAAGGCTGGCTGCGCTGATCAAGGCTGCAGTACCGAGCAGCAGGCTTTTCGCGAGGTTCATAGGATGAATCCGTCGGTCTTAACTGACATCGGCTGGGCGCGACATGAGGGCGCCGCAAAACCGCCGTTGAATGAGACCTAGCCAGCCATACTTAGCTGAAAATGAGTTGTCGTCTGTGCTGACCCATTTCCGAGGGTTGGCGGCGCACTCACCCGGTCGATGTTGCCTAACGGCCACAATCAGGACGGCTGCTGTGCGGCCGGATCTTGAGGCATGTAGGACGCCGGCGTAGGATTGTGTTCTACGTTGAACGCCGTGACATTTTCGTCATAAACAACCAACGATGAGGGGTGAGGTTTTGACATTTCCCCTCCAAATCGCTAGCTCACAGCTTACATCCCGAAGGCGTGGCGGTGCGTGGCAGCCGGTTGAGTGAGGTCTTAAATGCGGCGCCAACCCAGTCTTCGTTCGCGTGTGGCGGGTCGTGTTCCGACTGCAATCCTCGCTGATCCAATCAAGAAGTCGAAAGCGATCAGTCTTACCTTACCGTCGCTCATCGAAGATGCTGAGGCAGCGGGCTTATCGATCGTAGCTCAGCACTTGTACAAAGCGCTTATCCTTGCACGACGAGTCGCTGCATCGGGGGAGACCAGCTCTCTGCCGAGCTGACACGGTGTGCTGCTTTGAGAGGGGGCCTCTTCCTGTCTGACAGCCGCGAGAGACTCGCGGCTGACCACAGCTTCATGGGGCGGCATCGTTGACGGCGGGTTGATGGCTAGTGACAGGGAAGCGCTTGAGCGCCGCGGGCAGTGAAGTCCGCAGCTTCGCGCTCCTCTGCGGGTGCGGAACGGTCGGCCGCTACGGCAGTGGCGGCTTCCGCCAAGCGGGCGTTGCAACCGCAGGACGGGATCTTGAAGTCCTTCACGCAAGCGTCATGGCGCATGCAGGCTGCATCGAGCGCATCCACCGGCGCGGGATGAGCGCCCTTGTTGCCGGGGCCGCAGTAATTGCCGTGGTAGACGAGCTGCCCGTGCATCAGCGGGGCAATGGCGTCAGCGCCGTTCGGTAGACCCTGGCCCAAGGCGGGAAGGGCAATGACAGAAGTGAGAGCGACGACGGATGTGAGGAGGCGAAGGCACATTGAGGATCAATCTGAGGACACGATTTCCATCAAATGATGGAATTGAGGCCCTGTTCCGTCGCGTCACGCATGGCTGCATTTCGAGCAAGGTCGAGCTGCCTTCCCGCGCAGTCGGGGAGGGCATCGCTCGCTTCGGGCAGAGGTCGGGTCAGGAAGGGCTACAGGGGTAGGGGGTTCACACCATACGCACTGAAGGTCGGAAACGGCCCGTGGACGGCTGTTTCTCACCTCGGCCGCTACTCCGATCGTAGGGGCGCCGGAAACGGCGTCAGCGGGCTCCGCATAGGCGGCGCAAGAGTGTCAGTCTTTGCTGGACGGCGCGGCGTTCAAACGGCAGCCGCAGTGTGCTCGTCCCCTTCGATCACACCTCCAGCGACACATGTTCTCCGCAGGGCAGACGTGGGAGCACGAGTCCACCTTGCAGCTCGCGTTGCAGTAGAGGGCGGCGTTGAGCGGCAACTGATGCAGCGGGATCTCGCCGGCCGGCTTGCCAGGGTCAGCGTTGGCTAAGGTAGGGACACCGACCAACATCAGGGCGATGCACCAGTGTGCGCAGAAGCGCCTCACTCGATTAAGCATCCCGACTTCTCCCTTCGATCTTCCCTGAGCCATTGCCCTCTCGCTGACTAGAGAGAATCTGTAATCCGAAGGGCGTCCGCTGATCTGAACCCACCCCCTTGAGTCAATACCCGCTGTCACCGCCCGACCCCGCGTCCACGTCGATCGCCGCCTCGGGGCTTGTGAGCATCGGCCACCGCCGCCTAGGGTCGGTCGACGGCGGGGCGGCCCACACCGTCACGGCCCGAAGCACAAGTCAGAGGGCGCCGAGGGTCGCCAGCACGATCCCGATCACGACGAGACTGTTCCTGTCGGCCATGCTCCGCTCTCCCCTCCTCGGCCTGCCTTGAGTGCTCGGCACCCGCCCGCTTCCTGTCCCGCATCTTGAGCCAGGCGCGCCACTCGGGCGACACGATGCGAACCGTGTTCGGCGCCGATCGCCACGCGGTGAGGCGCCACTCCTCCGAGGTGAGGATCCCGAGTGCCGCGGCCTGCCGGACCGCGTTCTGCACCGTCGTGCGCCCTACCCCGGCCAGCGCCGCGATGTGGCCGATGGTGAGCCTGCACAGGCCCCGGCGCGCCACCTCGGCGGCGATCGTCGACAGGACGGCGGCCTCGGCCATGGTAAAGCGCGCGGCGAGCTGCGGCGGTAGCCAGCCGGAGCCTGTCCAGCGACGGCGCCGCTCCATGTAGGCCGGGGAGCGCGGGCGCGAGCCCACGGGCTTCCTGGGTGCCGCCGGCTTTGGCGGCACGATCTTGCGCGCCGCGATCTCCTCGGCGAGCTGCTGCGCGTCCTCCTCGGACACCGCCCCGCACGCGAAACCTTTCCACACGGCCGCCGCCAACTCGGCCAGCCGCCCCCGTGGCGTGCCCTGGAGGGCTCGCCTGATGTCGTCCGCGAACATTCTCGACCCGTTCCCATGGGCCGCATCGGGGCAAAGCGGGATCGTTCGCGGAAACGCCAATTTCCGCGTTGACGACTCGATGGCCGCTGTGGTGATCTCGCGCTGTTGAGGTTGCGAGAGCACCTATCGATTCCAAAGAGCCTCCAGGCGCCAACCTGGGGGCTCTTTCCGTTTGTGACCTACTGCGGCGGCTTCGACCTCCTGCGCGGCGGGAATCAGCCCCGCCGCGACACTCCATCGAGCCTGGATGATAGGGGAGTGTCAAACCGGCACAGGTTCGCGTGCGGTAGGCCGTAAACGGCATACGGCGAGCATTCTGCGGTTTACAGCTTACTATAAACGGCGTGCGGCCTACCGTTTACGGCGCGCTCAGAGCGGCCGGTGCGCTCCGCAGTGTCGGAGGTGAACGCCGTCGCCAAATTGGCGCTGGCGTTGCCTTGAGCCCGATTGGAAGCGTGCGCTCCAGCGACTTGCGCGCGTGTCTCTGGGTGTAGGATCTCGTAGGGACTGCCGCGTGCGGCATACGGTAAAAATTCTACGGCAAACCGTATGCCGTTTACTTCTTCTCGAAATCGGCGAGCGACGGTTGGCCGTACTTCGCCAGCATGAGGTCGACGCCTTCCTGTAGGAAGTCGTTGATGCGCCGGTCGTGGTCGAGCGCCATCTGCTTGAGCCGCTTCGCTGCCGCCTTGGGAACGTAGACCGTCAGTTTTTCGGCTGTGGCGGGCTTTCCGACCGACGCGACGGACGCGACCTCTGCCGGAGCTTCGATCTCGGGCGCCGGCTCGCCCCGCCATCGAAGACGGAGAAACCCTGATCCGCGGGCCCTTAACCTGGGCTGAGAAAGCGCTTCAGCGGGCGTTCACGCTCCGGTCGCTCGCCCCCTCTCTGGCGCTGGTCCCCCTACGCTGCGGGTCATTAGCCCTCGCGACTGACCCGCTCGCGTCGGGCAGGTGTTTAAGCCGCGACCGCGTCGAACTGCAAAACGGCCGGCATCTCCGACAGGAACTGCCGGTAGCCCTGTTGAGCGAGCTGGTAGTCCGCCATGCGCAGGATGAGCTTGGCTTTGCCTTCCTTGAGGACGGCGATCGAGGTCTCCGAGGCGAACAGGCCATCCCGGTAGAGCCGGAGCAGGACTTCGAACCGGTCGTCCGCGGCCGGGCGCATCCTCAGATCGAAGCGGATCTCGTCGCTGTGACCGGACATGGCGGATCTGTCCCTCGGATCTTCATTCGCGTTGCGACGGAAGGTAGAGATGACATGGTTAACAACCTCTTAACGACTGCCCGCGCCCTTTCTGGCCATCCGACTGATGCGGTCGAGAGCCTGACGTCGGCCTATCTTCATCAAGGTGACGAGAGAGGTCGGCCCCTTCGCCAGCTCACTTTCCAACGCCCGACGGAGAGCGAAAAGGTCGACCGCGTGGTCGGGGATGGCGGCATCGACGCGACGCAGGGCCTCCGTGAGCATCAAGGCGCTGCGCTCGGGTGTGAGCGTGGCGGGATCTCTGTGCGGCATGGAACGATGCCCGGCGAGAGGGGCCGCGGCTCGCAAGGTCGAGGAACTGCTGCGAACCGCAGGGCAGGAAGAGGCCTGACGAACCCTATGCAGCACGGATCGGGGCGGGCTGCATCCCTCGAATGGGTGATACAGCGCCGTCACGCCCTCGGCGCACTGGCCGATCACGTCCGTCAAGGTGGTGGAGAATTGTTGGGTGCTCACCGCAGGCCTTTGAGGGGCGTCAGGCTGCGATATGGGTCAATGTTGCCGTCTGCTCGTCGGTGCGGCCGGCCATGGTTTCGAGCGTCATGTATCGGTGTTGGAGCTGCCACTCGTCGTTCTGTTCGA
>NZ_QYBB01000042.1 GCF_004137685.1 Lichenibacterium minor | reverse complement strand
TCCTGAGACAAACTCGGAAGCGTCGAAACCCGCGGGCCGCTCATCAGCAGCGCCGCCGTCGATGAACGCTGTATAGGATACCCCGCGGAGACCCGTCAACGCCGAAATTCACAAAACTGCAAAAATCCGAAGCACCCCGGCCGATACCTGCCCAGGGCCTTCGCAGCCCCCGGCAGGCAGCAGGGAATCGGCCCACCTCCCCTGCCCCGCCCCGACTTCCCTCGCCTTCTCCCGTAAACGGGAGGAGCGACGCACGGATCGACCGGACACACGGCCGAAAGCGACGACGATGCGCCCGCGGCGCGTCAGGAGGCGAGATCCTGGGGCGTGATCGCCGGCGAGCCCCGCTGGCCGAGGTCGATGTAGCGCTGCAGGTGGTAGTCCTCGTCGCCGAGCTGATGGTCGATCATGACGATGCGCTTGGCGTAATGCGACAGCGGCAGTTCCCAGGTCATGCCGATGCCGCCGTGCATCTGGATCGCCTCCTCGGCCACCAGCGTGCCGACCCGGCCGATCGTGTATTTCGCCGCCGACACGGCCCGCTCCCGCGTGTGGCGATCGCCGTCGAGCGACGCCGCGGCGTTGATGGCGGCCGACCGCGCCTGCTCGATCTCGATCTCCACCGTCGCCATGCGGTGCTGCAGCACCTGGCTCTTGCCGATGGGCGCGCCGAACTGGACGCGCGTGCGCAGGTAGTCGAGCGTCGCGTCGCGCGCCGCCCCCATGGCGCCCAAGGCCTCGTAGCTCAACGCTACGACGCCGGCCGCCAACGCGGCCTCGATCAGCGGCGCCGCGCCGCCCTCCGGACCGACGAGGCAGGAGGCGTCGAGCCGCGCGCCGTCGAGGCGCAGCTCTCCCCCGCGCGCGCCGTCGATCAGGCCGTAACCGCGCACCTCCACCCCGGGGGCGCCGCGCCGCACGGCGAAGAGCGAGATCCCCGCCTCGGCGGCGCCCTGCCCGCCCGTGCGCGCCGACACCACGACCACGTCCGCGGCTTCCAGCATCGGCACGACGGCCTTGGTGCCGGTCAACACCCAGTCCTCGCCGCTGCGCTCGGCCCGCATCGCGACCCGCATCGCGTCGTAGCGGCCGTCCGCCTCGAAGAGGGCCGCCGTGGCCAGCGTCGAACCGTCGATGATGGAGGCCAGCAGCTCGCCGTCCGCCCCCCCGGCTGCGAGCAAGCGCCCGGCCAGAAGGGTGCCGAGGAACGGCTCGACCACGATGGAGCGCCCCAGCGCTTCGAACACCGTGCCGACGTCGAAGCCGGCGCCGCCGAAGCCGCCCGCCGCCTCGTCGAACAGGGCGCCGACGACGCCGAGCTCCGCCATCCCGGCCCAGGCGGCGCGGCTGAAACCGTCCGGGGCCGCCATGGCCCGCTTGCGGGCTTCGAAGTCGTACTCGGTCGCGAGATAGCGCCCGAGCGTGTCGGCGAGCATCCGGCGTTCGTCGGTGGGCGTGAAATCCATGGCGGCAGTCCAGAACGGCAGGAGGGCGAGGAAACCCGACATCGGCTCGGGGCTCCGCCCCGAACGCGGCCAAAGGCCGTGGGCCTTTGGAAACCGTGCGATCAGAGGCGCAGCAGCGCCTTCGCCACGATGCCGCGCTGAACCTCGTTGGAGCCGCCGTAGATCGACAGCTTGCGGTTGTTGAAATATTCGGCCGCGACCGGCGCGGCGTCAGGTGGCCCGACCGGCTCGCCGTTGAAGCCATCGTCGAGCGCCTCGGGCGTGAAAGGCTGGGCGTAGGGGCCGAGCGCGCGGCGCGTGAGGCTGGTCAGTTCCTGGCGGATCTCCGTGCCGCGGATCTTCAGCATGGAGCTTTCGGCCCCCGGCGCCCCGCCGCGCTGCGCCGTGGCGAGCACGCGCAGGTTCGTGGTCTTCATGTTTTCGAGGTCGATCTCCACTCTGGCGAGCCGCGCCGCGAACAGCGGATCGCGGTCGAGCGAACGCCCGTTCGACGTTTCGCGCGACGCGATCCGGCGCAGCCAGTTCAACGCCTGCATGGATTCGCCGATGCCCGCGATGTTGGTCCGCTCGTGGGTGAGCAGGTATTTCGCGACCGTCCATCCCGCGTTCTCGGGGCCGACGAGGTTGCCGACCGGCACGCGCA
Source organism: Lichenibacterium minor (assembly GCF_004137685.1). Classification (GTDB taxonomy): domain Bacteria; phylum Pseudomonadota; class Alphaproteobacteria; order Rhizobiales; family Beijerinckiaceae; genus Lichenihabitans; species Lichenihabitans minor. Next base: position 31,619 of record NZ_QYBB01000042.1, on the reverse strand, counting down.
CGTCGGTGAAGAAGACCTCGTTGACCTCGTGCTCGCCGTCGAGCGTCACGATCGGCCGCACCTCGACGCCGGGCGTGCGCATGTCGATCAGCAGGAAGGAGATGCCCTCCTGCTTCTTCACGGACGCGTCCGTGCGCACGAGGCAGAAGATGTGGTCGGCATATTGCGCCAGCGTGGTCCAGGTCTTCTGGCCGTTGACGACGTAATGGTCGCCGTCCCGCACCGCCGCGGTCTTCAGGCTCGCGAGGTCCGAGCCGGCGCCGGGTTCAGAATAACCTTGGCACCACCAATCCGTGCCGTCGAGGATGCGCGGCAGGTAATGGCTCTTCTGGGCTTCCGTGCCGTATTTCATCAGCACCGGCCCGAGCATCTTCACCCCGAACGGGATCACCCGCGGCGCGCCGGCGAGGGCGCATTCGAGGTCGAAGATGAAGCCCTGCATCACCGTCCAGCCCGGGCCGCCCTGGTCGGCCGGCCAGCCCACGGCGAGCCAGCCCCGCGCGTTCAGCAACGCATGCCATTCGGCGAGGTCGTCGCGCGTCAGGCGCTTCGACCCGAGCACCTTGGCGGCGGTGCGCGGCGGGAGCTTCTCGCGCAGGAAAGCGCGGACCTCGTCGCGGAAGGCCTCCTCGGCCGGCGTGAACCCGATCTCCATCGCGCGTCTCCCTTCACCGCATCTCGTCGACGGCCGACAGCCGCTCGCGCCACGCATCCGGCACCGGCACCGGCCGGCCGGTTTCACGCTCGACGCACACCTGCGTCCACAGCGCCTCGGCGCTGGCCTCCTCGGCGCCTTCCGCGAAGACCCCGAGCCGATAGGTCACGCTGGAGCGGCCGAGCCGCACCACCGCGATCCCGATCTCGACCGCCCCCGGGTAGGACAACGGCCGGGCGTACCGGCACCCCGTCTCGACCACGAAGCCGACGACCCCGCCCCGCGCGACGTCCAGGAGCCCGTGCGCGATCAGCCACTCGTTCACCGCCGTGTCGAACCACTGCCAATAGACGGCATTGTTGACGTGGCCGTAGACGTCGTTGTCGGCCCAGCGCAGCGTCACGCGCCGCCAGGCGCGATAGTGCCGGCGCGGCTTCAGCGGATCGCGCCCGTCCGGCATCAGGCTGCGGCATCCACGGCCAGGGCGTGGCGCAGCGCCTTCTTGTCGATCTTGCCGACGCTGGTCTTCGGCAGCGCTTCCATCACCTCGACGCGACCCACGCGGGCGTAGCGGCTGAGCTCGCCGGCCGCGATGGCGCGGTCGAGCCGGGCGTTGACGTGCTCCGCCGTGACGGCCTGGCCCGCCGAGGCGACCACGACCGCCACGGGGCGCTCGCCCCAATGCGCGTCCGGCACGCCCACCACGGCGACCTCGCCCACCTCGTCGAGGTCGGCGATGACGCCCTCCATGGTGACCGAGCAGAGCCATTCCCCGCCCGACTTGATGACGTCCTTCAGCCGGTCGCGGATGCCGATGGAGCCGTCCGGATGGATCACGGCGACGTCCTGCGTGTGAAGCCAGCCGCCGTGCCACAGCGCGTCGGAGGCGTCCGCGTCCCCGACATAGCATCGCGTCAGCCAGGGCGCGCGGAGCACGAGTTCGCCCTGCGACCGGCCGTCGGCCGGCAGTTCGCGCCCCTCGGCGTCGAGCACGCGGGCGGCGACGAGCGGCACGGGGGCGCCGGCCACGATGAGCGCGGCCACCTCCGCCTCGCCCTCAAGCCCGTCGCGCGCGAAGGTGCGGGCATGCGACACCGTCGGGCAGGTTTCCGACATGCCGTATCCGGCCGTGATGTGCATGCCGCGGCGGCGGCCCTCTTGGCACAGCGACGCCGTCAGGGCCGATCCACCGATCGACATCATCCAGCCGGACAGGTCGTCGCCGCGCCCGTCGGCGGCCGCCAGCACCATCTGCAGGATGGTGGGCACGCAATGCGAATAGGTGACCCCTTCCCGGGCCCGGAGGTCGAGGATGGTGGCGGGGTCGTACCGCCCGGGGTAGACCTGCTTTAGCCCCAGCATGGTGGCGATGTAGGGCACGCCCCAGGCGTGCACGTGGAACATCGGCGTGAGCGGCATGTACACGTCGTCGACGCCGAAGCCGCGGCCGCGGGTCGCCCCGGAGGCGCCGCAGTTCGCCAGCGTGTGCAGCACCAATTGGCGGTGGGTGAAGCTCACCTGCTTGGGCAGGCCCGTCGTGCCGGTGGTGAAGAAGGTCGTCGCGACGGCGTTCTCGTCGAAGTCGCGGAACGCGTAGCCGGGCGACGCGCCGGCCAGCAGCGCCTCGTATTCCACCCCGGCACAGCCCGGAAGCGGCATCTCGGCCCCGTCCGCGATCAGCACCACGGCCTTCACCCGGGGCAGCTGCGGCAGCGCCGCCTCGGCCAGGGGAAGGAAATCGCGGTGGACGAGCAGCACCTCGGCTTCGGCCCGCGCCAGCGTCAGGATCACCTGAGCCGGCGGCAGGCGCACGTTCACGGTCTGGATCACGGCGCCCATCATCGGCACCGCGAAGTAGCATTCGAGGTAGCGATGGCTGTCCCAGTCCATCACGGCGACCGTGGTCCCCTCCTCCACGCCGAGCCCGCTCAGGCCCGACGCGAGCCGGCCCAGCCGCTCGCGGAACTGCGGGTAGGTGAGGCGCACCTGGTCGCGGTACACGATCTCGTTGCCGCGGGACGAGAGCAGGCATCCGTTGAGGAGCTGGCCCACCGTCAAGGGAAAGGCGTAGGCCTCGGCGGCCGGCTCGACGTAGCGCAATGGCATGGTGATCCCCTCCCCTTCGGTGCCGTTCAGGCGATCTCGAACAGTCCCGCCGCGCCCATGCCGCCCGCCACGCACATGGACACGACGACGTGGCGCGCCCCGCGGCGGCGCCCTTCGAGCAGGGCGTGCCCGACGAGGCGCGATCCCGTCATGCCGAACGGGTGGCCGATCGCGATGGCGCCCCCGTCCACGTTGAACTTGTCGGGATCGATGCCGAGACGGTCGCGGCAATACAGCGCCTGGCTCGCGAAGGCCTCGTTGATCTCCCACAGGTCGATGTCCTCGACCCGCAGCCCCGCATGGGCCAGGAGCTTCGGCACGGCGAAGACGGGGCCGATGCCCATCTCGTCCGGCGCGCAACCTGCGACCTGGAAGCCGCGGTAGATCCCGAGCACCGGCAGGCCCTCGCGCTCCGCGGTGGCGCGGTCCATCAGCACCTGGGCCGACGCGCCGTCCGACAGCTGGCTGGCGTTGCCGGCCGTGACGTGGCGGCCGGGGCCCGTCCAGGCGCCGCCCTTCCACACCGGCGGCAGGGCCGCGAGGCCCTGGAGGGTGGTGTCGGCGCGCACGCCCTCGTCGGCCGACAGCGTGACCGCGTCGCGGCCCGTTTCCCGCCCGTCGCGGTCCCGGAGCACCTTGTCGGCGGTCACCGGCACGATCTCGACGGCGAAGCGCCCGGCGGCCTGGGCGGCGGCGGCGCGGCCCTGGCTGTCGGCCGCGAAGCGGTCCTGCGCGTCGCGCGCCACGCCGTAGCGCTCGGCGACGATCTCGGCGGTCTCGATCATCGCCGCGTAGGCGGCGGGCTCGGCAGCGAGGACGGCCGGCGCTTCCCGCCGCTCGGGCGCCCCGGGGCCGAGCGTCAGCGAGATCGACTCGCAGCCGCCCGCCACCGCCACGTCGATCTCCCCGCAGCGGATCGCGCGGGCCGCCATGGCGATCGTGGTGAGGCCGGACGCGCATTTCCGGTCGAGCGTGGCGGCCGGCACGGCGCGCGGCAGGCCCGCGGCGAAGACCGCCATGCGGCCGAGGTTCGCCGCCTGCGTGCCCCACTGGTTGCCGCAGCCGAGCAGCACGTCGGCGACGCGGGCCGGATCGATCCCGGCGCGCTCCACCGCGGCGCGGATCGCGTGGGCGGCCAGCGTCGGCGCGTCCGTGTCGTTGAAGGCGCCGCGATGCGCGCGCCCGACGGCCGTCCTCGCCGTCGATACGATGGCCGCCTCACGCACGCGCCCGCCCTCCCCCTCGAAGCCGGGCTTCGCGCCCGGACCATCGTTTTAGAATATCCGGTATGACGGCCGCGTCGAGCCTTTTGTTCGCGCCGGCGTCGCCGCCCCGCCGCGCGCCGCCGATGCGGTATGGCGCTACGCGGATCGCGACAGCAGGCGCGGCGAAGGCTCGCCGGCGTCGCCGAGGCGGTCGCGGTGCCGGGCGAGGCCCGCCGCGACCCTGTCGAAGCCGACGCTTTCGGCCCAGAACATCGGGCCGCCCGTGGTGGCGGGCCAGCCGTAGCCGTTGATCCAGACGACGTCGATGTCCGATGCCCGCTGGGCGATCCCCTCGTCGAGGATCTTCGCGCCCTCGTTGACCATGGAATAGAGCAGGCGCTCGCGGATCTCGTCGTCGCCGATCGTTCGCCGGGCGACGCCCTGGCGCGCCGCCACCTCGGCGATCACGGCCTTCACCTCGTCGGACGGGGTGCGCCTGCGGTCGACATCGTAGTCGTAGAAGCCCTTGCCGGTCTTCTGGCCGCGGCGGCCCCGCTCGCACAGGATGTCGCGCACGGTTTCGCCCTTGGAGGTTTCGGCCGTCCAGCCGAGGTCGAGGCCCGCGAGGTCGGCCATCTGGAACGGCCCCATCGGCATGCCGAACTCCAGCATGACGCGGTCGACGTCCTCGGGCGCCGCGCCTTCGAGGATCAGCGCGTTGGCCTGGGCCTGCCGCGGGTTCAGCATCCGATTGCCGATGAAGCCGTGGCACACGCCCGACACCACCGCGACCTTGCCGAGGCGCTTGGCCAGCGCCATCGCGGTGGCGAGGACGGCGGGCTCCGTGCGGGCGCCGCGGACCACTTCGAGGAGCTTCATGACGTTGGCGGGCGAGAAGAAGTGCATCCCCAGCACCGAGCCGGGCCGCGACGTCGCGGCCGCGATCGCGTCGATGTCGAGGTAGCTCGTGTTCGACGCCAGGATGGCGCCCGGCCTGCAGATCCGGTCGAGCCGGCCGAAGATCTCCGTCTTGACCTCCAACAGCTCGAAGGCCGCCTCGATGACGAGGTCGCAATCGTGCAGCGCGTCGAACTCCAGCACGGGGGTGAGGCGCCCCATGGCGGCCTCGACCTCGTCGGGGGTGAACCGGCCCCGCTTGGCGCTGCGCTCGTAGTTGGAGCGGATCAGCGCCACGCCGCGGTCGAGCGCGCCGCGCTCGCGCTCCACCATCGTCACCGGGATGCCGGCGGACAGGAAGGTCATGGCGATGCCGCCCCCCATGGTCCCGGCCCCGACGATGCCGACGCGCTCGACCTTCAACGGCTTCGCGTCGGCCGGCAGGCCCTCGATCTTGTTGGCGGCGCGCTCGGCGAAGAAGGCGTGGCGGAGCGCCTTCGACTGGGCGCCGCCGAGCAGGTCGACGAAGAGCCGCCGCTCCTGCGCGAGCCCGTCGGCCAAGGGCAGCTCGACGGCACCCCGCACCGCGCGGATGCAGGCCGCCGGGGCGTCGCGCCCCCCGAGCGCCCTGCCCTTCGCGGCCGTGAAGGCGTCGACGGCCGCGACGCCCCCTTGGGCTTCGCGCTCGCCCGTGCGGCGCGGGGCCCCGCGGGCCGCGGCGTCCCGGGCGAACGCCACCGCCCCGGCGAGCAGCTCGGCCTCGGGCACGACGCGGTCGACGAGGCCGGCGGCCAGCGCCGCATCGGCGCCGATGGGGTCGCCCGAAACGATCATGTCGAGCGCACGGGCGACGCCGACGAGCCGCGGCAGGCGCTGCGTGCCGCCGGCGCCGGGCAGCAGCCCGAGCTTGACCTCCGGCAGGCCGAGCCGGGCCGAGGGCGCCGCGACGCGGCCGTGGCAGGACAGGGGCAGCTCGAGCCCGCCGCCGAAGCAGGTGCCGTGCAGCGCCGCGATCACCGGCTTGGCGCTGGCCTCGACGGCGTCGCACAGCTCCGGCAGGCCCGGTTCCCCGCCCGGCTTGCCGAACTCCGTGATGTCGGCCCCGCCCGAGAACAGCTTTCCGGCGCCGCCGATCACCGTCGCCACGATGCCGGCGTCGGCCTGGGCCGAGGTCACCGCTTCGCCGATGGCGCGGCGCACCGCCGTGCCGAGCGCGTTGACGGGCGGGTTGTCGACCGTGACGACGAGCACGTCGCCGTGGCGCGCGGTGGAGATCATGGGCATCCTCTCACATCGTGGTCTGGCCGGGCTCGCGCGGCCGGCCGAAGGGGTGTTGGGCCGACAGGCCGCCGTCGACCGCCAAGGCCTGGCCGGTGACGTAGCTGGCCTCGTCGGAAGCCAGGAACAGGACCGCGCGGGCGATCTCGTCGGGCAGGCCGGGCCGCCGCAGCGCCGACAGGGACCCGAGCTTGTGTTCCTTGCCGCGCTCGCGCGCGCCGTCGAAGACGAAGCGGGTCATGCCGGTCTCGACGAGGCCGGGACACACGGCGTTGACCCGCACGCCCGTGCCGGCGAGCTGCTGCGCCGCCACCTGAACGAGGCTGACGACGCCCGCCTTGGAAGCCGAATACGCGGGTCCCCCCGCCCCGGCGCGCAGCCCCGCCACCGAGGCCGTGCACACGACCGCGCCCCTGCCCCGCGCCGCCATGCGCGGCCCCGCGTGCTTCAGCGCCAGGAAGGGCCCGAGCAGGTTGACCCGCAGCACCGCCGCGAAATCCTCGGCGGTCTGGTCGAACAGCCCCGCCATGCCGCCGCTGATCCCCGCATTGGCGAACACGGCGTCGAGCGCGCCGAACTTCGCCTCGGCCGCCTCGACGGCCCCGCGCACATCCGGCTCGGAAGCGGCATCCGCCACCACCGCCTCGGCGTCGCCCCCGCGCGCCAGGATCGCATCCGCGGTCGCCGCTACGCCGGCGTCCCGGTCGAGCGCCATGACGCGGGCGCCTTCGGCGGCGAACAGCAGCGCGGCGGCGCGGCCGATGCCCGACGCCGCGCCGGTGACGAGCACGCCGCGCCCCTCGAACCGCCGCGGGGCGGAGCCCGCCGCGCTCAAGCCGGCGCCCCGGCCCGGCGCGCCTGGTCCCAGGCGGCGGCGGCGAGCGGCCCGACGCGGGCCGCCGAAGCTTCGGCGGCGGCGCTCGACGCGTTGCCGAGCGCCATGCGCTTCTTCACGCCCTGCAGGATGCCGACGAGGCGGAACAGGTTGAAGGCGAAGTACCAGGGCAGGTCCGGCACGGCGTCGCGCCCCGTGGCGGCACAATACAGGTCCACCGCCGCGTCGAGCGTCGGCACGCCCGACCCGGCGAGGTCGAGCCCGCCGAGGCCCGACCGGCCGTCCGCCGGAAGGGCCCAGTTCATGGCGAAGTAGGTGAAGTCGGCCAAGGGATCGCCGACCGTCGACAGTTCCCAGTCCAGCACCGCGCGGACGGCGCCGCCTTCGGGCGCGAAGACGACGTTGTCGATGCGGTAGTCGCCGTGGATCAGCGACGAGCGGGTCTGCTCCGGGACGGTGCGGGGCAGCCAGTCGATCAGGCGCTCGACGGCCGGGATGTCGTCCGTCTGGGCGGCCCGGTATTGTTTCGTCCAGCGGTCGATCTGGCGGCCGAAGTAGTTGCCCGGCCGGCCATAGTCGGCGAGCCCGAGCGCCGCGGGTTCGAGCCCGTGCAGGCGCGCCAAGGTGCCGATCGCGCCCTCGTAGACGGCGCTCCGCTCCTCCGGCGCGAGGTCGGGCAGCGTGCCGTCCCAGAAGATGCGGCCGTCCACGAGCTCCATGGCGTAGAAGGGGGAGCCGATCACGCCGGCGTCGGAACACAGCGCGACCGGCCGCGGCACCGGGAAGCCCGTCGGATGCAGGGCCGCGATGAGGCGGAACTCGCGCTCGATCGCGTGGGCTGAAGGCAGCAGCGGGCCGAAGGGCTTGCGCCGCAGCACCACCTGGCCGCCCGCGCCGACGACGCGGTAGGTCGGATTGGACTGGCCGCCCGGGAACTTCGCGATGTCGACGGGCGCGCCGAACTCCGGCACGTGGCTCGCCAGCCAGGCCGACAGCGCTGCGGCGTCGAGGTCGTGGGCGGGCGTCACGCCGCGACCCGGCGCTGTTGATCGCGGCGCGCCGGGCGCCCATCATGGACTCTCGTGCGGGATCGGGCGGGCTGGATGCACCAGGGCGGCGAAACGGAAACGACGGGGAGCGCCGGGCGCTCGGCGAAGCCGGCCCGGCCGGGGCATACCGTCCCTTCGACGCCGACGCGCGCCGATCGCCGATCGCCGCCCTCGCTGCGCGCTGCAATCACCTCAGAGCCTCCCCGCCCCCTCGTTGGATTTCAGGCTAGCGCGCGCCGTACCGGATCGTCAAACGGCGCACTCGGGAGCCGGACGCGTTGATCGGGGGCGCCGCGCCGTCGGGCGCAGACCGCAAACCGATCCAAACCAAGCGTTTCCTCGCCAAGCGCGAGTCGATCGTCGATGCCGCCTCGGCGCTGATCAACGCCAAGGGCGTGCGCGGCCTGTCGCTCGCCGAGGTCGGCGACAACCTCGCGCTGAGCTCGACCAGCATCACCTATTATTTCAAGCGGAAGGACGACCTCGCGGCGGCCTGTTTCGAGCGCGCCCTCGACGTCCTCGCCGCCCAGGTCGAGGCCGCGGGGCGGGAAGCGACCCCGCGGGCCCGGGTGAGCCGCCTCGTGGCGCTGAACGTCGCGGCGCTCGACGGCGGGGACGCGCGCAGCATCGTGCGGCTCAGCGACCTGCGCGCCACCGAGGACCCGATGCGGGGCGTGCTGATCGCGCGGTTCGTGGACACGTTTCGCCGCGCCCGGGCCTTCTTCGGCGCGGGCGGCGACGCGGAAGCGAGCCTCGCGCGCACCATGCGCACGCATGTCCTGCTCGACGCGCTGTTCACGCTTCCGGGCTGGATCGGGCGCTACGAGGAAGCCGAGCATCCCCGCGTCGAAGCGCGGTTGCTGGAAGTGCTGTCGCGCGGCGTGGCGCCGCCGGAAGCCCGGTGGGACCCGTCGCCCCTGGCCGTGTCGCCCGCGCTCGGCGGCCCCGGCCAGGAGCGCTTCCTCGACGTCGCGACGCGCCTCATCAACACCCTCGGCTACCGCGGCGCCTCGGTCGACCGCATCTCCGCCGAGCTCAACGTGACGAAGGGGAGCTTCTACCACCACCTCGACGCCAAGGATAACCTCGTCCTCGAATGTTTCCGCCGCAGCCTCGCGGCCGTGTCCGACGCGCAGGACGCCGCTGCCGCGGTGCCGGGGGACAGGCTGCTCCAGCTCACGTCCGCGCTGGCCGTGCTGCTGGAGGTGCAGCTGTCCGACCGCATGCCGCTGCTGCGCACGACGGCCCTGCTGGCCCTGCCGGAAGACCTGCGCGCCCCGGTGGTGGACCGTGCGGACCGCATCGCGCTGCGCTTCGCCGGCACGGTGATCGACGGCATCACCGACGAATCGCTGGCCCGGGTCGACCCCGTCATCGCCGGACGGGTGCTGTTGTCCTCGCTCAACGCCGCTTCCGAGCTGCGCGAGCGGGCCGCGCGCGTGCCGCTCGCCCGGGCGGTGGCACTCTACGGCGACGTGCTGCTCCACGGCGTGCTGCCCGCCGCCTGAGCGCCCGGCGACGACGACCTGTTGCACTTCCGTCATAGGTGCCGGAAAGCTGACGGCGGCCGTGAACAGGTGTTTGACACCCTGCGGGCACGTACTTAGCCTTCGAAAACAGGACGCGACGGGGTTTTCCGGTCGGCAGGACGCACATACCGAAACGCAGATTCGGCTGACATGCGGCGGCTTCCATCGGACCGGTGCGGCGACCATGACGAGGCGGCGCCACGACCGCCCGGTGCCGGAGGAACACATGAAATCGATCCATCACGCTCTGCTGGCCGCCACGGCGCTGCTGACCCTCGCGAGCGCCGCACGGGCCACGGAAAACGGCGCGACCCACGTCGACCTCGGCTATTTCGGCATCCTCGGCGGGTTCGGGACGCCGCCCGGCGAGCCGTTCCTGTCGCTGGACGTCAACCAGGTCGTGTCCAGCCGGTTCAACGACCGCAACGGCAACCCCATCAAGGTCAACCTCGGGGCGCTGGGCCAGTATCCGGTGAAGTTCCTGGGCAACACGACCGCCGAAATCATCAACGGCGCCTACACGTTCCCCACCCTGGTCCCCTTCCTCAACGCCCACGTGGGCGTGGCCGCCTACGCGGTCTTCGCCGCCGCCCGCGCCGAAGCCCAGGACGCCATCTTCGGGCGCGTGTCCGGCAGCGGCGAAACCATCGGCGGCGTGGGCGACACCACCGTCATCCCGTTCTTCCTGCAGTGGGACCTGCCCACCGCCTACACCCACGTCCTGCTGTCGCCGGTGGAGTTCACCGCGCCCACGGGCCAGTACAACAGGAACGACCCGATCGGCGCCAACGTCGGGCTGAACTACTTCAGCTACCGCCCCGCCATCGTCACCACCTACCTGAACCCGCAGGGCCTCGAACTCGACCTCAACGTCAACGGCTCGTTCAACGGGACCAATTCCGCGACGCACTACCAGTCGGGCGATGAGTTCTCGACCACCTTTTCGGCGATCCAGCATTTCTCGCCGCGCTACGGGGTCGGTTTCCAGGGCTACTATTACAAGCAGTTCACCGGGGACAAGCTGAACGGCGTCGAGGTGAACACCGTGCGGCCGGTCAGCGCCTTCACGCCCTTCGACCCCACCAACCAGGGCCCCGGCAACAAGGGTCAGGTTTTCGCCATCGGGCCCGCCTTCACCTACAACTACACGCCGACGGTCGGGGCCAACTTCCGCTTCCAACACGAGGTGTTCTCGGACAACCGCCGCCAGGGCGAGGTGCTCTGGGGCAAGATCTTCGCCGCCTTCTGAGGCGCGAACCGGGCGGGGCGCCGGCCCCCCGCCCGCGCGACGGCCGACGCGGGCGGTCGGGCATCCCGGCCGACGGCGGAAGCGCGCCGCCGCCCGTGCGGCGTGACCGGAAGGGGGAGCGCCGACAGGTCGGGCGGGCCTGTCGCCGGATCGGCTCGGGCGACGCCCGCCACCGCGTCGGGGAGCCAGTGGACGACCGCCGTTTCCGCCCTTGCGCCGCCGCGCGGCGCCGGCTACTCCTGCCCGCGGTTGACGTATAGGGCAACCAATGACCTCATAGGTCAAGCGACCCCAGAGGTCGGGCAAGAGGGAGGACCCGGGTCCATGTCAGGCGCCGTCATCGCGGGCTATGCCCGCTCGCCGTTCCAGCCGGCCGGCAAGGGCAGCCTCGCCCGCGTCCGCCCCGACGACCTCGCCGCCCAGGTGGTCCGCGCCCTGGTGGAGCGCAGCGGCATCGACCCGGACGACATCGAGGACCTGTTCCTCGGCTGCGCCTTTCCCGAAGGCGAGCAGGGGCTGAACGCCGCGCGCCTCGTCGGGCTGCTGGCCGGCCTGCCCCTCGGCGTCGGCGGCGCCACGGTCAACCGCTTCTGCGGCTCCTCCATGCAGTCGGTCCACATGGCGGCCGGGGCGATCGCGCTCGGCGCCGGGGACGCGTTCATCTGCGCCGGCGTGGAAAGCATGAGCCGCGTCCCGATGGGCGGCTTCAACCCCATGCCGAACCCGAAGCTCGCCGAGGATCGCCCGGGCGCCTACATGAACATGGGCGAGACGGCCGAGAACGTCGCCCGCCAATACCAGATCACCCGCGCCGACCAGGAAGCCTTCGCGACGGCGAGCCAGCGCAAGGCCGCGGCGGCCCGCGCCGAGGGGCGTTTCGCCGGCGAGATCGTGCCGATCGTCACCAAGGCCGGCACTGTGGACCAGGACGGCTGCATCCGCCCGGACACCAGCCCGGAAGGGCTGGCCGGCCTGAAGCCCGCCTTCGACCAGGCCGGCACGGTGACGGCCGGCACGTCGTCGCCGCTCACCGACGGCGCTTCCGCCGTTCTGGTCTGTTCGGACGCCTACGCCGAGCGGCACGGCCTCGCCGTGCTGGCGCGCATCCGCTCGGTGGGCATCTCGGGTTGCAGGCCGGAAACCATGGGCCTCGGGCCCATCGGCGCCAGCCGCAAGGCCCTGGCGCGGGCCGGCGGCGTGGAAGCGTCGCAGATCGACGTGGTGGAACTGAACGAGGCCTTCGCGTCCCAGGCCATCGCCTGCGCCAAGGACCTCGGGCTGAAAGACGACGCGATCAACCGCGACGGCGGCGCCATCGCGCTCGGGCATCCGCTCGGCGCCACCGGTGCCCGCATCGTCGGCAAGGCGGCGGAGATCCTCCACCGCGACGGCGGTCGCTACGCCCTCGCCACCCAGTGCATCGGCGGCGGCCAGGGCATCGCCACCCTGCTGGAGCGCGCGTGATGGTCGCCCCGATCCGCCGCGTCTGCGTCATCGGCGCCGGCGTGATGGGCGCCGGCATCGCCGCCCAGGTCGCCAACGCCGGCGTCCCGGTGCTGCTGCTCGACATCGTGCCGGCAGGCGCGGCCGACCGCAACGCGCTGGCGTCCGCCGCGGTCGCGCGCATGCTGAAGACCGACCCGGCGCCCTTCATGTCGCCCGACGCGGCGAAGCTCGTCGAGGTCGGCAACACCGAGGACGACCTCGGGCGCGCCGCCGACTGCGACTGGATCGTCGAGGCCGTGATCGAGCGGCTCGACCTGAAGCAGGTGCTCTACCGCCGCCTCGCCGAGCTGCACCGGCCCGGCACGGCCGTGAGCTCGAACACCTCGACCATCCCGCTGCAGTCCCTGCTCGGCGGCCTGCCGGACGCCTTCGCCCGCGACTTCCTCATCACGCATTTCTTCAACCCGCCCCGCTACATGCGGCTGCTGGAAGTCGTGCCCGGCCCGACGACGGATCCCGCGCTCGTGGAGCGCGTGTCGTCCTTCTGCGACCACGTGCTCGGCAAGAGCATCGTGCGCTGCAAGGACACGCCCGGCTTCATCGCCAACCGCATCGGCACGTTCTGGATGCAGCGCGGCGTCAACGCCGCGATGGACGGCGGCTTGACCGTGGACGAGGCGGACGCCGTGATGGGCCGGCCGTTCGGCATCCCCAAGACCGGCGTCTTCGGCCTGCTCGACCTCGTCGGGCTCGACCTGATGCCGCATATCGACGCCAGCATGAAGGCGCTGCTGTCGGCCGAGGACGCCTTCGTGGTGAACCACCGCGACAACCCGATGCTGACCCGGATGATCGGCGAGGGCTACACGGGCCGGAAGGGCAAGGGCGGCTTCTACCGCATCAACCGCGAACGCGGGAAGGTGCGCGAATCCATCGGCCTCGTCACCGGCGTCTACGAGCCTTCGGTCGGGGCGAAGCTGCCCGAAGCGGCGTCGAAGGACATGCGGGCGCTGGTGGCCTCCGACGACAAGTACGGGCGCTATGCCTGGGCGGTGATGGGCGATGTGCTGGGCTATGCGGCGAGCCTCGTGCCGGCCATCTCGGACGACATCGCCGGCATCGACGCCGCCATGCGGCTCGGCTTCAACTGGAAGCAGGGCCCCTTCGAGATCCTCGACCGGCTCGGCCCCGCCGCGGTGGCGGCCCGGCTGGCGACGGACGGCAAGCCGGTGCCGGAGCTGCTGCGCGCCGTGGGCGACCGCTCCTTCTACCGCGCGGAAGGCGGCGAGGTGCAGTTCTTCGGCACGGACGGCGCCTATCACACGCTGGAGCGGCCCGAAGGCGTGCTGCGGCTGGACGACGTCAAGCGGCGGTCCCAGCCGCTGCTCAAGAACGGTTCCGCGGCGCTGTGGGACGTCGGCGACGGCGTCGCCTGCTTCGAGATCGCGACCAAGATGAACAGCTTCGACGAGGGGGTCCTCAAGCTGCTCGACAAGTCCGTGTCGCTGGTGCGCGACGGCTTCAAGGCGATGGTGCTCTACACCGACGCCACCAACTTTTCGGCCGGCGCCAACCTCGGCCAGGCGCTGTTCGCCTGCAACATCGCGGCCTGGGGCGAGGTGGAGAAGTCGATCGCGGCGGGGCAGCGCAGCTTCAAGGGGCTGAAATACGCGCCCTTCCCGGTCGTCGGGGCGCCGGCCGGCCTGGCGCTCGGCGGCGGCTGCGAGATCCTGCTCCATTGCGACGCCATCCAGGCGCATGCCGAAACCTACACCGGGCTCGTTGAATGCGGCGTCGGGCTGCTGCCCGGCTGGGGCGGCTGCGGCGAGATGATCCAACGCTGGGCGAGCGCGCCGAAGATGCCGCGCGGGCCCATGCCGGCCGTCGCCAAGGTGTTCGAAGCCGTGTCGACCGCCAAGGTGTCGAAGTCGGCCGCCGAAGCCCGGGCCATGCGGGTGCTGCGCGAAGGCGACGGCATCACCTTCAACCGCGACCGGCTCCTGTTCGACGCCAAGGCGAGGGCATTGTCGCTGGTCGACGGTTACGCGCCGCCGCCCAAGCCGGAGTTCCGGTTGCCCGGCGCGGCGGGCCGGGCCGGCATGACCATGGCGGCCCAGGGCTTCCGCGCCCAGGGGCTCGCCACCGACCACGACATGGTCGTGGCGGGCCGGCTCGCCACCGTGCTCAGCGGCGGCGACGCCGACCCGGTCGACGCGGTGAGCGAGGACGACATGCTGAAGCTGGAGCGCCGGGAGTTCCTGGCGCTGATCAAGACCGCGCCGACGCTGGAGCGCATCGAGCACACGCTGACCACCGGCAAGCCGCTCCGGAACTGACGCCGCGACGCCCGTCGCCGGCCGGGCCGGCGGGCGGCCCCATCCCGAGGATCATCCCATGCAGGTCTACCAGGCTCCGCTGCGCGACATGCGCTTCGTGCTGCACGAGCTCCACGGCCTGGGGCGCATCACGGCGCTCCCGGCCTATGCGGAGGCGACCGAGGACGTCGTCGACGGCGTGCTCGACGAAGCGGCCCGCATGGCGCAGGAGGTGGTCCTGCCGCTCAACGCGTCGGGCGACCTCGAGGGCTGCCGGCTGGAGAACGGCGTCGTCCGCACCCCCAAGGGCTTCCGCGAAGCCTACGACACGTTCCGCCAGGCGGGCTGGCCTTCGCTCGCCGGCGACGTCGCGTTCGGCGGCCAGGGCCTGCCGGAATGCGTCAACAAGCTGGTCGAGGAGATGATCTGCGCGGCGAACCTGTCGTTCAGCCTGTACCCCGGCCTGACACACGGCGCCGTCAAGGCGCTGGAGTCGCACGGCTCGGACGAGCTCAAGGCGGCCTTCCTGCAGAAGATGACCGAGGGCACCTGGGCCGGCGCCATGGCGCTGACCGAAGCCCATTGCGGCACCGACCTCGGCCTGATGCGCACCAAGGCGGTGCCGGACGGTGCCGGCGCGTACCGCATCTCGGGCTCCAAGATCTTCATCTCGGCCGGCGAGCACGACCTCACCGAGAACATCGTGCACCTCGTCCTCGCCCGCCTGCCCGACGCGCCTCCCGGCATCAAGGGCATCAGCATGTTCCTGGTGCCGAAGCTGCTGCCGACCGAGGACGGACGCCCGGGCGCGCGCAACGGGGTGATCTGCACCGGCCTCGAACACAAGATGGGCCTCAAGGCCTCGGCGACCTGCCAGATCACCTACGAGGACGCGAAGGGCTGGCTCGTCGGCGCGCCCCACAAGGGCATGCAGGCCATGTTCACCATGATGAACGAGGAGCGGCTCGGCGTCGGCATCCAGGGGCTCGGCGTCGCCTCGGTGGCCTACCAGTCGGCGGCAGCCTACGCCAAGGAGCGCGTCCAGGGCCGGTCGCTGTCCGGCACCAAGCGCCCCGACCTCCCCGCGGACCCGATCATCGTGCACCCCGACGTCCGGCGCATGCTGATGACCATGCGGGTCAACGCGGAAGCGTGCCGCGCCGTGGGCATCTGGGTCGCCCAGGCCGTCGACCTGTCGAAACACGCCGCGACCCCGGCCGAGCGCCGGAGCGCCGAGGACTTCACGGCGCTGATGACGCCGGTGGTGAAGGCCCTGTTCACCGACCTCGGCTACGAGATGGCGAGCCTCGGCGTGCAGGTCTACGGCGGCCACGGCTACATCCAGGACCATGGGGTGGAGCAGTTCGTCCGCGACGCCCGGATCGCCATGCTCTACGAGGGCACCAACGGCATCCAGGCATTGGACCTCGTGGGCCGCAAGATGCCCGCCGGCATGGGCCGCCTGCTTCGCCCCTTCTTCCATCCCATCGCCGACTACATCGAGGCCAAGAAGGGCGATGCCGCCATCGGCCCGCTCGTTCTGGCGCTGGAGCGCGCCTTCGGCATGCTGCAGCTCGCCACCGGGCAGATCGCCGCGGCCGGGATGAAGGACCCCGAGGAGGCGGGCGCCGCCGCCACCGACTACCTGCGCCTGATGGGCCTCGTCGCGATGAGCTACATGCTGACGCGCTCGGCCGAGATCGCCGCCGCCAAGGTGGCGGCGCGGGAAGACGGGGACGGCTTCTACGCCGCCAAGCTCGCGGGAGCGCGCTTCTTCACCGACCGCGTGCTGCCGCAATCGGCCGCGCTCTACCTGGCCATCAAGTCCGGCAAGGCGTCCACCATGGCCATGGCCGAGGCGGATTTTTGAGCGCTGGCGACGGTCGGCCGCCGAACGGCTTCCGCGCCCTTCCGGTCACGGCGGAGCGGGCCGGGGGCTACAACCCGATCGCGTTCCACGCGCGACGCATCGACGGCGCGCTGGCATTGGGGTTCCGGGTGGGCGCCGGGCACCTCAACCCCGGCGGGCGCTGCCACGGCGGCGTGTTGGCGGGGTTCTGCGACATGCAGCTCGCCTTCGCGATCATGCACGACACGCAGGAGCTCCACACCACCATCCTGCCGACCATGAACCTGAGCCTCGATTTCCTCGCGGCGGTGCTGCCGGGCGCCTGGGTGCAGGGGATCGGCGGGACCGTGTCGGTCACCCGCAACGTCGCCGTGGCGCAATGCATCGTCACCGCCGACGGGGCGCCGGCCGTGCGCTGTTCGGGCACCTTCAAGGTCGGGGGCGCCCGGGTGACGTCGGGCGACACGGGCGCGTGGCTCAGGGCCTGCCTCGACCATGGCGACTGAAGGCCCGACGATCGCGGCCGCCGAGCGGCTGCTCACCGTGACGGAGCTGGCGGGCGAGCTCGGCGTGACGCCGCGCGCCATCCGGTTCTACGAGGACAAGGGGCTGATCGACCCCGCCCGGGTCGGCGCCACGCGGGTCTACACGCCGCGCGAACGCGCGCGGATGCTGCTGATCCTGCGCGGCAAGCGGCTCGGCTTCAGCCTGGCCGAGATCAAGGAGTTCCTGGACCTCTACGCCGTCGACCCGCGCCACCTGGAACAGAAGCGCGCGCTGCTCGCCGGCGTCCGCAAGCGCGTCGGCGAGCTGGAAGACATGCGCGTGTCGCTGGAGCGAACGCTGGACGAGCTGCGCGCCATCGCGGTTCAGGTCGAGGGCGAGATCGCCGGCGAGGGTTGAGCGGGAGCCCGGTCGTCGGCGCCCCGTCCCGCCCTGCACCGCTCCGCCGCCCCCGCGATCCACGCCGCCACCCGCTCGGGCTGCGTGTAGGGCATCATGTGGCCGCCCTCGATCGTTTCGAACCGCGCGCCGCGGATCGCCGCGGCCGCTTCGGCCCCCTGGTGCGCCGGGTCCAGGATCGCATCGCCGGCGCCGAACAGGATCTCGACCGGCATGTCGATCTCGCCGAACCGGCCCGCCACGTCGATCGCGGCGTCGTTGGCCCCGACGAGGTCGGCCGAGGTGGCCTGGAAGTTCGCCGGCCTAAGCCCCAGCGCCCCGCCGCCCGCGACCGGGAAGTCGCGCGGCACAGGCTCGGGCGCGAAGACGAGCGCCGCCGTGCGGTCCGGCGCCAGCTGGGCCAGCGGCACCACCGCCGTCCAGGCGATCAGGGCGCGCGTCAGCGGCGACCGCACGGCCAGAAGCGCGAAGGCCGAGGGCACGTCGGTCAGCGGCCGGGTGAAGGGCGCCAGCAGGGCCAAGCCGCCGACCGAGCCGGGATGGTTCAGCGCCAGCACCAGCGCGAGGGCGCCTCCCAGGGAGTGGCCCACCACGACGGGCCGGTCGAGGCCCATCCGGTCGATCAGCGACGCGAGGCTGCGCGCCTGTTCGGCGAGGCTCGGCTGGCCGGTGCCGGCGGCGGTCGAGTAGCCCGACCCCGGCCGGTCGACCAGCACGACGCGGTGACGCTCGGCCAGCGGGCCGAGGAGGCGGCTGAAGTTGCGGAGCTGGCCGCCGAGCCCGTGGACCAGCAGCAGCGCCGGCCCCTGCCCACGCTCCACGACGTGGAGGCGGGCGCCGTCGACCTCGACGATGTCGCCGTCGCGCGGCACCATGCGCTCGAAGCGCCGCGCCGCTGCGGCGGCGTAGAAGGCCAGCCCACCGCCCGCCACCATCGCGGTCCCGACAGCGGCCAGCGCCGCCCGCGTCCCCTTGCCCATGCCGGCCCCCTTCACTGCACCGCGGCCCGCGCCGCCTCGTATTCGTCGATCAGCCGCGCCACCAGGACACCGGCCGGGACGATGTCGCGCACGGCGCCGATCCCCTGCCCCGACCCCCAGATGTCGCGCCACGCCTTGGCGGAGCGGTCCGAGCCGAAGTCCATGCTGGACGGGTCCGAGCGCGGCAACGCGTCGGGATCGAGCCCGGCCTCCAGAATCGATTGGCGCAGGTAGTTGCCGTGCACGCCCGTGAACAGGTCCGTGTAGACGATGTCCCCGGCCGAGCCCGCCACCAGACCCCGCTTGTAACCGTCGGACGCGTTGGCTTCCGCCGTGGCGATGAAGGCCGAGCCGATATAGGCGAGGTCGGCGCCGAGCACCCGCGCCGCCAGAACGGCACGCCCCGTGGCGATCGAGCCCGACAGGGCGATCGGCCCGTCGAACCAGGACCGCGTTTCCTGAACCAGCGCGAAGGGGGACTGCGTTCCGGCGTGGCCGCCGGCCCCCGCCGCCACCAGGATCAGCCCGTCGGCGCCCTTCTCGACCGCCTTGCGGGCGAAGCGCTGGTCGACCACGTCGTGGAACACCAGGCCGCCGTAGGAATGCACGGCCTCGTTCACCTCCGGCCGCGCGCCGAGCGAGGTGATGACGATCGGCACGCGGTGGCGCACGCAGGTCTCGACGTCGGCCATCAGCCGGTCGTTGGACCTGTGGACGATCTGGTTGACCGCGAAGGGCGCCGCCGGGCTGTCCGGATGCGCGGCGTCGTGGGCCGCCAAGGCGTCCGCGATGCGGTGGAGCCAGTCGTCCAGCATCGGTTGGGGGCGGGCGTTGAGCGCGGGAAACGAGCCGACGACGCCGGCCCGGCATTGTGCCACCACGAGGTCGGGATTCGACACGATGAACAGCGGGGACGCGATCGCGGGCAGCCGCAGCCGGCCCTGGAGCGAGGCGGGCAGCGCCATGTCAGCGTCCCCCCGCGCGGCGCGCGAAGAAGCTGTCGAAGGCCGCCTTGGCTTCGGCCGACCTCAGCCGCTCGGCGAAGACGGCCCCCTCGGCGGCGAGGCGGTCGGCCACCGGCTCGGGCGCGCGGCGCAGCAGCCGCTTCGATTGCCGCATGGCGTCCGGCGGCTTGCCGGCGAGGCGCCGCGCCAGCCCGAGCGCGGTGGCGTGCAGGTCGTCCGGCGCGACCACGCTGTGGATCAGGCCGTATCCCTGCAGGGTCGGGGCATCGACGCTGTCGCCGAGCAGCAGCAGCGCCGCCGCCCTCTGGTGCCCGACGAGGCGCGGCAGCAGCAGGGAGGAGGCCGCCTCCGGCACGAGGCCGAGGTCGATGAACGGCATCTGGAAGCGGGCCGTCGTGCTCGCCACCACGAGGTCGCAGTGGAGCAGCATCGTGGTGCCGATGCCGATGGCGATGCCGTCGACCGCCGCCACGACCGGCAGCTCGGCCTCGCTCAGCGCCCCGAGGAAGCTCGACACCGGCGTGTCGTGCCAGTCGGGCCGCTCGCGCTGGAAGTCCGCGAGATCGTTGCCGGCCGTGAAGGCACCGCCTTCGGCGTCGATCAGCAGCGCCCGCACGGTGCCGTCGCGCCCGGCCGAGCCGATGGCGTCGGCGAGGGCGGCGTACATGGCGGCATCGATGGCGTTCTTCTTCTCGGGGCGCGCCAGCGTGATGCGCCCCACCCCCTCGGACACGGCGTAGCGGATGTGCTCGGACATGGCGCTCCCCTTCGAAGCCCGTCGTGGCGCGGGCGCGGCCGCGAGGTTAGGCCGCCCCGCGCGCCGTCTCAATGACCATGCGCCCCCCCGGGGGCTCTCGCGCTCGGTTCGGGCGCGCTCGGTTCAGGCGCGTTTGGCGACGGCGGCCAGCACGCGGCCGTAGGACACGGGGAGCAGCCGCTCCAGCAGCGACACGAACTTCGCGTCCGACCCGACGATCACGCGCGGCTTCCGCCGAACGACCGCCTCAGCGATGGCCGCGGCGGCGCGCTCGGGGGGCAGACGCAGGAGCTTTTCGAACCGCTTGACGCTGTCGGCCAGCTGTTCCGGGGAAGCGCCGGCCGGCGCGCGGGCGTTGCGCGCTATGGCGGTCGCGACCCCGCCGGGATGCACCGTCGTGACGCCCACGGTCGTCCCGTCGAGCTCCAGCCGCAGCGCCTGGCTGAAGCCGCGCACCGCGAACTTGCTGGCCGCGTAGGCGGTCTGGCCCGGGGGAGCGACGAAGCCGTAGAGGCTCGACACGTTGACGAGCCGCGCGTCGTCGCTGCGCTTCAGGGCGGGCAGGAAGGCGCGCGTCATGCGCACCACGGCGAAGAAGTTGATGTCGAACAGCCAGTCGAAGTCGCGCTCGCTCACCTGTTCGAAGGTGCCCCCGAGCGCCACGCCGGCGTTGTTGACCACGAGGTCCACGCCCCCGTGCTCGGCCAGAACGGCCTCGGGCAGCGCCGCGATGGCGGCGGCGTCGACGAGGTCGACGACGTGGCGGCTCGCCCGCACGCCGCGGCGGGACGCTTCGGCGGCGACGGCGTCGAGCCCCGCGGCGTCGCGGTCGGCGAGGGCGAGGTGGCAGCCCCGCCCCGCCAGATCCAGCGCCAGGGCGCGGCCGATGCCGCTCGCCGCCCCGGTGATCACGGCCGTGCGGCCGCGCAGCTCCATCGGTTTCGCCACGGTGTCGTCCTCCCTCGTCAGGCTGCGCGGCGGGCGGCGGCGGGCCGGGGCGCGAAGCGCATGACGCCGTCGTCCACGCGGCCGAAGCGCATCGCCGCCATGTCGGAGATGTAGTTCTGGTGGACCCGCCAGGGCCGGGCGGCGCCCTGCTTGGGCAGGAGGCCGGCGGCGCGCTTCACGTAGCCGGAGGTGAGGTCGAGCGCCGGCCCCGCGTCGCCGCCCTCCACCCCGCGCTCGGGAACGCAGATCGCCTGCCCGCGCCGGTCCATATGGGCGAGCAGCCGGCACACGTAGGCGGCCGTCAGCTCGCATTTCAGCGTCCAGGACGCGTTGGTGTAGCCGAGCGCCAGGGCGAAGTTCGGCACGCCCGAGAACATCATGCCCTTGTAGGACAGGCATCGGCCGAAATCGACCGCCGCGCCGTCCACCTCCACCGCCATGCCGCCCATCAGCTTCACGTTCAGCCCCGTGGCGGTGACGACCACGTCGGCGGCCAGTTCCTCGCCGGACGACAGGCGAATGCCGCCCGGCGTGAAGCGCTCGATCGTGTCGGTGACGACCGAAGCCTTGCCGCTGCGGATCGCCCGGAACAGGTCGCCGTCGGGCACGAGGCACAGGCGCTGGTCCCACGGCTTGTAGGTCGGGGTGAAATGGCGGGCGACGTCGTAGTCGCGGCCGAGCTGCTTCTGGGCGAAGCCGATGATCGCCGCCGCGACGCGCTCGGGCTTGCGGCGCGCCAGCGTGTAGAAATAGATCGACTGCAGCACGTTCTTCCACCGCAGCACCGTGTCCGCCAGACGCGGCGGCAGGCGCTTCTGCACCTTGGCGGCGAAGGGGTCGCGGTTCGGGCGGGTGACGACATAGGTGGGCGAGCGCTGCAGCATCGTCACATGCGCGGCCGCGTCCGCCATGGCGGGCACCAGCGTCACCGCGGTCGCGCCGCTGCCGATGACGACCACCCGCTTGCCGGCATAGTCGAGGTCGGCGGGCCAGAACTGCGGGTGCACCACCTGCCCGGCGAAGTCCTCGGCGCCCGGCCAGTCGGGACGATGGCCCGACGCATAGTCGTAGTAGCCCGAGCACATGAACAGGAAGCCGCAGGTGAACCGCAGCGCTTCGCCGCCCCGCTCCACCTCGACGCTCCACAGCGCGTCCGCCGACGACCAGGCGGCGCGGGTCACGCGGTGGCCATAGCGGATGTGGCGGTCGAGCCCGAAGGCGCGGGCCGTGTCGGCGATGTAGGCGGCGATCGAGGCGCCGTCGGCCAGGGCCTTGTCGCCCCGCCAGGGGCGGAAGCCGTAGCCCAGCGTCTGCATGTCGGAATCGGACCGGACGCCCGGATACCGGAACAGGTCCCAGGTGCCGCCCATGCGATCGCGTCCCTCGAGGACGACGAGGCTCTTGCGGGGCAGCCGCGCCTGCAGGTGATAGGCGGCGGCGATCCCGGACAAGCCGGCGCCGACGACCAGCACGTCGACGTGTTCGCTCGAAACCCTGGCCGGCATGGATCCCTCCCCGCTTTTGACAACGATCGTTGTCAGAATTTGTCTCTCGCGCCCCATCGTGTCAAGGGGAAGCATGACGCGCGAACGGACCTCCAACCTTTACCAGGGCGTGCCGCTGGAGCAGCGCCGCGCCGCGCGCCGCGCCGCGCTGATCCGCGCCGCCGTGGCGGTCTACGGCGAACGCGGCTACCGGGCCGCCACGGTGAAATCGGTCTGCGCCGCGGCGGGCCTGACCGAGCGCTACTTCTACGAATCCTTCGCCAATTCCGAGGCGCTGCTCGTCGCCTCGTACGAGGCGGTGATCGACGCCATGCTGGGCGAGATGCGGGCCGCCGTCGTCGGGGCGCCGGCCGAGGCGCGCGCTCCCGCGGTGCTGCGCAGCTACTACGCCATGCTGCGGCGCGAGCCGGAAGCCGCCCGCGTCTTCCTGGTCGAGATCGCGGGGGTGAGCCCGGCGGTCGACCGCGTGTCGGGGGCGGCGCTGAAGGCCTTCGGGCTGCTGCTCGACGCGGCGGTCAACGGCGCGGACGCGTCGCCGGCCTCGCCGGCGCTGCTGCGCGCCGGCGTGACGGGCGGGGTGATCCACATCGCGCTGCGCTGGATCGCCGGCGGCCATGCGGAACCGTTCGACGCCGTGGTGGAGCAGGCGGTGCGGCTGTGCGGAACGCTGAAGCCCGCGGCGACCTGACGGAAGGCCGCCCGGCGCACCGGGGCGCGACGAGCCTCCGGTCACGCCATGGCCCGCGCCCTCCGGTCCGACTGGGGGCGGTAGGACAGCGCTTCCGCCAGCTGCGCGCGCCCGACGGCCTCGGCGCCGTCGAGGTCGGCCAGCGTGCGGGCGAGCTTCAGCACGCGGTGGAAGCCGCGCGCCGACAGGCGCATCTGGTCCGCCATGGCGCGCACGAAGGCCATCCCGCCGGCGTCGACGGCCGCCACAGCCTCGATGAGGTTGGCGGGGGCGGCCGCGTTGGTGGACACGTGGGGCAACCCGAGCGCAGCGTAGCGCGCCACCTGGCGCGCCCGCGCGCGGGCGACGCGCGCCGCCACCTCGGCGGAACCTTCGGCTGGCGGCGGCAGGATGAGGTCGGCCGCCGACACGGCCGGGACTTCGAGGTGCAGGTCGATGCGGTCGAGCAGCGGCCCCGACAGCCGCGCCTGGTACTGCGCCATGCAGCGCTCGTTCGGCTGCCGCTTGCAGGCGTAGCCCGGCTCGGTGGCGAGGCCGCAGCGGCACGGGTTCATGGCGGCGACGAGCTGGAAGCGCG
The DNA here is from genome assembly GCF_004137685.1 of Lichenibacterium minor. Lineage (GTDB taxonomy): Bacteria > Pseudomonadota > Alphaproteobacteria > Rhizobiales > Beijerinckiaceae > Lichenihabitans > Lichenihabitans minor. The sequence continues at coordinate 7,883 of NZ_QYBB01000042.1, read as the reverse complement.
CCGGATAGGTGACGCGGTGGTTGGCGCGCGCGATCGACACTTCGCCGGTTTCGAGCGGCTGGCGCAGCGAGTCGAGCACCGGGGTGGTGAACTCGGGCAGTTCGTCGAGGAACAGCACGCCGTTGTGGGCCAGCGACACTTCGCCCGGCCGCGCCCCGGTGCCGCCGCCGACGAGGGCGGGCATGGACGCCGAATGGTGCGGGGACCGGAACGGCCGGCGGTCCCTCAGGGCGCCGCCCGCCAGCGCGCCCGCCACCGAATGGATCATCGAAACGTCGAGCAGCTCGCGCGGCGTCATCGGCGGCAGGATCGAGGGCAGGCGCGCCGCCAGCATGGACTTGCCCGACCCCGGCGGCCCGGCGAACAGGAGGTTGTGGCCGCCCGCCGCCGCGATCTCCAGCGCCCACTTGGCGCTTTCCTGTCCCTTCACGTCGCGGAGGTCGGGCAGGTCGGCGCCGTGCGCCCGCACGGCGGGCTCGGGGCGCGCCATCAGCTGCGTGCCCTTGAAATGGTTGGCGAGCTGGATCAGCGACCGCGGCGCCAGCACGTCGAGGTCGCGGCTCGCCCAGGCGGCCTCCGGGCCGCAGGCCGCGGGGCAGATCAGCCCGTGGCCGGCCGCATTGGCCGCCACCGCGGCCGGCAGCACCCCCGACACGGCCGTGATGGAGCCGTCGAGCGCCAACTCCCCCAGCACCGTGAAGCCGCCGAGCGCGTCCGGCGGGATCGCCCCGATGGCCGCCATGACGCCGAGCGCGATGGGCAGGTCGTAGTGGCTGCCCTCCTTCGGGAGGACAACCGCTTTGATCCGTTTTGTTCGCCCTTGCGTGAGCTTGCTAAAATGCTGATTTCGCATCATTTTGTTTTGCACGGCTTCGATCCGGCTTGCGCCCTTTTGTGCTGTGCTGCTACCTTCCTGCTACCTAGAGGTTTGGACAGCGCCGAAATGGGAAAGCTAGGTAGCAGGGATCTCGCAAGCCTCGGACCCAACTCCGAAATTTGGGATGAGGGCAAGGGTGCTGTGCCGGGCTTCGGCGCCCGCCGGCAGCGTTCCGACGCGATCTCCTTCGTGCTGCTCTATCGCAATGCAGACGGCCGGTCGCGCAGGTTCACCATAGGCCGCTACGGCAAGATAACCCCCGACCAGGCACGCGTCGAGGCGAAGAAGCTGCAAGGCCGGATCGCGATCGGCGAGGACCCTGCCGAGGCCAAGCAGGAGCGCCGGAAGGCTGCAACGGTGGCCGAGCTGTGCGATGCCTACATGGCCGACTCCGGCGCCGGCCGGCTGCTCATCAAAGGGGGGCGTTCGAAGAAGGCCAGCACTATCGCGATCGACCGGACGCGGTTCGAGCGACACATCAAACCCCTCATCGGCGGCATGAAGGTCCGCGCTGTGACGCGCGAGGACTGCGACCGCCTCATGCACCGCATCGCCGAGGGCGAGTCCGCCGAGATCGCGAAGGCGTCGAAGAAGGCGCGTACGACGGGCGGCCCTGGCACGGCGACCCGCACGCTTAACATGCTCGGCGCCGTGTTCGAGTATGCCATCCGTAAGGGCCTGCGCGAAGACAACCCGTGCCGCGGCGTGGTGCGATTCGCCGAGGGTCGGCGCGAACGGAGGCTGTCGGACGCTGAGTTCGTACAGCTCGGCGCGCACCTGCGGGCGACAACCGACATGTGGCCCTCTGCCCTCGCCGCCGTCCGCTTCGTCGCGCTGACAGGTTGGCGGAAGAGCGAAGTGACCGGCCTACATTGGGGCGACCTGGACGCCGATCGGCGCATCGCCACCCTGCCCGACACCAAGACCGGCCGCAGCGTTCGCCCGCTTTCCGCTGCGGCTTGTGCGATCCTGTCCCCCCTGTCCCGCTCGGGCACGTATGTGTTCCCGGCAGTGCGCGGCGACACGCGCTTGACGAGTCTGGGCAACATGTTTGTGCGGCTCGTGGCCGACGCCGGCCTGCCGGCGGACGTCACGTTGCACGTGCTCCGGCACTCGTTCGCCAGCATCGCGGCCGACCTCGGATATAGCGAGAGTACCATCGCCAGCTTGCTCGGTCACAAGACAGGCACGATGACAGGCCGCTACATGCACATGAGCGACCCTGTCCTGCTCGCGGCGGCCGACACGGTGGCGGGGCGGATCGCGGCGCTGATGGAGGGTGAGACTTGAGCGACTTCGATCCGCTCATGTTCGAGCGATTGGCCGTGCTCCAGATGTCCGACGCGGAGTCAGCTGGCGACCTTCTAGACAGGCTGACAGCGTTAGTCGATTCGCTGTGCGCCGAGCTGCTCGCACAACCCGACCTCACGCCCATGCAAACTGCGGGCGTACAGCGAACAAGGGCGCGCGTCCCCTTAGCAATTCAGGCCTACAGGCGATGGGTCACCTTATTTGGCTGGTCAGAGGATCTAACACAGAACGCCCTATTCCTGCTCGCCACCATGGCCGACAACCTACTGTGCCTCGGCGCGCTCGCCATGCGCGATCCTAAGAGCGCCGAAATGGTCGAGAGCATCATCTCTGGTGGTCAGAAAGGCGGCCAGGAGAGCGGCGTCACCCGACAGGGCAAGGCTGCCGACGACGCGACCACGATCGGGATTGAAGCGGTGAAGGTGCGATCGATGCACCCCGATTGGTCACAAGACAAGGTCGCGACGGAGATCGCTGCCTTATGGAAGAACGACAAGGTGCCCGGTCACACGAAGATCAAGGGTGTCCTCTCTGAACTTGAGAAGTCGGGAAGGCTATCCCGCCGACGTGTAGGCAAGTTGGTCAACGAAGGGGGTTCGACTAGCTAGTCGAAGGGGGTTCGCGTTCTAGCGCAAACTCCCGCCATGCTTTGAATAGGCATCCAACGCACACGCCGTGCGTCGGAGTGCCTCCATGATCCCCGACAATCCTGAAACGATGCTGACCAGGGACGCCGTCGCGGTCGCCCTTACGGCGAGCGGCTATCCCGTCGCTGCCGCGACCTTGGCGACGCTCGTCTCCCGCGGCGGCGGCCCAATTTTCCGCAAGTTTGGCAGCCGCGCCCTCTATCGCTGGTCTGATGCGCTCTCGTGGGCGCAGGGCCGCCTCTCGAAACCCGTCCGTTCGTCCGCCGAGCTGGAGGCCGCGTTCTCCTGATGCTGAATACGAAAACCCCCACCGTGCGGGCAGCACGGCAGGGGCTCGAATCGTCAAATCGCTCGCCAGCTATCGACGCTTCGGACCCTACCTTCATCATCCTCGAAAATCAACGTCACAACTCGATCGCGTGGCTTGCGGCTCGCGCCAGGGTGGCGGTGCCAACAGCACGGCTTCATGCCGAGCTATTCGGAATCGGAGGAGCCAATGCGTAGCTCCTCTTCTCCTACCCTCGTCGCGCACGTGGGTTCGATCATCAAGGGTCGACGCGAGTCCATTGAGGTGGCGCTCCGCCGCTCAAATGACCGCACCGCGCTCGACCTCCGCATCTTCTCCATCCACGGCGAGGACCGCACGCCGACGCCCCGCGGCGTCTGTGTGCCCTTGGTCGACATCAGGTCCATGCGCCGCCTCCTCGCCCAGGCGGACGCGCAGGCCGTCGCGCTTGGGCTCTTGCCCGCGGGAGGTGCCGAGTGAGCACAACCATCACCCCATTCGAGCCTGGCGCCGCCCTGGCTCGCATCGCGGCCACGCCGACCGGCTGGCAGATCGACTGCCGTGGCCCCTACGGGGCCCGCCACTACGACTTCGTCAGCACTGGTGAGGCGGCCGAGTTCGCGATCATCCTCCGGGATAAGGGCAACTGGCCTCTGCGCTTCAGCCCGGGCGCTGAGACTGTGAAGGTGCTCGTCGAGGAGATCAGCGCGGAGGGCGAACCTTGAGCGCTCTCTCCCCCGAAACCATCGCCCGGGTGGCGAGGCTTATCCCAATGTTGTCGTCCGACAAGGCCGGCGAGGTCGTGGCGGCCGCCGCGGCGATCGAACGGACGCTGAAGGCGGCCGCCTGCGATTGGCATGACCTTGCCGATCACCTCGGCCGCGAGGTGCAGGCCGTGGTGTACATCGACATCATGGGTCGCAAGACGAAGCCGCCCTCGGACCTGCCACCTCTGTTCGAGACCCTGCGCCGATCCGCCCGGTTGGAATGGCTCGATCACGCTGTCGGGTCGGCCCTCCTCAACGATGCCGAGCGGGCGCTCTGCCTCACCCTGCGAGCGCAGATTTATAGTCAGCCCCACAAGACTATCCCGCCTCGTCACTGCGCCGCTGTCAGCGTGGCGCTCGGGAAGCTCTGGACCGCGGGGGTGCGAGCGTGAGCCTTTGCACTCCCTTCTCCGAGTGGAAGCGCTGCGCCACGCTTCGCCAGGCCGACATCGACGGGTACCTCTCCGCCGGCGTCGACATCATGTCGCTGGTCCAAAGCTACGACGGTTCCGGTTTGGCTGTTGCTCGCGACCGCATCGTGGCCCACCCCGACAGGCGCCGGTTCGAGTTCAGCCGCTTCAGCCGAGGCGCCTTCCTCGACGTCAGCGCCCACATCCTTGTGGCGCTCGACCGTGAAGGCGAGATCGCGGATCTCGTCGCCTTTCGCGGCGGTGAGAATGCCTTCGCCGGCTCGTGGCTTGGCAGGATCGGGCTACTCGGCGAAGAACAACTCGACCGCGCGCGCGACGAGCTGCGGGTCCACGCCGACGTGCTGAGCTGGCTGCGAGCCGGACGGCAGGGTGTCGTCGTCATCGATCCCGTCCGGGCGGCGCCCATGCTGCGCGACGCCGGCTCGATGGTGGTGGGGTCGTGGGAGGAGAAGCGCCGCTTGACAGATATGCTGAGCGTCAGGCTTCCGCCGATCGCGATCGAGGCACCTCTCAAGGTGAGGGCCGCTGGATGAGCGCTCCTCCTGACAAGGTCACCACTCTGGCCGACCGCCGTAAGGCGCGCGCCCGGCCGTCGGCCCCCTGGCTCAAGCAGGTACTCTGCGACGACAAAGGCCAGCCCCTGGCGAACCTCGCCAACGCCATGCTGGCTCTCCGTGTAGCTCCCGAGGTCACCAACAGCTTCGCTTACGACGAGATGATGGCGGCGCCGATCCTGATGGCGACGCTCCCAGCGGTCTCAGCTGACAGCGAGGACCCGATCGAGAAGCCGCGTCCCGTTCGGGACGTCGACGTCAGCCAGCTTCAGGAGTGGCTGCAGATTGCTGGACTGCCAAAATTGGGAAAGGACACCGTGCATCAAGCTGTTGATCTCCGAGCACAGGAGTGCGCCTTCCATCCAGTGCGCGACTACCTCGACGCGTTGAAGTGGGACGGCACGGCCAGGATCGACGGCTGGCTCGCCCGGTATCTCGGGTCGAAGCCAACGACCTACCACACTGGGATCGGCCGTCTGTTCCTCGTCGCCATGGTGGCGCGCATCTACGAACCCGGGTGCAAGGCCGACTATATGCCGATCTTCGAGGGGCAGCAGGGCGCCCGGAAGTCGACTGCCTGCGCCATTCTGGGAGGTGAGTGGTTCAGCGACAGCCTGCCCGACGTCACTGAAGGCAAGGATGTCGCGCAGCACCTCGTCGGCAAGTGGCTGATCGAGGTCGGCGAACTGTCGGCGCTGAGCCGGGCCGAGAGCGCCCACCTCAAGGCCTTCATCACTCGGCCGGTCGAGCGCTACCGACCGAGCTACGGCCGCAAGGAGGTCATCCAGCCCCGCCAGTGCGTGTTCATCGGGACGACGAACGCGACCGCGTATCTGAAGGACGAGACGGGCGGCCGGCGATTCTGGCCCGTGAAGGTCGGGCTAATCGACACCGACGCCCTCACGCGCGACCGAGACCAGCTCTTCGCCGAGGCCGTTGCCGCTTACCGTGATGGGGCACAATGGTGGCCCGACCAGGAATTCGAGCGCCGTCATATCGCCCCCGAGCAGGAAGCCCGCTTCGATACCGATGCGTGGGAGGAGACGATCCGCCCATGGTTGGCTGGCAAGGATCGAGTGATGGTCACCGCGGTTGCACGCGAATGTCTGGGGCTCGAGACACACAGGATCGGGACCGCAGATCAGCGCCGTATTACGGCTATCCTTGAGCGGATGGGTTGGAAATCGACCCGGGACTGGAAAGGCCGAGCCTATGTCCCCTCGCATGTCGCATGACGCATCATGACGCATTACCCCATATTGGCAGCATACGCGCGATAGAGAGCCTCTATGGAAAATGCGGCATGGTCCGTCATCTGCGACATGGTTGGAGCTAACGAGTGGGTGTGAAAAAGCGCTCGTACGCCCACACAGCCCCGCCCGAAAAAATCCAGCGGCATTGAGCGTCCGGCGACGGCGCCGCGCCTCAGCCGGAACATTCGGCCTCAACGATGTGAAAAAGTTCTGCGCTGGCCTCGTGCTGGTGCGGACGAAGCGTCGCGCGAACGGGCGGCCACCCCTTGACAGACCCATATCATTGCGACGAACGTATCATTGCTACAGCAAAGATACGGAAGCACGTCATGCGGGTTGTCGCTTACGTCCGAGTTTCAACCTCTGAGCAGGCTGCGAGCGGCGACAGCCTCGACACGCAACGGCGCCAGTGCGTCGGCTATGCCATGATGAAGGGGCTGGAAGTCGACGAGGTTTTCGTCGAGGCTGGGGTGTCTGGTTCTGTTCCGCTTGCCGAGCGGCCCGAGGGGGCGCGCATGCTGGCGAGCGTCGGCAAGGGTGACATGATCGTGACCCCCAAGCTGGACCGCATGTTCCGCAACGCGTCGGACGCCCTCGGCACGTTGGAGGAGGTCAAGGCGCAGGGCATCCAACTCCACATGCTCGATCTCGGGGGCGATGTCTGCGGCAACGGCATCTCCAAGCTCGTGTTTACGATCCTCTCGGCCGTGGCGGAGAACGAGCGGGACCGCATCCGCGAGCGTATCCGGGACGTAAAGCGCAACCTCAAGGCCAAAGGCATCTATGGCGGGGGCAAGCGGCCTTTCGGCTTCGACGTCGACCCCGATGGGCGCCTCGTAGAGAACGCCGCCGAGCAAGCCGCCTTGGCTGATATGCGGGCTCGCCGCGCTGCTGGGGAAAGCTTTGCCACCATCGGCGCGACGATCGGCAAGCCGGCTATGAGCGTCAAGCGGATGCTCGACCGCTTTGGGGCGTAGTGACATTCTGCACTGCCCGCGGCACGTGGGGTGCCGTTCAGGTGTCCCGCGTGCTGGAGCGGGTGAGTGTCGGATAGGCTTGACCCCGCCATCGGCCGGTGCCCATCTCATGCGATGCCAAGCGGCAAGCATGGGGACTGGAATGCTGAACACCGGCAAACTGAACGGCATCGTCTATGATCCGCCTGCTGCAGGATTTCCCTACGTCGCTGTGGTGTTCAAGCCTGATGGGGAGGTCCTTGTTGCGCGCGCTGTAGCGACACGGGAAGCAGGCGAGGCGATCATCGCGACGTCGCTTGCCGAGCTCAATCGCCGGCGAAGAGCAGGGGAAATCTAACGTGCCTACCGGGCCTAAGTGTCCGTCCGATAAGGGTACGAGCGGTTGCCATTCGGGACCGCCCTACGAGGAGTGTCGGGAGTCGATTTTCAACGTACCGTACCCTTATCGGACGGACACTAAGGGCGAAAAGCGCCCCGCCGACGTCACGTTCAATGTCGGCTAGACAGGAATCCCCGTGGCGCCGATTTGGCGCCTATCGTCGCGGACGTCCGTGCGGAGGGCGGCCACCAGCTTCGGCGCCATCGCGAAGGCCCTCACGGTTCGCGGCATCGAGACGGAGCGGGGCAAGGCGGAGTGGTCGCCGATGCAGGTCAGCCGATTGCTGGGGGCAATAGAGGCTGTTGCCGCGGGTTGAAATGCAATGGCTTAGTTCGATGAAGCCGTCCTCACGTTTCCAACGGACCAAGACGGGCAAGCATGGACTCCAAATGGTCCCGGAG
>NZ_QYBB01000041.1 GCF_004137685.1 Lichenibacterium minor | reverse complement strand
CTCGCCCGCGACGTCGCCTACGCGCTTGATGCCGGCGACGACACCCTTGCCCTGCGGCTCAAGCTGTGGCTCGACGGCGCCTTCGCCCTGGCGCGAACCATCACCACAGCGGCGCCCTCGACCATCAACACCAAGCGCCGCAAGCTGGAGCGCTCGCTCGACGACATCCTCGTCGCCCCGGCCACCTGCGACCTGGCGCGCGACATCCAGAACCGCATGCGCCGCGCCCGCGACCAACTCCTGACCTTCGCTTCCTTCCCCGGACGGGTCGAGGCCACGAACAACGCCTGCGAGCGTGACCTCCGCCCGGCCGTGATCCAGCGCAAGAACACCAACGGCTATCGCGCCATGTGGTCCGCCAAGGGCGAGGCCGCCGTGCGAACCGTGGTGGCCACAGCGCGCATCACCGCAGGCGCGGGCACGTTCAGCACCGTGCTGGGCACCATCGGCGCCTAACGGCGCTCAGCCAAGCCGAGCACCCCGTGGGTAGTTACGGCGGGGAGCCTCGTCACCCTGTCGGCCCTGATCGCCGCGGCCCGCACCGTCATGCCGGGCAAGGGCCAGGTGTTCCCGCCCTTCCAGGGGCTGCAATACATGCGCGACATGTTCTCGGGCCGGGGCAAGCTCGCGCCGCTCGACAACGGCCGCTACCCCGGGCTCCGCTGGACGTCCGTGCGCGAGGTCGTCGCCGAGCGGGACCGCTACGGGGCCTGACGGGGCCTCGGGTCCCGTGGTAGAGCGCGGGGGACCGTCCCCGCCTCCACGCCACGGACCCGCCTTGGCCGCATCCCGACGCCTTCCGGCGCTGATCCTGTCAGCCTTCTGCGCGGCGGTGCCGGCGCGGGCCGCCGCCCCGCCGGACGTCTTCGTGCCGAACCTGTGGGACCCCGCCTCGCCGCCGCCGAAGCCCGATCCGGCGGCGCTGAAGCCCCTGCTCATCGTCACCGGGCAGGACGACCCGCCCTTCGCCTTCACGCTTCCGGACGGGACGCCGGCCGGCTTCGACGTCGACCTGGCCCGCGCCCTCTGCGACGAGCTGAAGGTGACCTGCACGGTCCAGGCGCGGCGCTGGGACACGATCCTGCCCGCGGTGGCGGCCGGGGCCGGCGACGCCGCGGTGGCGTCGGTCGCCATCACGCCGGCCAACCTCGCGGCCGTCGACTTCACCTCGCCCTACTACCGGACCCCCGCCCGCTTCGTGGCCCCGGTCGCCGCGGCGGCGGGCGACGTGCTGCCCGGCACCGTGCGCGGCAAGCGCATCGGCGTGCAGGGCGGCACGGCGCACGAGGCCTATCTCAGGGCCTTCTTCCCGGCCGCCACGCTCGTGCCCTTCGGCTCCGCCGCCGACCTCCGCGCCGCGGTGGCGGCGGGCAGGGTCGACCTCGCCTTCGGCGACGGCATCGCCTTCGCGGGCTGGCTCAACGGGCCGGCGGGCTCGGCCTGCTGCGCCTTCGCGGGCGGACCCTTCACCGACGCGCGCTTCTTCGGCGAGGGCGCCGGCATCGCGGTGAAGCGCGGGCGCGAACCGCTGCGCGTCGCGCTCGATTACGCGTTGTGGCGCCTCGCCCGGGACGGCACCTACGCGGACCTGTGGCTGAAATACTTCCCCGTCAGCCCGTTCTGATGCCCACGGCGGCGCCCTGCCCCGTTCAGCTCAGCTCAGCTTCGCCAGCGTCTTCGCCGCCGCCTCGGGGTCGTCGAGGTCGGGGTTGAACGATTCCACGAAGGCGCCGGTCCCGTCCATCAGGTAGACCACGCCCGTGTGGTCGACGCTGTAGCCGCCGTCCCCCGTCGGCACCTTCTTGGCATACACGCGGTACTCGCGCGCCACCTGGTCTACCGCGGCCTGCGTGCCCGTCAGCCCGACGATGCGGGGGTCGAAGCTCGACAGATAACTCTTCATCACCGCGGGCGTGTCGCGTTCGGGGTCGAGGGTGATGAACAGCGCCTTCACGGACCGGCCGGTCCCCAGGGCGCGAAGCGTCTGCGAGATGGCGTCGAGCGTCGTCGGGCACACGTCCGGGCAATGGGTGTAGCCGAAGAACACCAGCGTCGGCTCGCCCGCGAAGGCCGCCTGCGTGACGGGTCGTCCGTCGCCGTCGACCAGCGCGAAGGGGCCGCCGATGCCGGTGGCGGCCGGGCTCGGCATCCCGGCGCGCTGCACCACGAAGACGCCGAGGACGGCCAGGATGCAGAAGGCCGCGCCGAGCAGCGGCAGGAGCGTGCGGCGGGTCGGCGTGGTCATGGGCGAGGCTCCAAGGGCGGGACTCCGGAAACGCCGCGCATCCCTGCCACGGCGAAACGGCGAAGGCGAGGCGGCGAAGGCGAGGCGGGGAAGGCGAGGCGGGTGCCGCTCCCCCCCGCCCTGGCGCCGGCGCGCGGATCTGCTACCGATCGCGGCGGCACGGTGCCGCCGGAACCGAAGCATGTCTGCCGTCCAAAGCCTGTCGGCCGTCCAGGGCCTGTCCGCCTTCCCCATCACGCCGAGCGGCCCGGACGGCCGGGTCGACGTCGCGGCGCTCCGGCGCATCGTCGCGCCGCTGGCCGACGCGGGGGTCGACTCCATCGGGCTCCTCGGATCGACCGGCTCCTACCCCTACCTCACGCGCGGGGAGCGCCGCCGCGCGCTCGACGCCGCGCTCGACGCGGCGGGCGGTCGCGTGCCCATCCTCGTCGGCGTCGGCGCGCTGCGCACCGACGAAGCGCTGCGCCTCGCCGAGGACGCGCGGGCGGCGGGCGCGGCGGCGGGCCTGCTCGCCCCCGTGTCCTACACGCCCCTGACCGAAGGCGAGGTGTTCGAGCATTTCGCGGCCGTGGCGCGCGCCGGACTGCCGCTCTGCATCTACGACAATCCGTCGACCACCCATTTCGCCTTCACGCCGGAGCTCGTCGGCCGCGTCGCGCGGCTCGACGGCGTGGTGGCGCTGAAGAGCCTCGCCCCGCCGCCCGAGGCCATGGCGGCGCATCTCGGCGCCCTCCGCGCCGCCGGTCCCGCGGGGTTGTCCATCGGCTACAGCGTCGACTGGCACGCCGCCGACGCCCTGCTGGCGGGGGCCGACGCGTGGTACGGCGTCGCGGCGGGGCTGTTCCCGGCGCGCTGCCTCGCGATCCTGCGGGCCGCCCGCGCCGGCGACGCCGCGGAAGCCAGGCGGCTCGACGCCGCGATGCGCCCGCTGTGGGACCTGTTCAAGGCCCATTCGAGCCTGCGCGTCGCCTATGCCGCCGCGGAAGCGCTGGGGATCTGCAGCGCCGAGCCGCCCCGGCCGTTGCTGCCGCTGCCGCGCGCGCTGCGCGACCGGGTGGCCGAGGTCGTCCGCGGGCTCGGGCCGGCCTGACGCCGCCCGTCCGGCGGCCGCCGGACCCGTTCACGCCACCGCGGCGACCCCTTCGGCGATGCCCACCCGGTTGCGGCCCGCATGCTTGGCCGAATACAGCGCCCTGTCGGCCTCGGCCAGCAGGGCCGCCATGGAGCGGACCGACGCCGACACGGTGGCGCAACCGAAGCTCGCCGTGACCCGCAGGGGGCCGGCCGCCGACGGGATCTCGAGCGCCGCCACCCTGGCGCGCAACGCTTCCGCCTTCGCCGAAGCCCCGGCGAGGTCGGTGGCCACCATGGCGACGAACTCCTCGCCCCCTAGCCGCGCGAACGTGTCGGCGGGATCGAGCACGCCCTGGCAGGCCGCCGTGATGGCCTTGAGCACCTCGTCGCCGACGGCGTGGCCGTGCGTGTCGTTGATGCGCTTGAAGTGGTCCACGTCCATCGCCACCACGGACAGCACCTGCCCGCGGTACGGACCCTGGCGAAGCTCGCGCTCGGCGACCTCGAAGAAGTGGGCGCGGTTGCAGGCTCCGGTGAGGTGGTCGGTCTGCAGCAGGCGGCGCAGCTTGGCGGCGTCGAAGGTTTGCCGCGTGGTGGAGCGCAGCACGGCGACGTAGCCCGACGCCGCCCGCTCGAGGGACCGTTCGCCGCTGTCGCGATCGCGGTCGCTCTTCACGACGATCAGGCGCTGGCACCACCGGCGCTCCCCGCCCTTGACCCGCCGCCAGCCCTCGTCGAGGTACCAGCCGTCGCGGCGCGCCAGCGCGATTTTGCCGACCACGTCCGACGCCGCGCCGTCCGCATCCGGGCAGTCGAACACATCCAGCGTGCGGCCGATCACGGCGTCGCGCGGCAGGCCCGTTTCTTCCAGCAGGCCGGCCTTCACGCCGTCGATCCGCCCGGCGCCGTCGAGCGACAGCACGTCGAAATCGTCGGCGCCGTCGAGCAGCGAGGAGAACCACACCTCGGCCTGACGGAGGCGGCGCTCCTGCGCGACCTGGCGCGACACGTCGGACAGGGTCGCGATGAAGCGCTCGTCGCTCAGCTTCACCATGGTGCAGTCGAGCACCGTGGCGCCGCTCGCGTCGTCGACGATGCCTTCCCGGACGAAGACGCGCCGGTTCTCGCACACGGTCCCGCGCCGCCCCGTGAAGCCCTGCGCGAGGTTGCGCAGCTCCGGGCCGCAGCGTTCGAAAGCGGAAAAGAAGTTCGACACGTGGGGCGTCGCCGTCAGGACCTGCATCAGCTGCATGGCCTTCGGGTTCATCAGCCCGATGGTGCCCGAAGCGTCGAAATCCACGAGCCCGACCGGGCACGTGTACAGGAACTGCATGAGGTTCGAGAGTTCGTCGTCACTGTCCGAGCTCATCTCGAGGCCCCTTCAGCGCTGGATCAGGAGGTAACGGCGGGCGCAGGACCCGGCCTTGATGAGGCGCAGCCGCACCGGCGTCGGACGCATGCGCAGGGTGAGCACGTAATCGATGACCTCGTCGATCTCGGGCTCGTCCTCGAAGCGCTGCGCCACCATGAAGTTGTTCATGCACTGGGCGGTTTCGGCGAAGTAGGACCATCCGAGCACGATCGAGCTCGGGATGCCGGCGAGCTTCGACTCGGTGGCGTTGTAGATCTCGGTGGTTCCGTCCGACGCCAGGCCCACGACGCCGTAGGGGAGCGCGTCGACCTGGTCCGGCGTCATCGCATCCAGAACCGCGATGCGGATCTCGGCGAAGTCGAACCTGTCAGGCCCGTCGATCAGCGCGGCCTGAGCCGAATGAGATGACATCCCGTATCCCCGAAGCATGCTTATGACGTTGAGGTCAGAACGGCTGCTGTTGCCTGAAGTTCAAGCAGACCGCTCGCCACACCAGTGATGGACAACGATTTCTTGAAACGCTTCTGAACCGGTTTTCAACTCGCCACCCTCACCAGCGGCGGGCGATCCTGCTCCGCGGCTGGGCGGGGCGCGTCCGCCTGCACGGGCCCGGCGCGCTCGCCCCCCGGGTCGCGGCACAGGGCGAAGGCCAGCGCCCGCGCCCGCTCCGCCCAGATGTCGCGGTGGGCCCGCAGGGTGTCGACCTCCGACAGGCGCGCCTGCAGCGCGTCCCGCTCGGATTCGGCGAAGCGCTGCGCTTCGCGCGCCTTCCGAAGCTCACCGCGCAGCTGCGAGCCGCGGTCGGCCCAGATGTCGCGGTGGCGCCCGACGGCCTCGATCTCGTGTGCGGCCCTGGCGAGGGCGATCCGCGCCGCGTCGAGGTCCCCGCGCAGCGCCGTCGTGCGGTCCCGCTCCTCGTCGAGCGCCGCGCGCAGCACGCCCGCGTCGACCTCCGACGCGGCCTCGGCCGGCCCGTGGACGTCCGGCCCGGCGGCGGGCGCCGGGGGGGCCTGGACCGTCGGCGGAACCGGAGCGGGGCTGGCGTCGAGCGCCGCGGCGGCGCGGAACTCGGGCCGCTCGGCGGCGAGGGCGGAGCGCAGGCGTTCGACGTCGAGCCCGGGGTGCCGCGGCTCGGTCGGGGCGGCCGAAGCGCCGTCCTCGTCGGCCCGCACCAGGGCGAGCAGGGCCGAGCAGAAGCCGTGGCCCTCGACGCGCCCGAGGTCGAAGCCGGTGGTCCGGGCGAGGCCCTCCCAAAGCGCGCGTCCCCGCGCGGCGCGGCCCACGAAGCCCATGGACCAGCTCGAAAAGAAGCGTTCCCCCACGAACTCGCATTGCAGGACGCTGAGGTCGCGATGGCGCGGGTCGCGCTGGATGCGCTCGAAGGTCGCTTCGACGGCGGCGCGGGGACCTTCGAGCACCTGGGCGAAGCTGCCCGTGCTGAACAGCAGCGCACCCGTCACGCCCGCGCGGGCGTTGTTGCGCCGCGACGCGTCCACGATGCGCGCGACGGTGCGCTCCTGCGCGGCCTCGTCCCCGCCGACGAGGCTGCGGCTCGTGTAGACCAGGCGATACAGGGCGGTCATCGTCGCGGCTCCGAGTGCTGCGGATCGAAGGATCGGGCCGCCGTGTCCGCCTGGTCGGCGAAAAGGCGGGCGATGGCGGCGGCCGGCATGGGGCGGCCGATGTGGTAGCCTTGCACGGCCGTGCAGCCTTCGGAGCGGATGTCGCGCATCTGCTCGGGCGTCTCCACCCCTTCCGCGATCGTGGTCATGCCGTAGGTGGCCCCGAGGCTGGCGATGGCGCGCACCACCGCCATGGCGTCGCGCTCGGCCTTCGGCCCCGACACGAAGGAGCGGTCGATCTTGATGCGGTCGAACGGGAAGGCGCGGAGGGAGCTCAGCGACGCGTAGCCGGTGCCGAAGTCGTCCATGGCGATGCGCGGCCCGAGCGCCCGCAGGGCGTTGAGCGTGTCGATGTTGGCCTGGCTTTCCTGGAGGAGCAGCCCTTCGGTGATCTCGAGCTCCAGGCGGCCGGGCGCCAGCCCGGCGGCGGCGAGCGCCGACGCCACGGCGCCGACCAGCGCCGGGCTCCTGAACTGGGCGGGGGACAGGTTGACCGCCACGGTGACGTCGCCCGGCCAACGCGCGGCTTCGCGGCAAGCGGTGCGCAGGACCCATTCACCGATGGGGACGATGAGGCCGATCTCCTCGGCCAGCGGGATGAACTCGGCGGGCGACACGGTGCCCCGCGTCGGGTGATGCCAGCGGATCAGCGCTTCGCACCCCACCAGCCGGTCGCTGTCGAGGTCCATCTGGGGCTGGTACACCAGTTCGAACTGGTCGAGCACCAGGGCGCGGCGGAGGTCGATCTCCAAAGCGCGGCGGGCCTGGCTGCACGCGTCCATGCCGGTCTCGAAGAAGCGCGCCGTGGCGCGGCCGTCGCGCTTGGCGCGGTCGAGCGCGAGATCGGCGTGCTTGAGCAGCGTGTCGGCGTCGCCGCCGGCCCCGGACGACAGCGCCACGCCCACGCTGGCGCCGATGTTGACCAGGTGTCCCTCGATCACGTAGGCGCGGCCCACCAAGTCGACGATCCGGTCCGCCAGGGGCTCGGCGTCGGGCGCTTCGCCGGCGCCGTCCTGCATCACCGCGAAGGCGTCGCCGCCCAGGCGCGCCAGGCCGTCCTGGCGCCGCAGGGTCGTGTGCAGCCGGCCGGCCGCCATCCTCAGCACCCCGTCGCCGATCGCGTGGCCGAGCGTGTCGTTGACGGGCCTGAAGCGGTCGAGCCCGATGGCGAGCACGGCGACCTGCGCGTCGGGGCGGCTCAGCGCTTCCGCGAGCCGCGTTCGGAAGGCCGCGCGGTCTTCCAGGCCCGTCACGGGATCGCGGTGCCCTTCGACGGCGGCGGCGGGCCGGCGCTCCTCCACCGTCACGGCCCAGCCGGCCCCCGGCAGGGTCCTCACCGCGCAGGCGACCAGCCCGTCGGGCGCCGTGACGACGGTGGCGCCGCCCCGGCGCAGCGCCCCGCGGGGCCGCGTGCGGACGAGGCCCCGCGCTTCGCGCCAGGCCCGGCCGAGGTCGGCCAGAACGCGGCGGAGGTGGCGGCCGACGACTTCGCGGTCAGCCTCGATGGCGAGCAGAAGGCGGGCCCGGGGCGAGCACAGCGCGACGCGGCCGTCCCGCTCCACCACGACGAGGCCGCGATCGGGATCGTCGAGATAGGCGGCGACCGCCTTCGACCCGATCGGCTCGCCGATGGATGAGGGCACTCCGGTCAGGCGCCGTTCCCGGCGCGTGTTCGACAGATCCATCTCGCGCCATTCTGCATCGGCGATGATGAGCCCCCGTGCGGATCACCGGGGCTCGACGACACCTGGGCTTCGACACCGGCCCGGCGCCGCTCCCGCGAAGGCCGAGGCTCCCGACGGGATCGGACGGGGAAACGAGGTCTCGTCGAAGTCCGCACGTCACAGTGCATGCGATTCGGTCAACAAAGCGTGATGTCCGCGCGGCGGAGCACAGAAACCGCCCCGTCACGGCCCGGTCGGCCAAGGTCATCCCCTGGTGGGTGCGATGGACATCCAGGCCCGATGCGACAGGATGTCATCGCGAATCTGCGGCGGACGCGCCCGGGATCACCAGTCGAAAGTTTCGCCGGGCGTTTCGACGCGCAGGTCGGCCCCGACCGCGATGGTGCCCGGACGTTCGGCCGCCTGCAGGTGGTCCGCCGCCCAGGCCGCCACGGCGCCGGCCAGGGTCGCGCCGTCGGTGCCGGGCTCGGGCACCAGATAGGCCTTGAGGCGGGCGCCTTCCTCGGCCCGCATGAGGCGGACGACGGCGTGGCGGACGCCGGGCCGGCGACGCAGCCGTTCCGCCACGGCCGCGGGCGCCACGTTGACGCCGCCGACCTGCACCATGCCGTCGCGCCGGCCGTCGAGCCGGAAGCTCCGCGGCGCGTTACGGACGATCCTGTCCATCAGCGGGTGGAGGGTGCCGTCGGCGTGGATCAGCGCCGGCGCGTCGCCCCGGTGCGGCTCGGCGAAGGTCCATTGCGGCATCAGGCCGTAGGGCTCGTCCGGCGCGTCCCGCCACGCGATGCCGGCCGTTTCCGACGACCCGTAGACTTCCGTCAACCGCGACAGGCCGCGCTCGGCGAGGACTTCGGCGAGGGCGGGCGGGCACGGCGCCGTCGACACCACGCCGTGGATCCCGGCGGGCCAAGCCGGGACGCTGCGGGCGAGATAGGCCCAGCGCTCCGGGAACGACACGACGAGGTCGCCGGGCCGGAGCGCGGCGGCGAGTTCCTCGGGGCCGAGATCGTCGGCGGCGAGGCAGGGCACCGCGAGGCGCGTCGGCAGCAGGGCGGTGAACAGGAACCCGTAGATGTGGTGGGCGGGCGCGAGCGCCACGACCCGGCGGCGGTCCGCCCAGCGCGCCGCCAGGGCTTCGACCTCGGCGTGGAGGTGCGCCGCCGTCTGCGGGCAGCGCTTCGGGCGGCCGGTCGAGCCCGAGGTGGCGAAGGTGACGCGGTCGACGCCGGCCCGCCACGCGGATTCCACGGCGTCGATCCACCCCCCGAAGGCGGAAACGTCGAGCAGGTTCCGCTCGGTCCGGACCTCGTGGAGGTTGAACATCTCGTTGACGGCCGCGGCGAGCGACAGGAGGTCGAGGGAATCGCAGCCGATGCCACCCTGCCCGAGCGGCAGGTCGTCGTCCCAGGGGCCGGGGACCGACGGCGGCGCCGCCGACGGACCGTGGCGGCCCCGCGCGGCGCGGAGTTCCGCCAGGAGCAGGCTGCGGAGCACGCGCGCCAGGGCGCGCCGGGACAGGATCGGGGACGGCATGGAGCCCGGTCTAACCCGAAACCCCGCCGCGGCCCAACGCGTCCGCGCGCCGCCTTCAGCCGAACGGGCCGCGCACCAGCCGGGAAATCACCTGCGCGGTGTAGTCGACCATCGGCACCACGCGGGCGTAGTTCAGCCGCGTCGGGCCGATGATGCCGAGCACGCCGACGATGCGCTGCTGCCCGTCGCGGAACGGCGCCGCCACCATGGAGGAGCCCGACAGCGAGAACAGCTTGTTCTCCGCCCCGATGAAGATGCGCACGCCTTCGCCCGTTTCGGCGCGGTTGAGGAGGTCGATGACGTCGGTCTTGGTTTCGAGGTCGGCGAAGAGCAGGCGGATGCGCTCGAGGTCGCCCAATGCGGTGAGGTCGTCGAGCAGGTTGGCCTGGCCGCGCACGATGAGCTGGCGCTCGCCCCCCAGCCCCGCCCAGCCCGCGAGGCCCGCGTCGACGAGCCGGGCGGTCAGCTGGTCGAGCTCGCCCTGGGCGGCGGAGCGCTCGCCCTCGATCTCGGCCCGGGACTCGGCGAGGGTGCGGCCGCGGATGCGGGCGTTGAGGTAGTTGCCGGCCTCGACCAGCGCCGAAGGCGGCAGCCCCGGCGGGATCAGCACCACGCGGTTCTCGACCGAGCCGTCCTCGGCCACCAGGATGGCGAGCGCGCGCTCGGGCTCGAGCCGCACGAACTCGATGTGCTTCAGCCGCGCGTTGTCCTTGCTGGTGACGACGACCCCGGCGCCCCGCGTCAGGCCCGACAGCAGGCTGGTCGCCTCCACCAGCGCGTTTTCCAGCGTGCGGTCCTTCGAAGCGGCGCGGAGGTCCGCCTCGATGCGGCGGCGCTCCCCGTCGCCGATGTCGCCGATCTCCAGCAGCGCGTCCACGAAGAAGCGCAGCCCCATCTGGGTCGGCAACCGTCCCGCGCTGGTGTGCGGCGAGAAGACGAGGCCCAACTCCTCCAGGTCCTGCATCACGTTGCGGACCGAAGCCGGCGACAGCGTCATGGGGAGGATGCGCGACAGCTGCCGCGATCCCACGGGCTCGCCCGTCTGCAGGTAGCCGTCGACGATCCGGCGGAAGATCTCGCGGGAGCGCTCGTTGAGGGCCGCGAGCACGCCGGCCGTCGAAGCGTCGATCATCGGGGTCATGCCGGTGAGGATGGGCCCTGCCGCGGGTGCTGGCAAGCGCGGCGCGCGGGCGCGGGATGTCACGCGGGCGTCATCGATGGCGACCTAAACGTGGCCATCTTCTCCCAGCCGCGCCGGTATCGCGGCCTTTCCGTGTCCGGAGCCTCGATGACCTTCGCGAAACGTCTTCGTGCCTCGACCGCCCTCCTGGCGGTCGCCGGCCTGCTGCAGACCCAGGCGGCCTTCGCCCAAACGGCTTCGGCCGACGCCGCCCCGACGGTGATGCCGGATTCGAGCCGCTTCGTGAAGCAATACGCGTCCGTGCCGGCGCTCGCGCCCCAGCTGACCTACGCGCAGAAGCAGGCCCTGCTGAAGCAGAAGATCAAATACGTCTTCGTGCTGTTCCAGGAGAACCGCAGCTTCGACAACTACTTCGCCACCTTTCCCGGCGCGCGCGGCTTGTTCAGCGGCGGCAAGCTGAACACGGCGCTGCCCGGCGCCGTGCAGCGCATCGTCAACACGGACGGCTCGGTCGGCACGATCTCGCCCTTCCTGATCCCGCAGAGCGTGACGGCGGCCAACGGCAAGACCGTGCCGCTCTACCCCGCCGACCTCGGCGACGTGGACCACGGCCACACCGGCATCGCGGTCGGCATCGACGTCGACCCGGCCACCGGCAAGTCGCGCAACGACCGCTTCGCCATCGACAACGAGGGCCTGACCACGGACGCGGCCGGCCGTCTCGTGTCGAAGACGACGCTGATGCCGGCCACCACCAGGCCCACGCTGGCGCAGAAGCAGACCGCCGAGCTGGTGATGGCGCATGTCGACTGCGACACCGTGCCGTTCATGTGGCAATACGCCGACCGCTTCGCGCTGTTCGACAATTTCCACATGACGGTGGACGGGCCCTCGACGCCCAACGCCATCGCGATGATCGCCGGCCAGGGCGGCGAAACCCAATACGTCAAGCACCCCGACCAGGTCGCCAACGAGCCCGTGACGGGCGATCCCGGCCCGTTCCCGGGCTCGAACCTCGACAAGTCCGCCGTGAAGCCGACCTTCAACCCGGCCGACGAGAACCCCAACAAGCCGACGAACCCGCAAACCTACGCGTCGCTGCCGCTGTCCTTCATGGGTCCGCAGATCCAGAACATCATCAAGTCGGACGAGAACCCGATGATGGACCTGCTCGACGTCCAGAACGACATCGGCACCATCGCCAAGCAGAACAAGACCAACGTCCCCTGGGGCTGGTACCAGGAAGGCTAGGACCACGAGCCCTTCGACACGACCGGCACGGCGTCGACGGCGAGCTACATCGTCCACCACAACGGCCCGCAGTATTTCGGCTATGTCGGCGACAACCCGCAGGAGCTGCTGCACCTGCACGGCCTCGGCGACTTCTACACCGACCTGTCCAACAGGGCCCTGCCGGCGGCGGGCGGCGTGTTCTACGTGCGCGGCGGCTACAACAACCTGGACGGCCTCGTGCCGCAGGACCCGAACCCCGCCGTGCAGGCGGCCTTCAAGGGCAACAACGACCACCCGGCCTACTCGGACTCGCAGATCTCCGAGGCCGCGCTCGCCGACGCCGTCAACGCCATCGCGATGAGCCCCTACTGGAAGGACAGCGCGATCATCATCAGCTACGACGAATCGGACGGCTACTACGACCACGAGTCCTTCGCGATCCGGTCCTACAGCCCGGACGGCCTGCCCTACGCGGCCGGCTCGCGCATCCCCGCCATCGTGATCTCGCCCTACAGCCTCGCCCATGTGGCGGTGCATTCCTATGCCGAGCACTCGTCCATCATCAAGTTCATCAACCACCTGTTCGGCCTGACGCCGCTGGCCGAGCTGCCCGACGAGGCTTCGGCCCGCGCCGCCGGCCTCGCCGCCTACGGCCAGCCCAGCCTCGGCCCCGCCGACAGCGACACCGTGTGGCAGATGACCGACATGTCGAACGCCTTCGACAACGCGCGCCTCACCGGCAAGCAGCCCCCGCTGCCGCCCGCCTATGCGACCATCCCCCCCGCCCAGGTGCATTCGCTGCCGCACTATGGCGGCCAGGGGTGCAGGACGCTGAACATCACCCCGACCGACTACGTCAACGGCACGCCGGTCGACCCGGCCCCGGCCGACTTCAACCCCCGGCCGACCCAGACCCCCGGCACGCCCACGTCCGGCACCTGGACGCCCTGATCCGAGCCGATCCGCCATCATCCGGAAGGGGCCGGGCCGGGCCCGGCCCCTTCTTCAGCCGAAGGACATCACCGATGAAGTTCGCCGCGTCCCTGTGCGTTCCGGCCCTGGCGCTCGCCGCGGCGCTGGCCGCCCCTCCCGCCAGCGCCGGTGCCGTGCTCGACCGCGTCAAGGCCGCCGGCGTGCTGCGGTGCGGCGTGCTGACCGAGCCCGACGACTGGACCAAGGACGACGTCCACGGCCCCCTGCCCGAACTGGGACGGGACCTGTGCCGCGCGACCGCCGCGGCCGTGCTGGGCTCGGCCGACCGGGTGAAGATCGTCGACGCGCCGTCGGAACTCTACGGCTTCAAGGACCTGCAGTCGGGCAAGATCGACATGCTGATGGGGGCGGCGCCCTCGGCGGCGTCGAGCGTGGCCTTCGGGGTGTCCTTCGCGCGGCCGGTGTTCCTCGACGGCGACGCCCTGATGGTGCACCGCGATTCCGGCATCAAGGGCTTCGACGACCTCGCCGGCCGCACCGTCTGCTACATCGTCGACACGGAAGCCGCGGCGGTGCTCGACGCCGAAGCGGCGCGCCGCCACGTCGGCTTCAAGCCCTGGAACTTCGAGGAAAACGGCGAACTCCTCGCCGCCGTGGTGGGCCGGAGCTGCGACGCCTATTTCAACAGCGCGACGCGCCTCGCCGAAGCCCGCACCAACTTCCACGCCCGGGTGGCGGATTTCACCATCCTGCCGGAGCGCTATTCCGTCCTGCCCCTCACCCCGGCGGTGGCGAACGGCGACGCGGCCTGGGCCGAGGTGGTGGACGCCGTGGCGGCGGCGCCCGTGCAGGCCGAGGCCGGCGGGATCGACCGGGCCCACGCCGACGCGCTGCGCGACTCGTCGAACCCGCTGCTGCGCCCGCTCGGCGGGACGCTGACCGGCATCGACCCGGCGGTCG
Source organism: Lichenibacterium minor (assembly GCF_004137685.1). GTDB lineage: Bacteria > Pseudomonadota > Alphaproteobacteria > Rhizobiales > Beijerinckiaceae > Lichenihabitans > Lichenihabitans minor. Next base: position 20,169 of record NZ_QYBB01000041.1, on the reverse strand, counting down.
TCGACGCCGGCTGGGCGGCGCGCGCCGTCGGCACGATCGGCAACGCCGCCGAACTCTTCGAGCGCGACCTCGGCGCGGGATCGGACCTCAAGCTGCCGCGCGGCGCCAACGCGCTGTGGACGCAGGGCGGGCTGATGGTGCCCCAAGCGCCGCACTGACGCCGGGGCATCCGGCCCCGGGCGACGTCCGGCGCCGTCGAGCTTCCCGCCCGCTGCCGTCAGATGGCGAAATCGATCCCGGCGTCGCGTTCCACGCCGGCGGCCTCGGCCCTCGCGCAGAGGTCGGCGACGGTGGTGCCGTCGAGGGCCGCCAGATACGCGTCGCCGGCGGGCCGCAGCGCCGGCGCCACCACGGCATCGACGAAGGACGGCCGCGGGCGCGGCTTCGCATCCGCCTCCCCCACGCGGGCGGCGGCCCGCAGGATCTCGCCGACCGTGATGCGCCGCCGCTCGCGCGCGAGCGCGTAGCCGCCGCGGGGGCCGCGCGTGCCCTTGAGCACGCCGGCCCGCACGAGTTCCTGCAGCAGCGTTTCGAGGTGGCGCGGCATGAGCCCGTGGCGGGCCGACAGCGCCTTGGCGGACACCGGCGCCATGCGGCCGTTCAAGGCGATGTCCACCACGGTGGCGACCGCGAGGAGGCTGCGCTCGGGCAGGAGATTCATCCGCGCCGGATCGCCGGGGCGTGGCCCGTCGAGCCGAAGCCGCCCGCGCCCCGCGCCGTCCCGTCGAGCGGGCCCTCGACCCAGGCCAGGCGCTCGACCCGCGCCAGCACGAGCTGGGCGATGCGCGTGCCGCGCTCGACGCGGAAGGCTTCCGCCCCGTGGTTGACCAGCAGCACGCCGATCTCGCCGCGATAATCGGCGTCGACCGTGCCCGGGCTGTTCAGCACCGTGACGCCGTGGCGCAGCGCGAGGCCGGACCGGGGCCGGACCTGAGCCTCGTAGCCCTCGGGCAGCGCCAGAGCGAGGCCCGTCGGCACGAGGGCGCGGGCGCCGGGCTCGATCGCCACGGCGGCGCCTTCGGGCAGCGCCGCCACGAGGTCGAGCCCGGCGGCGCCCTCCGTCTGATAGGCCGGCAGGTCGAGCCCCTCCGCGTGCGGCAGGCGGAGGACCCGCACCGCCACCGTCACGGGCGCGCGTCCAGCAGGGCGGCGAAGCGCGCGACGAGGCGGCGCGCCACCTCGTCCTTGCCGAGCTTCGGCCAAGCCTCGATCCGCGCGTCGCCCCCCGCCCCGGCGGCGCCACGGCTCACGAGATGCACCTCGTTGTCGGCTCCCCCCATCACGCCGGAGCCTGAGCCGACGTCGTTGGCGACGATCACGTCGGCGCCCTTCCGCCGCAGCTTGTCCGCCGCGTGGTCGAGGAGGCGGTCGGTTTCGGCCGCGAAGCCGACCACGAGCCGCGGCCGGCCTTCACGGCGCGCCGCCACGGCGGCGAGGATGTCGGGATTGCGGTCGAGCGCCAGGACCGGGTCGGGCGCGCCGTCCCGCTTCTTGATCTTGAGGTCGGCGGCGACCGTCGGCCGCCAGTCCGCCACCGCGGCGGCGGCCACGAAGAGGTCGGCGGGCAGCGCCGCCTCGACGGCGGACAGCATCTCGCGGGCGGTCTCGACCCGCACGACGGCGACGCCCGCGGGATCGGCGATCGACACGGGTCCGGACACCAGCACGACCTCGGCGCCGGCCGCCGCCGCCGCCGCCGCGATGGCGTGGCCCTGCCGCCCGGAGGACCGGTTGGCGATGTAGCGGACGGGGTCGATGGATTCGTGGGTCGGGCCGGAGGTCACCACCACGCGCCGCCCGCGCAGGGCCCCGGGCGGCGGGGCGGGCAGCGGCACGGCGGTGTCGCCCGCCAGGGCCCGGGCGGCGGCGGCCACGATGTCGAGCGGCTCGGCCATCCGGCCGGGGCCGAACTCGCCGCAGGCCATGGCGCCCTCGCCGGGCCCGACCACCAGGACGCCGTCGGCGCGGAGCCGCTCGAGGTTGCGCCGGGTGGCGGGGTGCAGCCACATGCGGACGTTCATGGAAGGCGCCATCAGCACGCGCTTGTCGGTGGCGAGCAGGAGCGTCGAGGCGAGGTCGTCGGCGAGGCCGTTGGCGGCCTTGGCCATGAGGTTGGCGGTGGCGGGCGCCACCAGCACGAGGTCGGCGCTGCGCGACAGCTGGATATGCCCCATCTCGGCTTCGTCGGTGAGGGAGAAGAGGTCGTCGTGGACGCGCTCGCCCGTGAGGCTCGCCACCGCCAGGGGGGTGACGAACTGCGCCGCCGAGGCCGTCATCACCGCCCGCACGGCGGCGCCGCGCTCCCGCAGGCGGCGGATCAGGTCCAGCGCCTTGTAGGCCGCGATGCCGCCGCCCACGATCAGCAGCACGCGCCGGCCCCGCAGCGCGTCGCCGGGCGACGGCTCCGAGGCGGCCGATGCCGCGCCACCTTCCGCCATGGAACCCCCTTCCAGCGCCGCCACCGATCGGAGCCGTTCATCACGACGAAAAGCCGATCGCGCTCGAGCCCGAAAAGGCTTGCGACGATCGGCAAAGCGTGGCATAGACGTCTTGCAACGTTTTCGTTGCATGCCCTTTTTGGGCGTTTCCTCCCTAGACTCGGGCCGTCCTTCGGGGCGGTCTTTTTTTTATTCTCCGGCATCCTCACCCGCTCTGGGGGACGCTTTCGGGGCCGAGGCATCGTCGGCTCGGTTTCAAGGTTTCACCACATTGCTCTGCGCTTGGCAAGCAGCGGGACCACGATTTCACGTTTTTCTAGGCATAACTCCGCGAACATCGTCGCAAACTGCCGCTTTCCTCGGCATATGAGCTTCTGCTCTCCTTTTGCAGATTTGCTCCCCCGCCGGCACGGCGATCAGGTGAGCAGGAAGTCCACCGGCCGCAGCGGCTCGGGGAGCACCGGGTCGCCCAGCATCTCGCGGATGTCGATCTCGATGCCGCGCGTCATGGCGCTGAGCGGAAGCGCGTTCTGCCCCGTGCCGAAGGGGTTCTCCAGCTCGTCGCCGAGCGCGTCGAGACCGAAGAACGTGTAGCTCACGATGAGCACGATCAGCGGCGTCCACGGCCCGGCCGCCCCCGCGAGGCCGAAGGGGAGCAGCAGGCAGAACAGGTAGGCGGTGCGGTGCAGCATCAGCGTGTAGGTGTAGGGCACCGGCATGCCCCGGATCCGCTCGGCGGCGGCCAGCACCCCCGACAGCGACACGAGCCGCTCTTCGAGCGTTTGAAGCATCTGGGGGGCGATGCCGCCCGCCGCGGCCCTGGCGGCGGCGTCCCGGCCGATGGCGGCGAGCAGCATGTTGGGGGGATTGCGGGCGGCCGCGACCTCGGTGGCTCCGCCTTCGGCGAGGGCGGCCAGGGCGTCCGCGCCCGGCGGCTCCGCCCGCATGTGGTGGCGCAGGAGGTGGGAGAAGGCGACCGCGCGCCATGCCCCGCGCCGCGCCGCGGCGGGATCGTCGGGCCCGATGTAGCTCAGCTGCTGGCGGGCGAGGCTCCGGGCGTCGACGAGCAGCTGCCCGAACACCTTGCGGCCTTCCCACCAGCGGTCGTAGCAGGCCGAGTTGCGAAACCCGGCGAAGATCGAGAGCGCGATGCCGATGAGCGAGAAGGGCAGAGCGGCGATGTCGTGCAGCTGCAGCATCCCCCGGTCCTCGAGGACCACCACGGCGATCGACAGCGACGTCACCACGACGAGGCGCGGCGCGATGGTGGGGATGATGGATCCCCGCATCACGAAGAGGAGCTGCCAGGCGCTCGGTTTGTCGCGGACGATCACGGCGTCACCCCGGGGGCGGTCTCTTCCAGGCCGACGGCCCTGCGCGCCGTCACGGACGGGACGCAGGGACCGGAAGCGTGCGCCGCGCGAACGGCGGCGGATGTCGGGGGGCGGCCTCGCCCGGGGTCGCCGGGCGCCGTCGGCCGTCTCCCGATCGGGGCCGCGTCAGCCGTGGCAGGTGCAGCCGGCGTGGTGGCAGCCCGAACCGTCCTTGTGGTGGTCGGCGCATTCGCCGCTGCAATAGAAGCGGCCGTCCTTCTCCACCGCGCCGTCCGTTTTCACGACGCACACGCAATCAGCGCAGGCGCACTTCACCGTCGTCACGTCCGTCATCGTCGTTCTCCGCGTCTGTTCCGTGGTCGTGCGGTTCGGTCATGTGGTCGATGAGGTTGGTCAGCATGTCCCGGACGTGGCAGTCCGGCAGCGAGTAGAACACCTGCCGCCCCGCCTTCCCCGCCTTCAGCAGGCGCGTCGCCCGCAGCAGCCGGAGGTGATGGGACACGAGCGACTGGCTCAGCCCCACCCTGTCGGCGAGGGCGCCGACGCCGACCGGGCCGTCGAGGCAGCTCAGCACGATCCGAAGCCTGTTCGGATCGCCCAGCAGCCGGAAGGTTTCCGCCAGGGCAGCGACGTCGTCGTCGACCAATCTCGATCACCACATATGAACACGTCTTCATATATGCGAAGTTCGTCCCCCGCGTCAAGCCGAGCCCGGGGCCGGGACGCGCGCCGGCGCCGGCCGCAGGGGCGCCGTGACGGCGGTTCGGGCGGCGCGGAAGCCGAGGTCGGCGTGGTGCGGGCCGGGGTGGCGCAGCTTCGAGGGGCGGCCCTCGTCCCGCATGCGGCGGTCCGCCTCGGCCCAGGACGGCAGGGCGTCGCCGTCCTGGGTCCAATGCGCCACGGACGCCTCGTCGCACCATTCGAGGAGGTACGGCATGGCGGTGCGGTGGGCGCCGGCCGTCATATAGGCCCGCATGGCGTCCTGGCCGTCCCAGGCCGTGAGGGTCCAGAAGGCCCAGCCGCGGTCGGCGAGCAGCGAGCCGCCGCGGAAGCCCGGCGCCGCCTTCACCTGCGCCAGGGTGCGCAGGTTGTGCCGCGCGAAGGCGGGCAGGAAGCGGATCGACCGCAGGCGGAGGCGCGTGAGGCTGACGAACGGCATGGCGGGCTCCTTCGCGCTTCGGCGGGCCCGGAACGATGGGATCCGGCTCCCGCCCTCACGTCACTTGGCGCTTTTCGAGCTTCCGCGCCAGCGTGCGGCGGTGCATGCCGAGCCGCCGTGCGGTTTCGGAGATGTTGAAGCCGGTTTCGGCCAGCACCTCGTGGATGCGCTCCCATTCCAGCGTCTTGATGGACGTCGCCCGCTCGCCGAGCGGCACCGCCGCGTCGCCCGCTCCCTTGGAGAAGGCGGCCTCGATGTCGTCCGTGTTGGCGGGCTTGGCCAAGTAGTGGCAGGCGCCGAGCTTGATGCTCTCGACCGCGGTGGCGATGGAAGCGAAGCCGGTCAGGACCACGATCAGCATGTCGGGATCGTGGGCGTGCAGCGCGTCGAGGCAGGCGAGGCCCGAGGCGCCGACGAGCTTCAGGTCCACCACCGCATAGCCCGGCGTGCGCTCCTCCAGCAGGGCCTTTACGTCCGCCAGCGTCGGCGCCACCACCACGGAATAGCCGCGCCGCTCGAAGGAGCGCTTCAGCGTGCGGGCGAAGCTTTCGTCGTCGTCGACCACGACGAGCAGGCGGTCGTCAGCCATCGGCACCGTCCCGGCCCGCATGCGCCGGCCCGGCAGGCTCGCGCGCCGCGACGGCCAGCGCCGACAGGGGCAGCGTCATCTCCACCGCGGCGCCCCCGCCCGGCGCGTTGCCCACCGACACGCGGCCGCCGAGCTTGCGCACCACGTTGAACACCAGGAACAGGCCGAGCCCCCCGCCCTGCCGGCCCTTGGTGGACCGGTAGGGCGTGCCGACGTCGGCGAGGATTTCCGCGGCGAAACCCGGCCCGCGGTCCTCGACCGACAGGCGCAGCAGCCCGCTTTCCAGGCCGACGCGGAGCCGCAGCCAATCCGGCGACACCTCGAAGGCGTTGTCGAGCAGGTTGACGATCACCTGCTTCAGCGCCGTGTCGGACACGATCGCGGGGTCCTCCGCCACCGCGTCGTCGTAGTGGAGTTGCGCCGCGGGATGCGCGCCGCGCCACTCCGCCACGAGCTCGTCGAGGAAGGTGTGAAGCGTCGTGGCGGCGGCGGATTCGCCCCGCGCTTCGCCGGCGGACACCAGGATGCCGGTGAGGATCGCCTTGCAGCGCCGGACCTCGGCCTCGAGCACGTCGAGCTCGCCCATCAGCTCCGGGTCGCCGGTGAGCGCCGGCATGCGGCGCCAGTCGCCGAGGATGACCGACAGGGTCGACAGGGGCGTGCCGAGCAGGTGCGCGGCGCCCGAGGCGAGCAGGCCCATCCGCACGATGCCGTCCTCCTCGGCGGCGCGCTGGCGCAGGGCCGCCAGGCGTGCGTCCCGCGCGCGCAGGTTTCGCGTCACCCGGGTGACGAAGACGACCAGCAGCGCTGCGTCGAGCAGGAAGCAGATCAGCATGCCGGCGATGTGGAGCGCGAACAGGTCGGCGCCCGGCAGGCCGGACAGGTCGAGCGGCAGGTAGGCGCGCGTCAGGGCGCAGAAGCACAGGGCCGTCACGGCCACCACGGCCCAGGTAGCGGCCCCGTCGAGCAGCACCGCCGCCAGCGTCACCTGCAGGAGGTAGAGGAAGGTGAAGGGGTTTGTGGCGCCGCCCGTCAGCCCGAGCTGCAGCGTCAGCGCCCCGATGTCGAGCAGCATGGCGAGCGCCAGTTCGGCCCGCGCGACGGGCGACGGCCGCGACAGCCGGATGAGGCTGCCGGCGTTGACGAGCACGAGCCCGAGCAGCACGCCCGCCATGGGGCCGATCGGCAGCGCCACCCGCAGCCCCGCCCCGACGATCCCCAAGGTGACGAGCTGGCCACCGACGGCGATCCAGCGCAGTTGCACCAGCAGCAGCAGGTTCTTGTGGCCGGGCGCGTCCTCGCCGCCCGCTTCGACGCCGGCGTCCCCCGCGAAGGGAGGCGCCAGCGCGTCCGACACGGGCAGCGCGACGGCGGCGCTCATCGCGGCGCCCTCGCGCCCCGCTCCTCGCGCACCACCCAGACCAGGGCCCCCGCGAGGCCGAGCCCCAGGGCGTACCAGGTGATGGTGTAGACGAGGTGGTTGTTGGGGAAGGCCACCACGGTCAACCCGCCGACCGGGAACCCGCCCGGCACCGGCGCGTCGTCGGCGTCGATGAAGTAGGGAGCGACCTGTCCGGCGAGGCTCCGCTTCGCCGCGATGGCGCCCACGTCGCGCGAGAACCACCGGTCGGAGGCCGGATCGTTGTGGCGCAGGAAGGCGCCGCCGGGCTCGTCGACGCGCAGGAGCCCCGTCACGCGGGTCGGGCCGGCGATCTCGCCCGACGCGCGGGAGGCCGGGTCGCGGCGGCCGGGCGGCACGAACCCGCGGTTGACCAGCACGGTGAAACCGTCGTCGGTGCGGAACGGCGTGAGGAGCCAGAAGCCGGGGCCTTCGTCGGTCACCGCCTGGACGAAGGTTTCGCGCGCATTGTCGTAGGTGCCGCGCGCCGTGACGTGGCGATACTGGTCGGCTTCGGCGGTCACCGAGGGCCAGGCCGCGGGTGGCGGCGCTGCGACCGCCGGGGCGTGGACGCGGGCGTCCACGGCGGCGATGAGGTCGAGCTTCCAGCGGAGGCGGTAGACCTGCCAGGTTCCCAGCGCCATCAGCAGCAGGACGGCGGCGACACCGGCGAGGACCAGGGCGATCCGCCCGCCGCCGGACCGGAGCCGCGGCGAGCCGGGGGACCCCGGCGCGGGAGGCGCCGGGGCATCGAGGACGCGCGCGAAGCGCATCGTCACATCTTCATGGTGCTCATGTCGGCCGGCTTCATCGGCATCATGTTGCCGTTCATGTGGTACATGACCCAGATCGAGCCCGCGAGCGTGATCGCCACCATCACCACGGTGAAGACCAGCGCCAGGAAGGTCCAGCCGCCCTCGGACTTGGTGTTCATGTGCAGGAAGTAGTGCATGTGCACGACGATCTGCACGGCGCCGAAGGCCATGATGACGATGGCGTTGAGCTGGCTGTCGACGATGACGTGGCCCATCACGAGCCAGAACGGGATGGCGGTGAGGATCACCGACAGCACGAAGCCGATCGTGTAGCTCTTCAGGGTTCCGTGGGCGGCCTCGTCGTGGTCGTGCAGGACCTCGACGTGGACGTTTCCGGCGGCGTTTCCGGCGCTCATGGCAGCACGCTCACGAGATAAACGAAGGAGAAGACGCCGATCCACACGACGTCGAGGAAGTGCCAGAACATCGACAGGCACATGAGGCGGCGCTTGTTCTCGGGGCCGAGGCCCTTCCACGCCACCTGGATCATCAGCACGAACATCCACAGGATGCCGACCGAAACGTGCAGGCCGTGGGTGCCGACCAGCGTGAAGAAGGACGACAGGAACGCCGAGCGCTGCGGGCCCGCGCCCTCGTGGATGAGGTGCGCGAACTCGTTGAGCTCGAGATACACGAAGCCCATGCCGAAGGCCGCCGTGACCAGCATCCAGAAGATCGTCACGGCGCGGTTGTTCTTCTCCATCGCCAGCATGGCGAAGCCGTAGGTGATGGAGGAGAAGAGCAGCAGCGCCGTGTTGAGCGCCACCGTCGGCAGTTCGAAGAGGTCGGCGGGGGACGGCCCCGCCGCGTAGGCGTGGCCGTAGACCGCATAGCAGGCGAACAGGCTGGCGAAGATGAGGCAGTCGCTCATCAGGTAGATCCAGAACCCGATCATGGTCCCGCCTTCGGCGTGGCCATGACCGTCGTCGCCGGCCACGTAGAACTTGAGGACGCCGTCGTCGGCGAGGGCTTCGGGGGAGCGTGTCATGCGTCGGCCCCCCTCAGACCTTGGTGAGGCCGAGCATGCGCGAGCGCTGCTCCTCGGTGCGGGTCACCTCCTCGGCCGAGATGTAGAAGTCCCGGTTGTAGTTGAAGGTGTGGGCGATGGTGTAGACCACGATGGCGACGAAGCTCAGCGCCGCGAGCCACCAGATGTACCAGATCATGGCGAAGCCGAACGCCAGGGACAGGCCCGACAGGATGATGCCGGCGGGCGTGCTCTTGGGCATGTGGATCGGCTGGTAGCCGTTCAGCGGGCGCACGTAGCCGCGCTTCTTCATGTCGGTCCAGGCGTCGAGGTCGTGCACCATCGGGGTGAAGGCGAAATTGTAGGACGGGGGCGGCGAGGAGGTCGACCATTCCAGGGTACGGCCGTCCCACGGGTCGCCGGTCACGTCGGCGAGCACGTCGCGCTCCCGGATCGAGACGTAGATCTGGTAGAAGAAAGTCCCGATGCCGCCGGCGACCAGGAGGGCGCCGAAGGCCGCGATGACGAACCAGATCCGGAGCGACGGGTCGTCGAAGTGATTCAGGCGACGCGTCACGCCCATCAGGCCGAGAACGTAGAGCGGCATGAAGGCGAAGTAGAAGCCCGACACCCACAGCCAGAACGACCACTTGCCCCAGTACACGTCGAGCTTGAAGCCGAACGCCTTCGGCCACCAGTAGGCGACGCCGGCCATGATGCCGAAGAACGTCCCGCCGATGATGACGTTGTGGAAGTGGGCCACGAGGAACAGGCTGTTGTGCAGCTGGAAGTCGGCCGGCGGAACGGCGAGCAGGACGCCCGTCATGCCGCCGATCACGAAGGTGATCATGAAGGCGACGGTCCACATCATGGGCAGCTCGAAGCGGATGCGGCCCTTGTACATGGTGAACAGCCAGTTGAAGATCTTCGCCCCCGTGGGGATGGAGATGATCATCGTGGTGATGCCGAAGAACGAGTTGACGCTTGCCCCGTTGCCCATGGTGAAGAAGTGGTGGAGCCAGACCAGGTAGGCCAGGATGGTGATGACCACGGTGGCGTAGATCATCGAGGCGTAGCCGAACAGGCGCTTGCCGCAGAAGGTCGAGGTGACCTCCGAGAACACGCCGAACAGCGGCAGGATGAGGATGTAGACCTCCGGATGGCCCCAGATCCACAGCAGGTTCACGTACATCATCGGGTTGCCCCCGAGGTCGTTCGTGAAGAAGTTGAAGCCGAGGTAGCGGTCGAGCGACAGCAGGGCCAGCACGGCGGTGAGGATCGGGAAGGCGGCGACGATCAGCACGTTGGTGCACAGCGCCGTCCAGGTGAAGATCGGCATCTTCATGAAGGACATGCCCGGCGCCCGCATCTTGACGATGGTGGCGATGAGGTTGACGCCCGACAGCAGCGTGCCGATGCCGGCGATCTGCAGCGACCAGATGTAATAGTCGACGCCGACGCCCGGGCTGTAGGACGATTCCGACAGCGGAGCGAAGTTGGTCCAGCCGGTGCGGGCGAACTCGCCCACGAACAGCGACAACATCACCGTCATGGCGCCGGCGACGGTCATCCAGAACGAGAAGTTGTTCAGGAACGGGAAGGCAACGTCGCGGGCGCCGATCTGCAGCGGCACCACGAAGTTCATCAGGCCGGTGACGAAGGGCATGGCCATGAAGAAGATCATGATGACGCCATGGGCCGTGAACACCTGGTCGTAATGGTGCGGCGGCAGGTAGCCCTCGGAGCCGTTGAAGGCCAGCGCCTGCTGGGAGCGCATCAGCAGCGCGTCGGAGAAGCCGCGCACCAGCATGACGAGCGCCAGCACGCAGTACATGATGCCGATCTTCTTGTGGTCGATCGAGGTGAACCACTCGTTCCACAGGTAGCCCCACCACTTGTAATAGGTGAGGGCCCCCAGGAGCGCGGCACCGCCGACCGCCACCCCGAGGAAGGTGAGGATCAGGATGGGCTCGTGGTAGGGGATGGCTTCGAGCGTGAGACGCCCGAAGATCAGCTGCTGAAGGTTGATGTTCGAGAACATGCGATGGGTCTCGTCAAGGATCGTTCGTCGTCGTCGGGGCCGTCGGTATCGTTCAGTGCGGGTTGATCTGCGCGGGCGCGGGGTTCGCCTTTCCGTCGTCCATCGGCATGCCGTCCATATGAGGCTTTCCCCTACCCTGGACGTCGTCCTTCTGCACGCCGCCTTCGTTGGACTGGGTCGCCATGCCGCTGGGCTCGATGCCCTGGGGCGCGGTCTTCAGCGTGTTGGGGGCGCGGCCCGAGGCCGGGAAGGTCGCGCCGGGGGCCTCGTTGCCCTCGCTGAGCTTGGCGCCGTCGTAGATCAGCTTTTCGCGGTTTTCCGCGCCCTTCTCGCCCGCGACGCCGCCGGTGGCGTCGATGGCCATCATCTGGTCCTCGCACATCTTGTTCGCGTCGACGCACATGTTGAGGATCTTGTTGAACAGGTCCGGCTGCACCGTCGCGTAGAACTGCGGGCGCACCTTCTCGCTGGGCTTCGACAGCTCCTCGTACTTGGCGGCGTCGAGCTTCATGTCGGCGTGCTTGGCGTTCTCGACCCAGGCCGCGAAGGCTTCGGGCTGCAGGCTTTCGAACTTGAACTTCATGTCGGAGAAGCCGGCGCCCGAATACATGCCGGAGAAGCCGTCGAAGGTCCCCTCCTTGTTCATCACCGCGGCGAGCTTCGTTTCCATGCCCGCCATGGCGTAGATCTGGCCCGCAAGGGCGGGGATGAACAGCGTGTTCATCACCGTGCCGGAGGTGATGTGGAACTCGATCGGCTGGTCCACCGGGGCCGCCACGGCGTTCACGGTGGCGATGCCCTGCTCGGGATAGATGAAGAGCCACTTCCAATCGAGCGACACGGCGTCGATCACCAGCGGCTTGGTTCCGGTGGGCACGGCGCGCTTGGCGTCGATGCGGCCGACGGGCCGGAACGGGTCGAGCGTGTGGGTGCTGATCCAGGTCAGCGCGCCCAGCGCGATGATGATGAGGAGCGGCGCCGTCCAGATCAGCACTTCGAGCTGGGTCGAGTGGTTCCAGTCCGGCGCATAGGCGGCCTTGGTGTTGGACGCCCGGTAGCGCCACGCGAAGAGCGCCGTCGCGGCGATCACCGGCAGGATGATCAGCAGCATGAGGCCCGTCGAGGCCAGGATGAGGTTGCGCTCCTGCAGGGCGACGTCGCCCGACGGGTTCAGGATCACGTAATCGCAGCCGCCCAGGAGGGCGAACAGCGGGAGCAGGCCGAGGAAGCGCAGAAGTCTCACGAGAGGGCCATCTGTTGCGAGGGTTGTCCCTCATGTACGGTCGTCCCGCGCCTCATAGCATTGGACGTTTTGTCCAGGCCAGAGGAGTTGGAGCCGGGTCGCGCAGGCAGTATGCGTGCCATGCACCGGGCGGTTTGCGGGATTGGCCCGCCCGTGGCATGCGCGGTTCGAGATGCGGCGGCCCGGCGCGCCCCACCCCCTCGGCCGGCACTGAGACAAGGAAGCGGAGATGGTCAACGTCGTTGCAGGTACGCCAACATCGAGACCGTTGGAGCGCGATGCCCGGCTGGTGTCGTCGGACGAGCATCACGTGTCGCCGAGCGATATCGCGCTGGGCGTGGTGATCGGCCGGACGTCGGAAGCCTTCGACTTCTTCGTCTTCGGCATCGCCTGCGCGCTCGTCTTCCCGTCCGTGGTGTTCCCCTTCGTCAGCCCGCTCGATGGCACGCTGCTGTCCTTCGCGGTGTTCAGCCTGGGCTTCGTGTTCCGGCCCGTCGGCTCCATCATCTTCCTCGAGATCGACCGGCGCCACGGCCGCGGCGTGAAGCTCACCACTGCGCTGTTCCTGCTCGGCATCTCCACCGCCGCCATCGCCTTCCTGCCCGGCTACGACGACTTCGGCTACTGGTCGGTCGCCATCCTGGTGCTGATGCGCATCGGCCAGGGCGTGGCGCTCGGCGGCGCCTGGGACGGGCTGGCCTCGCTCCTGGCGCTGAACGCCCCCCCGCACCGCCGCGGCCTCTACGCCATGGTGCCCCAGCTCGGCGCCCCCATCGGCCTCATGGTGGCGGCCGGCCTGTTCGCCTTCTTCATGGCCAACCTCGGCCCCGAGGACTTCCTCAGCTGGGGCTGGCGCTACCCGTTCTTCGTGGCCTTCACCATCAACGTCGTGGCGCTGTTCGCCCGGCTCCGCTTGATCGCCACCGAAGAGTTCGCCGGGCTGCTCAACACCCGCGACCTGCTGCCGGTGCCGGTCCGCACCCTGGTGCGCACCCAGTGGAAGGACATCCTGATCGGCGCCTTCGTGCCGCTGGGCTCCTACGCGCTGTTCCACCTCGTCACCATCTTCCCGCTGTCCTTCGTGCAGCTCTTCACCGACGGCACGCCGGAAAGCTTCCTCGAGCTCGAATGCCTCGGAGCCGTGTCGCTGACGATCGGCGTCGTGGTGTCGGGCCTGCTCGCCGACTTCATCGGCCGGCGCACGCTGCTGGGCTCGAGCGCCGCGGGCGTGGCGGGCTTCTCCTTCGCGATCCCGTTCCTGCTCACGGGCGGACTGCAGGGCCACATCGTCTTCATCCTGGTGGGCTTCGGGCTGCTCGGGGTGTCCTTCGGGCAGGCGGCGGGCGCGGTGGCGTCGAACTTCTCGAACCAGAACCGCTACACCGGCTCCGCGCTGACCTCCGACCTCGCGTGGCTGCTCGGCGCCGGCTTCGCACCGCTCGCGGCGCTCGGCGGCTACACGCTGTTCGGCCTGTGGGCCGTTGTGGCCTACCTCCTGTCCGGCGCCGCCTGCACGCTGGGGGCGCTCGCCTTCAACCGCAGCCTGGCGATCCGCAACGACTGAGGCATCGGCGCCGCGGGCCGGGCCGGCGACGCTTCGCATGCCCGCGGGAGGACGGCTCCCGCGGGCCGTCCTCGCCCCGGTGGCCGGGATGCGGCAGTGCCGGGCCTGTCCCGGCCCTTCGTCCTGCACCCGGCGCATGGCCCCGCTGCGGGGCGCGCGATTGCTGCACCGCACAAAAACACACATCCTGGCGACCTGCCGGCGGATGACGATGGTCCGCTCCGGCCAGGAGACGCGCCTTGACCGCCCCCACGACATCCGCCCACAGCGGTTCTTCCGCCGGAACCCGTCGCGAAAGCCTGTTCCTCCGGATGGTCCGCCTTTGGATCGAGCATCACCAGCGCGTGATCGACCTCGGCCTCGCCCCTCACTGATCCCACGGCTCGACCGTCGGCGCGGAACCGCCCGGCGACGCCGAGCTGTTCGGGACTGCGGCGCCGCGGCCGAGCCGGCTTTGGCGCATCGCGCCGCACCGGGCGGAACGGGCCCGCCGTCCATGGCCCCTGCCCCGCACTGCAGCGACGCACGCCCATGCGCGCCCTTGTGAACTTTTATAGCTTTATGACGTATTTTCGCTCGTCTGTGACGATCGCGCCCCTCCGCGGGCTTCGCGACCGATGCGACGAGGACTGGCCGTGCCGCGCTTTTATTTCGACCTCGTGGACAGCCGCGGCCTGCACCGCGACCTGATCGGCGACGAGTTCCACAGCTTCGAGGAGGCGAGAGCCCAGGCCCAGGCCCTCCTCGGCGACATCGCCCGCGAGGACCTGTCCGATGGGCAGTCGCACACGACCGCCTGCGACCTGCGCGACGACGGCGATCGGCTCGTCTTCCACGGCGAGATCACCTATCGGGGCACGCGCTTTCCCGGCTGAGCCGCCGGCGTCGAACCGTCTCGCGCGGCGTCGGGAAGAAGCCGCCGCCCGTCCCAGAAAAAAGGGCCGCTCAGCCTGATGGCGAGCGGCCCAAGTCTAGGGAGGAAACGCCCAAAGAAGGGCATGCGCCCGAAGGCGCGAGGCCTTTATGCGCCCAGTTTCGATGCGGCTGTACGGCGATCTTCGCATGGCAGCGTCCCGCCGCAATCGCGCCGGATGCCGCCGGCCCCACGCCGCCCGGACCGGGGCGGGCCGGCAGCGGCGTCAGGGGAAGAAGCGGTTCGCCGGGCGCGGCAGGCCGAGGTTGTCGCGCAGCGTCGGTCCCTCGTAGTCCAGGCGGAACAGTCCCCGGCGCTGCAGTTCTGGCACCACGCGGTCGACGACGTCGTCGAGGCCTTGCGGCAGGTCGGAGAACATCACGTTGAACCCGTCGCAGCCTTCCGCGTCCAGCCATTCCTCCATGCCGTCGGCGACCGTGGCCGGCGTGCCCACGAAGGCGAGGCCCGCGTAGCTGCCGGCCCGCGCGGCGAGCTGGCGGATGGTCAGGCCCTCGTCCCGGGCCATGGCGACCATGCGGGCACGCCCGCTCTTGCTGGCTTCGGTGTCGGGGATGTCCGGCAAGGGGCCGTCCGGATCGTAGCCCGACACGTCCGTGCCCAGCATGCCGTTCAGCGAGCCGATGCCGCTGTCGTAGTGGACGAGGGCGTCGAGGCGGGCGCGCTTCGCCCGTGCCTCCTCGACCGTGTCGCCCACCACCACGAAGGCGGCCGGCAGGATCTTGCAATGCTCGGGGTCGCGGCCGAGCGCGCGCATCCGGCCCTTCACGTCGGCGTAGAAGCGCTTTGCGGCGTCGAGCGAGCCTTCGGCGGAGAACACGACCTCGGCGGTTTCGGCGGCGAGCTGCCGCCCGGGCTCGGAGGAGCCGGCCTGCACCACCACCGGCCAGCCCTGGACGGGCCGGGCGATGTTCAGCGGGCCCCGCACCTGCAGGCTCGGGCCGCGGTGGTCGAGCACGTGCATCTTCGCGGGGTCGAAGAAAATCCCGCTGTCGACGTCGCGCGGGAAGGCGTCGTCGGCGAAGCTGTCCCACAGGCCCGTCACCACGTCGAAGAACTCGCGCGCACGGACGTAGCGGGCGGCGTGGTCCATCTGCCCGTCCTGCCCGAAGTTCAACGCCGCGTCGGGGTTGGCGGTGGTGACGATGTTCCAGCCCGCGCGCCCCCCGCTGATGTGGTCGAGCGAGGCGAAGCGGCGGGCGACGTGGAAGGGGGCGTCGAAGGTCGTCGAGGCGGTGGCGACGAGCCCGATGCGCTCCGTCACGGCCGCGAGGGCGGACAGCAGCGTGAAAGGCTCGAAGGACGTCACCGTGTGGCTGCGCTTCAGCGCATCCATCGGCATGTTCAGCACCGCGAGGTGGTCCGCCATGAAGAAGGCGTCGAACTTCGCGGCTTCGAGCCGCCGCGCGAAGCC
Organism: Lichenibacterium minor; assembly: GCF_004137685.1. Taxonomy (GTDB): domain Bacteria; phylum Pseudomonadota; class Alphaproteobacteria; order Rhizobiales; family Beijerinckiaceae; genus Lichenihabitans; species Lichenihabitans minor. The sequence goes on along the minus strand of NZ_QYBB01000041.1, from coordinate 4,275 downwards.
CTTGAGCCGCGCGAAGCTGAAGTTCGCGTTCGGGTCGGCGCCGGGAAAGCGCCAGGCCCCGGTGTGGATGGCGACGGGGCGCATGAAGGCGCCGAGGCGCAGGCGGCGTGTCCGGCTCATCGATCCTCCGTGACGGACGCAGTCCGGCGTCCTACTGCACCGACGAGAAGGCCGTCGGCACCAGGAAGGAGCTCGCCACGCGGGCGTTGATGGGTCCGTCCTTCTCGCTTTCCGAACGCGCCGCGATCCATTCCGGGTCGGCGAGGAAGGCGTTCCACCTGGCTTCCCGCTCGGCGAGGCTGTCCCAGGCGAGGAGGTAGGTCAAGTCGTTGCTGTCGGGCCCCACCAGCGTGGTCCAGAAGCCGGCCTGCCGGATGCCGTGCTTGTCCCACAACCGCAGCGTATGGTCCCTGAAGCGCGCCAGCAGGTTCGGGAGCCGGCCCGGCACGGTCGTGTAGATTCGGAGTTCGTGGATCATCGTCGGGTCCGTCCCGTGCGGCGGAGCGCGGCGCCCACCTTCCCGGCATGGTGCCCCGCCGCGGCCCGCCCCGCAACGGCGGGCGGGGCGCGACCGGCGGGCTTGAGCGCCGCGCCCCGATGGCGGATGACCGCGCTGCGCCGCCGCCCGCCCGTCCCGGGGACGCCCGTGACGCCGGAGACCTCGACCCCATGCCGCCACGCTCCTCGCGCTTCCCCTCGCCGCGCGGCTTCGGGGCCGTCGCGATCCTGGCGGCGCTGCCGGCCATCGTGCTCCTGGTGTCCGTCTTCGGCCCGCTCCGCACCGATGCCGCGCTCCGCTACAGCGGCCTCGCCGTCGACGTCGGCACGCGACCGCTCGCCGGCGAGCCGACGATCGACGGCAACGCCGGCGTCACATCCCAGGCCCTCGGCCGGCGGGCGGCGCTCGACGTGCTGGGGGGCCGCATGCCGCTGTGGAACCACCTCGAGGGCCTGGGCGCGCCGCTGCTCGGGGAGATGCAGTCCGCGGCGCTGTTTGTGCCGACCTGGCTCCTCGCCCTGCCGCACGGCCAGGAAGCCGAGCAGGCGCTGCTGCAGCTGGTGGCCGGGTTGGGGACGGCGCTGTTCCTGCGGCGCCTCGGCGTCGACGCCGCGGTGGCGGTGGCGGCAGGGGTGCTCTTCGAGGTGAACGGGGTCTTCGCCTGGCTGCGCAACGCCGTCTTCAACCCGGTGGCGTTCCTGCCCTGGCTGTTCGTCGCCATCGAGATGTCGCGCGCCGCCGCGCTGGCCGGGCGGGGTCGCGCCGCCGCCGCCGCCGTCGGCGCCTTGGTGGCCGGCGAAGCCCTCTACGCGGGGTTCCCCGAGGAAGTGTACCTGTATTCCTGGCTGCTGCTCGCCTGGGCGCTGCTGCGGGCCGCGGGCCTGCCGGGTCCCGCCCTGCGCCGCTACGCCGGGAGCCTCGCCCTGACGGCCTTCGCCGCCGCGGCGCTGGCCGCCCCCGTGCTCGTGGCCTTCGCGGGCTATCTCGGCCAGGCCGAACTGGGCGTCCACGCCGGCGACGGCGGCGGCGTCGACTGGCTGAGCCCGGCGGGGCTGGCGCAGTATCTCGCACCCTACCTGTTCGGCACGATCTTCGGCTCGCCGGACCCCGCGGTGTCGGACCTCTGGTCCGGCACGGGCGGCTACGTGGGCTTCGTCCCGCCCGTCCTGGCCTTCGCGGCGCTGTTCGACCGGCGGCGCCGCGGCGCCAAGCTCCTGCTCGCCGGCTGGATCGTCCTGGCCCTGGGCGCGTCGCACGGCGCGCCGGTGCTCCACGCCGCCTTCAAAGCCCTCCCGCTGGCCACCATCGTGGCCTTCGCGCGCTACCTCGACGCCGGCTGGATCTTCTGCTTCGTCGTCCTCGCGGCGCTGGCACTCGACGACACCTTGCGGGAACCGGCGGGGCGCCGGCGGCTGGCCGGGGGGCTCGCCTGCGGGCTCGCCTGCGCGGCGATGGCCGTGGCGGCCGCGTGGCCGACCATCGCCCCGCTGGCGCGGGACTCCGCCTACCATCGGCTCTGGTTCGGCATCGCGGGGGCGGCCTTCGCGGCGTCGGCCCTGCTGGTCGGCGGCGCTTCCCGGATCCGGGATCCCCGCGGCCGGGCGACGGCGCTGTCCGCCCTGCTGGTCCTGGAAGCGGCGGCCTGGTTCGCGCTGCCGTTCCTGTCCTATCCGCGCCATGGCAGGCTCGACCTCGCGCTCCTCGACGTCCTGCGCGAGGAGGCCGGCTTCCAGCGGGTGATGGCGTTCGAAGGCGGCCTGTCGCCCAACTACGGCTCCGCCTTCGGTGTGGCCCTGCTCAACTACGACGACCTGCCGTCGCCGACGCTGACGGCCGACTACATCCGGTCCACCCTCGACCCCTACGCGGGCCGGCTGTCCTTCGTGCCCGCGTCCTGGAACCTGACGCCCGAGGAGACCCGCGACCGGCGCGACCTCCTCCACGCCCGCCTGGCCGCCTACGGCCGCGCGGGCGTCCGGTTCGTCCTGTCGGGCCCCGAACTCGACCTGGTGGCGCCCTACCCCATCGACGAAGCACGCGAAGCCGGCGCCGCGCCGCTCCCGCCCGGCGGCGAGGTGGTGATCGCCGGCCGGCTCGCGCCGCATCTCGGCCTGCCCGTTTCGGCCGTGACGGTGGCGCTGCGGGCGGATGGCGGCACCCCGTCGGGCCGGCTCCGGGCGACGCTCTGCGCCGGGGGGGCCTGCGCGGCCGGCGACGCCGACCTGCCCGCGGCGCCGTCCGGCACCCGCGCCGCCGTGTCGCTCGACCGCCCGCTGCCGTTGCCCCCGGGCAGCGCCTACACGCTCCGGATCGCCCGGCCGGACGGCGCCGGCGACGCGTCGCTGCCCCTCCACCCGCGCGCGGCGGGCGACGGTTCGGTCGCGCTCGAGCCGCCGGCCGGCGCGGGTGCGGCGGGGCCGGTGCCGGACGTCCGCTTCGTCGATGCCGACCTCACCCTCGCTCACGCGGGGCGGGCCGCGCAGGTGTACCGGCTGCGGGACGTGCGGGACTACCTGTCGGCGAACGGTTGCCGCCTGCAGCCCGCGTCGCGGGACGACGTCCGGGCGTCCTGCGCCCGGCCGAGCCGGCTGACGCGCCTCGAACTCGCCTTGCCCGGCTGGTCGGCGACGGTGGATGGGGCGCCAGCCCCGGTGGCGACGGTCGAAGGCGCCTTCCAGGCCGTCGACCTGCCGGCCGGCGACAGCCACGTCGCGTTCCGCTACGCGCCGCGGGGGTTCGCGCCGGCCTTGGCGGCGGCCGGCGTCGCCCTCGCCTGGCTCCTCGCGGTCGCGGGCTGGACTTTCCGGGGCCACCGGAAGCGCGGGATGGGGGCCACCCTGCCGCCGACGGGGTAGGGCCGATCCCGTCGGCGGCAGCCCCCGACGGCGGAAAGACCCGGCGCCGTGGCGCGCATCGGACGGACCCTTCGGCCGACAGATGGCGTCGCGCCCAGGACGGCGCGCCGAGCGCGGGGCTCGGCGACCCTTTCACGGGGTCGCACGATCCGGAACGACGTGCCGTTCATCATTTATCGCGTCTTAATTCATCCATCGGTATCCATGAAGCCGGTGCGCAGGGTCGTCCCCTGATGGGGGCGAGCTTTTCTGGATCTCTCGACCATGCTGAAAAACTTTCGGATCAGTAAAAAGCTCGCCATCGGCTTCGGAGCCGTCGTCGGCGTCATCGTGCTGAGTTCGACGGCCATCTATGTCGAAATGCAGTCTTTGGCGGAGCTCGAGCGAGTGAACTCGGTGTCCGACGACGCGGTCGACAATCTGGACAAGGCCAAGGGCGACGTGTCGCGCGTCCAGTCCCTGGTGCGCAAGCTGGTCATGACGGGCGCCGAGTCCGATCACGCCAAGATCGACAAGGAACTCAAGGCCTATACGGTGGACATCGGCGCCGTCCGAGCCATCCTGGCCAAGGAAGAGCCGGGGCTGCTGCCCAAACTCGACGCATACGACAAGGCCGTCACGGCCTATACCGGCACCACGCTCGCCAACGAGGTCCAGCTCGCATCCTCGCCCGCGACGCGTGCCCAGGCGATGGACCTCGAGGCCAGCGGGGGCGGGCAGTCGGTCATCGACACCTTGAACGAGAGCTTCGGCACGGCCAGCACCGCCATCGCCCGCTGGAGCGACTCCTTCACGGCCGCGAGCGACAGCGCCATGAACCGCATGCTGATCATCGTGGCGCTGGGCGGTGTGGTGTCGACCGTCCTGGCCAGCCTGATGGCGTGGCTGATCTCGCGCGCCATCGCCCGGCCGATCGGGTCC
>NZ_QYBB01000040.1 GCF_004137685.1 Lichenibacterium minor | reverse complement strand
CCACATCGCAGCCTGAGACCCGTCAGGAGCCGCGGTGAGCACCAGACCAAACTCCACCACCTTGACGGACGTGATCGTCGTCGAGTCTCGTTCCCCACCTCGATCATCCTGCGGATGAGCGCAGTCAACGCATCCATGCCGAAGGGCGTGGTCAGCACCGTCAAGTTTGATGCCGACCGTCCCTGCCTGAGGTTCGGACGATTCGACCGTGGCAGCCCGTATCTTCAAGCCCCATCGCTACTCCCGCCCTTTCTACGGAGCCATCGCAGTTCGGCGCCTCTGGTGCCTTCGTGATCTGTGCATCGTCCTGCGGGCCGTGGACGACATGGCACGCCGGCAGCACCAGGCGAATGCCGTTCTGGTTCAGACCGGGTCTACCGTGCCCCGATAGGTGATCTTGGAGGATCGGCCCTGGTGAAGGACTGCACGGTCAGGCTGATGCAGGACACCCCGGAGACGGAGAGCGTGCGCTTCCTACCTGATGAAGGGAGCAGACCGGGCGTGAGATGCCGGAGTCGCTGATGGTCTCAGAACGGGTCAAAGTGAGCTTGCCTACCCTTTCCGACTCCGTTCGAATGTCGGCAGATCAGCACTGGCGAGCAACGTGACCAGGGCCTCTTCACCGTCGGCCCGCGCCGAGGCCGCATCGGAGAACGTCTCGGAACCGCGTTGAAGCTCCATTCCGCCAAACCGACGAAGCTCCCAGGTGAAACCACGATTGCCTTTCCTGACGATGAACAGCTCCGGGACGCCGAAATCATCCGGACCCTCTCGCTTTGCCCTGCGAGCTTCGGCGGCAGCAAGCCGTGCGGCCTCAGTGAACTGGCGACTCGACTTCGGAGGCGACGACATTGACTCCCCTACGATCTGCCACTGACTGCGGCGTCACCATACAGATGCCGCGTCATAGGTCACTCCGATCAGTTGCCTTCGTGGCAGAGGGTCGCGGAGCGACCGTTAAGCCCTCGCACGGAACATCGGACCTTGCGTGCGGCCGTCAAGGTGGGTGGATGTTGGAGAGGCTGGGCAGAACGAAAGAGGCCGCCCAGCCTCGCGGCGAGCGGCCCAAGTCTAGGGAGGAAACGCCCACGAGGGGCGGCGCCCGAAGGCGCGTAGGCTCAAGCTCGAGATATCGAAGGTGGTTCCAAGTTTTCGCTGGTCGGCCCGAATGATTCTGGCGTGTTTGCATATTGACGAATGTGTAAAATAACGTGAATATAACATGATTGACAAACTCATGCTGGGCTACGAAACCGACGATCAGGAAAATATGCCCGACCGTATGATAATTTTCTTTTCTCAAGGACCTCTTAATATTTGATGCAACGCAAAATCGCATGTCATGCAACATGAACAGGTGTTCATCGTGGAGCCTCAGTGACATGCCTCTCTGCAAGCCCAATCGACGTCACTTCACGGAAGCTGCCCGAGTAGCCGCCATAGAGGCGAGAAGGCGCAAAAGGGAGGAGACGCTTCCGCGGGAAGCGCCAGACGTTTTCGTGGTTCGGCTCCCAGGCGCGGCCCTGCAGTTCGGTTGGGAAATCCGTCGCTTCGGCGCCATCGTGCTCGACAGGAGCCATGCGGAATTTTCGACCTCGAAAGCCGCCTACGCGGCCGGACGCAAGGCCTTGACGGCTCAGGACATCAGGCCATGACGCCCGACGCACCTCCGAAGGGTGGAGCGATGCCACTACAAGCGCAGTCGCTGACGGCCGCTCGCATCCTCACACGGCAGGAGAGGCACGACCGGCTTCTCCGTCTCTGCGAGGCCGTGCTCTGGCAGTTGGCCCGACGGAGGATGCATTGAAGCGATGGTTCGGCTCGGCATCCCCGCAGCAGCGGCTCATGCAGCACCTGTTCCGAACGCTCGACGGTGCCCCGGAGGCTGTCTGCCTCGCCTACGCGGACGCCGAACGCGAAGGCAAGATCGTGCGCCCGTGCGGCGCGGAGTTCATGACGTCCAACACCCATGCCCACCTCCTCCTCGAGAAAGGCAAGCTCCGGGAGTGGCTCAGCCGATGAGAACCGCGGCGCGCCGTCTCATGATCTTCAACGTGCGCCCGATCAGGGACGGTTCGCCCGGTGAGCGATGGCACTGGACGATCTATGAAGATCCCCAGGGCCGGTTCGTCCGCGACGGGCAGATCACCGGCGACCGCGACAAGGCGGAGCGCGCCGCAAGGGCCGCCATCGCGATCATGGGTGGTCGGTTCAACGACGACGAGGAGGTTGATTGACGATCGCTGCTCGGTGAACGCTTTTCAAGCTGGCCGGCACACGTTCCGACAGGGCCAGCGTCGGAACGCTCCGCTCGACGCATCGACGCGCGAAACGCCGATGTCAGCGTGACCGTGGTTCGACCGTGATCCTCTCTTTGGCCATGACCCGCTCCGTGGCCGACCAGACCGAAGACGCGGCCGACGATGCGGAGGACTCGGGGGCCCGCTCCAAGCCGGACTCGGTCCGCTGCTGCCACGTCACCGCGAGGCGCCCCGCATCGTGCAACAGCGCCCCGTGCTTCCTCGACCTGCCTGCGGGCCACGACGTCTCTGACACAGCCGGTACCCGCATCGAGAAGCGACGAGACGGATGTCGCTTTCGATGTCGCACAAGCCAGCACGGAGACGAGCCTGTCGTTCCAAGGGCGAGCCTGAGCTCGCCCCCGTTCACTACGTGACCTGGCCCATGAATCGCGGCTCACTGGCCCGCGAAGGCAGCTTTCAGGTCCTTGGCCGCCACATCCTCGGCCGTCTTGGCCTTGTCGACCACGAGGCCCATGCCGAAGAACTCGTGCGTCACGCCCTTGTAGTCTTGAGCGTCGACCGTCACGCCGGCCTGTTTCAGTTTGACGGCCAGCGCCTGGCCTTCCGAGTTCAGCGGGTCGATCTCGTCGGTGACGACCGTGGCCGGTGCGAGGCCGTGGAGGTCCGCCTTGCCGACGATGTCGAGCCGCGGGTCCTGCATGTCGGCAGGGGAGTTGGTGAGGTTCTTGTAGAACCACTCCATCATGGGCTTGTCGAGCGGCTTGGCCGCGGCGTGCTCCTTGTAGGATGGCGAGTCGAGGTTCGTGCCCGCCATCGGGTAGACGATCACCTCACGCATCGGCTTCGTCAAGTTCTGGTCCCGCGCCGCGATCGCGACGTTGACGGCGAGGTTGCCGCCCGCGCTCTCCCCCAGAAGGGCGATTTTCGTGGGGTCGCCGCCGATGCTGGCCGCGTTCTGCGTCACCCACTTGTAGGCCGCCACCGCATCGTCATGCGCAGCGGGGAACTTGTGCTCGGGCGCCTTGCTATATTCCACCGACACGAACACCGCATTGACGGCTTTGGACAGCGTGCGCGGGGTAGCGTCGTAGGTCGCGTTGTCGGCGATGACGAAACCGCCGCCGTGATAATAGACGACGACCGGGAGCGGGCCTGTGGCCGTGGCCGGCGTGTAGACGGTCGCGACGATCTTGCCCTTGCCGCCATCGACCAAAATGTTCTTGGTCATGACACCCGTGTCGGGCAGCGTGCTATGGTCCTCATCGCGCAGCACCTTCATGGCCGCGTCCGCCGCGCTCGGCTGCTGGCGCGCCTCGGCGGCCGTCAGCTTGGGCAGCGGTTTCGGGTCGAGTGCCTTCAGCGCCGCCAGCACCTTGGCCATGTCGGCGTCTGGCTTCTCGGGCTTGGAGCCGATGTCGGCCTCGATCTTGGCGGCGCCTTTGTCGCCCGAGGCGGCGTCGGTCGCAGCCGGTGTGGCCGTCTGGGCGATGGCGGGGCCGGACAGCAGCGCGCTGACGAGCAGTGTCGTCCACCGGAAGGTGCGAAGCGTCATGATCGGGCTCTTTTCATTCTGAGTCGAAGATCGGGTCGGAACGGTGCGGCTCACATCGCCTCGATCATCTCGAGGTGCTCCTTGACCACAGGCAGCGTCTTGTCGGCCCAGCCCTTCAGCGAGACGTCCTTGCCGTTCACTTTGTAGTCCGACACCAGCGCGACGGTTTCGGTGTGGGCTGCGATCTGATCGGCCATGTAAATCTTGTCGAAATCCGTGCCGTGGAAGGTCTTCAAGTTGTCCAGCATCGCCTGATGAGCGTTGTCGAGCATGGGCTCGGTCTTGAGCTTGTCCTTGCCGGCGGCCTCCTCAAGGCTTTTTTCCGCCGTCGTGTGGTCGGAGATCATCTTCTTGGCGAAGGCCTTGATGCGCGGGTCGGTGGCGCGGTCGAGAGCGAGCTTCGACTCCTCGATCTCGAAGGTATTCCCGACGGAAGCGTGCATGACGAAGTCGGCGTTGGAAAGCGGCGGGCTCTGCGCCCATGCCCCCGACGTCACCAACGCGAGCGCGGCGGCTCCTGCGAGCTTGATCATATCATCTTCCCGGTTCCTGGGACCCGTCGAACCCGAAGCGCCCACGGCGAGTTCCGAAGCTTTCGGGGAAGACACCCTCACGCCTTCGGAAAGCGCGGGCTCTCCCTCGCCGCCGCGATGGGACCGGATGCGCCTGTGATCTTCGAGCGCCGTCGGCCAAACAAAGTCCGCTCGGCCTGTAAGCACCATCGCAGACTGAAACGCTCCGCTCGCGCCGCCGGCGCGCTTGGAGCCGGACGCAAGCGCGTGACCACGATGGCACGGCCGCATCGGAGTTTATGACACCCTGCGCGCGTAACTCGTCCCAGAATGCGGACGTGATCTTGGCACGCAGGGCGGCCTGATCCGCCAGAATATGAAACGGCTTGGCCGTGCCAACGACGAGCACCGACACGTCGGCGGGCGCGAGATTGATCCGAAGCATGATCAAGACGTGAGGCGCCTGAACCGTCGGACTCGATGGGCTCCTGCATTCAGCTCGCGTGCTGATCTCCCGACAGCAGGAGTTGCGGAATCTGCCGGAAGTCCCAGCCCTGACCGGATCGGTCCAGCACCCAGACGAGGTCGTAACGATCCTTGGGCCATTCGGACGGGACCGCGGGAGCATGGGGCAGCGCCGCGACGATGGCGGGGATGCGGGAGTGCTCCCAAGCGATCAGCACCGTGCCGGTCCTCTCCAGCACGTCGGCGACCAGTGCCTCGACGTTTGGCTTCAGAAAGCGGTCGTCGTACATGGAATCGTTATGCTCTCGCATGAGGTCGACCAGCGGCCCGACCGTCTGCTGGGGTCTCCGGGTCTCACTTTCCGGGCCGATGGCCGAAGCGTAGACGACATCCGGGCGCAGGGCGACATCTGCGTCGGGACCGAACAGGCGCACCAGGGCGCCCGCACGCTGCCAACCCCGCACGGTCAGGCTGTGCTCGTCGCTTCGCCCCTCGACGGTGACGCCCGGCTCGGCGTGCTTTTCCGCATGCCGGATGATCATGATGCGCGAAGGGCCTATCACAGCGGCTCCATGGTGGTTCGAGGCGGACGCTCCATCATCGATCATCGCGCGAGATCGCGCATGAAGTTCGCGGAACGGCTCAGGAATGAAGGGCCCTTGAGGTCCAGGACGAGCAGGTAGTCCTTCGCCGCCACGAAGAAACGATCCATGTCCTTACCGCCGAAGCAGCAGTTGGCGGGCGTGGCCGGGGTCGGGAAAAAGCCGAGCTTGGTGCGGTCGGGCGCGTAGATCTGGATGCCGTCGCCCGACGTCGTCCAGACCCAACCGCGCGCGTCCACCGCGAAGCCGTCAGGATAGCCGTGATCAGTGCGCAGGAAGAAGCGCCGGTTCGACAACGTGCCGTCCTCCGCCACGTCGAAGGCTACGATCTCGTGCGTGTCCTTCTCGTGGCCGCCGATGATCTCGCCGAGCGACCGCGCCGTATCGGACACATAGAGGGTGCGGCCGTCCGGCGAGAAAAACAGCCCGTTCGGCTGCTCGAAGTCGGCCATGCGCCGCAAATCCTTAGTGGCGGGATCGAAGCGATAGACGCTGCGGTGGTCGAGTTGCGGCTCGACGATGGAGCCCTGGTTCGGCATCAGGATGCCGAAGGTGGGGTCGGTGAACCAGATCGCCCCGTCGGCCGCCACGGTGACGTCGTTGGGGGAGTTCAGGCGCTTGCCCTCGAAATGGGTGACGATGGGCGTGGCCCCGCCCTGAACGTCGGAGCGGCTGATGCAGCGGCGGCCGTGCTCGCAGTGGACCAGCACGCCGTCCGCGCCGAGGGCGTTGCCGTTCATGAACTCGGTGTTGTCGATCACGACCTCAACGTGTCCGTCGGGATACCAGCCGAGGAGGCGGCGGTTCGGCACGTCGGACCACACGAGCCTGCCGTTCGGCGTGTCCCAGATCGTCCCCTCGCCGTGCAGGGTGAACTGGTACAGGATGACGGGCTCCGCATCGGCCGACAGCACCTCTTCCAGGCGAGAGTCGTGGATCTCGATGCCGGTGAACTTCTCGATCGTCTTCGGTCCGCCGGCCTGCCGTAGCAGCCGGCCCGGGAGCAGCGACGTGTCCTGTGTCATGAGTCGGTTCCTTCGACGGTGATGTCATAGGGCTGGACCAAGTGGTGCTTCCGTCTCCACCTGCCGCGCATTACCAGGCAGTAGGCGTCGGTCCGTAAGAGGCGGACGACCTCGTGCGGGTCGGGTGTGAGGACCCGGTTGCCGGGCCGGTCGAGCGCGGTCTTGGGGCGAGGCGCCAGGGTGTACTGGCCATCGGGGTTCACGTACGGCTCCATGCGTTCCTCGCGCCCGCTGAACGGTCCCTTGGAGTGGACCCGGATGGCGTAGATACGTGGGACCACGTCCCGATCCTCGGTGTTGAGACGATATCGATGCAGCCGCATGGTCGGCGGACGCTTGGCGGGAAGCGCCCCTCACGAAGCCGGGTTCCATGGCGACCCGCCTCCACGTTCCCTCGACGGCTGCGGCCCCGGCGTCGACCGGCGCGGGCGTCGAAGTGATGACGGGGAACTCGACGGGATCGCCGGCCCAGCGATGACACCCGCTCCGATTTGTGAACCCTTCGACGTCGGCAGGAGATTGTCAGGCCGCGTGGACCGCCTCCGTACGGCCGTCGTCGCCGGGAGCGTATGCCTTTCGCCCCTCCCAGCCGAGCGCCGATGATGAACGACCACAGAACCACCGAGGACCAAGCCGACCTGCACTTCGTGCCCTACCCGTCGATCGAGCATCTGGCCGTCATCGGCGACAGCCGGACCGCCGCAATGGTGGCGGCCGACGGCATGGTCTGAGCGAGGCGTAACCGGTGCCGTGATCGTCGAAGGCGATCTTTATGCCCAGATCGCGCAGGCGGCCGTGGAATGAGGGGATGCGGGCATAGAGCTAAATGGCGATAACGTCGTGGTGCGGGTGAGCCGATATGCTGCCGCCAGTGCGATCGCGCTGCCTTCTTGAACGGGTCGGCGACGCGTCCCATGCGGTCCACATGGTGCATTTCCCGTTGGTCCGATTACAAGTCCATTGAAACCCATCATATGGTGGATTTTTAAGGATCAACCCATGCTAGCAATCAATGTGGCGCCTTGTCGCCCGGGGGGGGGGGGGCAACCATGGGTAATGTGCTGACGCGCAAGCTGGAATAATTTCCTCTCTTGCCTGATGCCGACCGACGTCTCCTCGATGAGATCATCCTTCCAATCCGCGACGTAACGGCTCGAAGAGATCTAATCCGTGAAGGGCAGTCTTCGGATAACGTGCGCCTGATCATCCAAGGTCTCGCGTGTCGTTACAAAAACCTCCCCAATGGCAGACGGCAGATCGTGGCCTATCTGATACCGGGGGACTTTTGCGACCTGCACGTCCATGTGCTTAAAGCCATGGACCACAGCATCGCGACAGTGTCGGCCTGCAAGGTCGTCGACATCCCACGGTATCGCATAGCCGAGATGACGGAGCGTCCAGCACTCGCCCGAGCGTTATGGTGGGCCACCCTCGTCGACGAAGGGACGATGCGGGAATGGCTCCTCAACGTGGGCCAGCGTCCCGCAGTCGAGCGCATCGCACATCTCTTCTGCGAGTTCCACGTCAAGCTGCAGGCCGCCGGCGTGGTGACCAACGGCACTTTCAGTTTGGCTCTGAACCAGGAGGACATCGCCGACACCACGGGCTTGTCGATGGTCCACGTCAACCGCTGCCTGCAGCAGCTTCGCGAACTGGGGCTGCTCAAAATGAGGTACAAGATTGTCGAAATCGGCGACACGGTGGCTTTGATGCGGTTCTGCGGTTTCAACTCGAACTATTTACACCTCGACGCCCTCGAGTCTGTTGCCTGAGTGGGGGTGGAGTCAGCCACGTCGACGTCACCCGCTCCCTGGTTCGTGGCGGTCGGCGCATCGGGACCGGTCGGTCTCGACGACATCGGCGATCTCCTGCGCGAGCTGTCCCCTTCGCTGAATGCGGTCGTGCTGATTGTGCTCCACCGCCCGTGGGGTAAGGTGAGCCACCTTGGTAGCGTCTTGTCACGTTCATCCCGCATGCCTGTCATTGTCGCATCCAACGGCGAGCGCTTCAAAACCGGGCATGCCTATGTCGGTGAGCCCGCCGAGCACCTGACCATCGCGGCGAAGAGCTTCGGCAGCCTGGTCAAAGATCCCGATCGCCGGTATCGCAACCGCACAGTCGACCTCCTGCTCATGTCTCTGGCCGAACACGCGGGCACCCGCAGCATCGGCGTGATTTTGTCCGGCTTCCTGGATGACGGTGCACGCGGGCTCGCCGCCATCCATCATGCGGGCGGCCTGACGATGGTGCTGAAGCCGAGCGGATCGCCTATCCCTGGCATGCAGGAGAACGCCATTTCCTACGACGGCCCTGTTGACCTCGTCGGCAGCTCCTTCGAAATCGTTCGGGCCATCATTGCCGCAGTCGCGACTGCCTAAACGTGGAGGCGTTCCTGATCATATCCTTCACGATTTCCCTGGTTTACTTCAACGGAGACTGATCCGGGCGGTTCTCCCAAGCCCCTCCCCTGCTGACCCTGGAGGGTTCCTGCTGGTAGTAATGGCGTGGTCGGGGGTGGGAAGAGGTGTCGTGATCGTCACGGAGTGGAACGAATTGCTCACTCAAGCCATGCATGGAGCGCGGGCGGACTTGCGGTTCGTGTGCGTCCGTCGGTCGTCGTCGTGGGTGCCGTGAGGACGCAGGACTGTCACCGAAAAGGGATGCTGTTCGCCTGGTTCGTAGCGGCGGTGTTCGTTATAGCCTGGGTCTTGCTAGTCGTCATCGTGCTGACCGGGTTGATGCGGCATTCATAGCTGAGGCCTTCTCACCCTCGTTTACGAACGGCTGCTTTCGGGGTGTTTCGCTTCAGCCATGACCGTCTACGATGGGTCGACATCGGCCGGACAGCGGAAGTGGGTGGGGAGTGGTCCGGCTGCTTTCAATCTGAATCGGGCGAAAGGAGACGTTGCCACCGGCGTTCTCAAGCGGCTTCGGTCGCAAAAGCCCTCGCAAAATGATTTCCTTTTGCGACAGACATTCGCGACGCCGGCTTGCCTCGACGGGGACGAGCCCGCCGGTCCGCGGCACAAAGTCAGGAGTTGTGCGGCCTTGTCGAGTGCTTTCATTGCCGGCATGAGGGTTGCCCTCCATGCTGTCAGCAACGGAGAGACGGTGGCGATCGAGCGCTGACGATCGTGGGAACGTGCCGCTTTCATCGCGCTTCGCCAAGCCGATAACGGTGACTCGGCATACGCGTCTGATGTCCTCTAGGGTGAGGCTTTCCGGTCGCTCCATGCCTCTCATGGCGAGGAGCTGCATTTCAAACCAGAATGCCTTTTGATTGCTCTCGCCATTAACGATGAAAGGCTGTGGTCCAGTGGGCTCCATATCGAGCTTCTCCGTTATCTGAGCCGAGACTCTTGTCCCAGAACCGAAGACCACGCAATCGTGTAGGAGTTGCAAAAACGAGTGATATCGCGCGACTGCTGGTATATTTCGGGAGGTATCTCGTTGTTCGCGTGACGGAGTTGAGGTTGCGCCGATGGAACCCACCTGCGCGCGCACGGTTAACTATCCGTTAAAATCATTCTTGCGTAAAATCTTAACGAATGTTTACCTCGCTTGGTCAACTCCATGGCGAGACCGACCCCATGACGCAGGTTCAGGCGATGCATCGTCCTGTCAGACCCTTGGTTGCCATCAAGGATGTCTCGGTAGGGAGGAGCAATCCAAAGAAACCCAAGAACGCTGGCGCACAGGGTGGCACGACCACCATCGCTGCAACGGCGGACTCGGTCCTCAAGGCTTTCAACACCTGGGCCTACAAGCGCGAACAGCCGAGCTGCGCCGATCGCCTTCGCGACGTCGTGATCCGTGCAGTGACGAAGGACGTTCCGATCCCCTTCGTACTTTACTGGGGCAAAGGCCCTCGCTCGGAAGTTGCGGCTCCCGATCTCGCCTGCCTGGATTATCTGGCTGGCATGGCGACCCGCATCCGAGCGGCTTACGAAAGTGGCGCCTCCATACGCCTGATCCTCACTGATACCCACGCCCGATTGAACGGTCATGCCCCCGCATCCGTGAACGCCTACTTTGCCGCTGTCGCCGACGCCGCTGCGGCCCGTGGTTTCAGCACTGTGCGGCTAAGCACCCTCGTCGCCGGGGCGGCCGACCGCATTGAGTCGGAGGCGGAGGTGGCGCCATGCGGCGCTGTCCTGGACAGCCTCGTCGCGTGTGCAGCCAAGTGGTACCGAGGTGAAAATTCTACCGAGGGTGGTGCTCTAGAATACTATCGCATGAACATGCTCGAAAGACGCGCCGTGGAGCTCGCTTACCCACAGGCGGTGTTTGCGACCTTCAACAGTGCCGAATTCCGGGAACTCTTCCCCATATCGATGCCAATATTTTACATGTATTCATTGAAGCGGGGTGTGGGGGTCAAGCCGTGGTTCATGCCGGCCGATAATGTCGTTCCCACCTCGACGCTCGTTTCTCTTTCGAGCGCTCTCGTGGCCGAGGTTTAGTAGCTGCGCGGAGCTGCAGAGCGGGCTGTCGTGCCGTCCTTTTCCCGAGTGCATCCCATGACCAGCTTGCCGGCTCGCGTTCAGTGGTTTCCGTTCAAACAATTGGGAAAGATGCCATCAGCGGCCAGCCGCCAAGCTGATCGGGTGCTGCTCGGCATCGGCTTGATGATCGGTGCCACATTCTTTCTCACCCTGTCCAACGTGCTGTCGAAGTCGCTCGTGGGCCGCTACCCCGTGGGTGAGGTCATGGTTTTTCGCTCCGCCGTGGCCCTGGCGTTGTGCTGCTCGTTTCTGCTGCCCCGCCATGGCCTCGCGGTATTTAAAACCGCCAAGCCCGGGGCGCATGTGGCGCGGGGGCTTTCGCAGGCCGTCTCGCAAACCTTCACTGTCGCGGCCCTCGGATTGATGCCGTTGGCGAGCGTGACCGCGATCGGCTTCTCCGCCCCGTTGTTTGCCGCCATCGTGGCAATTTTGGTCTACCGAGAGCGGGCGGACGCGATGCGTTGGGCGGTGCTCGTCATAGGCTTCCTCGGCGTGCTCATTGTGACCCGTCCCGGCGCCGCAACGCTGCAACTCGGTGCCTTGTTAGCCCTCGGCAACGCCGTCATGTACGGTTCCGTGACGGTCGCGGTGCGGGGGATGACCAAGACCGAGTCCGCGCCGACCCTGCTCATGTGGCAGATGAGCGTGATGGCCGCAGCCCACCTCGGCATGTTGGCCCTTGGCTTCCGCGTCCCGAGGCTCACGGACGCCGCCCTCTTCGCCGCCCTCGGCTGCTGTCACGTCGGCGCCCAATACCTGTGGACGCAAGCCCTGGCCAGGGCTCCGGCCATGGTGGTTTCGCCCTTCTATTACTTCATGCTGGTCTGGGGCATCGCCTTCGGGGCCTTGCTGTTCGGGGAGATCCCGACCCCGACGCTGCTGGTCGGCGCTGCGGTGGTGGTAGGGTCGGGGCTCCTCCTAGTGGCCCACGAAACAGGCCTGATGCGTCGCTTGCTCGGCGTCGGGGGCACCTTCCACCCTCGAAGCGTGACGCCGACCGTGCATCAGGCGGCGACGGTTTCCTTCTCGGACCAGTGCGTGATAAAGGTCACGACGTCGGAGACGGGCATGGGACGGGCGTAGAAGTAGCCTTGGATGTCGGTGCAGCCTAGACCCATCAGGATATCACGCTGCTCGGCGGTCTCCACCCCTTCGGCCGTCGTCGCCATGCCGAACGAGCGGGCGAGGTCCACCACGGCGCGGACCAGAGCCGTGTGCCGGGATCCCTGCCCGAGCTTCGCCACGAACGCCTGATCGACCTTGACGCGATCGAACGGGAAGGCGTGCAGGTAGTTCAGCGAGGAATAGCCGGTGCCGAAGTCGTCCATGGCGATGGAGACGCCGAGGTCCTTCAGGCTTTGCAGCACGTGATGATTGTGCTCGCTGTTATCGAGCAGCATCTGCTCGGTAATCTCGATCTCCAGCCGTCGGGCCGGCAGGCCGGCAGCGTCGAGAGCGGCAGCGACCATCGCGACCAACCCAGGTTCCCTGAGCTGGACCGGCGACAAGTTCACCGCCACCCGGATGTCCTCCGGCCAGTCCTTGGCCGCCGAACAGGCTTCCCGCATCGCCCAGCGGCCGAGGTCACCGATCAGGCCGGTCTCCTCCGCAACGGCGATGAACACGGCCGGCGAGATGAAGCCGTGCATCGGATGTCGCCACCGCGCCAAGGCTTCGAAGCTGGAGATGCGACCTGTCGCCGCCGAGATGGAGGGCTGGAAGTACAAGCTCAAGGCTTCGTCTTTCAGGGCCTGCCGGAGGTCGATCTCGAGCTGATGGCGCTGCGTCAGCAACTCCTTCATGGACCGGTTGTAGACGACATGGCCGCCACGGGCGGAAGCTTTGGCCGAATAGAGGGCGAGGTCGGCGGCTACCATGAGGTCATCGAACTCTTTCCCGTCCTCGGGACCGACCGCGATACCGATGCTCAAACCCGTGACGACTCGGTTTTGGCCGATGTCGAATGGCTGAGAGGTGGTCGCGCCGAGGCGTTCGGCCAACGCCGACAGTGATGGCTGTCCGTTGAGGCGCCGCACCACCACGGCGAACTCATCACCCCCGAGACGCGCGAGGAGGTAGTCAGGACCGAGGGCAGCGCTGATTCGCCGGCTCACCGCGACGAGAAGCTCGTCGCCGGCAGCGTGGCCCAGGGTGTCGTTGACGACCTTGAAGCGGTCGAGATCGAGGAGCAGCAGGGCGCAGCCTCGTTCGGCGTCGGAGCCACACGCGACGTCCAACGCCCGTTTCAACTCGCTCTGCAGAACGCGCCGGTTCGGCAGGTCGGTCAACGGATCTCGCAGGGCGGAGCGGGTTACTTCGGCTTCGGCAGCGCGACGACGTCCTTCGATCCGCTGCAGCTTCACCACCACTCCGATGATCAGCAAGGTGAGTGCGAGCCCGACGGCGCTGTCGAGGGCCAGTTCCGCATTCGCGTCGCGGAAGATGTCGGCTTCAAATATGGAGACCATCACCCAGAGCGGTTGGCCGTCCACCTTGTGCAGGGCCACGACGCGATCGCTCTGGCCATTCTTTCCCTTCAGCTCCAGAGCACAGTCATGGCCTGCCATCATGAGGGCGTAGACGGGCAGGTCAACGACGCTGTCGCCTAGATGAATGCCATCGTCCTGGCCTCCGTCCGCGCGCACCACCCCATCCTCGCCGATCAGCGACACGGAAGCCGGGGAGCCGAGGTTCACTCGGTCGAGGAAACTGGCGAAGTGGAAGGGATCGAGCGATGCAACGACCACGCCGCCAAAGCCGCCATCCACCGCACGCACCCGCCGGCTGAACTGCACCGACATGTGGTTGCTAGCCCTGCCGACGAGCGGTGTTCCGATGTACAGAATGTCATCGGGATTGGTCAGGTGCGCCTTGAAGTGCGGTCGGTCGCTGAGGTCTTTCGGTGGCGGCGGTTGGGGCCCGGCATTGGTGGCCCGCATTATCCCATGCTCGTCCAGGACGGCGACCTGGACAATGATGTCGCTCAGCAGGTCGTGGGTCGTGGCGAGGTTCGCATAAAGCTCGGCTTGATTGCCTCCTTCGAGCAGACGGCGCATGTAGAGGAGCGTCTTGTCGATCTCGCCGATGGCCCGTAGCACGCTCTCCTCGAACATCACCGCATAGGCCTGTTCGGTATGCTTGGCATCGTGTCTGGCGTCGGCCCTGTCCGAGAAATCCTTGTAAAAGACGCCCAGCCAGAGCATGGCGACGATGGAGGTGCCGACGACGACGGCCGTCTGCCGTCTGGCCATCCTCGTCCAGGCAGCGACCGCGGTCCTGTTCATCTCACATCCATCGCCTGAGGCTGTTCCTGGTATATGAGCTGAATCTTATCACTCCTTGAAAGAGGAGCATTGCATCCACGCCAGCTCTGGTGAGCTTTCCAGCTGCGAGATGGACGATCTTTAACGAGACGTGAAGGATGGCGTTCTCCGGTTCCGACCCGACGATCTACGCTGCGCGCGTTCGGCTAGGCGCGGGGCTATCTGTCTCCGACGCGGCGCGCCGGCTTTCCAGATCGTCGATCACCAGGAGTGCCAAGCCGGCGAGCAGATGACGTTGCGCCGCGTCGAGCGGTGGGCGGGCGCGGTGGTCGACTACGCAGAGGGAGCCCAGCTTGTGCCCGTTCGATGGGCTGATCAGCGGCGCACCGGCGTAGAAGCCGATGCCTGACCTCGTGATCGGGTTGTCGCTGAAGCGCGGGTCGGCATGCGTGCTCGGCACCACGAGGGGCTCGTCACCCTGGATCGTGTGAGTGCAGTAGGCGATATCGCGCCGAACCCGCTCCATCTCCACGTTGTGCCGTCCGACGAGAATAGCCTCCTCATGGCCGACCAGCGACACGAAGGCCATCGGCGTGCCGAGGAGATGAGCTGCGAGCTTGGCGATGCGGTCGAGACTGTCCGAGGATCGAGCCGCCCCGTTCTTTTCATAGTTAGCGAGCACGCCCAGACGCTCCACCTCGTGGAGTGCATCGGGTGCCACCCCCGCATCTGACATCGAGGTGCCGACTCGATTGCGCCCGGTGCGCTTGGCCTCGTAGAGGCGTGCGTCCGCTAAGGCGACGAGCTTCGATGGCTCCCCCTCTTCGTCTGCCGGGTTCAGGGTGGCGCAGCCGAGGCTCGCCGTCACCACAGAACCGCAACCCGCGTTGCCAAGGTGCGGGATGGCGAGGCTCTCGATGGCGACGCGCACCCGCTCGGCCACCTGAACGGCCCCCTTCTCATCGGTCCCCGGCAGGACGATGGCGAGCTCCTCGCCGCCGTAGCGGGCGGCGAGGTCGCCGGGACGCCGCACTCCACTCGCCACGGCGGTGGCCACGGCACGCAGGCAGGCATCGCCCTCCTGATGACCGTAACGGTCGTTGTACAGCTTGAACCGATCGACATCGAGCAGCAGGAGCGAGATCGCGCCGCGGTCCCGCTTGGCCCGTCGCCACTCGCTGTCGAGTGCCTCATCAAAATGGCGGCGGTTCGAGAGGCCGGTCAGGGCGTCGCAGCGCGCCACGCGTGCCAACTCGGCATTCAAGGCCTCCAGCTGCTCCTCGGCGGCCTTGCGCTTGCTGATATCACGCAGCACGACGATGAAGCCGCCGTCTTCGTCCACCAGGCTGTAGCGTGCTTCGATCCAGACGTGATGCCCGGCCTTGTGCCGCAGCCGATACGTCGCCTCGGTATTGGCGCCCTCGGCCTGCGAGGCGCAGATCAGCACGGCGACGTTCGGCCAGTCCTCAGGGTGGACCAGCGCTGAAAAGCTATGACCGAGCAGTTCCTCGGGGGCATACCCCAGCATGTTCGATACGGCGGGGGACACGTAGGTCCGCCGCAGTGAGCGGTCGAGCCGGACGATGACGTCCTGGGCATGGTCTGCAAAAAGCCTGTACTGAGCTTCGCTGCGCGACAACTGCGCTTCGGCCTCAGCGGTCCGCCGCAGCTGCTGTTTCAGCAGCTGCGGCAATACTCCCGCCGCCGCGCAGAGCGCGACGAGACCCAGACCGATGCTTACCGTTTTCGCGCGCCAGATAGCGAAGACATCTTCTTCCGCCAAGGCGACGTTCATCACCAGAGGCAAATCGCCAACATGGGTGAAACTGTAGATACGATCAACACCATCGATGGTCGCTTTCCCGGTGAAGGTGCCTGATGGGGATTGCACAAACTGCTGAAAATTGGCGCTTTTGGCAAAGCTCAGCCCGATCTGGCTGGGATCGTAGGGTAGGCGCATCAACGAGACGCCATCGGTGCGGAACAGGTTGATGGAGCCGAGCCGGCCGAGGTTGGCCTTCGAGAAGAGCTCACGGAAGTAGGCCAGCCGCATCGTGCCGACGACGACGCCGGCGAAGGAGCCGTCAGCCGCCTTCAGAGAGCGGCTGAGGGCGATGACCTCGTCGTCGCCAGTGACACGACGCGTGAAAGGCGCGCTGATGAACAGACCGCGATCAGGCGAGGCCTTCTGCGCCGTAAAGTATTCGCGATCGCCGAGATCGGCCCCGATAGCTCCTGCCTTCGACCCGCGGAACACCACCCCATCGCGGTCGAGGACCAGGATGGAGCCGAGGCTCTTTGCCGAGGCAGCCCTGTCGTACAAGACCATGTCCTGCAGATGAGGGTCGAGGCTCGCCAGCTTGGGTTCTGCGAGACCGTCGACGACGGCCTGCAGCGACATGTCGTAGAGTTCGATGTTGCGGGCGACGTCCTGCGAAAGGGCGTTGAGCAGGTTGGTTTCCGAGCTCACCGCCTGGGCGTAGGTGCTCTGCCTCAGGTCATAGAGCGTCCACCCCGAGGCGGCACAAAAGCCAGCGGTGAGCACCGCAATGGACAGCCCGAGGAAACGGACCTTTCCCCGTCCTCGCCCGAACTGCCGCGGTCCGGCTCTGACTTCGACACTTCCGGGTGCCGCAGGCAAATTGGAGGGAGCGGACATCGAGAAGCTCACGCTGCAACGCTACCGGAGGCTGGGGCGAGAAGGTGGCGGAAGGCAGCGGCCGGCACCGGCTTGCCGAAGCGGTAGCCCTGAGCTTCCCGGCAGCATAAGGCGGCCAGCGTCGTGGCCTGCTCCGCCGTCTCGATCCCCTCGGCGATCACCTCCAGACCCAAGCTAGCCCCCATGGCGAGGACGGCTTTCACGATGGCGGCATCGTCGGCATCGGTGTTGAGGTCGCGGACGAACTCGCGGTCGATCTTCAGCCGCGTCAGGGGATAGCGCTTCAGCAGACTGAGCGAGGCGTACCCGGTGCCGTAGTCGTCGAAGGCCACCTTCACGCCGAGGTCGCGTAGGCGGCGCAGGGGGGCGATGACACTCTCATCGAGCCCGAGCACGGTCGTCTCGGTGATCTCGAGCTCAAGGAGATGGTTAGGCAGCCCGGTCGAGGCGAGCGCAGCCAGGATGTCGTCGAAGAAGGCGGGGTCGCGAAGTTGGGCCGCAAACAGGTTCACCCCCACTCGGATCGGAGTGCCTCCCGCGGCCGCTTCGGCCGCGAAAGAGCAACCTCGCCGCAGGATCCACCGACCCACATCGACGGCCATCTCGCTCGTTTCCAGGATCGGCAGAAAGACAGCTGGCGACAGCAACCCACGCAGCGGGTGGCGCCAGCGCAGCAATGCTTCGGCGCCGACGAGGCGGGCGTCAGGAAGGGTGACTTGAGGTTGGAAATGCAGTTCGAACTCGTCCCGGGCGAACGCCTGCCTGAGTTCCTCTTCGATCTGGTGCCGATCATTGGCCTGTTGACCGAATTGCGGCTGGAACAGCTCGCAACGCCGCCCGCCCGCCATCTTGGCGTGCTGCAGCGCCAGCAGCGCAGCCTTCAGGGCGGCATCGGCAACGTCGAAATGCGAGAGACCGGGACACAGGACAATGCCGATGCTCGCACTGAGATGACACATCGAGCCGCCGACGTTAAACGGCTCGCCCATCCGCTGCAGGAGCTTCTGACCCGTGGCGTCAGCGGTAATCGGGTCGTCGCTGCCCGAGATGAGGACGCCGAACTCGTCCGCCCCCAACCGGGCGACGAAAGCGTCCGGCCCTGTGGCCTCGCGAACGCGGCGACCGACCTCGGTGAGGACAAGGTCGCCGACTGCCATGCCCATCGTGCCATTGATCGCTTTGAAGCGATCGAGACCCATCTTGAGCAGGGTGAAGCGACCACTCATCGTCAGTGCCTTGTCGACCCGTTCCAAGAACTGCGCGCGATTGGGCAGATCGGTCAGGCGGTCAAAATGCGTGAGATAGCGCATGCGCTCCCGAGCGTGGTGTCGCTCGGATACGTCGCGAATGATGGATCCGACCTGTAAGTGGTCGCCATCCTTCCAGGTCGCCAGCGACAGTTCGATGGGGAACTGTTCGCCACTCCGCCGCTGTCCCCTGATCTCCACGGTTTTGCCGGCCAGGCGTCGCTCGCCGCCCGCCAGCACCCTCGCCATCCCGGCTTCATGTCCAGCACGGAACTCGGAAGGTATGATGCTTGTCAGCGGCATGCCCACGGCCTCGAGATGGCCGAAACCGAACATGCGCTCAGCCGCGGCATTCCAAAATGAGATCGTGCCTTTCTCATCTGAGCAGACGATGGCGTCCGGCGTGGTGGAAGCCATTTTCGTCGCGGCGCGCCTGACGACGTCGAGGCGTCGCCGTTCGAGATGGTCCACCACGACTTTGGCCAAGCCTCGAAGGATCCTTTGTTCACGATCGGTGAGTGGCGCACGCGGTTCGGTGTCGATGACGCAGACGGAACCGAGCCTTTGGCCGCTCGGCGTGATGATCGGCGCGCCGGCGTAGAAGCGTATAAAGGGGTGTCCGGTGACGAGGGGATTAGAGGCGAAGCGCTCCTCGGCGCGGGCGTCTGGGATCACAAGGACATCGTCGCTCATCAGAGCATGAGCGCAGAAGGAAATGTCGCGAGACGTCTCGCAGGTGTCGAAACCCACGCGGGCCTTGAAAAACTGCTGGTCCTCCTCGACGAAGGACACCAAGGCCGTCGGCACCTCGAAGATGTCGGCTGCGAGCCGGACGACGTGGTCGAACTCGGCTTCCGGAGCGGGGCCATCCAGCCGGTAGCTCCTCAGAGTTTCGAGGCGCTGCGGCTCATCGGCTGGAAACGGAAAGTGCCGGAGCGGCATGTAGGTGATCGCTGTGATGAAAGGCCTGCAATTCCTCCTATCAAGTTGCTACTAACACGTTGAGCTGAGGTGAAAATCACGACTTCTCCGGGCCCATCGAGGCATCAAAATGGGTATGGGCGAAACCTGGATGGCAAGCGGAGCCGCTTCATCAGGGCAGTGGAAACCGACATTCATCTCGAATTGCAATTTAAAGTAGTTATTTATAAGTAATTTACAACTTTTAGGATGAGGGCTTCGAAGTGGGAAGCTTTCTTTAGGACTGCCCAGATCTTGAACCCGATCCGTTAACCGTCATACGGCCATTCGTCAGTGTGAACTGCCGCACGAACCATCGCCTCTATCAGCGAGGAAGCGAGAGCCTTCGATGAGGATCGACCTCAACACCGATCTCGGTGAAAGCTTCGGCGCCTGGACCATGGGCGATGACGACGCCATGCTCGATCTCGTCACCTCGGCCAACGTCGCCTGCGGCTTCCACGCGGGCGATCCGATCGTCATGCACCGCACCATAGCGGCGGCACGCGATCGCGGCGTCAGCGTCGGCGCTCACCCCGGCTTTCTCGACCTGTGGGGCTTCGGGCGCCGGCCGATCCTCGGCGACAGCCCCGCCGACATCGAAAAAATGTTGGTCTACCAGATCGGCGCCGCACAGGCGGTCGCGGCCTCCGTTGGGGTACGGCTGGCCCACGTGAAGATACATGGCTCACTCGGCAACATGGCGATGGTTGATCCCGACCTCGCCGCCGCGGTCGCCCGGGCCGTGCGGACGATCGACCGCGACCTGATCCTTGTGGTAATGCCGGGATTGGCGTTGGAACGGGCCGGGCTCGGCGAGGGCCTTGTCCTGGCAAGGGAGGTCTACGCCGACCGTACCTACAACGACGACGGCAACCTCACCTCGCGAAAGGTGGCAGGAGCCGTGACCCACGATGCAGAAGCCGCTGCCGCACGCGTGCGGCGCATGGTGGAAGACGGCGCCGTCACCACGGTCACGGGGCGGCGCTTGCCGGTGCAGATCGATACGATTTGTGTCCACGGCGACAACCCACAAGCCGTCGCCATGGCCCGTACCGTCCGGACGATGTTGGAGGCGGGCGGCGCCGAACTGCGGCCGTTCGCCGACATCCTGCGCGCCTGAGTGCAGACCAAGCTCTCCGCATGTCCGACTCAACCCCGCCCAATCCTTCCCCGCGGATCCGCGTCGCCGGGACAGGGGGCCTCGTCGTCGAGTTCGGATCTGTGGTCGACTCGCGCTTGAACCGGCTGGTGATGGCGCTCGACGCGCGCTTCCAGGAAGCAGCATGGCCAGGGGTGATCGAGACGGTGCCGACCTATCGTTCGCTGCTCGTGGTTTTCGATCCGTTGGTGGCCGACCGGAGGGCTTTAGCACAGGAACTCGCAACGCTGGCCGCCGACGTTCCCATCGATGAGGAGCCTGCAACTCGGCGCTGGCACGTTCCTGTAGCCTATGGCGGCAACTTCGGGGAAGACCTCGACCATGTCGCGGCTCTTCATGGTCTGGATCCCGGAGAGGTGATCCGACAGCATGCGAGTGTCGAGTATCGGGTGTTCATGATCGGCTTCGCGCCGGGGTTCGCCTATCTGGGTGGCCTCACGAAAGCGCTCCACACCCCCCGGCGCCTCGACCCGCGGCAGCGCATCCCGGCGGGCAGCATCACGGTCGGTGGCTTGCAGGCAGCGATCACGTCCATCGAGGCACCGAGCGGCTGGCATATGCTCGGACGCACGCCCTTGCGCACCTTCGACCTCAGACGGCCCGACCCCTTCCTATTCAGGCCGGGAGACCGCGTTCGTTTCCGGCCGATCTCGGAAGAAGAACACGCCCGCCTCTCCACTTTGGCAGATATGGGTGTCATCACGGCCGATGTGGAGAAGTTGGCGTGACGACGCTCCGGATCGTGACGTCGGGCGGAGCCTCGACGATCCAGGATCTCGGCCGTCCTGGCTACGGCCGCTATGGGGTACCAGAGGCCGGCGCCATGGATGGTCTCGCGTTACGCCTGGCCAATCGGCTCGTTGGCAATGCGGACGTTGAAGCTTGTGTCGAATTTGCGCTGATCGGCGGCTCCTATGAGGCGACGGACGGGAGCTGTCGGGTCGCAGTGACGGGAGGAGATTTTGCTGTGACGGTTCAGGGCCGGTCGCTCGGCGCATATCGAGCCATCGATCTCGCTCCGGGCGATCGCCTTGTGGTCGGTCAAGCGCGGTCCGGCGTCTATGGCTATCTCGCGGTCGCAGGCGGTTTCGACGTCGAGCCCGTGCTCGGCAGTCGCTCCGTCCACCTGCGGTCCGGTATCGGTGGCGCGGCACTGACCTCGCCAGTGTCCCTGGCGCTGCGGCAAACCTCCCTTCCAGCAGGCACCCCGCTCGCCCTCCATCGTCAGTTCTGGCCGGCCTCGGACGGACCGGTCCGGGTCGTCTGGGGTCCGCAGGACGACCTTTTCACGGAACGAGGCAAGGCGGACTTTCTGCGCGGCCCCTACCGTACCACGCTGCAGTCGGATCGCATGGGCTATCGCCTAGAAGGGCCTCCGATAGAGCATGCCGGCGATTTCAATATCGTGTCCGATGGAATCGTCCTGGGCAGCATCCAGGTCCCGGGGAACCAGCAGCCCCTCGTCCTCTTGGCCGACCGGCAGTCCACCGGCGGATATCCAAAGATCGCCACGGTCATCGCCAGCGACATCCGTCATCTCGTGCAACGAGGCCTGCAAGTCCCCTTTCGTTTCGAGACTGTATCGCTCGACGAGGCCGATTCCATCCTTCGCGTCGCTAAATCGGCGTTCAACGACCTTTTCTCCCGGATCGGGCCCATCTCGGCAAGTGACCTATTTGTCTCGGAACGACTGCTGGGCCTAAACCTCATTGATGGCTTCGTGCGTGGGTAGCTTCGGTCGCCACACACAATGATGAAATCGTAAGTTTCATCGTGCGAGGCTCATTCCGCAACGGACGAGGCGTGTCGAAAGATGATCGGGTTCGGACGGCTATGGAAAGGCGCCGGAGGCGCCAAGGATCAGGCTCCGACATCAACAATCCCGCGAGACGTTTTCTCCCGGACAACCAGCGTTGGCGGCTTGCCCAACGCCCAGGACATCGAACCGAGCGAGACACGCTCCGCGCCTCGCTTTTTGCCTGCCAAAACCGCGACTGTCCTCACGACCACGAGCGGCAAACGATTGGCGGCACGCATCATCAACGTGTCTCGCACAGGCGTGGCCGTCGAGCCCGAAACAGCCAGCTTGCGTGCCGACGAGGTCGCCAAAGTCGGTACCCGTCCTGTGACACCGGGCCGGCGCGTGGCGCATGGCATCGTGCTCGTGTTTCAAACGCCACTCAAAGCGGAGGAGTGCGGACCACACGTCGTGCTTTGATCGGCTAGGCGAGCCACCACATTGCGCCGGGTCCCTTGCCATCCTTCGACACCTCCTCTCCGTTCTCAAGGTAGCGCAGGTTCGCTCGCACACGGTTCCTGAGCCCGCTGACGTCCGAGGGACTCCTGTTTAATGTTGCGACGCAGAATCACTCTTTGAGGAAACAACCCGAAAAAAAGATACCGAGTTCAAAATGCGACTCACGATCGATACGAAGTCATCTCAAAGTTGGAGATGACGACGTGGTTGGTATGGGTTTCATTGTAGGCGGGTTCGTTGCGGTCGTTCTCTTTCTTTTCGTTTGGTTGGTGCTGCTGGGGCGAGAGTGAGGGGTAGCGTGTGGAGCGATTTCGCCTTGTAGCCTCTGAAGTGGAAGGACTATCTTGCCATCGTGTCCACACCGGCCGGCTATCAGCGCCTCGTCAACCTGCTTCACTTCGCGCGCGTGGTGGAGGCGGGGTCGTTCGCGGAAGCGGCGCGACGTGCGGGCACCACCACCTCCGCCTTGTCCAAGGCAGTGTCGCGGTTCGAACAGCAACACGGGGTGCGGCTTCTCCACCGATCCACGCATGCACTGGCGCTGACCGCTGAAGGCGAGCGACTACTCGAAGGCGCGCGCGACCTGCTGCGCGAGGCAGAGCGCCTGGAAGCGAGGCTTGACCACGCTGCCTCGAACGGGCACGGCGGTCGCATCCGGCTGAGCGCGCCGGCACCGCTGATCCGCACCTGCCTTGCACGGCAGGTGCCCGCGCTACTCCGAGCCGGCCCACACATCGAACTCGACCTCAAAGTCGATGACGGAGCGCTCGATCTCGCCGCAGAGGGGATCGACGTGTCCATCCGCTTCGGCGCGCTCACCGGTCAGCCGGGGCTGATCACAACGCCGCTCGGCAGCTTTCCCTGGCTGCTCGCCGCAACGCCCCGCTACGTCGAAGCGATGGGTGCGCCTCGCAACCCCGCCGACCTCGAACGGCACCACCAGATCGGCTACCGCGATCCCGCCAGCGGGCAACTTCTTGCGTGGCAATTCGCTGAGGCTGCCGACGAGGCGCCCGTTCGCGTGATTCCTCGCCCGCGACTGATCGTGGAGGATGTCGGCGGTGCCTGGCAGATGATGCGTCAGGGACTGGGGCTTGCCTGGCTACCCGGCTGGGCGGGGCTGGCCGACCTGCGCGAGGGTCGGGTCGTCGAGCTGCTTGCCGATCGGCGTATTGCGGAGGTACCGATCCATGCCGTCAGGCTCGCCCGCCGCCATACGCCGCGGAGGGTCCGGACACTCCTCGATGGACTGGCCGAGGCTGCGCGGGAGTGGCGGATCGTTGAGCGAAACGAGGCGGAAACTTTTCGAGGTACTGTCGACCACGGTTAGCCAACAAAGCCCCATCCTTCTCTCGGAAGCGGCCGGGATACTCGCTCCCACGCCACGCACCGACGAGTTCGCTTTAGGTTTACCCAAGATGGACCCATCATTCCTACCCATGCATGCTATTTCACAGCACTCCCGAGTATCTGGGGAATGCAATTCAAGCCTATTAGCATTCCCGTTTATATATCTCCATGAAGCCATTCCACGAAAATATAAACAGGACGTATTCTTTAGAGACGGAGGTTGTCTGTTTCCCCAGCCACGTACCGGCTCCAAGCTTCTCGCTCCACGTTCGATGAGGGGAACCGTATTGTGGTCAATCAGCCGTCATGACAAGGCACCACGCCAGTATTCGTGTAGTGCTTCCGCAATCTCGGTGTGAGAGGTGGCAAATGTCACGACTTCGCCGCCTCTTGCGAACGGCGTGGACTGCCACAATCCCCGGACCAGTGCATAGCTTCTCAATAAGATTGACAACCCTCGTCCCGACCCGAGCGAAAGCGCCAAGTCGAGCCGATTGGCAGAGACTGTCAGCAGCGCCATCTGCTCCGCCTTGAATGCCGCAAGTTCGTCGGCGGTCATATTTGGCTCGATCACGCTATGCCCGAGCGCGTCGAGTTGAAGCAACTCAGGATGTGCGCGGAGATGGTCCACCAAGCCTGCGATGATGGCCGAGACCGTCACCTCGCGTGAGCCGGTAACGCTGATGCTCACCGCATCCACAGCGTTGAGGAGGCCGCTCCATCCCTCTGCTTGCAAAGCGGCGAAGATCGCCCCCTTGGTCGAGAAGTAGAGGTAGACGGTCCCCTTGGCGAGTCCGCAAGCCGCCGCGATCCGCTCGGCCGACGGCAGGCTTCCATCCCCATCCAGGAACAGCCGCCCTGGCCGTCGTGCCAGACGATCTTGATCAAATCGGACCGACGGCCGCGAAAGACGAACAGGTGGCCGCAGAACGGATCGCGCCCGAGCACCTCCTGCACCAGCAGCGACAGGCCGCCGATCCCCTTGCGCATGTCGGTGTGGCCCATCGCCAGCCACACCTTGGTGCCGCTCGGCAGCGGGATCATCGGCGATCCAGGGCGTCGAGGACGCGCCGCAGAGCGTCGCCGTCGACGTCGGACCCCACCCGCAGGCGACGCCCCTGCGGCAGCTCGATCTCGATCAGCCCGGCCGATCGCCTCGAGCGCGGCACGCTCGGTGCCGTCGGGGCCGGCAGCGCGGGGATGGGAGCCACGATCTCGACCGGGACCAGCGCCGGAACGCCCCGTCCCAGAAGGCCGTCGCGCGCCAGACGACGCCAACCGAACACCAGGCTGGCACTCACCGCGTTGCGCCGGGCTACCTCGGCCACCCCGCGCCCGGAACCAGGGTCTCCTCGATGATCCGGGCCTTCTCATCGTCCGACCACTGACGCCGGCGCTCAACCCCGCTTAGAACCTCGACCCGCATCGACCTGATGACCTTTAGGCTAGCCGTAAGCCCTTAAGGTCGGCCGCAAACCTATCACCCCGCAGGGCGGTCTTCGTCGGACCCGTACAACCCTTGTCAGGGGCAAGATCCCCTTCGACGATAAAATACCGAAGCATCGACGCCGCATCGAGACAGGCCGAGCGAGCTCGCTCGACTGGGTCCGCTTGCCTTTATAAGATGGAGCCGGTTTCTGCGGAAGGTAAACCTGGAGCAAGGTCGTGCTCGCATCGGCATTGTTAATCGTGTCCGGCCGCCAGGAGGTGGTCATCCTTCGTCCAGTCGGTCCCGCGATGGCGGCGAAGATAACTCCCGACCCACCATTGCATCGACTCCCTCGTCTCCCCGACGAACGCGTTGGGGACGTGGCGCGCCATCTCCGCAATGGCGTTCCTGGAAGCGGGAATACCGATGCGACGCTGCCTTCCTTGCTCGCCGAGAGCTCGGCAGAAACGCACCAGCGCTTCCGTCCTATATGCGGTTACGACGGACCCGTCGGCGGTCGTCCGTCCAGAAACTTCGTGCAAAATTAGGAATGGAGTCAGGTCGTCGTGGTAGAATGCTTCTGAGGGCGCTGACGACACCGCATCCAAGAAGGCCTCAGCCGACAGAATCATGAGCCCGGCGAAGTGGGAATGGAGGTCAAAACGCGGTCGAAGCTTGGCTTCCCATCGACCAACAGAACTTCTCGGGCTTCGTCGAGAACGCCGTCGAAACCCGTGGCCACGAGGTCGCGGTCGACGGTCGCGGCACCGGGCGTAGCGACGAGGTGCGTCGCCAGGCTCCATCCCGCCGCCGTCAGCGACTCTGCGCAAAGTCGGCGTAGGCCGACGTCCCTCGCTTGGCGGCCGGCGTCGATGTGAGACACGAAGGCGTATTGGCCGTCGTCAAGGTCGAGGGCGCAGCCGCCGATCCGGTGCATCAGGTGACCCGTCTCGAATGCGGTCCGCTCATCCTCGGTCAAAGCCAAAACCTCCTCGTAGACGAGCAACGCCTCCGCCAAGCGCCCCACTCCCTCGAGCGCGCTTCCCGTCGCAGGGCTATCGCAACCGTGGCAGACTCGATCCGATATCCTACGATGCCGTGGTTCGGACTCGATTGCCGTCGCTTCCCGGGCAAGCCGTGCGCACTGGCGATGAATTCCTCATGCCTGGACCATTGTGATGGCAAGTCGAACCTAAACTCCGACATGGGGTATCTCGCGATTTTCAACGATGAAGGGAGCCGTCTAGTCGACTAGAATCATGACGGCGGACCAGGAAAACACTCCTCAGATTAAAGAGATTATCAGTGAAATTCCGATGACCTCAATTACTTGACACAGAGTACGAACGTTTCTCTCGCGTACACATATTGGCGGGTTCGACAGCGACATCGCGGTCGTGAAGACCTAACGTGGTACCGAAAGATGGACCGGCTTACGGCGCTCGCGCCGAACTGTCGCTGAGCACGAGTGCGGTGGCCGCTCCCCGTCCGGTTCGCGGCGGGCGCTCCGGTCATACAGGTTTGGGTGGAACATACGCCCGCTCGGCTTCTGCCATGTGCGCCTGCTTATGGCGTTTGCGCAAGATATTCTCTCGCTGCTTTACGCGAGCAACCCTGTCCTTTTCTGCAACTTCCGCGAGTTCTTCGTCATGGTCGAGTTTGAGGTGCAGCGGTGAAGCCGCGAGCGCCGAGAGCATCCGCTCGCGGAGTTGCGGCAGCAGGCCGCGCTCGTACGCCGTCGTTTCGCGATCGGAGTGAGCGGCCGCCAAGGCGTCGAGGATCGCGTCGATCACGGGATCCCGGTGCTTGTCGGGCAGGGCAGCAACAGCGTGGCCGATGCGCCCCACGGCCTTCTGGAGTTCTATCGGCATGCCTGGAATGGAATATCGCATTCTCGCACCTCGTTAATCCTTGCGATACCTCGCCGGTTCGGGAGGTCG
This sequence comes from Lichenibacterium minor, assembly GCF_004137685.1. GTDB lineage: Bacteria > Pseudomonadota > Alphaproteobacteria > Rhizobiales > Beijerinckiaceae > Lichenihabitans > Lichenihabitans minor. The sequence goes on along the minus strand of NZ_QYBB01000040.1, from coordinate 7,612 downwards.
TCGACGTCCTCGGTGCCCATCACCGATGTCACAAGTTTAGAGGTGTTTTCCGAGAAGAACAGCACCGCAAGGCCAAAAACAGCAGGAACCGCATCGTGAAATTACGTCACTTTTGGAATTTTCCGGTTGACAGTCCGCCATAATATGAGCCGCCATGAGCAAATCATGGGTGATCGCAGCTCCGATGACATCTGCGATGCTGTCGCATCGACAATGTATCGCGATGACACCTGTCATATGGTAGGACGTAAGCACCCCTGATCGTCCGGAGGGCTCCACTTCATGGCTCGGCGCAGCAGCGTGAAAACACCTTTGTCGACACCGATGGCCCGCTTACGCAATTTTCCGTGCGGAAAATTGCAGGGGTGACGGACGTGGCGCATGCTGGGTCGAGGAGCGCCGATCCGCAGAGCGGACCAGCGCTGTCGACCGGCGTCAGGGGCTTCTTCCACTACAATGCCCGTTGGATCGTCGCCGAGGAGGGCTCGATCGCCGGCCTCGGAACGTCGAACTACATCAACCGCATCGGCGCGTTCGCCAAAGCGTCCGGGAAGCACCCGCTGGGTCGTGATGGGGAAAGGTCCTCGCACGGGGCCGGTCTGGCGACGTCGGACTACATTAACCGGGCCGAAGGCGCGAGCGACGGTGAACTCGGGGCGCATGTCCTCATCACGCGCGGCCTGCCGGTCGACACGGGCGCGGCGCTCGCCCGCTTGCTCGACGCTCGTGAACGCAAGAAAGACCGCACCTACCGGTGCTACGGTGGCCGTCTTCCGCGCGTGGGCACGCACATGATTCTTTCGTTCCGCTATGGCCTGTCGGCCGAGGCGGCCGGCAGGGCTGCCTGGGAGCACGCCCGCTTCCTGTCCGACCGGTTGAATGTGCCGTTGGAAGGCCGCGTGCACAACGTGAATGGCGCACCCGACCACCTGCACCTGCACGTCGGCACCAGGATCGTCGATCGTGGGAAGCTCGGCCGAAAGTGCCGCGAGCTCGACGCGGTTTCGGAAAAGCACGACGGAAAGCGCCTTCTCGAGGGGTTACTCGGCCCGACCATCGAAGCCCTGCGCGCGGACTGGGCCGAGCGGATGCGCCAAGCCAGCGGCGACATGGCGGTCGATCACCGCTCCTACGCCCGCCGTGGCCTGGCGATCCGTCCCGTCGCCCACGTCACCCGCAGCGAAATCGAATGGCAGAAGCGACGGGCGCGCGCGGACTGGCGGCGCGAGCGCGACCTCGAGCTGCACCGCCGCGCCGCCGCCCTCGGGGCCGAGATAACCGGCCGGTCACGAGCCTCCACCGTGACCGCGGCTGCGGAACCCGCTCGGGGGATGCGACGGTCCACACCCGATGCCGTGCCGGCGGTGCCGGGCGTTGAGCCGGGGTCGGAGAAAGCCGTTTCGCCGCGATCTCCCGCTCCAGGACGTCGATCAGCACAGGATGGTGACGGCGGAGCTTCGCACGGCCGTCCTGCGCGACGGGTCGACCCCGATCGCGACGCGCCCACGCCGAAAATCGATGCCGCCCCGGTGATCGCGGTCCATAGGGCACTCCGGGCCACTCATCGGCTCAAGGCCGACCGCGAGCAAGCCCTCGCCGGCATGGCGGGCATCGAGGTCGAGGCGCTCCGGCGCGCGTCGACGGAAGGCGTGGGAGGCGAGGCCCAGGTGCCACAAGCAGATCCGCCCATGTCGGCGGAGCTCGCGAGATGGGTCGCGATATGGCGGGATGAGGACGCTAACGCCCGCGCCGAGCGGCGGCGCAGCCGGGACGGGCGCAACGAGGCGGCCGCCTCGTCCTCGTTCACCCCGGCGCGACCGTCGCCGACACGTTCTCCCGCCGGTGTCGTCGACTGGCTGCCCGACATCGCGACGACGAGGTTCGTCCGGCCACAGCACGGCGGCAGCCTCAGCCCGCACCGAGATCGTCCGACCATCCCGTCCGCACCCGCACCGGACGTCCATGCGGGACCGCGCGCGGTCGCGAAGTCGGACACGCTCGCCCGTGCACTCTGGCAGGCCCACGCCGGCCGCATCCTGACAAGAGATCGCGACAAGGGTCTGTCGCGACCTTCCGACGATGAGTTGTCACGGCAGGTCGCCCTTCGCCTGCATGCCGGCGGCTATGACCGGCACGAGACGGGCCGAGTGCTCCGCGCGGGTCGAGCGACAAGTGGTCTGTCCGGCGACGTCGCGATCGAGGGTGCACTGGATCGCGCCTTCTCACCGAGTGCCACCGCCTGGCTCTATGAGCGACCGGAGCACCGTGCCCACGTGAAGGGGGTCAGCGACCGCGCCGAGATGGCCGCCTATCGTCAGATCCGGAGCGCCGCCCTGGCGCAGCTGAAGCGTGATCTCGACGACGTCTGGCGCACGCGTCACGCCGAAGTCGATCGGGTGATGGCACGGCATCGGGCCGACATGGCTGCGCTCCGCGATCTCAGATGGCGCAACCGACGGCTCCAAAATCGAGGCCTCGTCCTGGCCATCCTGTCGGTCATGGTGGAACTCGCCGTCATCCGGCCGCTGATGGCCGTCGAGACAGCGCTGACATCACAGGAACGCCGCGCGCTCGACGATGCGGCGAGGGTCGCTACGGAGCGGCTTCGGTCCCTGCGGGAGGAATGGCAGACCGCCCGCGACATTGTCCGGGCGCCTCTCGCGCGGCGGGACGGTCGGGGGACGCTGGCGGACGGGCCGACTCGCGGCCCTGCCTCCGTCGCCGGGTCGGTGCGAAGCGTTACGCCGCAGGCTCAGGCCGAGGCCCGGACGCCGCGAGCCGAAGCGGGCGCGGCGACATCGGCGGATCATACGACTCTCCCGGATGTACGTCTGCCAGCGAGCGCCGGCTCGACGGGTGCCCCGACGAAAGCACGCAAGAGGCGCGCGCGAGAGCCGGCCGGGCAAGCCGGGCGGGGGGCGACGGACCGCCCGAGGCGCCGAGGCCGGATCCTGTCGAGCCTCGAATCCCGCTTGGAGCGAGCCCGGCAACGCCCCGAAGATGCGAGCGGTGGCTCTCTTGCGAAAGCGGCTGGCTGGTCCGCGCTGATCCGGACGATCGTCGCGGACGAGCCCGACCCCGGACGGCAGGACGTCGCCATCCAGCGCCTAGTGAGGACGCTCGCGACCGATCACCCCAAGCCTCACGGGGGCATTCGCGCCCCGCGAGCGAGGCTCCTGCCAGAGCCGATGATGGTCGCAGATGTCGAGCCGAACGACGGCGTGACCGCCTCCCCCAGAGAGACGATCGTCGCAACTGGCTCGTTCGCCATAACCGCCCCGTCGCCCCGCGAGACGGAGGGGCAGAAGGTCGACGCTGGGCCGCCGCGAACGGCCGTCGCTCATACGGGCGCCGCTCAGGTCGCGAGCGGCCCACCGCGACCTCCGGTGCCGGTGCAGACGAGGCCGGCACCGTCGCCTCGGGAGGGCGAGGGCGGGCCACCGAACGGCAGCAGGACGGGAAAGCTCGACGTCGCCGCCGTCCGGCCGCCGCCCGGCTCCGCGACGGCCGCCGCGCCCCCGTCTAGGACGGCGCAGCAGGCCATGGTCCCCGGACCGGTCAGCTCGGCGGCGCACTCGGTCGAGGTCCCGCCATCGGTCGACCGTCCGCTGGCGTCCAGCGACGGTCTCGCGGGCTCACGCGACAAAGGGGAGGATCTACGCCACGAACCGGACGCGCAGGTCCGTCGTCGCCTAGTCGTGCAGTACGCCGTCGTTCTGGCGGCCTCCGGGGCTTTGTCGAGGAACCGTGGGGAACGCTTGGCCGAGCTGGCGCAGGTAGACCCTCAAAACCTCAAGCGCCTGATATCTGAGGAGTGCTTTACGTGCTTCGGTCAAAGAAGTCCTGTCAGAATCGATCGCGTGGACATGTCGAGCCGAGTGGAGGCTGTCCTGCGCGAAGCCGAGAATATGGGCTTCAGCGCGCTCCCAGATCTGCGGAACGCGTTCATCCGCGAGACAACACGATCGCGCGGGGAACGGGGCGGACGCGATGACACCGGCGGCAGGGGTGAATAATGACCTGCCTGCACGCTCGACGGATCAGCAGCTATGACGTCGGATAAATCTAGCCACACACGGGGCGGACGCGGCATCGTTCAAGCTCGTCAACACGTGTTGGTTGAGAGGGTCTTCCCGTGCAGGAGGGGTCGAGTATGGCCCCGGGCGGAGGGAAGTGCGGAATGGATCGGTGGGACAGAGACGCAGCGCACCCTGCAGGTGCGCCGGTCGCCTCGGGCGGGGGGCTCGACGACGTAGGGCGCGCGGGTGTCCCCGACATACAGCTGATCGATCGTGACCTGATGATACAGGCGATCGGCGGATCGGGCGAGCCGTTCGAGCCAGGACGCGCGTCGACCAGCATCGAGGAGGAGCGGCGGCGCGAGTTCCTGCGCAACGTCATGGACGCGCCGGGCGGGCTGATGCGGCGGCGCCTGGTCGCCACGACACCGATCTGCCCCGCCAGTCCGCAAAGCTTCGCCCCCACGGTCGTGGCGCTGGCGAAGATCTCGGCGGACGGCAGCACGCGTGACCGGATGGCGAACTCCTGGTTCTGCCGTCCGTGAGCCTCGCCGAGCAGGTCGGTGCCGTAGGCCATGGTGACGCCGGCCTCGCGCAGGATCGACAGCGAGCCGAGGCCGTTCGCTCGCACCGCCTCGATCTTGGCGATCGACACCGGCGCGAGCCCCAGCGCTTCCCCGTCTTCGGCGAGGGCCTCGTAGGTGACGAGCGTCGGCACCGCCACGGCGCCGTGCTCGGCCGCCATCCTGGCCGCCTCGACGTCGATGTTGTTGCAATGCTCCAGCGAGTGCACGCCGCAGTTCAAGGCACGGACGATGGCGTCGGCGGTGTAGAGATGGGCCGACACGTAGGTCTGCGCGTCCCGCGCTTCCTCGACGATGGCGGTGAGCTCCGACACCGAGTAGCCCTGCCAGGCGATCGGGTCGGTGGGGCTCGACACGCCGCCGTTGGCCATGACCTTGATGAAGCGCGCGCCCTGGCGCAGCTCCTGGCGGCAGGCGCGGCGCACCTCGTCGACGCCGTCGGCGACGCGGCCGAGCGCCCCGTAGTTGCGGCCCCAGCGCGTCGCGTCGTGTGTGTCGTGACGCGGGCGGTTGTCGGCGTGGCCGCCGGTCTTCGACAGCGCCTTGCCGCAGGCCACGACGCGCGGGGCCGCGATCAGCCCCTCGGCGATGGCGTCGGACAGCGCCGGCGGCGCGCCACCGACGTCGCGCACCGTGGTGAAGCCGCGGTCGAGCATGCCCTTCATGATGGGCAGGGAGCGCAGGACGGCCAGCGCGTCGGGCAACTGGGCGTTCATGGTGAGGTCCATCGTCGAGGCCACGACATGGACGTGGCTGTCGACGAGGCCCGGCATCAGGGTGCGGCCGCGCAGGTCGATGACGTTCCGCCCTTCCGCCGTGCCGGCGCGGGCGTCCACGTCGCGGATCACGCCGTCCTCGACGAGGACGTTGCCCATGCGCGGCTCGGCCCGGGTGGCATCGGTGACGGCGGCGTTGAGGAACAGGGTCTGCATGAGGGTTCTCCTTCGGGCCGGATCAGGCTGTGCCGCGGGCCGGGGCTGCGCTGCCCGGAGCCAGTTCGTCGGCGGTGATCTCCTCGAGCGAGCGGTTGCGGGTCGAGACGCCCATCAGCATGACGGCGAGCGCGCCGGCGAGAAGCACCAACGTGGTCGTGCCGAACACGCCCGCGAAGCCGAAGTTCGGGTAAAGCCAGCCGACCAGCAGGGGCGACGCGATGGCGCCGATGCGCCCGATCGAGGACGCGGTTCCCATCCCGGTGGCCCGGACCGCGGTGGGGAAGATTTCCGGCGTGTAGGCGTAGATGCCCGCGTAGGTGCCGTTCATGAAGAAGGACAGGCAGATGCCCGCCGCCGTCACGGTGCCGTCCGAATGGCTCACCGCCAGCGCGACCGCCGACAGGCCGCCCAGCACCATGTAGGACGCGATGGTGGCCTGCCGCCCGATCCGCTCGTTGAGCCAAGCGGCCGAGAAGTAGCCCGGGATCTGGGCGGCGAAGATCGCGATGGAATAGCCGAAGCTCTTCGTCACCGTCATGCCGCTCTCGACGAGGAGGCTCGGGATCCAGGTGAAGAAGGCGTAATAGCTGAAGGTGATCGACAGCCACATGATCCAGCTCATCGCCGTGATCCGGGCGAGGCCCGGCCGCCACAGGGCGGCGAGTTGCCCCGCCACGGAGCCGAGGGGCGGCATCGCCGTCGCGGGAACCGGCACCGCGGCCGGTAGCACGTGGCCGGCGCGGCGGGCGTCGTCCTCCATGCGGGCGACGACCGCCTCGGTCTCCGCGGTGCGGCCCACACCGGCGAGCCAGCGGGGCGACTCGGGCAAGGCACGCCGCCACCAGAGCAGCATGATCACCGGCGTCGCCGTGAGCACCAGCACCCAGCGCCAAGCCTCCGGTGCGGCGGGGATGACGAAATAGCCCAGCAGGGCGGCGCCGAAGAAGCCGAAGGAGAAGAAGCCGGCGAGCGAACCGGTGAAGCGGCCACGGTAACGCGCGGCGACGAACTCGGCGAGGAAGGGCGCCACAATGGCGGATTCGGCGCCCGTGCCCACGCCCGCCACGATGCGACACCCGAGAAAGAACGTCCAATCCTGGGCGAAGGCGCTGACGAGCGAAGCCGCGCAGTAAAGGACGAGTGCCCAGACCATCACGGCACGACGCCCGATGCGGTCGCCGAGCAGGCCCGCGAAGAGGGCGCCGAAAAGATAGCCGATGTAGGTCCCGCTGCCGAGGAAGCCGACCTGGACGCTCGACAGCGACCACAGAGGGCGCAGCACCGGCAGCACGAAGGACACCACGGCGGCATCGAGGCCGTCGAACGTGTAGCCGAGGCCGCCCATCAGCAGGAGCTGCCGGTGGAAACTGCCGAAGGGCAGCCGTTCGATGCGGGACGAAAGGTCGTGCACGGAAACCTCCGGACTCAGGACATGGGCGGGGAAGCGGGACGGCGGTCGAGAGCGGCACGCGGGCCGGACGGCGCGGCGAAGAGGGCGAGCAGATGCGCCTTCCAGTGGTCGAGCATCGACGCGAAATAGTCCTCGTCGGGCCTGAGCACGCTCTGTGCCACCATCCCGCGCATCAGGCAGAGCGTGGCGTTGAGGGTGACCCGTGCCTCGAGGGGATCGAGCCCGTGGGCGTCCGACACGGACAGCCAGAGCGCATCGAGCGCCGCGTGGAACTCCTGCACGACAGGCAGCAGGCGTTCCCGGAACGGGGCGTTGTGGCGCGCCTCGGGCAGGTATTCCATAGTGACGTAGAACAGGCCTCCCGCCATCAGGCCCCACAGGTGATCGACGATCTCGTCAGGCCCTCGCCGGCGGCCGGCGCCCTCGACCAGGAAGCCCCGCAGCCCTTCCGTCACGGCGCCGAGATCATGCGCCACGGAACGGACGACGAGATCTTCCTTGTTGGCGAAGTGATGCGTCAGCGCGCCCCGCGAGACCCCGGCGACGGCTGCCGCATCGGAGGTGGTGAAGCGCGAATACCCGCGTTCTAGTGCTCTGAGTCATTCGTTTGATGCACCCTGAGCTTGGCCATGACGCTGGCGGCTGAGGCGGTCCAGATGAAGG
>NZ_QYBB01000003.1 GCF_004137685.1 Lichenibacterium minor | reverse complement strand
TGCCATCCGCCTCACGCTGCGAGGCCAGCCAATCGCCGTGCCGGCCTGAACGGCAGCACGACCTCGTGAGCAATTACGTCGGAACGCAAGGCTGTCGAGTTCTGGATGAAGCGATGGGGCGTGACGCAGGACCAGCTGACGGCGGCGCATCGGAAGGTCGGTCGGTTGACGAAGGATATTGCCGCCGAGTTGGGCAAGAAGCGGTAGCGCTGTTGTCGTTCAGGCTGCGTCGCGCACATCCTAGTACACTGATGCAGACAGATGGTGCGCCGTCCTATGGGCTCTCATTGAGGCGATCCCTTGTACCTTCTGAATGGATCGATGCACTAGCCAGCGGCGGTGAGGTCGTTACGGTACCCTTCGGGTTTGAAAGGCGTGAACGCCCTTTGGATGGCGGCTCACAGGTCATGGACGGAACGGGCCGCCGCCGACCACAACGGTGCTCTGGGCTTGGCGAAGGCGCTATCAATGCGGTTGAAGTCGGGGCTAGAGGCGAGACGGCAGCGCGGGTGCGATCCCGCCGCCTCCATCGCCGACCGTATGCCGGGCGCCTCGTGGGCGGCGAGGTTGTCCATGACGACCGCGTCAACCGGCGTGAGCGCAGGCACGAGGGCGTCGGCGACATAGGACAGGAACCGCGCCCCATTGGTGGCTCCGCCCATGAGGGGGACCGCGACGGGGACGCTCGCTCTCGGAGCCTGTTCGAGTGGCCTTGCTGGCCGAATCTGCTTTTCGCGACTGATGGTCGAGGCTGGTCGGTATGCGCAAAGGTGGAGCGGGGAGTCCGTACATGCGGCGCTTGGCAACGTGCAGGACCGGGACTGTCGGGAAGTGCCCACGACAGGCGAGGCAGATCGTTCGGGCCTTCGCCTATGCCTGCTCGACGGTGCGTTCGCGGCATCATCGTCGCGCCGCCGAGCGTGATCAGGAAGCCAGGGGCTTCAAGCCGATCTTCGCGAGGTGACCGGGGGCGCGTCCCTGCGGGTGCCCTCCGGCGTACGGGCGCTCTCCTGGTCGACCGGGCCGGGATCATCGAAGTCCCCGCGGGACGCTCGGCCGGCGTCGCCGCGAGGGCGAGCCTCGAAGCTCCCGTCGATCCCAGGCCAGCCGCGGTGATGACGGCATGAACCACTCGGGCAGGCCCTGAGCGAGGGGCGGCGGTCGTATCGGATCAGCGCCGCCCCCGTCCCTTCCGCCAGTTGCTCACCCCCGGGTCGGGCTTCTCCGGCCGCACGAAGCCGTCGGCCGCGGCCGGCGCTTCCTCGCGCCCTGGCCCCATCTCGTTGAGCCCGGGCTTGCGCGCCCGCCCCGCGCCGGCGCGTGCGTCGGCACCGCCCCGCGCCGGCCCCGCCTCGCCGCCCCCGAGATTGTGCGGCCCCATGTCGGCGTCGCGCGGCTTTCGCGGCCCGCCCGCCGCGGCGGAGCGCGCCATCGCGGCCCCGCGCGCGCTCCCCGACGGCACCGCCCCCGCGCGCCCGGCGCTCGACCGTCCCGTCCCGGCCGGCAGGTTCGCGGCGCTGCCGTAAGAGCGCTCGCCCGCGTACCGCCCCGCTTCGCGCTCCACGTCGGCCTGGCGCGCCATCGGGTCGGCGCCGATCATCAGGTCGGTGGCTTCCAGCCGCTTCAGCTCGTCGCGGAGGCGGGCCGCCTCCTCGAACTCGAGGTTCGCCGCCGCCGAGCGCATGCGCTTCTCGATGTCCGCGATGGCGGCCTTGAGGTTGTGGCCCATCAGGGCCTCGGGCGCCGCCATGCCGGTGTCCACCGTGACGTGGTCGGCCTCGTAGACGCTCTGCAGGATGTCCGAGATGCCGCGCTTGATGGTGGCGGGCGTGATGCCGTGCTCGGTGTTGTAGGCCTCCTGCCGGGCGCGGCGGCGCTTGGTTTCCGCCATGGCGCGCTCCATCGAGCCCGTCACGTTGTCGGCGTAGAGCACCACCTTGCCCTCGACGTTGCGGGCCGCGCGGCCGATCGTCTGGATCAGCGACGTTTCGGAGCGCAGGAAACCCTCCTTGTCGGCGTCGAGGATGCCCACGAAGGCGCATTCCGGGATGTCGAGCCCTTCGCGCAGCAGGTTGATGCCGACCAGCACGTCGAAGGTGCCGAGGCGCAGGTCGCGGATGATCTCGATGCGCTCGATCGTGTCGATGTCCGAGTGCATGTAGCGGACCTTCACGTTGTTGTCGTGGAGGTACTCGGTCAGGTCCTCGGCCATGCGCTTGGTCAGCACGGTGACGAGGCAGCGGAAGCCCTTGGCGGCGGTGTCGCGGATCTCGCCCAGCACGTCGTCGACCTGGGTGCGGGCGGGGCGGACTTCGACGGGCGGGTCGATCAGCCCCGTCGGGCGGATCACCTGCTCGACGAAGACGCCCTGCGCCCGCTCGATCTCCCACGGCCCCGGCGTCGCCGAAACGTGCACGGTCTGGGGCCGCATGGCGTCCCATTCCTCGAAGCGCAGCGGCCGGTTGTCGAGGCAGGAGGGCAGGCGGAAGCCGTATTCCGCCAGCGTCGCCTTGCGGCGGAAGTCGCCCTTGTACATGCCGCCGATCTGCGGGACCGTGACGTGGCTCTCGTCGGTGAACACCAGGGCATTGTCGGGCAGGTATTCGAACAGCGTCGGCGGTGGCTCGCCCGGCTGGCGCCCGGTGAGGTAGCGCGAATAGTTCTCGATGCCCTGGCACACGCCCGTGGCTTCCAGCATCTCGAGGTCGAACAGCGTGCGCTGTTCCAGCCGCTGCGCTTCCAGGAGCCTCCCTTGAGCGAACAACTGCTCCAGCCGCTCCTTCAGCTCGGCCTTGATGGCCTTGATGCTCTGGATCAGGGTCGGCCGCGGCGTCACGTAATGCGAGTTGGCATAGACCTTGGCGAACTTGAGGTCGTTGGTCTTCTTGCCGGTGAGCGGGTCGAACTCCTGAATGGATTCGATCTCGTCGCCGAAGAAGGAGAAACGCCAGCCGCGGTCCTCGTAATGGGCCGGGAACAGCTCCACCGTGTCTCCGCGGACGCGAAAGTTGCCGCGGGTGAAGTCGGGCGTGCGCTTGTATTGCAGCGCCACGAGGTCGGCGATGAGCTGGCGCTGGTCGATCTTGTCGCCGACGCTCACCGTGAACGTCATGGCGGTGTAGGTTTCCACCGAGCCGATGCCGTAGATGCAGGACACGGAGGCGACGATGATGACGTCGTCGCGCTCCAGCAGCGACCGGGTGGCGGCGTGGCGCATCCGGTCGATCTGCTCGTTGATCGTCGATTCCTTCTCGATGTAGGTGTCCGACCGCGGCACGTAGGCCTCCGGCTGGTAGTAGTCGTAGTAGGAAACGAAGTATTCCACCGCGTTGTCGGGGAAGAAGCTCTTGAACTCGCCGTAGAGCTGGGCCGCCAGGGTCTTGTTGGGGGCGAGGATGAGGGCGGGGCGGTTGGTTTCGGCGATTACCTGCGCCATGGTGAACGTCTTGCCCGAGCCCGTGACGCCGAGGAGCACCTGGTCGCGCTCGGACCCCTTCACGCCGGCCACCAGCTCGCGGATGGCGGTCGGCTGGTCGCCCTTCGGCTCGTATTCGCTCTGGATCTTGAAGGTGATGCCGCCTTCCGACTTGTCGGGCCGGGCGGGGCGGTGCGGCACCCAGGGGCGGGCGTTGAGGCGCACGTCGCCGCTCTTCAGCAGGCGCTCCAGCACGTCCGCCGTGGCGGCGGCGCCCGTCACGCCGCGGGCGAGCTGGATCGTCCCGCCGCCGTCGCCCTGTCCCTGGGGGGCGGGAGCCGGCTCGAACCGCGCCTGCGGGGCTTCGGCGAAGCCGCCCCGCGTGGCGTCGCGGTCCGCCACGGCGGCGGGGGCGCGGGGTTCGTTGAGGGCGGGGTTCAGCAGGGCGGCGAGGTGCTCGTCGAGCGGCACGAGGTCCGGCCGGCCCGCCTTGGGGGCGGCGCCGCGGCGGGCCGGCTTGGCGCCGGGCGCCGCGGCGTCGGGCTTGGCCGCCGACGTCGCGACGGCCTTGGGCCGGCCCGGCTTGCGGGCGGGGGCTTCGATCGTGTCGGCGGTCGTGCGGCTCTTCGGCATGGGTCGAATATGGGGCCGGCGGGGCGGGCTGCAAAGCCTGCGCGGCCGGCCGCGACGCGCGCGGCCCGGGCCCTCACGGCACGGGCGCCACCCCGTCGGCCACCCGCAGGCCGCGCATCCGTTCGCGCGCCAGCACGACGAGCCCCGAGGCGACGATCACGGCCGCGCCCAGGACCACGCTCGGCCCCGGGACGTCGCCCCACACCGCGTAGCCCATCAGTGCCGCCCACACGATCGAGGCATATTGGAAGGGCGCCAGGAGCGACGCCGGCGCCAGCGCCAGCGCGCGGGTGATGCACACGAAGCAGCTCATCGACACGGCGCCCACCAGGGCCATCAGGCCGAAGTCGGCGGCGGAGGGCGCCACCCAGCCGGTCGGCAGCATCGCCGCGCCGAAGAGGCCCGTGCCGAGGTACTGCCAGGCCGTCAGCGTCAGCCAGTCGGTGCGGCGCAGCCGCCGCGTGACCGCGATGGACCCCGCGAAGGCGGTGGCGCCCAGGATCGCCACCAGGGCCGGCGCCGAGAAGGACGCGCCGGACGGGCGCAGGGCCACGACGACGCCGAGGAACCCGACGCCCACCGCGCTCCAGCGGAACCGCCCCACCGGCTCGCCCAGGGCGAGGGCGGACAGCGCCGTGATGATCAGCGGCGCCGCCAGGTAGAAGCACATCACGTCGGCCAGCGGCAGGGCGCGGCTGGCGAAGTAGAAGGCGAAGCTGTCCACCACCGCGCAGGCGATGCGCAGCGCGTGCGGCCGCCACTGGTCGCGGATGTCGAGGTCGGGCCGCCGCCACAGCACCAGCGGCACCAGGACGGCCGCGGCGCCGATGCTGCGCAGCGCCAACACTTCCGGCACGCCGTAGGGGCCCACCAGCCACTTCCCGAGCGCGTCGTTGACGGCGAAGAGCAGCACCCCGAGCGAATACAGCGCGATGCCGGCGCCGTGCCCCCTCAATGCCCCGTCGCCCGCGCGGCCCCGCCGTCGCGCGACGGCCCGGCCACCGGCACCGGCATGAAGTTGCGTGACAGGGAATGGTAGACGCCGTGCGGATGGACGCTCTTCGACACCGCGTTGGCGATGATGGCGCAGATCATGATGGGGATCACGAGGCCGTGGTTCTGGGTCATCTCGTCGACGATGACGAAGGAGGTGATGGGCGCCTGCACGACGCCCGACAGGTAGCTCACCATGCCGAGGATCGTCAGCACGCCGATCGGCGTCATCGGCAGCAGCCCGTGCAGGTCGGCCGCCAGCCCCGCGCCGACCGCGAGCGACGGCGCGAAGATGCCGCCCGGGATGCCGCTGATCGAGGACAGCACGGTGGCGAGGAACTTCATCGGCCCGAAGCTCGCGGGCAGGGACGAAGTGCCGTAGAGGATGGCCTTGGCCTGGTCGTAGCCGGTGCCGAAGACGCTGTTGGCCGCGCCGGCGCCGCACAGCGCCACGCCGAGCCCGCACAGCGCCGCGAACAGCACCGGCCGTGCCTTGATGGCGGCCCCCACGGCCCCGGGGAAGCCGCGCCCGGCCGCGATGAGGATGCGGCTGAAGATGCCGCCGAACAGCCCGCCCGCCGCCGCGATGACCGGCACCGCCAACCATTCGGCGCCGAAGGGCATCTCGTCCGCGGTGACGCCGAAATAGGTGTAGTTCTTCACCAGGGCCAGCGAGGTGAGGCCGGCCGCGATGACGGTGCCGAGGATGAGGCCGCTGGTGCGCTCCTCGAAGGAGCGGCTCATCTCCTCGATGCCGAAGATGATGCCGGCGAGCGGCGCGTTGAAGGCCGCCGCGATGCCGGCGGCCGAGCCGGCGATGAGCAGCCCCGGCTGCCGGTGCGGCGCCAGCCGGCCCAGCGCGTACATGACCGAAGCGCCGACCTGCACGGTGGGGCCTTCGCGCCCCGTCGAAGCCCCGCAGGCGAGGCCGAGCAGCAGGAGCAGGATTTTGCCGAAGGCGACCTTCAGGCTGACCAGCGGCTGGCGCTGCGCCGGATCGGCGATCTGGTGGGCGGCGATCACCTGCGGGATGCCGCTGCCGCCCGAGTTGGGGAAATAGCGCCGCGCCAGCCACGCCGACAAGGCGAAGCCGAGCGGCGTCACCAGGAAGGGCGCGGAGGGGGCGCGGTCGGCGGCGGCGGCGAAGAGCGCCTGGGCCTTGTCGGCCAGCAGCGCCATCGCGACCGCGAGCCCGCCCACCGCGATGCCGCCGAACAGGAAGAAGGAGCGCCGCCGGACGCGTGGCAGCCAGATGCGCAGGGCGCGGAGGCGGAGGCTGCGCCGGAACGTGCGGCGGCGGCGAGGGGGGAGCGGCATCCGTCCCGTATCGGGGATTCGCCCCGCCGTCACAACCCCGGGCGGAAGCGTCGGGCGGGGTCGAGGGCGATTGGGCTTCGGCGGCGGCACGTCGCGCCCCGTCGCGCCTCACCCCGATCCCGTCACCGCCGCCGTCGTCCGCGACGGCTTCGGCCGCGTGGGTTCTCGACGGGACCCCGTCGTGGGGCTTCGGCGCCCGGCGGGTCCGGTCGCGGATCGAGGCCCGGGCGGCGTGGCAGGCGGGCGGATCGGCGGTCTCGCGCGGCCGCCGTCAGATGAAGGCCGACGACAGGACCGGCGCTTCGTCGAGCGCGTGGGCGATGACGTCGAGGGCATGGGCGACGTCGTCGCGGTTCGCCAGCCCGCCGAGGCAGATCCGCACCGCTTCGGGCGCCGCGCCCGCCGCCACGAAGGGGTCGCTCGCCACGACGCCGATGCCGGTCGAGCGCACCTGCGACGCGAAGGCGGAGCGGGTCCAGGGGTCCGGCAGGCGCATCCAGACGTGGAACCCGTGCGGGTCGGCCTCCACCCGCGCCGCCGGCAGGGCGGCCACGGCCAGCCGCTGACGGGCGATCGACTCCGCGCGCACGAAGCCCAGGACGGCGTCGGCCGTCCCGTCCGTGATCCAGCGGGTGGCGAGGGCGGCGGTGATCGGCGACGCCATCACGGTGGCGGCGCGCAGGCTGGCGGCGACGGGCAGGGCGGTGCGGGCGCTCGGCGCCACCAGGTAGGCGATGCGCAGGCCGGCGCCGAGGCACTTGGACAGCCCCGCGACGTGGTACGTGGTTTCCGGCGCCAGGGCGGCGAAGGGCGGGGGCGAGGACGGCGGCAGCACCCCGTAGGCGTCGTCCTCGACGATCGCCACAGCATAGCGCCGCGCCACCTCGACGATGGCGTCCCGCCGCGCGCGCGACACCGTCTGGGTGGTGGGGTTGAGCAGCGTGGGGTTCAGGTAGAGCGCCTTCGGGCGGTGCTTGGCGCAGGTGGCCGCGAAGGCCGCGGCGTCGATGCCCTCGCGGTCCGTCGGCAGGCCGATCAGCTCCAGCCCGAGATGCGCCGCGATGGACCGCGCCCCGGGATAGGTCAAAGCTTCGCAGCACACCGCGTCGCCGGGGCGGCACAGCGTCGACAGCACCGCGAGCAGCGCGCTGTGGGCCCCGGGGCACACCAGCAGCCGGTTCGCCGCCGGCGCGAGCCCCCGGCGCGCCAGCCAGGCGAGCGCGGCCTCGCGGTCCTCCCGCGCCCCGCCGAAGCCCTGGTAGCGCAGCAGGTTCGTCAGGTCGGCCGACACCGCCGCCAAGCCGTCGCGCATGCGCCCGAGCAGGTCCGGGTCGTCGGGCTCGGGCGGCAGGTTCATGGAGAAGTCGACGAGGGCCGGCCGCCGGGGGCCGCCGGCGGCGTCGCGCCCCCGCGTGCCGGCGGGCGGGCCCGCCACCACCGTGCCCTGGCCGACCCGCGACGCGATCAGCCCCCGCCGCTGCGCTTCCACGTAGCCGCGGGCCACCGTGGAAAAGTTGAGCCCCAGCGCGTCCGCCAGGCGGCGCTGCGGCGGCAGCCGGTCGCTCGGCGACAAGCGTCCGCTCCCGATGTCGTCCGCGATGGCGTCGGCGATGGCGCGGTAATGCGGCCGGCCGAACTTGGCGAGGTCGGGCGTCCAAAGGGTCATGGGCGAGCCTGCACGGTCCTGATCCCGTCCTGCGGTCAATTGCAGCATTGATCGCAAGTTTCGCGCCGCAGCCGCACGGTTCGCGCGCGAGCCCGCATCCCCGACCGCGTTTCCGCCCGGGCGCCCCGTGGCAAAGGGCGCGCCGATCGACGGTCGCCCCGGCGGCGGGGCGGCGGCGAAGACTGTGCCTGTTCTTTCCGCACGCCCAAGGGGTGGCCTTCGCGTGGAGAATCACCGGGCATCCGCGCTGAAAACATCGCCAGTCGTCGCGCGATATTGACCGGTCGATTGACTGTATTTCGAGGCTCGGCTGTCGGCGCCGGTGCGGGCGGGGGGCGGTGGCACGGCGCTTGCGAACATCCTTGGTCGAACCGCAGCGCTTCGCCGGTTCGTGTCCGGCCGCGCGGCCGGGCCAGGGTCGCCTTGGGGAGAGCCGATATGCCTGCAGTCGAGATTCCGCATCACAAGAAGGGCGACTTTCTCGTCGACTACGAGGAGAAGGTTTTCGAGGACGTGAAGGCCGAACCCGGCGAAAAAGCCCTCGTCACCTTCCACACGGTCGCGTTCGAGGGCTCGATCGGCCTGGTGAACCTGCTCCAAGCCACCCGCCTGCTGCGCAAGGGCTTCGAAACGTCCATCCTGCTCTACGGCCCCGGCGTCACGCTCGGCGTGCAGCGCGGCTTCCCGCGGCTGGGCGACGACGCCTTCCCGGGCCACCAGAACTTCAACAACCAGCTCGCGAAGTTCATGAGCGAGGGCGGCAAGGTTTACTGCTGCCGCTTCGCCCTCCAGGCGCTCTATGGCCACGGCGAAGCGTCGCTCATCGAGGGCATCCGACCCATCGGTCCGCTCGACACGCTCGACCTCGTCCTGCTGCACCGCAAGGCCGGCGCCTTCATCCTCGACACCTGGACGCTGTGACGCTGTCGCCGCCCGGCCCGCGCGGCCTGGGCGGCCATCCCACGATCGAGGGGGTTTCATGAGCCAGAAGAGGACCGTCCGGGCCGCCGCCGTGCAGATGGCGCCGGTGCTCGACCGACCCGGCGGCACCGTCGACAAGGTGCTCGACGCCATCGACGCCCTGGCGCGGGACGGCGTCGCCTTTGCGGTGTTCCCCGAAACGCTGGTCCCCTGGTACCCCTACTTCTCCTTCGTCCAGTCGCCCGCCACCACCGGCGCCGAGCACGTCCGCCTCTACGACGAGGCCGTGGTGGTGCCGGGCCCGGTCTGCGATGCCGTGGCGGCGGCGGCGCGCCGCCACGGCATGGTGGTGGTGCTCGGCGTCACCGAGCGGGACGGCGGAACGCTGTACAACGCCCAGCTGGTGTTCGACGCCGACGGCGCGCTGGCCCTGCGGCGGCGCAAGATCACGCCCACCTTCCACGAGCGGATGATCTGGGGGCAGGGCGACGGTTCGGGCCTTCGGGTCGCCGGCACGGCGGTCGGCCGCGTCGGCGCGCTGGCCTGCTGGGAGCACTACAACCCCCTCGCCCGCTACAGCCTCATGGCGCAGGGCGAGGAAATCCACGCCGCCCAGTTCCCGGGCTCGATGGTGGGCCAGATCTTCGCCGACCAGATGGAGGTGACGATCCGCCACCACGCGCTCGAAGCCGGCTGCTTCGTGGTCAACGCCTGCGGCTGGCTGACCGACGCCCAGATCGAGGCCATCACCCCGGACGACCGCATGCGCGGCGCTCTGCGCGGCGGCTGCTGCACCGCGATCGTGTCGCCCGAGGGCGTCCACCTCGCGCCACCGCTGCGGGGCGGCGAAGGCGTGCTCGTCGCCGACCTCGACATGGCCGTGATCACCAAGCGCAAGCGCATGATGGACTCGGTCGGCCACTACGCCCGCCCCGAGCTCCTCAGCCTCAGCCTGGACAACCGACAGGCACGACCCCTGCATGCGGCCGTGCCGTTCGCCCCCCGGCCCACCGACGGATCCCCCGATGACCGACGCCAGCCCGAGCTCGCCGCACCCGCCGTCGCCGGGCTCGCCTCCCCTGTCGACCGAGAGGCTGATCAACGAGCTGCAGTCCTTCGGGGTGCGCCTGCTCGACCCTAGCGCGGGCGTCGGGAGCCGCCGCGGCGGCGCCGGCCCGTCCGACCACAAGGCGCTGACGATCGACGGCCGGACGGTGATGATCCCCGTCCACACCGCGGCGGCCTTCGACAGCCCCTACGTGGTCCGGAAACCCGGGGACGACGGGATCAGCACGGTGGAGCGCGACGGCGTCGGCGTGGGCCGCGTCGCCTTCCCGGTGCAGCCGCGCTTCTACAAGCTGCAAACCTTCGACGGCGTGCCCTATCCGCAGATCGCCGTGCTGCACGGCCGCGACGTGCTCGCCACGACCGTGCTGCAGACCTGCATCCGCTACGGGAGCCGCACCAAGACCTGCCAGTTCTGCGCCATCGGCCAGTCGCTGGCGGCCGGGCGCACCGTCGCCCGCAAGACGCCCGAGCAACTCGCCGAGGTGGCCCGCGCCGCCGTGCTCCTCGACGGCGTCAAGCACATGGTGATGACCACCGGCACGCCCGCCACCTCGGACCGCGGCGCCGCCATCCTGGCCGAATCCGCCTTCGCCGTGAAGGCGGCCATCGACCTGCCCATCCAGGGCCAGTGCGAGCCGCCCGACGACGACCTGTGGTTCGGCCGCCTGAAGGCCGCCGGCATCGATTCGCTCGGCATGCACCTCGAAGCCGTCACGCCGGCCGTGCGGGCCCGCATCATGCCCGGCAAGGCGTCCGTCCCGCTGGAGCGCTACATGGCGGCCTTCGCGGCGGCCGTGCCGGTGTTCGGCCGCGGGCAGGTGTCGACCTACATCCTGGCCGGCCTCGGCGACGCGCCCGCCGCCGTTCTGTCGATGTGCGAAACGCTGGTGGGGATGGGCGTCTACCCCTTCGTGGTGCCCTTCGTGCCGATCTCGGGGACGCCGCTGGAAAGCCACCCGTCCCCGAGCCCCGATTTCATGCACGCGATCCTGGGGCCGCTGTCGGCCATGCTGCGCCGCGCCGGGATGAGCAGCGGCGACGTCAAGGCGGGCTGCGCCAAGTGCGGCGCCTGTTCGGCGCTGTCGTCCTACGAGCGCCGGCCCGGGGGGCGCGCGCCATGATCGTCCCGTTCGAAAGGCCCTTCACGGCCCCGAGCTTCACGGTGAAGTTCGCCGACCGCCCGTGGGAGTTCCGCGACGCCGCGGCGCTGCGCCGCCGCGTGTTCTGCGTCGAGCAGGGCCTCTTCGGAAACGACGACCGCGACGCCCTCGACGCGGTCGCGATCCCCATCGTGGCAGTGTCGACGCTGGCGGTGACCTCCGGCGACGTCGTCGGGACGGTGCGGATCCACGAGCCCGAGCCGGGTCTGTGGATGGGCTCGCGCCTCGCCGTCGCGGCCGACCACCGCCGCATCGGGGCGCTCGGCGCCGCGCTGATCCGCGTCGCCGTGTCGTCCGCCGTCGCCCGCGGCTGCCGCCGCTTCACCGCCCACGTGCAGGCGCAGAACGCCCCCCTGTTCCACAAGCTCGCCTGGCGCACGCTGGACGAGGTCGCGCTGCACGGCCTGCCCCACCACCGGATGGAGGCCGACCTCGCCGCCTATCCGCCGCTCGCCGACCCGGTCGCCGGCATCACGGCGCTGGCCAGGGTGGCGGCCTGATGGACCGGCTCGTCGACGACCTCGCGGCCCGCATCCGGACGTCGCGCGGGATGGACGGGAAGCGCGACATCGCCGGCGCCGTCGCGGCGCTGGGGCTGGGCGACGCGGCCGCCGTGCGGGTGGGGGACGATTGCGCGGCGATCCCCGACGGGGACGGCTGGCTGCTCCTCGCCATCGAGGGGTTCATCGACGCCTTCGTGGCGGTGGAGCCCTGGTTCGCCGGCTATTGCGGCGTGATGGTCAACCTCAGCGACGTCGCCGCCATGGGCGGGCGGCCGGTCGCGGTGGTGGACGCGCTGTGGGCGGCGGACGATTCTTCGGCGGTGCCGGTGCTGCAGGGGCTGCGCGACGGCGCTGCCCGCTACCGCGTGCCGGTCGTCGGCGGCCACACCAACGCGCGGGCCGAGCGCGGCGGCCTCGCCGTCGCGGTGCTGGGCCGCGCCTCGACGCTCATGACGAGCTTCGACGCGCGGCCGGGCCACGACCTCGTGATGGCGGTCGACCTGCGCGGCGCTTACCGGTCCGCGACGTCGACCAACTGGGACGCCAGCACGGCGGCGCCGGCCGAGCGCCTGCGCGGCGACCTCGACGTGCTGGCCGCCATCGCGGAAGCGGGCCTTTGCGGGGCCGCGAAGGACATCTCGATGGCGGGCGCGGTCGGCACCGCCGGCATGCTGTTCGAAGCCTCGGGGGTGGGCGGCACGCTGGACCTCGACGCCGTGCCCCGGCCCGACGGGGTCGACGCCTTCCGCTGGCTCGCGAGCTTCCCGAGCTACGGATACCTGCTGAGCGTCGCACCGGGAGACACCGCGGCCGTGCTGGCGCGCTTCGCGGCGCGGGGGATCGCGGCGGCGCGGGTCGGCGGCGTGGACGCCGGCCACGCGTTGCGCATCGCCGACCGGCGGCACGTCGCCACGGTGTGGGACTTCTCCGAGTCCCCGCTGATCGGCTGCGGCCCGCGGCCAGCTCGCGCCCTTTCGGCGGCCCCGGGGGCCGTCGGATGACCCGCCCGCTCCGCATCGCCATCCTCACCCATTCCACCAACCCGCGCGGCGGCGTCAGCCACTGCCTGTCGCTGGCGGAAGCCCTCACGGCGCTGGGCCACGAGGCCGTGGTCCACGCCCCGGACCCGGCGCGGCTTGGCTTCTTCCGGCCCGCCGCCTGCGCGACGGTGTCGGTGCCGGCCTGCCGCATCGAGAGCCGCTCGACCCACGACATGGTGGAACAGCGCGTCGCCGACTATTGGGATTGGTTCAGCGCCCCCGGGAACCGGGCCTTCGACCTGTACCACGCGCATGACGGCATCGGCGGCAGCGCCCTGGCGGAGCTCCACGGGGCCGGGCTGATCCCGCCCTTCGTCCGCACCGTGCATCACCTCGACCACTTCTCCGACCCCCGCGTCGAGGCGCGCCAGCGCCGCGCGGTCGTCGAAGCCGGGACGGCGCTCTGCGTCAGCGACACCTGGGTCGAGCTGCTGCGGGCCCGCTACGGGGTCGACGCCGGGCGCGTGTCGAACGGGGTCGACGTCGGCGCCTTCTCGCCCCGGCCGGACGCGTCGGACGCCGCCGTGCGGGCCCGGCTCGGCCTCGGCGAAGGCCCCATCCTCCTGGCGGTCGGCGGTCGCGAACCGCGCAAGAACTCGCTGCGCATCATCGAGGCCTTCGCGCGGGTCCGCGCCCGCCATCCCCGGGCGCAGCTCGTGATCGTGGGCGGCGCGTCCGTGCTCGACCATTCGGCCTATGCGAGGCTCTGCGACGAGGCGCTGCTGCGGCTGAACCTCGGCGCGCGGCCGGGCGGGGCCGTGGTGCTGGCCGGGCCGGTGCCGCAGGCCGAGGTGCCGGCGCTGTACCGGGTCGCCGACGCGCTGGCCTTCCCGTCCCTGCAGGAGGGCTTCGGGCTCAGCGTGGTCGAGGCCATGGCCTGCGGCACGCCCGTCGTGGTGTCGCGCATCGCGCCCTTCACGGAATATCTCGGGCCCGACGACGCCGCCTGGGCCGAGCCGACCGACGTCGCCTCGATCGCCGGGGCGATGGAGGACGCGCTCGACCCGCGCGCCCGCGCCGCCCGGGTGGCGCGCGGCCACGCCGTCGCGGCCCGCTTCGATTGGGCGTCGAGCGCGCGCCGGCACCTCGACCATTACGCGGCCCATCTCGCCGTCCCGTCCGGCCCGAGGATCGCCGCCCATGCCTGAGATGCGCTTCACCGTGCTGTGGCCCGACGGCAGCCGCGACAGCTGCTATTCGCCGTCGCTGGTCATCAAGGACTACCTCGTGCCCGGCCAAAGCTACCCCGTCGACGCCTTCGTGGCGAAGGCCGCGGAAGCCCTGACGGTCGCCAGCGAGCGGGTGAAGGCCCGCTACGGCTTTCCATGTTCGCTCGCCCTGGGCCAGCTCCGCGACATCCGGGCCGCCGCGGCCCGACAGCCCCGCGCGCCCGACGCCGCCGTGCTGGTCGAAGCCTTCGAAGAGTGACGCCCATGGACAAGCTTTCCGTCCCGCACCTGCCGGTCATCGTGGTCGGGGGCGGCCAGGCCGGCCTGTCCGTCAGCCACTTCCTGAAGCGGCGGGGCCTCGACCACCTCGTCCTCGAGCGCGACAGCGTCGGCCACGCCTGGCGCGACGACCGGTGGGACAGCTTCTGCCTGGTCACGCCGAACTGGCAATGCCAGCTGCCCGGCTACCCCTATGCCGGGCCCGACCCCGACGGCTTCATGGTCAAGGACGACATCGTCCGCTACGTCGAGGGCTTCGCCGCCGCCGTGAAGCCGCCGGTCCGGGAAGGCGTGGCCGTCACGGCGCTGAGCCGCCGGCCCGACGGCACCTTCGCCCTGGCCACGACGGAAGGCGGCTACACGGCGTCCAACGTCGTGGTGGCGACGGGCGCCTACCACCGGCCCAACCTGCCGGCGGAGGCCGCACGCCTGCCGGACGGGATCGTGCAGGTCCATTCGTCGGGATACAAGAACCCCGGACAGCTCCCCCCGGGCGGCGTGCTGGTCGTCGGCACCGGGCAGTCGGGCTGCCAGATCGCCGAAGACCTGCACCTCGCCGGGCGGCAGGTCCACGTATCGGTCGGCAGCGCGCCGCGCTCGCCGCGTCGCTATCGGGGACGGGACGCCATCCGCTGGCTCGACGACATGGGCCAGTATGCCATGACGGTGGCCGACCATCCCAAGGGCAAGCTCGTCCGCCGTCAGGCCAACCACTACATGACGGGCCGGGACGGGGGCCGCGAGATCGACCTGCGCCGCTTCGCCGCCGAAGGCATGAAGCTTTACGGCCGCCTCGCCGCCGTCCGCGGCCCGGCCCTGACCTTCGAGCCGGACCTCCGCGCCAAGCTCGATGCCGCCGACGAGGTCTACCTCGGCATCCGCGCCCTCATCGACCGCCATATCGCCGAGCGCGGCATCGACGCGCCGGCGGAGCCCGCCTACGCGCCGGCCTGGGAGCCGCAGGTCGAGCCTCTTTCCCTCGACCTCGCCGAAGCCGGCATCGCTTCCGTGGTCTGGGGCACGGGCTTCCGGTCGGACTGGAGCTGGATGGACGTGCCCTGCTTCACCGGAGCCGGATATCCCGAGCACGAGCGCGGCGTGACGGCCGTGCCGGGGCTGATGGTGGTGGGCCTCCCCTGGCTCAACTCCTGGGGCTCGGGACGCTTCTCGCGCATCGCCGAGGATGCCGAACACGTCGTCGACGCCATCGTGGAGCGCACCTTCCCGGCCGAGATCGCCCCGCTGCGCGCCGCCCTGGGACGGGGCTGAAACGCCGTAGGCACGGCGCGGGCTCGCCTGTATAGCGTGGACGGGTGCCGACCCTGCCCACCATCCCCCTCCGTCATGCCGCCTGACCGGCCGAGCTTTCCGCATGCGGGCGGCGTCACGGCGGCGGAGATGCGCGCCCTCGACTGGTCGACCACGCGCATCGGCCCGCCGTCCGGCTGGCCCGCCCCCCTGCGGACGGCGGTGGACCTGATCCTCGACTCGCCCGAGAGCATGTACCTGGCCTGGGGGCCGGAGCTGCATTTTTTCTTCAACGACGCCTACCGCCCGGTGCTCGGCCCGCGGCTGCCGGTGGCGCTCGGCACCACGCTGCCCGAGCTGTGGCCCGACGCCTGGGACGCGGTGCGCCCCTGGGTGGAGGATGCCCTCGACGGCCGGCCCAGCCGGCACGTCGACATGCCGATCGTGATGGCGCGCCGCGGCGAGCCCGAGCGGACGTGGTGGACCTTCTCCTATTCGCCGCTGCGCGACGCGGACGGCAGCGTGTGCGGGCTGTTCTGCGTCACCAACGAGACCACCGACCACGTGCTGGCGTCGAAGCGGCAGCGCGAGCGCGAAGCGGAGCTGCGGCTCGTCACCGACGCCCTTCCGGTGCTGATCGCCTTCGTCGACCGCGACCTCGTCTACCGCTACGCCAACCGCACCTACCAGGACTGGTTCGCCGTGGCGCCCGACGAGATCGTCGGCCGCTCGGTCCGCGACGTCCCCGAAGGCGTGAGCTTCGAGGTGCGGCGTGCCGCCTTCGAGCGCGCGCTCGGCGGCACGGCGTCTCGCCTCGAACTGGACTGGCCGTTCCCCGACGGCCGCCGCAGGTTCGCCGACATCCGCTACCTGCCGCGCTTGACGGACGAAGGCCACGTGGACGGCCTCTACATCTGCGCCATCGACGTCACCGACCGGAAGGACGTCGAGGCCCTGCTGCGCGGGGCCAACACGGAGCTCGAAGCCCGCGTCGCCGAGCGCACGCGCGACCTCGCGTCGAGCGAGACGAGGTTCCGCGCCACCTTCGATGCGTCGCCCGAATCCCTGTTCCTGATGCGGCTCCGCCCCGACGGCAGGCTGGTCTACGCCGACCTCAACACCGCCGCGGAAGCGCTCTACGGCCTCGACCGCGCGGCCGTCGTGGGACGGTTCCCGTCCGATCTCGTCGACGCCGCCGCGGCGGACATGATCGAGCGTGAAGCGCGCTTCTGCCTCGCGACCGGGGAAAACGGCCGCTACGAAGCCGAGCGCCGCTTCGGCGGCCGGCGGCCGATCGTGCTCAACGTCGCCGTCGCGCCGATCGGCGTGGACGAGGACATCGACCCCCTGGTGCTGTTCTGCGGCCGCGACATGACCGAGCAGCGCACGGCCGAGGACGGCCTGCGGCAATCGCAGAAGATGGAGGCCGTGGGCCAGCTCACCGGCGGCGTGGCGCACGACTTCAACAACCTGCTGACCGTGATCCGCTCGTCGGTGGACCTGTTGAAGCGCCCGAACCTGTCCGAAGAGCGCCGCCGCCGCTACGTCGACGCCATCTCCGACACGGCCGCCCGCGCCGCGAAGCTGACGGGCCAGCTCCTGGCCTTCGCGCGCCGCCAGCCCCTTCGGCCGGAAGTGTTCGACGCGGTGGGCAGCGTGTCGGCCCTGCGCGACATGCTGGGCACGCTGACGGGGTCCCGCATCCGCGTCGACCTGCGGGTGCCGGACCACCCCTGCCTCATCAGCGCCGATCCGAGCCAGTTCGACACGGCCCTGGTGAACCTCGCCGTCAACGCCCGCGACGCCATGGACGGGCAGGGGACGCTGACGATCGCGGTCGGGGCCGCGTCCGAGATCCCGTTGCTCCGCAGCCACCCGCGCCTGCCGGGCGACGTCGTCACCGTGTCGCTGTCCGACACGGGATCGGGCATCAGGCCCGCCGACATCGAACGCATCTTCGAGCCCTTTTTCACCACGAAGGGCGTGGGCCAGGGGACGGGGCTGGGGCTGAGCCAGGTGTTCGGCTTCGCCAAGCAGTCGGGCGGCGACATCGGCGTCGAAAGCGAGCCCGGGTCCGGCACGGTGTTCACGCTCTACCTGCCGCGGGTCGGCGACGTCGGGCGCCAGGCCGCCGTCGCCGACGCCGCCCTTCCGGGGCCCGCGGAGGGGCACGGGACGCGGGTCCTCGTCGTCGAGGACAACGCGGAGGTGGGGGCGTTCGCGGTGGGCACGCTGTCGGAACTCGGCTACGGCCCGACCCTGGTGATGGATGCCGCGGCGGGCCTGGCCGAGCTCGAGCGGGGCGCCGCGGGCTTCGACGTCGTGTTCTCGGACGTCGTGATGCCGGGCATGGACGGCGTGACCTT
This sequence comes from Lichenibacterium minor, assembly GCF_004137685.1. Taxonomy (GTDB): domain Bacteria; phylum Pseudomonadota; class Alphaproteobacteria; order Rhizobiales; family Beijerinckiaceae; genus Lichenihabitans; species Lichenihabitans minor. Next base: position 234,287 of record NZ_QYBB01000003.1, on the reverse strand, counting down.
CGCGCGCCTCGTCGCCGAGCGGCATCCCGGCCTGCCGGTGCTCCTGACCTCGGGCTACAGCCACGTCCTGGCGCAGGAAGGCACGTCGGGCTTCGAGCTGCTGCGCAAGCCTTATTCCATCGAGGACCTGTCGCGCGCGCTGTGGGGCGCAGCGGCGCGCCGGACCCGCTGACCTCGGGCCGTCCCGAAGCCGGCCGCGAGCCGGGCGAAGCCCGGGCAGGTGCTCAGGGCTGCGGTTCTTCCCGGCCGAACCACAGCAGGGCGGCGGCCACGGACGCGATCCACCAGGGTTGCCACGCGCTCAGGCCCACTAGGCCGACGCCCATGACGGCGGCGAGCAGCCCGAGGCGCGACGCCAGGGGCACGCCCCTCCGGTTTCGCAGCCGCCCCACGACGAAGCAGAAGACCAGCGACGCGGCGGCGAGGCCCAGCGCGCCGAGTTCGATCCAGAACTGCAGCACGACGTCGTGCGGGTGGAACCCGACGATCCGAGCGCTGTCTTCCGGGGCGGGGTCGCCCCCTGGACGGGGCGCTTCGGCGACCGAGAAGCTCGCGTCGAAGCCATGCCCGAGCCACGGCCGATCGAAGCCGCGGTGTTGAAAGGCGGTCCAGATGGCGAGCCTGTGCTCGGCGTGTTCTTCGCGCAACTCCTGCCGGGTGTCGGGCGGGAGGGCCCGCGTCAGGATCGAACCGGTCCAGGGCGCCGTCACGACCAGCGCGGCGAGCCCGATGGCCGTGACGCCGAGCGCGGCGCGCGGGGCCGCCAGCGCCAGGGCGAAGAGCGCGGCGCCGACCGCCAGCGCCGCCCCCGGCGCGCCGGAATGCGACGCCGCGATGCCGACCGCCACGGCGCCGACGAGGCCGGCGAGGCCGGCGAACCGGCGCGCCGGCCACAGGACCGCCGCGGCGGGCCACAGCAGCAGGAGCGGGGGCACGGCGCTGCGCTTCAGGTCCCACGCTTCGCCGCGCGCGCGCAGCAGGGCGTGGAGCGGCAGGCCGGCCGCATGTTCGAACAGGATCAGCAAACCGGCGACGGCGACGCCGGCCACGAGCCAGCGCGCATCGGTCCGTCGCCCCACCAGCGGCCAGGCCGCGGCGAGGCCGAGCGCGAAGGCGAGCTCCGGCAGGCCTTCGACGAAGCCGCGCGCCGTCAGCCGCGCGTCGATCGTCCAGGCGAAGCTGAGGGCGAAGATCGCCAGGACGCCGACGGCGATGAGCGTCGGCGCCGAGCGGAGCGCGGCGGCGTAGCGGCGGAGGAGGGCGGGGCCGCGGCCGGCCAGCAGCGCGGCGGCGTTGGCGGCGACCGCGGCAGCGCCGAGCGTGGCGGGGGCGGACTTGTTGGCCAGGACCATCAACACCGGCAGCCCGAAGCCGAGCAGCGCGGCCGCGAGCCCGGCGGCGACCCGCGCCGCCGTCGAGGCGTCGCCCGGGAGCCCGAGCCGCGCCGTGGATCGGTCCGGCATCGTGTCGGTGGAGCGGGAAGCCTGGCGCTTCAGCGCGGATTCCGCTGGATCGCCGCGGCTCATCGTGTCTCCATAGGGGGGGCGACGATCCCGGGCGGGCGGCGCGAAGCCGACCTCCTGTGCATCGCCACGGCCCCCCGCGTCAACGTCGGCCCGAGCAGGACGGCTTAGGCCTCCCGCGCACCTCCGCCGAGGAGCCGGACCCGTGTTCACCCTCCTCACGCTGCCCTGCGACGGCCCCGAGGCCAGCGGCGCCGGTCTCGACGCCGCCATGGACGGCGCGCTCCTGTCGGGCGCCGGCGCGGTGGTGTTCGACCTCGGCGGCGCGGCGGCGCCCGGGGACCGTTCGGCGTGGCGGGACGCGGCGGCCGGCGCGCTGCGGCGTCGCGGCGTCGCCCCGCAGCGGGGGCGACCCCTGGCGGTCGTCGCCGTCGCGCCCCTGGCGGCAGGCGTCCTCGACGCGGACCTCGCCGCCGTCATGGCCGGCGCGCCGGACGCCGTGCTCCTGCCCGGCGCCGTCGGGTCGCGCGACCTTCAGCACCTCGCCGCCAAGCTCGCAGTCCGCGAAGCCGAACACGGGCTGGAAGCCGGCCGCACCCGCATCCTGGCCGTGCCGGCCGACACGGCCGCCGGCGTGCTCGCACTCCCCACGCTGCCCGGCGCGACGCCCCGCATGCTCGCGCTGTGCTGGGACGCGGAGGCGCTCGCGGCCGACCTCGGCGTCGGCACCGACGCTTCCCCGGTCCGGTCCGCGCGCGACCTGCTGCTGATCGCGGCGGCGGCGGCGGGCGTGCCGGCGTTCGACCGCGGCGGGCCGGGCGACGACCTCGCGGCGGCGTGCCGTGCAGCCCGGCGCGACGGATTCGCGGGCCGCATCGCGCGAAGCCCGCAGGAGGTGCCCGCCATCGCGGCCGCCTTCGCTCCCCGCCGCTGAAGGGGACGTCGTGCCCCGTTTCGCCGGATGCCGGCGGTGGGCTGCGCCGGTCCGCGCGTTGACTATGCCGGACCCCGCCTTTAGCAATCGATCCCTGGGGGAAGCAGGGACCGCCGCGGCGACAGGCCGGGCCTTCCCGTTCACGGAACAGCCGCGCGATGAAGATCCTGGTGCCCGTCAAGCGGGTGGTCGACTACAACGTCAAGATCCGCGTCAAGCCCGACGGCTCCGGGGTGGACCTCGCCAACGTCAAGATGGCGATGAATCCCTTCGACGAGATCGCCGTCGAGGAAGCCCTGCGCCAGAAGGAGGCCGGCAAGGCCACCGAGGTGGTGGTGGTGTCGATCGGCCCGGCCCAGGCCGTCGAAACGCTGCGCACGGGCCTGGCGATGGGCGCCGACCGCGGCATCCACGTGAAGGTGGACGGCACCGTCGAGCCCCTCGCGGTCGCCAAGATCCTGGCCGGGGTTTGCCGGTCCGAGGAGCCCGGCATCGTCATCATGGGCAAGCAGGCCATCGACGACGATTGCAACCAGACCGGCCAGATGCTGGCCGCCCTGATGGGCTGGGGGCAGGGCACCTTCGCGTCGAAGCTCGTGCTCGGCGCCGACGAGGCCGAGGTCACCCGCGAGGTGGACGGCGGCGCCCAAACGGTGTCGCTGAAGCTGCCCGCGGTCGTCACCACGGACCTGCGCCTCAACGAGCCGCGCTACGCGTCCCTCCCCAACATCATGAAGGCCAAGAAGAAGCCGGTGGACGCCAAGACGCCCGACGACTTCGGCGTGGACGTGACGCCGCGCCTCACCGTGTTGAAGACCGTTGAGCCGCCGGCGCGCCAGGGCGGCGTCAAGGTGGGCTCGGTCGGCGAGCTCGTGGGCAAGCTGCGCGAGACGGGAGTGATCCGATGACGGTTCTGCTGGTCGCCGAACAGAAGGACGGCGTTCTCAACGAGGTGACGGCCCGCGCCCTCACCGCCGCCAAGCAGATGGGCGACGCCGTCCACGTGCTGGTGATCGGCCGCGGCGCCGCCGAAGCCGCGAAGGGCGCCGCGAAGCTCGACGGCGTCGGCAAGGTGCATGTCGCCGAGGGCGGCGCGCTCGACCACGGGCTCGCCGAGCCCGCGGCCGCCCTGCTCGTCACGTTGGCCGACCATCACAAGACCATCGTGGCGCCGGGCACGGCCGCCACCAAAAACATCATGCCGCGGCTCGCCGCCCTGCTCGACGTGATGCAGGTGTCCGAGATCACCAAGGTGGTGTCGGCCGACACGTTCGAGCGCCCGATCTACGCCGGCAACGCGATCCAGACCGTGCAGAGCGCCGACCCCGTGAAGGTCGTCACCGTCCGCACCGCCGCCTTCGCGGCGACGCCCGCGGGCTCCGCCGAGGCGCCGATCGAGGCCATCGACGCGTCGTCGATCGCCTCGGCCCTGTCGCGCTTCGGCGGCGAGGAGCTGGCGACGTCGGACCGGCCCGACCTGACCTCCGCCAAGGTGATCGTGTCGGGGGGCCGCGCCATGGGCAAGGCCGAGAACTTCAAGACCTACCTCGAGCCGATCGCCGACAAGCTCGGCGCCGCCATGGGGGCGTCGCGCGCCGCCGTGGACGCGGGCCTCGCCCCCAACGATTGGCAGGTCGGCCAGACCGGCAAGGTGGTGGCGCCGGACCTCTACATCGCGGTGGGGATCTCGGGCGCCATCCAGCACCTCGCCGGCATGAAGGACTCGAAGGTGATCGTCGCCATCAACAAGGACGAGGACGCGCCGATCTTCCAGGTGGCCGACTACGGGCTCGTCGGCGACCTGTTCGCCGTCCTGCCGGAGCTCGACGCGGCTCTCGGCAAAAGCTGACCCGTTCCCGCCGCGCGGGCATGCTAACGTGAGTTATGGCCGGCGCCGAGGGCGGCGCCGGCCGCGTCACACGACGGGTGGGCAGGGCATGGACGGACAGATCAGGACGCTGGGCGTCATCGGCGCGGGCCAGATGGGCAGCGGCATCGCCCATGTGGCGGCGGCGGCCGGCTTCGACGTCGTGCTGAACGACCTGTCCGCCGACCGGCTCAACGCCGGCCTCGCCACCATCAACGGCACCATGACGCGTCTCGTGAAGAAGGGCGGCATGACCGAGGAGGCCCGGGCCGAAGCGCTGTCGCGCATCACGACCGCCGACTCCTTCGCCGCCCTCGGCGACTGCGACCTCGTGATCGAGGCCGCGACCGAGAACGAGGCGGTCAAGCGCAAGATCTTCTCGACGCTCTGCGCTTCGCTGAAGCCGACGACGCTGTTGGCGTCGAACACCTCGTCGATCTCCATTACGCGGCTCGCCTCCGTGACGGACCGGCCGGAGCGCTTCATCGGCATCCACTTCATGAACCCCGTGCCGCGCATGCAGCTCGTGGAGCTCATCCGCGGCATCCAGACCGTGCCGGCGACCTTCGAGGCCGCCAAGGGCTTCATCGACCGGCTCGGCAAGACGCCGACGGTGTCGGAGGATTTTCCGGCCTTCATCGTCAACCGCATCCTGCTGCCGATGATCAACGAGGCCGTCTACGTGCTGCACGAGGGCGTGGGCAGCGTGGAAGCCATCGACACCGCGATGAAGCTCGGCGCCAACCACCCGATGGGCCCGTTGCAGCTCGCCGACTTCATCGGCCTCGACACCTGCCTGGCGGTGATGCAGGTGCTCTACGAGGGCCTCGCCGATTCGAAGTACCGCCCGTGCCCGCTGCTGGTGAAATACGTCGAGGCCGGTTGGCTCGGCCGCAAGACGCAGCGCGGCTTCTACGACTACCGCGGCGAGATCCCGATCCCGACCCGCTGAGCCCACCGCACGGCCGGCCCGGCCCCCGGTGGGGATGGCTGTCGGTGCGGAGCCAGACGTGGTGCCCCGACGGAAGCCCGGGGGCGTGTCGCTCGCGACCGCGTGACGCCAGGGGCGGGGCTTCACAATCGTGTCATCGCGCATGTAGACTGTCGGCACGCCGCCCCGGAAGGGCTGGGGCGTAGCCACAGGCGCAGCGACGATGGTTCTTCACGCGAACCTCACGGCTGACGATCGACGGACCCGCGAGACGGGCCGCGTCAGCCCATGGCCCGGCCGCTTCGAACCCCCCTCGTCCGATCCGCCCGACCGCTCGGGCCATCGCGCCGCCGCTCTCGCGGGTTCGGCGAAACGGCTCAGGGCCGCCACGGTTTCCGCCGGGGAGGGCAGTTGATGGGGTTCTACAGGTCTACCCCCGAACTCTGCACCCTGGTGCTCAACGCCGACATGCAGCCCCTGAGCTGGGGCCCCCTCTCGGTCTGGGCCTGGCAGGACGCCCTGGTGGCCGTGCTGCAGGGGCGGGTGCACCAGGTGTCGAGCTACGACGTCGAGGTCCATTCCGCCAGCCAATCCTTCCGCATCCCCTCCGTCATCAGCCTCAAGAAATATCACAAGCGCAACCGCATCTCCTTCACGCGGTATCACGTCTTCCTGCGCGACAGCTTCCGCTGCCAATATTGCGACAAGCGCGAGGAAAGCACGAACCTGACGTTCGATCACGTCGTGCCCCGCGCCAAGGGCGGGACGACATGCTGGACCAACATCGTCACCTGTTGCGCCAAGCACAATCTGCAGAAGGCGGACAAGACGCTGAAGCAGTCCGGCCTCGGCCTGCGCCGCATGCCGTTCGAACCGACCCCCGTCCAGCTCGACAGCATCGCCAGGCGGCAGCCGATTCCGGACAACCTGCACGAAACCTGGCTCGACTACCTGTATTGGGACTCGACGTTGGAGCCCTGATCCCCCACAGGATCGGCGCCGCGCTTCGGCGCGCGCCCGCCTCCAAAAGGCCGCGGGCGCGCGCGAACTTCCGCCGCATCCCCAGTCCCTCGCAGGAGTCCCCCGCTGAACGCCCTTCCGCCCACCGGCCTGCCGCCGACGCACCGCCGCCGCAGGGTCAATATCGCCTTCGGGGCCGAGCGCATCGGCCTGCTGGGGCTGCACAGGCCCGTGCTGGCGACTCTCCTGCTCGTGATCCTGGCGGTGGCGGCGGGCTTCGGGGCGACGCGGCTGCAGGTCGACGATTCGTTGAGCCAGCTGTTCCGCTCCGACACGCCCGAGTTCCATCAATACGAGGACGTGACGCGGCGTTTCCCGTCGAACGAGTTCGACGTGCTCGTCGTGGTGACGGGCAACGACCTCCTGGCGCGCGATCCGCTCGACCACCTGCGGAGCCTCGTCACCGACCTTCAGCTCGTCGACGGCACGACCGGCATCATCTCGCTGTTTTCCGCCCGCCAGGCGCCCGAACCCGGCCACACGGTGCCGCCCGCGCTGTTTCCCGAGCCCCTGCCGGAGGGGCCGGCCTACGACGACCTCATCGCGCGGGTGAAGGGCAACGACATCATCAAGGGCAAGCTCCTGTCCGACGACGGGCACCTCGCCCTCGTGGTGCTGTCGCTCGACCCCAGGAACGAGGGCCGCTACGGGCCCGCCATCGCAGAGATCCGCAGGACGGTCCACGACGACCTCGCCGGCACTGACCTCCAGGGCGAGCTGTCGGGCGTGCCGGTGATGCAGCTCGAGATCCGCGACGCCGTCGAGCGCGACCGGGTGCTCTACAACGCCGTCGGCTTCGCGGCCGGCTGCCTCATCGCCATCCTGTTCTTCCGCCGCGTGTCCTTCATGATCGTGGCGGCGGGGCCGCCGCTGATCGCCATCCTGCTGGCGCTGGGCACGCTCGGCTGGCTCGATTTCCGGCTCAACATGTTCCTGAACGTGATGACGCCGCTCATCATGGTGATCTCGTTCTCGGATTCGATGCAGCTCACCTTCGCGGCCCGCGACCGGCTGATGGCGGGCGAGGGCAAGGCCGAGGCCTTCCGCAACGCCGTGCTGGTGGTGGGGCCGGCCTGCGTGCTGACCCACGCCACGGCGGCGCTGTCCTTCACGGCGCTTCTGTTCACGAAATCGGACCTCATCCGCACCTTCGGCGAGGCGGGCCTGATCTCGACCTGCATCGCCCTGCTGGCCGTGCTGATCCTGGTGCCGCTGCTGGGGCTCCTCCTCGTGCGCAACGTCGGCGGCCTGACGGTGGCGTCGCGGGGCTCGGACGCGGGCGTGCAGGCGCTGCGGCGGTTCTGCGCCTTCGTGGCGTCGCGCATGGTCAGCCATCCCGGCCTCTACAGCGCCGTCGGCGTGGTGGTGGTGGCGGGGCTCGCCTTCGCCTACGCGCACCTGCAGCCGAGCTATCGCCTCGCCGAGCAGGTGCCCGACAAGGAGCAGGCCGTGCAGGCCAGCGGCAAGCTCGACAAGGAGCTCGCCGGCGCCAACCCGGTCGATGTGCTGGTCGAGCTTCCGCCCGGGCAGACCCTGTATTCGCCCGAAACCCTGGACGCGATCGCGGCCGTCCACCGCACGGTGGAGGGTCAGGCCGGCCTCGGCAACGTGTGGTCGATCGAAACGCTGCGCCGCTGGCTGGCCGCCAAGGCGGGCGACGACAGCCCCGCCACCCTGCAGCGGTACGTCGGCTACCTGCCGAAGTACCTCGTCCACCGCTTCATCGACGAGACGGGGGACGCCGTGCTGGTGTCCGGCCGCATCCCGGACAAGGACGCGAGCCAGCTCCTGCCGGTGGTCGACGACCTCGATTCGGGGTTGAAGGCCGTGCGGGCGAAATATCCCGGCTACCGGATCGCCGTGACGGGGCTGGCCGTGATCGCGGCGCGCAACAGCGCCAGCATGATCGACAAGCTGAATCGCGGGCTCACGCTCGAATTCCTGCTCGTCGCCGTGTTCATCGGGCTCGCGTTCCGCTCGGTCGTGGTGGCGCTGGCGGCCGTGCTGCCGGGCATCTTCCCCGTCGTGGCCTCGGGGTCGCTGCTGCTGCTGCTGGGGCAGGGACTGCAGTTCGTCAGCGTGGTGGCGCTCACCGTGTCGTTCGGCCTGGGCCTCAGCGCCACGATCCACTTCCTGAACCGCCTGCGTCAGGAGGACGACCCGGACCAGGACCCGGCGGTGGGCGTCGAGCGCGCCACAGTGCTGATGGGCCCGGCGCTGATCCTGACCTCGGTGGTGCTGGCCTGCGGCCTCGCCGTCACGGTCTTCTCCGACCTGCCGTCGCTGCGGCTGTTCGGATGGCTCAGCGCCTTCGCCATGCTGGCCGCGCTGGTGGCGGATTTCCTGATCCTGCGCCCGACCATGACCTTCCTGGTCGAAACCGCGCGCCGCTTCGGCGGTGGGCAGATCGGCACCTCCGCGGCGGAATGAGGGGGACCGCCGGGAGCTCGGCCCTCGGCGGGATCCGTCATGCGGCGTCGTCCGTGGCCGTGCCACGCGGGCCGAGGCTACTCTTCGCGTGATCCGGCTCGGCCGGCGGGCGCGCCCGTCACGCCTTCTTGAGCGAGATCTTCACGCTCTTCACGTCGGTGCCCTGCGAGTTGATGGTGATCGCCTGGATCTTGCCGTTGCTGGTCGCGGCGAGTTCGAGGCCGAAGCCGGTCCCCTGCAGGCTCGCCTGGTATTGCCCGACCGCGGGGACGCGCCCCGTCACGTCGCCGCTCACCTGGCGCGTGGTTTCGCGCCACGTCCCCGAAAAGTCGGTGCCCTGTGCCACGACGTTCGAGATGATGTTCACGCGATAGCTGTCGCTGGCGCAGTTGACGTTGATGTTCAGGGCTTCCCCGCTCGGTCCCACCGAGTAGCTGGCCTTGCACTTGATCCGGTCGCGCGAGCCGTCCGACATGGTGACGTCGCCGGTGCCCGTCCATTCGCCGGGAAAGCCCGTGAAGGGCCCGGCCGCGAAGGCCGGCGCCGCCGCGGACGAAAGCAGCGTCGCCAGGGGCACCGCGAAGGCGAGCTCCCGAAGCCTGAATTTTTCGCCGTACACGCGCATCACCGAAACTCCCCGCCGCTCGACCCGGTGCAACACCCTCGACGCGAGTGATTCGCACCGATGCCCGCCCCGGAACCAGTCTCCCGTCCGCTCGGACGGAAGACAATCGCCGTGTTCAACGCGTAACCGTACCGATCGGTTCTGAAAGGTCGCCGGATCACTCCGCCGCGGCGCGCTTGGTGCTCTCGATCGTTTGGATGACGTCGAAGCCCTCGAAGTCGGGATGGCCGAGGTACATCTGCCGCGTCGAACCCGCGCCGCCGTGAGCGGAGCGGAACTGCTGCGACGTCGTCCAGGCGCCGAAGCTGTCGCGGTCGGACCAGACCGTGTGCGACGAATACAGCGTGTGGTCGTCCCGCTCCGGGCCCTTCAGCATGTGGAACTCGACGAAGCCCGGCACGGTGTCGAGGTGGCTTTCCCGATTGAGCCACAGGTCCTCGAAGGCCTTCTCCTCGCCCTTGACGACCTTGAACCTGTTCATGGCGATGAACATCGCGCGTCTCCCGGTCTCGTTGCGGCGGCCCCTGGGCCGCCCGGCGACCGGCACTATGTCGTCACCATGGGCCCGGCGTGAAGGGGCCTGCCGTCGCAGGCGGCACGAATCCCGCCGGCGTCGTCGGACGGTCTTGAACCGGCGGGGCTTTCCCGTGGCGGTCGCCGGGCCGAGGTGATAGGGCTCGGGGCGTGCCGAAGGGCGGGTCGCGCCGGGGCCGGGGGGAATGGGCCGTCGCCGCGTCGCGATCGGTCCGCGGGCCGAGTTTGAAGGGCGTCGACATGGAGAAGCCGTCCGTCGTTCTGATCGTCGAGGACGACTCGCTGCTGGCCGAGATGGCCCTCGAGATGGTCGAGGAGGCCGGCCTGCCGGGGGTCGCGGTGGATTCCGTCGACGCGGCGCTCGACTACCTGAAGGAGCATGCCGAGCGCGTCGCGGCCATGTTCTCGGACGTGCGCTTGAAAGGCCCGCTCAACGGCGTCGAGCTTGCGGCCTTCGTGGCGGTGCGCTGGCCCACCATCGCGATCTGCGTCACCTCCGGGGTCGCCCTGGAGCGGCCCTATCGCCTGCCGCGCAACGCCCGCTTCATGCCGAAACCGTGGAAGGCCGCGGAGGTCATCTCCTTCGTCGAAAGCGCGGCGCGGGCGCGCTGATCGCGCCGGATCCCGTATCCGCACCCGTTCCAGTCCGGCCACCCCTCGAAAGCGCCGAAGAAGTTCGGCCCGCTTTCGATCCGCGGGGCTGTCACCCCAGAAGTTTCACGCGGCGACGAGGCGCGCCAGCGTGTCCACGACCTCGTCCGACGTGAAGGGCTTGGGCAGGGTCGGGCGGTCCTGCCATTCGGGCGGCAGGCCCTGCGATCCGTAGCCGCTGGAGAAGACGAGCGGCACGCCGCGCGATTGGAGCAGGGCCGCGACGGGGAAGCTCGATTCGCCGTTGAGATTGACGTCGAGCACCGCGATGTCGATCTCCTCGGCCTCGGCGAGCGCCATGGCCTGGCGGACGTTCATGGCGGGCCCGACGATCTGGCATGCCGTGTCCTCGAGGATGTCCTCGAACAGCATGGCGATCAACGCTTCGTCCTCGACGATCAGCACCTTCTTGCCGTGAAGAACCCCGCGATCGACGCCGTCCACCATCAAATCATTCCCATCGAAGCGGCCATTCCCGGGTCGGGCACCGCACGGTCGAGCTCGAGCTTAGACCGGCCGCGCGGTCCCGTCACCGTGACGCCTTGACGTCGCCCGGCGCGGGACGGCGCCGGCGCCGGCGAATAGGCTCGCCGGGCGGCGTGCCTGTCAATCCCGTTCTCCTTCGGAGACGAACGGGCTTGACTGTTGAGGTCGCGACGCCGATCTTCCCCCATTGAACCTCCGCCGCCCGTCTGCGGCGGGGCCTTTCGTCGTCGCCTGCCGCCGATCCGCTTCCCCGTTCGAGGAGAGAACCATTCGCCGCCCCATGAAAGCCGCTCCGGTCCCACAGAAGGATGGGCCAAAGATCAATCGTGACATCCGCGTCCGCGAAGTGATGCTGATCGATGCCGAGGGTCAGAACCGGGGCGTCACCGAGATCACGGAAGCCTTGAAGGTCGCCGAGGAGGCCGGCCTCGACCTCGTCGAGATCGTCCCCAACGCCACCCCGCCGGTGTGCAAGCTCCTCGACTACGGCAAGCACCGTTTCACCGAGCAGAAGAAGCAGGCCGAGGCCCGCAAGCGGCAGAAGGTCGTCGAGGTCAAGGAGATCAAGCTCCGGCCGGGCATCGACGAGCACGATTACGACGTGAAGATGAGGGCCGTGAAGCGGTTCTTCGACGAGGGCGACAAGGTCAAGGTGACATTGCGCTTCCGCGGCCGCGAGATGGCGCACCAGGACATCGGCTATCGCCTGCTCGATCGGGTCAAGACCGAGACGCTCGCCATCGCCAAGGTGGAATCCGAGCCCTCGATGGAAGGCCGCCAGATGGTGATGGTGCTGTCGCCCAAATAGGCGGCCGACCCCTGCGGGATCGTTCGAAGGGCCGGCACATGCCGGCCCTTTTCGCGTTCCGGGGACGCCCGGACCGGGGTGCTCGAAACTTACGCCCACCTTACTAAAGATTCATCCCCGGGAAATGGCAAGGCAAGGTGCCGGGCCCCATGTTGCTGGCCATGGAGACGGCGCGCTCGACGCGCCGCCCGACGACCAGGAGCCTTCCCCATGACCAAGCGTCCGACCATCCGCACCGCCCTGCTCGGTGCCGTGGCCGTCACCGCGCTCGGCGCCGCCGTTTCGGCCCCGAGCCTGCTGTCCACCGCGCCCGCGCAGGCCGCCCAGATCGCCGGCCAGCCGGCCCCGAGCACCATCGCGCCCGGCTCCTTCGCCGATGTGGTCGACCGCGTCAGCCCGGCCGTCGTTTCCGTCAAGGTCAAGATGGTCGAAAGCAACGCGTCGGACGACGAGGAGTCCGGGCCGCAGGGCATGCCGAACATCCCGAAGGGCGATCCGCTCGAGCGCTTCTTCCACCAGTTCCAGCAGCGCGGCATGGGCGGACAGAAGGCCAAGCCCCACGTCGGCATGGCCCAGGGCTCCGGCTTCTTCATCTCGGCAGACGGCTACATCGTCACGAACAACCACGTCGTCGAGAACGCCACCGACGTCGAGGTCGTGACGCAGGACGGCAAGACCGTGCCCGCCACCGTGGTGGGGACCGACAAGAAGACCGACCTCGCGCTGATCAAGGTGAAGTCGGGCGCCAACTACCCCTTCGTCCAGTGGGCGCCCGCCGTGCCGCGCGTCGGCGACTGGGTGATCGCGGTCGGCAACCCCTTCGGCCTCGGCGGCACCGTGACGGCCGGCATCGTGTCGGCTCGGGGACGCGACATCGGCGCCGGTCCCTACGACGACTTCCTGCAGATCGACGCGCCCGTGAACCGCGGCAACTCGGGCGGCCCGACCTTCAACGTCGAGGGCCAGGTCGTCGGCATCAACACCGCGATCTTCTCGCCGTCCGGCGGCAGCGTCGGCATCGGCTTCGCCATCCCGACCGAGGTCGCCAAGGGCGTCATCCAGGACCTGCGCGACAAGGGATCGGTGGCCCGCGGCTGGCTCGGGATCCAGATCCAGCCCGTGACGGCCGACATCGCCGACTCGCTCGGCCTGAAGGACACCAAGGGCGCGCTGGTCGCCGAGCCGCAGAAGGGCTCCCCCGCCGCGGACGCCGGCATCAAGTCGGGCGACGTGATCACGGCGGTGAACAACGACGCCGTGGATGGCCCCAAGGAGCTGTCGCGCAAGATCGCGGGCCTCGGCCCCGACAAGAAGGTGGCGCTCACCGTCTACCACGACGGCAACTCGAAGCAGGTCGACGTGACGCTCGGCACCCTGCCGAACGACCAGCAGGCCAAGGCGGACGCGCCGAAGCCGCAGGACGAGAAGGCCCAGCTGTCGAGCTACGGCCTGACGCTCGCCCCGGCCGCCTCGATCGCCGGCGCCGGCAGCTCCGGCGTGGTGGTGGCGGACATCGATCCGGACGGCACCGCGGCCCAGAAGGGCCTGCAGACCGGCGACGTGATCCTGGAAGCCGCCGGCAAGTCGGTGTCCAAGCCGTCCGACGTTTCGGCCGCGCTCGCCGATGCCAAGAAGGACGGCCACAAGGCGGTGCTGCTCCGCGTGAAGACGGGCGACAACGTGCGCTACGTCGCGCTGTCGACCACCAACGCGGGCTGAACGGAGCTTCCCGGGTTTCCGCGCGCCCGGCGCCCCCCGAGGGGCGCGGGACCCGGGTGAGAGGGCGGCAGGTCGGGCGAAGGCCCGGCCTGCCGTTTCCTTGCCAACACCCTTTCAACGAATGTCAGGACCCGACCGTCATGCGCATCCTGGTGATCGAGGACGATCCCGAGGCGTCGAGCTACCTCGTCAAGGCCTTCGGCGAGGCCGGCCACGCCGCCGACGTCGCGTCCGACGGCCTCCAGGGCTACGCGATGGCGCAGGACGGCCAATACGAGGTGCTGGTCGTCGACCGCATGCTGCCGAAGCTCGACGGCCTGTCGCTGATCGGCGGCTTGCGGGCGCAGAAGGTCGAAACGCCGGTGCTGATCCTGTCGGCGCTGGGACAGGTCGACGACCGCGTGAAGGGGTTGCGCGCCGGCGGCGACGACTACCTTCCCAAGCCCTACAGCTTCTCCGAACTGCTCGCCCGCGTGGAGATCCTGGCGCGGCGCAAGCCCCTCGACAGCGGGGAAACCACGCTCTACCGCGTCGGCTCGCTGGAGCTCGATCGCCTCGCCCACAAGGTGTCGCGCAACGGCAAGGACATCCCGGTGCAGCCGCGCGAATTTCGCCTGCTCGAATACCTGATGCGCAACGCCGGCCAGGTCGTCACCCGCACCATGCTGCTCGAGCACGTGTGGGACTACCACTTCGACCCGCAGACCAACGTCATCGATGTCCATATCTCGCGGCTGCGATCGAAGATCGACCGGGGCTCGGAAGCGCCGTTGCTGCACACGGTGCGGGGCGCCGGATACATGATCCGTGACGATCGTCGGTAAGCTGTTCCGCACGACGGCCTTCAAGCTGTCGCTCGCCTACCTCGTCATCTTCGCCATCGGGGCCGGCGTGGTGCTCGGCGGCATCGACTGGGACGTCAACCAGCTCCTCGACGGCCAGATCGGCCAGACCATCCAGGCGGAAACCAACGGCCTGAGCGAACAATACGACACCGGCGGCATCCGCCAGCTCATCACCGCCGTGCAGCGCCGCACGGAGCAGCCCGGGGCCTCGCTCTACCTCGTCACCAACTACGCCGGGGAGCCGCTGGCCGGCAACGTCGCGGCGCTGCCGCCGGGCGTCATCGACCATCCTGGCCTGATCGAGATCAGCTACGAGCGCCACAGCGAAAGGCGCGCCTCGCACATCGCGCTCGCCCAGGTGCTGCTGCTGCCGAGCGGCTTCCGCCTCCTCGTGGGACGCGACCTCGAGGAGCGCGAGAACCTGCGCGACGTGATGATCCACGCGCTGTTCACCTCGCTGTTCTGGGTCATGCTGGTGGGGCTCGTGGGCGGGCTCGTCATGTCGCTCCGCATCCTGCGCCGCGTCGACGCCATGAACGCCAGCGCCCGCACCATCATGGAGGGCGACCTGTCGCGCCGCCTGCCGTTGGCCGGCACGGGCGACGAGCTCGACCGGCTCGCCGCCAACCTCAACGCCATGATCGCCCGCATCGCCGGCCTGATGGTCGGCCTGCGCGAAGTGTCCGACAACATCGCCCACGACCTCCGCACGCCGCTGACGCGGCTTCGCAACGGCGCCGAGGAGGCGCTGCGGGCCGACGACGACGCCGAGCGCCAGCGCGGCGCCCTCGAAAGGGTGATCGGGGAGGCCGATGGGCTGATCGCCGTGTTCAACGCGCTGCTGATGATCGCCAGGGCCGAGGCCGGCGCGGGCCGCGACGCGCTGGTGGTGGGCGACGCCGGTGCCGTCGTGGCCGACGTCGCCGAGCTCTACGAACCGTCGGCCGAGGAAGACGGCGTCCGGTTCTCGGCGGAGGTCGAGCCCGGCCTCGGGGTGCTGCTGAACCGCGAGCTGCTCGGGCAGGGGGTCGCCAACCTCATCGACAACGCCCTGAAATACGGCACGGCGACGGACGGCGAAGGCTCCGCCGTCGCGGTTTCGGCGCGACGCGCGGGCGACAGGGTGGAGATCGCGGTGGCGGACCGCGGGCGCGGCATCCCGGCCGCCGACCGCACCCGCGTGCTCGACCGCTTCGTCAGGCTGGAAGGGTCGCGGTCGCGGCCGGGCTCGGGCCTCGGCCTGTCGCTGGCCGCCGCCATCGCGCGGCTGCACGGCGGGGAACTGCACCTGTCGGACAACGGGCCGGGGCTGCGCGCCGTTATGAGCCTGCCGGCCGCGGTGCGGAAGGCCGAACCTCCCCGCGCTGCGACGCCGGCCGTGCCGGAGCGCGGCCCGTCGACGGGGCGGGACATCTCGACAGCCGGGTGAACCCGCCCGCTTTCCGCTGCCGTCCCGGGTGGGGCCGGAACCCGGGACGCCAGCGGCGATGGGGGCAGACCGACGAGCCGGTGCCGCTTCAGGCCAGGCAGGCCTGGAAGCCCTCGCGGATAGCCTGCTCGGGCAGGTCGCGGCCGATGAACACGACCTTGGACAGGCGCTTCTCGTCGGGCTTCCAGTCCCGCTGCACGTCGCCGTCGAGCATCATGTGGACGCCCTGGAACACGAAGCGCTTGGGCTCGCCCTTGAAGGCAAGGATGCCCTTCGAGCGCAGGATCTTGCCGCCTTCGCGCTGAACGAGGTCATTGAGCCAGGGCATGAACTTCTGGGCATCCACGTCGCCGTCGTGGGCGATGGCGACCGACTGCATGTCCTCGTCGTGGTAGTGCTTCAGGCCGCCATGATGGTGATGGCCATGGTCGTGCGCGCCATGATCGTGATCGTGATCGTGGCCGTCGTCCTCGACGAGGAAGTCGGGCTCGATCTCGAGGATGCGGTCGAGGTTGAAGGCGTTCCGTTCCAGCACGGCGTCGAGCGGCACGTTGCAGCGCTCGGCCTTGTGGAGCTTCGCATAGGGATTGATGGCGCGGATGCGGGCCTCGACCTCGCGCAGCTTGGCCGGCTCCACCGTGTCGATCTTGTTGAGCACGATGACGTCCGCGAAGGCGATCTGGTTCTTGGCCTCGGGGGCGTCCTTCAAGCGTTCGCTGAGCCACTTGGCGTCGGCGACCGTCACCACGGCGTCGAGGCGGGCGGTGTCCTGCACCTCCTGGTCGACGAAGAAGGTCTGCGCCACGGGGGCCGGGTCGGCGAGGCCGGTCGTTTCGACGATGATGGCGTCGAACTTGCCGCGCCGCTTCATCAGGCCTTCCAGGATGCGGATCAGGTCGCCCCGCACCGTGCAGCAGATGCAGCCGTTGTTCATCTCGAACACTTCCTCGTCGGCGCCCACCACGAGGTCGTTGTCGATGCCGATCTCGCCGAACTCATTGACGATGACGGCGTATTTCTTGCCGTGCTGCTCGGTGAGGATCCGGTTCAGCAGGGTCGTCTTGCCGGCCCCGAGATAGCCGGTGAGCACGGTGACGGGGATCTTGTCCATGGGGGTCTCCGAAGACGCGCGCGTGCCGTGGCCGATCCGGCATCGGGCGATGCCGCGCGTCGTCGTCATGTTGTAGCGACGGCTCGGATTGAAAGCCACCCGAGGCCGCCCGCCCGGGCGGGCCGGAAGCCGTCGCGTCGGGCCGGGGATCGGCCGACGCGCCCCCGGTCAAAGGGTGCCGACGATCTTCTTCAGCTCGGCGCGGAAGCCCTCGGCCAGCTCGGGCCGCGACATTGCGAAGGCGACGTTGGCGGCGAGGAAGCCGAGCTTCGAGCCGGTGTCGTAGGTGAGGCCGTCGAAGCGCGTGCCGTGGAACGGCTGGGTGCCCACCATCGTCTTCATGGCGTCGGTGAGCTGGATCTCGCCGCCCGCGCCCTTCTCGCCGCGCGCCAGCACGTCGAACACCGAAGGGTCGAGGATGTACCGGCCGGAGATGATCGAGGTCGAGGGCGCGGTGCCCTGCGCGGGCTTCTCCACCATGCCGGTGATCTCGAACTCGGAGCCCTTGTCGGAGCCGATCGACACCACGCCGTACTGGTGGGTCTGGTCTTCCGGCACCTCCTCGACCGCGATGACGTTTCCGCCGTGGCGATCGTAGGTTTCGATGCACTGCTGCAGGCAGCGGCCGCCGCGGCGGCCCGGCAGGGTGATCATGTCCGGCAGCAGCACCGCGAAGGGCTCGTCGCCGATGATGTCGCGCGCGCACCAGATGGCGTGGCCGAGGCCCAGCGGCTGCTGCTGGCGGGTGAAGCTCGTCGATCCCGCGGCCGGCAGGTCGGCCATCATGGCCTGATATTCCTTCTCCTTGCCGCGGCGCCTCAGCGTGTCCTCGAGTTCGTAGGCGATGTCGAAGTGGTCCTCGATGACGGCCTTGTTGCGCCCGGTGACGAAGACGAAGTGTTCGATCCCGGCTTCCCGCGCCTCGTCGACGACGTGCTGCAGCACGGGCCGGTCCACCACGGTCAGCATCTCCTTGGGGATCGACTTCGTGGCCGGCAGGAACCGCGTGCCGAGCCCCGCCACCGGGAACACCGCTTTCCGAATCTTCTTCATGGGACCGTTCTCACCCTGACACTGCCTGACCGTTCGCGCTCGCCATCCGGTCCCGTCCCGCTTGAATGGGGGCTGAACACGCCAGATAGCAACTCCAACCCGCAAAACGCATGCGCTTTGTTCAACATCGGAGTTTATGGCGGGTTGATGGTGGTGCATGCGTCGCGCGAAAGTGCCGGCGGCGATCGGGAAAGGACGGACACATGACGGTTCTGGTCACGGGCGGGGCTGGATACATCGGCAGCCACATGGTGCTGGCCCTCGTCGATGCCGGCGAGCGCGTCGTCGTGGTGGACGACCTTTCGACCGGGTTCCGTTCCGCCGTGCCGGCCGGCGTCGCCCTGGTCGAGGGCGACTTCGGCGACCAGGCCCTCGTGGAGCGCGTCATCGCCGAGCACGCCGTCGACGCCATCGCGCATTTCGCGGCGAAGATCGTCGTGCCGGATTCCGTGGCCGACCCGCTCGGCTACTACCTCAACAACACCGCCAAGGCGCGAAACCTCATCGAAAGCGCGGTGCGGGCCGGGGTGGAACGGTTCATCTTCTCGTCGACGGCCGCCGTCTACGGTGAAACCGACGCGGGCCTCGTCACGGAAGACCGGCCGTTGAAGCCCGTGTCGCCCTATGGCCGATCGAAGCTGATGGTGGAGTGGATGCTGGAGGACGCCGGGGTGGCCCACGGCCTCCGCTCCGTCGTGCTGCGCTACTTCAACGTCGCGGGGGCGGACCCGAAGGGCCGGGCCGGCCAGTCGACGCGAAACGCGACCCACCTCATCAAGGTGGCCGTCCAGACCGCGCTGGGGCGTCGGGAGCGGATGCAGATCTACGGCGACGATTATCCCACCCCCGACGGCACCTGCCTGCGCGACTACATCCAGGTGACCGACCTCGCCCAGGCCCACATGGACGCGCTGCGGCACCTGCGGGGGGGCGGCGCGAGCCTCACCTGCAACGTCGGCTACGCCCGCGGCTACTCGGTGAAGGAGGTCGTGGAGGTCGTGCGCCGCGTGTCGGGCGTCGACGTCGAAGCGGTCATGTCGCCGCGCCGCCCCGGCGACCCCGCCGCCATCGTGGCCTCGAACGACCGCATTCGGGCCGAACTCGGCTGGGTCCCGCGGCACGACGACCTCGACGCCATCGTGGGGCAGGCGCTGGATTGGGAGCGGCGGCTGCACAACCGCGAGGGCGATTAGCATCGCCGATCCCGCGTGTTGCACATCCGCCGCACCCGCCCCATGTTCCCCGCGAACGGGCCGCCGCGGCGGCCCTGCGGATCCGGGGAGCTTCGATGTCGTTCGGGAATGTCACCATCGGGGGCGGGTCGGCCCCCGCAGCCACGAAGGACGTCACCACGGCGAGCTTCCGCCAGGACGTGATCGCCGAATCGGCGCGCCAGCCCGTACTGGTCGACTTCTGGGCGCCCTGGTGCGGCCCCTGCAAGCAGCTCGGCCCGGTGCTCGAGAAGGCCGTCGCGGCCTCGGGCGGCAAGGTCAAGATGGTCAAGATGAACATCGACGACCATCCCGAGATCGCCGGCCAGCTCGGCATCCAGTCGATCCCGGCCGTGATCGCGTTCCAGCGCGGCCAGCCGGTCGACGGCTTCGTGGGCTCGCTGCCCGAGTCGCAGATCAAGCAGTTCCTGGAGCGCATCGCCGGGCCGATGGGCGATCCCGTCAAGGAGATGCTGGAGGAGGCCGCGGCCGCGGCCGCCGAGGGCGATGCCGAAACCGCCGCCGCCATCTATTCGGAGATCCTGGCCGAGGACGAGGCGAACGGCGCCGCCCTGGCGGGCCTCGCCCGCCTCCACCTCGACGCCGGCGACCTCGACCAAGCCAAGGCCGTGCTGGCGCTGGCGACCGGCTCGGCGGCGGCGGACCCCGCCGTGGCGGCGGCCCGCGCCGCGATCGAGAACGCCGAGCAGAGCGCCAACCTCGGCGACGCCGCGGATCTCATGCGCCGCATGGAGGCGGACCCCGCGGACCATCAGGCGCGCTTCGACTATGCGCTGGCGCTCAACGCCCGCGGCAAGCGGCAGGAGGCCGCGGACGCGCTCCTTGACATCATCAAGGCGGACCGCAGTTGGAACGACGATGGGGCGCGGATGCAGCTCCTGAAGTTCTTCGAAGAATGGGGGTTCGCCGATCCGGCCTCGGCGGCGGGGCGGCGCAGGCTGTCCGGCCTCCTTTTCCGGTGAGGACGGGGCCTCGGTGAGCGGCGGGGTGGGACGGGGATCATGAGCATCAACAAGCCGTATCGGGGGCCGGACGACCTGCCCCAGGCCATCCCGGTGTTTCCGCTCAGCGGCGCGCTGCTGTTGCCGCTCGGCCAACTGCCGCTCAACATCTTCGAGCCGCGCTACATGGCGATGATCGACGATGCCATGAAGGGCGACCGGATCATCGGCATGGTCCAGCTGCTGTCGGACGCGCCGGGGCAGGGGTCCAAGCCGGCGCTCTACGGCATGGGATGCGCGGGCCGCATCACTTCGCTCGAGGAGTCCGGCGACGGCCGCTACGTCGTCACGCTGACGGGCGTCGCCCGCTACCGCATCGTCGAGGAACTGTCCGCCGTGACGCCGTACCGGCAGGCGCGGGTGGATTTCGCGCCCTTCGCGGGCGACTTCGACGAATCGGCGGAACGCGACGCGGTGAACCGCGACGGCGTCATCGGCGCCCTGCGCCGCTTCGCCGAGGTGCACAAGCTGTCGGTGGATTGGGAAGGGATCGACGCCGCGCCGAGCGACCTGCTCGTCAACGCCCTGTCGATGATGAGCCCCTTCGGCCCGAAGGAGAAGCAGGCCCTTCTGGAAGCGCCGGACCTGAAGGCCCGCGCCGACGTGCTGATCGCCATCGCCGAGATGGATCTCGGCCGCGACGGTGCATCGGCCACGCTGCAGTGATAGAGGATCGGGCCCGCGCGCGCCGCCGGGCCCGTTCCCTTCGAACGCCGCCATGACTTCGAGTGCCGCCATGACGAACCCGGACGACCTGCCCATCCCCAGCACCGCGCCCAGCGGCGCCACCGGCGTCGACCGCCGCCTGCTGGAAATCCTCGTCTGTCCGCTGACGAAGTCCAGTCTCACCTACGACGCCGCCCGGCAGGAACTGGTGTCCGAGGCCGCCAAGCTGGCCTATCCGATCCGCGACGGCATCCCGATCATGCTGCCCGAGGAAGCCCGCCCGCTCGACGCCTGACGCCGCGGCCCGGCCGCTGGGTGTAGGGGCGGCGGCCGGAGGCGGGGGAAGCCCCGTCCCGGCCGTCCTCCCGTCGACTGCCCGCCCGGCCCTTCAGGCCGCGAGCATGCGGCGGCGGAGCGGCTTCAGGGCCGCCAGGGCGAGGACGGCCGTGAGCACGTCGGCGCCGATCGCCACCGCGAAGACCGTGGTCCACGACCCCGTCCCGTCGTGCAGCAACGACGCCATCGGGCCGCCCAGCACGGAACCCACGCCCTGGGCGATGTACAGGCAGCCATAGTTGGCCGTCGCGTCGCGGGTGCCGAACGTGTCGGTGAGCGTCGAGGGGAACAGCGAGAAGATCTCGCCCCAGCCGAAGAACACGACGCCCGACAGCAGCACGAAGAGCACGGGGTCGCCGCGCGTCAGCAGCCAGGCCGTCATGGCGCAGGCTTCGAGCAGGAAGGCGACGAACATCGTGTTCTCGCGCCCGATCCGGTCCGACAGCGCGCCGAAGAAGGGCCGCGTCAGGCCGTTGCAGAACCGGTCGATGGTGAGCGCCAGCGGCAGGGCCGCCATGCCGAGCACGGTGGCGCCCGTGACGCCGAAGTCGCCCGCGAAGAAGCCGATCTGCGTCGTGACCATCAGCCCGGTCGTCGACATCAGCGCCATCATGACGAACATGAGCCAGAACACCGGGTGGCGCAGCATGGCGCCCGTCGCGGTGTCGCGCGCGCTGGCGGGTCCGACGACCGCGGCCGGCAGGGGTGGGCGGCGCAGGCCGGCCGCGGCCAGCACGCCGACCACGGCGAAGATCAGGCCGAACTCGAACAGCGTCGCCTGCACCCCGGCGGACTGGAGCCGGTCGGCGATGGGGAAGGTGGTCACGATGGCGCCCATGCCGTAGCCGGCCGCCACGATGCCGGCCGCGAAGCCGCGCTTCTCCGGGAACCAGCCCATCACCAGCCCGACCACGCCGACGTAGACGATGCCGGTGCCGAGGCCGCCGAGCAGCCCGTAGCTGAGGTAGAGGGCGGTGAGCGAGGTCGCGTAGGATGCCAGGATCCAGCTCAGCCCCGTGAGCGCCGCGCCGAGGCCGATCAGCGGGGCCGGGCCGAAGCGCTGCACGAGGTAGCCCTGGAAGGGCGAGAAGAAGGTTTGCAGCACGATCAGGATGGTGATCGTCACCTGCAGGGCCGCGGCGCCGGTGCCGAAGGCCGCCGCCATGGGCTTGGTGAACAAAGCCCAGACGTATTGCGGGCTCGACACCGTCATCATGCAGAGGAGGCCGAGGCCGAGCTGGACCCAGCGGGTCGCGCCGGTGGTGGTCGCGCCGGCCGGGCGGCCGAGTGTGGTCGTGCTCAAGGTCGAAGGTCCGCATCGGGGGAAAGGGCAGATGCGGTGATCGTATGCAATGCGTCGGCCAACCCGGGCCGACCCCGGCCGGGGCCATCCGCCGGTGCCGCCCGTGCCGCGACGCGAGGCGTCGGTGAGATTGCATGCACAGCGAAGAGGCAGGGACGGCATCGCCGGCCATCCCGGCTCCCGTCCCCGACCCCGCCGGTCCGATCACGCGGGCGGCTCCGGTCGGAGCGGGTCGCGGTTCGCTGACATCGCCGTGCCGTGCGGGGTCGCTCGCCGAAGCGCCCGCCGCCGCGCCGGCCTCGCGCGCTTTTTCCGCGCCCTCCATCGCCGCGGGGGCGTGCGAAGCGGCGCCGGCCGCGCCATATCGGGGCGGGATCACGACGGGGCGCGGCATCCATGTGCGGACGGTTCACGCAACGCTACACCTGGGCCGAGGTCCACGCCTTCCTGAGCGTGATCGGCGCGCCGAAGAACCTGCGCCCGCGCTACAACATCGCCCCGACGACGGAGGTCGACGTCGTGGTCGACCGCGGGCAGGGCCGCGAAATCGTGCCGATGCGCTGGGGGCTGGTGCCGGTGTGGTGGCAGAAGGCCCTGAAGCAGGTGCCGTCGACCTTCAACGCCCGCGCCGAAACGGTCGCGTCGAAGCCGATGTTCCGCGACGCGTTCCGCAAGCGCCGCTGCATCGTCCCGGCGTCGGGCTTCTTCGAATGGACCGACGC
Source organism: Lichenibacterium minor (assembly GCF_004137685.1). Lineage (GTDB taxonomy): Bacteria > Pseudomonadota > Alphaproteobacteria > Rhizobiales > Beijerinckiaceae > Lichenihabitans > Lichenihabitans minor. The sequence continues at coordinate 211,121 of NZ_QYBB01000003.1, read as the reverse complement.
GAAGGGCGGCAAGCAGCCCCACTACTTTTCCGCGGCCGACGGCGAGATCCTGGCCTTCGCCGGCCTGTGGGACCGCTGGACCGACCCGGCGACCGGCGACGAGGTGCTGTCCTGCACCGTGATCGTGTCGGGCGCCAGCGCCTGGATGGCGCCCTACCACGACCGCATGCCGGTGCTGCTGGGCGAGGCGGACTTCGACGCCTGGCTCGCCGGCGAGGCGGGGCCCGAGGTGCTGCGCCCCGCCGCCGAGGCCGCCCTGCGCGAATGGCCCGTGTCGAAGCGCGTCAACCGGCCGGGGGCCGACGACGACCCGGCGCTGATCGAGCCCGTCGAGGGGAACGACGCGCAGGCGGCGCTCCCGCTGTGAGGCTCACGCGGCGCCGGCGAACGCGTCCCAGGAGGGCGGCGTGCCGATGTGGTCCGCGAGCGCGTCGATGAACACCCGCACCTTGGGCGACACCATGCGCCGCGCCGTGTACACGGCGGCGATCGTGCGTTCGGCGCCCGGCGCGACGTCGGCGTCCCAGTCCGGCAGCAGCCGCCGCAGCGCGCCGGCCGCGATGTCGGGCCCCACGAGCCAGGTCGGCAGCAGGGCGATGCCGAGCCCGCCGAGCGCCGCATCGCGCAGCGCCTCGGAATCGTTGCTGTTGAACCGGCCCGCCACCGACACCTCCGCCGAGCCCGCGGCGCCGCTGAAATACCATTTGTCCGTCGGCTGGAGCGCCAGCGTGAGGCAGGGCAGGGCCGCGAGGTCGGCCGGCAGGCCGACCGGCCCGATGCGGTCGAGCAGCGCCGGCGCGGCGCAGGGCACGCGGCGCTGCGGGGCGAGGCGCCGCGCCACCAGGGTCGAGTCCGGCAGGGCGCCGATCCGCACCGCGACGTCGGCGCCCGACGCCACGAGGTCCACGGTCGCGTCGGTCAGCGTCGCCTCCACGGCGAGGTCGGCGTGCCGGCGCTGCAGCTCCGCCACGAGGGGCAGGACGTGGCGGCGGCCGAAGGCGGTCGGCAGATTGAGCTTGAGCAGGCCGCGCGGCGCCGCGTCGAGCGACGTCACCGCGGCCCGGGCCTGTTCGAGGTCGTCCAGCACCAGCCTCGCCCCGTCGCGGAACCGGTTGCCCGCCTCGGTGAGCTGAAGCCGCCGCGTCGAGCGGCTGAACAGCGCGGCGCCAAGGTCGTCCTCCAGCGCCTGCACGGCGCGCGACACGGTGGACACCTGGCACCGCTCCAGCGCGGCGGCGCGCGAAAAGCTGCCCGCGTCGGCGGCGCGCAGGAACAGGCGCAGGGCGGCGAGGTGGTCCATGGAGCTCCCGGGCGACGACAGGGACCGACCTTGCGCGATTCCGAAGGGGGAGCGAAGCAGGATCGCGCGGGTTTTCCCGCGTCATCCCGCGCCGCATGGGGGGCGGGCGCGCCGCGATGCCGCCCCGCCATCCCGCCGCGGGCGGAACCCGGGCGCCCGGCACGAGCTTGACGCTGGCAACGGCGTGGGGGTGGGCGTGGTGAAGCGGGTTCTGGTGGTCGAGGACGATCCGATGCTTCGGATGGACGCCGCGGCCATGCTCGAGGAGGCTGGCCTCGAGGTGGTGCAACTGGAAACGGGCGACAGCGCCCTGGCCTACGTGCTCGAGCAATCCGAAGACGTCGGGGTGGTGTTCTCGGACGTGCAGATGCCGGGCGACACCGACGGGCTCGACCTCGCGCAATATATCGCGGTGAACTGGCCGGCGATCACCATCGTGCTGACCTCGGGCCATGTCCACCCGACGCAGGACCTGCCGGGCAACATCCGCTTCGTGTCCAAGCCCTGGGTGCCGGGCGAGGTCCTGGCCGCCCTGACCGGGCCCGTCTGACACCGAACGGCGGGAGCGTCGCGCCCGACAGCGGTCGAGCGTTTTCGCCGCTGGGCTGAGCGGGTTCCCGCTGCCGCGGGCGGGATGCCGGACGGCAGGCCCGCGCGGCTCCCGACCGATGCCGAAAGCGCCCGGCGCCCCGCCGCATGGCATCGCATGAAACCCTGGACGGACCGCCCCGTATCCAGGATGTCGGGGCGTCATCGATCGGGGAGGGGCGAATGCGTTCCATGTGGGGGTGGGCGGCGGCCTCGGCCTTGGCGGCGTCCGCGCTGGCGGGCTCGGCCGGGTCGGCCTGGGCCGACTGGCAGTACACGCAGTGGGGCATGACGCCCGACCAGGTGACGGCGGCGTCGAGCGACGCCGCGCAGCCCAACTCCGACCGCGCGCTCGATGCGGGCGCGCTCAAGGCCGTGCTGACCGCGCCCTACCAGGGTGCGTCCCTGCCCTTCACGGCGGTGTTCCTCTTCGATGCCGGCGGCAGGCTGAAGGTCGTGGCGTTGAACCCGGTCGGCGGCATCGCCTGCCCGGTGATCGTCCAGGCGCTCGGGGCCAACCACGGGCCGCCGGAAGGCAAGCCCGACATGGCCCATGCCGCCTCGCTGCACTGGGACGACGTCGACAACGACAACCTCGTCGTCTACGGCGACCTCGGGCAGGGGCATTGCACGATCCAATATTCGAGGCTGCCCCCCACGAGGCCCGACGGGAAGGGCCTGTGACCCGTCCCGGGGCTGGACTTCAGCCGCGCAGGCCCGACCGCCGGTGGGCGACCTCGGCCAGGGCGGACCAGTCGTGGTCCCCCAGGCCGCCCTCGACGCCTTCTACCAGCGCGTCCCGCACCACCTCGGCGGCGGGCAGCCTGGCGCCCTTGGCGGCCGCGGCGTCGAGCGCGAGGCGGACATCCTTCAGCCCGAGGCGCAGCTTGAAACCCGCCGGCTCGTAGGCGCCCGCCGCGATGCTGGCGCCGTATCCCTTGTAGGCCGGGCTGGCGAACAGCGTGCTGGTGACGATGTCGAGGAAGTCGGCGCCCTTCACCCCGTAGCTTTCGGTCAGGGCGGTGGCTTCCGCCATGGCCTCGATCGCCAGCGCGATCATCATGTTGCCGGCGAGCTTGGCGGCGTTGGCGCGCTGCGGCTCGTCGCCGAGCGGCCACGTCCTGGTGCCGAGGGCGTCGAGGATGGGCTGGACCGTCGCGATCGCGGCGGGGTCGCCCGCCGCCACGATGTTGAGCTGCGCGGCGGCCGCGGCGGTCGGCCGGCCGAACACCGGCGCTGCCACGTAGCCGATCCCCGCCGCGCGATGGCGCTCGGCCAGCTCGACGACGAGCGGGACCGAGATGGTCGCCATCATGACGTGCACGAGCCCGGGGGCCGCGGCGTCGAGGGCGCCCGAATCCAGGATCACGCTCCGCACCGCGGCGTCGTCGGCCAGCATGGTGCAGACGGCGTCCCCCTTGAACGCCCCGGCCGGCGTGTCGACGGCGGTGGCGCCTTCGAGCGCGCGCGCCGCGTCCGGCGAGCGGTTCCAGGCCGTCACGTCGTGGCCGGCCTTGACCAGGTTGGCCGCCATGGCGCCGCCCATGCTGCCGAGGCCGATGAAGCCGATTTTCATGTCCGCCCGTCTCCGAAGTCCATCGGGCTCGCCGCGGCCCGAAACATGCGTGCATAACGGTGCCGGGCGGGGGATGGATGCGCCCGATGCGACGAGGGGACCCATGCAGAACACCGAGGAGATCTGGCGGCTGGTGGACGCCAAGGGGCGCGACTTCGCCGCCCTGGCCGACCGTGTCTTCGACACGCCGGAGCTGAACTTCTCCGAGCACCGCTCGGCCGCAGAGCACACCGCCATGCTGCGCCGGCAGGGCTTCGCCGTCACCGAAGCGGTGGCGGGCATCCCCACCGCCATGCTGGGCGAATGGGGCGAGGGCGGGCCGGTGATCGCCATCATGGGCGAGTTCGACGCCCTGCCGGGGCTGAGCCAGGAAGCCGGCGTCGCCGAGCATCGCCCCTTGCCGGGCAACGGCGTCGGCCACGGCTGCGGCCACAACCTGCTCGGCTCCGCGTCGCTGCTCGCCGCCACGGCGGTGAAGGACTTCCTCCAGGCCTCGGGGTTGCCGGGCCGCGTGCGCTACTACGGCTGCCCGGCGGAGGAGGGCGGTTCGGGCAAGACCTACATGGTGCGGGCCGGCGCCTTCGCGGACGTCGATGCCGCCATCTGCTGGCATCCTTCGGCCTTCACGGGCGTGCGGGTGGCGGCCTCCTTGGCCTGCATGGAGGCGGACTTCACCTTCACGGGCTGCTCGGCCCATGCCGCGGCGGCGCCCCACCTCGGCCGCTCCGCGCTCGACGCCGTCGAACTGATGAACGTCGGCGTGAACTACATGCGCGAGCACATGCCCTCGAGCGCCCGCATCCATTACGCGCTGATCGACGGCGGCGGCATCGCCCCCAACGTCGTGCAGGCGAGGGCGGTGGTCCGCTACCTCGTGCGGTCGCGCGACCTGCCGGGCCTGCGCGCCCTGTTCGACCGCGTCGTCAGGGTGGCGCAAGGCGCCGCGCTGATGACCGAGACGAGCGTGGAGCACCGGATCTTCTCGGGCGATGCGAACCTCGTCGGCAACGCGCTGCTGGAGGACGTCATGGCGGCCGAGTTCCGCCACCTCGGGCCTCCGGTCTTCGACGACGCCGATCGGGCCTTCGCGGAGACCATCCAGGCGACGCTGCGTCCGGAGGACATCGCGGCCTCGTTCAAGCGCGCCGGGCAGCGCCCGCGCGACGGCGCCCCGCTCGGCGATTGGCTCGTCGACCGCGACGACTGGTCGGTCGACGACATCGGCTCGACCGACGTCGGCTCCGTCAGCTGGGCGGTGCCGACCGTGCAGGCGGCGGGCACCACCTACGCCATCGGCACGCCGGGCCATTCCTGGCAGCTCACGGCGCAGGGCAAGTCGCCCGCCGCCCACAAGGGCATGGTCCACGTCGCCAAGGCCATGGCGGCCACGGCCGTGGCGCTGATGCGCGACCCCGACGCGGTGGCGCGCGCCAAGGCGGACCACCGCGCGCGGGTCGGCGACGGGCCCTTCGTGCCGCCGATTCCCGAGGGCGTCGAGCCCCCGCTCGACATGGCGGTGGGGGTCTGACGGCCCGGCCCCGCCCGGCCCCGTGCGGCACGGGGGCGGGCGGGGCCACGGGTCGGGTCAACGCGGCACGATGTCGAAGCCGAACCACTGCTGGGACAGCTTTCCCGCCGTGCCGTCCGCCATGGCTTCCACGAGCCCCCTGTCGAGCAGGGCCTTCAGGTCGGCGTCGTCCTTGCGCAGGCCCATGCCGGAGCCTTTGCCGAGCAGCCCGCCCTTGAACAGCGGCCCGGCGTAGGCGAGCCCGCCCTTCGCGGCCTTCACGCCGGCGCTGAGGTTGGTCTGCGAGCCGATCCATGCATCCACGCGGCCGGCTTCGAGGTCGAGCGCGACCTCGTCGTTGGTCTTGTAGCTTCGCACCTCGACGCCGGGCAGATATTGCGCCATCAGGTCGGCCTGGATGGTGGCGACCTGCACGCCCACCACCTTGCCCTTCAACGCGTCGCGCAGCGGGGCGAGCCGTGCCATGGCGGCATCGTGATCGGCGAGGTCGAGGTCGACCCCGGTCGACGGCAGGCTCGCCAGCGGGCCGCCTGCCATCACGGCGAAGGTGCTGGGGCCCTGGCTGTAGGGCACCGTGAAGGCGATGGCCTCCTCGCGCTTGGGGGTGATGCTCATGCCCGACATGATGGCGTCGAACTTGCCCGCCTTGAGCCCGGGGATCAGCCCGTCCCAGTCCTGCACGACCGTGTCGCAGGTGATCTTGAGGCGGTCGCAGACGGCCTTGAGCAGGTCGGGCTCGTAGCCGATCACCTTTCCGTCGGCCGTGGTGGAGTTGAAGGGCGGATAGGCGCCCTCGGTCGCGACCCGGACGTGGGTCCAATCCTTCGCCTGGGCGAGCCCGGACGACAGGCCGAAGGCGAGGAGGGCGGCGAGGAGGGGGCGGGCGGGATGCATGACGGCGGAGTTCTCCGGGGGACGGTGGCGAACGCGCATGCAACGATCGGACCCCGGCGCGAAGCGATCCACCTTCCGGCGACGTCGGCTGCCGACCCGGATCGCAGGGTGTTCGAAGTCACGGCGCGTCGCGAAGCCGTTCTCCTCGATCGGGAAGTGGAAAGGTGCGTCCCGCCGACCCCTTACCCCATCGTTTCCAGCGCGTTCGCGCATTCCCCCGCCGACACCTCGACGACCTCGCCGCTCGCCGTCCATACGAGGTGGGTGCGGATGCGGTGGTCCGGGTACAGCGGCTCGACGGCGGCGCGGTAGAGCGCGAGCTGCAGCGCCTGCTTCGGCGTCATCGCGCCCGGCGCGCCGGTCTTGAAGTCGGCGATGTGGACGGCCGCGTCCGTGACGCCGATGCGGTCGATCTGCCCCGTCACGTCGATGCGCCGCCCGCTCGGCAGGCCGACGCTGGCCGTCACCGCCACTTCGGCGCGCGAGTCCGGCCCGAACAGTCCGGCGAGCGCCGGGTCGTCCAGCACCGCCAGCGCCTGGGCGGCCAGGGCGGCGCGGTGGTCCTCGTCGAGCGCGGCACCCTGCACGGCGAGGAAGCGGGCCGCGGTGGCGGCGCGGCGCGCGGCGGGGACGCCGGGCAGGTGCTGCAGCAGGCGGTGCATCAGCCGGCCCGCCGCCGCGGCCTGCTTGCGGGTGCCGCTGCGGGTGCGGTCCACGTAGGGCCAGGCGGGCGGCCCGTTCTGGTCGGCGGCGCCGAGCGGGTTCGACGGGCGCACCGGCGGCAGGTCCGGCTCGGCTTCCGCGACCGGGCGTCGGAACAGCCAGACCGGGAGGTCGGGCGCCGTCCCGTCCGCCGAAGCGGGGTGCGCCGCGGGTGCCGTCGCGATCTCCTCGGGATCGGGGTCCCGCATCTGCAGGATCTCGTCTGCCGGATCCCACGGCGCCGGCGCGGGCTCCATCGGCAGCTCGGCGGCCTGGATCATGGCGTACCAGCAGCCGTCGCCCGGCCCCTTCTCGCCGCAGAAGCCGGCGACATACAGGCGCTCCTCGGCGCGGGTCATCGCCACGTAGAGCAGGCGGTTGTGCTCCTCGACGGCGCGACGGCGCGCCAGCGCCCGGGCTTCCGCCACGGGCGCCGCGTCGGCGTCGGTGCGCGGCGACCAGGCGATGAGGCCGCTTTCCGGCTCGCCCGGCCGCTCGTCGAGGCCGAACAGCGACGGGTCGTGCCGGCCGCTCGGCACCGCGCAGGTGTCGGGCAGGAACACGATCTTGGCTTCCAGCCCCTTGGCGGCATGGACCGTCATCACCCGCACGGCATCGCCCGCCGCCTCCATGTCGCGCTTGATCGACAGGTCCGCGCCGTCGAGCCGCGCCAGGAAGGCCATGAGGGAGGGGGCGCCATCGCGCTCGTGCGCCAGCGTGAGGGCCAGGAACTCGTCGATGGCGTCGCCGGCCTCGGGGCCGAGCCGGCCCAGCAGGTCGCGCCGCCCGCCGTCGGCGCCGAGCATCCGCGTGTAGAAGGCGAAGGGGGTGAGCCAGGCGGACGCGTCGCGCCAGGCCGCGATCTTGCGGTGCGCGTCGCGGTGGCGCGGCGCGTCCGAGGCGCCCAGCGCCGACATCAGCGTGCCGCGGCGCCCCGGCGCCAGCGCGATGAGGTCGTCGTCGTCGAGGCCGAGCAGCGGCGACTTCAGCACGCAGGCGAGGGTGAAGTCGTCGGCCGGGCTCAGCGCCGCGCGGCCCGCCGCCACGAGGTCCATCACGGCGATGTGCTGGGTGAGCGCCAGGCGGTCGGCGCCCGCCACCGGCACGCCGCGCTCCTTGCAGGCGCGGATCATCGCTTCGAAGAAGCTGTTGCGCGACCGCACCAGGATCATCACGTCGCCGGGCCGGACGGGGCGGCGCCCGTTCCCCTCCGCCACGGTCTCGCCCGAGCCGGGACGGCACAGGCGGTGGATCGTGTCGGCGATGCGGCGCGCCACCACGACGGGCGGGTCGCCGGGCTCGACGACGTCGACCGGCAGCTTCCAATCTCCGGGCTCGGGCTGTGCCACCGCGGTGACGGGCGGCCACAGCTCGACGCGGCCCGGCGCGCGCCGCAGGGCCTGGTGGGGCTGCGGTCCCGCCGGGTCGTGGGTGAGGCCGCGCCCGTTCGGCGCGTGGGCGAAGACCCGGTCCACGGCCCGCAGCACCGCTTCCGAGGAGCGGAACGACAGGATGAGGTCCACCCCGGCGAAGCGCTGCTCGGCGTCTTCGGCGCGCTCCTTGAAGTAGGAGCGCATCTCGTCGAACATGTCGGGGCGCGCGCCCTGGAACGAGTAGATCGACTGCTTCTCGTCGCCCACCGCGAAGAAGGTTCGCGTCGGTCCAGGCCGGCCCGCGCCCGCGAAGAAGTCGTCCGATACGGCGCGCAGGATCTCCCATTGTTCGGGCGACGTGTCCTGCGCCTCGTCGACCAGGATGTGGTCGATGCCCTTGTCGAGCTTGTACAGCACCCAGGCCGAGCTCGACGTCGCCAGCAGGTTGCGGGTGCGCTCGACGAGGTCCTCGAAGTCGAGGAGGCCGCGCCGGCGCTTGGCCGCGTCGTAGCGGTCGAGGATGGCGGACGCGACCGCCATCAGGGCGCCGGTGCGCTCCGCCGTTTCGGCGCTCTTGCGCCTGCCCAGGAGGCCGACGAGGCGGCGCCCTTCCGCGTCGAGGGTTTCGCACAGCGCGGGCTCCTTCTTGCGCAGCGCCTGCGGGAGGTAGCTCGGCGCGCGGGGCTCGCGCTTGGCGGTCAGGAACACGTCGAGGTAGGGTTCGGCCTGCGCGCCCGCGGGCGCGTCGAACGCCGCCATCAGGCGGTTGCCGGCCTTGCCGGGGCCGCCGCCGTCGGCGCCGATCGACCGCGCGATCTCGGCCCAGTCGGACCACGGGATGCCCCCTTCCACCATCTCGGCCTCGATCGCGGCCGGCGTGTCCGAGGGCCCGAGCCCGAGCGAGGCGCGCAGGGCGCGCTCCAGCCCGTCCACGTCGCGCGCGTCCCGCACGGCGTCGCGCACGAGGTGCCGGTGGTGGAGGGCCTCGTCGATCAGCGCTTCGAAGGTCGAGGACGAGACCTGGCCGGTGAGGGTCGCGAGGCCGCGGCCGAGGCCGGACGCCGGCGCCCCCAGGGCGTCCGCCAGCACGGCCTCGCGGGCGCGCAGCAGCAGGTCGGCGGCGCGCAGGTCGTCCAGCACCTCGAAGCGGGCCGGCACATTGGCCTCGAACGGGAACAGGTGGAGCAGCCGCTCGCAGAAGGCGTGGATGGTCTGGATCTTCAGCCCGCCGGGCGTTTCCACCGTGCGGGCGAAGAGGCGGCGGGCGTCGTCGAGCGCCGCCGGGCCGCCCGCGAGGGCCGGCACGGGCGCGCCGGTGTCGGCGATGGCCCGGCGCAGTCCGTCGTCGTCGAGGCGGGTCCAGCGCGCGAGGTCGCGGAACACGCGGATCGACATGTTGGCCGCCGCCGCCTTGGTGAAGGTGAGGCACAGGATGCGCGACGGCGCCACGCCGGCGAGCAGCAGGCGCAGCACGCGCTGGGCGAGGACATGGGTCTTGCCCGAGCCGGCGTTGGCCGACACCCAGGCCGAGGTGCCGGGGTGCGACGCGCGGCGCTGGCGCTCGATCGTGTCCGACGGGATGGCGGGGACGGCGTCGGCCTTGGCGATCCCTTGTCCGCTCACGACGGTTCCGCCCCTTCCCCGGCCCCGCCCGTCGCCGACCATTCCTTTACCCGGGCCAGGTGGTCGTAGGTGCCGAAGCGCGACGCGTATTTCGGGAAGGGCCGCGCCAGGTAGCCCGTCGACTCCGAGCGGAAGCTGTTCAGGAGCCGCACCAGCTCCTCGCGGTGCTCCGCCACCACGTCGGCGAAGGGCGGGTCCCCCTTCCAGTCGAGGTCGATGCGTTTGGCCATGTCGTCGGCGCCGAACTTCACGTAGACGGCCGCCGACACGCCCGTCACCCCACCGATCGCCGCGAAGGCCCCCGCCTTCACCATCTCGGCTTCGAGCGTCAGCTGCGGCGCGAAGCCCACCTTCACCTCGCGGATCGAGGGCGACGCGCCCGTCTTGAAGTCCACGATGGTGGCGCGGCCCGCCGCGTCCACCTCGATGCGGTCCGCCGTGGCGGTCAGGGTGAAGATCGAGCCGTCGTGGAGCGGGATGGGCAGGGAGCCCGATTCCTCGACGAAGACGCGGCCCGGCTCCCGCCGCTGTTCGGCGTCCCAGGCGATAAAGGCCCGCGCCCAGCCGAGGATGCGCGGCCATTGGAAGGCGCGGAACTGGGGATCGCGGAGCGCTTCCGCGAAGGCGTCGCGCGCCAGCGCCTCCATGCCCTCCATGTCGGGCACGCGGCCGGTGTCCTCCAGCGCCCGCGTCACGGCGGAGATGACGCCGTGGAAGCTCGTGCCGTATTCTCGCATCCCCATCGCGGCCGCCAGCGGCTCCAGCGGGCTCAAGCGCAGCACCTTCTCGGCGTAGATCGCGTAGGGGTCTCGGCGCAGCGTCTCGATGCGGGTGACGCTGAGCTTCTGGGGGCGCAGCGCCACGGGGGGACGCGGCGAAGGCCGCCCGATCGAGCGCACCCCCGCGGGCCGGTCCAGCGCCCGGGCATAGGCGAGGTAGCGCGTGCCGCGCGCCCGGGCGGCGTCGAGCGCTTCCGGCGCCACGGCGCCGAGCCTTTGCAGGAAGCGCGACGGCACGGTCGGCGAGCCGCCGCGCTTCTTCGCCCGCGTGACGAGGACGTTCGGCTGGCCCAAGGCCATCTCGAAATCGTGCGCGGTGCGGCCGAGCCGCCGCTCGGGGGGCGACAAGCCCAGCGCCGCCCGCATGGGGCGGTTGAGGAACGGGTCCTGGCGACCCGCGGGCGGCCACACCGTCTCGTCGAGGCCGCCGAGCACCATCAGGTCGGCGGACAGCAGGCGCGCTTCGAGCAGGCCGAGAATCTTCAGCCGCGGGTGGCTGCGGTTCGGCCCCCGCACCGGCGCTTCGGCGGCGAGCCGGTCGAAGAGCGCGGCGTAACCGGGGCGATCCAGCCGGATCGCGGGGTCGGCCGCGCCGTCGAGCTCCTCGAACAGGTCGCCCAGCACCGAATAATCCGCGCCCGCGAGCGACACTTCGCCGTCGGCATCGCGGGTGAGCGCCGCCAGGGCGGCCTCGTGGGCGGCCAGCCAAGCCGGCAGCGGCGCTTCGCGGGGCACGATCCGCAGCGGGTGCAGGGCGGCGAGGAGGTCGCGCAGGAAAGCGCCGAGGGACGCGAACTCGGCATCCGGGATGATGCGCAGCTCGTGGCCGGCGTGGGGGGCGTCGCGCCGGTCGCGCGCCATCGCCATCAGCCGCTCCGGATCGGCGAGCGCCAGCGGCGGCAGCACGCCGCGCAGGACGGCGAGCTCCAGCTGGCGCGCCGCGCGGATGACCTCGCCGCGCGCCCGGCCGAGCTTGACGGCGGGATGGTGGAGCAGCGCCAGCACCTCGACGGGCGCGAGGTCCCGGAGCGTGCCGTCGAGCACCAGCCGCGCCAGGGCGCCGGCGGCGGTCTGGCCCAGGGGCTCGCCGCTCGATTCCTCGATGTCGATCCCCCAGCGCGTCAGCTCCTCGCGCACGCGGCGCGCCAGTTCCCGGTCCGGGGTGACGAGCGCGGCCGTGCCGGGGCCTTCCAGGGTTTCGCGCAGGCGGACCGCGATGGCGCGGGCTTCCTCGTTCTCGTCCGCCGCCTCGATCAGCGTCACGCCGCGCAGCGCCGCATCGGCGTCGAGGGACGCATCCTCGGCGACATGGCGCCACAGCTCCGTCGTGGCGGCGGGGCGGAGCGCTTCGCCGATCAGGCGTCCGCGCGCCCGGAGGTCCGGCGGCACGGTGCCGAGCGGCCGAACGGCGGCGCGCTCGACGCCCATCGCCGCCACGAGGCCGCGCAGCGCCGCCTGCGGATGGCCGGCGACGGGGTCGATCTCCGCGTCGCCCGCGCCGAGGCCGCCGATCAGCCGCCAGGACGCTTCGTCGAGGCCCTGGTCGAGCCCGGGCAGCACCACGGCTCCCTGCGGCAGCAGGGACACGGCCGCGATCAGCCGCGCGGTGGCGCTGTTGGTCCCGGTCGAGCCCGCCACGATGACGGGGCCGCGCGGCGCGTCGCTCCCGGGCTCGTGAGACAGCAGCCGGTCGCATTCCGCGTCGATCAGCGCGATCTGGCGCGTGGCGGCGTCGACCCGGTCGAGGCCCTGCAGGATGGCGGGGTATTGCGTGATGGCCACGTCGAGGAAATCGAGCGTGATGCGCCAATACCGGTCGAACTCGTCGGTGCCGAGCGGCTCCATGCGGTGCCACTCCACGTTCTCGATGGCGAGCTCGTCGATGAGGGTGGCGAGCTCGCCCGACAGGTGCCAGGCGTCGGCCGGCGAGGTGGCGACGAGCAGCGGCTCTTCGGCCTTGGTCGAGCGCCGCCCATCAGGCTCCACCGCCACGATGGCGTGGCGCACGGCCTGCCCCCAGGCGAGGATGAGGCGCGTCAGGATCATGCGCCGGTGGATCGGGCTCAGCGCGACCGGCAGGCCGACGCCGAGCTCAGCGCCGAAGCCGGGTTCCTCGAACAGCAGTTCGGTGTCGTCGAGCGCGCCGAGCGGCACGATGCGCGGCAGCAGCGCCGAAGCCCCGCCGAGCCGCGACGCCATCGTGGCGCCGAGCGCGCGGGCGGAGCGGCGCGTCGGCACGTAGATGGTCGCCGCCGCGAGGCCGAGCGGGCCCGCGTCGCGCGAGAAGCCGGGCACGAGGGTGCCGTCGAGCAGCGCGTCGGACAGGGTTTCGAGGAAGGGGGCGCCGGGCGGGATCGTGAAGACCCGCGGGGCGCCGTCGCCCTGGTCGGACCCGGTGGCTGCAGGCGTCACGGTCACCACCCTCCCTCGTCCTTCGACACGGGCGCCCCGCGTCCCGTTCAGGACGAGGAGGATAGACGATGTGGGGCCGGAACGCCCGCGATCCTCGTCACGCGACCGACGCCGCGATGGCGGCGTCGGCCTCGTCGATGGCGCCCGGCGTGCCCACGTGGAGCCAGCGCCCGTCGAGGCGGGTGCCGAACAGCCGGCCGCGCGCGGCCGCGTCGAAGAAGTAGGGCGCGAGCCGCATCGGCACCCCGTCGTCGAGGTCGGCGAAGGCGCCCGGCTTCATCATGCCCACGCCGGCATACACGAAGGGGGCGACGTCGCCCTCGGCGCGGCGCACGAGCCGGCCCGCCGGGTCCATGTGGAAGTCCCCCGGCCAATCGACGCCGACGCTGCCCGCCGCTTCGGCGACGAGCAGGAGCACGTCCATCCGCTCCGGGTCCCAATCGGCGAACATCCGGGGCAGGTTGGGCCGCGGGCCGGCGATCCACACGGCGTCGGTGTTGCAGATCACGAAAGGGTCGGGACCCAGCACGGGGAGCGCGCGGCGGATGCCGCCGGCCTGGTCGAGCAGGCGGGCGCGCTCGTCGGACACGACGATCTCGGGCGCGCTGCGGCCCGCGAGATGCGCCTCGATCTGGTCGGCGAGGTAATGCACGTTGACGACGGCGCGGCCCACGCCCGCGGCGTCGAGCCGGTCCAGCATGTGGTCCAGCATGGTGCGGCCGGCCACCCGCACCAGCGGCTTCGGGACGGCGTCGGTGACGGGCCGCATGCGCGTGCCCATCCCGGCGGCGAACACCATGGCGCTCTTCGGGGGCGCCATCGTCAGGCGCTTTCGCGCTGGGGCGACGCGGGAGCGCGCGGCGACACCACGCGCGGCATGTAGGTCTCGTACCACCCCCGCAGCTCGCCGAGCGCCGGATGGGCGAGCCCCTTCGTCAGATAGCCCTCGATGCGCGGCAGCATGGCGAGGTACTGGGGCTTGCCGTCGCGCTTGTCGAGCCGGGCGAAGATGCCGAGGATCTTGGTGGCGCGCTGGGCGCCCAGGATCGCGTAGGCGCGCACGAAGCCCGCCATGTCGAAGTTCGGGTCCATGCTGCCCCTCAGCTGCGCATAGGCGCCGAGCAGCTTCAGCTCCAGGGCGTCGGGCACCGTCACCCGCGCGTCCTGCAGCAGCGCCGCGACGTCGTAGGCCGGATGGCCCAGCACGCAGTCCTGGAAGTCGATCACGCCGACGCGGGCCAGCCCTTCGCGTCGCTCCAGCCAGATCAGGTTGGGGGAATGGAAGTCGCGCAGCGTCCAGGTCGTGTCGCGGCCCACCACCTCGCCGAAGAGCCGCGTGCAGATGGAGGTGAAGGCGTTCCGGCCGCTCGCCGGGATCGCGATCTTGGCGACGTTGGGGGCGTACCAGTCGACGACGAGCTCGGCTTCGACCAGCAGCGCGTCGAGGTCGTAGGGCGGGATGGAATAGGCGCCCTCGCCCTGCGGCACCGAGGCGGGCAGGGCGGTGGCGTGCAGCCGTGCCAGCAGCGCCACGGCTTCGAGGTAGCGCTCGGCGATCGGGCCGTTCTCCTCGACGAAGGGCTCGGAGCCGAGGTCCTCGATGATCGCGATGCCGTGCTGGGCGTCGGCGGCGTAGACCTCGGGTGCCGACACGCCCTGCTGTCGCAGCGCGGCGTCCATGGCGAGGAACGGCCGGATGTCGCCGGCCAGCCTCGCGATCTCGTGGTACGGCTTGCCGAAGCGCAGCACCGGCGCGTCGGCACGCGGCGGCGAGGTCATGAACAGCGCGGTGCGGCCGTCCTCCGCCGTCAGCCGCTCGTAGGCGCGGGTGGAAGCGTCGCCGGTGAGGTAGGCGCGGTCCGCGTCGGCGAAGCCCGCCCGTTCCAGCAGCGACTCGACGGCCTGCGTTTGGGCGATGCGGGCGGAAAAGTGGCCGTAGCCCGTGACCACCGCGGTGCGGGCCGTTTCGGGATCGTCGGCGTCGATCGACAGCGTGACGTCGAGGCGGTCCTCCGGCAGGGCGTCGCCGATGCGCTCGGCCCATTCCACCAGCAGCAGGGCGCCGTCCGACGCCTCGTCCCAGCCGAGCTCGGCGAGCTCGGACGCCGAGCGGATCCGGTACAGGTCCGCGTGGACGACGGGGAAGGATGCCGTGTCATAGAGCTGCATCAGCGTGAAGGTGGGGCTCGGCACTTCCAGCTCGGGATCGCCCGCGAGGTGGCGCACCAGCGCGCGGGCGAAGGTGGTCTTCCCGACCCCGAGGTCGCCCGACAGGGTCACGAGGTCGCCGGCGCGCAGGAAATCCGCGATGCGGGCGGCGAAGCGCACCGTGTCGTCCGGCGACGGCAGGAGCACCGACCACACTGCCTGCGATGCCGTTTGACTGGCCAAACCTTGGAACTCCAGAACCGCCCGGGCGCGCCGTCGGGCCGCCTCGTCACTACACGAGGCCCCCATCCTCGACAATCGTGGTGAACGGCCGGTAAATCGCCGCCCGGCACCCCGGCCTCGGCGGGCGAACCGCGGCCCGAAAAGCCCGCTCCGGCGGGGCCGGGCGGTTGACAGCGGCGAGGCGCCATCTTTATGTGCGCGACACTGATCGAAGGCCGACGACTTTGCCCCCGCGTGCCGATTTTCGGGCGCCCGCTTAAGACCTCACCCCGACCGATTGGTTGCGGAGCCATCCTCCCCGGCACCGTACCGCAGCTAGGAACGAAAGGGTTCGGTCATGAGCACCGGCACCGTGAAGTGGTTCAATGCCGAGAAGGGCTATGGCTTCATCCAGCCCGACGACGGCACCAAGGACGTCTTCGTGCATATCAGCGCGGTCGAGCGCGCCGGCTTCAGCGACCTCCGCGAAGGCCAGAAGCTCGACTACGAGCTGACCACCGATCGCCGCTCCGGCAAGGTGTCGGCGGACAAGCTCCAGGCCGTCGAGTGATCATCTGAGCCCAGGCGATCCGCCGGGCCTTGAGAAAAGGACAAATCGTTGCAGATTCTGGTTCGCGACAACAACATCGAGCAGGCTCTCAAGGCGCTGAAGCGCAAGCTCCAGCGCGAAGGCGTGTTCCGTGAGATGAAGCGCCGGGCGGAATACGAGAAGCCCTCCGAGAAGCGCGCCCGCGAGCGGGCCGAGGCGATCCGCCGGGTCCGCAAGCTGGCCCGCAAGCAGGCCCAGCGCGAGGGTCTCCTGCCGGCGCCGAAGCGCAAGCCGATGATGCCCCCGCGTCCCGTGGCGCCGAGCGCCTCCTGATGGCGTTGCGGCCCGCGTCGTCGGGCCGCGTCCATCCAGGCGAATGAGAAAGGCGCGGCGCGAGCCGCGCCTTTTCGCGTTCGGGAGGCTGGCGGCAACTTACGCCGGGCTCAAGCGTTGATGAAGTGTTGAGCGATGGCGAATGTTCCGGCAATGCCGGGCCTCGCCGTCCTGCGAGATGGATCCTGGGCCGAGGCCCGATGAGGACAGGACGTATGGCGGACAATTCCGAAGCCGCGCGGTTGCGGGCCGAAGCGCGGTTCGAGAAGCTGCAGAAGACCACGCAGGAGAATGCAGCGGTCTGGGCACAATACGAGGCGTCGTGTTCCGCCGTGCGCGACCGGACGGCGTCGCTGCGTGAGCTCCGTCTCGCCAAGGAGGCCCAGGAGGCCGAGGTCGCCGCGGCGGCAGCCCTGGAGAAGGCCGCGTCCAAGAAGAAGCGGAAAGTCGCCGTCAAGGCCTAGGGTCGGCGGGCTGTTTCAGGCTCGACGGAGGAGCTGGCCAAGGTCGGCGAGCTGGTCGTGGTGGAGCAGCAGCACGCCATTGGCGGCCGCGAGCTGCTTCGCCGACCGCGTGAAGCTGGCGTTCGACACCACCGCGGCACGGTCGCCCGCGTGGAACCCCACCGCCGCGTGGGCTTCCTGCACGGCCTTGTTGCCGACGGGCTTCGAATAGAACTTGCACTGGATCACGACGCGGCACCCTTCCGCGTCCGCGATGAGGTCCGCCCCCTGGTCGCCCGTCACCGGCGTGGTTTCGACCTGCCATCCCTGCGCCTGCAGCAGGTTGCGGCACAGCGTCTCGTAATGCTCGCCGGAGATGATGTCGGCGTCGCGGATCGGGGCCGAACCCACCGCATCGTCGCCTTCCCGCAGCGTGGCCAGCAACGTCCGGATCAGCCGCGACCGCGTCGGCGTGCCCCGGCCCATCCCGCGCGTGTCGAGGCCGCGGTCCCGGGCCTCGCGCAGCACGACGTTCTCGATGAAATAGTCGATGTGGTCGATCCAGGGCTGCAGCTGGTAATTGCCGTAGCCGTCGTGGATGACGAGTTGCTGCCGCTTGACGGTGAGCAGCCGAGCGTAGCGCGCCGTGACGTCGCGCGCGACCGCCAGGAGCCGCGACCTGCGGCGCAGCGACACCCAGTTTCGGCCCGCCACCGCCGCCACGACCAGCGCGCCACCGGCGCCCGCCGCTTCCGCCCACCCTCCGACCATCCCGCACGTTCCCGCCCGCTCCGCGTCGCCAGGATAGGGCCGGGATCGTGTAGAAAGGATGGGCGACGTCCGCCCGGCGCTCCTGCCCGGCCCCGACGCTTCCTGCCCCGGACGAGGTCGTCCCGGGAGCCGCGGAGATTCCCGCGGATCACTCCGCCGCCGTGATCGCCCCGACCGCCGCGCGCGTGGCGGGGAAGATGCAGGTCACCGTCGTGCCCTCGCCGGGCGCCGAGTCGATCAGCACCTCGCCCTGGTGCAGTTCCACCAGCGACTTCACGATGGACAGGCCCAGCCCCACGCCGCGGTGGCGCGACCCGCCGGCGTCCGACCGGAACCGGTCGAACACCCGGTCGAGCACGTCGAGGGGGATGCCGCGGCCCTGGTCCGACACCTTGAACACCACGCGGTCGTCGCGCCGCATCGCCGCCAGGGTCACGGTCTGCCCCGGGCTCGAGAAGCCGATGGCGTTGGACAGGAGGTTGAACAGGATCTGCCGCAGCCTCTTGCCGTCGGCCGGGAAGGCGCCGATCCCGTCGAGCGCCACGATCCGCAGGCGGATGTCGTTCTCCGCCAGCCGGTCCTGAACGCCTTCGGCGGCTTCCTCCATGGTCTGGACGATGTCGATGGCGCCGAGGTTCAGCTCCATCGCGTCCATGTCGATGGTGGCGAGGTCCAGGATGTCGTTGATGATGGCGAGCAGCGCCGCCGACGATTTGGTGACGTAGCCCGCGTATTCCACCTGCTTCGGGTTCAGCGACCCCACCGCGCCGTCGCCCAGCAGCTGGATGAAGCCGATGATGTTGGTCAGCGGCGAGCGCAGCTCGTAGCTGACGTGGTGGACGAAGTCGTTGCGCAGCTTTTCCGCCGCCAGCAACGCCTCGTTGCGCTCCTTCAGCACGCGCTCGACGTTCACGCCGGCCGTTACGTCGATGAAGGTGAGCAGCGAAGCGCCGTCGGGCAGGGGGGCGGCGGCGCAGTCCACGACGGAGCCGTCGCGCCGCTGCAGCCGGTGCCCGAAGCCCGAGCGCGCGTCGTGCAGGCCCGCCACGGAGGAGCGCACCTCGGACCACACCTCGACGTCGACGCTTTGCGGCACGCAATGGGCCGCGATGGCGTCGATATGGGGCTGGTCGGCGAGCTTGCCGGCGTCGAGCCGCCACATGTCGGCGAAGGCGGGGTTGAACAGCTTCAGCCGCCCGTCGGTGCCGAACACCGCCACGGCCTCCTTCAGCGTGTCGAGCGTTTCGCCCTGCACCCGGATCATCGCGTTGAAGCGCGATTCCAGATGGTAGCGCTCCGTCACGTTGTCGAAGAGGTAGATGACGCCGCCCTTGAGGTTCGGGTTGGTCACCACGCGCAGGGTGCGGCCGTCCGGCAGGTACCAGATGGCTTCCGACGTTTCCACCGCCTGATAGCTGGCCATGAGGCCGGCCTTCCAGGCGCGGTAGTCGGCCTGTTCGGGCAGGCGTCGCTCGGCGCGCAGCCGGTCGAGGATCTCCCCGTCGCTCGGGCGGCTGTCCAGGAAAACCGGATCGAGCCCCCACAGCGCCGCATAGGCGGTGTTGTGGAAGACGAGGCGCTTGGCGCCGTCGAAGATCGCCACCGCGGTCGACAGCTGGTCCAGCGTGCGCGTCTGGCTGTCGAGTTGCTTGGCCAGGTCGTCGCGCAGCGCGTCGATCTCGGCGAGGTCGGCCGCGACGCCGGCGGAGCCGAAACGGCCCGGCACCTCGACGACGTCGAGCATGTGGCGCCCGCCCGCCACCACGGCCCCGACGCGGCCGCGGTAGGCTTCGCCCGACGCCCGCGACGCCGCCGCGGCCCCGCGCGCCGGCGCGTCGAGGAGCTCGAGCCCGCGCGCCACGGCTTCGGTGCCGTCGCGCGTCTCGACCGCGTTGGCATAGGCGGCGTTGACCCAGGACACCCGGCCCGAAGCGTCGCGCAGCCAGGCGGGATCGGGCAGGGCGTCGTGCAGCGCCCGCCACAGGTCGTTCTCGCCGACCACGGTCGCGTGGTGGTCGCGCAGGCGCGACAGCTCCAGCCTGTCGCCGGACACGTCGCGCAGGCGCAGGATGGCGCGACCCCCGATGGCGCGCCCTTCCGCCTCGATGTGGCGGCCCGCCGTCGTGACCAGCGCCATGCGGAAGCCCTCGCCCCGCCCGCGCAGCCGCTCGACGGCGTGTTCCAGCGCCTGGGCCGAGGAGGCCGGCAGCCAGGTGCCGAAGCCGAGGATGCGGCGCGGCACCATCACGTCGGACAGCAGCGTCAGGTCGCCCTCGATCTCGGGTTCGTGGTTCGACGAGCCCCAGGCGACGACGATCTGCTGCTCGGACGACAGGAACATCTGGGCGCGGTCGAGCCGCGCGCGCAGGTCGGCCACCTCGGCGCCGAGCAGCCGCTCGGTCGCGAGCCAGCGGCGGCGCCCCGCGAGGTGCAGCAGCGCCGTGACGGCCGAAAAGATCGTCAGCCCGACGAAGAGGGACACGCCGGCGGCCTCGCCGTGGTCCACGATGCCGTCGAGCGACAGCATGCGCATGTCCGGCGCCGCGTGGGCGGCCGTCGACGACAGGGCCGCCGCGGCGAAAGAGCCCGCCGCCGTTCCGGCCAGCAGGAAACCTCGTCCGACCCGGCTCGCGCGCCCCTCCGTCTGGTCAACCCCGGTCCGGCCCTCGCAACCGCGACGCCGTCCGTCCGCAGACCCAGCCCTTTTCAGGTGCTGCCGCCATTTCATGCCCCTTGCCCCCTCGCGTCCCCGCGCCCGCGACCCCGCGAGGGATGCCGGCGCGCCGTCCGGGCCGCCTCCGCCAAGAGCGCCCCGAATCGCTGCAGCATAGTCTCAGCTGGGGAGCTTTCGGAAGGCGTTAATCATGTTCCGCGACGACGCTCGAAGGCTGTGTCCCCGGCACCACGGCGCGGGCCGCGCCGACGTGAAAAGGGGCCGGACGACGCGTCGCCCGACCCCTCATGCCGCTTGCCCGATGGGCGGCCCCGCGGGGCCGCCGGCCGCTCAGTAGCGGTAATGGTCGGGCTTGTAGGGGCCCGCCTGGTCGAGGCCGAGATAGGTGGCCTGGTTGTCCGTCAGCTTGGTCAGCTTCACGCCGATCTTGTCGAGGTGGAGCGCCGCGACCTTCTCGTCGAGGCTCTTGGGCAGGACGTAGACCTTGCGCTCGTACTGGCCCGGCTTGGTCCACAGCTCGATCTGGGCGAGCGTCTGGTTGGTGAAGGAGGCGGACATCACGAAGGACGGGTGGCCGGTGGCGTTGCCCAGGTTCACGAGGCGGCCCTCCGACAGGAGGATGATGCGCTTCTCGTCGGGGAACTCGACCTCGTCCACCTGCGGCTTCACGTTGTGCCACTTCAGGTTCTTCAGGCCCGCGACCTGGATCTCGGAATCGAAGTGGCCGATGTTGCACACGATGGCGCGGTCCTTCATGGCCCGCATGTGGTCCAGCGTGATGACGTCGACGTTGCCGGTGGCGGTGACGAAGATGTCGGCGCGCGGCGCCGCGTCCTCCATGGTGGTGACCTCGTAGCCTTCCATGGCGGCCTGAAGCGCGCAGATCGGGTCCACCTCGGACACCATCACGCGGCAGCCGGCGTTGCGCAGGCTGGCGGCCGATCCCTTGCCGACGTCGCCGAAGCCCGCGATCATGGCGACCTTGCCGGCCATCATGACGTCCGTGCCGCGGCGGATGCCGTCGACCAGCGACTCGCGGCAGCCGTACAGGTTGTCGAACTTCGACTTCGTCACCGAGTCGTTGACGTTGATGGCCGGGAACAGGAGCTTGCCCTCCTTGGCCATGTTGTAGAGGCGATGCACGCCCGTGGTGGTCTCCTCGGTGACGCCCTTGATCGCCTTGCCGTTGCGGCCGTACCAGCCGTGGTCCGAGGCGATCTTCTTCTTGATCGCGGCGTAGAGGACCTCCTCCTCCTCGTTCGACGCGGTGTCGAGAAAGGCGGTGTCGCCGCCTTCGGCGCGGATGCCGAGGTGGATCAGCAGCGTGGCGTCGCCGCCGTCGTCCAGGATCATGTTGGGCGTGCCGCCGTCCGCCCAGTCGAAGATGCGGTGGGTGTAGTCCCAGTAGTCCGTCAGGCTTTCGCCCTTGATGGCGAAGACGGGCGTGCCCGTGGCCGCGATGGCGGCGGCGGCGTGGTCCTGCGTCGAATAGATGTTGCACGACGCCCAGCGGACGTCGGCGCCGAGCGCCTTCAGGGTCTCGATCAGAACGGCCGTCTGGATGGTCATGTGCAGCGAACCGGCGATGCGGGCGCCCTTCAGCGGCTGCGTCGGGCCGTATTCGGCGCGCACCGCCATCAGGCCGGGCATCTCGGTTTCGGCGATGGCGATCTCCTTGCGGCCCCAGCCCGCGAGGGCGATGTCGGCGATGGCGGAGTCGGCGGAAAGGTTGTCGTGGGTCATGGGGCGGGCCTGTCGGTGGCTGACGATGGCCCGTGACCTACCACCCCGACGTCCATAACGCAATAAAGATATAAAGACATCCTTATATGTATGTTTGCCTCGCCGGCGGGCGGTCGTGCCATCGAGGCCGGCGCTTCGCCGCGGAGCTGCGCGCCCTGCAAGCAAAGCGGCGGCGCGGCTGTGGACGAGACGAGCGTTCCCGCGAATTGGTTTGCAGGACAATTGAAAAAGTCCTTGGATGCCGCCCGGACAGGGGCTCCGGCGATCGGGGCGGCCTCGCTTCGGGCGGAAGGGACGACGGATGAAGGTCAATCGCGTTTTCGGACTGGGGCTCGCGGCCCTGTTGCTCGGCGGCACTGCCGCCTCGGCCAAGACCTTCGTGTTCTGCCCCGAGGGTTCGCCCGAGAACTTCTCGCCGGCGCTCAACACCACCGGCACGAGCTTCGACGCCGCCCGCCCCGCCTTCGATCAGCTCGTCGAGTTCGAGATCGGGTCCACCAAGGTGGTACCCGGCCTGGCCGAGTCCTGGGACATCAGCCCGGACGCCAAGACCATCACCTTCCACTTGCGCCATGGCGTGAAGTTCGGCGCCACGAAGGGCTTCAAGCCGACGCGCGACTTCGACGCCGACGACGTGTTGTTCTCCTTCGGGCGCCAGTACGACGCCGCCAACCCGTACAACAAGATCGGCGGCGGCAAATACGACTACTACAGCGACATGGATATGCCGAAGCTCGTCAAGAGCATCGAGAAGAAGGACGACTACACCATCGTCATGACGCTGACGGAGCCCAACGTCGCCATCCTGGCCAACCTCGCCATGGACTTCGCCACGATCCAGTCGAAGGAGTTCGCGGACGCCATGATGAAGGCCGGCACGCCCGAACAGTTCGACCAAGTGCCGGTCGGCACCGGGCCCTTCATCTTCCAGGCCTACCAGAAGGACGCGGTGATCCGCTTCAAGGCCAACCCGGACTATTGGGGCGGCAGGCCCAAGATCGACGAGCTCGTCTACGCCATCACGCCCGACGCTTCGGCCCGCATCTCCAAGCTGAAGACCGGCGAGTGCCAGGACGCGCCCTTCCCGCGGCCGGCCGACCTGCCCGAGCTGAAGAAGGACCCGAACGTCCAGGTCCTGTCGCAGCCGGGCCTGAACATCGGCTACCTCGCCTTCAACGCCACCAAGCCGCCGATGGACAAGAAGGAGGTCCGCATCGCCCTCTCCATGGCGATCGACCGCGGCGCCATCGTCAAGGATGTCTACCTCGGCGCCGGCCAGCAGGCGAAGAACCTCATCCCGCCGACGCTGTGGGCCTATAACGACGCCGTGAAGGACTATCCCTTCGACCCCGAGACGGCGAAGAAGATGCTCGCCGCGGCCGGCGTGAAGACGCCGATCGACATCGACCTGTGGTACATGCCGGTGCAGCGGCCCTACAACCCCGACGCCAAGCGCATCGGCGAGATGATGCAGTCGGACCTCGCCAAGGTCGGCGTCAACGCCAAGCTCGTGTCCTACGAGTGGGGCGAGTACCGCAAGCGCCTCGGCGCCGGCGAGGACACGGCCGGCCAGTACGGCTGGACGGGCGACAACGGCGACCCGGACAACTTCTTCTTCCTGCTCGGCTGCCCCGGCGGCAAGCCCGGTTCCAGCAACGCCACCAAGTGGTGCGACGCCACCTACGACGCCGACCTCGTCAAGGCGCGCCAGACCCCCGACGAGGCCGCCCGCAAGGCAATCTACGACGAGATGCAGGTCATCCAGCACGACAACGAGCCGATGCTCACCATCGCGCATTCGGTGGTCTACGAGCCGCTGGCCGCCAACGTCGTGGGCTACAAGATGAGCCCGCTGAGCCGGCACCAGTTCCAGAAGGTCGACCTGAAGTGAGGGGTGGCGCCGGCCGGGGCCAGGCAGCCCCGGCCGGCGCGTCCGAGCCCGTCGGGGGCGAGTGGGCCGCGCAACGCCCGATGCCGCCCCGATCCAGACAGCGCGGCGCTTTCGCCGCCGATCCATCTCCAGACTTCGGCGTGGCTTCGCCCCTGACATGATCCGCTTCCTCGTCAAACGCGTCCTCCTCACCGTCCCGACCTTCGTCGCCCTCATCTTCCTCGTCTTCGTGGCGATCCGGCTCGTGCCGGGCGATCCCGTCGAGGTCCGGGTGGGCGAGCACGGCATCGCGCCCGAACGCCTCGCCCTGCTGCGCCACGAACTCGGGCTCGACCTGCCGGTGTGGCGCCAGTTCCTCGGCTACGTGTGGCAACTCGCCCACGGCGACTTCGGCCGCTCGCTGTCGACGAGCAACCCCGTGCTCGGCGAGTTCCTGACCCTGTTCCCCGCCACGCTCGAACTCGCCGCCTGCGCGATGTTCATCGCCGTCCTGGTGGGCATCCCGCTGGGCGTCTTCGCCGCGGTGAAGCGCGGCAGCGTCTTCGACCAGGGCCTGATGGGGCTGTCTGTCACCGGCTACTCGATGCCGATCTTCTGGTGGGGGCTGCTGCTCATCATGCTGCTGGCCGAGCGGTGGCACCTCGTGCCGGTCGGCGGCCGCCTCGACCTGATCCGGTTCGACTACGACGCGCCGACCGGCTTCATGCTGATCGACAGCCTGCTGTCGGACGAGCCCGGCGCCTTCCTCGACGCCCTGCGCCACCTGGCGCTGCCCGCCTTCGTGCTGGGGACCATCCCGCTCGCCGTCATCGCCCGGATGACGCGTTCGTCCATGCTGGAAGTCCTGTCCGAGGACTACGTCCGCACCGCGCGGGCGAAAGGGCTGTCGCCGTTCCGCGTCGTCGGGCTGCACGCGCTGCGCAACGCCCTGATCCCCGTCGTCACGGTGATCGGGCTGCAGACCGGCACGTTGCTGGCCGGCGCGGTGCTGACCGAAACGATCTTCTCGTGGCCGGGCGTGGGCAAGTGGCTCATCGACGCCATCTCGCGGCGCGACTACCCGTCGCTGCAGGGCGGCATCATCCTGATCTCGGCGCTGGTGATCCTGGTCAACCTCGGCGTGGACCTGTTGTACGGCGCCATCAACCCGCGGATCCTCCATGGCCGCTGACACGCTGATCACCCTGGCCGAGGAGCCGAACCTGCACGCCCCGCCGTCGGGCGCGGCGAACCTGTGGGCCGCCTTCCGCGAGAACCGCGGCGCCGTGGCGGGTGCCGCCGTGGCGGTCGCCATCATGCTGCTGGCCGTGTTCGCGCCGCTCGTCGCCCCGCATTCCCCCTTCGAGCAGTTCCGCGACGCCATCAAGGCGCCCCCCGTCTGGGCCGGCGGGTCGTGGCGCTTCCCGTTCGGCACCGACGGCGCGGGGCGGGACATCCTGTCCCGCCTGATCTACGGCGCGCGGGTGTCGCTGTTCATCGGCTTCGCCGTGATGGCGGTGTCCTTCGGGGTCGGCGTCGTGCTGGGCCTGACGGCGGCCTTCAACAACCTCGCCGACGTCCTGATCACCCGCCTGATGGACGTCATCATGGCGGTGCCGTCCCTCGTGCTCGCCATCCTGGCGGTGGCGATCCTGGGCCCGAGCCTCACCAACACCATCATCGCCATCACGATCGTGTTCCTGCCGCGCTTCGTCCGGCTGGTGCGCGCTTCGGCCCTGGGCGAGCTCGACAAGGACTATGTCATGGCGGCCCGCGTGGCCGGGGTGAGGGGCCTCCGCCTCGCCTTCGGCACCGTGCTGCCCAACTGCCTCGCCCCGCTCATCGTGCAGGCGGCGCTCGGCGTGTCGGACGCCATCCTGGAAGCGGCGGCGCTGGGGTTCCTCGGCCTCGGCGCCCAGCCGCCGACGCCCGAGTGGGGCTCCATGCTGGCCGACGCGCGCCAGTTCATCCGCTCGGACCCGTGGATCGTCACCCTGCCGGGCCTCGCCATCCTGGTCACCGTCGTGGCCATCAACCTCGCCGGCGACGGGCTGCGCGACGCCCTCGACCCCAAGATGAGGCGCTCGTGATGAGCCTCCTGGACATCCGGAACCTCCGCGTCAGGTTCGCCACCCGCGGCGGCACCTTCACGGCCGTGGACGGCGTCGACCTGTCGGTCGACCCGCGCGAGATCGTCGCCGTCGTGGGCGAGTCCGGCTCGGGCAAGTCCGTCGCCATGCTGGCCGTGATGGGCCTGCTGCCCTGGACCGCCACGGTCGAGGCCGACGTCCTCAGCTTCGACGGCACCGACCTGCGCGCCCTGTCCAAGGCCGCGCGGCGCAGGATCGTCGGACGCGACATCGCCATGATCTTCCAGGAGCCGATGACCTCGCTGAACCCCTGCTTCACGGTGGGGTTCCAGATCCGCGAGATGCTGCGCGCCCACACCGGGCTCGACCGCGCGGCGCGCCAACGCCGCGCCGTCGAGCTTCTGGCCAAGGTCGGCATCCCCGAGCCCGAGCGCCGCTTGAAGAGCTACCCGCACCAGATGTCCGGCGGCATGAGCCAGCGCGTCATGATCGCCATGGCGATCTCCTGCGACCCGAAGCTCCTCATCGCCGACGAGCCCACCACGGCGCTCGACGTCACCATCCAGGCCCAGATCCTCGACCTGTTGAAAGCCCTGCAGCGCGACACCGGCATGGGCCTCGTGCTCATCACCCACGACATGGGCGTGGTGGCCGAGGTGGCGGACCGCGTGCTGGTGCAATATGCCGGCCGCCCGGTCGAAACCAACACCGCGCAGGCCCTCTTCGCCGACCGCCACCACCCCTACACCGAGGCGCTGCTGGCGGCGCTTCCCGAGCGCTCGACGGCGCGGCGCCTTCCCGCCATCCCCGGCGTCGTGCCGGGGCAGTTCGACCGCCCGCCGGCCTGCGTGTTCGAGCCGCGCTGCGCTTTCGCGTTCCGCCAGTGCCGCGAAGCGGCGCCGACGCCGGCCGCGCCCGAGCTCGGCCGCGCGCTTTGCCACATCCCGCTGGTCGGCGGCGTGCCGACGCCCGTGCGCGCCGAGGCGCATCGCCCGCGCGACGGGGTGCCGGCATGAGCGCGCTCCCCGTGGCCCCGCCCGCCGCGACGGTGGTCGACGCGCGCGACCTCCGCCGCACCTACGAGGTGCGCCGGGGCTTCTTCGGCCGCCCCGCCTCCGTCAAGGCGCTGTCGGGCGTGAGCTTCTCGCTCCGCGCGGGCGAAACGCTGGCGGTGGTGGGCGAGTCCGGCTCCGGCAAGTCGACGCTGAGCCGGCTGGTCACGCTGATCGAGCCCCCGACCGCCGGCGCGCTGCTGATCGAGGGGCGCGACGTGTCGGCCGCCGGCCCGGCCGAACGCCGGCAGCTCCGCCGCGACGTCCAGATAGTGTTCCAGAACCCCTACGGCTCGCTGAACCCGCGCCAAACGATCGCGGCCACGCTGGAAGAGCCGCTGATCGTCAACACCGGCATGCCCAAGGCCGAGCGCCGCGAAGCGGTGCGCGCCGCCATGGCGCGGGTGGGGCTGCGGCCCGAGTTCGCCGCTCGCTACCCGCACATGTTCTCCGGCGGCCAGCGCCAGCGCATCGCCATCGCGCG
Source organism: Lichenibacterium minor (assembly GCF_004137685.1). Taxonomy (GTDB): domain Bacteria; phylum Pseudomonadota; class Alphaproteobacteria; order Rhizobiales; family Beijerinckiaceae; genus Lichenihabitans; species Lichenihabitans minor. The sequence continues at coordinate 183,966 of NZ_QYBB01000003.1, read as the reverse complement.
CGCCCTGATGCTGCGCCCGAAGATCCTCGTGCTCGACGAGCCGGTGGCGGCGCTCGACGTGTCGATCCGCGCCCAGGTGTTGAATCTCCTGGCGGACCTGCAGGACGAGTTCGGCCTGGCGTATCTCTTCGTCAGCCACGACCTCGGCGTCGTCGAGCACATCGCCGACCGGATCATGGTGATCTACCTCGGCCATGCCGTGGAGATCGGCACCCGCGAAGCGATCTTCGGCGCGCCCCAGCACCCCTACACGCGGGCGCTGCTGTCCGCGACGCCCAGCGCCGACCCGACGCGCCGCAAGGAGCGCATCGTGCTGAAGGGCGAGCCGCCTTCGCCGATCGACCCGCCGAGCGGCTGCGTGTTCCATCCGCGCTGCCCGCTCGCCTTCGACCGGTGCCGCGTCGACGCACCCCCGTTGGAAGCCAAGCGGGGCCGCGACGTGGCGTGCTGGGCCGTGGAAGCGTAGACAGGATCGGCGCCGCCCCCGAGCGGCGCGAGTTCGGACGGGGTGCCGCTTGGGAGCATCGCAGGAGATCGACGCCGCATCGCCGCGCGGGCTGCTGCGCAGCCGCGCCGCCCGGGCCGTGATCGGCACGGGGCTGCTCGCCATCGCGCTGATGCTGGCCGCGACCGCCACGATCGCGGTCCGCCGCTACAACGCCGAGCTCGCCGATGCCGCCCGCGAGCTGCGCACGCTCGACCTGCTGCTGGCGGCCGAAACCGGCCGATCGTTCCAAAGCGTCGAGCTGGTGCTCGACAACGTCGCCGAGCAGGTGGGCGCCGAAGGCGCCGTCACGCCCGACGCCGTGGCCGAGCGCGCATCCACGCGGGCGATGCACGACCTGCTCAAGGCCCGCGTCGCCGACGTGCCGCAGCTCGACGCCGTCACGATCATCTCGGCTTCCGGCAAGCTCCTCAACTTTTCGCGATACTGGCCGATCCCCGACGTCCGGCTCGACGACCGCGACTACTTCAGGGCGCTTCGGGACGTCCACGACAAGCTGTTCCTCAGCGAGCCGCTGCTGAACCGCGGCTCCGGGACCCCCACCGTGTATCTCGCGCGCCGCCTGTCGGCGCCGGACGGCAGCTTCCTCGGCCTGGCGCTCGGCGCCGTCGAGCTGTCGTCCTTCGACAGGCTCTACGCTTCGCTCCAGCTCGGGCCCGGCAACATCATCGCCCTTTGGCGCCGCGACGGCGTGCTGCTGGCCCGCTATCCCGCGATCGAGGCGGGGCGGCGCATGCCGCCGGACGCCATCATGCCGCCGGACCTGCCGTGGCACGGGGTGCCGGGCGTCTTCGCCCGCGAAGGCAACCTCGACGGCAACGGCTCCGAGATGCGCGTCATCGCCTCGCATCCGGCGGACGGCAACGTGCCGGTGCAGGTCAACATCGGGCGGAGCCAGCGCCTCGTCCTGCGGGACTGGCGCCGCGACATCGTGGGCATCGGCACCGCGGTCGCGGTGGCGTCGCTCTGCGTGCTCGGCCTGATGTGGGCGCTGCTGCGGCGCTTCGGCGCCTACGAGGCCGAAGCGGCCCGCGAAGCCGCCGAGGAGGCCAACCGCGCGAAATCCAACTTCCTCGCCAACATGAGCCACGAGCTGCGCACGCCGCTGTCGGCCGTGATCGGCTACACCGAGCTCCTGGAAGAAGAGCTCGACGACCTGGGCGAGCACAGGGTGCTCGACGACCTGAACAAGGTGAAGGGCAACGCCAAGCACCTGCTCGGCCTCATCAACGACGTGCTCGACCTCAGCAAGGTCGAGGCGAACCGCATGGACGTGTTTCCCGAGGACTTCGCGGTCGCGGGCTTCGTCGAGGAAGCCGCCGCTTCCGTCGACGCGCTGGTGCGGCGCAAGCACAATCGCCTCGTGCTGGACCTGGGGGAAGGGCTCGGAGTCCTGCGGTCGGACGTCGTCAAGCTGCGCCAATGCCTGCTCAACCTCCTGTCCAACGCGGCCAAGTTCACCGAAGGCGGCTGCATCACGCTGCGCGTGCGGCGCGAGGCCGATTGGATGTGCTTCGCCGTGGAGGACACCGGCATCGGCATGTCGCCCGAACAGCTGGGGCGCCTGTTCCAGCGCTTCATCCAGGCCGACGAGTCGACCACCCGCCGCTTCGGCGGCACGGGGCTCGGCTTGGCGCTGAGCCGCGCCTTCGCGCGGCTGCTCGGCGGCGACATCGCGGTCGAGAGCGAGCCGGGGCGCGGCACCGTGTTCACCCTGCGGGTGCCGGCCGTGACGGTGCGCGCCGCCCCGTCGGTGGCCGACGCGGCTTGACGGGCGGCCCCTGCGGCACGCCCGGCTGACCGCGGGGCGGGCCCGAGGACGCCTCGCCATCCTGGCGCCGCTTCGCCCCGCGATGCTAGGTTCAGGCGGCCGGGCCGGCGTTCGAGGATGCGACGCCCGGCGCCAGGACGTGAGCCCCGCGATCGGGGCTTTCCAAGCACAGAGGCCGATGCTCACACAGCCGATCGTGCTGCCCGACGACGGGCGGCAATCCGAAACCGCGCGCGAAGTCGTGCGCGGGACGCGGCGCCTGCTGCGCGCCCGCAACATCGCCACCGTGACGGAGCTCGTGCTGGCCGACGGCCGGCGCCCCGACATCGTCGGGCTCGGGCCGGACGGGACCATCACCATCGTCGAGGTGAAGTCGTCGATCGCGGATTTCCGGGCGGACCGGAAATGGCACCACTACCGCGCCTTCTGCGACCACCTGTATTTCGCCATCCCCATCACGCTGCCGGTGGCGGTGATGCCGGACGAGACGGGGATCATCGTCGCCGACGGCTACGGCGGCGAAGTGGTGCGCGACGCCCTGCTGGCGAAGCTCGCCCCCGCCACCCGCCGCGCCATGACGATCCGTTTCGCCCAGGCCGCGGCCGACCGCCTGCACGCCCTGGCGGACGCCGGCCGCCCGTCCTGACGCCGCCCGACCGGGGGGCGCTCGCCCCCTTCGTCGGGCCTGGAACCCCGCCATGGTGGCGGCGTTGCCATGGCGGCATATCGACGACAGGAGGCGACGCCATGGACCAGGACGACGAGAAGCGGCGCGCCATCGACGTCGAACCCTTCGAGCCGAGAAGCCCGGACCTCGAGGGCGGCGACACCTCGATGGATCCCGAAAGCATGACGCTCGAAGACCTCGCCGAGGCCGAGAACAGCCGTCCCGACATCCCGGGGGAAACGGTCGACGGCCTCGACGAGATGGACGAGGAGGTCCGCCGCCAGGCCGAGGATCTCCCCACCGAAACCCCTGGGAGAGGTTTGTGATGGCTGACAACGACGACTACGAGCGCATCTCGCGCAAGGCGTTCGAGATCTGGGAAAGCGAAGGCCGTCCGCACGGCCGCGACCGGGCGCATTGGGACCAGGCGAAGGAGATCGTCGCGCTCCACGACAGCATGGGCGACACGCTGCTGCCGCGCGACACCGGCTCCTTCGAGCCCGAGGAGCCCAGCCAGGCCGTCGAAGCCTACGGCGACATGCCGGGCATCACGGACCAGGGCCGCGACGACCTCGTCGACCTCGACCGCGAGCCCGAGATCACCAAGCCGTCGCACGCGACGCATTCCACGGGCGACACGGCCGGCCACGTCGCCCGCTCGCGGCGCGACGAGGATCCGGACATCGACGACCGCGAAGCCGTGACGCCGGCCCCGAAGGTCGCCGCCGTGACGCCGACGCCGTCGAACCCGACGCTCGGCGTTTCCGCCCCGCGCGAGGCCGTCAAGACGGACCCCGACCTCGACGCGCCGCAGGCCCTGGTTCCGAAGACCGCGGGCGCCGCCCCGAAGGTGGCCGGCTCGGCGCCCGGCCTGGGGATCGCCCCGGTCGGCAACGGCGCCGCGACCTCGGGCACGACCCCGACGCCCGCCGCTTCGCCGTCCGCTGCCGCGGCGCCGGCCGGCGCGGCGGCGCGCTCGGGCAAGAACCCCGGAGCGGCTCCGGGCGGGCTGCCGCCGATCGCCACGGGCGCCGGCCAGGCCCCCGGTGCGCCGGACGACGCGAAGCTCGGCTCGGGCCTGCAAGCCTCGCCCACCGGCAACAGCGCGCCCGTGACCGGCAAGAACCCGCCGAAGCCGGCGTCGTCGCCCGGCCCGGTCACCAAGGGCCGGTCGAGCGACCGGCGCTGACCGGGACCCGCCGCTCGAACCGCGAAAGGGCCGCTTCGGCGGCCCTTTTTCGTGGGATCACCACCCCGCCGCGATGGCGTCGTGGACCGGGTGGCCGGGCGTGAAGGCGAGCTTGGCGGCGAGCGCGAGGCTGATCGTCACGATGAGCGGCTTCACCAGAACGGCGCCGTGGCGCATGGCCAGCCGTGCCCCGACCTGCGCGCCCACGAAAGACGACGCCCCCATGGCGAGGCCGACCGTCCAGATCACATGCCCGCCGAGCGCCAAGGTGGCGAGCCCGGCCAGGTTGCTGGCGACGTTGCACAGCTTGGTGTGGGCCGTGGCCTTCACGGCGCCGAAGCCCAGCACCCCGGCGAGCCCCGCCATGTAGAACGAGCCCGCGCCGGGGCCGAACACGCCGTCGTAGAAGCCCACGAGCGGCACCACGGTCGCTAGAAAGGCGGGGCGGGACAGGAGGCGGGGACGCCCCTCGTCGCCGAAGCGGGGTGAAGCCGCGAAATACGCCGCCACGCCGAGCAGCACGAAGGGCAGGGCGACCGAGATGGCGCGCTGCGGCATGTGGTCCAACGCCAGCGCGCCCGCCACGGAGCCGGCCGCCGCCGCCAGCGCGAAGGGCCAGGAGCCGAGCGGCAGGTGGCCGGCCCGCGCGAAGGCCGCCGTGGCCGAGGTGGTGCCGAAACACCCCTGCAGCTTGTTGGTGGCGAGGAGGCTCCGCGGGTCGATGCCCGCGAGCACCAGGGCGGGCACGGTCAACAGGCCGCCCCCTCCCGCGACGGCGTCCATGCAGGGCGGCCAGCGACACGGCGCTCAGGCCCGCGAGGGTCGGAAGATCGATCGACATGGGCAGGACGGGTCCCCGGCGACGCGCGGGGTGCGGATCGACGCCGCGCGGCGGGCGCCGACGCGCCGCGGACCGTGATTAGGGCGAATCGCGATCCGAAGACATCCCGTCGCATGCCTCCGGTCGCTTCGCGGTGCGGTCGGCGGCTGCCGGGGTCACAGCATTTCCAGCGCCACCTTCCGGGTCGGGGCCGGGAAAGCCCGGTCGAGCTCGGCGATGTCGTCGTCGGTGAGGCGGAGGTCCGCCGCGGCGCGGTTCTCCTCGACGTGGGCCACCGTGCCGGCCTTGGGGATCACCAGCATGTCGGGGCGGCGCAGCAGCCAAGCCAAAGCCACCTGCAGCCCCGTCGCACCATGCCGCCCGGCCACGGCGTCGAGCGCCGGATGGCCGAGCAGGCGCCCCTGCTCGACGGGGCTGTAGGCCATGGCGGGCATGGACAGCTTGTCCAGGAGCGGCAGCAGGTCGAATTCCGGACCGCGCCGGGTCAGGTTGAACAGGATCTGGTTCGCCGCGCAGCCGTCGCCGCCCGCGTCGAGCAGGTCCTCGACGTCGTCGGCGTCGAAGTTCGACACGCCCCAGGCGCCGATCAGCCCTTCGTCGCGCAGGGCCTCCATGGCGTCCACGGTTTCGGCCAGCGGCACGCCCCCGCGCCAATGCAGCAGGTACAGGTCGAGGCGTTCGGCCTTCAACCGCTTCAGGCTGCCCTCGCAGGCGCGCCGCAGCCGACCCCGGCCGGCGTTCTGCGGATAGGCCTTGGACACGAGGAACACGCGGTCGCGCAGCCCGTCCAGCGCTTCGCCGAGGAAGGATTCGGTGGCGCCTTCGCCATACATCTCGGCGGTGTCGATGAGGGTGAGGCCGCGCTCGACGCCGGCCCGCAGCGCCGCCGCCTCGGCGGCGCGCCGCTCCGGGTCCTCTCCCATGTGCCACGTGCCCTGGCCCAGCGCCGGCACGCGGCGCCCGCCCGGCAGCGTCACGGTTCCGATCTCGCTCATGCTGGGCTCCCCGAAGGCTGTGGGGGCCCAACCCGGCCGGAGCCGTCAGAGTTCGATTTCGAGCCCCAGTTCGACGGCCTGGGCGGTCGGCACGCCGAAATACACGGCGGTGCGTTCCGAGTTGCGGGCCATGAAGGCGAAGACCTTCTTGCGCCAGCGGGCGAGGCCGTCGCGCTCGCGCGACGGGATCACGGTTTCGCGCCCGACGATGTAGGTGATGGCGGCGGGGTCCACGTCCTGCAGAAGGCCGCGCTCGAGGGCGAGGGCGATGCCGCCGGGCACCGAGGGCGCCTCGTCGAAACCGTAGGTGAGGACGAGCCGGTCGATGCCCTGGCCGAGCGGCACCACCCGGGCCCGCTGTTCGGGCGGCACGCGGGGCCGCTCGGTCGTGACGGCGGAAACGATGAGCACGCGCTTCTGGACGGCGCGGTTGGTGCGCACGAAGTTGGACAGGGGGAGGGGCAGGCCGGACGTTCCGGCGGTCAGGTAGGCCGCGCTGGTCGGCAGGCGCAGCAGGCGGAGACCCGGGCCCCCGACCGCGCAGGCGTCGACGAGCCGCGACTCGGGCTCGCGCATGGCGGCGCGCTGCGCTTCCAGCAGGTGGTTGCCGCGGCGCCAGGTGAGCATCAGGAAGGCGACCGACAGGGCGAGCAGCAGCGGGAACCAGCCGCCCTCGAACAGCTTCACGGCATTGGCGGAGAAGAACACCAGGTCGATCAGGAAGAAGGCGCCGTTCACCGCGATCACGGCGGCGGGCGGGAACCCCCACTGGATCGCCACCAGGGCCGCCAGGACGGTGGTGATAGCCATCAGGGCCGAGACCGCGATCCCGTAGGCGCCGGCCAGCGCGTCCGACGAGCCGAAGGCCAGCACGGCGCCGAGCGTGGCGGCGGCGAGGAGCCAGTTGACCAGCGGCAGGTAGATCTGCCCGATCTCGTCCGCCGCCGTGTGGACGATGTGCATCTTCGGCAGGAAGCCGAGCTGGATCGACTGCTGGGTGAGCGAGAAGGCGCCCGAGATGATCGCCTGGCTGGCGATGACGGTGGCGGCCGTGGCGAAGACCACAAGGGGATAGTGGAGCCAGTCGGGCGCCAGCTGGTAGAAGGGGTTGTCGATGGCGGCGGGTTCGGCCAGCAGCAGCCCGCCCTGGCCGAAGTAGTTCAGCACCAGGCAAGGCAGCACCACGGCGAACCAGGACGCCCGGATCGACGGGGCGCCGAAGTGACCCATGTCGGCGTACATGGCTTCGCCCCCCGTCACCGCCAGAAAGGCGGCCCCGAGGATGGCGAAGGAGACCGCCGGCCCGGCGTGGACGGTGAAGCTCACGGCCGCCCAGGGGTTCACGGCCTGCAGGATGGCGGGTGCCTTGACGATGCCGTGGACGCCGAGCAGCGCCAGCGCGGCGAACCACACCAGCATGATCGGCCCGAAGACGCGGCCGATGGAGCCGGTGCCGAAGCGCTGCGCCAGGAACAACGCGATCAGCACCACGACCGTGATGGGCAGCACGAAGGCGGACAGCGCCGGCGCGTCGACCTTCAGACCCTCGACGGCGGACAGGACCGAGATGGCGGGCGTGATGGCGCCGTCGCCGTAGAGCAGCGCCGCGCCGATCAGCCCGAAGATCAGCAGAACGGCGCGCCAGGTGCCGGGCTTGGCTTCGCGGGCGTGCAGCAGCGCCAGCATGGCGACGATGCCGCCCTCGCCGCGGTTGTCGGCCCGCATGATCAGGATCGCGTATTTGATCGACACGACGAAGATCAGCGACCACAGGATCACCGACACCGCGCCGACCACCGCGGCGGGGGCCGGCTGCGACGCGCCCGCCATGGCGGCCTTCACGGCCTCCTTCAGGGCGTAGAGCGGGCTCGTGCCGATGTCGCCGTAGACGATGCCGAGCGCCCCCAGGGCGGCGGCCGCACCGAGCCTGTTCGGCTCGTGCTGGGCTGGTTCGTCGCTCAAGCGTCCCCCGTCGTCTGGCGCCCCGCAGGACCGGGGCGCTCCCTTATGCGACAGTTCGGGCCCGCTGCCAGCTTTCTGAGCGCCATCTCAGTCCCCGACCGCGTTTCGACCGAGATCGCGCGGCGGTGTGCCGCCGGCGCCATCACGGCGGACCCTCGTCCCCCATGGCGGCCCGCAGCGCCGCCGCGGTTTCGGCGCACAGCGCCGCGTAGGCGGGCGCCGTGCGGAACTCCCGCGTGCGGGCGCGGCGGCCCGGCACCGCCACTTCGGCGACGGCCCGGCCGGGGTGGGACGCCATGACGACGACGCGGTCCGACAGGAACACGCTTTCGCCGACCGAATGGGTGACGAAGACCAGCGTGGTGCCGAGCGCTGCGGCAAGCGCGGCGAGGTCGTCGTTCAGGCGGAAGCGCGTGATCTCGTCGAGCGCCGCGAAGGGTTCGTCCATCAGCAGCAGCGTCGGCCGCACCACCAGGGCCCGGGCGATCGACACCCGCATCCGCATGCCGCCGGACAGCTGCGCCGGTCGGTGCCCGGCGAAGCGCCCCAAGCCGACGCGCTCGAGGGCTTCGGCGACGCGCGGCGCGGCCTCGCGGCGCTGGATCCCCCGCAGGCGGAGCGGCAGCCGCACGTTGTCGGCGGCCGTCGCCCAGGGCATCAGCGTCGCGTCCTGGAACACGAAGCCGACCTCCGTCCTCCCCTGCGGCCAGGCGATGCGCCCGGCGCTCGGCCGGTCGAGCCCGGCCAGCAGCCTCAACACCGTTGACTTGCCGCAGCCGGACGGGCCGACCAGCGACAGGACTTCGCCGGCCCGCACGGCGAGGTCGAGGCCGTCGAGCGCCGCGGTTCCGTCGGCGAAGCGCCGGCCCACGCCGTCCATCGCGACGAGGGTCGGCCCGGCTTCCCGCCGCTCAGCCGTGGCTGACGTCATCCCCGAACATCAGCATGGCGTCCTTGTTGGAAAAGTTCGGCACGTCGCCGATGATCGGCCCGCCTTCAGCCTTCAGCGCCGCCCGGATGCCCTCGACGCTGCCGAAGGCGAGCGTCGCCATGACGCTGAACGGCGTGCGCTCCGGCGGGCCGTCGAACTTGACCACCTTCCAACCCGTCATGCCGTGCGCGCCGAAGCGCTCCATCACCAGGGGCATGTGGCGGCCGAGGTAATAGTCCATGTCGAACGTGGCGTCGGCCTGGTTGGGGTAGAGCACCGTGACGGTGGCGGCCATGATCGTCCTCCCTGGGTCTCGGCCCAGTGTAGCGCCGGTTTCGCGCGCGTCGAGGCCGGCCGGGCGTTGACAGCGGCGTCCCTGACCGTTAGGCACCGCGACTGGTAGGAGGGCGGTTTTTCCGCCTTTCGGCGCTTGCGGGCTTTCTGCCGCGCGCCGCTCCACGCCGACAATCAACGGGCTGCCCCCGACGGGTCACCCTCACAAGAAGACGGCCGCCCGCGAACCCGGGCAGAGCCGATCGAGATCGAAGGTACGGAAGAGATGTTCGCAGTCATCAAGACCGGCGGGAAGCAGTACAAGGTTTCCGCCGACGACGAGATCGTGGTCATGTCGCTCGAAGGCGAAGCCGGGGCGGAGATCACCTTCAACCAGGTGCTGAGCTACAACGACGGCGCCACCATGCAGGTCGGCGCCCCGCTGGTCGACGGCGCCACCGTGGCGGCCGAAATCGTCAAGCAGACGCGCAGCCCGAAGTCGATCTCGTTCAAGAAGCGCCGCCGCCAGAACTCGAAGCGCAAGCGCGGCCATCGCCAGGATCTCACGGTCGTGCGTATCACCGACATCCTCCTCGCCGGCCAGCAGCGTCGCCCCCGCGAAGCCCGCGCCGTCGAGACCGCCCCCGAGGCCGCTTCGGCGTAACGCCGGCGACCGTCCTTCCATCCATCCCACGGCCGGCCCGCCGGGCCGGAGATCCCGAATCTCCGCGGCGGCCCACGGCCTCGACAGAACTGAGGAGCACATCCCATGGCTCATAAGAAAGCAGGCGGCTCGTCCCGCAACGGCCGCGACTCCGACGGCCGCCGCCTCGGCGTGAAGAAGTTCGGCAGCGAAGCCGTGCGCGGCGGCAACATCATCGTCCGCCAGCGCGGCACCAAGTGGCATCCGGGCGCCAACGTCGGGATGGGCAAGGACCACACCCTCTTCGCCATGTGCGACGGGACCGTGGAATTCCAGAAGAAGCACGACGGCCGCACCTATATCGCGGTCCTCCAGAACACCGTGGTCGCACAGGCCGCGGAATAGGTGGGGCTCACGAGGGACCCCACCGGTGCTCACACACCCCGGTGGAAGGTCCCTCACGGAGCGCCAGACGCGCTCCACCCGGACCGGACAGCGACGGGCCGAAAGGCTCTCAGGGGGACGTGGGCATCCACGTCCCCCTTCGTCGTTTCCTGGGCCTGCGCCGTGCGGGCCCCGCTTTGGAGGTCCGGCATGTTTCCCGAGATCAGCCGCGAAGACATCTTCAGGATCGAAACCCGCCGCCTGTGGCTGCGCTGCCCGCAGGCCTTCGACGTGGCCGCCGCGGCGGATGCTTCCGCGCCGCCCCCGCCCGAGGCCGCGTCGGGCGATCCCTACCGGACAGCGGAGGTGCTGCGGGGCTGGCGCGCCGGCAACGCCACGGGCGCCGAGCTCCACTTCCTGCTGACGGGGCGCGGCGCCGACCGCAGCGTGTTGGGCGCCGTCGACCTCGAGCCCGTGCGCGGCCGTGCGGAAGCCTGCGGGCTGCGGCTGCGCGTGTGGCTCGACGGGCGCGCCCAGGGGCAGGGGCTCGCCACCGAGGCGGTCCAGGCCATGGTCGACGCGGCCTTCATGCTGACCGCGACGCCGCTGGTGTCGACGTCGGCGCGGGTGCTCGATCCCGCGTTCCGGCGCGTGGTGGAGAAGTGCGGCTTCTCGTCCTGCGGGACGGGGCTCGACCCGGCCCCGGACGGCCGCGGCCTGACCGCCTCCGACCGGTTCCGCCTGGACCGGAAGGCCTGGGCGAGCCTGAAGAGCTGGCGTGTCCCCGGCCTGCCCCAGGCACGGGTCGACGGGCGGGTTCGACCCTGCCTTTGAAGCCTCCCGACAGGCCGGCGGCGGCCTGGACGGACCCGCTTGCCCCTCATCCCGAGCAGGCCCGTGTCGTCCTGCGGCACGGGCGCTCCATGCCCCGCTCAGGACGAGGGGGCCGGTGTCAGCCGGCCACCCGCACCGCGTCGCCGACCGCGATCCGCCCGAGGCCGCGCGGGATGAGGTTCTGCCCGAAGATGATCCTGCCGCCGGCTTTGCGGCGGAAGCGGGCGAGCGTGCGCAGCGGCTCGGTGTCGTCCGACCTGACACCGGTGTCCTGGTCGACGGTGGTGACGGCACAGCGTGCGCAGTCCTTCGTGCCGGCGAAGCGCACGGCGCCGGCGTGAAGCTCGGCCCAGCCGTCCTCGGCCCAGGGCTCCGCGCCTTCGACGGCGATGTTGGTGCGGAACCGGTCCATCCCGACGGGCGACGCCAGGCGCGCGTTGAGGTCGGCCAGGGAGGCGTCGTTGGTGACGAGGAGGGGAAAGCCGTCCGCGAAGGTGACCCTGTCGCGCGGGTCGGCGAAGTCCGGGTCGACGGGGCGGGCCGTGGCGGGGTCGGCCATGAAGACGAGACGGCACCGCGTGGCCAGCGCCGCGGACAGCCAGGCCGCAGCCTCCGCGCCCGCGTCCCGCGCCGTCACCCGATCCTTCCAGACCGTGACGGCGACCGTTTCGGCCGCGTCGCCGGGCTGTGGGATGCCGACGCGTCCCGCGTTCGCCGCCGAGAGTTCGAGGCCGTCCCCGGCCAGCCTCGCCTCGACTGCCGCCATGCGGGGCCACTGCCGCTGGGTGAGGAAGCGGCCCGCCTCGTCCACCACCATGTAGCGGCGGTCGCCGGCGAGGCCCCAGGGCTCGACGGTCGCCGCCGGCACGGAATGGCCGCGCAGCCCCTTCACCGGATAGATTCTGATGTCGGAGATGCGCATGGGCCGGCTCCGCTCCGGGCGCTTCAGCGCTCTACGAAGGCCTTCTCGATGACGAACTGGCCGGGTTCGCCGTGGTTGCCCTCGACGAAACCCCGGTCGAGCAGCAGCGCCTTGGTGTCGTTGAGCATGCCGGGGGAGCCGCACATCATCACCCGGTCGCGCTCGCGGTCGAGCCCCTCGAGGCCGAGGTCGTCGGTGATCCGGCCGGATGCGAGGAGGTCGGTGATGCGGCCGGTGTTGCGGAAGGGCTCGCGCGTCACGGTCGGGTAGTAGACCAGCTTTTCCCGCAGCAGCTCGCCGATGAGCTCGTCCTCGGGCAGGGTCTTGGTGATCGTGTCCCCGTAGGCGAGCTCGGCCACCTGGCGCACGCCGTGGACCAGCACGACCTTCTCGAACCGCTCGTAGGTTTCGGGATCCTTGATGACGCTGAGGAAGGGCGCGAGGCCCGTGCCGGTGCCGAGCAGGAACAGGTTGCGGCCGTCGAACAGGTTGTCGATCACCAGCGTGCCGGTCGCCTTGCGGCTCACCATCACGGAGTCGCCGACCTTGAGGTGCTGGAGGTGCGAGGTCAGCGGGCCGTTGTCGACCTTGATCGAGAAGAACTCCAGCTCCTCCTCGTAGTTGGCGCTGGCCACCGAATAGGCGCGCAGCAGCGGCTTGCCGTTGACCGGGATGCCGATCATGGTGAACTCGCCGTTGCGGAAACGGAACGACGGGTTGCGAGTCGTCTTGAAGCTGAAGAGGTTGTCGGTCCAATGGTGGACGGACAGCACGGTCTCTTCGTTGAAGTTGCTCACGTCCTCGCTCCGGTCCTGTGCGCTGCTCGTGTCGGCCGCGAGCCGCCGAGCGCGGTCCTGGCCTGTTCGTCGATGGATGAATAGGTGCGGTGCAACAGAGCGTCAACGTGCGCGAGGACGCGGCACGGCTGGCATGTCGTGGGCTCGGGGAGAGAGCTGGGGATAGACCGCGTCAATCGGCCGGGCGCATCGCCTTCACGTCGGCGTCGCTCGGCAGGTACTTCGCCCCGTCGCGGTAGCTGAACTCTGTCATGACGCCGCGGTTGTTCCGCTGCCCGGTGCGGCCCACGAAGGTGCCGAGCGTCGACTGGTGGTCGATGGCGCGGAACTGGGCCTTGCCGAAGGGCGAATCGAAGGTGATCCCCTCGGCCGCGGCGATGAGCCTGTCGGTGTCGGTCGAGGCCGCCTTGCGCAGGATGGCCGCCGCCGACTTGATCAGCGTGTAGCCCACGACCGACCCCATCTTGGGGGCTTCGTTGTAGCGGGCCTGGTAGGCCTTGGCGAAGGCGTCGTCGTCGGCGGTCTGCAGCCCGCCCGACAGCGGGTATCCGGTGACGATCCAGCCTTCCGGCGCCTCGTCCTTCAGGGGATCGAGGTATTCGGGCTCACCGGTCAGGAAGCTCACGACCGAGCGGTCCTTGAACAACCCGCGCGTCTGCCCTTCGCGAACGAGCTTGACCAGGTCGGGGCCGAACTCGACGTTGAGGATGGCGTCGGGCTTCGCGGCCGCGATGGCGGCCACCACCGGGCCAGCATCGATCTTGCCCTGGGTGGGCCATTGCTCCGCCACCCAGGTGACGTCGGGCCGGCGGGCGGCCAGGAGCTTCTTGAACACCGCCACGGCGGATTGGCCGTATTCGTAATTCGGCGCGATGGAGGCCCAGGTCTTCGCCGGCAGCTTCGCGGCCTCGTCGGCCAGCATGGCGGCCTGCATGGTGTTGGACGGCCTGAGGCGGAACGTGTAGCGGTTGCCCGACGACCAGACGAGGGCGTCCGTCAGCGGCTCGCCGGCGAGGTAGAACACCTTGTGCTGCTTGGCGAAGTCGCCGAGCGCCAGCCCCACGTTGGAAAAGAAGCCTCCGGCCAGCATCGCCACGTGGTCGCGCGACACGAGCTCGTTGGCGGCCGTGAGCGCTTCCGCGGGCTTGCCCGCGTCGTCCTTCGAGATCACCGACAGCTTCTTGCCGCCGATGCCGCCGGCGATGTTGACCTCGTCGACCGCCATCTGCCAGCCCTTGCGGTAAGGCTCGGTGAAGGAGGGCAGGGCGGAATAGGAATCGATCTCGCCGATGCGGATCTCCGTATCCTCGGCGCGGGCCGGTGCGGACACCAATGCCAGTCCGAGGAGCGCCGCTGCCGTCACGCCCCGCCGCGGGCCGCCCCGGCCCGCATCGTTCTGACCCATGTGTGCGCTCCGCGCTCGCCCGCCGCCGGGGGGTTGTCACCCATCACCGCCCGATCCGCAACCGGGCGCGCCGGATGGGCTCGGGTTTCAGCCGACGTGTTCGGCGAAGAAGGCCAGCGTGCGGCCCAGCGCTTCCGCGGCGCTGGGCTTGTCGTAGGAGCCGCGGGCGTCGCAGTTGAAGCCGTGGCCCGCCGGGTAGGTGTAGACCGGCACGCCGGGCAGGGCGGCCCGGATCGCCGCGACGTCGCTCATCGGGATGTGGTCGTCGTGCTCGCCGAAATGCAGCATCAGCGGAACCTTCGGCCCGCCGCCCAGGGACTTGGCGATGTTGCCGCCGTAATAGCCCACCGCGGCCGCGACGCCGGGGAGCGAGCAGGTCGCGGCATAGGCCAGGGAACCGCCCCAGCAATAGCCGACGACGCCGACAGCCCCGGCTTCGGACGCCGCCTTAACCGCCGCGGCGACGTCCAGCATCGTCCGGTCGTGGCCCACGGCGGCGACGAGGTCGCGGCCGAGCGGGATGTCGTCGGGCGTGTAGCCCAGCTCGACGCCGGGCTTCGCCCGGTCGAACAGGGCCGGCGCGACCGCGAGGTAGCCCGCGGCCGCGAAGCCGTCGGCCACGCGGCGGATGTGCGGGTTCACGCCGAAGATTTCCTGCAGCACGACGATGCCGCCCTTCGGCTTCCCGGCCGGGTCGGCCCGGTAGGTGTCGATGACGGCGCCGTCTGAGGCGGTCAGCTTCACGGTCTGGCTCATGGAAATTCTCGCGTCAGCGGTGCGGGTCGACGGGTGCATCCGGTGTCGACCGGCTGCCCGAAACCGTCGAGGTCGGACGGAAGCGTCCCGAGGTCCGCTCCGGGTCGGAGCGCCGGGCGGGGCCGCCGCCCAGGAGCGAGAACGCCGACCCTGGGGGTCGGCGCTCGTCGTGTCATCGCGGCAGGACCGTCGATCCCATCAGCTGCTTGTCGACGGAATGCGCCGCCTGCCGCCCTTCGCGGATCGCCCAGACGACGAGGCTCTGGCCGCGCCGCATGTCGCCGCAGGCGTAGACCTTGTCGGCCGAGGCCCGGTAGGCCTTCATGTCGGCCTGCACGTTGCCGCGGCCGTCGAGCGTGACGCCGAGGTCCGTCAGCATGCCGTCGTGCAGGGGCGACACGAAGCCCATGGCGAGCAGCACGAGGTCGGCGCGGATCTGAAACTCCGAGCCTTCTACCGGCTGGAACTTGCCGTCCACGCGCACGCAGTCCACCGTTTCCACGGTGCCGTTCTGGCCCGAGAAGCGCCGCGTCATCACGCCGAAGTCGCGGTTGGCGCCCTCTTCCTGCGACGAGGAGGTGCGCAGCTTCAGCGGCCAGTCCGGCCACGTCAGGAGCTTGTTCTCCTTCTCGGGCGGCTCGGGCATGATCTCGAGCTGGGTGACCGACAGCGCGCCCTGGCGGATCGACGTGCCGATGCAGTCCGAGCCGGTGTCGCCGCCGCCGATCACCAGCACGTGCTTGCCGGTGGCGAGGATCGGGTTGTTGGACCGCAGCGGTTCGCGGCCGACGCGGCGGTTCTGCTGCGGCAGGAACTCCATGGCGAAGTAGATGCCGCCGAGATCGCGGCCCGGCATCGGCAGGTCGCGGGGCTTCTCCGCCCCGCCGGCCAGCACCACGGCGTCGAAGCCCGCCAGCACGTCCGCGACGGTCACGTCCACGCCGACGTTGACGCCGTAGCGGAAGACGACGCCCTCGCCCTCCATCTGCTTCACGCGGCGCTCGATATGTGCCTTGTCGAGCTTGAAGTCGGGGATGCCGTAGCGGAGCAGGCCGCCCGCCTTCTGGTTCTTCTCGAACACCGTGACGTCGTGGCCGACGCGGGCGAGCTGCTGGGCGCAGGCCAGGCCGGCGGGGCCCGAGCCGATCACCGCCACGGTCTTGCCCGTGCGGGTGGCGGCCACTTCGGGCACGATCCAGCCTTCCGCCCAGGCGCGGTCCGCGATGGCGTTCTCGATCGTCTTGATCGTCACCGGGGCGTTGTCGAGGTTCAGCGTGCAGGATGTTTCGCACGGCGCCGGGCAGATGCGCCCGGTGAACTCCGGGAAGTTGTTGGTCGAGTGGAGGTTGCGCGACGCTTCTTCCCAGTCCCCGCGATAGACGAGGTCGTTCCAGTCGGGGATCTGGTTGTTGACCGGGCAACCGTTGTGACAGAACGGGATGCCGCAGCTCATGCAGCGCGACGCCTGCGAGCGGGTGCTCTCCTCCGACAGCGGGAGGAGGAACTCCTTGTAGTGACGGATCCGGTCGGCGGCCGGCGCATAGCGCCGGTCCACGCGGTCGAGCTCCATGAAACCCGTGATCTTGCCCATCGGGCTACTCCCCCGCGGCCGCGAGCAGCGGCTCGTCCAGTTGCGTCAGTTCGGCGAGCGCGCGGCGGTATTCGACCGGCATCACCTTGCGGAATTTCGGCAGGTAGGCGGCCCAGTCGTCGAGGATCGCCTGAGCCTTGGTCGAGCCCGTCAGCCGGGCGTGGGTGGCGATCAGCTGCTGGAGGCGCTCGGCGTCGAACCGCGTCATGTCGCCCATGACGTCGACCGGCGGCGGGCCCGTCCAGTTGTCCATCTGGTGGAACAGGCGGCGGTTCCGCTCGTCCTCGCCCTGGACCATCTCCAGCTCCACCATGGCCATGTTGCAGCGGCGGCGGAAGTCGCCCTCCTCGTCGAGCACGTAGGCGATGCCGCCCGACATGCCGGCCGCGAAGTTGCGCCCCGTCGGGCCGATCACCACCACGATGCCGCCCGTCATGTATTCGCAGCCGTGGTCGCCCGTGCCCTCGACCACCGCGATGGCGCCCGAGTTGCGCACGGCGAAGCGCTCGCCCGCCACCCCGCGGAAGTAGCACTCGCCCGCGACGGCGCCGTACATGACCGTGTTGCCGACGATCATGGACTTTTCGGGCACGATCTTGGTGGCCGAGGCCGGCGGGTAGATGACGAGCTTGCCGCCCGACAGGCCCTTGCCGACGTAGTCGTTCGCCACGCCTTCGAGCTCGAGCGTCACGCCGTTGGCCACCCAGGCACCGAAGCTTTGCCCGGCCGTGCCCTCGAACTTGACGTGGATGGTCCCCTCGCGCAGCCCGCGGTGGCCGTGCCGCTTGGCGATCGCCCCCGACAGCATGGCGCCCGTGGAGCGGTCCGTGTTGTTGATCGGCAGCGTGAAGGACACGGGCGTGCCGGTCTCGATCGCGTCCGTCGCGCGCTCGATGAGCGTGCGGTCGAGCACGGAGCCGAGGTTGTGGTCCTGCTCGTCGGCGTGGCGGATGGCGTCGCCCTCGACCGCCACCGGCTTGTGGAACAGCCGCGAGAAGTCGAGCCCCTTGGCCTTGTAGTGGTCGATCGCCTTCTCGCGGTCGAGCATCTGCATCTGGCCGACCATCTCCTCCAGGCGGCGGTAGCCCATCTTCGCCATGTATTCGCGGACCTCCTCGGCCACGAAGAAGAAGTAGTTGATGACGTGCTCGGGCAGGCCGACGAAGCGCTTGCGCAGCACCGGGTCCTGCGTGGCCACGCCCACCGGGCAGGTGTTGAGGTGGCACTTGCGCATCATGATGCAGCCGGCCGCCACCAGCGGCGCCGTGGCGAAGCCGAACTCGTCGGCGCCCAGCAGGGCGCCCACCACCACGTCGCGGCCCGTGCGCAACCCGCCGTCGACCTGGACGGCGATGCGCGAGCGCAGGCGGTTCAGCACCAGCGTCTGGTGCGTTTCGGCGAGGCCGATCTCCCACGGGGAGCCGGCGTGCTTGATGGAGGTCAGGGGTGCGGCACCCGTGCCGCCCTCGAAGCCCGACACGATGACGTGGTCGGCGCGCGCCTTGCTGACGCCCGCCGCCACCGTGCCGACGCCGATCTCGCTGACGAGCTTCACCGACACGAGGCTCGTCGGCGACACGTTCTTCAGGTCGTAGATGAGCTGCGCGAGATCCTCGATCGAGTAGATGTCGTGGTGCGGCGGGGGCGAGATCAGGCCGACGCCCGGCGTGGAATGCCGGACCTTGGCGATGATGGCGTCGACCTTGTGGCCGGGCAGCTGGCCGCCCTCGCCGGGCTTCGCGCCCTGCGCCATCTTGATCTGGATCATGTCGGAGTTGACGAGGTATTCCGTCGTCACGCCGAAGCGGCCGGACGCCACCTGCTTGATGGCCGAGCGCATGGAATCGCCGTTGGCCATGGGCTTGTAGCGGTCGGCTTCCTCGCCGCCCTCGCCGGTGTTGGACTTGCCGCCGATGCGGTTCATCGCGATGGCGAGGGTGGTGTGGGCTTCGCGCGAGATCGAGCCGTAGGACATCGCCCCGGTCGAGAAGCGGCGCACGATCTCGGCCGCCGGCTGGACCTCCTCCAGCGGCACCGGGGCGCGGCCGTCGTCCTCGGCGGTCTTCAGCCGGAACAGCCCGCGGATCGTCAGCAGCTTCTCGTCCTGCTCGTTCAGGATCTCGGCGAAGGCGCGGTACTTGTCCCGGCTGTTGCCCCGCACGGCGTGCTGGAGCAGCGACACCGACTGCGGCGTCCAGGAATGCGCCTCGCCGCGGACGCGGTAGTTGTAGTCGCCGCCGACGTCCAGCGCGTTGCGGTAGATGGGGGCGTCGCCGAAGGCCAGCGCGTGGCGCTCCGCCGTCTCGACGGCGATCTCGTCGAGGCCCACGCCCTCGATCATCGACTTGGTGCCGGTGAAGAACGCCTTCACGAAATCGGTCGACAGGCCGATGGCGTCGAAGATCTGCGCGCCGCAATAGGACTGGTAGGTCGAGATGCCCATCTTGGACATGACCTTCAGCAGGGCCTTGTCGATCGACTTGATGTAGCTCTTCACCGCGTGGGCGTGGTCGACCTCCTCGGGGAACTCGGCCGCCAGCGACGCCAGCGACTCGAAGGCCAAGTAGGGGTTGATGGCTTCCGCGCCGTATCCGGCGAGGCACGCGAAGTGGTGCACCTCGCGCGCTTCACCGGTCTCGACCACGAGGCCCACCGAGGTGCGCAGGCCCTTGCGGATGAGGTGATGGTGCACCGCCGCCGTGGCGAGCAGCGCCGGCACGGGGATGCGGTCCGGCCCCATCATGCGGTCCGACACGATGATGATGTTGTAGCCGCCGCGCACGGCGGCTTCGGCGCGCTCGGCCAGCCGCGCCAGCGTCGGCGCCATGCCGGCCGCGCCCTCCTTCACCGGATAGGTGATGTCGAGCGTCTTCGTGTCGAAGGCGTCCTCGAAGTAGGAGATGCAGCGGATCTTCTCCAGGTCCTCGTTGGTGAGGATCGGCTGGCGGACCTCCAGGCGCTTGCGCTTCCAGTTGCCTTCGAGGTCGAAGATGTTGGGGCGCGGGCCGATGAAGCTGACGAGGCTCATGACGAGCTCCTCGCGGATCGGGTCGATCGGCGGGTTCGTCACCTGGGCGAAGTTCTGCTTGAAGTAGGTGTAGAGCAGCTTCGCCTTGTCGCTCAGCGCCGAGATGGGCGTGTCGGTGCCCATCGAGCCGACGGCCTCCTGGCCGGTGGCCGCCATGGGGGCGAGCAGCGTCGTCAGGTCCTCCTGCGTGTAGCCGTAGGCCTGCTGCTTATCGAGAAGCGACACGTCGCGCCGCGCTTCCCGGGCTTCCACGGGCTGCAGCTTCTCGAGCACGATCTGGGTCTGGTCGAGCCAGGCGCGGTACGGGTGCGAGGCCGCCAGGTCGGCCTTCATCTCGTCGTCCGAAACGATGCGGCCCTGCTCGAGGTCGACCAGCAGCATCTTGCCGGGCTGCAGGCGCCACTTCGTGACGATGCTGTCCTCGGGGATGGGCAGCACGCCCATCTCGGAAGCCAGCACGACGAGGTCGTCGTCGGTCACGAGGTAGCGGGCGGGGCGCAGGCCGTTGCGGTCGAGGGTCGCGCCGATCTGCCGGCCGTCCGTGAAGGCGA
Source organism: Lichenibacterium minor (assembly GCF_004137685.1). GTDB lineage: Bacteria > Pseudomonadota > Alphaproteobacteria > Rhizobiales > Beijerinckiaceae > Lichenihabitans > Lichenihabitans minor. The sequence continues at coordinate 163,921 of NZ_QYBB01000003.1, read as the reverse complement.
CCGCGGCCGGGCCGTCCCACGGCTCCATCAGGGCGGCATGGTATTCGTAGAAGGAGCGGCGGTCCTCGCCCATCAGCGGGTTGCCGGCCCAGGCCTCGGGGATGAGCATCATCATGGCGTGGGCGAGCGAGTAGCCGCCCTGCACCAGGAATTCGAGCGCGTTGTCGAAGCAGGCGGTGTCCGACTGCCCCTCGTAGGAGATCGGCCACAGCTTGGAGATGTCCGAGCCGTACAGCTCGGACGTCACCGAGGCCTGCCGCGCCGCCATCCAGTTCACGTTGCCGCGCAGCGTGTTGATCTCGCCGTTGTGCGCCACCATGCGGTAGGGGTGGGACAGCGACCAGGACGGGAATGTGTTGGTGGAGAAGCGCTGGTGCACCAGGGCCAGCGCCGAGGTGAAGCGCTCGTCGCCGAGGTCCTTGTAGTACTTGCCGATGCGGCTGACCACGAGCAGGCCCTTGTAGACGATCGTGCGCGACGACATCGACACGGTGTAGAAGCCGCCGGTGCGGCCGGCTTCGCGGGCGTAGACGTGGCCCGAGATGACCTTGCGCAGGATGTACAGGCGGCGCTCGAAGCTGTCCTGGTCGGGCGTGCCTTCGCCGCGGCCGACGAAGAGCTGGCGCGACACGGGCTCGCCGGCCACGACGCTGTGGCCGAGCAGGGACGGGTCGGTCGGCACGTCGCGCCAGCCGAGCAGGACCTGCCCCTCGTCGGCGACCGCCTTGGCGCAGATCGCCTCGATGGCGGCGCGCTCGCCCGCGTCGCGCGGCATGAACAGGAACCCGACGCCGTAGTGGCCGGCCTCGGGCAGGGCGAACCCCAGCCGCTCGGCCTCGGCCTTGAAGAAGTCGTGCGGGATCTGCGTGAGCATGCCGCAGCCGTCGCCGGCGTGCATGTCGGCGCCCACGGCTCCGCGATGGTCGAGGTTCTCCAGAATCTGGAGGCCCATGGCGACGATCTTGTGCGAGCGGCGGTTCTTCATGTCGGCCACGAAGCCCACGCCGCAGGCGTCGTGCTCGTTGGACGGGTCGTAGAGGCCCTGGGCCGCCGGCAGGCCGGGGTCGCGGAGGGTCGGCACGGGTTTCGGCTCGGTCACGCGCTTGGCGATGTCGTTCGCGCGGAGTTCACGCGCCGCGCGGGCGGGCGATGCAGTGCCGATGGTGTTCCCCTCGTCCATGGACATGGGACGATGCTCCCTCAATGTGCCGAAGCGGCGGGCCGAACCCGCCTTCTGCCGTCGACGGAGGCAGGCGTGCGCCCGCTCCCCGACCCGGTTTCGGCCCGCCCCCGCCGGGGACTGCCTCGAAACCGCCCAACCCGGCGCCGAAAGACCTGGTTGGCGCCCCAAAATCGGTCAGCAAGGCTGTCCTAATTGGAGCCGGTCTAGGTTGCAGGAAACGCCCCGCCGCACAATGGCTTTTTTGCTCCATGCAAAGACCGTGCGGAGCGCCGAAGGTCGCAGCCGGCCGCCGGGGTCCCGACCTTTGGATCTGGGCCCCGCCGGCCCGCCGGCGATGCGACACGGACGCGCGCGCTGCGGGGGCGCCGACCCGCCTTCCTTCCCGGGACGGGGAAGCGCGGTCCGGATCCTCCGGGCCCGTCCCGCCCCGTCAGGGCTGCGCCGTGCCGGGCTGACCCAGGCGGTCCCCCGCCGTCCCGACGATCGGCAGGGTCAGGGTCGCGGGATGCGCGTCGTCCTGCAGCACCGTCCAGGTGAAGGCGGCGGGGTTCGGGCCGGGGCCCTGCGGCGCCGGCAAGCCGGGCGCCGCGCTCGCCGCACCGGCCAGCGCCAGGCGGATGCGGTGGCCGGGCTGGAACACCATGGCGGTCGGCAGCAGGTCGAGGTCGATCTCGCGCGCCTGGCCGGGCACCAGCGGCAGGGGATGCGTTTCGGACCGCGCATGAGGCACGTTCACGTATCCCTGCACGACCTGCGTCGAGGTGCCGTCCGGCGCCACGTCGTTCAGGCTGAACACCATGTCGCCGTCGGCCGTGTCGGAGGAGGCCCAGAGCGCCATGTGCGGGTAGCCCGTCACCTCGGTGGCGACCGTCAGCGGCGCTGTCGTCCACGTCAGCACCTTCGCTTCGCTCGGGCGCTGGTCCGCGTCGCTGCGTCCCGCGGTGGCGCTGAGCAGGACCGGCAGGGCGGGGCCGGCCCCGGGGCGGTAGGGCAGGATGGCGGGCGCCCCGTCGCTCGCCGCGGCCGACAGGGTGCCGTCGTTGAGGCTGTCGACGCTGCCGCTCTTCGCCGTGCCGAGACGCAGCACCGACGGCTTGGCGTCGGGGATGGGCCAATCGGCCTCGGTGCGCCAACGGTCGACGCCCTTCACGTAGAGGATGACGCGCGGCGCCCGCTCGACGCCGTTGTCGACGCCCTTCAGCCAATGGTCCAGCCACTGCACCTGCAGTTCCTGGAGGAAGTCGATCTGCCACCCGTGGGCATGCGGGGCGAGCAGCAGGCGCTTGCGCTCGCCGCCGGGCGCCGTGAATTCCTCGTAGGCGCGGATGTTGCCGGGCGTGATGTAGTCGTCGAGCCCGCCCGACACGAAGGCCGCCACCCCCCGCGCCGCGATGGCCTTCACGTCGGCGTCGAGGGTGGTGCGCGCCCGCCACCAGTCGTCGAGATCCCGATGCGCGATGGCCGACGGGTATTCGAGCCCGGCCCCCGGCGACAGCTTGCGCGCTTCGCGGCCCGGCCCAGGCATCATCCCGCCGGGATACCAGAGCAGCCCATAGCAGTCCCCGCAGGCGACCTGGGGCACGATGGCCTTGAGGTGGGGCGGCGCTTCCTTGGCGGTCAGCCATTGCGCGATGCCGAGCAGCGACGGACCGACCATGCCGACATCGCCGTCGCACCAGTTCTGCTTCGCCATCCACTCGACCGCGTCGGCGCCGTCCTGGCCGAAGTCGTTGTAGAGCGTCGCTTCACCGCCGGAAGCGCCGGAGCCGCGCAGGCTGAGGTGCATCACCGCGTAGCCGCGCGACGCGATGTTCATCAGCACCGGGTCGGTTTCCGCGCCGGTGTTGGAGGTGCGGCCGTAGCCGTCCGACATCAGCACGCAGGGCGTCGGCTTCGCGCCCTCCTTCAGGGTCGGCAGGAACAGCCGCGCGTCGAGCGTCACGCCGTCCCGGGCCGTCAGGGTGACGCCGTCGCGGATCGTCACGGGGTAGCGCAGCGACGGGTTGTCGACGTGGGCGCGCTCGGGCAGCCAGTGCCGGCCTTCGGTGCCGGCGCCCATCGCGTAGGGCGCCGCGTCCCGTGTCGCCGCATCCTCTCGGGGCGCCGCGCGGGCGGGCATGCCGGCGGCGAGCGCCAGCAGGATTGCGGCGGCGCGGATCGTGGTGGTCGTCATGGCGGTCCTCCCACGGCGAACCTGCCACGGGCTTCGCGCGGCCGGCAAGGCGGTCTCGGGCGGAGCGCGGTTCTTGCACCGGTCCGCCCATGCTAGTCGGACGGATGTGTCCGGCCGGGAGCCACGGGTCCGATGAACTTCTCCAGCGACAACGTTTCGGGCGCCAGCCCGCAGGTCCTCCGGGCCATCGTCGACAGCAACGCGGGGGCCGCCGCGCCTTACGGCATGGATCCCTGGACCGAGGACGCGACGCGCCGGCTGTCGGAGGTGTTCGAGCGCGAGGTTTCGGCCTTCCTGGTGGCGACCGGCACCGGCTGCAACGCCCTGGCGCTGGCCGCCCTGGCGCCGCCCGGCACCGCGATCCTGTGCCACGAGGAAGCGCATGTCATCGAGGACGAGTGCGGCGCCCCGGAGTTCTTCACCGGCGGCGGCAAGCTCGTCGGGGTGCCCGGTGCGGGCGGCAAGGTCACGCCGGAAGCGCTGTCTTCCGCGCTGGCCCGCTACCCGCGCGGCATCGTCCGCCAGGTCCAGCCGTCCGCGCTGTCCCTGTCGCAGGTGACGGAAGCCGGCACGCTCTACACCGTCGCGGAGATCCGCGCCCTGTCCGACGCCGCCCATGCGGCGGGCCTCGCCGTGCACATGGACGGGGCGCGTTTCGCCAACGCGGTGGCGGCGCTGGGCGCTTCGCCGGCCGAGATCACCTGGCGGGCCGGGGTCGACGTGCTGTCCTTCGGGGCCACCAAGAACGGCGCCATCGCCTGCGAGGCGGTGGTGTTCTTCGATCCCGCGAAGGCCGGCGACTTCCTGTTCCGCCGCAAGCGCGGCGGCCACACCGTGTCGAAGGGGCGCTTCCTCGGCGCCCAGATGGCCGGTTTCCTCGACGGCGGCCACTGGCTCGACCTCGCCCGAGGCGCCAACTTGCGGGCGGCGCGGCTGTCGGCCGGGCTTTCGGCGCTGCCCGGGGTGCGCCTGCCCTGGCCGACGGAGGCCAACGAGGTGTTCCCGATCGTGCCCGCCGCGATGCACGAGGCGCTGCGGGCCGCCGGCGCCCGCTATTATCCGTGGACGACGCGCTCGCTCGGCGAGAACGCGGCGCCGGGCGAGGGGGAGCGCATGCTGCGGCTGATCTGCGCCTTCGACACCGACGAGGCCGCCGTCGACGCCTTCCTCGCCGTCGCGGCCCGTGCGGCTTCGGTCCACCCCGCCGCGCCTTTCTGAGCGGGGTCGCAGCTCCGCCGCATTGCCGGCCCAGGATCGGCGTTCGCAATTCGGCGTCGCAGGGGGAATCGACACCATGACGGACCGTCGGGCGGATCGCCCTTTCAAGGCTGCGGCCATGGCCGCTCTGGCGTTGGGCCTCGTGGCCCTGCCCGGCGCCGCGCGGGCCCAGGTCTTCGGGGGCTGGGGCGGGTGGGACGACGGCGGCACCTGGGACGGCCTCGGGCCCCAGCAGGTCAGGCGTGCCATCAGCCAGCGCGGCTTCCGCGTGCTGGCGCCCCTGCGCCGCAACGGCAACGTCTTCGTCGCCGACGTGCTCGACCAGCGCGGGCAGCACGAGCGGCTGATCGTGGCCGCCGCCGACGCCCAGATCCTGCAGCGCTTCATGGTGGACGACGGCCGCCAGCCCGGCGCCTTCCCGCGCGGCACGGACGACGGCCGGGACGTCACGGCGCGCGGCAGCGACGACGACCGCGGCCTGGTTCCCCCGAGCGACATTCCCGACACGGGCCGCCGCTCGGCCCGGCCCATCGATCGCGACGCGGCGCCCCCGCAGCGTTTCGGCGACCTCGCGCCGGGCGAAGCCGACGCGCCCGCATCGCTCGAATCGCCGCTGCGCCGCACGCCGCCGCCGATCCGGACCGTGAAGCCGCGCCCGCGCGTCGTCGAGCGCACGCCCGAGGCGCCGGCCGGCGGACGCGAACCGGGGCCTGTCGAATCGACCCCGTTGGCCCCGGCCACGCCCCGGCCCGCCGTGGCGGCGCCCCCGCCGGCGCCCGCCCCCGTCGCCAAGGCACCGGCGCCAGCGCCCGCTCCGGCGCCCGCCGTCGTGGCGAGCCGTCCCGAGCCCGCGTCCGCGCCGGTGCCCGTCGGCGCCGCGGCCGCCGGCGCTGCGCCCGCCGCGCCCGCGACGGCTTCGCGCCGCATGACGGACCCGCTGGCGATCCCGGGGGGCGGGGACGCCCGGCCGGTGCGCAACGTGGCGACCGGCATCACCGGCACGCCGGCTCCCGCGCCCGCCAAGGCCGGCGACGTGCCCGTGGCGCCGCTGGACTGACGCGACACGCGGCCGGTGCGGCGACGCGGGCGCGGCGGATCCTGCGACGTCGCGTCCGGACCCGGACCCGTCCGCGACGCCTAGATACGGGGCCTGCCCGCCCGCACCATCCCGTGATTCGCCCCCATGTCCGCCCTCCGCTTCATCCTCGGCGACCAGCTCACCCGGTCGATCCCGACGCTCCACGGCCTCGATCCCGCCGTCGACACGGTGCTGATGGTCGAGGTCGCGGAGGAAACCACCTACGTCGCGCACCACAAGCAGAAGATCGTCCTCGTGCTGTCGGCGATGCGGCACTTCGCCGAGGAGCTCCGGGCCGAGGGCATCGCGGTGGACTACGTCCGCCTCGACGACCCGGACAACACCGGCTCCTTCACGGGCGAACTCGAGCGCGCGGCGCGCCGCCACCTGCCGGACGACATCGTCGTCACCGAACCCGGCGAACACCGCGTCATGCAGGTCATCGAGGGCTGGCGCACGCGGTTCAACCTGCCGATCCACGTCCTGCCCGACGACCGCTTCTTCTGCTCGACGGTGGCCTTCGCCCGATGGGCCGAGGGGCGCCGCAGCTACCGGATGGAAAACTTCTACCGCACGATGCGGGAGCGCACCGGGCTGTTGATGGTCGACGGCGTTCCCGCAGGCGGGCGCTGGAACTTCGATGCCGAGAACCGCAGGCCCTGGCCCCCCGGCCTGCGTCCGCCCGAGCGGCTGCGCTTCGCGCCCGACGCCACGACGCGCGAGGTGATCGACCTCGTCGCGCGCCGGTTCCCGGGCCATTTCGGCACCCTCGACGCCTTCGGCTGGGGGACGACGCGGACCGAAGCGCTCCTGTCGCTCGACGCCTTCGTGGCGGATTGCCTGCCGCTCTTCGGGGACTACCAGGACGCCATGGTGACGGGCGGGCCCTTCCTCTACCACGCGACCCTGTCGCCCTACCTCAACGCCGGGCTGCTCACCGCGCGCGAGGTCGTGGCGCGGGCCGTGGCGGCGCACGAGGCGGGCCACGCGCCGCTCAACGCCGTCGAAGGGTTCGTGCGGCAGATCCTCGGCTGGCGGGAGTTCGTGCGCGGCGTTTATTGGCTGCGCATGCCCGAATACCGTGACAGCAACGCGCTCGGCGCCGCCCGGGCGCTCCCGACCTTCTATTGGACGGGCGACACGGCGATGAACTGCCTGCACCACGCCATCGAGGACACGAAGCACCAGGCCTACGCGCACCACATCAACCGGCTGATGGTGACGGGCAACTTCGCCCTCCTCGCCGGGATCGCGCCGGCCGAGATCGAGGACTGGTACCTGTGCGTCTACGCCGACGCCTACGAGTGGGTCGAACTGCCCAACGTCCACGGCATGTCGTGCTTCGCCGACGGCGGCCTGATGGCGTCGAAGCCCTATGCCGGGGGTGGGGCCTATATCGACCGCATGTCGGACTATTGCGGGGGCTGCCACTACAGCCCGAAGGTGAAGGAGGGGCCGAAGGCCTGCCCGTTCAACTACCTGTACTGGGCGTTCCTGATCCGCAACGCGCCGGTCCTGCAGGGGAACGAGCGCCTGGCGATGCCCTACCGGACGGTCGCCAAGTGGGACGAGCCGCGCCGGGCCGCCATCGTGGCGAAGGCCGACGCCTTCCTCGACGGGTTGCCGACCGGGTATCCGTGACGGCCGTCCGGAGCTTCCGGTCCGGCGGCGGCGCGTCCTGCCCGCCGCCGAGGGATGGGCCCGTCATGCCGCCCTTCGCGCGGCCCGACGTCGACGCATCGTCGCCGACGTCGGACTTCATCGGGCGCGGCGCTCAGTGCGGGATCATCCAGGGCGTCACGTATTGCTGGATGACCACGAGCACGCCGAGCAGCACGGTGAGGATGATGCTGTGCTTGAAGGTGCGGGCGAAGACCACGCCTTCCTGGCCCTTCAGGTCCGTCACCGACACGCCCGTGGCGATGTTCTGGGGCGAGATCATCTTGCCCATGACGCCGCCCGACGAGTTGGTGGCGGCGATCAGCACGGGGTTGAGCCCGAGCTGGTTGGCCGCCACAGCCTGCAGGTTGCCGAACAGCGCGTTGCCCGACGTGTCCGACCCCGACAGGAACACCGCGACCCAGCCGAGGAAGGCCGACACCAGCGGGAACACCACGCCGAGCGACGCCACCGCCTTGCCGAGCGTGTAGTTCATGCCCGAATAGTTCATCAGGTAGGCGAGCCCGACGATCAGGGCGACCGTGATGATGGCGATCCGGGTCTGCCGCGCCGTGCGCCCGACGCAGGCGAAGAACTCGCCCGCGGGGAGCCGCACCACCAGCGCCGTGATGATCGTGGCGACCAGGATGGCGGTGCCGCCGGCCAGCGGCTGGAACGTGTAGATGGCCGAATAGGGCTTGTTGTAGAGCGTGATGAAGACGGCGTTGTGCAGGCCCGGCCATTCGAACTTCTGCGCGCCGATGTTCTGGACGCCCAGCGACGTCCAAACGATCACCGTCGCGGCCACGATGACCCAGGGCAGCCATCCCTGCCAGGACGGCACGCGGCCGCGGGTCCCCACCGCGCCCATGGCGGCGGGGCGCACCATGGCGAACTCCGGGTCGAAGCGCGGCTTCCACACCTGCAGGAAGCCGATGGTGACGACGAGCGAACCCAGCGACGCGAGCACGTCGGTCAGCTTGTAGTCGATGACGTTGGACGACACGAACTGCGACACCGCGAAGGACAGGCCCGCCACCAGCAGCACCGGCCACAGCGCCGCGATGGAGCGCCGGCCGCTGTAGACGTACATGACGTAGAAGGGCAGCAGCACGCCGAAGAAGGGGAGCTGGCGGCCGATCATGGCGCCCAGCGTGACGTCGCTCAGCCCGGTCACCTGGCCCAGCACGGTCACGGGCGCGCCCAGGGCCCCGAAGGCCACCGGCGCGGTGTTGAAGATCAGCGTGAAGGTCAGCGCCTCGATGGGCTCGAAGCCGACCAGGATGAGCAGGGCCGACGTGATGGCGATGGGGGTGCCGAAGCCCGAGATGCCTTCGAGCAGCGCTCCGAAGCAGAATCCGATGACGACGAGCACGATGCGCCGGTCGTTGGGCAGGTGCTCGATCACCCAGTCGCGGAAGGCGTCGAAGCGGCCGGACGAGACCGCCACGTTGTAGAGGAGCAGCGCGTTGACGACGATCCACATCACCGGCCAGACGGCGAACACCATGCCGTTGAGGGCCGCGTCGACGGCGATCCCGGCGGGCAGCTGCCACACCACGGTGGCCAGCAGGAAGGCGACGATCAGGCCGGCGCCGGACGCCTGCCAGGCGGGCCGGCGCAGGACGCCGAGCAGCACCAACACCACAGCGATGGGCACCGCGGCGACCAGGAAGGACAGCAGAAGGTTGTCGCCGACGGGCGTCAGCAGCTGATGGAACAAGGCGATCCCCCATGGAATTTCGGGAACCTTGTCGCAAAGCCTTCAGCTTGGCAATGCAGCCATGCGCCGACGGCACGGAATTTCGGCCGAATCGTGTCGGGGTCGCGAAACGCGAAAAGGCGCGCCCGACGGCGCGCCTTTCGCTGTGACCCCTCCGGACCGCCACCCCGAAGGATGGCTCACGGTCCGCGGCGGTCGTCCGCCCTCAGTTGGCGGCGGCGGTCGCCGGCTGGGCCGACAGCGCCTTCACGCGGGCCGACAGGCGCGACACCTTGCGGGACGCCGTGTTGGCGTGGATCACGCCCTTCTGGGCGGAGCGCATCACCACCGACTCGGTGGTGGCGAGCACGGCGCGGGCCGCAGCGGCGTCGCCGCTGGCGATCGCTTCTTCGACCTTGCGAAGCTGCGTGCGCATCGCGCTCCGGCGCATGCGGTTGACCGCGGTGCGGCGTGCGAGCTTGCGGACGGCCTTCTTGGCCGAAGAGGTATTCGCCATTATCCACTGTTCCCGAACTGCGGTCCCGCTTGGCGGGCCACGGCAGATGTGGCGCCCATGCGCTATCTCATCGGGATCGGGGGACGTGTCCCCGATCCCGATGAGATAGCGCAGAGCTTCGAGGCTGATGGGTCGGATGGTCCGAAACGGAGGACGCCTCCGTTCGGGCCGGCCCATCGGGCGCCGTGAAGCCCCGTCCTTAGCCGCAACGGCGCGGTCCCGTCAACGCCCGCGTGAAACGCGATGGAAAAAGGTTGCCGTGTCCCCGTGCGGAGGCTAGAAGGCGCGTCTTCCTGGATCGTCCGGCCTGCCAGGGCTGCCGTGGCGATCCTTATGCTCGTCCTCGAACCCAGGTGGGCCGTCCGGCGCAGGCCGGCGACGCCCCGTGAGAGCCAAATGCCCAAGTTGAAGACCAAGTCGGGCGCCAAGAAGCGCTTCAAAGTCACCGGCACCGGAAAGGTGCTCTATGCCCAGGCCGGCAAGCGGCACGGGATGATCAAGAGGACCAACAAGCAGATCCGCAACCTGCGCGGCACCGCGGTGCTGTTCAAGACGGACGGCGACAACATCAAGCGGTTCTTCCTGCCGCACGCCTGACGCTTCTGACCTCATCTTCCAGACCTGAAAGAGATCATCCATGGCCCGCGTAAAGAGGGGCGTGACGTCCCACGCCAAGCACAAGAAGACGCTCGACGCCGCGAAGGGCTTCTACGGCCGTCGCAAAAACACGATCCGCACCGCCAAGGCGGCCGTGGATCGCTCGATGCAATACGCCACCCGCGACCGCAAGGTGAAGAAGCGCACCATCCGCGCCCTGTGGATCCAGCGCCTGAACGCCGCCGTGCGCGAACTCGGCCTCACCTACAGCCGCTTCATCGACGGTCTCCACAAGGCCGGCATCGAGCTCGACCGCAAGGTGCTGTCGGAGCTCGCCATCACCGAGCCGGAAGCCTTCAAGGCCATCGTCGAGAAGGCCAAGGCGGCCCTCCCGGCCGCGCCGGCCGCCGCCGCAGTCTGACGTCGAAGACAGGGCCGCGCGGTCGCGCGGCCCACCACCGAGGTTGAGTGAGACGATCATGGTCGACGAGGCCGAACTCGAAGCGTCCATCCTGGCCGAGGTCGGGGCGGCCGACACCGAGGCGGCGCTCGACGCCGTGAGGGTGGGGGCCCTCGGCAAGAAGGGCTCCGTTTCGACCCTGATGGCGACGCTCGGGCGCATGTCGCCCGACGAGCGCAAGGCGCGCGGCGCTGCCCTCAACCTGCTGAAGGATCGCGTGTCCGCCGCCCTCGCCGAGCGTCGCGACGTCGTGATGGCCCGGGCCATGGCGGCCCGCCTCGCGGCCGAAACGCTCGACGTGTCGCTGCCGGTGCGCGACGCGCCCGTCCTGGCGGGCCGCCTCCACCCGATCAGCCAGGTCACGGACGAGATCACGGCGATCTTCGCCGACATGGGCTTCGCCATCGCGGAAGGCCCCGACGTCGAGACCGACTTCTACAACTTCACCGCTCTGAACTTCCCCGTCGGCCACCCGGCGCGGGAAATGCACGACACGTTCTTCTTCGAGCCCAAGCCCGACGGCGAGCGGCGCCTGTTGCGCACCCACACGTCGCCCGTGCAGGTGCGGACCATGCTGGCGCAGAAGCCGCCGATCCGCGTCGTCTGTCCCGGCCGCACCTACCGTTGCGACTCGGACCAGACCCACACGCCGATGTTCCACCAGGTGGAAGGGCTCGTCATCGACAAGCGCGCCAACCTCGCCAACCTGAAATGGGTGCTGGAGGAGTTCTGCCGCGCCTTCTTCGAGGTGGACAGCGTGAAGATGCGCTTCCGCCCGTCCTTCTTCCCCTTCACCGAGCCCTCGATGGAGGTCGACATCCAGTGTGCGCGCCGGGGCGACGAGATCCGCTTCGGCGAGGGCGAGGATTGGCTGGAGATCCTGGGCTGCGGCATGGTCCACGCCAACGTGCTGCGCCATTGCGGCATCGACCCCGACGAGTACCAGGGCTTCGCCTGGGGCATGGGCATCGACCGCATCGCCATGCTGAAATACGGCATGCCGGACCTGCGCCCCTTCTTCGACGCCGACGTGCGCTGGCTGAACCACTACGGCTTCCGCCCGCTCGACATGCCGACGCTGGCGGGCGGCTTGACGGGGTAGACGGGGAGGACGCGATGCCGATCCTGCAGAGGCTGACCGACGGCGAACTGAAGGCGCTGGCCGAAAACCTGCTCGCGCCCGAGATGGCCGACCTCGGTTTCCGGGGCGTCGAGGTCGAGCATCGCGACATCTTCGAAGACGGCCCGTCCCTCTACATCGGCCTCAAGGTCGGCGGCGACGTGCCGGCACCGTTCGACCCGGATCGGCTTCATCTGCTCCGCCGTGCTGTCTACGACGCGATGCTGGACGAGGGGGACGAACGCTTCCCCCACATGATGCTCAAGCGCGAAGGAGACGAGCAACCGGAGCCGGATCGCATCCCGGTCGATCCATGAATCCCGACCACTTGACCGAACTCGCCGAGCAGATCCTCCAGCTCGGCGCGGGGAGGCCGAAGCAGGTGACGATCAACCGGGCGGTCAGCACCGCATATTACGCCGTCTTCCACGCTCTCGCGGGCGAATGCGTCGCGAGGCTCGTCGGTGCGCCGCGCTCCCCGCGCTATTGGGACATCGTGGCACCGCTTCATCGCGCGATCGACCACGGCACCGCGAGGAAGGTGTTGGAAAGGCTGGCGAGGGATCGGTCGACATCGGACGACCTGAAGACCCTGGCCGAGGTCTTCATCGAACTGCAATCCGCCCGGCATTCTGCCGACTATGACCCGGCCTGCAGGCATTCGCGTCGCGAAGCTCGCGACCTCATCGTTCAAGCCCGCCGCGCGATCGACGCGCTCCGCGCCATCCCGAAAGAGGATCGCCTGATCCTCGCCGTCCAACTCGTCACCAAGCCGCGCTGAAGCGGCCCTTCCCATTCCGGCGCCCTCCCCATGAAATTCACCCTCTCCTGGCTCAAGGACCACCTCGACGCCGAGGCCTCGCTCGCCGACATCGCCGACGCCCTCACGCGCGTCGGGCTCGAGGTCGAGGGCGTCGAGGATCCGGCCGAGCGGCTGCGCGGCTTCACCGTCGCCCGCATCGTCGAGGCCACGCAGCACCCCAACGCCGACCGCCTGCGCGTGTGCTCCGTGGACACGGGCGCCGGCGCCCCCGTCCAGGTGGTGTGCGGGGCGCCGAACGCCCGGGCGGGCCTCGTCACGGTCTTCTCGGCGCCGGGCACCTACATCCCCGGCAAGGACATGACGATCGCCTCGGGCGTGATCCGCGGCGTCGAATCGAACGGCATGCTGTGCTCGGCGTCCGAACTCGGCCTGTCCGAGGAGCACGACGGCATCCTGGAACTGCCCGGGGACGCGCCCGTGGGCCGCCCCTACGGCGCTTTCGCCGGCATGGACGATCCCGTCGTCGACGTGGCGCTGACGCCGAACCGCCCCGACGCGGCGGGCGTCCACGGCATCGCGCGCGACCTCGCCGCGCTGGGCCTCGGCCGTCTCAAGGACGAGCCCGTCCCGGCGGTCGAGGGCCGCTTCCCGCAGCCCGTCGCCGTCGCGCTCGACTTCGCGGCGGGCGACGAGGCCCTGTGCCCGGTCTTCGCGCTGCGCTTGGTGCGCGGCGTGCGCAACGGTTCCTCGCCCGAGTGGATGCGGCGCCGCCTGGCCGCCATCGGCCTGCGCCCCATCAACGCGCTGGTCGACATCACGAACTACATGACGTTCGACCGCGGCCGGCCGCTTCACGTCTTCGACGCCGCGAAGGTCCAGGGCGGCATCGTGGTGCGCCGCGCCCGCGACGGCGAAACCCTCGCGGCGTTGAACGGCAGGAGCTACGCGCTCGACCCGTCGACCGTGGTGATCGCCGACGCGCACGGCGTGGAGTCCATCGCCGGCATCATGGGCGGCGAAGCTTCGGGCTGCGACGAGGCGACGACGGACGTGCTGATCGAGAGCGCGCTGTGGGACCCGACCAACATCGCCCAGTCGGGCCGGCGCCTGTCGCTGTCGAGCGACGCCCGCTACCGGTTCGAGCGCGGCGTCGATCCCGCCTTTGCCCTGCCGGGGCTCGACCTCGCGACGCGGCTGGTCCTCGACATCTGCGGCGGCGAACCCTCCGACGTGACGCTGGCCGGCACGGTGCCGAAGCCCGACCATCGCATCGATTTCCCGCTGAGCGAGGTTCACCGCCTGACGGGCCTCGACCTGCCGCCCTCCGACATGCAGCGCATCCTGGAGAAGCTCGGCTTCGAACTCGTCGGGCATCCGGACAACGCCGACCGCATCGTGGCCCGGGTGCCGTCCTGGCGGCCGGACGTGCACGGCAAGGCCGACCTCGTCGAGGAGATCGTCCGCATCGCCGGGCTCGACCGCGTCGAATCCCAGCCGCTGCCGCGCGAACCCGGCGTGCCGCGCCCCGTGCTGACCCTGCTGCAGAAGCGGACCCGGCTCGCCAAGCGCGTGCTCGCCGGCGAGGGGCTGCTCGAAGCCGTCACCTGGAGCTTCGTGTCGGACGAGCAGGCGGCGCTGTTCGGCGGCGGCAAGCCCGAGCTTCGCCTCGCCAACCCGATCGCCGCCGACCTCAGCGCCATGCGGCCGAGCCTGCTGCCGGGCCTGCTCGCGGGCGCGGGGCGCAACGCCGCGCGCGGCGCCGGCGACGTCGCGCTCTTCGAGGTCGGGCAGGTGTTCCTCGGCGACGGCGAGGGCGACCAGCGCATCGCCGCCGCCGGCCTGCGCCGTGGCACCGCCAAGGCGCCGGGCGCCGGGCGCCACTGGACCGGCGCGGCCGGCCCCGTCGGCGTGTTCGACGCGAAGGCCGACGCCCTGGCGCTGATCGCGGCGCTCGGCGTCAACCCCGCCGGCGTGCAGGCCGTACCGGGCGGTCCCGAATGGCTGCACCCGGGCCGGTCGCTCACTTTCCGCATGGGCCCGAAGGCCGCGATCGGCTGGTGCGGCGAGGTGCATCCCGAGGTGCTGCGCGCCCTCGACGTGGCGGGCCCGGTGGCGGTGTTCGAGATCGTGCTCGACGCCCTGCCGGCCCCCAAGGCGCGCCCCACCAAGGCCCGGCCGAAGCTCGTCCTGTCCGACCTGCAGCCGGTCGAGCGCGACTTCGCCTTCCTGGTCGACCGCAAGACCGCCGCGTCCGACCTCGCCAGCGCGGCCCAGGGCGCCGACCGCGCCCTGGTGGCGGCGGTGTCGGTCTTCGACGTCTACGAGGGCAAGGGCGTGCCGGAAGGGCAGAAGTCCGTCGCCCTCGCGGTGACGCTGCAGCCGAAGGACAGGACCCTGGCCGAGGCGGACCTCGATGCGGTGAGCCGCAAGATCGTGGACGCGGTGGCGCGGAAGGTCGGCGCCACGCTGCGCTCGGACCCGTCCGGGACCGCCGCGGCCGCCGACGCCGCCCCGAAGGCGGGCTGAAGGTCGCTCGGCCGGCCGCGGCGAGCGCTCTGGTTTCGCGCCGGCGACGGGCCTACCTTGTCGTCGGGAGCGGCGGCGTGTCGCCCCGGGGAGGTCCGCCATGAACGCCCACGATCGGATTGCGACGAAGGCTCCAGCGTTTCGGTGGGACGACCCGCTCCTCCTCGACGAGCAGCTCACCGAAGAGGAGCGCATGATCCGCGACACGGCGCGGGACTACGCCCAGGACAGGCTGCAGACGCGCATCCTCGCGGCCTACCGCGACGAGGCGGTGGAGCCGGAAATCTTCGCCGAGATGGGCGCGCTGGGCCTGCTGGGCGTGACGCTGCCCGAGGATTACGGCTGCGCGGGCGCCTCCTACGTGTCCTACGGGCTCGTGGCGCGAGAGGTCGAGCGCGTGGACTCGGGCTATCGCTCGATGATGAGCGTGCAGTCTTCGCTGGTGATGTTCCCCATCTACACCTACGGCAGTGAGGCACAGCGTAAGCGCTACCTGCCGAAGCTCGCGTCGGGCGAATGGATCGGATGCTTCGGCCTGACCGAGCCCGACGCCGGCTCGGACCCGGCCGGCATGCGCACCCGCGCCCGCAAGGTCGACGGCGGCTACGTCCTGTCCGGTGCCAAGACCTGGATTTCCAACGCCCCCATCGCCGACGTCTTCGTCATCTGGGCCAAGTCCGACGCGCATGACGGCGCGATCCGCGGCTTCGTGCTGGAGAAGGGGATGAAGGGCCTGTCGGCCCCGCGCATCGCCGACAAGCTGTCGCTGCGCGCTTCCGTGACCGGCATGATCGCGATCGAGGATGTCGAGGTGCCCGAGGACGCGATCCTGCCCGACGTGTCGGGCCTCAAGGGTCCGTTCGGGTGCCTCAACCGGGCACGCTACGGCATCTCGTGGGGCGTCATGGGGGCGGCCGAGGATTGCATGCACCGTGCGCGGAGCTACACGCTGGACCGCCACCAGTTCAAGAGGCCGCTCGCCGCCACCCAGCTGATCCAGAAGAAGCTGGCCGACATGCAGACCGAGATCGCGCTCGGCCTGGAGGCGAGCCTGCGCGTCGGGCGGCTGCTGGACGAGGGGCGGATGGCGCCCGAGATGATCTCGCTGGTCAAGCGCAACAATTGCGGCAAGGCGCTCGACATCGCGCGGATGTCGCGGGACATGCACGGCGGCAACGGCATCACGGCCGAGTACCATGTCATGCGCCACAGCCAGAACCTCGAAACGGTCAACACCTACGAGGGCACCCACGACGTCCACGCGCTGATCCTCGGCCGCGCCATCACGGGCATCCAGGCCTTCGGGTAGCCGGACGCGTCGCTGTCGCGCGACCCGCCGCCACCATGAAAAAGGGCGCCGATCGCTCGGCGCCCCCCATCGATTGATCCGTCGGCTCGCGCGTCAGTAGACGCGGCGATGGACGAAGCGGTTGCGGCGATGGTAGCGCGACGCGTAATGGCCCGCCGCGCAGCCCGCGGCCGCGCCGGCCAAGCCGTGATGCGCCAGGTGACCCGCGATGCCGCCGACGATCGCCCCGGTGATGCAGCCCGCCTGGGCTTCCGACACGGACGCCGAACCCAGGGCGGTGAGCGCCGCCACGGCGATGATGATCTTACGCATGTGAACCCCCGAAACCATTGCGACCCGCGGGAAGAACGCGCCCGACCCGGAAGGGTTCGCCGCCCGTGGGCGAAAATGTGGCAGGAGGTCGCGCCGTGCTGTGACGACGATGTGACTTGTCCGACAATCCCCGGCGGCTTAGAACGGGTCAAAGCCTGGAGGACGCCATGAGTGGATCGACGAACGGGACGGCCGGTCGGCCGAAGCTGCGCTCGCAGTTGTGGTTCGACAACCCCGAGAATCCGGGCATGACGGCGCTCTACATCGAGCGCTACCTCAACTTCGGCCTGACGCCCGGCGAGCTGCGCTCCGGCAAGCCGATCATCGGCATCGCCCAGACCGGCAACGACCTGAGCCCCTGCAACCGGCACCACCTGGAGCTCGCCAAGCGCGTGCGCGACGGCATCATCGCCATGGGCGGCGTGCCGATGGAGTTCCCCGTCCACCCGATCCAGGAGACCGGCAAGCGGCCCACCGCGGCGCTCGACCGCAACCTCGCCTATCTCGGCCTCGTCGAGACGCTCTACGGCTACCCGCTCGACGGCGTGGTGCTGACCACCGGCTGCGACAAGACCACCCCGGCCTGCATCATGGCGGCCGCCACCGTGAACATCCCCGCCATCGTGCTGTGCGGCGGGCCGATGCTCAACGGCTGGCACAACGGCGAGCGCACCGGCTCGGGCACCATCGTGTGGAAGAGCCGCGAGGAGATGGCGGCGGGCCATATCGACTACGAGGAGTTCATGGAGATCGTGACCTCCTCGGCCCCGTCGGTCGGCCATTGCAACACCATGGGCACGGCGTCCACCATGAACGCGCTGGCGGAAGCCCTCGGCATGACGCTGCCGGGCTGCGCCGCGATCCCCGCGCCCTACCGCGAGCGCGGCCAGATCGCCTACGAGACCGGCCGGCGCTGCGTCGAGATGGTGTGGGAGGACCTGAAGCCGTCCGACATTATCACCCGTGAAGCGATCGAGAACGCCATCGTGGTCAACTCGGCCATCGGCGGGTCCACCAACGCCACCATCCACATCAACGCCATCGCGCGCCACGCCGGCGTGCCGCTGGACATCTTCGATTGGGAAACGATCGGCCACAAGGTGCCGCTGCTGGTGAACATGCAGCCGGCCGGCAAGTACCTCGGCGAGGAGTTCCACCGCGCCGGCGGCGTGCCGGCCGTGGTCTACGAGTTGATGAAGCGCGGCCTGGTGCACGAGGGCGCCATCACGGCCAACGGCAAGCCGTTCGGGCCCAACAATTCCAAGATCGCGTCGCGGGACCACGACGTCATCACGCCGATCGAGACGCCGATGCGCGAGGAGGCCGGCTTCATCGTGCTGCGCGGCAACCTGTTCGACAACGCCATCATGAAGACCAGCGTGATCTCGCCGGAATTCGCCGAGCGCTACCTGTCGAACCCGTCCGACCCCGGCGCCTTCGAGGGCCGCGCCATCGTGTTCGAGGGGCCGGAGGACTACCACCACCGCATCGACGACCCGGCGCTCGAGATCGACGAGCACTGCCTCCTGTTCATCCGCGGCACGGGGCCGATCGGCTATCCGGGCGGCGCCGAGGTGGTCAATATGCAGCCGCCGGCCGCGCTCATCAAACGGGGCATCCATTCTCTGCCCTGCATCGGCGATGGGCGGCAGTCGGGCACCTCCGCCTCGCCGTCGATCCTGAACGCGTCGCCCGAGGCGGCGGCGGGCGGCGGGCTCGCGATCCTGCAGACCGGGGACCGCGTGCGCATCGACCTGCACAAGCGCTCGGCCGACATGCTGCTGTCTGTCGAGGAGCTGAACGCGCGCCGTGCGGCGCTGCAGGGGCAGGGCGGGTTCCAGTTCGCCGGCAACCAGACGCCCTGGCAGGAGATCCAGCGCGCCATGGTCGACCAGTTCGACGAGGGCATGGTGCTGAAGCCGGCGGTGAAGTACCAGCGCGTCGCCCAGACCATGGGCGTGCCGCGCGACAACCACTGAGCGGGCCGGGGACGGCGGCCGACGGGGCCGCCGTCGAACGGGAACGAGGGCGGTCAGGAGCGGTCCTGCGGCACGCCGTCAGGCTGCCGTTGCGGAGCCATGCCCGCCATCGCCTTGAAATTCTGCGGATCGACGACGGCCGTCGCATCCCGATGGCCGGATGCCGGGGTGCTCGCCGCGGTCCGTGCGCGATCGCCCGGCACCGACGAGGTCGTCGTCGATGTCGAGCGATGCGGGTTCGTCAGTTCTGAACGGCTTCCGGCTTCGGGCCGCCACGCGACACGCCGACCTTGGCGGGCCGCAGCACGCGGTCGCCGATGACGTAGCCGGTCTCCACCTGCTGCACCACGGTGCCGGAGGGCACGGACTCGTCCGGCATCTCGAACAGGGCCTCGTGGCGGTTCGGGTCGAAGCGGGAGCCCACCGTCTCGATCGGCTGCACCTTGAACCGCGCCATGCGGGACAGGAGGTCCCGCTCCGTCAGCTCGATGCCCTGGATGAACGACTGCAGGGCGGGGGACGCGTCCGCCTTGGCGTCGGCGGGCACGCTCGCCACCGCGCGCTGCAGGTTGTCGACGGCCGACACCATCTCGCGCGCGAAGGAGGTCACGCCGTAGCTCTTGGCGTCCGCCACCTCGCGCTCGGTGCGGCGGCGCAGGTTCTCCATCTCGGCCATGGTGCGCAGCACCCTGTCCTTCAACGACGCGACTTCGGCTTGCAGCGCTTCGACGGCGGCGTTCGCGTCGGACCGGGGAGCGGCGGCTTCCGCGGCGGAAGCCTCTTCGCGCGCCGCATCCTCGGCTTCGGGTGCCGTCCCCTCGGGATTGAAGGTATCGGCGGGGTCGGTCATCATGCTGTCTCCAAGCGGTCGCGGTGCGGCCCCGATATCGGGGCCGCGGAAACGGAAATCAAGCGCCGGCGCCGGTCGGCGCGGCCCCGCCGGCGCGGTCGCTGGCGCGCTCGAACGTGTCGCCGAGCACGCGCCGGATCACCTCCTGGCGCGACGGGTCGGTGATCTTGGCGCCCGTGAGGTCGGACACGTAGAAGCTGTCGACGGCCTTTTCGCCGAAGGTCGCCACATGGGCCGACGCGATGTTGAGGCTCAGGCCCGCCAGGGCGCGGGTGAGGTCGTAGAGCAGGCCAGGGCGGTCGACGCCGCTCACCTGCAGCACGGTGTGGCGGCGCGAAGCGGCGTTGTCGACGATGATCTTGGGATGCAGCTCGAAGGCCGAGCGGCCCTTCGGCGACGCGTCCTTGGCGGCCACCATCTCGCCCATGCGGATCTGCCCCCGCAGGGCGCGCTCGATGCCCGACGCGATGCGGCCGGCCCGGCGCAGCTCGTCGGCGTCCTGGTCGAAGGCGCGCGACACGCTGACGGTGTCGAGCGCCAGCCCGTCCTTCGTGGTGTAGATGTGGGCGTCCACGATGTTGGCGCCCCCGCTGGCGCAGGCGCCCGCGATGATCGACAGCAGCCGCGGGTGGTCCGGCGCCACGATGGTCAGTTCGGTGATGGATCGGAACTTGTCGGTGGCGACGTCGCTGGCGAAGCCCTTCTCCTGCTGCCACAGCGTGCGGATCAGGCGCGCGTCGCGCACCCGGTTGGCGAGGCCGGTGCGCAGCCAGTAGGGGGCGTAGTGGCGCGCCACATAGGCGCGGAACTCGTCGTCGGGAAACTCGGGCAGGGCGGGGCGGAGCTGGTCCTGCGCGGCCAGAACCCGCGTGTTGCGGTCGAAGTCCGGGCTGTCGCCGCTGAGCAGCGTTTCGGTTTCGGTGTAGAGCGTGCGCAGGAGCTGGCCCTTCCACCCGTTCCAAACGCCGGGGCCCACCGCCTTGATGTCGCAGATGGTGAGGATCATCAGGCATTTGAGCTGTTCGGGCGTCGACGCCACGCCGGCGAAGGTTTCGATCGTGCGGCGGTCGTTGAGGTCGCGGCTCTGCGCGGTGTTGGACATGTCGAGGTGGTGCTCGACGAGCCAGACGGTCAGCTCCGTTTCCTCGTCCGACAGGCCGAAGCGCGGCGCCAATCCCCGCGCCAGGGCGGCGCCGGCCACCGAATGGTCCTCCTGCCTGCCCTTGGCGACATCGTGCAGGAACACCGCGAGGTAGAGCGCGCTGCGCCCCGCGACCGTCGGCATCAGCTCGTTGGCGAGCGGGTGGGCCTCGCGCGAGCGGCCGGCGTCGATCTCCGCCAGGATGCCGACGGCCCGCAGCAGGTGCTCGTCCACCGTGTAATGGTGGTACATGTTGAACTGCATCAGCGCCACGATGCGCCCGAACTCGGGGATGAACCGCCCCAGCACGCCCGCCTCGTTCATGCGGCGCAGCGCCGTTTCCGGGGCGCGGCGCGAGGTGAGGATGTCCATGAAGAGGCGGTTGGCCTCGGGATCCTCCCGCAGCGCCCGGTCGACCCGGCGCAGCGACAGCGTGACGAGCCGCGTCGCGTCCGGATGGATCGGCAGGTCGTAGACGTCCGCGACCGCGAAGAGGCGGATGAGGTTCACGGGGTCGTGCTCGAACACGTCGCGGCGCGTCACCGTGATGCGGTCGAACTCGACGCGGAAGTCGCTCGTGCCCGCGATGGTGCGGGTGCGGCGCTTCAAGCCCTGGACGATGCGGTCGAGGGTGGCAGGCGGGGGGGCTTCGCGCTCCTCGATGGCGGCGCAGACGATGGCGGTGAGGTCGCCGACGTTCTTCGCCACCAGGAAATAATGCTTCATGAAGCGCTCGACGCCGCTGAGGCTCGGCCCGGTGCCGTAGCCGAGGCGGGCCGCGATGCGGCGCTGGTAGTCGAAGGACAGGCGCTCCTCGGCGCGGCCCGAGACGACGTGGAGCTCGCAGCGCACGCGCCACAGGAACTCCTCGCAGCGCCAGAACAGCCGGAACTCCTTGGCGGTGAACAGGCCCGCCCCCACCAGGGCCTCGGGATTGTCGACGCGGTAGGCGTATTTGGCGATCCAGAACAGCGTGTTGAGGTCGCGCAGCCCCCCCTTGCCCTCCTTGACGTTGGGTTCCACGAGGTAGCGCGACGCGCCCGCGCGGCTGATGCGGGTTTCGCGCTCGGCCATCTTGGCGGCGACGAACTCGCGCGCCGTCCTGGCCTGGACGTCGCGGTCGAAGCGCGTCGCGAGGTCGCGGAACAGGGCGGCGTCGCCCAGGATGAAGCGGGCCTCCAGCAGCGCCGTGCGGATCGTCATGTCGGCCTTGGCCTGGCGCACGCATTCGTCGACCGACCGCGTGGAATGGCCGACCTTCTGGCGCAGGTCCCACAGCACGTAGAGCATGGCCTCGACCACGCTCTCCCCCCAGGGCGTCTGCTTGTAGGGAAGCAGGAACAGGAGGTCGATGTCGGAGCCCGGCGCCAGCGTGGCGCGGCCGTAGCCGCCCACCGCCACCACGCAGAGCCGCTCCGCCGTGGACGGCCGGTCGAGCGGATACACGTAGCGCACCACGTAGTCGTAGAGCGAGCGGATGATCTCGTCCTGCAGCGCGGCGAGGCGCGATGCACAGCGGAGCCCGCCGTGGTCGGTGGCGAAGTCCCCCAGGATCGCCGCGCGGCCGTCGCCCAGCGCCGCGCGGAAGCGGTCCACCACGGCGCGGCGGAAGGCGGCGTCGTCGGGGTGGTCGGCGCGGAGCCTGGCGATGTCGGCGTCGAGGAGCGGGCGGTCGAGGGCGGCGACGTCGGGGGCCGGGACGGCTTCGGGGCTTTGCTGGTCGAGGCTCATCGTCCGTGCTTATCCCACCTCGGGAGGTGGCCCAAAGTCCTGTTTTGCGGGGGCCGCTTCCGGGGCGCCCCCGCCGAACGGCTCGCGCTTCGGGCTGCGGCGCGAAGCCGTCACTTCATCGGCATGTCCATCGGCATGGAGCCCGGCGCCCGGGCCCCCCCCGGCCCGCGGGCGCCGATCGACTCCACCGCGAAGCTGATGGCGACCGGTCCGGCGCGCTCGAACACCAGCGTGCCGGTGAACCGTTCGCCCACCTTCAGGGGCCGCTTCAACCCTTCCAGCATGAGGTGGTCGCCGTTGGGGGTGAGGGCGACGGCGCCGTGGGCGGGCACCACGATGCCGCCGGAGAGCGGGCGCATCCGCATCACGCCGTCCGTCATCGCCATGCTGTGCGGGCTCGCGCGGTCGGCCACCTCGGCGGTCGCCGAAACGAGGCGGTCCGGCACCGCGCCGGCGTTGTCGATCGTCAGGTAACCCGCCGCCACCGTCGCGCCGCCCGGCGTCGCCCGGGACCAGGGCTGCACCACGGTGATGGCGCCGGCCTGGAACGCCGGCTCCGCCGCGGCCGGGGCCGCGGCGGCGAGCAGCGCCACCAGGGCTGCGGTGAAGGCTGGTGTCGTCCGCATGGGTCGCTCGTCCTGCTTGGCGCCGCGGCTGGGCGGTCCCGGCCGATCCTGTTGGAGCCGCGGCCATCCCGCAAGCCGGCGGGGCGAGTTCTGTGCCCGCCGTCACCCCTGGCCGGCGGCGTCGGACCGAGCCGCCCCGCGGTTCCGGAGGGCGGATCGGGCGCCCCCCGATTGTGGCGGCGGCGGTCCGGCGCGCGGGTGCCTCCCGCCGTGGGGCCCGGCCCAAGGGGCGATGCGTCGCGCGACGGGGACGGGCCGGTTCGCGGCGCCGCAAGGCGGTGATCCCGGTTATCAACAGCCTGTTTACGATAACTGTGGAATGATTTGTTAACCATAAGGGCTGCGCAGAAATTCGGTAACGCTGCCAACGGTTTACGATGAAAGCCCGGATTCAACCCTTCGAGATCGCCATTGACCTCCGGGAATCGGCGCCGGCCCGAAGTTGCACGAGCGGCGCTGCACGAATGTCGCATGTCAACAACGGCCGGGGGTTATCCCGTTGGAATCGCGGCCGTTAGGGACTGTGGCGGGAGGCGGGCCGTTTCCCGGAATCGGACAGGTGCGGGGCGGCGCGACCGTTTCGTGACAGGAGTCGGTTGCCTGCCCCAGGGGCGGGATGTAGCTTGAATTCACGGCCGCGGCGCCGCCTTCCAGCCCGCCCCGGCAGACTTCTCAGAATCGCGACGCGGCCCGCCGTGGTCCATGGCTTCGGTCATGACTCGGTTGAACTGCCGTCCCGGTCAGCAATGTTGGAGATTTCGACCCGCGTTCGCATTTGATTCAATGAATATTGCTAGAGTCCGATCGATCATTGGAAGCCCGAGGCCGGGCGCTCTATGGTGACTCACAAGAAAAGCGCATGGCGTCGAGGGGCGGGCCATCCGGGATGCTCCATCCCGGTGCGATGACGCCGACACCCTGAGCACGCCGCGCCGTCGTCCGCCCTGCCTTCGGAAGGCCACTCGAAGGCAGGGCGGACGACGGCGACCAGAGAACGGCCGGAACCCCCGCGGGGAGCCCGGCGACACACGACTTTTCGGTCTGAGATGCGGCACACATCCCACGCCAGAAAGAACACCATTCATCATGACAGCGCGAAACGATGCCACCCGCTTCGTGGATTCCGACGACAGCTCCGTCACCGTCGCTTCGCTCCAGCCGTCCCGTGGGATCGTGAGGGGGCAGAGCGTCACCCCCCGCACCGAACAATGGTCCAACGCTTGCCGCCGCCTGCGCGCCGAACTCGGTGAAGCGGTGTTCAGCGCCTGGTTCGCCCGCCTCGACCTCGACCGCATCGAGGATGACACGGCCTATCTGTCGGTGCCGACCAACTTTCTGAAGACCTGGATTCAGTCGCATTACGTCGACAAGCTGTGTTCCACGCTGGCCGCCGAGGCGCCCGAGGTGAAGCGCTGCGTGGTGAGCCTGCGCTCGTCGGGGCGCGCCGCCGCCCCGAAGGCCCCGGCCGTGGTCGAGGAAGCCGTCGCCGAAGCGAAGCCGGGCTCGCCCCGCGCCGTCGCCCAGGCCAAGTGGGAGCCGAACGCCAAGGCGTCCGGCGCTGGCCAGGCCGGCGCCCCCGCCGACGCGCTCAGCGGTTCGCCGCTGGACCGGCGCCTGACCTACGACAACTTCGTCGTGGGCCGGTCGAACCAGCTCGCCTATGCGGCCGCGCAGCGCATCGCCGAGGCGGCGCCGGGCACGCCGCCGCTCTATAGCCCGCTCTACATCCACGCGGCGGTGGGCCTGGGCAAGACGCATCTCCTCCAGGCCACCGCCCACGCGGTGACGGAAGCGGGGCGGCGCGTGATCTACCTCACGGCCGAGCGGTTCATGTACGGCTTCGTGGCGGCCTTGAAGGCGCAGACCTCCATCGCCTTCAAGGAGAAGCTGCGCGCCATCGACGTGCTGATCATCGACGACGTGCAGTTCCTGCAGGGCAAGGCGACGCAGACCGAGTTCTGCCACACCTTGAACGCGCTGATCGACGACGGCCGGCAGGTCATCGTGGCGGCGGACCGCCCGCCGTCCGACCTCGAAGCGCTCGACGAGCGGGTGCGGTCGCGCCTGGCCGGCGGCCTGTGCGTCGAGATGGAAACGCTCGACGAGGCGCTGCGGGTGAAGATCCTGGAGAACCGCGTCGTGGCGGCCCGGGCGCTGCACCCGGGCTTCGCCCTGACCCCGGCGGTGACGGGCTACGTGGCCCGCGCCATCGCCACCAACGGTCGCGACCTCGACGGCGCCGTGAACCGGCTGATGGCGCATGCCACGCTGTCGGGCACGGCCCACACGGTCGAAACCGCGGAAGCGGCGATCCGCGACCTCGTCCGGACGCGCGAACCCAAGCGCGTCAAGATCGAGGACATCCAGAAGCTCGTCGCCAACCATTACAACGTCAGCCGCGCCGACATCCTGTCGTCGCGCCGGACCGCCGTGGTGGTGCGCCCCCGCCAGATCGCCATGTACCTGTCGAAGGCCCTGACGCTGCGCTCGCTGCCCGAAATCGGCCGCCGCTTCGGGGGGCGCGACCACACGACGGTGCTCCACGCCGTCCGCAAGATCGAGGCGCTGAGCGGCAAGGAGGCGACGCTGGCCGAAGAACTGGAGCTCCTGAAGCGCCTGCTGCAGGACTGACCCGGTCGCGGCTCGGGCGGAAGCGCCCGGGCGGCGGGCTCGACCCGCGCCAGATCGGGCGTGCAAACGGGCGCGGGGTTGTGTAGGGGACGGGCGTGACGGGAAGCGCCACCGAGGCTGTCGCATCCCCGTCCCGACCCGCGAGACCGGCCACCTCGGCACGGCCGCTCTAGCCGAGGAGTCCCATGCGCCCCTTCGTTTCGCTCGCCCGCGCCGGCCTTGTCGCGGCCCTGCTGCTCGGCGCGGCGCCAGCCTTCGCCCAGTCCTGCGGCAACGACGCGTCGGGCTTCCCGGCCTGGCTCGACGCGTTCAAGCAGGAAGCGGCATCGCAGGGCATCGCCCCCCGGGTCATCTCCGAAGCGCTCGACGGCGTCACCTACGACCGCAACACCATCCAGCACGACCGCGGCCAGGGCGTCTTCCACCAGACCTTCGAGCAGTTTTCGAACCGCATGGTGCCGCCGCGGGTGAAGCCGGGCGCCGCCCGCGTGCGCCAATACGCCGGCCTGCTGGGGCGCATCGAGGCCCAGTACGGCGTCCCGGGTCCGGTGCTCATGGCGATCTGGAGCCTCGAAACCGACTTCGGCGTCAACATCGGCAAGTTCGACACGATCCGTTCGCTCGCCACGCTGGCCTACGACTGCCGTCGCTCGGACAAGTTCCACGCGGAACTGCTCGACGCGCTCCGCATCGTCCAGCGCGGCGACCTGAACCCCGCCACGATGCGCGGCGCCTGGGCGGGCGAGATCGGGCAAACGCAGTTCATGCCGTCCTCCTACATTAAATACGCGGTCGACTTCGACGGCAGCGGCCGCCGCGACCTCCTCCACAGCGTGCCGGACGTGCTGGCCTCCACGGCCAAGTACCTGCAGGCCTACGGCTGGCAGCGCGGCCAGGGCTGGGAGCCCGGGGAGCCGAATTTCCCGGTGATCCAGCAGTGGAACGCGAGCTCGGTCTATTCCAAGACCATCGCGGCGCTGGCGACCCGCATCGACGAGGCCAGCAAGTAAGGACCCAGCCCCGGGCGTCACGCCCGGTGGTACGGATGGCCGGTCAGGATCGTCGCGGCGCGGTAGACCTGCTCGGCCAGCACCACCCTCACCAGCTGGTGTGGCATGGTGGCGGCGCCGAAGCTCACCACTTCCCGCGCGCCCGACCTGAAACCCTCGTCGAACCCGTCCGGGCCCCCCACCGCGAAGGCGAGCGCGGGCGCCCCGCCGTCGATGATCCTGCCGACCCGCCCCGCGAAGGCGGGGCTCGTCAGCGAGGCCCCGCGCTCGTCGAGCGCGATGACGACGGCCCCGGCCGGGAGCCGGGCCACGAGGGCCGCCGCTTCCTCGCGCCGGCGCTCGTCGGCCGAGCGGCCCCGCCCTTCGTCGACCTCGATCAGGTCGAGGCTGGAAACGCCGAGGGCCCGCGCGGTCGCGCGGGCCCTCGAAACATAGCGGTCGAGCAGTTCCCGCTCGGGGCCGGCCTTCATGCGGCCGACGGCCGCGAGGACGAGCCTCACGGCGCGCCGTCAGCCGGCGTGGCCTTCCTCCGGCCGCAGGCCGCCCCACATCTTTTCCAGGTTGTAGAACTGGCGCACTTCCGGGCGGAAGATGTGGATGATGGCGTCGCCGGCGTCCACCAGCACCCAGTCGCAGTTGCTCAGGCCCTCGACGCGCGTCGAGGTGCCGGCGGATTTGCACTGGCGGAGGAGGCGGTCGGCGATGGCGCTGACGTGCGTGGTCGAGCGGCCGCTCGCCACCACCATCGTGTCGGCGATGGAGGTCTTGCCCCTGAGATCGATCGCCACGACGTCCTCGGCTTTGGCATCGTCGAGACTGTCGAGTATCGTCCGGACCAGAGGATCGGTCCCGGACAGGTCGTTCGGGGCCGAGGGAAGCGGCTGGGCCGCGGTCGCGAGCTGGGTCGAGTTCAGTGGATCTGTCCCGTTTGAACGGATGGTGCACGGCTGTGCGATACGAAGATGCGGTAATGTTCCGCACGATTCAATGCGCAGACGGCTGCCCGTGACGATTCTTTCGCCCGACAGGGTTCTCCGGCGCGCCGCATGCTGAGGTGGGCCGTCCGCGCCGCGATCCTGGCGGCCCTGCTGGGCGCGGCGGCGTTGGCGCTGCAGAGCGCGATCCGCCCCGTGTCGACGCTGATGCTGGCACGCTGGGCGCTGGGCCAACCCGTCGACCGCCGCTGGGTGCCGCTGTCCGCCGTGTCGCCGAAGCTCGTCGCCTCCGTGATCCTGTCCGAAGACGGGCAGTTCTGCCGCGAACACGGGGTCGATTTCGGCGCCCTGCGCGAGGTGATCGGCGACGGCGACGGCGCGCCCTCGCGGGGCGCCTCCACGCTGACCATGCAGGTGGCGAAGAACCTGTTCCTGTGGCCGGGGCGGTCCTACCTCCGCAAAGCGCTGGAGATCCCGCTGGCGATCCTGCTCGACGGCCTTTGGGGCAAGCGCAAGGTGCTGGAAGCCTATCTCAACGTCGCCGAATGGGGCGACGGGGTCTACGGCATCGAGGCGGCGGCGCAGCGCGATTTCCGCGTGCCGGCCGCGGCCCTCACGGCGCGGCAGGCCGCGCTGCTGGCCACCGCGCTGCCGAACCCGGTGCTGCGCAGCGTCGTCCAGCCGTCGCGCCGGCACCGGCAGCTGGCGCGGCGCATCCTCGACATGCAGCCCATCGCGGGCCCGCATGTGGCCTGCGTCGAGTGACCGGGGTCCCGCCGCGGCGACGCGTCCCGCGGGGCCTCGGTTCCGGCCCCGCGGGGCCTTCCGGTCCCCTCAGATCCAGCCCATCAGCTCGCGCCGGACGATCGATTCGATGACGCGGATGCCGCCCGGGCTGTCGTTCAGGCATTCGATGCGGGCGAACTTCTCGCCGCCGCCGTGGTGGAAATATTCGGCGTTCTCGCCGCCGATCTCCTCGATGGTTTCCAGGCAGTCGGCCGAGAAGCCCGGCGTCACGACGGCGAGACGCTTCACCCCCTTGGCGGCGAGGCCCTTGATGGTCTCGTCCGTGTAGGGCTGCAGCCATTCGGCGCTGCCGAAGCGCGACTGGAAGGTCAGCATGAACTTTTCGGCGCTCAGGCCGAGCTTTTCGCGGATCAGCCGCGCCGTCTTGGCGCACTGGCAATGGTAAGGGTCGCCCTTGAGGAGGTATTCCTTCGGCACGCCGTGGAACGACGCGATGATCACCTCGGGCTCGAAGTCGAGCTTCGACAGGGCTTCGCCGATCGAGTCCGCCACCGCGGCGATGTAGTCGGGGTCGTCGGCGTAGGGCGGGGCCACCCGCAGCGCCGGCTGCCAGCGCATCTGCATCAGCGCCTCGAAGGCCTTGTCGCAGGCCGTGGCGGAGGTCGCGGCGGCGTATTGAGGATACAGCGGCACCAGCAGGATGCGGTCGCAGCCCTCCGCCTGCAGCCGCTCCAGCGCCGACTTCACCGACGGGTTCCCGTAGCGCATGCCCCAGTCGACCCGCACGTCGACCCCCTCGGGGCCGAGCAGGCCGGCCGCGACCGACGCCTGCAGCTTCTCGGTCTGCGAGCGGGTGATCGTCTTCAGCGGGCTTTCGTCGCGCTCGCGGTTCCAGATCGTGTCGTAGTCCTTGCCCTTCTTGCCGGGGCGGACCGTGAGGATGATGCCGTTGAGGATGACCCACCACAGGGCGCGGTTCACCTCGATGACCCGGCGGTCCCACAGGAACTCCTTCAGGTAGCGCCGCATCGACCAATAGTCCGTCGCATCCGGCGTGCCGAGGTTGGTGAGCAGCACGCCGATGCGGCGCGGCTTCACGGCCGGGTGGCCGGGCGGCAGGGGACCCGTCGCGGCATAAAGCTTGGCGAGGGGATCGATGCGGGTCTGGACGTTCATCGAACCTCTGTTTCTCCGACGGGCCACAGGGCGTGGAAGTGGTGGACCGGGCCGTGCCCGCCCCCCACGTCGAGGCTCGCGCCGTCCGCGATGGCGCCCGTGAGATAGTTCTTGGCGGCGTCCACCGCATCGGCCAGCGCGAGGCCGCGCGCCAGATAGCAGGCGATGGCGGAGGACAGGGTGCAGCCGGTGCCGTGCGTGTTCGCCGTGGCGATCCGCCGCGCGTGGAAGAAGCGGATCTCGCGCCCCTCGACGAGCAGGTCGACCGCGTCGGCTCCCCCGAGATGGCCGCCCTTGACCAGCACGGCGCGGGCGCCCCGCGCCATCAGGCCCTGGGCGGCGGCCCGCATGGCGTCCTCGTCGTCCGGCACCGGCAGGCCCGACAGGCGCGCCGCCTCGGGCAGGTTCGGCGTGATCACCGTGGCCAGCGGCAGGAGGTGCTCGACCAGCGCGTCGACCACGTCGGGCGCCCCCAGGCTGTCGCCGCTCGTCGCCACCAGCACGGGGTCGAGCACGACCGGCAGGCCGGGACGCGCGGCGAGGCATCGCGCCACCGCCCGCACCATGTCGCCCGTCGCCAGCATGCCGATCTTCACGGCGTCGACCCGCACGTCGGCGAAGACGGCGTCGAGTTCGGCCGTCAGGAACTCCGGCGGCGGCACGTGCACGGCGGAAACGCCGCGGGTGTTCTGCGCCGTCAGCGCCGTCAGGGCCGCCATGCCGTAGCAGCCCAGCGCCGAGAAGGTCTTCAGGTCGGCCTGGATGCCGGCCCCGCCGCTCGGGTCCGAGCCCGCGATGGAGAGGAGGTTGGGGATCATGGGGATGTGACTACCACCACGGCCGAGGCCCGGAAACCCTGGCGGGGCGGCGCGCCGCGCCGGGACGGATCGGCACCGGCCGTTGCGTCGGGGCGTGGAAGGTGATCACCTCGTCCGAAAAGCCCGGGGTGGGGGGACACACGATGGCGGATCCGCGGCTGCGCTGCCTTCAAGCGATCGAGCGCAAGGTGTTGTGGCTCGCGACCTGGACCATCCACGCCGCCAACCACCTGCGCGACGGCGACGGCGTCAAGGTGGGCGGCCACCAGGCCTCCTCGGCCTCGCTCGCCACGATCATGACGGCGCTCTACGGCGCCGTGCTGCGCCCGGAGGACCGGGTGGCGGTGAAGCCCCACGCGTCGCCGAACTTCCACGCCCTGCAATACCTGTTCGGCCTCCAGACCCGCGACAAGCTGGAAACCTTTCGCGGCTTCAAGGGCGCCCAGTCCTACCCAAGCCGCACCAAGGACGTCGACGACGTCGACTTCTCGACCGGCTCGGTCGGCCTGGGCGTGGCGCAGACGCTCTTCGCGTCGCTGGTGCAGGACTACGTCCGCGCCAAGCCCTGGGCGGCCCCGCGCCCGACCGGCCGCATGGTGGCCCTGCTCGGCGACGGCGAGATGGACGAGGGCAACATCTTCGAAGCGCTGCTGGAAGGCTGGAAACACGGCCTGCGGAACTGCTGGTGGGTGATCGACTACAACCGGCAGAGCCTCGACGCGGTGATCCGCGAAGGCCTGTGGGAGCGCTTCGAATCCATCTTCTCCAACTTCGGCTGGGACGTGGTGGTGCTGAAATACGGCACGCTGCTGGAAGCGGCCTTCGCCGAACCCGGCGGCGAAGCGCTGCGCCGCTGGATCGACACCTGCCCGAACGGCCTTTACTCCGCGCTGTGCTTCCAGGGCGGCGCGGCGTGGCGCCGGCGCCTCACGGACCAGATCGGGGATGGGGGCGACGTGTCGCGCCTCATCGCCGCCCGCGACGACGACGACCTCGCGCGGCTGATGACCAACCTCGCCGGCCACGACCTGCCGACGCTGCTCGACGCCTTCGAGGCGCGAAGCTCCGACGAGCGCCCGGCGTGCTTCATCGCCTATACGATCAAGGGGTTCGGCCTGCCGCTCGCCGGCCACAAGGACAACCATGCCGGGCTGATGACGCCGAAGCAGACCGAGCTGTTCCAGGCCCGCATGGGCGTGCGGCCGGGGCACGAATGGGACCCCTTCGAGGGCGCCGGCGTGCCCGAAGCGGAGCTCCGCGCCTTTCTCGACGCGGTGCCCTTCGCGCGCGGCGGGCGGCGGCGGCTGGAAGCGGAGCGCGTGCCCGTCCCGGCGGCGCTGCCCTACAACGCGGCCCCGACGATGTCGACGCAGGCGGGCTTCGGCAACATCCTGTCCGACCTCGCGCGCTCGGGCGAGCCCATCGCCGACCGGATCGTGACGACCTCGCCCGACGTGACCGTGTCGACCAACCTCAGCGGCTTCGTCAACCGGCGCGGGCTCTTCGCCAAGGCCGACATGGCGGACACGTTCAGATCCGAGCGCATCCCTTCCACGGCCACCTGGGAGTTCTCGCCGAAGGGCCAGCACCTGGAACTCGGCATCGCCGAATCCAACCTGTTCACCTGCCTGTCGGCGCTGGGCCTGTCGCATTCGCTGTTCGGCGAGCGGCTGATCCCCATCGGCACGCTCTACGACCCGTTCATCTACCGGGGCGCCGACGCGCTGAACTACGCCTGCTACCAGGACGCCCGCTTCATCCTGGTGGCGACGCCGTCCGGCGTGACGCTGGCGCCGGAAGGCGGCGCGCATCAATCCATCGGCACGCCGCTCGTCGGCCTGGCGCAGGACGGTCTGTCCTCCTTCGAGCCCGCCTTCGTCGACGAACTCGCCGCCATCCTGCGCTGGAGCTTCGACTACGTGCAGCGCGACGGCGAAGGCGACCCCGACGAGCGTGACTGGCTGCGCGACGAGACGGGCGGCTCGGTCTACC
Organism: Lichenibacterium minor; assembly: GCF_004137685.1. GTDB lineage: Bacteria > Pseudomonadota > Alphaproteobacteria > Rhizobiales > Beijerinckiaceae > Lichenihabitans > Lichenihabitans minor. The sequence goes on along the minus strand of NZ_QYBB01000003.1, from coordinate 131,668 downwards.
TCCGCCTGTCGACCCGTCCCGTCGAGCAGATCCGCCGGACGATGGCACCGGAGCTCGCGCGCGACGTCGTGTCGGGCGGCTACTGGCTCCGGGCGCCGGGCCCCAACGCCCGCGCCGTCATCGCCTACCAGGGGGCGGTGGCGCCCGACGCCATCGCGGCGGCGGGGCTGCTGGCCGAGGACTTCCGCGACATCGGCGTGCTGGCGGTGACCTCGGCCGACCGGCTGAACTCCGGCTGGCAGGCGGCCGAGCGGGCGCGCCAGCGGGGCAACGCCCACGCCTTGTCCCACGTCGAGCGGCTGCTGGCGCCGCTGTCGCGCGACTGCGGCCTCGTGACGGTCATCGACGGGCATCCGGCGACCCTGGCCTGGCTCGGCGGGGTGATGGGGCACCGCGTGAAGGCGCTCGGCGTCGAGCATTTCGGCCAGACCGGCACGGTGGCGGACCTGTACCGCCACCACGGCATCGACGCCAACGCCATCGCGCATGCCGCGCAGGCGGCGGCGAAGGGCCGGCCGGCGCGCTACCTGGACGCGCTGCCCGAGGGGCGCTGAGGGGCGCCCTGCCGCTCGCCGCACGGGGGCCGGCGGCCCGGGCACAGGACGACATCGGCGAGCCACCGTCGATGTCGGCTGGTATAGGATGCCTCGTCCGGGGCTCCGCCCTGCAACCCGCCAAAGGGCGCGCCCTTTGCGATCCCGTCCGAGGACGCCGCCATGTTCGAAGCCCGCTTCCAATCCTTCGAGGACAGCGCCGACCCGAGCCAGGGCCCGGCCCGCCTCGCAGCGCTGCGCGCCGAACTCGCGCGCCGCGGCCTCGACGGCTTCGTGGTGCCCCGCGCCGACGAGCACCAGAACGAATACGTGCCCCCCGCGGCCGAGCGCCTCGCCTGGCTCACCGGCTTCACCGGCTCGGCCGGCACCGCGGCCGTGCTGATGGACGAGGCCGCCGTCTTCGTCGACGGGCGCTACACCGTCCAGGTCCGCGGGCAGATCGACACGCAGGCCTTCTCCCCCCAGCCGCTGGTCGACCATCCGCCCGAAGCCTGGCTCGGCGAACGGCTGCGCGACGGGCAGCGGATCGGCTTCGACCCCTGGCTGCACACGCCCGCGCAGGTGGAACGCCTCGCCCGCGCCGCCGCGGGGGCGGGGGCGACGCTCGTGCCGGTCGACGGCAACCCGATCGACGCCGTGTGGCACGACCGCCCCGCCGCCCCCAAGGGCGCCGTGTCGCTCCACCCCGAGCACCTCGCCGGGCAGGACCGCGCCGCCAAGGTGGCCGCCGTCCGCGATGCGCTGCGCGACGGTGAAACGCTGCTGGTCAGCGACCCCCACGCCGTCGCCTGGCTGTTCAACATGCGGGGCGCCGACGTGAGCCACACGCCGCTGCCGATGAGCTACGCGCTGGTGCCGAAGGCGGGCCGGCCGATCCTCTATGTCGACGGCGCCAAGCTGTCGAACCGCGTCCGCGACGTCCTGGAAGGCTCGGCCGAGGTCGCCGACCCCGCCGGCCTCGTCGCCGCCCTCGACGCCCTGGGCCGCGAAGGCCGGCGCCTGCGGTTCGACGCCGCCACGGTGCCGCACCGCCTCGTGGAAGCCTTGAAGGCCGCCGGCGGCGACGCCGAGGTCGGCGCCGACCCGATCGCGCTGATGAAGGCCGCGAAGAGCGACGCCGAGCGCCAGGGCTCGCGCGATGCCCACCGCCGCGACGCCGCCGCGGTCGCGCGCTTCCTCCACTGGTTCGAGCGCGAAGCGCCCACGGGAACCCTGACCGAGATTTCCTGCTGCGCGGCGCTCGAAACCTTCCGCCGCGACACCGGGGCGTTGAAGGACGTGTCCTTTCCCACCATCGCGGGCTTCGGCCCGCACGCCGCCATCCCCCACTACCGCGTCTCTGCGGCGTCGAACCTCGCCGTGGGGCCCGGCGTGTTCCTCATCGACAGCGGCGGGCAATACGAGGACGGCACGACCGACATCACCCGCACGCTCTGCGTCGGCCCGCCCGAACCCGCCTTCGTCGACGGCTTCACGCGCGTGCTGAAGGGGCACATCGCCATCGCGCGCGCGGTGTTCCCGCCCGGCACCACGGGCGCGCAGCTCGACCCCTTCGCGCGCGAGCACCTGTGGCGGGCGGGGCTCGACTTCGACCACGGCACCGGCCACGGCGTCGGCTCCTACCTGTCGGTGCACGAGGGGCCGCAGCGCATCGCCAAGACCGGCACGACCCCGCTCGCCGAGGGCATGATCCTGTCGAACGAGCCGGGGCTCTACCGCGCGGGCGCCTGGGGCATCCGCATCGAAAACCTGATCCTCGTCGAGCCCCGCCCGATCGAGGGCGGCGAGCGGCCCATGCTGGGCTTCGAAACGCTGACCTTCGCGCCCATCCAGCGCGATCTCGTCGCCCGCCACCTGCTCACGCCCGACGAGGAGCTTTGGATCGACGAGTACCATGCACGGGTGCGCGAGATCGTCGGGCCGCTCGTCGAGCCGGACGTCCGCGCTTGGCTCGACGGCGCGACGCGGCCGCTGCGGGACGGGTGAAGGATCCCCGGCCGGATCACGCTTTAGTACCCCAGCGCGATGCCGTCCTTGCGGTGGTCCGAGCCGCCGAACAGGGCGCCGCGGGCCTCGTCGATCAGCACGGACTGGCAGCCGCCGATGGGCGTCGTCTGCACCGCGATGACGTGGCCGCGCGCGCGGAGGTCCTCGACCACGTCGGGCCGCAGCGTCGGCTCCACCTGCAGCACGCCCTCCGTGGCGAAGGTGCGCGGCGTGTCGCTGGCGTCCTGCGGGTCGAGGCCGCGGCCGAGGACGTTGCTTAGGAAGTCGACGTGGCCCGTCGCCTGGTACTGCCCGCCCATCACGCCGAAGGGCATCACGGCCCGCCCGTCCCGGCACACCATGCCGGGGATGATCGTGTGCAGGGGCCGCTTGCCCGGCGCGATGGAATTGGCGTGGCCCGGCGCGAAGCGGAACGACAAACCGCGGTTGTGCAGCAGGATGCCGCTCGCCGGGACGTAGATGCCGCTGCCGAAGCTGTTGAAGATCGAGTTGATGAAGGACACGCAGTTGCGGTCCCGGTCGACCACCGACAGGCACACCGTGTCGCGGTGCGGCACCTCGTCGGAGAACACCGGCGGCTGGGCCCGCCGCCGGTCGATGCGCGGCAGGATGCTGTCGGCCCAGGCGTCCGACAGCAGCGCCTCGACCGGCACCGCCACCTGCCGCGGGTCGGCCAGGTAGGTGTCGCGCGCCAGGTAGGCCGCCTTGGTGATCTCGGCGAGGAGGTGGACGCGGTCGGCCTCGGTGGCCGACGCGAGGTCGAGCTTCTCGGCCAGGCGCAGCATCATCAGCGCGATCAGCCCCTGGCCGTTCGGCGGGCACTCGTACACGTCGTGGCCCCGGAAGCGCGTCGCGATCGGGTCGACCGCTTCGGCGCGCTGCGCGTCGAAGTCCGCGGCCGTGTGCAGCCCGCCCAGGGACCGCAGCTTCGCCACGATGCCGTCCGCGACCTCGCCCTCGTAGAAGCCGGCCCGGCCCCGGCGGGCGACCGCCCGAAGGGTTTCGGCCAGGGCCGGCATGCGGAACAGGTCGCCCTCCGCGGGCACCCGCCCGCCCGGCAGGAACCGGTCGCGCGCGTCGGCATCGGCTTCGAGCCGGGCCGTGTTGTTGATCCAATCGAAGGCGACCCGGGGCGTCACGCGGAAGCCCTCCTCGGCGATGCCGATGGCCGGGCGCAGCAGCTCATCCAGCGGCTTGGTGCCGTGGTCGGCGTTGAGCTTCACCCAGGCGTCGACGCAGCCCGGCACCGTCACGGCATGGGGCGACGTCGGCGCCGGGGCGGTGATGCCGCGCTCGGCGAAATGCTCCGCCGTGGCGGCGGCGGGCGCCCGGCCCGAGCCGTTCAACGCCACCGGCAGGCCGCCGCGGGGGGCGAACAGGGCGAAGCAGTCGCCGCCGAGCCCCGTCATGGCGGGCTCGACCACGCACTGCACCGCCACGGCCGCGATGGCGGCGTCCATGGCGTTGCCGCCGGCCTTGAGGGTCTCGATGGCGGTCAGGGTGGACAGCGGGTGCGAGGTCGCCGCCATGCCGTTGGAGCCCACGGCGAGGGAGCGGTCGATGGGGTTGAAGGGGCGCAAGGGCAGGGGCTTTCGGCTGGAGCGGGTCGGCCGGGAGTTTAGATCCGGCTGGCGTCCTGTCCAGCGGATCGCATGCAATCACGCCGCCGCACGGCGACCCCGGACGAAGCGCCACCGGCGCGCGCGCGGGCGCGGGAGCTGTCGCGGCTCGCCTCGGCTCGCGCCACCCCCTCCGGGTTTCTGTCTTTGCGGGCCTCTTCACGCGATCGGGCGGCTCGACCCGATCGCGATCTGCCCTAAACTGGCGCCACGACGGAGGAGCCGACGTCCATGACCGACCTCGACGCCCGACGCGCCGCCTTCCGCGACCTCCACCGGGCGGGCTGCTTCGTCCTGCCCAACCCGTGGGACGGCGGCACGGCGCTCCGTTGCGCGAAGGCGGGCTTCCGGGCCCTCGCCTCGACCAGCGCCGGCGCCGCCTGGGTGCTGGGGGTGGAGGACGGCGCCATGGGGGTCGATCAGGTGCTCGACCACCTGCGCTTCCTGTGCGGCGTCACCGACCTGCCGGTGAACGCCGACTTCGAGGCGGGCTTCGCCGACACGCCGGACGGCGTCGCCGCCAACGTGGCGCGCTGCGTCGGCACCGGCGTCGCCGGCCTGTCGATCGAGGACCGCGCCGGTGCCGCGCTGATCCCCGTCGAGGCCGCGGTGGCGCGGATGCGGGCCGCCCGCGCCGCCGTCGACCGCACGGGCGCCGACGTGGTGCTGGTCGGCCGCTGCGAAGCCTACCTGATGGATCCGCTCGACATGGGCGAGGTGGTGCGCCGCCTGCGGGCCTACGGCGAAGCCGGGGCGGACTGCCTCTACGCCCCAGGCCTGAGGACGCTCGACGCCGTCGCCCACCTGGTCCGCGCCGTGGACCTCCCGGTCAATGCCAACCTCACCGGCACGGGCCTTTCGGTCGCCGAGATGGCAGGGGTCGGCGTGCGCCGGGTCAGCGTCGGGGTGGCGCTGGCCCAGGCGACCTACGGCGCCTTCGACGGTTTCGTGGGCCGGCTCGCCGCCGAGGGGCGGCTGCCGTGAGCGGTCAGTCCTGCGCTTCCCGCGCCAGCAGCGCCCGCTTGCGCTCGACGCCCCAGCGGTAGCCCGACAGCCCGCCCCCGGTCCTGACCACGCGGTGGCAGGGGATCGCCACCGCGATGGCGTTGGCGGCGCAGGCGCCCGCGACGGCGCGCACGGCCTTGGGCGTGCCGAGCCGCTCCGCCACCTCGGCGTAGCTCAGCGTCGTGCCGGCGGGGATCGAGCGCAGCGCCTGCCACACGCGCTCTTGGAAGGCCGTGCCGCGAATGTCGAGCGGCAGGGCGAGCCCCGTCCGCGGCGCCTCGACGAGGCCCACCACGGCGGCGACGGTGGCTTCGAAGCCGGGTTCGCCCCCGACGAGCGTCGCCGCGGGGAAACGGTCCTGCAGGTCCGCCACGAGCGCGTCCGGGTCGTCGCCGAGCGTGATGGCGGCGACGCCCTTGGCGGTGGCGGCCACCAGGACGGCGCCGAGCGAGCACTGGCCCACGGCGAAGCGCAGGGTTTCGCCGCCGCCGCCGCGCCGCCGCGCCGAGGGCGCCATGCCGAGCCGGGCCGGGGCCGCCGCGTAGAAGCGGCCGCTGGACCCGAAGCCGCCCTCGTAGATGGCTTCGGTCACGGTGCCGGCCCCGGCGAGCGCTTCCGCGGTGCGTGCCGCGCGACGCGCCGCCGCATAGGCCTTGGGGGTCACGCCGAGCTCGGCCTTGAACAGGCGGTGGAAGTGGAACCGGCTGAGCCCCGCGTCGCGCGCCAGGGCGCCGAGGTCGGGCGCGTCGTCGGCGGCGTCCGACGTGGCGTCGATGGCGCGGCAGGCGCTGAGCACCAGGGCCGCGCGGCGCTCGGCCTGGGCTTCGTCGTCCGGCCGGCAGCGCAGGCAGGGGCGGAAGCCGGCGGCCCGCGCCGCGGCGGCGTCGGCGTGGAAGGCGACGTTGCCGCGCTTCGCCGCGCGGGACGGGCAGGACGGGCGGCAGAACACGCCCGTGGTGCGGACGGAATAGACGAAGGCGCCGTCCGCCGATGCGTCGCGCGCCGAAACGGCGGCCCAGCGGGCGGCGTCGGAGTCCGGGATGGTCTGCGGCAGGGGCATGGGGCGGCTCCGGGCGGAGAGTTCGTCGGGGACCGGCATAGGGCACGCCGCTCGCCGTCGCACCCCGTCCCTTGCTGTCGAATCCGTGTTCGGCGGACGGCGACGAGGCACGGGCCCGCGACGGCCAGCCCGGCGCGCCGCGGCGACCGCAGGACCGTCGACCGGCCGAGGGCGGAGACGGGGTTCAGCTTTCGCCCTCGACCTGCTATCCCGTCCCGACCCCGTCCGCGCCGAGGCCGCGATGATCAGACTGTCCAACGGCCACGCCCTCGACCACGTCGTGTCGAGCGGCTCGCTCGCCTTCGACGGGCGCGGCTGGCCGTGGCAGCGCGCCATGGTGGCGTCGGGCCTCATCCGCCCCGACCTGTTCACCGTGGTGCTGAAGACGCTGACGCGCCATCCGCGCGAGGGCAACCTCAAGCTCTACAAGCCCTGGACCTGCGTGCGCCTGGTGCCCGGCGGCTCGGTCAACAAGGTCGGCCTGACGAACCCCGGCTTCGACTGGTGGCTCCGCGATGTCGCCCCGAAGCTCGACTACGGGCGCGTGAAGACCGTGGTGTCGATCTTCGGCGACGACGACGAGCTCGGCGAGATGGCGGCGAAGCTCGACCGGTTCCCGCTGGCGGCGCTGGAGGTCAACCCGTCGTGCCCCAACACCGGCCACGCGCTCGGCAACGCCGGCCAGGTCGTCGCGGGCGTCGACGCCGTGAAGCGCGTGTCGCGCCATCCCGTCATCGTCAAGGTGTCGACGAGCCAGGACTACCTCGCCATCGCGCGCGGGCTGAAGGGCCTCGCCGAAGCCATCGCGCTGAACAGCGTGCCCTGGGAACAGGTGTACCCCGACGGGCGCAGCCCCCTGTGGCGGCTGGAGAAGCGCGTCGGCGGGGGCGGGGGCGGCGTGTCCGGCCGGCCCGCGCAGGCGCTGAACTGGCGCGCCGTGCGCGAGATCGCGGAAGACGGCGCGCTGCCCGTCATCGCGCCCTCGGTGATGCAGTTCGACGACCTCGAGCGCGTTCGCGCGCTCGGCGCCCGCGCCGTCGGCTACGGCGCCATCCATTTCCGCGCGCCCTGGCTGCCCACCCGCATCGTCAAGCGCGACCTGGCGCGCCGCGCCGCCACACCCCTCGCCGAAAGACAGGCCGCTTGACCACCGAACCCCGCACGATCCGCCTCCGCGCCCCCGACAACTGGCACGCGCATTTCCGCGACGGCCCGATGCTCGATTTCCTGGTGCCGGTGTTCCTGGACAGCGGCTGGCGCCGCCGCATCGTGGCCGAGCCCAACATCACGCCGCCCGTGCTCACCGGCGACCGCGCGGTCTGGTATCGCGACGCCATCCTGGAGCGCGCCCGCGCCCACGACCCGGCCACGACGGTCGATCCCGTGATGACCATCCAGATCACGGAAACCACGCCCGGCGCCACCGTGCGCGACGCGCGATCGAAGGGCGTCGGCATCGGCAAGGTGTATCCCTTCATGGTCACCACGCATTCCGGCAACGGCGTGCAGGACTACGACAAGATTTACCCGGCGCTCGAAGCCGCGCAGGACTGCGGGCTCATCGTCCAGTTCCACGGCGAGCACCCGAGCGACGACATCGAGGGGCTGAACAAGGAGGCGGGCTTCACCGCCATCCTCGACCGCATCCGCGCGCGCTTCCCGAAGCTGAAGCTGACGATGGAGCACATCACCAGCCGCGCCGCCGTCGACTGGGTGAAGGCGCAGGGCGACGGCGTCGGCGCTTCGGTCACGGTGCACCACCTGTTCACCACGGTGGACGACGTGCTCGGCTATTCGAAGGCCAGCGGCGGGCTGATGCGCGTCCACCACGGCTGCAAGCCCCAGCCGAAGTGGCGCGACGACCGCGCGGCGCTGAACGAGGTCGTCCTGTCGGGCCACCCGCGCTTCTTCTACGGCGGCGACGACGCCGCCCACCTCCGCCGCCGCAAGGAGGCCGAGGGCTCGGCCTGCGGGGTGTGGAACACCATGGCGGCCCTGCCGCTGCTGGTCGACCTGTTCGACCGCGAAGGCCAGCTCGACCGCCTCGACCCGTTCCTGAGCGAACACGGCGCGCGCTTCTACGGCTACGACCTCAACGCGGAAAGCGTGACGCTGGTCGAGGAGCCCTGGGTGGTGCCCGCCGAGGTGGAGGCGACCGGGATGGGCGACAGCGTGGTGCCGATGTGCGCCGGCGAAACGCTGAAGTGGCGGGTGAGGGCGTGAGCGGGCGCGACTTCCGCGCGCTGCTCGACGCGCGCTGGGACGCCGGGCTGTTCGTTTCGGTCGGGCTCGATCCCGACTGGGACCGGCTGCCCGCCTCGCTGCGCGCCGCCGCCGGCGCCGAGCCGTCCGACGACGCCAAGGCCGGGGCGGTGCTGCGGTTCTGCACCGCGATCGTCGACGCCACCGCCGACCTCGCCTGCGCGTTCAAGCCCAACGCCGCCTTCTTCGAGCGCTTCGGGGCCCCCGGGGTCGCGGCGCTGGGCGCCGTCATGCGCCACATCCGGGCGGCGGCGCCCGACGTGCCGGTGATCTACGACGCCAAGCGCGGCGACATCGGCTCCACCAACGCCGGCTACGTCGAGGACGCCTTCGACCGGCTCGGCGCCGACGCCATCACGGTGCACCCCTATCTCGGCGCCGAATCGCTCCGGCCGTTCCTCGACCGCGCCGACCGCGGGACGATCGTCCTCGTCCGCACCTCCAACCCCGGCGGCGGCGAGTTCCAGGACCTCGCGGTCGGCGGCGAGCCGCTGTACCGCGCCGTGGCGCGCCGCGTCGCCGACCATTGGAACGGGAACCGCAACTGCGCCGTCGTGGTCGGCGCCACCTATCCGGCCGAACTCGCCGCCGTGAGGGCCATCGTCGGCGACATGCCGATCCTCATCCCCGGCGTCGGCGCGCAGGGCGGCGACGTGCGCCTCACCGTCGAGGCGGGGCGCGACGCGCGCGGCCGCGGCATGGTCGTGAACGCGTCGCGCGGCATCATCTACGCGGGTGCGGGCGCGGACTTCGCCGATGCCGCCCGCGCCGAAACCCTGCGCCTCACCGGCGAGATCCAGAGCTTCAACCGATGACCCTCGACGCCGACCCCCTCGACCTGATGCGCGACGCCGGCGCCTTCTACGAGGCGCCGCGCGACGCCGCGGGCCGGCGCGCCGGACCGCTCGTGGGCTACGCCGGCAAGGACGCGGCGGGGCGGCAGTACGTCGGCGAAGTCTACGTCAACTTCGCCCGGGCGGAGCGGCGCCCGGCGCTGCTGCAGGTGTTCGCGCGCCGGCTGCTGGCCTTCGCGGAGGGCCGTGGCATCGACGTCGCGGGCGCGGCCGGCTTCATCGGGGCGCCCGAGGGCGGCAAGGCCTTCGCCTACCAGCTCGCGCTCGAAGCGGGGCGGAGCTACATCTACCCCGAGAAGAAGGTGACGGCCGCCGCCTCGGCGACGGCGCGCGAGAGTTCCGACATGGTGTTCTCGCGCCACGAGCCCGAGCGCGGCGAGCGCTGGTTCATCGTCGAGGACGTGTGCAACAACTTCTCGACGACCGCCAAGCTGGTGGCGCAGATCGAAGGCTACGGCGCCCAGGTCGCCGGGATCCTGTGCTTCCTCAACCGGTCGGAAACGGTCGGCGACGCCTACGAGCCGCGGGCCGGGCAGGTGCTGCCGGTGGTCGCCGTGGTGCGCAAGCCCTTCGGCCAGTTCGCCCAGGACGATCCCGCGGTGGCGGCGGACGTGTCGGCGCTGAACGTGGTTTGGAGCCCGAAGAAGGACTGGCCGCGCCTCGCGGCCGCGATGGCGGGCGCCGGGCCGGGGTAGGGGGCGCCGACCGGTCTCCCGCCGACGCTTTCCACCCCCCGATGGTGTCCTTTTCGGCGCGCGCGTGGCACAGGGAGCGGCCAGTCGAGACGCCGCGGGACCACGCTCATGTCGCTCAAGGGACGATCCATCCTCGAAGCCGGGATCTTCACGCCCGAAATCTTCGCCGAACTGGCCGACCGGACCACGCGCCTGCTCGACGCCCGGCCCGAGCCGATCTTCCGCGACGAGGCCGTGGTGATGCTGTTCTACCAGCCCTCCACCCGCACCCGCATGTCGTTCCAGCTCGCCGCCATCCGCCTCGGCGCGCAGGTGATCTACACCGAAGACGCGGGGAAGTTCTCCTCGGCCGCGAAGGGCGAGATCCTGGAGGACACGACCCGCATCGTCGGCGGCTACCGGCCCAAGGCCCTGGTGCTGCGCCACCACGACGAGGACGCGCCCTATGTCGTGGCCCGCAACTTCGAGCGGCTCGGCCTCGACGTGCCGGTGTTCAACGCGGGATCCGGCGCGGGCCAGCACCCGACCCAGGCGGTGCTCGACCTGTACACCATCGAGCGCGAGCTCGGCCGCACGTCGGACGTCGAGATCGCCTTCGTGGGCGACTGCCGCTACAGCCGGACCGTCCGTTCGCTGGTGACGCTGCTGATCCAGTGCCCCGGCGCGAAGGTGCATTTCGTGTCCGTGCCGGAGTTGCGCGTCGGCGCCGACGTGCGCGACGCGCTCGACCGCGCGGGCGTGCCCTACACCGAAACCGACGACTGGTCGGACCTCGTGCCGCGGGTCGACATCCTGTACATGACCCGCCCCCAGAAGGAGTGGTTCACCGACGAGGCCATGTTCCAGTCCGTCAAGGACCGTTTCGTGCTCGACCTGCCGACGGCGAAGCGCATGCGCGCCTCGGCGCGCATCCTCCACCCGCTGCCGCGCAACGAGGAGATCGCGCTCGACGTGGATCCGCTGCCGCAGGCAGCCTATTTCCGCCAAGCCGACTACGGCCCGCCGCTCCGCACCGCCCTCTTCCAGATGGTGTGCGGCTGATCGCCCCCGACCTCCCCGACACACCGCCCCCGATTCGCGCCCAGAAGGACCGCAGGATGCCGTCAAGCCCCGACGTCAAGGACCCGAGCAACCCGAAGAACCTGCCCCGCGTCGTGGTGATCGGCGCGGGCTTCGGCGGCCTGTCGGTGGCGCGCGGCCTGAACCTCGCGCCCGCCTTCGTCACCGTCATCGACAAGACCAACCACAACCTGTTCCAGCCGCTGCTGTACCAGGTGGCCACGGCCGCGCTGGCGCCGTCCGACATCGCCGTGCCGGTGCGCGGCCTCTTCACCGACATGCCGCGCGTCGGCACGCTGATGGGCGAGGTCGAGGGGGTCGACACCGAGCGCAAGGTGGTCCGCGTCAAGGGGACGCCCGAGATCCCCTACGACTACCTCGTCATGGCCACGGGCTCGGTTTATTCCTGGTTCGGCCACGACGAATGGGCGGAACACGCCCACGTGCTGAAGACGCTCGACCAGGCGCTCGCGCTGCGCTCCTCCTTGCTCGCCGCCTTCGAGTGGGCGGAAAGCCGGACCGATCCGAACGAGATCCGCAAGCTGCTGACCTTCGTGGTGGTCGGCGGCGGGCCCACGGGCGTCGAGATGGCGGGCGCCATCGCGGAACTCGCCCATTCGACGCTGGCGCGCGATTTCCGCCGCATCCAGCCGACCTGGGCCCGCATCGTCCTCTGCGAAGGCGGCCCGAGCCTGCTGGCGGGCTTTCCGCAGCACCTGTCGGACTATGCGCGCCGCCACCTCGAGGACCTCGGGGTCGAGGTGAAGACCGGCTGCCAGGTCGAGGCGGTGGACCGGGACGGCGTGGTGGCGGGGGGCGAGCGCATCCTGTCCGCCAACGTGCTCTGGGCCGCCGGCACGGCCGCCACGCCCGTCGCCGACTGGCTCGGCGCCGAGAAGGGCAAGGGCAACGCCGTCCGCATCGACGAGCATTGCGCCGTGATCGGCCACCCGGACGTCTACGCGGTCGGCGACTGCACCTACATGGAGGACGGCCGCGGCCGCCGCCTGCCGGGCGTCGCGCCCGTCGCCAAGCAGCAGGGCGAGCACGTCGCCAAGGTGCTGATGCGCCGCCTCATCGGCGAGCCCCTGCCGGCGCCGTTCGCCTACGACGACCAGGGCCAGATGGCCATGGTGGGCCGCTCGGCCGCCATCGCCGACCTCGGCAAGATCAAGATGACGGGCGTCATCGGCTGGCTGCTGTGGAGCATCGTCCACCTGTTCTTCCTGATCGGCGCGCGCAACCGCATCACCGTCTACCTGAACTGGGTCTGGGCCTGGCTCACCTATGGGCGCGGGGCGCGGCTGATCACCTCGATCCGGCCGCAGACGCGCGAAGAGTTCGGCTATCTCGACTCCGTCGCCGACCACAGGCAGGCGCTCCGGGTCGAGTGACCGGGCCGGCGCCCGCCGGCGCCGCTTCTCAGTGGAACCCGGCCTGCATGGCCGGGGCGCTGCCCGGGATCGTGGTCGACAGCGAGGCCGTGCGGGTGGGCGCCGCGGCCGGCGCGGGCCGCGTCCGCGCGACGCGGCGGGGGGCCGGCGCCACGTCGGGCGCCGCCGCCACGGCGGGAGGCTTCGGAGCGGGCTTCGCCGGCTCCTTCGGCGCCGGCAGGGCCGCGACCGCCGGGTGGGGCCGGGAAGGCCGCGCCGGGGCGGACTGTGGCGGCACGGCCGCCGCCCGCACCGCGGCCGGGGCGGGACGCACCGCCGCGGTGTCCTTCTTCGCCGGGCTGGGGACCGTCGCCGATGCCTGGGCGGTGGAGGCGGCCTTCGCGGCCGCCGGTGCCGCGGGCGCGGCCTTCGCGGGGGCCGGCGGGTGGGCGCCGGCCGTCGCGACCGGGGAGGGGGTGGACGCCGCCGCCTTGGGGGCGCCGGCCTTGTGCGCCGCCGCGGCGCGCGGCCGGCGGCTCCTGGCGGGAGCCGCCCCGGGCGCTTCGCCGGCCGGTTCGCCCGCCATGTGGTCGGTCGACAGGTAGCCCTTGAGGCGGCACAGCATGTCGCAGTCGCCCGCCTCCTGGGCGACGGCCGCGGTCGCCAGCAGCAGGCAGATCGCCGCGGCGCCGCCGCGAAGGTAGCCAGTCCTCATCGTGTGCCGGTCCGTCGTTCGTGGTCCGGTCATCATGGCGGGCGGAGTGGTTAAGGGGGCCTGAAGTCCGGTGCGTCGGGGGAAGCGCCAGCGTGGTGGACCCGTCGCGTCCGGCCCGCGCACCGCCGAAAGGGCGTGCCGCGACGCCTTTCGACTCTGGTCCAGTCGTCGAGCGTCGTCGCACAATGGAATAATTACAAAACATAGTGTGGTGGTTCGCCGCCCACCGCCGTCGCTTCAATTGACCGGCGCGGAGCCCCGTCGCTATACACGGTCTCAGCCAGTCGGACTGCCCGACATCGCCGGATCGACGCTCACCGGAGCGCATCCGGCCTCGTGAGCTGCCCGAAGAGACGATCCAGAGGACCCGATCATGCGCCTTCATCCCCCGCGCGTCGCCGTCGCGGCATGCCGTGCGGCCGTGTTCGCTTCCGCCCTCGCCGTGTCCGCCCCGACCGCGGGCTTCGCCGCCGACGGCGGCACGTTGACGATCTACAACAGCCAGGACGAGGGGCCCGTCGAAGCCCTGGCCGCCGCCTTCGAAGCGAAGACGGGCGTCAGGACGTCGATCCGCAACGGCGGCGCGCCCGCGCTCGCCCGGCAGATCGTCGACGAGGGCGACCACACCCCGGCCGACATCTTCTACGCGGAATATTCCACGGCGCTCGTCACCCTCGCCGACAAGTCCATGCTGGCGCCCCTGGGTCCGGAGGTCACCGCGGCGATCCCGTCGCAATACAGCGGCGCCCATGGCGACTGGGTCGGCGTGACGGCGCGCTCCTTCGTGATCCTGTACAACAGGAAGCTCATCGCAGAGGACAAGCTGCCGGCGTCGATCCTCGACCTCGCCAAGCCGGAATGGAAGGGCAAGTTCGCCTTCAACCCGCGTGCCGCCGCCTTCCTCGAACTCGTCGTCGCGGTCGAGAAGCAGAAGGGGGCCGACGCCGCCAAGGCCTGGCTGTCCGGGCTCAACGACAACGGCAAGGCCTACCCCAAGAACACCGCCATGGTGCTGGCGGTCGACCGCGGCGAGGTCGAACTCGCCATCAACGCCGACAATTATTGGCAGGCGGTCGCCAAGGAGCGCGGCGCCGACACGCTCGACGCGCGCGTGCACTACATCGGCGCCAAGGATCCCGGCGCGCTGCTGACGGTGTCGGGCCTCGGCATCCCGAAGTTCGCGCCCCACAAGGCCGAAGCCGAACGGTTCGCCGCCTTCGCGGTCAGCGACGAGGGCCAGAAGGTGCTGGCCGAGGCCGCCGGCGACGTCCCGTTGCGCCTGGGCGTCGCGTCGCCCGTGGCCCTGAAGGGGTTCGACAAGGCGCAGGCTTCCCCCGTCACGGCGGCCGAGATCGGCGATGCCGCTTCGGCGTTGAAGCTCGAGCAGGCCGTCGGCATCAACTGATGGCCGAAACGGCGCTTCGGCCCTCCACCTTCGGTCGACGCGGATCCTCCGCGCCGCCCTTCTGGCTCTGGGTGCCCATCGCCGTCGTGGTGTCGCTGGCCCTGCTGCCGCTCGCCTACGTGGCCTGGCAAGCGGCTTCCGTCGGCCCGAGCGGCACGGCGGCCCTGCTGTTCCGCCCCTTCGTGGCGAACCTGCTGGTCAACACGCTGACCCTGGCCGTGACGGTGACGGCCGGCGCGCTCCTGATCGGCACGGCGGCGGCCTGGCTCGTCGAACGGTCCGACCTGCCGGGGCGGCGGCTGTGGCGCGTGCTGGTGCCGCTGCCGCTCGCCATGCCGGCCCTGGTGTCGGCCTTCGCCTGGCTGTCCCTGACGCCGCGCGTCGAGGGCATGGCGGGCGCCGTCCTGGTGCAGATCCTCGCCGAATACCCGCTGGTCTACCTGCCCGTGGCGGCGGCGCTGGCCGGCATGGATCCGGCGCTGGAGGACGTGGCGCGCTCGGTCGGGCACGGCCCTTGGCGCATCTTCGGCCGGACCGTGCTGCCGCAGCTCGGGCCGGCGCTGGCGGGCGGGCTGCTGCTCGTCACGCTTCACATGCTGGTCGAGTTCGGGCCGCTGGCGCTGCTGCGCGTCGAAACCTTCACCACCGCCATCTACGAGGCCTACGAGCTGTCCTACGACGGCGCCGCCGCCGCGATGCTGTCGGCCGTGCTGATCGTGCTCTGCCTCGGCGTGATGGCGGCGGAGCTGGCGCTGCGCGGCCGCCGCCGCTTCGCCCGGCCCGCGTCCGGCGCCACCGCGCCCCACGTCCGGGCCCGGCTCGGATGGACGGCGGTGCCGGCCGCGGCGGCGCTCGCCGCGCTGATCGTCCTCGCGCTCGGCGTCCCGGTCGCCATGCTGGGCTACTGGCTGGTGCTGGCGCGCCACGCGCCCCTGCCCTGGGACAGGGTGATGTCCGCGGTGGGCGACTCGGTGGAGCTGTCGGCCGCCGGCGCCGCCGTCACCACGGCGGCCGGGCTGCTCCTCGTGCTGGCCGCGTTCCGGCGGCGGGGCAGGGCGGCCGTGCTGGCCGAGCGGCTCCCCTTCGTGGTGCACGCGCTCCCGGGCCTCGTGGTGGCGCTGTCGCTCGTGTACTTCTGCCTGCGTACGGCGCCGTTCCTGTACCAGACCATGGCGCTCCTGCTCGTCGGCTACGCCATCCTGTTCCTGCCGCTCGCCCAGACGGCGCTGCGCCCCGCGGTCGAGCAGGTGCCCCCCGCCATGGAGGAGGTGGCGCTCGCGCTCGGCCGCGCCCCCTGGCGCGTGCTGTTCAGCGTGACGCTGCCCAACATCCTGCCGGGCCTCGGCGCCGCGGCCCTGCTGGTGTTCATGCAGCTGATGAAGGAGCTGACCGCCACGCTGGTGTTGGCGCCGACCGGCATCCACACGCTGTCGATCGAGCTGTGGCGGCAATCGTCGCAGATGAAATACGGCGCGGCGGCGCCCTTCGCGGCGCTGCTGGTCCTCGTATCGGGGGTGCCGGCCTATTGGGCGACGGTGCAGCTGCAGAAGCGGCGCGGCAGGTCCTGAGCCGCGGCTCGAAAGGCCTTGGCGTTTCGCGGGTTTCAGGGCAGAGCCGTGGAATCGTCGTCGCGGGGCTCCGCCCCGCACCGGCCGAAGGCCCCTGGCCCTCGGCGACCGAGCCGCCGGGGTTCGCCATCTCCAGCTTCGCACTCCAGGTTTCGGGACTCGCCAAGTCCTACGGCGAAGCGCCGGTGCTCCGCGACGTCGACCTCGCCGTGGCGCCGGGCGACATCGTGGCGCTGCTCGGGCCCTCCGGCTGCGGCAAGACGACCCTTCTGCGCCTCGTCGCGGGCTTCGACCGCGCCGACGCCGGCTCGGTCGCGCTCGCCGGCCGGCCCGTCGCCGACGGCCCTCCGGGGGAGCGCGGCTGCTGGGTGCCGCCGTTCCGCCGCGGCATCGGCTACGTGCCCCAGGACGGCGTGCTGTTCCCCCACCTCGACGTCGCCGCCAATGTCGGCTTCGGCCTGTCGCCGGCCGGCCGCCGCTCGGGCCGCGTCGAGGCGATGATGGAGCTCGTCGGCATGGCGGGCTTCGGCCGCCGCATGCCGCACGAACTGTCCGGCGGCCAGCAGCAGCGGGTGTCGATCGCCCGCGCCCTGGCGCCCGAGCCCGCCCTGGTGCTCCTCGACGAGCCCTTCAATGCGCTCGACGCCCACCTGCGCCGCACGCTCTGCGCCGAGGTCCGCGCCATCCTCAAGCGCAACGGCGCCGCCGCCCTGATGGTGACGCACGACCGCGACGAGGCCTTCTCGGTGGCGGACGAGATCGCCGTCATGCGCCGCGGCCGCATCGTGCAGCGCGGCACGTCCGCCGACTTCTACCGCTCCCCCGTCGACCTCGACACGGCGCGGCTCGCCGGCGCCGCCATCCACCTCCCCGGCACGCTCGCCGGCGAGGCCGCCGACACGGCGCTCGGCCGCGTGCCGGTGCGCAACCCGCATGGCGTCGCCGACGGGCCGGCGGCCCTGATGCTGCGCCCCGAGCAGGTCGTCGAGGCTGCCCCGGGGCAGGGCGCCCGCATGACGGTGCGCCGCTCGGCCATGCTGGGCCCGCTCACCTGGCTGGACCTCGAGGCGGCCGGGGGCACCGTCGCGCTCCAGGCGTGCTGGCTCGCCGCGGCGCCGCCCGAACCCGGGACCGAGATCGGCGTCCGCATCCACGGCGACGCCCTGGTGTTCCCGCCCGAAGCGCCCTGAGGCCGGCGGCCGCGCTGGCCGGCACGGTGCGGCGTCGGACGATGGCGTTGAACTTGAACGCGGCTATTCGCGTTGGGAGGCTCGGGCATTCACGCCGGAGACCAGACCCATGAAGATCGTCGCCACCCTCGCATTCGCCGGCCTCGCCGGCCTGTTCCTCGCCGGCAGCGCCGAAGCCATGCCGCTGGCCCCCGCCGGCGTCGCCAAGGCCCCCGTGGTCGACGTGGCCGTCGTCATCACCAAGACGGTGCGCCGCGGGCCGTTCGGCGGCCGTCGCGTCGTGAAGCGCGTCGTGCGCCGGGGCCCGATGGGCCGCACCGTGACGACCACCCGCACCGTCCGCTGACACCCGTCGCGCGCCGGCCTCGGCCCGGCGCGCGCCACCCCGTCCCAAGACCCTCCCTCCAGGTTCCGCCACCATGACGACGACCGAGCCGAACCCGCGCCGGGACGCCCTCAGCGGCGATGGGGACGGCTCCGTGCCGGGCCAGCGCCAGCGCAACGCGCGGCTGATCCTGTCCGCCTCGCTCATCGGCCTCGGCGTCTGGACCATCCACGACTTCCTGCCCGCCCTCGCCTGGGCGGCCATCCTCGCCGTCGCGTTCTGGCCGCTCTACGAGAAGGCCGAGCGCCGCTTTCCGCCCGGCAAGCATAACGTGCTGCTGCCGGGCCTCTTCACCCTCTGCATCGGGCTCCTGTTCGGCCTGCCGCTCGCCATCGTGCTGTTCGAAGTCGTGCGCGAGTTCCATTCCGTCCTCGACCTGTACCGCCAGGCGACGACGTCGGGCATCCCGGTGCCGGACTTCATCTCGCACCTGCCCTTCGGCGGCGATGCCGTCACGCATTGGTGGCAGGACAACCTCGCCAACGGCGCCCAGACCCACGGCATCGCCGAGCGGGTCAACAAGGCCAAGGCGGCCGAGATCGGCCGCAACGTGGGGGGACAGATCGTCCACCGCACCGTGCTGTTCTTCTTCGCCCTGATGACGCTGTTCTTCCTGTTCAAGCAGGGCAAGGACGTCGTCCGGCAGTGCCTCGACGCCAGCAACAAGGCCTTCGGCGCCAAGGGAGAACGCGTCGCGCGGCAGATGGTGGCCTCCATCCACGGCACGGTGGACGGCCTCGTGCTGGTCGGGCTCGGCGAGGGCTTCCTGATGGGCATCGCCTACGCGTTCGCCGGCGTGCCCCATCCGATCCTGTTCGGGGCGCTGACGGCGGTGGCCGCCATGGTGCCCTTCGCCGTCACGGTCGTGTTCATCCTGGTCGGCGCCGTGCTGGTGGCGCAGGGGGCCGTGGTGGCGGCCCTCCTGGTCGTGGTGGGCGGCAGCATCCTCGCCTTCCTGGCGGACCACCTGGTCCGCCCGGTCCTCATCGGCGGCACGACGCGGCTTCCGTTCCTGTGGGTGCTGTTCGGCATCCTGGGCGGCGTCGAAACCTGGGGGCTGGTGGGCCTCTTCGTCGGCCCGGCCCTGATGGCGGCCCTCGTGCTGCTGTGGCGGGAATACACCGAAGGCCGGCAGGCGCAGGGCCGCGTCGCCGACGCCAAGCCCGACGCGCGTCCCGTCGCCGGCGGCGGCCTCGCCCGGCAGAACTGAAGGCCGCTACTCGGCGCCTTCCACGATCACCACTTCGCCGATGCCGGCCGGCTTCCGGACCGCCACGGCGGCCTGGTATTCGGGGGAATGGTAGTAGGCCAGGGCGGCCTCGTAGGACTCGGCCTCCAGCACCACGTTGCGCGGCCTCCCCTCGCCCTCGACGGCGGTGCTGCGCCCGCCGCGCGCCAGGGGCTTGACGCCGTGGATCCTCATCGCTTCCGACGCCATCGCGGCGTAGGTCTTGTAGGCGTCCGGGTCCGTCACGGTCATGCGGACGATGATGTAGCCCTTGGGCATCGAAGCGGCCTCCTCGCCTGGGCCCCGCGGAAGCGGGGCAGGACCTCTTAGGACCCCGCCCCGCGCGCCGTCAAAGCGGTGCGCCCGTCACATCACCACGACGCGCGTGCCGACGCGCACGCGCCCGTACAGGTCGGTGACGTCCTCGTTGCGCAGGCGGATGCAGCCCGACGACACGTTGGTGCCGATCGTGTCCGGCTCGTTGGTGCCGTGGATGCGGTACAGGGTCGAGCCGAGGTACATGGCGCGGGCGCCGAGCGGGTTGGCGAGGCCGCCGTCCATGTGGCGCGGCAGGTCCGGGCGGCGCCCCAGCATCTCGGCGGGGGGCGTCCAGTCCGGCCATTCGGCCATGCGGGTGATCGTGTGGGTGCCCGACCACAGGAAGCCGGGCTTCGCCACGCCGATGCCGTAGCGCAGCGCGTGGCCGGCGCCCTCGACGAGGTACAGGAACTTGTCGGCCGTATCGATCACCACCGTGCCGGGCGCTTGGCCGCCCGAATAGGCGACCTCCTGCCGACGGTAGACTGGGTCGAGCTCGGCCCGGGGCGCTTCGCCGTAGGCGGCCGGCACGTAGGCGGCGCGCGGCGCGCGGCCGTAGCCGGAACTGACCGGGCTCGCGCCGCCGAAACCCACGCTGTCGTAGCCGCTCGGCGCCGGGCCGCGATAGGCCGGGGCGGCATCGGCCGGTTCGGCTTCCGCGGCATACGCGCCGCGGCCGCGGGGGGCCGCGCCTTCCGGCGGGCGGGCGTGGGTGGCGAGGCTGGAACGCCCGTCCGGCCCCTGCACGGGCGCGACGCGGGCCGGGAAGTAGGGCGGCGGAATCCGGGGATGCGCGGCCGGGCGGCTCTCGTTGCCGGTGATCATGTACTGCAGCCTGCCGCCGCCGTAGTCGCCCTGGGGCGGCGGGGGCTCGGTGCCCTGCGACCAGGCGATGGGCGTCTGCTCGTCCGGGTTCGGGATGTACACGTCGACGCCCGTGCCCGGCCCGATGCCCGGGATGCCCACGGCATGCGGGACGTGCTGCCCCGCTCGAACACCGCTCGCCGAAGCAGCCGACAGCGCCGCCAAGCCCAGCAGGACGTAGCCGCTCGAAACAACGAAACGCTTCATGGAAATCGTCCGGAGCGAAGAGGTTGGGTCTTTCAATTCCGAACAATACACGGATATCGCCGTTCAGTATTAACTACCCGAAACCATGGTTACGGATCGGATAAACTGAATCGGACGTTAAGCGGCGTGGTCAACGCGGGGTAAAGCGGGCGGGCGGCGCCACCGCGCCGGCAGGTGGTCGAGCGCCAGGCTGCGCAGGCCGGCGAGGTCGAAGGCGGCCGCGAGCCCCCCGTAGACCAGCGCGCCGAGGCCGACCTGCACCAGCAGCGTCGTCAGGCCGGGCTCCATCCCGCGCAGCGGCAGCACCGCGCCCGCCATGGCGAGCGAGCCGAGCAGCGTCACGGCGAGGTCGCGGGGGGCCGGCCAGGACGCGCCGACGAGCGACGCCGCGGCGACCAGCGCCAGAAGCCCGGCGCCCAGCGCCGCCGACAGCGCCACCGCGTAGCCGATCGCCCCCGCGCCGGCCGGCATGGCGAAGCTGAGGGCGACGTTGGCCAGCGCCGCGACGGTGGCGGTGGCGATGAGGGGCCGCGTGCGCTTGCGGATCTGGAACACCGGATGCACGGCGTAGTGGATCAGCGGATAGCAGAAGAAGCCGGGCAGCAGGTAGGTGAAGAACTGGGCGAAGGGCCCGCGGAACTCCGGCGGCACCACGAGCTGCTGGAACGACGGCATCACCAGGTAGGCGCCCACGCAGGTCGGGGCGAGGATCGCCACCACCACGCCCATGTTGCGGCCGATCTGCCGCGCCGAATGGTCGGCGCCGTGGGTTTCGTCGGCCCGCACCGCGATCTGGAACAGCAGCACGTCGAGCGTCGAGCCGATGGCCAGCACGACGCGGATGCCGAGGTCGTAGGCGAGCGAGAATTGGCCCGATTCCGCGAAGCCGAAGCGGTGCGCGATCAGGGCGCGGTCGACCAGCGGGATCACCTGGTAGAGCATGTTGGCCATGACGATCGGCAGCGCGTAGCGCAGCGCCTGGGCGGCCAGGCCGCGCCGCGCCGCGCGCGGGGCCGACCCGCCGTCCGTCAACGCGCGGCGGGACGCCAGCAGCGACCCCGTCATGGACAGGCACAGGCCCGTCAGCGCCATGGCGGCCGAGCCGAACCACCACGCGCCCCCCACGGTCAGCGCCAGGGACAGCGCGTTCTTGCCCATGATGATGCGGGCATAGAGCCCGTCCATGAAACGGGCCCGCACCAGCGCGGTGTTGTAGTCGAACAGGCCGTTGGCCACGGCGGCGCCGACCGCCAGCGCCACCAGAGGGCGCGACAGCGGCACTTCGATGCCGCTGAGCAGGAAGAACACGGCGGCGGCGCTGAGGACCGCGATCAGCCCGGCGAAACTGGCGTCGAGGGTGGCGCGAAGCTCCGGCCGCTCGAGCCGCGCCCGCTCGGAATAGAAGCGCGTCGCGGCGAGGCGCAGCCAGTCGAACATCAGCGTCTGGATGACCTGGCCGACCGCGAGCGCGAGCGCCATCCGGCCGTATTCGGCCGGCCCGAGGAACCGGGCGAGCAGAAGGCCGATGACGAAGTTCATCAGCGTGTTGCTGATGAAAGGCAGGATGATCTTCATGCGTCGGTCAGGGCCACGCGGAACCCGGTCCGCCGGGTGTCACCCTGGTCCGCAACGGTCAACAAAGCGTGTCAGGACGCCGGATCGCGCGGGGACGACGGCGCCTGCGCGTTCTGGCCGAGGTGCGGCTCCAGCGTGCCGCCGGGGCTCAGCCGGTCGACGAGGCCCGGCAGCACCTTCGCCAGCAGGCCGGACAGCTGGTCCGGCTGCACGCCGTAGTGCTGCGCCATCTCGCCGAGCTTGCCGTGGCCGATCGCCTGGGCGATCCCGTCCGCCGTCACGGGCTGGTTCGGGCCCGCGCCGAGCCAGGACTGCACCTGCTCGCCGTAGCCCGCGCCCTGCAGCTTGCCGACGATGCCCTGCACGCCGCCCGCCTGCTGCAGGGCGTTCTGCGCCATCGCTTCGGCGCCGCCGTGCTGCTCGATGAAGTCGCCCAGCATGCCGCCGAGGTTGCCGAAGATGCTCATGGTGGTCCGCCAGGTTCGACCGATGCCCGCGTTCTAGGGCCGTTGCGGGAGCCGCGCAAACGCGGAAGCTGTCCCGTGTAGCGCCCGGCGGCGGCCGGCCCGGGTGCGGCCGATGCCCGAGGGGGGCGTCTCTTGAATACAACGCGGGCCCGGCACCTGCGCGCGGAAGGGCCAGCGCCCATTCCTCCCGCGGCGGCGTTGACGCAGGATGGGGCCGCCATGCCGTGTCGCCCGCTCCGCTCCATCCCGCCTGCCTCGGCGCTCCTCATGCTGGCCGCCCTCGCGCCGGCCCGCGCCGACGAGGCCGGGCCCTTCCCGTTCCTGCCGTATTTCGCCCAGGACCTGCCCACGGTCGGCATGGCCACGCTCGACGCCAAGGGGATCGGGCTGAAGTCCGACGACAGCGACGCGGTGTTCCACATCGGCGGCCGGCTGCACGAGGACGTCGGCGCCGCAAGGCTCGCCCCGAAGCAGACGTTCGCGGCCCTGTCGGCGGACGGCGCGGTGCGCCGCGCGTGGTTCGAAGCCAGCCTCAAGCTGCACGACGTGCTGGTCGCCTTCCAATACGACCTCGCGTCCGCGACCCGCCCGGTGGACGACGCCTACGTGTCCTACAGCCCGGTGTCCGGGTTCCACGTGGTGGCGGGCAACTTCAAGGAGCCGTTCAGCCTGAACCAGCTCGAAAGCAACAACACCACGCTGTTCACCGAGCGCTCGCTGCTCGACACCTTCTCGCCCCAGCGCGACGTCGGCCTCGGCCTCGGCGGCAACGGCGAGCGCTGGACCCTGATGGGGGGCGTCTTCGGCGGCACGCCCGTGGCGACCGGCGTGAGCAGCTTCGGCATCGCCGGCACGGCCCGCGCCACCTATGCACCGATCCTCGACGCCGTGCAGGTGCTGCACTTGGGCGTCGCCGGCTCCTACCGGGCGCTCGACCGGGGCGGCACGGCCCTGTCGTTCAGCGACAAGCCGGAAGACTACCTGTTCAACAAGTCGCTGGTGTCGACCGGCACGATCCGCGACGCCGATGCCGTGGGGCGCTTCGGGCTGGAAGGCGCCTATCAATACGGTTCCGTCCGCGTGCAGGGCGAATATGCCCTCACGTCCGTGACGGGCGCCGGCGCGCCGGACCGCACGTTTCAGGCCGGCTACGCGGAGCTCGGCTGGGTGGTGAACGGCCCGGGCCGCCGATACCGCGTCGAAGCGCCGGGCGCCTCCGAATACGCGATCTTCGACGGCGTGAAGGTGCCGGAAGGGCGGCGCGTGTCGCGGGGCGGCTTCGGCGTCTTCGAGCTCGCGGCCCGCGTCAGCGCGATCGACCTCGCGTCTGGGCCGGTCCGCGGCGGGGCGGAGCACGACGCGAGCCTGGGGGTGAACTGGTATCCCGACGACGACGTCCGCGTCATGGCCGATTACGTCCACGCCCGCGCCGACCCGTCGGCGGCGTCCGTCACGGGACGTCCGGTGAGCAGCGACCTCGTGGTCGGGCGCTTCCAAGTCTACTGGTAGGTCCCGGACGTGCGACCGCCGGGCGTCACACCACGACGAGCCTCGGCTTGCGGTCGATCGCCTGGAGCACGCGGGCGAGGTCCGGGCCGCGCTTGAGGATCAGCCCCGTGGCGGCCACGACCGAATAGGCGCCCTGGCGCCGCGCCAGCGCAGGGTCCTTCTCGACGCGGTACAGCGGCACTTCGGACGCGCGGCGGTAGATGGAGAAGACGGCCTTCTCGGGCAGGAAATCGAGGGCATAGTCGCGCCATTCGCCGTCGGCGACCCGGCGGCCGTAGACGTTGAAGATTTCGCGCAGCTCGTGCCGATCGAAGGACACCACGGGCGCGGCCGGCACGAAGGCGGGTTCGGCGGCCGGCGGGGGCGCCCGCCGCGACGGGAACGGGGCCACCGATCCGCCCTGCTGCTTCGCCTCGTCCGGCGTTTCGCCCTGGCTCATCCCGCGCTCCCCCTTGGAGAGCACGAGAATGGCCCCGGCGGCGGCCCGGTTCAAGCCTGCGGATCCGGGCCGGGGCGCCGTCTCTTTTCCGCCGCGATCCGCCTTGCGGTCGGGGAAACGAGCGTCGATATGAGCCGTGCCCCTGGCGCTTCGTCGCGGGGGCGGGGCTCGGCACGGCCGGCCCGCATCGGCATCACGAGACCCCGGCCGCGGCGGTTCGGAGCGCATGCGCTCCCCCGCGGCCGCGGGTCCTTTCGGAGGGATCGCGAGTTCCATGAGCGAGGCTGACATCCAGACGGCGCCGGAGAGCGCCGGCGAGACCAAGACGTTCCAGGCCGACGTGTCGCGCCTGCTGGAGCTCATGGTCCACTCGATCTATTCCGAGCGGGACGTCTTCCTGCGCGAGCTCATCTCCAACGCCGCCGACGCCTGCGAGAAGCTGCGCTACGAGGCCATCGCCGAGCCCAACCTCGCCGCCGACGGCGAAGGCTTCGCCATCCGGGTCGTCATCGACAAGGAGGCCAGGACGCTGGCCGTGGTCGACAATGGCATCGGCATGGGGCGCGACGACCTCGACCGCGCGCTCGGCACCATCGCGTCCTCTGGCACCAAGGCGTTCCTGGACAAGATCGGTTCGCAGGCCGAGGAGGAAAGCGGCAACCTCATCGGCCAGTTCGGCATCGGCTTCTATTCGGCCTTCATGGTCGCCGACAGCGTCGAGGTCCGCACCCGCCGCGCCGGCACCGACGAGGCCTGGCGCTGGACCAGCGACGGCAAGGGTTCCTATGCGGTCGCGGCCCTGCCGCTCGACGACGCGCCGGCCCGCGGCACCCGCGTGACCCTGCACCTCAACGAGGAGGCCCAGAAGGAATTCCTGGAGCCGTGGCGCGTCGAGCGCCTGGTCAAGGAGCATTCCGGCGCCGTGGCGGTGCCGATCGACCTGCAGGAAACGCCCGACGGCGAAGCCCGCCGCCTCACCGATGGCGCGGCGCTGTGGGCGAAGTCGAAGGCCGACATCACGCCCGAGCAATATACCGAGTTCTATCGCACGCTGGCGGCGCAATACGACGAGCCGGCGCTGACGATCCATTACCGGGCCGAAGGGCGGCACGAGTATTCGGTGCTGGCCTTCGTGCCGGGCTCGAAGCCCTTCGACCTGTTCGACCCCCAGCGCAAGGGCCGGACCAAGCTCTACGTGCGCCGCGTGCTGATCTCCGACGAGGCCGACCTGCTGCCGGGGTGGCTGCGCTTCGTGCGCGCCGTCGTCGACACGGCCGACCTGCCGCTCAACGTGTCGCGCGAGATGGTGCAGAACTCGCCGGTCTTCGCCGCCATCCGCAAGGGCGTCACCAACCGCGTCCTCGGCGACCTGACCAAGATGGCCGACAACGACGCCGACGGGTTCGGCAAGGTGTGGGAGAACTTCGGGGCCGTCCTCAAGGAAGGCATCTACGAGGACCCCGAGCGCCGCGACGGCCTGTTCAAGCTGGCCCGCTTCGCGTCCACGAAGCACCCCGACGGCGGCCGCACCCTCGCGCAATACGTCGCCGACCTGCGGGAAAACCAGACCGCGATCTACTACCTCGTCGGCGACGACCTGGCCCGGTTGAAGACATCGCCGCAACTCGAAGGCTTCCGGGCGCGCGGCATCGAGGTGCTGCTGCTGCCGGACGCCGTCGACGCCTTCTGGGTGCAGAACGCCGTCGGCTTCGAGGGCAAGCCCTTCAAATCGGTGACCCAGGGCGCGGCCGACATCAAGTCGGTGCCGATGGCCGAGGGCGAGAAGCAGCCCGACGACAGGGAGGTCGGCCCGAAGATCGCGACGCTGCTCGCCTTCATGAAGCAGACCCTGGCCGAATCCGTCGAGGACGTCCGGGCGTCGGATCGCCTGTCGGAAAGCCCGGCCTGCCTCATCGCGCCCGAGTTCGGCCCGGACCGTCGCCTCGAGAAGATCCTGGCGCAGCACGGAAAGCTCGGCGGTGCGGCGTCGAAGCCCGTGCTGGAGATCAACCCGGGCCACCCGCTGGTGACGGCGCTGGCCGATCGCCATGCCGGCGAGGGGGACCGCTCCATCGTCGAGGACTCGGCCTGGCTGCTCCACGACGAGGCGCGCATCATGGACGGCGAACTGCCGGCCGATGCCGCAGCCTTCGCGGCGCGCCTGCGGCGCGTGATGGAGAAGGCGGCGGGCTGACCCCACCCCGGCGGCCGCCCGTTCCCCCCGACGGGGATGCGGGCGGCCCGCACCCTCGACGTGGTGGACCCATGATGACCCTCGCCGCCGCCCTCGGCGCCGCCACACGGGCGCTCGCGGCGGCCCACGTTCCCGACCCCCAGGTCGACGCCCGCCTTCTGCTGCTCGCCGCCGCGGGGCTCGACCGCCTCGCCCTCGTTCTCGACCCCCACCGCCCGCTTCAGCCGGACGCCGCGGCGAGGCTCGACGGCTGGGTGGCGCGCCGCGCGGCGCGCGAACCGGTGTCGCGCATCCTCGGGCGGCGCGACTTCTGGGGCCTGACGCTGCGCGTTACGCCCGACGTGCTCGATCCCAGGCCCGACACCGAGACCGTCGTGGCGGCGGTGCTCGACGCGCTCGGCCCGCGGCGCGGCGACGCGTTGACCGTGCTCGACCTCGGCACCGGCTCGGGCGCCATCCTGTGCGGGCTCCTGTCCGAACTGCCGCGCGCGACCGGATGGGGTGTCGACCGCTCCGCCGCCGCCTGCGCGGTGGCGCGGGGCAACCTCGCCGCCCACGGGTTCGCGCCCCGAAATCTCGTGCTGCAGGGCGACTGGGCGGCGGCGCTCGGGCCGCGCCGCTTCGACGTCGTGGCGTCGAACCCGCCCTACATCGAGAGCGCCGTCATTCCCGGCCTCGACCGCGACGTGCGCGACCACGACCCGCCGGCGGCGCTCGACGGGGGCGCCGACGGCCTCGCCTGCTACCGCGTCCTCGCCGCCGATCTGCCGCGCCTCCTGGCGCCGGGTGGCATCGCCTGTTTCGAGGTCGGCCGGGGACAGGACGGTGACGTCGCGCAGCTGATGGGCGCGGCGGGGATCGGCGCCGTCCGCGTCCGGCCCGATCTCGCCGGCATCCCCCGGGCCGTCCTGGGCCGCTCGGCGCCGGACGCGCCGGTCGGACGACGCCGAGCGCAGAAGCCCGCCGCCGCGGACGGGGAAGCCGCGTCCCGAGACGGCCGGGGACGCGGCCGTTCTTGAAGGCGCGAGGTCGGTGGCGGAAGGGTTCCGCCGGGTGGGCAGAGCGTCAACCCGCGGGCGGCGCTTCGAGCCCGCCGACGACGTGGGCCACCGCCGCCTCCACGTGCAGCGCCGTCGTGTCGAAGACCGGGAATCCCGGCAGGTCCTCCTGGCCGATCAGCAGGAAGATCTCGGTGCAGCCGAGGATCACCCCTTCGGCGCCGGCGGCCCGGAGGGCTTCGACCACGCGGAGGTATTCGGCCTTCGATTCCGGCCGGATGTCGCGCCGCACCAGTTCGTCGAAGACGACGCGGTCGACCGCCACGATGTCGGCCTCGGGCGGCACCACGACCTCGACGCCGAACCGCTCCGCGTAGCGCTGCGCCATGTCGGCCGACCGCATCGTGGCGGCGGTGCCGAGCAGCCCGACGCGGCGCAGGCCGGCCGCGCGCACCGCCGCGCCCGTGGCGTCGACGATGTGGATGAAGGGCGTGGCCCGCTCGGCCATGATCGGCGCCACGACGCGATGCATGGTGTTGGTGGCGCAGATCACGACGTCGACGCCCGCGGCTTCCAGGCGGTCCACCTTGTCGGCGAGGTAGTCCCGCGCCGCGTCCCACAGGCCGCCGTGGACGAAGTGCTGGATGTTGCCGAAGTTGACCGACACGAGGACGATCTCGGCATTGTCCCAGCCGCCATGGTGGGCGTTCAGCCGTGCGTTGAGCAGGCGGTAATAGTCGGCGGTGGCGACGTCGCTCATGCCGCCGAGGACGCCGATGGTCTTCTGGCGCAGCGGCCGAGGGGGCGAGGCGGTCATGAGGGCGAGGCGGTCATGAGGGCGGCTCCGGTCGTCGGCCCCGCTCTGCCGCAAAGCGCCCCGATCGGCAAGGACGCGAGGGCGCGGACGCCCCGGCCCTCAGCACGATTCGGGGGCGTACCGGCATTTGATGTCGTGCTCGTTCTGCAGTTCGATCGCGCCGGCGCTGCCGGCCGGGTAGCCGCCGTAGGAGCCGTTCGGCCCCTGCACGTCATTGCCGTAGCCGTAGCGGTTGACGTGGTAGGCGGGGTTCTCGCCCCCGGCGCGGGCGGCGCCGAGCTGGTCGTATTGCGGCGACGGCAGCACCTGGGCCGTCGCGGCCGGGATGACGGCGCCGCAGGCCAGGAGGCCGGCGGCGGCCAGCAGTGATTTCATGACCATGGCCTCGCTCGCATGCCGAAGGCGCCCGCGGCGTCAACGTTTCGGCGCGGCGCCGGGTCGCCGACCGCCGGGACGCCGGCCTGCGGCGACTGCGCGCGGGGCGCGCCCCGGCGCCCCGCCATTCACAACGAGCGCAGGTATCCCGCCGGCTTCTGGCCCAGGATGCGCCACGTCCCCGCGAGGCCGAGCCCCACGGTGACCACCAGGGCCGCGAGCGCCGCCTCCGCCGCCGGCGCCCACGCGAAGGCGAAGTCGAAACCCATCACCCCCGTCACCACGCCCCAGGCCGCCGCCGTGCCGGCCAACACGCCGAACAGCGCCGTTCCCAGGCCCAGGATGCCGTATTCGAGCACGAAGGCGAGCAGCAGGCGTCGGCGCGTGGCGCCGAGCACCTTCAGCATCACGGCGTCGTAGACGCGCGCCCGCCGCCCGGCCGCGAGCGCCCCGGACAGGACCAGGACGGAGGACAGGATCGTCACGGCGGATGCCGCCCGCGTGGCGGTCCCGAGCTTGCCCACGAAGGCGTTGACGGCTTCGAGCACGTCGCGCACCCGCACCGTCGTGACGGCCGGGTAGCTGTGGGCGATGTCGCGGGCGAGGGCGGTGTCGCGCGCGGGGTCGTCGGTCGGGAAGCCCGCCGTGGCGAGTTCCATGTAGGGGGCGCCGCGGAACGCGTTGGGCGAGAACACCATCACGAAGTTGATGCCGAGGTTCTGCCAATCAACCTTGCGCAGGTTGGCCACCCTGGCGGTGACGGGGCGGCCCAGCACGTTGACGGTGACGCTTTGGCCGAGCTTCAGGCCGATGCCGTCGGCGAGCTCCCGGTCGAAGGACACGAGCGGCACCCCGGAATAGTCCTTCGGCCACCAATCCCCCACGACCACGCGCGAGCCCTTCGGCGGGGCGTCGGCGAAGGTGATGCCGCGGTCCCCTTCCAGCACCCAGGTGGCGCCCTGCCGGGCGTGGACCTTGTCGGCCGGCACGCCGTCCACCGCCGTGATGCGGCCCCGCAGGATCGGCACGTTTTCCAGAACCGCGGCGGGCGCCTTCTGCCGGACGAAGTCGAGGAAGCCCGCGGCATCGCGGTTCGGCACGTCGGCGAAGAAGAAGGACGGCGTCACGCCGGGGCGCGCTTCGGTGATCTGGCGCTGGATGTTGTCGTCGATCAGCGCCAGCGTCACCAGAAGCGTCAGGCCGAGGCCGAGCGACAGCACCACGGCGGAGGTCAGCGCGCCCGGCCGGTGGATGTTGCCGAGCGCCAGCCTGAGCTCGACGTTGCGGGGACGGGGCAGGGCGCGGGCCGCCGCCATGAACCCCCAGGCGACCAGGCGCAGCGCCGCGAACACCAGCAGCGTCGCGCCGACGTCGTAGGCGGCGAGCCTGCGGTCCTCCGAGAAGCCGACCGCGCAGCCTGCCAGCGCCACCACGGCGGCGAGCAGGGCCAGCCGGTAGCCGAAGCGCAGGCGCCCGGGATCGGGCTCGACGGCGTCCCGGAACAGCGCCGACACCGGCACGTCGTGGACGCGGCCGAGCGTCGGCAGCGAGAACACCAGCGCGGTGAGGAAGCCGTAGAGCGCGCCGAGCCCCAGCGCCGCCGGGTGAAGGCCCGCCACGATGGGGAGCGGGAGCAGGGCGCCCAGGCCCGCCGCCGCCGCATAGGGGAGGGCCGCGCCGGCGACCACGCCCGCCAGCACGCCGAACAGCGCCACCAGCATGACCTGGGCGAGCCCCATGGCGAAGACCGAGCCGCCCGGCGCGCCGAGCGCCTTCAGCACGGCCAGGCTGGCGCGTTTCCGTTCCATCGCGGCCTTGACGGCGTTGGCGACGCCGACGCCGCCGACCACGAGCGCGGTGAGGCCGATCAGCGTCAGGAACTGGGTGAAGCGGCCGAGGTTGCGGTCGAACTCGGGGGACACGTTGTTCCGCGTCTTGATCTCCCAGCCGGCTTCGGGGAAGGCGGCCCGGGCGTCCGTGACGAGGCGGGCCAGCGCGGCGTCGTCGGCCGGCCCCGCGAGGTCGAGCCGAGCCGTGAACTTGGCGAGCGATCCGGGCTGGATCAGCCCCGTGGCGTCGAGCCCCGCCCGGCTCATCAGCACGCCGGGCGCGAAGGCGATGCCGCCGGCGAGCCGGTCCGGCTCCGAGCGGATGACCCCCCGCAGGGTGAAGGCGCCGGCGCCGATCGCGACGGCGTCGCCGACCTTCACGCCGAGCCGGTCCGCCAGGGCGGCGTCGGCGACGAGGCCGGGGCGGCCGTCGTGGTCCGCGAGCGCGACGTCGAGCGGCTGCGCGGGGTCGAGCGCCACGGTTCCGGCCGTCGGATAGGCGCCGTCGACCGCCTTGACGTCGACCAGGCTCGCCTGGTCGCCGGCCCGCGCCATCGAGCGCGCCGTGACGACCTGGCTCAGGCGACCCCGCGCCGCCAGCCAGTCGCGCTCCGGCGCCCCGAGCGGCTGCGACACGGTGGCGAAGGCGGCGTCCCCGCCCAGCATGGTGCGGCCTTCCCGCCCGAGCCCGTCCGACAGGCTTCCCGCCACCGAGCCCACGCCCGCGATGGCGGCGACCCCGAGGGCGATGCAGACGAGGAAGATCCAGTAGCCGCCGAGCCCGCCGCGCAGGTCCCGCCAGGCGAGGCGCAGCGCGATGGGCCCGCTGGGGGGCATCCCGCCCCCGCGGCGCGCGGCGGCGCCGGGTTCGGCGCGGGCGCTCAAGCGGCGGCTCCGGCCGACGCGCGGGCCGTGTCGGATTCGACCGTGCCGGAGCGGATCCTCACCGTGCGGTCGCAGCGCGCCGCCAGGCCCGCGTCGTGGGTCACCAGCACCAGCGTGGCGCCGCGCTCGCGCCGGGTGGCGAAGATGAGGTCCATGATGGCCTGGCCGGTGGACTCGTCGAGGTTGCCGGTGGGCTCGTCGGCGACCAGGATGGCGGGGTCGGGCGCCAGCGCCCGGGCCAGCGCCACGCGCTGCTGTTCGCCGCCCGACAGCTGCGACGGGTAGTGGCCGAGCCGCTCCCCGAGGCCCACCCCGCGCAGCTCGGCAGCGGCCCGCGCGAAGGCGTCGGCCCGGCCGGCGAGTTCCAAGGGCACGGCGACGTTTTCCAGCGCCGTCATGGTCGGGATGAGGTGGAAGCTTTGGAACACGATGCCGATGTGGCGGCCGCGGAACCGCGCAAGGCGGTCCTCGTCGAGCCCGTCGATGCGGGTGCCGTCGACCGTGACGCTGCCGCGCTCCGGACGCTCCAGCCCGGCCAGGACGCTCAGCAGCGTCGACTTGCCGGAGCCCGACGGCCCCGTGAGGCCCACCGCTTCGCCCTTGGCCACCGCGAGATCGATCCCCTTCAGGATATGGACTCGGGCCGCCGCCCGCCCCAGACTCACGTGCACACCGTCGAGCGAGATCGCAGCTTGAACCATCACAGACCCTCGAAGCCCCGCGCTCGGCGGCCCCACCCATATGGGCCCGCCCGCCTGCGATGTCAGTTGGCCGCAGCCGTTCTGTTCGTCGCATCGGCCGGACCGGCGCTCGCCACCACCACGATCGCGGCCTTTGGCGACAGCCTGTCGGCCGGGTATCAGCTCCCCGCCGACGCGGCCTTCCCGGCGGTGCTGGAAGCCGCGCTGCGCCGCGACGGCTACGACGTGCGGGTCAACAACGCGGCCGTGTCGGGCGACACCACGCAGGGCGGGCTCGCGCGGCTCGATTGGTCGGTGCCGGACGGCACGGACCTCGCGATCGTCGAACTCGGCGCCAACGACATGCTGCGCGGCGTCGACACGGGCGTGACGGCGAAGAACCTCGCCGACATCGTGGGCGGCCTGCAGAAGCGCGGCATCAGAGTTTTGCTGGCGGGAATGTATGCCGCCACGGAGCTCGACGCGGCCTACCGCGAGCGCTTCGCCGCCATCTACCCGGGCCTCGCCAAGCGGGACGGCGTGCCGCTCTACCCGTTCTTCCTCGCCGGCCTCATCGGCCATCCCGAGCTGCACCTCGCCGACGGCATGCATCCCAACGCCGCCGGGGTGCGGGCGATCGTGGGGAACATGCTGCCGACCGTGGAAGAAACGCTGAAGGGCATGGGCGTGGCGCCGTCGGGGGTGAAGGGGTGACGCGACCGTCGAAGGGGGGCGCCCGCCCGTGACCGCGATGGACCGCCGCCCGCGCGTCCGGCGGCTGGTGCTCGGCGACTACCGATCCTACCCCGCCCTCGACCTGCCGCTGTCCGGTGCGCCCGTGGTGCTGGCGGGGCACAACGGCGCGGGCAAGACAAACCTGCTCGAGGCCCTGTCGTTCTTCACGCCCGGCCGCGGCTTCCGCCGCGCCGAACTCGCCGAATGCGCGCGCGACGCGGGCCAGGGCGGCTGGGCCGTGTCGGTCGCCGTCGAGGACGCGTCACAGGCCGTCGAGGCCGTGCAGCTCGGCACCGGCCTGGAGCCGCCCGACGGCGTCACGGCGGCCTCGCGCCGCTGCCGCATCGACCGCGCCGCCGTGCCCTCCGCCAAGGGCTTCGCCGAGCACCTGCGCGTGGTGTGGTTGACGCCCGCCATGGACGGTCTCTTCGCCGGCCCGTCGTCCGAACGGCGGCGTTTCCTCGACCGCATCGTGCTGACGGTGGACAGCGAGCACGGCACCCGCGTGTCCGCCCTGGAACGCGCGCTGCGCAACCGCAACCGCGTGCTGGAGGAGGGGCGCCAGTCCGGCCGCCTCGACGCCGCCTGGGCCGAGGCCGCCGAACGCGAGGTGGCGTCGCTCGGCGTGGCGGTCGCTGCGGCGCGCCACGAGACGGTGACGCGGCTCGCGGCCCTCATCGCGGTCCATCGCGACCCGGCCTCGCCCTTTCCCTGGGCCGACGTGTCGGTGGTGGGCGGCGTGGAAGCGCTGGTGGCGAACCACCCGGCGCTCGACGCCGAGGACCGCTACCGCGCCCTCCTGCGCGACACCCGTTCCCGGGACGCCGCGGCCGGGCGCACCTCCATCGGCCCGCACCTCAGCGACCTCGCGGTGCGCCACGGCCCCAAGGACGCCGAAGCGGCTCGCTCCTCGACGGGCGAGCAGAAGGCGCTGCTGGTGGGGCTGGTGCTGGCGTCGGCGCGGCTCGTCACCGCCATGAGCGGCATCGCGCCGCTGGTGCTGCTCGACGAGATCGCGGCGCATTTCGACCCCGTCCGCCGGGAAGCGCTCTATGCGGAGCTGCAGGCCCTCGGCGGCCACGTCTTCATGACGGGCGCCGACCCGGCCCTGTTCGCCGAACTGCGCGGCGCCGAGCGCTTCGAGGTGGTGCCGGGGGCGGTGCGGCCGGCGGGGTGACGCTTCTCTGACAGACCCAAGACACGGGCCGGAAGCAACCGTTTCGAGCTTCTACGTCTTCCCGAAGAAAGACGTGATGTCGAACCAGAGATCGTGAGGGCCGTCGGGTCCGCGGAGACGGATCAGGTCGAACAGGCGGCCGCCGCGCCGGAACGTCGCCTGCTCACCCGACCATCGCCAGCGCGGATGGACATGGGCCTGCCAAACGTGTTCGGCCCTGACCCCCTCCATCTCGTTCGTCGCATCGAGAATCACGACGGCACGATCCTGCGACGAGCCGTCTCCGCCGCCGAACGTGACCGGTTCTGCGCTCGCCGGCGCCGAAGCGCACAGCGCCATGACCAAGGCTGAACACAACGAGAGCCGCGAGCCGAACATGTCCGTCATGGGGCCTACCCGACCGAGCGTCTCGAAGCGTTTCCATCCTGACGTGAATTCGGCGGAGAAGCTACCCCGTCGGCGCGAGGTTGGTTTCCACCAGCACCGTGTCGGCGTCGAAGTTGGCGAGATGCCACGTGCCGGCCGGGAAGGCGAAGACCGTGCCGGCCGAGAAGGGACGTTCGCCCTGTTCGGTTTCGAGCGTGCCCGAGCCCGACACCACCTGCACGAACTGGTCGTGGTCGTGGCTGTGGCGCTTCCCCCGCGTGCCGGCCGGCACCTCGACCGTGACCAGGGACATGCCCGGCAGCTCGATGCGCCGCTTCACCAGCCCGCCCGGCGCCGCGGCGGCTTCGACCTCGTCCCACGCGACCACATGCTGCGTCATCGCCGTCCCGCCCTGTTTCGGTGTCACCGGTATTCGTCGGCGGCCATCAGGTGGTTGCACACGTAATCGGCGACGGAGACCTCCAGCGTCGCGAACGGCCGCTGGAACCCGGCGGCGCGCAGCTTCTCCATGCGGGCCTCGGTGAAATACTGGTATTGGCCGCGGATCGCGTCCGGCATGTCGGCATAGTCGACGCTCACCTCGACCCCGAGCGCCGCGCCCGTGGCCAGGATGAGGTCGCGGAACGAGCGCGCCCGGCCGGTGCCGAGGTTGAACAGGCCGGACACGCGCGGGTTGTCCAGCAGCCACGACACGGCGGCGCAGCAGTCCTTCACCGACACGAAGTCGCGCCGCTGCTCGCCGTCGGCGATCCCGTCGCGGTGCGAGCGGAACAGCGTGATCGTGTCGCCGGCCGCGATGCGCTTCGCCGTCTTGGCGACGAGCGAGCGCATGTCGCCCTTGTGGCCCTCGTTGGGGCCGAACACGTTGAAGAACTTCAGCCCCGCCCATTGCGGCGGCGCGTGGCCCTCCGCGGCGCGCTCGACCGCCCAGCGGTCGAACAGGTGCTTCGACCAGCCGTAAAGGTTCAGCGGCCGCAGCTGCGCCAGCGCGCCCGCGGACGCGTCGTCGTCGAAGCCGAGCGTGCCGTCGCCGTAGGTCGCCGCCGAGGAGGCGTAGACGAAGGGGGTGCCCGTCGCCGCGCACCAGCTCCACAGCCGCGTCGACAGGCGGAAGTTGTTGGCGGCGATGTGGTCGCCGTCGGTCGCCGTGGTCGATGAATCGGCGCCCATGTGGATCACCGCGTCGAGCCGCGGCCGTCCCGCCAGCCAGCCCTCGATCTCGCCGGGAAAGACGATGTCGCGCAGGTTCCGCTTGGCGAGGTTGCGCCACTTGCCGTCGTGGCCGAGCGTGTCCGCCACGGCGATGTCGCGCCGGCCGGCGGCCTCGAGATCGGCGCAGATGTTGGAACCGATGAAGCCGGCGCCGCCGGTGACGAGGATCACGGCGCCGTCCCGACGGCGCGATCCGCCCCGGCGCCCCGCGCCGCGAGGCGCGTCGTCGATTGGCCGGGCACGAGCCGCGCCAGCATCACCCGGCCGCCGTTGGCCTTGACGATGTCGGCGCCCACCACGGTGTCCTCCGTGTAGTCGGCACCCTTCACCAGCAGGTCGGGCTGCAGCGCCGCGATCAGCTCCAGCGGCGTGTCCTCGTCGAACAGCACCACGGCGGCCACGCCCTTCAGGGCGCCCACCACCTCGGCGCGGGCGTCCTCTGCCTGCAGGGGGCGGTTCGGGCCCTTGAGGCGGCGCACCGACGCGTCGGTGTTCAGCGCCATGACGAGCCGGTCGCAGCCGGCCGCGGCCTGCCGGACCAGCGACGCGTGGCCGGGATGGAGGAGGTCGAAGCATCCGTTGGTGAAGCCGACCGACAGGCCCTGGCGGCGCCACCAGGCCCGCAACGCCACGGCGGCCTCGCGGTCGAGCAGGCGCCCGTCCTCGACGTCCGCGCCGCCGTCGGCCGTCAGGTCGGCCAGCAGCTCGTCGCGCGACACGAGCGCGGTGCCGACCTTGCCCACCACGATGCCGGCGGCGTGGTTGGCGGCCCGCATGGCATCCGCCACCGGCATGCCGACCGCGAGGCAGAGCGCCAGCGTGCCCACCACCGTGTCGCCGGCGCCCGACACGTCGAACACCTCCTGGGCCACGGTCGGCAGGTGGATCGGCTCCCCGTCGACGGGGAAATACGACATGCCCTTCTCGGAGCGCGTGAGCAGGATGTCGGCGCCGCACATGCGGATCGCGATGGCGGCCGCCGCGCGGGCGTCGTCGTCGCTTTCGCAAGGGTGGCCGGTGGCGAGCGCGAGTTCGGCGCGGTTGGGCGTCACGATCGCGGCGCCGCGGTAGGCCGCGAGGTTCCGGCGCTTCGGGTCGACGATCACGCGCTTGCCGGCCGCCGCCGCGGCGTCGAACACCGCGCGCAGCAGCCCGTCCGACACGACGCCCTTGCCGTAGTCGGACAGGACGGCGATGTCGGCCGCCGCCGTGGCCTCCGCGGCGCGCTCCGCCGCGCGCGCGTCGACCTCGTCGGGCAGCGGGCCGCGATCCTCGTGGTCGATGCGGGCGATCTGCTGGTTGTGGCCGAGCAGGCGCGTCTTGCGCGTCGTGCGGCAGCGGCTGTCCACCACCAGGCGGTCGCGCGCGATGCCGCCGTGGGCGTCGAGCAGCGCCGCCAGCGCCGTGAAACCCTCGTCCGGCCCGGCGACGCCGACGAGATCGACCTGCCCGCCGAGATGCGCCACGTTGGCGGCCACGTTGGCGGCCCCGCCCGCCACGGCCCGCTCGGAGGCGAGCCGCACCACCGGCACCGGCGCTTCGGGCGAGATGCGCTCGACCTCGCCCTGCAGGTAGACGTCGAGCATCAGGTCGCCGATCACCGCGACCCGGGCGCGCGCCAGATCGTCGAACACATGCCGCATCGCGTCAGCCCCGTCCCGTTCCGGCCGGACCTATGGCGCGGCGGCGCGGATTTGCCAAATCAGTTCGGCTCCCGCTTGGCGCGGTCGAGGTGGCCGAGGTCGCGGTCCGGGTCGAGGCGGTCGCGGACGCGCCCCTTCAGCGCCTTGACGTCCGGGAAGCCGCCGTCGCGCACCCGTTCCCAGATCTCCGCGCCGTCGTAGGTGATCGCGAAAGCGCCCCCCGTGGCGGGGATCAGCGCGACCTCGCCGAGGTCGGTGCCGAAGGTCGACAGGAGCTCCTGCGCCATCCAGGCCGCCCGGAGCAGCCAATGGCACTGCGTGCAATAGGTGAAGGCGATCCGGGGTTTTCGCGCATCCGTCATCGGTTCGGTCCTCCTCGGTGCGGTTCGGGGGGCCTCGATCCCGTGGAAACGGGCGCCCGTCGACCCTCGCAGCCCGACACAGGATGGTGCTTCGCCCTCCGCTCGGGTAGCTGCTGTCGCGGTCGTGTGCCGCCGCGACGCCGCAGCATGCGACGGGAGACGCGAATCGCCACCATGCCCGACCCGGTGCCCGACGACGACCCAGCGCCCGCCGGCTTCGGCGCCGAGCACGCCGTGCCGGGCGGAGCGGCGCTGATCGTCGCCGCCTTCTGGGCGGCATCCGTGCTCGGCCTGCCGGTCGCCGTCGCGGCCCCGTCGGCCGCGCTGTGCGTCGCGCTGTGCGTCCTGCCCCTGGTGCTGGCGCGCGCGGACCGCCGCCGGAAGCGGGATGCGGCGCGCGACACCTGGCTTCGGCTCCGCGCGAGCGAGCGCCGGTTCAAGCTCCTGGCCGACCACGCCGCCGACATGATCGTGGAAGCCGACCGCGACATGGTGCGCCGGTTCGTGTCGTCCAGCAGCCGAACGCTGCTGGGCTACGCCCCCGACGAGCTCGAAGGGACGGCCGTGATGGACATCGTCCACCCGGAGGACGCGCCGGGCTACCGCCTTGCCCTGGCCGGCCTCCTCGACGGCACGCGCGAACGCGTCGTCGCCACGCAGCGCTACCGCCGCAAGGACGGGAGCTACCGATGGATCGAAGGCAACATGCGCGCGACGCGCGACCCCGTCACGGGCGAGCCGAGCGGTTACGTGGGCGCCCTGCGGGACGTTTCGGACCGTCACGCCGCCGAGGCCGCCGTGCGGGCCAGCGAGGCCTTCCTGCGCGGCGTCGTGGATGCCAGCCCGGACTGCATCAAGGTCCTCGACCTCGACGGGGACATCTCCTTCATGAGCCGCAACGGCCTGTGCCTGCTCGAGTTCGACGGGGCCCGGGACGCGCTCGGCCGGGACTTCGTGGGCCTGTGGCCGGTGGAGGTGCGGCCGACGGCGCGGTCTGCGGTCGCCGCCGCGGCGGCCGGCGCGTCGTCGCGGTTCCGGGCGCACTGCGTTTCCGCCAAGGACAACCCGCTCCACCTCGACGTCGTGATCGCGCCGATCCTGGGGGCGAACGGCCGGCCCGAGCGCCTGCTCGCGCTGTCGCGCGACGTCAGCGCCGCCGTGGGGGCGGAGGAAGCGCTCGGGCGCGTGCGGGACCGTTACCGCCTGCTCGCCGAAAACTCGTCCGACGTCGTGATGCTGCGCGAGCCGGGGCCGGACGGCGCCGCCCTCTACGTGTCGCCCTCCTCGGCCCGCGTGCTGGGCTACCCGCCCGACGAGGTCGCGCGGGGGCGCCTCGCCGACGTCATCCATCCCGACGACCGCGACGCCGTGCGGGCCCTGCTGGCGCGGCTCGGCCCGGACGACGGCATCGTGCTCCATACCCACCGCGTCGCGCGCGGGGACGGCGACCTCATCTGGGTCGAAGGCGCGTTCCACATGGCGGAGCGGGTCGGCGGGCCCGTGGTGGTGGTGGCGCTGCGCGACGTCACGGAGCGCCGGCAGCGCGCCGACGACCTGGCTGCCGCCAAGGACATGGCCGAGCGGGCGCAGCGCGACGCCGAGGCCGCCAGCCAGGCCAAGAGCGATTTCCTCGCCGCCATGAGCCACGAGATCCGCACGCCGCTGAACAGCATCATCGGCTTCACCGACCTGATGATCGACGCGGGCGGGCTGCCCGCCTCGGCGGCGTCGCAGGCCGAGCTGATCCGCGCCGCCGGGGCGGCCCTGCTGACCGTGGTCAACGACATCCTCGACTTCTCCAAGGCGGAAGCCGGCGCGGTCGAGCTCGAAGCCATCCCGTTCTCGCCCGAAGCGCTGGCCGAGGGCTGCGCCGCCATCCTGCGCGGCTACGCGGGCACGAAGGCGCTCGACATCGAGGTCGAGATCGCCGCGGGCCTGCCGGCGGGGCTCGTCGGCGACGAGGGCCGCCTGCGCCAGGTGCTGCTGAACCTGCTCAACAACGCCGTGAAGTTCACGCCGCGGGGACGGGTGGTGCTCAGGGTGTCGAGCCTCGGCACGGCGGGCTCGGGCGGCGAAACCGTGCGCTTCGAGGTGGCCGACACCGGCATCGGCATCGCGCGCGACAAGCAGCACCGGCTGTTCGAGCGCTTCTCCCAGGTCGACAGTTCGGTGGCGCGCCGGTTCGGCGGCTCCGGCCTGGGCCTCGCCATCTGCAAGCGCCTCGTCGAGCTGATGGGCGGGGAGATCGGCGTGTCGAGCCGCGAGGGCGACGGCTCGACCTTCTGGTTCACCGTCACGCTGCCGCCGTCCGCCGTCACGGCGCCGAGCCCGCCCCAGCGCGCCGGCGCGTCCCGCGTCGCCCGCATCCTGGTCGTCGAGGACATCGACATCAACCAGCGCCTCGCCGTGGCGCTGCTCGAAGCCGCGGGCCACGCCGTCGACGTCGCGGGCGATGGCGCGCAGGCCGTGGCGG
Organism: Lichenibacterium minor; assembly: GCF_004137685.1. GTDB lineage: Bacteria > Pseudomonadota > Alphaproteobacteria > Rhizobiales > Beijerinckiaceae > Lichenihabitans > Lichenihabitans minor. Next base: position 91,543 of record NZ_QYBB01000003.1, on the reverse strand, counting down.
CCGTCGCGGCGGCACCCTACGACCTCGTCCTCATGGACGTGCAGATGCCCGGCATGGACGGCGTCACGGCGACGCGCCTCATCCGCGCTTCGGCGGGCCCGCAGCGCAGCGTGCCGATCGTCGCCATGACGGCCAACGTGTTTCCCGAACAGGTGCGGGCTTTCCGCGAGGCCGGCATGGACGGCCATCTCGGCAAGCCGCTGAACCGCGCGCAGCTCCATGCCGCCGTGGCGCGCTGGACGGCCGGAAGCGGCGCCGGTCCGGCGGCGCTGCCCTTCGACGAGGCCGCCTACGCGCAGCTCGGAACCTACCTCGGCCCCGCGCGGCTCGACGACGTGCTGTCGCGCCTGGCGGCGTCCCTGCCGCAGCGCTTCTCGCCGGGTTCCGTCGCGATCCCCGACGACCTGCGCCGGTGGAAGGCCGACGCCCACGTGGTGCTGTCCGTCGCCGGGATGGCGGGCCTGTCCGATCTCGCGGCCCGTTCCCGCGCGCTCGAAGCGGCGGTGCCGGGGAGCGACGGCTACGCGACCTGCCTCGAGGCCGTGCGGGCCGCGCGCGACGCGGCGGTCGAGCGCGTCGCCGACCTCCGGCGGGACCTGGCCCGGCGCAGCGCGGAGGGGACCGCCGGCTGAGCCCGGACCGCGTCCCCGCGCGGCGTCACCGCGCGCCGATGCTCGACGTGACGTCCCGGTCCCTCGCCGGCGCGCCAAGCCGGGGCCGCGCGGGGGGCGCGGCGTCCCGGTCGTCGGCCGGCACGGCGAAGCTGATGAGCGGGGGCTCGTCCGGCGTGGGCGTCGCCGCGCGGGCACGGGGCGGAGGCGCGTCCGGCGTCAGGGCGAGGGCCATGGCGGCTGGCGCCCTCGGCGGCGGCGCGGACCGCGCCACGACGGCGGGAAGCGGCACGGCGGCTTCGAGCATCGGCGGTCCGGCCCGCAGGGCGGGGGCGGGCAGGGGGGCCCGGGCGACGTCCATCTCCTCCTCGGCGGCCGGCGGGTCCGGCGTGTCGTCCCGGGACGGCGGGCCGGGCAGGTTCGGCTGCGGCACGGGCTTGCAGTAGCGGCGGGGCGCGCGCGACGTCCCGCCATGGTGCGCCAGGTCCATGTGGAAGTGGTTGTAATGAAAGATGTTGTAGCCCGGGCCGAGCACCGTGGTGAACGCGCCGCAGGCGCCCGCGTGGGCCTCGTGCAGGAAGGCGCGCTCCTGCTCGTCCCCGGCGTTGAAGCTGCGCATGACGGTCAGCGTCCGGCCGTCGGCGAGGGTGAAGCCGCCGATGTCGATCGCGTTGGCGAAGGCATGCTCGCTGAGGTTCGCGCCGCTGCGGTTGTTGATCCCGCGGCAGTTGTAGCTGCCCATCGAGTCGATCGCCACGACGCGCTCGCCGAACCGCGCCTGTGCGGCGGGCTGGACGACCTCGCGCACCCACGCGTCCAGGGCGGCGACCATCGGGCAGTTCAGGGTCTGGGCGGTGTTGAGCGCGACGCTGCCGTCGTCGAGCGCCGTCACCTTGAACGGGTGATCGGCGCCGCAGATGCCGGGCCCGCTCACCGGGTGGAACGGCCGCACGCTGGCGGATTCGCGGACGAGCCCCTGGGCGAGGCAGGCCGCCTCGGCCTGGGAACGCCACGGCGGCCGCTCGGCGTGGCGATAATCCGAGCAGCCGGCGAGGACGGCGAGGGTCAGAAGGATCGGGAAGGGGCGGAGCCGCATCCGGGCAGATTGCGTCGCACCGCTTAAGCCCCGCTCAACCGCGCCGATCGCCGCGGTCGCGAGCGCCGGTCATAGTTAATTCCGCGTCGATCGACGGGGATGCCGATGCGTCCCCGTCGCGCGCGTCAGATCGCGGGGTCGATGCCCGTCGGCATGCCGCCGACGGAGCCGATGTAGGAGCGGACCCGCGCCCGCCCGTGCCCGGTGTCGCGCCGCGACGTCAGGGACGCTTCCTCCTCGCCGGGGATGGGGGTGCGCTCGGGGCCGGGCGACACGGCCGACTCGGGCGCGAGGTCGATGCCGGCGCTCGGGTTCGCGGTCCCGACGCCGATGCGCTCGCGGACGTCCCGCACCGCGCCCGCGTCCACGAGCGGGTCGTGACGCTGCGCGCTGTCGGCATCCGCCGCGTCGGCCGGGTCGCGCCGCGCTTCGGCGGCGAGCGGCCGCGACCATCCCCCCGCCTTCCACTCCGTTTCGCGCTCGTCGAGGTTCACGGCGCCGTCGCGGTCGAGGATGTCGATGGCGCGCTCGTAGCCGGCCTCGCCGGTGTGGACCGCGAGCGCGACGCCGCCGCGGTTCAGGCCCTCCTGGTAGGTCGCCTTGTCGTCCTCCGGCATGAAGACGAAGATGTCGAGGAGGGCGCGGAACAGGCCGACGTCGCGGTGCGGCGCCGCGTGTCCCTGCACGGCCTCGCCGGCCACGACGTGGATGTCGGCTTCGGCGAAGCCGGCGGCCAGCAGGTCGGCCTTGGCGTGGTCGGCTTCCCCCTGCGATTCGAAGAAGGCCGTCACGGTCTGGCGGCTCCGGGCCTGCGGGTCACTGTCCATCGCGTTTCTCCCTGTTCGGGCGGAAACACGGCGACGCCCTGGGGCGTTCCACGATCCCCGATCGAAAGCGGGGCGTCAGCGCAGCGGCGGGCGCGCCCCGAAGATCGCCGTGCCCACGCGGACGTGGGTGGCGCCGAGCTGGATGCCGAGCTCGAAGTCCGAGCTCATGCCCATCGACAGACCTGGGACCCCGTTGGCTGCGGCGATCTTGGCGAGCAGCGCGAAATGCGGCGACGCCTGCTCGTCGGCCGGCGGGATGCACATCAGCCCCGCGACGTCGAGGCCGAGCGCGTCGCGGCAATGCTTCAGAAAGGCGTCGGCGTCGCCCGGCAGGACGCCGGCCTTCTGCGGCTCCGCCCCGGTGTTGACCTCGACGAAGAGCTTCACCGCCCTGCCGGCGCGCGCGATCTCGGCCGCCAGCGCTTCGGCGATCTTCGGGCGGTCGACCGTCTCGATGACGTCGAACAGTTCGACGGCCTCGCGGGCCTTGTTGGACTGGAGCGGGCCGATGAGGTGCAGCTCGACGCCCGGGAAGCGTTCGCGCAGCTCCAGCCACTTGCCCTTGGTTTCCTGCACGCGGTTCTCGCCGAAGGCGCGGTGGCCGGCTTCGAGCGCGGGCGCGACGACCGCCGCGGCATGCGTCTTCGACACCGCGACGAGCGACACGGAGCCGGGATCGCGGCCGACGTCGCGCGCCGAGCGGGCCACCTGCGCGGCCACCGCGGCCAGGCGGGCGGGGACGTCGTCGGGGGCGGTCTCGGTGTCGGCCATCGGGCTGGTCCTATTGGAGGGCCGGGGGACGGGGTCCATTCTCCCGGCGGGGGGCCCTTATGGCATGGGCAGGAGGGCTGGACGATGGAGGAGCGCGATCGGCGGGGCGTGTCCTACGAGGACGATGTTTATGGCTGGTCACGACATCAGGCCGCCCTGCTGCGTCAGGGTCGTTACGACGATGTCGACATGGAGAACGTGGCCGAGGAGATCGAGCGCGTGGGACGGTCGCAGGTCGCGTCGCTGCGCTCGTGCTATCGCCTGATCGCCGCCCATCTCCTCAAAGTCCTGTTCCAGCCGGAACGCTTCACCCGCAGCTGGCAGGGAACGGTCGTGAGAGAGCGCTTCAACGCTTCGGCCTACCTGGACGAGAACTTGAGCCTCGAACCGCGCCGGGCGGACATCTTCGCCGAAGCCTATGCGCAGGCGCGCAGGCTGGCATCCGCCGAAACGGGGATGGGTCTGGAAGCGTTTCCGGCCGACGCTCCCTTCAGCTGGGAACAGGCGTCCAGCGAAGAATATCAGCCCTGGACGGCACTGGCCGAGCCACCCGCGCGCGGCGCCTGAAGCGCCCTCACCGCATCGCCAGCGCCGCCGCCCGGTTGCCGGAGCGGATCGCGCCCTCGATGGTGGACGGCAGGCCGGTCTGGGTCCAGTCGCCGGCGAGCACGAGGTTGCGCCAGGCCGTCTCGGGGCCGGGGCGCAGGGCGTCCTGCTCGGGCGAGGCCGCGAAGGTGGCGCGCTTCTCGCGGATGATGCGGTGGCGCGGCAGCACGTCGGGATCGTGGCCCGTCACGGCGGCGACCTCGCGCCACAGCCGGGCGACCAGCTCCTCCTTCGGCGTGTCGAGGAAGCGGTCGGCGTCGCTGATCGTCACCGACAGCCGTCCCGCGAAGGAGAAGACCCATTCCGACGCGCTGTTGACCAGCCCGATCATCAGGGGATGGCCGGGGGGCGCGTCCGCCAGGAAGTGGGCGTTGACGATGGAGCGGAAGTCCGTCGGCACCGTCAGGCCCGGCACCAGCGTGGCGGCCACCGGCGCCGTCACGGCCAGGATCACGCCGTCGCCGGGCTGAAGGACGGTCGACTCCTCGTCGGCGAAGTCGAGCGCCGACACCCGGCCCCCGTCCAGCGTCAGGCCGCGCAGGCGGTGGTCGAAGCGGATCTCGACGCCGCGCTTCCGCAGCGTGTCGAGCGCCGGGTCGACGAAGGCTTCGGCCAGACCCTCGGTGGCGACGAGCGGCCGGCAGGCGTCGCCCCCCTTGGCGAGCGACTCGCGGATGACCGCGCCGGCCAGCGCGGCCGACGATGTCTTCGGATCGGTGTTCAGGGCCGCGACCAGCAGCGGATGCCACAGCCGGTCCCACAGCGGTCCCTCGCAGCGCATCACGTCCTGGATGCGGTCGCGCGGGCCGGCGCGCAGCAGCTTGCCGAGGCCGAGATAGTCGCGCCAGCCGGTGCCCGGCACGCGGCGGCGCGCCACGAAGATCCACCAGGGCAGGCGGCCGGCATTGGGGATCACCTGCCAGCGCGCGCCCGTGGCGAGGTCGGCGAAGTCGAAGGCGGCGTCGCGCGTCGGCTTCAGCTTGTCGGAGGCCCCCACGGCCGCGACATAGTCCGCCACCGCGGCATTGCCGGACAGCACGAGGTGGTTGCCGTTGTCGATCGCCATCCCGAGAGCCGGGTCGTGGTAGGAGCGGCAGCGGCCGCCGGCGTGGCGGGACGCTTCGTGCAGCACGACGCGCCTGCGCGCCGGGTCGAGCTTCAGGGCGGCGGCGAGCCCGGCGAGGCCCGCGCCCACGACGTGGATCGTGCCGGGCATCAGAACAGGCCGTGCCGGACGAGCGAGATCAACAATCGCAGCTTGGGTTTCCTCACGCGCTCGCGGGGGGCGGCGAAGCCCCGCTTGGCGGTGGCTTCCAGCACGGCGCCGTAGACGGCGCCCATCAGCCGCGGCGCCCGCGTGGCGCGGCGGGGCTCGCGCGCCATGATGGCCTGGGCTTCGGCGAAGTGCTGCCGCGCTTCGCTCACGATGGGGGCGCACACGCTGGGCAGGGCGGGGTGGGCCGCCACCGCGGCCGGGTCCGTGGTGGTGATCCCCGCCGCTTCCAGCTTTTCGCGCGGCAGATACAGGCGGCCCATGGCGGCATCCTCGTCGATGTCGCGCAGGATGTTGGTCTTCTGCAGGGCGCGGCCGAGGTGGTGGGCGAGGCCCCGGCCGTTGGCGTCCGAAACGCCGAAGATCATCACGGACAGGCGGCCGACCGCGGAGGCGACGCGGTCGCAGTAGAGGTCGAGCGTGGCCTCGTCGGGGGCGCGGATGTCCTCCGCGGCGTCCATCGCCATGCCGTCGATCACGGCCACGAAGTCGTCGCGCTTCAGGCCGTAGCGGCGCACCGCTTCGGCGAGCGGCGCCGTGTCGGGCGTGGGCCGGCCGGCGTAGAGGGCATCGACGCCGTCGCGCCAGCGGGCGAGGCCGGCGGAGCGCTCCTCGCGCGTGCCGCCGTCGTCCGCCACGTCGTCGACGGCCCGGCAGAAGGCATAGACGGCATACATGGCTTCGCGCTGCGGCTTCGGCAGGATGCGCATGCCGGCGTAGAAGGACGAGCCGGCCGCCTGGGCGGCCTGGGCGACGCCGACCGCGGGTTGGGTCGCGGCGCTCATGCCCGGCCCACCCGGGCGGCCGCCGGCGCCGCGGGCCTGCGGAACAGGCGCCCGACCGCGGTGCGGGCCGCGCCGACGCCGCCGATGCGCAGGTATTCGGCCTTGTTGTGGTGCACGCGCTCGCTCAGGGGATCGTGGCTCATCAGGGTGGTGGTGAGGTGGCGCGCCAGCGCGATGATGACCGCTGTTTCGAGGCTCATGCGGAAGTCGGCCACCTGGCGGGGCAGGACGCCGCCCTCGTCGAGCAGGCCCATGGTGCGGACCGCGAGGTCGCGGAACAGCGTCCGCAGCGCCGGGGACGCCCGGTCGGCGCCGAGCGCCTCGTGCGGCACGCCGGCGGCCGCCAGGGCGTCGTCGGGGATGTAGACGCGGTCCAGGTCGCGGAAGTCCTTTCCGCAGTCCTGCAGGTGGTTGATGATCTGCAGCGCCGCGCAGACGGCGTCCGACGCCGCCCAGGTGGACTCGCTTTCGCCGTGCACGTCGAGGACGTAGCGGCCGACCGGCATGGCGCTGAGGCTGCAATAGTGGATGAGGTCGGCCCAGTCGGCCGTGCGGTTCTTGGTGACGTCGAGCCGGAAGGCGGCGATGAGGTCCTGGGCGTGGCGCGGCGTCAGGCGGCGCTCGGCCAGCACGGCGCGCAGCGGGCGCGCCACGGGCTCGTCGTCGCGGCGGCCCAGCAGGGCCTGTTCCAGCCGGTCGAGGTGGTCGAGCTTCTCCGCCGGCGTCAGCGTCGCGTGGTCGGCGACGTCGTCGGCAGCGCGGACGAAATGGTAGAAGGCCATCACGGCCGGCCGGTGCCGGGCCGCGATGAGGTGCGACGCCACGGGAAAATTCTCGTCCGTGTGGGTCTTGCCCGACGCGACGTCGCTGGCTGTGGTCATGCTGCTGTCTGGTCCCGCCGGCCCGGTGTCGAGGCCGTGTCTTTATGTGAAAAGCCCCGGTGTGGAAAGGCGCGGGGCGCCGCGGCTCACTCGGCGGCGTTGCGCTTCGGCATGTAGCCCTTCTGCTTCAGGTGCTTGGCGAGGATCTGGCGGATGGCGTCCGACACCGTGGGGATGGGCGTGCGGGTGCGGCGCCACTCGTCGACGGCCTTCAGCATGGCGTCGTCGAAGCCGATCACCTTCTTGACCGGGTAGAGCTGGGGCCGGGGCATGGCGCGCCTGGAGCGGGATCGGGACCCGACGAGAGCTAGGAGCGGATGCAGCGTCTGTCAAACGGCGACGCGCCCGATCCAGTCGCGCGCGCCGTCGGCCGATCTGAAGTCGTCGAGGCTTCGGGCCGGCACGCCGGGATGCGCGGCCGACGCCATCTCGGCCAGCGCCCGGCCGGGTCCGAGCTCGAGGAACGCGCTCGCCCCCGCTTCCACGGCCGCCGCGAGGCCGTCCGCCCAGCGGATCGTCGTCGAGATCTGCCGCGCCAGCTTGTCCAGCCCGGCCCAAACGTCCAGCACGGGGGCGGCGTCGACCCCGCTCAGCAGCCGCACCCCGGGCGGCACCCGCGTCGCGACCTCGGCGGCGGACAGCGCGTCCCGGAAAGCCGTCGAGGCCGCCGCCAGCCTGGCCGTGTGCGACGCGACCCGGACGCCGACCCGTACGACGCGCCCCGCGCCGGCCGCCCGCGCGGCCCCTTCCAAGGCCGTGAGCTCCCCCGCCGAGCCGCCGAGCACGAGGGCGTCGCCCGGATTGACGATCGCCACCGCGCCGCCGTGTTCGCCGCACAGGCGGTCCACCGCACCGCGGCCGAGGCCGCGCACGAAGAGCAGCCCGTCCCCGGGCTCGCTCGCGGCGTCCATGGCGGCGGCGCGCGCGACCGCGAGGTCGAGCGCCGCTTCGGGGCGGATCAGCCCCGCCGCCGCCCAGGCCCCGAGTTCGCCGACGCTGTATCCCGCCACGATGCGCCGGCCTGCGACCAGACCGGGCAGGGCGGCCAGCGCCGCCACGGCCTGCAGCGTGCAGAGCACCTGGCCGACGCGGTTCCCGTGCAGCGTCGCGTCGTCGGCGTCGCGCACGAGCGCGCGTGGGTCGCGGCCGCCGAGCAGGGCGGCGGCATGGTCGAACAGGCGGGCCGCCGCGGGCGCGTCGCCCGTGACGGCGAACATCGCGGGGTGTTGCGGCCCCTGGCCGGAGCAGAGCAGGGCGAGGGTCATGGCGCCTCCCAGGCGTCGACGAACAGCGTCATGGCGAGGAGGTCCGCCGAGCCGCCGGGGCTCAGGCGGCGCTCGACGAAGGCGCGGTGGATGCGGAGCGCGTCGCCGCGCCAGCCGGGCGCGCCGACGCCGCCGCGGGCCGTGAAGGCCGCGGCCTCGCGGCGCGCGAAGGCGAGGCCGTCCGGGCCGCCGCGGTGGAGGACGCTGGTGTCTTCGAGGGCGGCCACGAGGGCGAAGCAGCAGTGCACGCGGGCCGCTTCGTCGTCGCCGGGTGCCAGGCGGCGGCCGTGGCGGAGCGCGGGCAGGCCGACGCGGTAGAGGGTCGGGAAGCCGGCGGCGGCCTCGGCGCGCGCGCCGCCCGCCCCGTGCAGGCGGCGCGCCGCGGCACCGTGGGAACGGAGCGGCGCGGGGCCGTCCAGGATGGCGGCACCCCACAGGGCGGCGACCGCGTCGCCGAGGGTGGATGGCGCGGGCCGTGGAACGGTTTCGCCCGTGTCCGCCGAAGGGAGACGGTCCGCCGCCCCGGCGGCCGCGCACAACAGCCCCAGGCCGAAGATGGCGCCGCGATGCGTGTTCACCCCGCCGGTCGCCGCCAGCATGTCGGCTTCCGCCGCGATGCCGAGGGCGCGCAGGCGCCCCATCCCGGCGCCCGCGCGCCCCGCCCCGGCCAGCGCGGCGAAGTGCGGGCGGAGCGCGGCCGCGCTGCGGCGGAACGTGCCGGCATCCATGTCGTCGTGGCTGCCCGGATCGATCCGGCTCACCAGGCCCGGCTTCGGCCAGGCGTCCACCTCGCGGTCGAGCCCGTCGACGGCCAGCGCCGCCACGCCGTCAGGGTCCCGGGCCCGGTGCGGCGCGTCAGCCCGCGCGGGTCGCGAGCTCACGCACCCGCTCGGCGATGTCGGCCGCCTTGGGCCGTCCGCCCCGCTCCTTGCCGAGCGCGTCGCGCCGGTCGCGCGTGTCGGCGCGGCCGAGCACGGCGGCGAGCTGGTCGGCGAGGGGCTTCGACGGGTCCCACGTTTCCAGCACGCCGCCCGTCCGTGCGAGGTTGTCGAGCCCGGGCGCGAAGACCGGGGTCGACCGCGCCTTCTCCGTCAGAACCTCGACGGACAGCTTCGTCACCCGCGCCATGGACGGCAGGTCCATCACCTCGGGTTCGGCGCCGGGCAGCCCGACGAGCACCCGCGTGGCCAGCGCGGTGGCGATGAAGGCGCCCGCGGCCGTGTGCCCGTACAGGATGCCCACGGTCGGCCGGCCCCGGAGGTCGGCGAGGATCAGGCCCTTGGCGAGGTGGGCCAGGAACTCGTTCAGGCCCAGGAGCTCGTCGCGCTTGCTCATGCGCTGGCTGTCGCTGTCGACCAGCACGATCACCGGGGCGTCGCCGCCCCGCTCCAGCGCGTCGAGGACGTGGCCGCCGAGCTTCAGCGCCCCGTCGACGCCCAGCGGCGCGCGCCCTTCCACGCCGATCACCGCCGCGACGGCGCCGCCCTTCATCGTGGCCGAGCCCGACAGCAGCCCGTCGGTGCGGGCGATGTCGTGGCCGTCGGGGAACAGCGACTGCAGGATCTCATCGAGCGTCATGCGAGGGCTCCGCGACACGGCCCGCGAGGGCGATGAAATCGTCGGCGGGCAGGCCCGGCACGGCCCCGGCGTCGTCGACGCCCCGCTTCGCCCACACGTCGCGGGCGTCGGCGCAGGCGCCGAAGCGGTCGAGGCGCTCCCGCAGGCGCGCCTGCTCGTTCCGCAGCGTGTCGAGCGTCAGCGGCCCCGTCGTCCGCAGCAGGTCGAGGGCGCAGGCGCGAAACGCGTCCACGGTGTCGTCCGCGAAGGCGTCGGCGCCGCCGATCAGCCGGCGGTGCTTGCCGCCGGTGGTGCGCCACACGAGCGGGCGGTCCTTGGAGTCGAACTCCTCGACGCCGCGGTTGGTCTCGATCACCTCCGGGCCCGACACGCCGATGCGGCCCTGTTCCGACACGGCGAGCGCCGAGCAGCAGCCCGCGATCAGCCCGCCGCCGCCGAAGCAGCCGCTGCGGCCGCCGACGAGGCCCAAGACCGTCACGCCGGCATGGCGCGCCTCCACCACGGCCCGCATGATCTCCGCGATGGCGAGTTCGCCGGCGTTGGCTTCCTGGAGGCGCACGCCGCCGGTGTCGAACAGGATCAACACGGGCGTCGACGTCAGGTCCCGCGCGGCGCGAAGCAGGCCGGTGAGCTTGGCGCCGTGGACTTCGCCGAAGGCGCCGCCCATGAAGCGCCCCTCCTGGGCGGCGACCAGCACGGCCCCGCCGCCCAGCGTGCCGGCCCCCACCACCATGCCGTCGTCGAACTGCTCGGGCAGGTCGAAGACCTGGAGGTGCGGGCTCGTTTCGCGCTGCTCGGGGCCGACGAACTCGGTGAAGCTGCCCGCGTCGAGCAGCAGGCGCACGCGCTGGCGGGCCGAAGCCTCGTACCAGCTCACGCCGCCGCGGCCGCTTTCCGACGTTCCCCCGGGTGTGAGGTCGCTCATCGGCCTTCCTCCAAGGATCGCACGGCCTGCGACAGGCGCAGCGCCACCGTGTCGGGGCGCGCGCCGCCGTCGTTGATCGACAGGCGCAGGCCGCCCGGCGAGCGGCGCTCGACGAAGTCGGACACCACGGCGGCCCACACGTCGCCGAACCCCTTGGCGGTGGTGGCGATGGCGACCTCGCAGTCGGTGTCGGGCAGAACCCGCTCGACCAGCACTTCGAGGTTGCCCGAAGCCACGACGCCCACGAGCGCGAGCGGCTTGTCGCCCGGCGCGCGCGTTTTGGCCTTGTGGCGGTAGGTCAGGTTTTCCATCGGGGGTGGCCTTCTCGGGAGGGCGCGATCGGGACGGCGTTGGCGGGCGGCGGCGCGGGTTCCCCCGGGACCGTTCACCAGTTCCGGAACTTGGCCGGCGGGGCGTAGAGCCCGCCCGACCAGTGCACGAGGTCCTTGACGGAGCGCGCCGCCAGCAGGCTCCGGTCGGCGTCGAGCGGGTCGACGCCGAGGTCCTCGGGCCTTTGGATGACCTTGCGGGCGCGCAGCCGTTCCACCATCGCGCGGTCCCGCCCGCGGCCGATCTCGGTGTAGCCCGCGACGCCGCGGATGGCCTGCTCGCGTTCGGCCGGGCTGCGGCACAGCAGGAGGTTGGCGACGCCTTCCTCCGTGACGATGTGGGTCGTGTCGTCGGCGTAGACCATCACGGGCGCGAGCTCGAGGTCGAGCTTTTCGGCGAGGTTCAGCGCGTCGAGCTTCTCGACGAACAGCGGCACGTTGCCGTCCCCGAAGGTTTCCCCGATCTGCACCACGAGCTTGCGGCCGCGCCGGAGCGGCGCCGGGGCGTCGGGGTCGGCTTCCCGCCCGGCCTTCAGCCAGGGGGCGGAGGGGTGGCGGCGGCCGCGCGGGTCAGAGCCCATGTTGGGCGCGCCGCCGAAGCCCGCCACCCGGCTCGTCGTCACGGTCGAGGAATGGCCGGCGAGGTCGATCTGCAGCGTCGAGCCGATGAACATGTCGCAGGCGTAGAGGCCCGCCGTCTGGCAGAAGGCGCGGTTCGAGCGCAGCGACCCGTCGGCCCCGGTGAAATACACGTCCGGCCGGGCCCGGATGTAGTCGTCCATGCCGACCTCCGAGCCGAAGGAGTGGATCTGCTCCACCCATCCCGATTCAATGGCGGGGATCAGCGTCGGGTGCGGGTTCAGCGCCCAATGGGTGCAGATTTCGCCCTTCAGCCCCAGGCGGTCGGCGTAGGTGGGAAGCAGGAGCTCGATGGCGGCGGTGTTGAAGCCGATCCCGTGGTTGAGGCGCTTGACCGCGTAGGGCGCGTAGATGCCCTTGATGGCCAGCATGGCGGTGAGGATCTGGGTTTCCGTCACGGCGCCGGGGTCGCGGGTGAACAGCGGCTCGACGTAGAACGGCCGCCCGGCTTCCACGACGAAATGCACCCGGTCCCCCGGGATGTCGACGCGCGGCACGCGGTCGACGATCTCGTTGACCTGCGCCACCACCACGCCGTTCTTGAACGTGGTGGCCTCGACCACGGTCGGCGTGTCCTCCGTGTTGGGGCCGGTGTACAGGTTGCCGTCGCGGTCCGCCGACACGGCGGCGATCAGCGCCACATGGGGCGTGAGATCGATGAAATAGCGGGCGAAGAGTTCGAGGTAGGTGTGGACCGCGCCGAGCTCGATCTTTCCCCCGAACAGCATCCGCGCCACGCGCGCCGCCTGCGGCCCCGAATAGGAATAGTCGAGCCGCTTGGCGATGCCGGATTCGAACACGTCGAGATGTTCGGGCAGCACGACGCCGGACTGCACCATGTGGAGGTCGTGGACCACCGCCGGGTCCACCCGCGTCAACGCTTCGGCGAGCAGGTCCGCCTGCTTCTGGTTGTCACCTTCCAGGCACACCCGGTCGCCGGGCTTCAGCAGCGCTTCCAGGAGCTTCGCGGCGTCGTCGCGGTGAACCGCCTTGCCCCGGGCGAGCACCCGCCCCGCCGCGACGCGCTCGTCCCTGGCCGTCCCGTCCCGGCTCCAGTCCCTCATGGCGACATCCCGGCTGTGGCGCCCGACCGGGGCCCCTCGCGGCGCAAACTAAAAGCAAAGAGGCCGGGTTCAAGCCATATTGCATTTTTTGCCGCGAACTTCTCGCCCCGGCGCATACAGGATTGCAATCGTCCCGTTTCCGTGCATGCTGACCTGCAGCAGGCGCAGACCTGCGACGGATCGGGAACCGCGGCGCCATCGCCGACGGGTCCCCAGGCGGCGATGGCCGCCGCGAGGGTTGGAAACGCCGCTGCGACGCGGCCGACGGGGTCGGCCGCGTCCACGCCCTTCCTCGCCGCGGCGCCCGTCGATGGCGGCGGTCGAAAGTCTCGACCGCCGGGAGCGCGAACGCGCCGCCGCTCGTGCGGCGCGGCGCGGCGGGGATGCGTCGGCATGCCCGTCGCTCGGTGGGGCGGAGGACACGCGATGTCGGGATCGATCGACGACGGGACGCTCGGGGGCGTGCGACCGCGCCGCACACCGCTCGACCGGGACCAGATCGTCGGGTTCTGGGCCGCCTGGGCGGGTTGGCTGCTCGACGGCATGGACAGCGTGATCTACGCCCTCGTCCTCATCCCCGCCCTGACCGAACTCCTGCCCCGCTCCGGCATCGAAGCCACCCCGGCCAACACCGGCTACATCGGCTCGATCCTGTTCGCGCTGTTCCTGGTCGGCTGGGGGCTGTCCTTCGTGTGGGGGCCGATCGGCGACCGCTTCGGCCGCACCCGGACGCTGGCCGCCACCGTGCTGATCTACTCGGTCTTCACCGGCGCGGCGGCGCTGTCGCAGAACGTCTACGAGTTGGCGCTGTTCCGCTTCCTCGCCGGCATCGGCATCGGCGGCGAATGGGCCATGGCGGGGACCTACGTGGCCGAAGCCTGGCCGGAAGACCGGCGCAAGATGGGCGCCGGCTACCTGCAGAGCGGCTATTACTTCGGGTTCTTTGCCGCCGCGGCCCTCAACGCCACGGTCGGCGCGGTCTACGGCTGGCGCGCCATGTTCCTGTGCGGGCTGTTTCCGGTGGTCGTGTCGGTGGTCACCCTGTTCAAGGTGAAGGAGCCCGAGCGCTGGGAAGCCCTGCACGAGGCCGGGGCGAAGCGCGTCAGCCCGCTGCTGCAGATCTTCGGGCCGCAGTACCGGACGCGGACACTCGTCATGTCGACGCTCCTGACCGTCGCGATCATCGGCCTGTGGGCCGGCTCGGTCTACGAGCCCGCGGCCGCCATCACGTTGGCCAAGGGCGCCGGCTACGCCCCCGCGGAAGCCGTGCGCTTCGCGTCCTACGGCACCGCCATCCTGTCGCTCGGGACCGTCCTGGGCTGCCTCGTCGTGCCGATGATGGCCGAACGCCTGGGTCGCCGCGCCACGCTGGCGCTGTTCTTTTCCGGAATGCTGGTGTTCGTGGCGCTGAGCTTCGGCTGGGCCTTCTACCTGCCGCCGGAGCGGGCGCTGCCGACGTTCCTGACGCTGCTGTTCTTTCTCGGCTTCTCGGGGGCCAACTTCGCGCTCTTCTCGCTGTGGCTGCCCGAGCTGTTCGGCACGGACGTGCGGGCCACCGCCTTCGCGTTCTGCACGTCCGTGGGCCGCTTCATCGGCGCCGGCGTCAACTTCGCGCTCGGCGCCGCCGTGCACGGCATGGGCACGCTGGGCACGCCCGTGGCCTGGACCGCGGTGGCGTTCGGGTTCGGCCTGCTCGTGATCCCCTTCGCGGCCGAAACGCGCGGCCAGCCCCTGCCGCGGTGAGGGAGGCGCGGCCCGTGCCCCCCTGCCACGGCGAAGCGCGGCCCGAGCCGGGCGCCGACGTCGGCGACGGCAGGCTGCTGTCGGACCGCATCCGCAACGCCCTGACGGACGAGATCGCCTCCGGACAGCTCGGGGCCGGGACGGGCCTCGACGAGCAGACCCTCGCGGACCGGTTCGGCGCGTCGCGCACCCCGGTCCGGGAAGCCCTGCGCCAACTGGCCGTTTCGGGCCTCGTCGAGGTCCGGCCCCGGCGCGGCGTGGTGGTGACCCGCCTCACGCCGGCCCGCATCATGGACATGTTCGAAACCATCGCGGAGGTCGAGACCATGTGCGTGCGGATCGCCACCCACCGCATGACGCCGATCGAGCGGGGCCGCCTCAACGAGCTTCACGAAGCGTCGCGGGCCTTCGTCGCGGGGCGCGACCTCGACGCCTACGAGCGGTTCAACCGCGACTTCCACGGCCTGCTCTACGTCGCCACCCACAACGGCTTCATGGCCGAACAGGCCGTCGCCATCCGGGCGCGGCTCGACGTGTTCCGCCGCACCCAGCTCCGCCACGGCGACCGCATCGCGGCCTCGCACGACGAGCACGCGCAGGTGCTGGCCGCGATCGCGGAAGGCGACGGCGAGCTCGCGGCGCGGCGCATGCGCGCCCACATGTTCAATGCCGCCAGCGCGTTGGGCCGCTACATCTCCGACACCACGGGGAGCTGAGCCCGCCGCGGCCCGGACCTAAAAAACATTTTAAGACGCCGCCGTCGCCCGACAATTGCGGCAGCGCTCGACTGACGCTAGTGCATGCAACAGCGTTTCGCCGGGTCCGCCGCGGGACGGTCTGCTTCGGCCGGGTTCGATCGGGCCGGGTCTGTTCCCGCGGCGCCCCGAAACGACATGGGAGGTCATGATGGATACCAGCAGGCGCAATTTCCTGGGCACCGCCGCGCTCGGCGCGGGCGGCCTCGTGGCGCTGACGGGCGCGGCCGTGGCCGGCACCCCGACGACGACCGACGACAAGGGTCAGGCCGGGCAGGGCGGCTTCGGCCGCGACGCCCAGCAGCTCCAGCCCGGCGCGCCCGTCGCCTACCACGACGCGAAGGACATCGGCGAGATGCCGGCCTTCACGCGCTCGCTCGACGGTTCGAAGCCGAAGATCACGTCGGGCGGCTGGGCCAAGGAGACCACCGTCCACTCGCTGCCGATCGCGACCGGCATCGCGGCCGTGCACATGTTCCTGAACCCCGGCGCGTCGCGCGAGCTCCATTGGCACGCCATCGCGGCCGAGTGGGCCTACGTGATTGACGGCCAGTGCCAGACGGTCGTGCTCGACCCGTCGGGCCAGACCGAGGTCAACAACTACAAGCCGGGCGACCTGTGGTTCTTCCCGAAGGGCCACGGCCATTCGATCCAGACCATCGGCGACAAGCCCTGCCACTTCATCCTGAACTTCGACAACGGCTCCTTCTCCGAGCACGGCACCTTTTCGATCACCGACTGGGTCGACGTTTCGCCCCACGACATGCTGGCGAAGAGCCTCGGCCTGACCCCCGCCGCCTTCGACGCTTTCCCCAAGGGTGAAACCTACATCCAGTCCGGCCCGGTGGTGCCCGTGTCGGAGGCGCGCGACGCGCCCTGGCCGAAGGAGTCGACCCACAAGTTCCGGCTCCTCGACGACCCGCGCGCCAAGCGCGACTTCGACGGCGGTTCCTTCCACCTCGCCACCGTCGACGAGTGGCCCATCCAGACGACGATGTCGGGCGCCCGCATGGTGATCAAGCCCGGCCAGATCAAGGAACTGCATTGGAACCCCAACGCCGATGAGTTCCAGTACTACCTTAAGGGCAAGGGGCAGATCGCGCTGTTCGGCTCGGGCGGCCGCGGCAAGGTGGCCGACGTCAAGGCCGGCGATTCCGCCTACGTGCCGCAGGGCTACGGCCACGCCATGCTGAACACCGGCGACGAGGACCTGGAGATCATCCAGACCTGGAACGCCGGCAAGTTCGAGGAGATCACCCTCAAGCACTGGATGGGCACGGCCCCGAAGTACCTGCTGTCGAACAACCTCGCCGGCGTGCCGGCCGCGACCGTCGACAAGCTCGACAGCGAGGCCTGACCGGCTTCGGCGTCGCCGACCCCGGCGGGATCGCGCGGGCGATCCCGCCGCCACGACGGCGGCGCCCGCCCGGGGCGCCGCGCCTTCCCCGGCCGGCGATCAAAGGTTTTCCCATCGCGGTGAACGAAAAGGCCGGCCCGCGAGGGCCGGCCTTTTCGTTTCGCCGTCACGCGCGGGCGACGATGTTTTCCAGCATCTCCTGCCGTCCGGAGCGCGGGCTTGGGGCCAGCGCCCGGGCTTCCGCCGCGGCCGCGATCTCCTCCAGGCTGCCGCCGAGCGCGGCGTGACCGGGGCGGTCCCATCCCGCGTAGCGCTCCGCCACCGCGCCGGCCAGCTTGCCGGCTTCGACCAGGCGGGCGGCGGCCAAAAAGGCCTGCGCGCAAACGTCGATTCCGCCCACATGGGCGTGCACCAGGTCCTCGGCGTCGATCGACTGCCGCCTGACCTTGGCGTCGAAGTTCAGGCCGCCGGTCGTCAGGCCGCCGCCCTTGATCATCTCGTGGAACGCCAGCGTGAGCTGCGGCACGTCGTTGGGGAACTGGTCGGTGTCCCAGCCGAGCAGCGGGTCGCCGCGGTTGACGTCCAGCGAGCCCAGGATGCCGAAGGCGTTCGCGACCGCGATCTCGTGTTCGAACGTGTGGCCGGCGAGGATGGCGTGGTTCTCCTCGAGGTTCAACTTGACGTCCTTCTCGAGCCCGTAGTGCCGGAGGAACCCGTAGACGGTGGCGGCGTCGAAGTCGTACTGGTGCTTGGAGGGCTCCTTCGGCTTCGGCTCGATGAGGATCGGGCCCTGGAAGCCGATCCGGTGCTTGTGGTCGACCACCAGCGCCAGGAACCGCCCCATCTGGTCGAGCTCGCGCTTGAGGTCGGTGTTGAGCAGCGTCTCGTAGCCCTCGCGACCGCCCCACATCACGTAGTTGGCGCCGCCGAGGCCGTGCGTCAGCTCGAGCGCGGTCTTCACCGTCGCGGCCGACCAGGCGAACACGTCCGGATCCGGGTTGGTGGCCGCCCCCGCCATGAAGCGCGGGTGGCTGAACAGGTTGGCGGTGCCCCACAGCAGCTTCACACCCGTGGCGGCCTGCTTCTCGGCCAGCACCTCGCCCACGGCCCGCGTGTTGGCCAGGGTCGCCGCGAGGGTGTCGCCTTCGGGCGCGATGTCGCGGTCGTGGAACGTGTAGAAGGGCACATCGAGCACGCGGAACAGGTCGAAGGCGGCGTCCGCCTTGGCCCGGGCCGCCGCCATGGCGTCGCCGCCCATCCAGGGCCGCGCGATCGTGGGGGCGCCGAACGGGTCGGCCCCGTTCATCACGAAGCTGTGCCAGTAGCACACGGCCAGGCGCAGGTGGTCGCGCAGCGGCCGGCCCAGCACGACGCGGTCGGCGTCGTAATGGCGGTAGGCCAGGGGATTGGTGGAGTCCGGCCCCTCGAAGCGGACCGTCGGCATGTCGGAAAAGATCGTCACGGCAGGTTGTCCTTCAGGTAGATGTCGATCCGCACCGGATCGGGTCGGAAGTCGTCCCGCCCGTCCGCGAGGGCTTTGAGGGTCTGCACGGCCCTGCGCACCTCGTCCGACGGGTCCTGGTTGATGGCGGCGTCGAAGGTGCCGCCGAGCAGGGCTTCGCGCATGAAGGGCGTCAGCTCGTGCCCGACCGCGACGACGTCGCCGGCCCGGCCCGCGGCTTCGAGCGCGGCGACGATGCCGCGGTTGCCCGCCCCCATGCTGTAGATGCCCACGAGGTCGGGGCAGGCCCGCAGCGCCTCGGTCACGATCGGCTCCGTCACGGCCCAATCATCGAGGCCCTCGGCGACGGGCAGCAGCGACAGGGCGGGGAAGTCGCGCTCCATCGTTTGCGCGAAGCCGAGCCGGCGCTCCGCGTGGTCGCGCAGCGTCATCCGCCCCGCCACCGTCAGCACCCGGCCGCGCCGGCCGCCGACGAACCGCCCCAGCAGGGACGCCGCCACGCGGCCGGCCGCGACGTTGTCGGGGCCGATGAAGCAGGTGCGCCGCGACGGCGTGGCGTCGGACACCATGGTGACGACCGCGATGCCGTCGGCGTGCAGCCGGGCGATCGCGTCGCGCACCTCGGGGGCGTCCACCGCCACCACGGCGATGCCCATGGCGTCCCGCCCGCGGCGGGCCCCGAGCTGGCGCGCCAGGTCGAGCGGGTCGAAGGCCGCGTAGGTTTCCACCGTCAGCGTCATGCGCTGGTCCAGCCCCCGCGCCGCGGCGGCGTCGATCTCGTGCCGGACGGCCTGCATGAAGCTGTTCTGCGGCAGGTCCGGCACGAGGAAGCGGAACCGGTAGCGCCGGCCGCGGGCGAGGTTGGCCGCCGCCAGGTCGCGGCGGAAGCCGAGCCGCTCCACGGCGTCCTGCACCGCCCGGGCGGTGACGTCGCGCACCCCGGGCCGCCCGTTGAGCACGCGGTCCACCGTGGCGAGGCTCACGCCGGCCGCCACGGCCACATCGCCCGCCGTCGCCGGCCGCCCTCCCTCCATCGTGTTCCGTCCTTTTGTCGTGTTGATGTACGTCAATCATCCTTCACGCCGCAAATCAAGCCGGCGCTCGCTCGGGATTTTCCTGCCCGTTTGCGGCGTCGCGACGGGGCGAGGCCTCGGTTCTGCCGGAAATGCGACCGTGGCGTTGATTTACGTACGTCACGATGGCAAACTGCGCCGCGGTGGATCTGAACGGCGCCATGAAGGCACGCTTCCGCCCGGCGAACCAGAGGGAGAGACGCATGATCACCAGAAGGACTTTCGGCACGCTGGCGCTGAGCGGCGCGGCCACGTTCGGGCTCGGCCTGCGGACGGCTTGGGCGGCCGACAAGGGCCTCATCGGCGTTTCGATGCCGGAGAAGACGACCCAGCGTTGGATCGACGACGGCAACAACATGGTCAAGCAGCTGCAGGCGAAGGGCTACAGCGTCGACCTGCAATATGCCGACGACGACATCCCCAACCAGCTCGCCCAGGTCGAGAACATGGTCACGAAGGGCGTCAAGGTCCTGGTGATCGCCGCCATCGACGGCACGACCCTGACCGACGTCCTGCAGAAGGCCCACGATGCCGGCGTCAAGGTTATCGCCTACGACCGCCTCATCCGCAACTCGCCCAATGTCGACTATTACGCCACGTTCGACAACTTCAAGGTCGGCGTGCTGCAGGGCACCAGCATCGTCGAGAGCCTCGGCCTGAAGGACGGCAAGGGCCCGTTCAACATCGAGCTCTTCGGCGGCTCGCCCGACGACAACAACGCCTACTTCTTCTACAACGGCGCCCTGTCGATGCTGGGCCCCTACATCGACAGCAAGAAGCTGGTCGTTCAAAGCGGGCAGTCCGGCATGAAGGTCGTGTCCACGCCCAAGTGGGACGCCGCGACCGCCCAGTCGCGCATGGATAACCTGCTCAGCGCCTATTACACCAACAAGAAGCTCGACGCCGTGCTGGCCCCGAACGACAACATCGCGGTCGGCATCCTGTCGTCCCTGAAGGGCGTCGGCTACGGCTCCGGCAACATGAAGCTGCCGGTCGTCACCGGCCAGGACTGCCAGGTGCAGTCCGTGAAGTCCATCATCGCCGGCGAGCAGACGTCGTCGATCTACAAGGACACGCGGGACCTCGCCAAGGTCGTGGTCGGCATGGTGGACGCGTTGCTGACCGGCTCGCAGCCCCAGGTCAACGACGCCAAGACCTACGACAACGGCAAGAAGGTGGTGCCCACCTACCTGCTCAACCCCGTCCTCGTCACCAAGGCGAACTGGAAGCAGGTCCTGGTGGACGGCGACTATTACACGATGAAGCAGCTCGGCATGTGAGGAGCGCGCCGCGCGCCGGACCTCGCATCCGCGGGGTTCGGCCGCGGCTCGCGCCCCGCGTTGCCCCAGGATGCCGGTTGCCCTAGAAGCCGTGTCCCGCGCCCGACGGCGCGGCGAGCGCCGGCCGCCGTCGCGCCCTGGAGATCCCCGCCATGCGTCCCTCGAACCGCGCGCCGTCCGCGCTGCGCCCCGTCACGATCGAGCGCGGCGTGGCCCGCTACGCGGAAGGCTCCTGCCTCGTGAAGTTCGGCGACACGCACGTGCTCTGCGCGGCCTCGCTGGAGGACAAGCCGCCGCCGTGGCTGCGCGGGCAGGGGCGGGGCTGGGTGACGGCCGAATATGCCATGCTGCCGCGCGCCACCGCGTCCCGCACCAAGCGCGAATCGGCGTCCGGCCGCCCGTCCGGCCGCACCCACGAGATCCAGCGCCTGATCGGCCGCAGCCTGCGCGCCGTGGTCGACCTCCAGGGCATGGGCGAGCGCCAGGTCGTCGTCGACTGCGACGTGATCCAGGCCGACGGCGGCACCCGCACGGCCGCCATCACGGGCGCCTGGGTGGCGCTGCACGACTGCCTGGCCTGGATGCACCGCCGCTCCATGATCAAGCACATGCCGTTGCGCGACCACGTCGCCGCCGTGTCCTGCGGCGTGGTGAAGGGCGAGGTCGTGCTCGACCTCGATTACGCCGAGGACTCGTCGGCGGAAACGGACGCCAATTTCGTCGTCACGGGCGCGGGCGGCCTCGTCGAGGTGCAGGCCACGGCCGAGAACGCCCCCTTCACGGAAGAACAACTCGGCGGCATGCTGTCGCTCGCCCGCGCCGGCATCGCCGACCTCGTGGCGCTGCAGAAGGCGGCCGTCGCCAAGGCGCCCTGAAACGCGACCCGGCCGGACCGGCCGGGTTTCGGACGATCAGCCCACCGCCGACGCCCACCAGGAGACGACCCCATGCTGAAAGGCCTCGATCCGCTGCTCACGCCGGACCTCCTGTCCGCCCTGCGCGCCATGGGCCACGGCGACGAGATCGCCATCGTCGACGGCAACTACCCCGCGGCCTCGTCGGGCCCGCCGGTGGTCCGGCTCGACGGCGTGTCGGCCGAAGCGGCCGCCAACGCCGTTCTGTCCGTCATGCCGCTCGACGACTTCGTGCCCGAGGCCGCCTGGTGCATGGCGGTGGTGGACGACCCCGAGGCCGAGCAGCCGATCTTCGACGCTTTCCGCGACGCGCTGGCCCGCCACGAGACCACCGAGTTCACGCTCAACAAGCTCGAGCGCTACGCCTTCTACGCCCGCGTGGCGGGCTGCTTCGCCGTGGTGGCCACCGGCGAGCGGCGCTTGTACGGCAACCTCATCCTGAAGAAGGGCGTGGTAAGGACGAATTAACCCTGTCGGACGATCCTTCGCCGGAGGGCGGCCCCGAGTCGGGCGTCGATCGGGCGGGGTGGCGCGGCGTGGAGGACGAGACCGTCGCGGACCGCGCCCGTTTGGCGGCCCTCGTCCTCGGGCGGGGCGCGACACGGCTCGGGCTGGCGGCGCGGCGGCCCTTCCGCGCGCTGGCGACCCGCCGCAGCCGCGTCCCCGAGCGCCTGCTCATCGCCCCGCAGGACATCCGCACGGCGGACCCGACCGTCGCCGAGGACGTGTATTCCGGCTATTTCGCCTTCGACGGGAAGGCGGTGAACACCCGCGGGGCGTCCCCGTTCGAGGTGGAGCCGCCGTCGGATGCCTGGGCGGCCGCGCTCGCCGGGTTCGGATGGCTGCGGCACCTGCGCGCCGCCGACACGGCGCTCGCCCGCGTCAACGCCCGAGCGCTCGTGGGCGATTGGATCATCGGGCGAGGGCGGAGCGGGGCCGCGCCCGGCGGCCGGCCCGAGGTCGTGGCGCGGCGGCTCCTGTCCTGGCTGAGCCAGGCGCCGCTGATCCTGGACGGCGCCGACGGCGTGTTCTACCGCCGCTTCACCCGCAGCCTGGCCCGCCAGGCGGACGCGCTGCTCGGCGCCGTCGACCGGGGGCTCGGCGGCGTGCCCCGCCTCACCGCCCTGGTGGCGCTGTGCGAACTCTCGCTGTGCGCGGAAGGGATGGGGCGCCTCCAGCGCCGCGCGTCGCGCCTGCTCGCCGACGAGCTCGGGCGACAGATCCTGCCCGACGGCGGCCATGTGAGCCGGCAGCCCCAGGCGCTGCTCGACCTGCTGCTCGACCTTCTGCCGCTGAGGCAGGCCTACGCGGCGCGCGGCGTGCCGCCGCCGCCGGCCCTGCCGGCCGCCATCGACCGCATGATGCCGATGGTGCGCTGCTTCCGCCACGGCGACGGGACGCTGGCCCTGTTCAACGGCATGGGCGTGACGCGGCCCGACGTCCTCGCCACCGTGCTGGCCTACGACGACCGCGGCGCGGTGCGGGACGACGCGCGGTTCTCCGGCTACCAGCGGCTCGACGCCGGTGACGCGACCCTGATCGTCGACGCGGGCCTCCCGCCGCCGCCCGCCTTCGCGGGGGCCGCGCATGCGGGCACGCTGGCCTTCGAGTTCTCGCATGGGCCGCAGCGCATCGTCGTCAACTGCGGGGCGCCGGCCGCCGTCCAAGCCCTGGCGCGGGACGCGTCGCGGGCCACGGCGGCGCATTCGACGCTGGTGCTGGCCGACCGGTCGTCGTCGCGCTTCGCCAGGTCGGGCCCGCTGCGCGGCCTGCTCTACGCCGGCCCGCGCGCCGTCGCGGTCGAGCGGCCGGACGGCGCCACGCTGGCGCTGTCGCACGACGGCTACGCGCGGGGCGCCGGCTATCTCCATGCGCGCCGCCTTTGGCTGTCGCCGGACGGCCTGCAGCTCCACGGCGAGGACCGCCTGGAGGCCGTGGCGGGCGTTCGCCCGGGCCGCTTCGCCTTCGCGGTCCGCTTTCACCTCCATCCGGGCCTGCGCGCCGTGCCGGCCCGCCGCGGCGCGGCCGTGCTGGTCGCGGGGCCGGACGGCGCGCCCTGGCTGTTCGAGGCGGGCGGCGTCCCGGTCGCCATCGAGGAAAGCATCTTCTTCGCCCAGGCCGAGGGGCCGCGCCGGACCGAGCAGATCGTCGTCCACGGCCGCGCCCTGGACGTGACGGCGGTCCGCTGGTCGCTGTCGCGCCGGGACGGCGACGACCCCGCCTGACGCGGGCCGGCGGGCTCACGACAACGTGAGGCGACAACCCGACCCGGCGGGTGTTCGATGGCGGGAGCGACGGGGCGCGCGAATGCGGCCCGCGCGGGAGGGGACGGCCATGCTGATGGTCGCTGCGACACCGTTCGCCGGTCTATTGGAGCTTTTCGTCGTCGTACCGCTCGGCATCGTGGCGAGCATCTACGGCGCCGAATGCGCCGGCGCGTTCCGCCGCCGGCCCCGTCGACCCCGGCGCCCCTGACCCGCCGGGGTTCGCACCGTCCCTTCACCGTGCTAAGCGCCGCTGGACTTGACGGTTTCGGGGATCTCAACGGCATGGCAAGCGATCTGCGCCGCATCGAACGCGCGCTGCTCTCGGTTTCGGACAAGGCGGGCCTCGTCGACTTCGCGCGCTTCCTGCACGGGCGCGGCGTCGCCCTGGTGTCCACCGGCGGTACGCGCGACGCGCTGGCCGCCGCGGGCCTGCCCGTGACCGAGGTCGCCGACCTGACGGGCTTTCCCGAGATGATGGACGGGCGGCTGAAGACCCTGCACCCGCTGGTGCACGGGGGGCTCCTCGCCGTCCGCGAGAACCCGAGCCACGAGGCCGCCATGCTGGCGCACAACATCCGCCCGATCGACCTCCTCGTGGTCAACCTGTACCCGTTCGAGGCCACCGTGGCGCGGGGCGGCACGCCGGAAGAATGCGTCGAGAACATCGACATCGGCGGCCCGGCGATGATCCGCGGGGCCGCCAAGAACCACGACGACGTCGCGGTCGTGGTCGACGTCGCCGATTACGCGCTCGTCCGCTCCGAGATGGAGGCGCACGACGGCACCACCACCCTGCGCGTCCGCCGCGGCCTCGCCCAGAAGGCCTATGCCCGGACGGCCGCCTACGACGCCACCATCGCCAACCACCTGGCCGCGACCGCCCTCGAAGAGGCCCCGGCTTTCCGGGCGCTCGGCGGCACCCTGCAGGAGCCGCTGCGCTACGGCGAGAACCCGCACCAGAAAGCCGCCTTCTACCGCACGCTGGATGCCCGCCCGGGCGTCGGATCGGCGAAACTGATCCAGGGCAAGGCCCTGTCGTTCAACAACATCGGGGACGCCGACGCGGCCTTCGAGCTGGTGGCCGAGTTCGACCCCGCCGGCCCGGCCGCCGTCGCCATCATCAAGCACGCCAACCCTTGCGGCGTGGGCACGGGGGCGACCCCGGCCGAAGCCTATGCCCGCGCCCTGCGCTGCGACCCCGTTTCGGCCTTCGGCGGCGTGGTGGCGGTCAACCGGCGCGTCGACGCCGCGCTCGCGACCGAACTCGCCAAGATCTTCACGGAAGCCATCATCGCCCCCGACGCGGACGACGAAGCGCGCGCCATCCTGGGCGCCAAGAAGAACCTGCGGCTGCTGCTCACCGGCGGCCTGCCGGACCGTCGCCAGCCCGGCACGCTGTGGCGCACGGTGTCGGGCGGCTTCCTCGTCCAGGAGCGCGACGCCGCGACCGTGGACGACGCCGACCTCAAGGTGGTGACCCGGCGCGCCCCGACGTCCGAGGAGATGGACGACCTGCGCCTGGGCTTCCGCGTGGTGAAGCACGTCAAGTCCAACGCCATCGTGTTCGCGCGCGGCGGCGCGACGGTGGGCATCGGGGCCGGCCAGATGAGCCGGGTCGACTCGGTCCGCACCGCGGTGTGGAAGGCCCAGGAGGCCGCCCGGGCGGCCGGCGCGGGTGACAGCCTCGCGCCCGGCGCCGCCATGGCGTCCGACGCCTTCTTCCCCTTCGCCGACGGGCTCGAGGCCGCGGTGGCGGCGGGCATCACGGCGGTGATCCAGCCGGGCGGATCGCTGCGCGACGCCGAGGTGGTCGAGGCCGCCGATAAGGCCGGCATCGCCATGGTGATGACCGGCATCCGGCACTTCAAGCATTGAAGGCCTGTCGGGCCGGCGTCGCACCGTCCCCGTCGTGCCGCGCGTCGCGAGGCGACGCAGTTGCGCTCCAGTGTTCGGGCAGGCTTTGAGCCCCGCGCTGCGGAGGGCGGCGCGCGTCCTGTTCTGGCTGACGCTGGCCTATGTGGCCTTCGTGACCCTGTCGCCGATCGCGTTGAGGCCCGAAACGGACTTCGGGCCGAACAGGGAGCGCTTCGCCGCCTTCGCGATGGCGAGCTTCCTGCTCATGCTCGGCTATCCGCGGCACCGCTTCGCCTGGCTGATCGGCCTCCTGGCCGTCGCGGGGCTGCTCGAAGCCTCGCAGGGCCTCGTCCCCGGGCGGCACGGCCGCTGGCACGATTTCGAGGTGAAGGCCGGCGGCGCCGTCGCGGGAGCGCTGCTGGCCTTCGCGGCCGAGTGGATGGCGGCGGCGGCGCGGCGCATCCGCGCGCGATGACGGTTGCGCCGGGCGCCGTCCCGCACGAAGGTGCTGGCCAGATCCCGACCGGAGCCGCACCGCGATGCCGTCCAGAAGTCCAGCCCGCCTCGGATCCATCCGGCTCGGGCTCGCCGCCGCGGTCCTGGCGTTCGGCCCGGCCGCGCCCGCGGCCGCGCAGGACCCTGCCGCGGAGCCCCCGAA
The DNA here is from genome assembly GCF_004137685.1 of Lichenibacterium minor. GTDB lineage: Bacteria > Pseudomonadota > Alphaproteobacteria > Rhizobiales > Beijerinckiaceae > Lichenihabitans > Lichenihabitans minor. The sequence goes on along the minus strand of NZ_QYBB01000003.1, from coordinate 65,530 downwards.
GGTGCTGGTCGTCATGGACAACGATTTCGCCGGGCCGGGCGGCACCGACATGCAGGCCCTGCTGCCGCTGATCTCCGATCCGCAGGTCGGCGTGCTCGGCTTCACCGTCGTCACGGGGGACGGTTGGGAGAACGAGGAAGCGGCGCGCCTCCTGCGCTTCCTCGAGATCGCCGGCCGCTCCGACATCCCCGTGGTCAACGGCGCCACCTACCCGCTGATGCGCACGGTGCCCGAGATGAAGTCGTGGGAGCAGCGCTTCGGCCGGATCCCGTGGAAGGGGGCCTGGGGCGGGCTGGGGCCCATCGACAAGGTGCCGGTGCAGCAACCCGCGCTGCCCCACCTCGACGAAGGCCTGCCGACGACGCCGCCGGCGAGCGGCCTCGCCGCCAGCTTCCTCATCAAGCAGGTGCACGCGCATCCCCATCAGGTGACGGTGATCGCCGCCGGCCCCTTGACCGACATCGCGCTCGCGATCCGCATGGACCCGAGCTTCGCCGCGGACGCGAAGCAGCTGGTCTTCATGGGCGGGCTGCTCGACACGTCGATGCAGTCGGTGACGGGAGATGCCGACTTCGCGTCCGACTTCAACCTCATCTTCGACCCCGAGGCGGCCCACATCGCGCTCACCGCGCCGTGGCCCAAGATCACGGCCGTCGGCAACGTGTCCAACTCGGTGATGATGGACCGTGCCCTGATGGACCGCGTCGCCGCGGTGAAGACGCCGCTCACCGCCTACCTGTCGAAATACTTCAACCCGCTGCCGCTGTGGGACGAGATGGCGGCCGCCATCGCGGTCGACCCGTCGCTGGTGACGAAGTCGGTCGACGCCTTCATGGACGTCGACGTTTCGGGGGGGACGGACTACGGCCGCGCCCATATCTGGCCCGAAGCGCTCGCCCCGAAGGACATGGGCGTGCGCGCCGTCACCATCGTTCAGGACATCGACCGGACGCGCTTCACCGACGGCTTCGTCAAGGCCGCGCAATGGACGCCACCGCCGAAGTGAGCGCCGGTCGCGGGCTTCCCCGCTGCCGCCGGGGCACGCCGCGCGTTCGCGTTTCCCGGCGGTCGAGCGGCCCGGCCGCCGGTTTCCGGCCGACGGCGGCCTGAAACGACTCCGCCTACCCAATCCCGAGCAGGCCCGCAGGGCCCGATCCGGGACGATGGGCCCGCCCAGGAAGGAGCGGGGTGGGACGGGGCGGCCGCCGGTGTCGTCGAACCGGGCCGCGCGTCACATGTGCTGGCCGCCGTTGATCGACAGCACGGATCCGGTGACGAAGGACGCGTCCTCGCTGGCGAGATAGGCGACGGCCTTGCCGACCTCCTCGGGCAGGCCCAGGCGGCCGACGGGGATCTGCGGCAGGATCTTGGACTTCAGCACCTCGGGGGCGATGGCCTGCACCATCTCGGTGCCGATGTAGCCCGGGCAGATGGCGTTGACGGTGATGCCCTTGTTGGCGCTTTCCTGCGCCAAAGCCTTGACGAAGCCGATGTCGCCCGCCTTGGCGGCCGAATAGTTCACCTGCCCCATCTGTCCCTTCTGGCCGTTGATCGACGAGATCACGACCACCCGGCCCCAGCCGCGCGCCCGCATGCCGTCGATCACCGGGCGGGTGACGTTGAAGAGCGAATCGAGGTTGGTGGTCAGCACGGCCCGCCACTGCTCGTGCGTCATCTTGTGAAAGAACCCGTCGCGGGTGATGCCGGCGTTGTTGACCAGGATGTCGACCGGGCCGACCTCCTCCTCGACGCGCTTCACGCCCTCGGCCGAAGCCTCGTAGCTGCCCACGTCCCATTTGAAGGTCGGGATGCCGGTCTCGTCCTTGAACCGGTTGGCGGCGTCGTCGTTGCCGGCGTAGCTCGCCGCCACCTTGACCCCGGCCTCGGTCAGCGCCCGGCTGATCGCTGCGCCGATGCCGCGCGTGCCGCCCGTCACCAATGCGATGCGTGCCATGTGGAATCCCCCCGTCGAGTCGGCACGTTGGCCGACGTCATTCACCAACGCTTCTTGCCGGGCGCGGTTCGAAGCGTCCAGGGGATTCGCGGCGAAACGCAATGCAGCATTGAGGCGCGTCCCCATGCTGCGGTGCGGTGGCGACCCCGTCAGCGCCAGCGGTCGAGGGCGGCCTCGTCCGAAGCCTTCGGCGAGACCCAGCCGCCGTCCCCGGGCGCGTCGGCCCGGCGTCGGTTGCGCTTCCAGAACGGCGCCTCGCTCTTGAGGTAGTCCATCAGGAAGTCGGCCGCCGCGAAGGCGGCGACGCGGTGGGCCGAGGCCGTCACCACCAGGACGATGTTGTCGCCGGGCCGGATGGCGCCGTGGCGGTGGATGACGCGGCAGCCCTGAAGGGGCCAACGCGCCTCCGCTTCCGCGCACACGCGCAGAATCTCGTCCTCGGCCATGCCGGGGTAGTGCTCGATCTCCAGCGCGTCCAACGTGCCGCCGTCGTCGCGGCACAGCCCCGAGAACGTCACCACGGCGCCGACGTCGGTGCGCCCTGCCGTCATGGCGGCGATCTCGGCCGCCGTGTCGTAGTCGGCGTCCTGGACGGAAACGGTGGCCACGGGTCAGCCGCCCGTCATCGGCGGGAAGAAGGCCACCTCGCGCGCGCCCGCGAAGGGTGCGTCGTGCTTGGCGTGCACGCGGTCGAGCGCCGTGCGGATGACCTGGGGGTTCTCGAAGGCGTGGGCGTAGTTCTCGCCCCGGGCGGCCAACCACGCCATCAGGTCGGCCAGGGTGGCGACCCCGGCGGGCGGCGACAGCTCCTCCTCGGCGATGCCGATGCGCTCGCGCACCCAGGCGAAATACAAGGCTTTCACGTCGGCGACCCCGCGACCGGCTTGAACCCGGCCTTCATGTAGTCCCAGCCCGTGTACAGCGTCAGCACGGCGGCGAGCCACAGCAGCACGAGGCCGATGTGGACCGTGCCGGGCAACACGGCTTCGCCGGCCGGCCCCGCGATGAGGAAGCCGATGGCGGCGAGCTGCGCCGTGGTCTTCCACTTCGCCACCTTGGTCACCGGCACCGACACACGCAGCTCGGCCAGGAACTCCCGCAGGCCGGACACCAGGATCTCGCGGCACAGGATCACGATGGCGGCCCAGATCGACCAGCTCGCGACCGTGCGGTCGGCGACGAGCATCAGCAGCGAGGCCGCGACGAGCAGCTTGTCGGCGATGGGGTCCAGCATGCGGCCGAGCGAGGACTGCTGGTTCCAGGCGCGGGCGAGGTAGCCGTCGAAGAAATCCGTCACGCCCGCCACCGCGAAGATGGCCAGCGCCAGCCAACGCATGCGGGGGTCGTCGGGCGCGAAGAGGCAGCCCGCCACGACGGGAACCGCCACCATGCGGGCGTAGGTCAGGAGGTTCGGCAGGTTCCACTGCCGTTCGCGCTCGAGGGTGGAGAGTGCCATGGGCTCAGAGGGAACATGCCGGGGGCGCTGGCGTCAAGGGAGCGGCGCCGCGCCCCGGCGCGACGATCTCGGGCCTGCCGACAGCGGGCATGGGGACCGGGTCTGCCACGACGTCAGGCCCCACCCTCGTTGAAGAAGTCGTAGACCCGCTTCGCCGTCGCGGCATTGACGCCCGGCACCTTCTCGAGGTCCGACAGGCTCGCCCGCGCGATCGCCTTGGCGGTGCCGAAGGCGTGGAGCAGGGCGCGCTTGCGGGCCGGGCCGATGCCCGCCACCTCGTCGAGCGGCGAGCGGGTGATGTCCTTCTTGCGCTTGGCGCGGTGGGTGCCGATGGCGAAGCGGTGCGCCTCGTCGCGCAGGCGCTGCACGAAGTAGAGCGCGGGGTCGCGCTCGTGCAGCTTGAAGGGCTCGCGCCCCGCGGCGAAGAAGGTTTCGCGCCCCGCGTCGCGGTCCGGCCCCTTGGCGATGCCCACCACGGCCAGGCCGTTCGGCACCGCGCCGGGGCCGAACAGCACCGGCACGCCGAGTTCCGCCATGATCTCGCGCACGGCGGCGAGCTGGCCCTTGCCGCCGTCGATGAGCAGCAGGTCGGGCCAGGGCGAGCCGTCGTCGAAGTCGAGCGACGGCGCCTCGTCGACGAGCACGGACGGGTCCTCCGGGTCGGAGCCGGCCGCCATCGGACCTTCCGCCTCGACGGGCATGTCGGCGTCCGGCGCGTCCGGGCCCGCCGCGGCGTCGTCGACGGCGTCCAGCGCCAGGGCCTCGTCGTCCAGCGCCGCCGCCATCAGGGCGTCGTCGGCCGACGCCCCGCGCGATTCGCGCAGCAGGCGCGCGAACCGGCGGCGCAGCATCTGGCGCATCATGCCGAAGTCGTCGCCGGGCGTGACGTCCTTCATGTTGAAGGTGCGGTACTGGGTCTTCATGAAGCCCGACGGGCCCGCCACGATCATGGCGCCGACCGCGTTGGTGCCCATGATGTGGGAATTGTCGTAGACTTCGACGCGGCGCGGCGTGCGGTCCATCCCGAAGGCGACGCCGAGCCCGGCCAGCAGCTTCTCCTGGCTGGCGGTTTCGGCGAGCTTGCGGGCGAGCGCCTGCTTGCCGTTGACGGCGGCGCCTTCCACGAGGTCGCGCTTTTCGCCCCGCTGCGGCACCGCGACCTCGACGGCGAAGGACGCGCGCTCGGTCAGCGCCTGGGCCAGCAGGGCCCGGTTCTCGACCTCGTGGCTCAGCAGCACGAGCCGCGGCGGCGGCTTGTCGGCGTAGAACTGCACGAGGAAGCTGTCGAGCACCTCGCCGGAACTGTGGCTGCGGTCGGCGCGCGGGTAGTAGGTGCGGTTGCCCCAGTTCTGGTAGGTGCGGAAGAAGAACACCTCGATGGCGAACTGCCCGGCCTCGTCCACCACCGCGAAGACGTCGGCCTCCTCGACGCTCTTCGGGTTGATGCCCTGCTGCCCCTGCACGGCCGACAGCGCCGCGATGCGGTCGCGCAGCCGGGCGGCCCGCTCGAACTCCATGGTTTCGGCGGCGCCCATCATCTCGGCGGCGAGCCGGTCCTTCACGGCGCGGCTCTTGCCGGCGAGGAAGTCGCGCGCCTCGTCGACGAGCTCGCGGTAGCCTTCGGGCGTCACCTCGCCCGTGCAGGGGCCGGAGCAGCGCTTGATCTGGTACAGCAGGCAGGGCCGCGTGCGGTTGTCGTAGTAGCTGTCGGAACACGACCTGAGCAGAAAGGCCCGCTGCAGGGCGTTCAGCGTGCGGTTCACCGCCCACACGCTGGCGAAGGGGCCGAAGTAGTCGCCCTTGCGGTTGCGGGCGCCGCGGTGCTTGGTGATCTGCGGCGCCTTCGGGTCGGCGGTGACCAGGATGTAGGGGAACGACTTGTCGTCCCGCATCACCACGTTGAAGCGCGGCTTCATCTGCTTGATGTAGTTGGCTTCGAGCAGCAGCGCCTCGGTCTCGGTCGCGGTCGACACGAAGACCATCGAGGCCGTCAGCGAGATCATCTGGGCGATGCGGCGCGAATGGCCGGCGGCACGCGTGTAGGAGGCGACGCGCTTCTTCAGGCTCTTGGCCTTGCCGACGTAGAGCACCTCGCCTTCGGTGCCGAGCATGCGGTACACGCCCGGCCCGAGCGGCAGCGTCTGCCAATGGTGCCGGATCACGGCCGCGCCCTGGCGCACGGAGGCCGGCGCGGCTTCGTCGTCGGCGAGGCCGAGGTCGATGCCGCTGTCCCGCTCGCCGACCGCGTCCTCGTCGTCGTCGAAGGGCTCGTCGGACGGGGCGTCGACGGATCGGAGGCGGCTCGGGCTCATCGCCATGGATCTAGGCCGGGAAGGCGGCGGCGGGAAGGCTGGCGCGGCGCCGTCCCGACCGTTCTCCCATCCCGAACGGATCCATCGCCATCCCCCGATGGTCCGCGGTGCCCGAACGCGCGATCGTGCCGCCGACGAAAGGGGCGCGCCATGGCGAACATCGACACGACGGCCATGAGGGGGGCGGCGCAGAGCCCGGCCTGCGGCATCGTTTCGCGGTGCCGGCGCCTGCTGCCCGGCATCGCGCTCTGCGCCGCCGTCACGGCCGTCGCCACCGCGCTGCAGGGCCTCGAAACGCGGCTCCTCGGCGAGCCCTACCTCGAAGCCCTGGTGCTGGCGATCCTGATCGGCGTCGCGATCCGCACGGCCTGGCCCCCCGGCGCGCGATGGGCGCCGGGCATCGCCTTCGGTGCCAAGGTGCTGCTCGAAACCGCCGTGGTGCTGCTCGGCGCCTCGGTCAGCGCCGCCACCGTGCTGGCGCTGGGCCCCGTCCTGATCCTCGGCATCGCGGCCGTGGTGGCGGTCGCCATCGCGTCGAGCTACGGCATCTGCCGCCTGCTCGGCCTGCCGCGGCGCATGGCGATCCTGGTCGCCTGCGGCAATTCCATCTGCGGCAACTCCGCCATCGCCGCCGTGGCGCCGGCCATCGGCGCCGACGGCGACGACGTCGCCTCCTCCATCGCCTTCACGGCGGTGTTGGGCGTCGTGGTGGTCCTGGCGCTGCCGCTGCTGGTGCCGCTGCTGCGGATGTCGCTGACGCAATACGGCGTGCTCGCCGGCCTCACCGTCTACGCGGTGCCGCAGGTGCTGGCCGCGACGCTGCCGATCGGCGCCCTGTCGAACCAGGTCGGAACGGTGGTGAAGCTCGTCCGCGTGCTGATGCTCGGCCCCGTGGTGCTGGCGCTGTCCCTGGCCGCCCGCCGCCTCCGCGACGGGGCGGGCGACCGCCCCCACCGCGGCCGCCCGGCCCTGGGCGAACTCGTGCCGTGGTTCATCGTCGGCTTCCTCGCCGTGCTGACCCTGCGCTCCTTCGGCCTGATCCCGGCCGCTGCGCTGCCGCCGGTCGCCGGGGCGGCCAGCCTGCTCACCACCGTGTCGATGGCGGCGCTGGGCCTCGGCGTCGACGTGCGGGTGGTGGCCCGAGCGGGGCTGCGCGTCGCCGCGGCCGTCACGGCCTCGCTCCTCGTGCTTGGCGTCGTCGCCTTCGGGCTTATCCTGGCCGTCGGGGTCCCGTGACGGTCCGCCGTGCACGACGGGGCGGGGGCGCTTGCCCCACCGCACGGCTCCCGCTACCTCGGCGGGACGGGTGCGGTGCGGGACGACGTCATGCCGATGTCGACGCCACCGATTCCCGCAGATCGACGAGCGCGCCGACCCGCGGCGCCCTCCAGCCGGAGCAGGGCATGGCATCGTTGGACCGCAGGGCGATCGTGGCCGGCATCGCGGCCGCCTTGGCCGAGGCCGCGGCGACCCCGCTGATGGCGCAGACCCCGACCCAGGTGTCCCCCGCCCAGGTGACGCCGGCGCAGGTGCCCGCCGAGCCGCAGGCGCATTTCGGTTTCGAGGACGTGCTGAAGCGCGCGCGCGAGATCGGCACCGCGCCCTTCGAGGCCAACCCGCCGCCGCTGCCCGACGCCCTCGCCAAGCTCGATTTCGATTCGTGGCGCGACATCCGCTTCCGCCGCGACAAGGCGCTGCTCGGCACCGAGGGCGGCCCGTTCCGCATGGAAATGTTCCACCTCGGCCACATCTACCCGCGGCCCGTGACGGTGAACGTGGTGCGCGACGGCATCGCCACGCCGGTCCCCTACGCGGCGACCCTGTTCGACTACGGGCGCAACAAGATCGACAAGCCCCTGCCGCTGAGCCTCGGCTTCGCGGGGTTCCGGCTCCTGTCCCCGTTGAACCGCCCCGAAGTGCTCGACGAGGTCGCGGCCTTTCTCGGCGCGTCGTATTTCCGCTTCCTCGGCCGCAGGCAGCGCTACGGCCTGTCGGCGCGCGGGCTCGCCGTCGGGGCCGGGGCGCCGGGCGAGGAGTTCCCCTTCTTCCGCGAGTTCTGGGTCGAGACGCCGGGGCCGCTCGCGGAGCGCGTGACGATCTACGCGCTGCTCGACGGCGCGTCCGTCACGGGCGCCTACCGGTTCGACCTCTACCCCGGCGCCGAAACCGTGATGGAAGTGGCGGCCACGCTGTTCCCCCGCGTCCCCGGCTTCAAGCTCGGGCTGGCGCCGCTGACCTCGATGTTCTTCACCAGCCAGAACGACCGGCGCTTTTCCGACGACTTCCGGCCCGAGCTGCACGATTCGGACGGGCTGCTGATCCACTCCGGCACGGGGGAATGGATGTGGCGCCCCCTGCGCAACCCGACGGTGCCGGAAGTTTCGGCCTTCCTGGACCGTAAGGTGCAGGGTTTCGGCCTGCTGCAGCGCGACCGCGTCTTCGAGGACTACCAGGATCTCGACCTCGGCTACGAACTGCGCCCCTCCTACTGGATCGAGCCCAAGGGCGATTGGGGCGGGGGGCGGGTCGAACTCGTCGAGCTGCCGACGGGCGACGAAACCAACGACAACATCGTGGCCTCCTGGGTGCCCGATGCCGCGGTGGAAGCCGGCAAGCCGATCTCGATCGCCTACACGATCACGGCCAGCCTCAACCTCGCGCGGCTGTCGCCGGGCGGGCGCGTCATCAAGACCTACCAGACGCAGGCGCGCGCGCTGGGCTCCAAGGAGGTCGCGTCGCCCGGATCGCGCCGGTTCATCATCGACTTCTCGGGCGGCGACCTCGCCTATTACGCCACCGACCCGTCGCTGGTGCAGGTGGTGCCCACCTCGACGAACGGCCGCATCACGCGCTCGTTCCTGGTGCCGAACCCCCACATCAACGGCTTCCGCGCCGCCATCGACGTCGAGCTGCCGCCGGGCCAGAGCACGGACCTGCGCGCCTTCCTGAAGTCCGGCAACAAGGCCCTCACGGAAACCTGGACGTTCCCCTGGAAGGCGCCGGCCTGAGGCACGGCACGCCGCCTCGGCATCACGACGGCGCCGTCGCGGCCCCTCGGTCGGCGACGGGCTCCGGCGCGGGCGGCGGCGTCGCGCCGATGCGCAGCGTCGCGGCGTTGAACTTGATCCATTCCCACAGGATCAGCCGCGCGCTGGCGCCGTCGCTCCACCAGGGGTGCTGCCGCCCGTGTTCCGACACGACCGGATAGGCCAGGAGCTCCACGCCCGGCAGGGCGGAGCCCATCTCGGCCAGGGCGCGGGGCATGTGGTAGTTGGAGGTGACGACGATCAGCGAGCGGATGTGGTTGGCCTTGACCCAGCGCTCCGTTTCGGCGGCGTTGCCGACCGTGTTGGCGGCGTCGTAGCCGAGCGCGATGCAGCAGTCGATCAGGCTGCGCGCCGCGGGCGTCTGCTTGACGATCTCGCCGCGGGTGGTGGCGGGGTTGACGCCGGTGATGAGCAGGCGGTCGGCGTGGCCCTGGGCCACCAGCGCCACCGCGTCGGCGATGCGGTCCGCGCCGCCGGTCAGCGCCACGGCGCCCTCGGCGTGGCCGTCGAGCGGGGTTTCCACGGCCGCGATGCGGTCGAGGAACGAGCTGAAGCTCCAGGCGAGGCCGAGCCCGCCCACCACGCTCAGGCTCAGCCCCAGCGTCGCCGCCGTCAGGATCCTGCTCACCCGCCGTCCCGTCCCGCTGATCATCCCCGATCTTCGCCGCCCGTGGTGTGCGAAGCGTTAACGCATCCCATCCGAACCCGCCCCGATCCGCCCGGTTCCGTCACTCCAGGCCCCGGAGGTGGCGGAACACGATCCGGCGCGACGTCCAGCCCGTCGCCAGCGCGGTGACGAGCGCGATCGACGCGATGGCGCCGTAGCCGCCCGGCCCGAGCGCGAAGGTGCCGAACAGGGCGCCGACCTGGTCGGCCGCGGCATCCCCGGCGAACCGCGCCGTCAGGAGGTCGGCGAGCGGGAACGCCAGGGCGGCGAGCCCGCCGCCGATCGCCGCGCCCTGCAGGCCGAGCCGCAGGAAGTGGCGGCCGAACGCGCGGGCGATGAAGCGGTCCTCGGCGCCGACGAAATGGAGCACGCCGATGATTTCCCGGTTGCCCGCCATGGCGCCCCGCGTGGCGAAGCCGACGGCGAGGCCGAGCGCCGAAAGCACCAGCGCGCAGACCGCGCCGGCGAAGCCCACGAGCGCGCCCGCCACCGCCGACAGGCGGCGTCGCCACGCGCCGTGGTCGTCGAGCGTCGCGCCCGGCACCGCGGCGTCGAGCGCCGCGCCCAGCGCCGCCGCGTCGAGCCGCGCGCCGGCCCGCAGCTTCAGCGCGACGAGGCGCGGGACCGGCAGGTCGGCGAGGTCGAGCCCGGAGCCGAGCCAGGGCTCCAGCAGCTCCGCCGACCGGTCGCGCGACAGGGGCTCGGCGGAGGCGACGCCCGGCGCCGCCCGCGCCACCGAGGCGGCGCGCGCCACGTCGGCCTCGACGTCGCGGTTCGCCGCCGGCATCACCTGGACGGTGGCGTCGCGGGCGATCGACGCCTGCCAGTCGCGCGACGCGCCGGCCACCAGCACGGCGGCGCCCGCCGCCAGCGACGCCAGGAAGGTCATGATGGCGATGACGCTCACCAGCGCCCGGGCCGCCACGGAGGCGACGGGCACGAGCGGCACCTCGCGGCGGTGGCGGCCGATGCCCGGGCCGCCGTCATCCATGGACGGTCAGCCGCCGTTCGCCGATGACGAGCCGCCGCACGTCCGCGAACTGGTCCATCAGGGCGAGGTCGTGCGTGGCGATCACCACCGACGTGCCCGAGCGGTGCAGCTCCATGAAGAGGCGCAGCAGGCGGCGCGCCAGCGGCGGGTCGACGTTGCCGGTCGGCTCGTCGGCGAGCAGCAGTTCGGGCCGCACAATCAGGGCGCGGGCGATGGCGGCGCGCTGCTTTTCGCCGCCGGACAGCACCTGCGGATGGGCGTGCAGGCGCTGGCCGAGCCCCACCCAGCGCAGCAGTTCCGTCACCTCGGCGCGGTAGGTCGCCTCGTCGCGGCCCTGAACGCGCAGCGGCAGCGCCACGTTCTCGTAGGTGGTCAGGTGGTCGAGCAGCCGGAAGTCCTGGAACACGACGCCGATGCGGCGGCGGAACGCCGTGACGCCGTCCTTGTCGAGCGTCGCGGCGTCGCGGTCGAACAGGGTGATGAGGCCGCGCGTGGGCTTCAACGACAGCAGCATCAGCCGCAGCAGCGTCGTCTTGCCGGCGCCCGACGGTCCGGTGAGGAACTGGAAGCTCTGCGGCGCGACGTCGAAGCAAAGGTCCTTCAGCACCTCCGGCCCCGTGTCGTAGCGCAACCCGACATTCTCGAAGCGGACCAAACCCTTCTCCGGACCCGTGCCGACCCTGGAGAACGCTCTTAGCACGGCGGCCGTAACCGCGCCTTAACCACGTCGGGAGCCTCATCGGGTTGCGGGCGCCGAGTCGCCCCGCGATCACGATCCAACCCTGGCGCGGCGCGACCCATGCTCATCCGGTGCCCCACCTGCGCCAGCGGCTACGACCTGTCCGAGGACGTGCTGCGCGACGGCCGCATCCTGCGGTGCGCCAACTGCCGCGACGCTTGGGTGTACCGGGCCGGACCGGCGACGCATGACGGGCCGGAGATAGTGGCCGAAGCCCGCTCGTCGCGCTGGCCCGAAGAGCCCGCCGCGCCGCCGCCCCGGCGTTTCCGCTTCGCGCGCCCGGCGCTGCCGGCCGTGCGGGTGCCGGCGGGTGCGGCCGCCGCCGCCGCGCTGGCGGCGCTGCTCGGCGTCGGCATGGCGACCGTCGCCGGCAAGGCGCGGGTCGTCGCGGCCTTCCCGCCGAGCGAGGCGGTGTTCGCCACGCTGGGGGTGCCGGTGAACCTGACGGGGCTCAGCCTCGCCGAACTCCGCTCGACCGTGGAAAGCGGCGACGGGCCGCCGACCCTGACCCTCGAAGGCCACATCACCAACCTGCGCTCCGACCCGACGACGGTGCCGCCCCTGCGCATCGCGGTGCGGGACAAGAGCCGCCGCGAGCTCTATTACTGGACCGCCCCGGCGCCGAAGGCCCAGCTCGCGTCGGGCGAAACGGTGCTGTTCCGCAGCCGGCTGACCGCCCCGCCGCGCGACGGGCAGGACCTCGCGGTCAGCTTCGCCGAACCGGCCCCGGACCGGCGCCGCATGGCCGAGATGATGCCGGGCGACAGGTGAGAAACGTGACCGAGCCCGCCATCCGCACCCTCTACGACGAAGCCGCCATCGCGTCCCGTACCCGCGCCATGGCGGCGCAGATCGCCGCCGCGGACACGCGCGACCTGCTCGCCGTGGCGGTGTTGAAGGGCTCCTTCATGTTCGCCGCCGACCTGCTGCGCGCGTTGCACGGCGCGGGCCTGTCGCCGCAGGTGGAGTTCGTGCACCTGTCGAGCTACGGCGCCGGCACCGAATCGTCCGGCACGGTGCGGGTGGTGCGCGACATCGAGTCGGACGTCGCGGGCCGCGACGTGCTGCTCGTCGACGATATCCTCGAATCGGGCCGCACCCTGGCCTTCGCCCGCGACCTGCTGCTCGGCCGCGGCGCCCGCCGGGTGCTCGTGGCCGTGATGCTGGAGAAGCCCGGCAAGCGCGCCGTCCCCATGGACGCCGACTTCGTCGGCTTCACATGCCCGGACCTGTTCGTCGTGGGCTACGGCATGGATGCCGCCCACCGTTACCGCGAGCTGCCCTTCATCGGGGTGGTCGAAGGCTGACGCGGCGGGGCGGGCCGCCGGTCACCCGTTGCGGAGCGCGATCGACAAATCCAGCAGGAAAGCGAAGCCCGTCGCCGCCACCCAGGGCGTGAGGAGGAGGCCGGCGCGGCGATCGACGACGGCGAAACGCCACGCCGCATAGGCGGCCACCACGGCCAGGGCCGCGGCGGCGGCGAGCGCCGCGGTGGGGTGCCGGCCGGCGAAGAACAGCCAGGACCAGGCGACGTCGAGGGCGAGTCCGACCAGGAAGACGCGGATCGCGCCCGGTCGGTCGGGCAGGTAGTCGGGGCTGCGCAGCACGCGCAGGAACCCCGCGGCGAGCAGGGCCGCCAGGGCGAGGGACGCGGTCGCGGCGAGCCAGGGGGCAGGGGAGAAGGTCGGCTTGAGCAGGCCCGCGTACCAGCGCAGGTTGGCCGCGGCGATGCCGAACTGGAGGATCGTCGCCGCCGCCACGGGGGCGACGGCGAGGGCAGCGTCGCGGACCAGGCCCGGGCGCGATGGCCGGTGGCCGCTCCGGACGCCGCTGGGGCTCAGTGGCCGGCCTGCTTCTTCAGGGCGTCGATGCGCTTCGAAGCCTCGGCCTTGGTCAGGCCGTCCTCGTAGCCCTCTCCGTCCTTCACCTCTTCGGACAGCGTCTTCAGGTAGGACGCCTGCGCGCCCGTCATGGGCTCTCCGCCGGTGGTCCAGTCGTTCGGGTCCTTGACGGTGTTGGAGCCGGGGTTCTCGTCGAGCTTGGGGTTGTGCTCGGTGTCGTCGGCCATGGAACGCTCCTGCATGTTCACGTAATGTTCGCTCCAGCCAACGCCGAAGGGGCGGGCGGGTTCCATCCCGGCCGACCCGGCGCCGAAGCCGGCCCTGGGGCGTTCAGCCGCGCGGAAGCTTGTCGAGCTGCGCCAGCACCTTGGACGTGTCGCGGTCGAACGACTTCGCGTCCTTCAAGCCGACGAAGTCCCCGGCCGTGAAGGGCCACGAACTCGATCCCGCGAAGACGCGCACGCCGTCCGCCGTCATCACGGCGTCGCCGCGCCGGAGCGTCCGGTCCTCGTAGATGGAAACCTTGGCGGGCTTGGACGGCGCCTGCACGAACACCAGCCTCGGCTTGGCGGGGTGCAGCCGCACCGTGAGCGCGCGGGCGCGGGGCCGGCGCTCCTGGCCATAGGTCGGGACGGCGCGGGGCACGTAGCTCGGCATCGGCTGCGGTGCCGGCGCGGCCTGCTGGGGATGCCCACCGAAGATGGACGCCAGGAAGCCGCCGAGCCCGCCTTCGTCGGCGGACGCGCCCGTCGCCGCCCCCAGGAGCGCCGCACCGGCGAGGCCCAGGCACGCCGAGCGGCGCAGCGTGGCGCGGGTGGTGGATGCGGTGGTCATGGATGAGCCTCGGATGGGCGGGGGCCGGACGGCAACCCCGGCGGATCGTCGCGCCTTCAACGCCGGTGCGGCCGGATCGGTTGCCGGCCCGCCGCCTTCCGGCCCCGAAGCCGCTGCACTATGGTGCGGCGCGACACCCGGGCCGCTTCGGCGCCGGGGCGCCCGCCCACGAGGTTCCGATGTTGAGACCGCTCCTGCTGGGGTTCGCCGCCGCCGCGCTCCCGATCCTGTCGGCCGCGGCCGCTCCGGCGACGCCCGAGGAAGCGGCCCGGCTGTCGGCCCTCCTCGACCGCTACGTCGGCGCTCCGGCGCCGGGCGAAGCGCCGCGCGAAACCGTGACGCCGAAGGGCGACGGCTATGCCGTGACGGTGGACCTGAAGCGCAGCCTCGCGGGCCTCGACGCGCTCGGCGTGGGCCTCGACCCCTACACGGTGGCGATGACCCTGACGCCGCAGCCCGACGGCACCTGGCGGGTGCAGAGCGACGACACGGCGCCGCTCGCCTTCCACGTCGCCGACCAATCGTTCAGCCTGTCCGCCAAGGCGAGCAGCTTCGACGGCACCTTCGATCCCAAGCTGCGGAGCTTCTCGACCTTCAAGCAGCAGCAGACCGATGCGATCAGCTCGCGCTCCTCGCCCACCGTCGCGCAGACCTCGACCTACCCCGCCGTGACGCTGTCCGGCACCGGCGCCGCGGCGGACGGGGGCACCGTGACCACGGCGGCCACCGTCGCCAGCACCGGCGTCGCCGGCCAGTTCGTCTTCAGGCCGGCGGCGCCCCCGCCCGCGGCGGCGGCGGCTCCGCCGCCCGGCGGCACGACGCTGGACTACCGGGCGACGTCCACGCACGGCGACCTCGGCGTCGACCGGCTCGACGCCGCGAAGGTCCTCGACCTGTGGGCCTTCTTCGCCGCCCACCCGAGCCGCGACAGCGTGGCGGCGTCGCAGGACGAGCTGAAGGCGCTGCTGCGCGCCGGGCTCCCCTACCTGGCCGCGTTCCGGCAGGGCGGGGCGCTCGACGCCGTCTCGTTGACGACCCCCATGGGCGTCGTCACGGCACGGTCGGTCGGCTTCGCCCTCGACGCGTCCGGCTTCGGCGGCACCGGCAAGGCCGGCCTCGGCCTCACGGCGGCCGACCTCGTCGTGCCGCAGGGCCAGCTGCCGTCCTGGTCCGCCGGCCTCGTGCCCACCGCCGTCGACCTGCGCTTCGGCCTCGACGGCTTCCACGCCGAGGAGGCCGCCAAGGCCGCCGTCGACGCCGTCGACCTGCGCAAGGGGGTGATCATCACGCCGGAACAGAAGGAGCAGGTCGGCCACGTGTTCCTGCCCGACGGCGGGACGCTCACGATGCAGCCGAGCCACATCGCCACCAAGATGCTCGACATCACGATGAACGGTCACGCCGCTCTCGGCGCGCAGCCCGGCGGGGAGGTCACCGTCACGGCGAAGGGGCTCGACCGCGAGATCGCCGCGCTCCAGGCCCAGGCGGCGACGGATCCCGGCGCCGGCCAGGTGCTGAGCCCGCTGGTTTTGGCGAAGAACCTCGCCAAGCCCAACCCGGACGGCAGCCTCGCCTGGGTCATCGCCTTCGGCCACGGCCCCGTGACGGTGAACGGCGCGCCGCTGCAGTGACGCGGCGGCGGGCCGGCCGGCAGAGCGAGCGGGGACCCCGGGCCGCCATGGCGTCGCGGCGTGAAACCAGCCCGGGCGGGGGCGCGTAGGGTCGGGCCGGGCGCGCGACGGGCCCGTCATCCCGGGCGGCCGAGCCGCCCCCCCTCGATCGAGCTCCGGCGGACCCCCGATGGACGACATGCGGCGCGCGGAGCCCGGCCAGGGCATCGGCACTTTCTCCTGGAAGCACCTCGCGGCGGTGCTCGGCCCCGGCATCGTGGCGATGCTGGCCGACACGGACGCGGGCAGCCTCATCACGGCATCGCAGAGCGGCGCCCAATGGGGCTATCGCCTGCTGTGGCTCCAGGTGGTCCTCGTGCCCGTGCTGTTCATGACGCAGGAACTGACCGTCCGGCTCGGCGCCGTGACGGGCAAGAGCCACGGGACGCTGATCCGCGACACCTACGGCCGGTTCTGGGCCTATGTGGCGGTGCTCACCCTCGTGGTGGCCTGCGTGGGCGCGCTGTTGACCGAGATGGGCGGGCTCGCCGGGATCGGCGCCATGCTGAACATCCCGCCCTGGATCACCATGGCGATCGTCGTGGTGGCGCTCACCCTCATGGCGGTGACGGGCTCGTTCAAGTCGGTCGAGCGCATCGCCCTCGGCGCCGGCGCCTTCGAGGTGGTGTTCGTCGCCGTGGCGATCTGGGCCCACCCCAAGGCCGGCGACGTCGCGCGGCAGATCGTCTCCATCCCGGTCACGGACGGCAAGTACATGTTCCTGGTGTCGGCCAACATCGGCGCCGTGATCATGCCGTGGATGGTCTTCTTCCAGCAGTCCTCCGTGGTCGAGAAGGGCATGAAGACCACCGACATCAAGACCGAGCGGGTCGACACCGCGATCGGCGCCGTGGTGACGCAGGGCGTCATGGCCGCCGTGGTGGTCGCCTGCGCGGCGGCGCTGCAGGGGAGCGGCAAGGCCGGACACCTTGACACCGTGCAGCAGATCTCCGACGCGCTGACTCCTGTGCTGGGCGAGGCCTTCGGCCGCATCGTCTTCGGGGTCGGCTTCGCGGGCGCCGCCATCGTGGCCGCCATCGTGGTGACGCTGACGGCGGCCCGGGAACTCGGCGAACTGCTCGGCTTCGGCCACACGCTCGACAAGCCCATGGGCGAGGCACCCTGGTTCTACGTCATCTACGCCGCCGTGCTGGTGGCGGGCGCCGCCTTCATCGTGGCGGGCGTCGACATCGTGTCGCTGGCCGTCGGCGTGCAGGTGTTGAACGCCCTGCTGCTGCCCATCGTGCTGGGCTTCCTGTACCTGCTGGCCCGCCGGCTGCCCGAGCCGTTCAGGATCACCGGCGCCTACCACGCCGTCGTGGCGGTGGTCCTGGCCGTCACGGTGGCGCTGGGCCTGTACTCGGGCATCGCCGGCCTTTGGAGCTGAAACAGGCCCAGGGTGTGGCCGCCGGGGCATGGTGCGGGCCGGCCTTCCGATGGTAGGGGGACGGGGCCAAAGTCCATCCCGCGCCGGGCGCAGTCCCGCCGCCCCGGAGCCTACCATGTCGTTCGCGTCCCGCAGGTTCGCCCCGGCGGCCCTCACCACGGCCCTCCTGGCCGGGTCCTGCCTCGCCGCCACGCCCGCCGCGGCCTTCAAGGTCGCGGAGTCGACGGATTTCAAGGGCTGCGCCGTGTGGACCAACGACGCCGGCGAACCGCTGCGCAACCGGCAGGGCCGCGAGATCGCCCGCAAGGCGCCCTGCGGCGAGGGCACGCACAATCGGGACGCCTACGAGGTGCTGTTCGGCGAAGCAGCCGGCACGCTGGTGTTCCGCGACGCCACGCAGGAGTTCGAATGCATCCTCGAACTCGCGCCCGGCTCCTCGACCGTGATGGTGCAGAAGATCTGCCAGCGCTGGACCGGCGGCTGAAGCCGACCTCGATCGGCAAGGCTTCGCCGGTCGCGTGAAGATCTCCGTCGCGGCGGGCAGGCGGACCCTGTACGCGCCGAGCCCGCGCCCCGTCAGGACTCGATCCGCTCCCAGCCGTTCATGCCCAAGCGCTGCTGCGGGGTGAAGCGGGCCTTGTAGGCCATCTTGCGCGAGCCCTCGACCCAATAGCCGAGGTAGACGTGCGGCAGCCCTATGGCCCTGGCCCGGGCGATGTGGTCGAGGATCATGTAGGTGCCGAGCGACCGGTCGGCCTGCTCGGAATCATAGAAGGAATAGACCATCGACAGGCCGTCGGCGAGCACGTCGGTCAGGCACATGGCGACCAACGGGCCCTGTCCGCGCTTGGTGATGGCGGTGTCGGGCCCATGGCGGCGGTATTCGACGAGCTTGGTCTGCACGTGGCTGTCCTCGACCATCATGGCGAAGTCGAGGATGCTCATGTCGGCCATGCCGCCCTCGCCGTGGCGGGCGCCGAGGTAGGAGCGGAACAGCGAATATTGCTCGGTGGTGGGCTTCGGCTCGACGGCGAAGGACACGAGATCGTCGTTGCGGGCCGACACGCGGCGGAAGCTCTTGGACGGTTCGAACTCGTCGACCAGCACCCGCACCGACACGCAGGCGCGGCACGTTTCGCAGGCCGGACGGTACGCGATGGTCTGCGAACGGCGGAAGCCGGATTGCGTCAGGGCGTCGTTGATAGACCCCGCGCGGCGACCGATGAGGTGGGTGAACACCTTCCGCTCGGACCGGTTCGGCAGGTAAGGGCAGGGCGAGGGCGCCGTGAGGTAGAACTGCGGCGCGTCGCGCGGCTCCCGCGTCAAGCCGACCGCTCCCGCGCGGGAAGCGAAACGTCACAGCGAAGGTTCATGGCCCGGGGCTCTCCCCTCCGTCCGACATCGCACCGTCACAGGCGCCGCACCACGATGACGCCGGACAGCATATCATGGAGGCAGCGCTTGTCCCGCGCGATCAGCGACACGAGCAGGATCGGCGGCACCGTCCAGGAAAAATAGAACAGCACGGCATGGAGCGCCGCGACGATGAAGGGCACCCGCGCGCCCGCGCCGTCGGTGCGCAGCTCCAGCCCGCAGAGCCGCATGCCCGGCGTCGCCAGGGACGGCCCCGACACCGTGAGCCCGTTGTAGAAGAAGGCCACGAAGGGGAACAGCGGCGGCAGGATGGCCAGCGACAGGCCGAAGGTCAGCACCAGCAGCGCGAGCCACAGCGCGAAGGCCAGGATCGACACCACCACGATGTCGAGCGCCACCGCGGCGATGCGCCGGCGCCTGACGCCGTCGAGCGCCCCGGCGGGCAGGCCCGCGCGGCCGGCCGATGCCAGGCCGCGGGGGGTGGTGATGTGGGCCATGGCGGGCAGTTCCCTCAGCATGGCCGAGATCTGGTCCCGGCGGGCGCGGGCCGCAAGTCCCGCCGCGGCGCCGGCCGGGCCGCCCTCGGGCTCACCGGCGCCCGCTCAGCTTCTCCGCCACCTGCGGGGCGAAGTAGGTCATGATCCCGTCGGCACCCGCGCGCTTGAAGGCGACGAGGCTTTCCACCATGGCGCGGTCCCCGTCGAGCCAGCCGTTGTCGGCGGCGGCGCGGATCATCGCGTATTCGCCGGACACCTGGTAGGCGAAGGTCGGAACGCCGAAATGCGCCTTCACGCGCTGCACGATGTCGAGATAGGGCAGGCCGGGCTTGACCATCACCATGTCGGCGCCTTCGCGCAGGTCGAGCTCGACCTCCCGCAGCGCTTCGGCCCCGTTGCAGGGGTCCATCTGGTAGGTCTTCTTGTCGCCGATCAGCGCCGCCGAGGTGCCGATCGCGTCGCGGAACGGGCCGTAGAAGGCCGAGGCGTATTTGGCCGCGTAGCTCATGATCTGCACATCCTCGAAGCCTTCGGCGTCGAGGCCGGCCCGGATGGCGCCGACGCGCCCGTCCATCATGTCGGAGGGTGCGATGATGTCGGCGCCCGCGCGGGCCTGCACCAGCGCCTGTTCGACCAGCACCCGCACGGACGGGTCGTTGACGATGCGGTGGCCGTCCATGAGCCCGTCGTGGCCGTGGCTCGTGTAGGGGTCGAGCGCCACGTCGGTCAGCAGGCCGAGTTCCGGAACCTCCGCCTTGATGGCGCGGCAGGCGCGGCACACGAGGTTGGTGTCGCGCAGGGCTTCCGAGCCGTGCGGGTCGCGCAGGCTCGCCTCCGTGTAGGGGAACAGCGACAGCACCGGGATGCCGAGCTCGGCCGCCCGCACCGCCGCCCGCACCACCTCGTCGACGGACAGGCGCTCCACCCCCGGCATGGAGGCAACCGGCTCGCGTCGCCGCTCCCCGTCGATCACGAAGACCGGCCAGATCAGGTCGTCGACCGTCAGCGTGCTTTCGCGCACGAGCCGCCGCGCCCAATCGGTCTTGCGGTTGCGGCGGGGACGGTGGACGAGGCCCAGCCCGGACGCGGGCAGGGCGGACCCGGCCGCGGCGTCGGCCGGCGGCAGCTCGGAAAGGTCTCTCTGGAGACGTGGAGCCATGGCTGAAAAGAGGTTCCTGTGGCGGTCGTGCAACGCTATCACGCGGTTGGGCCGGCGGGAAAGCGGCACCGATCCCCACACCACGAGGACGCGCCATGCACAGATCGACGGCCAAGCGACGCGTCGCCACAGCCGCCCCGCAAGCCGCCATCGTGCTGAAGGCGCCGGGCGGCCGCGACGAGGGCACCCGGTTCAGCTTCGCGCTGGTGGCCTTCATGCGGGTCACGGCCGCGGTCTGGATCGTCCAGGGCCTCCTGCAATGGACCGCGGTGCTCGGCACCGGCGCCGGCGGGCTCAGCCCGTTCTCGGCCCTGGCCCCCCCCGCCATGGTGGCGGCCGTGTTCTTCGCCGTCGTGGACTTCGTCGCCGCCATCGGCCTGTGGCTGGCGGCGCCCTGGGGCGGCGTGATGTGGCTCGTGGCGGTGGGGGCGCAGCTGCTGGTGCTGGTGGTGATGCCGGGCTTCTTCGACCATCCGCTCGTCACGGGCCTCGTCGACGTCGCCCTGATGGCGGGCTACCTCGCCCTCGTGTGGTTCGCCGCCCAGGCCACCGACGCGGCAGGGTGAACGGGTCCTTTCCTGCTTTCTCAAGTCTAAACGCGGGTTGGTTCCATCAAGGCCGCCAGTGGGGAGCAACGTCTTCCGTCCATACAAATTTAATCGAGTCGGATCGGTCGAGGTGAACGCTTCCTAACCTTCGCCAGCGAGGGGTTTTTTGAAGTAAACTGCCCGTTCAGTTTGTCGCTTAAACTCGTCTTCATCGGCCCAGCCCTAACTTCGCCATACAGGGAAGCGGCCGGTCCACCGGCCCACGGCGTCAAACAGACGGGGCGAAAGATGAGCAAGGCCATGAAGATCGAAGCCGCGCAGGACCGGGACGAGCGCCTGGGCGAAGTCCGCCCCGTCTACCTCGAAAGCCTGACGCTGGTGGAGCGCCTGCACCGCCGCCTGCTCGACGTCATCAAGGACGAGTTCGACCGGCGCGGCCGCGGCGACGTCAATGCCGTCCAGGCGCTGCTGCTCTACAACATCGGCGACAAGGAGCTGACCGCGGGCGAGCTGCGCACCCGCGGCTACTATCTCGGCTCCAACGTGTCCTACAACGTCAAGAAGCTCGTCGAAACCGGCTACCTGCACCACGCCCGGTCGCGCATCGACCGCCGCTCCGTCCGCATCAGCCTGACCGAGAAGGGCAAGGAGGTCCACGTCATCGTGGCGGCCCTCTACGAGAAGCACGTCCTGACGGTGGAACAGATCGGCGGCATCTCGACCGCCGAGTTCGAGCGGGTCAACCAGGCGCTCGTCCGCCTGGAGCGCTTCTGGACGGACCAGATCAAGTATCGCCTGTGATGTCGCCCGCCGGACATCCCGATCGCCGGACGACCCGGATGCGGGCCGCCCACAGAAACGGACTTCCCGCCGCCGGGCCGCAACTTGTGTTCGCGGGGTCCGGCGCATAGGTTCCACCCAACGGACGCCGGGAGCGGCATCGAGCGCCGCCAAACCGTGGAGATCGTCATGGGTGGAATGAGCATCTGGCACTGGATCATCGTGGGTGGCGTGCTGCTGCTCCTGTTCGGCGGCAAGGGCAAGGTGTCCGACCTGATGGGCGACTTCGCCAAGGGCATCAAGAGCTTCAAGAAGGGCATGGCCGACGAGGACGAGGTCCCCGCCAAGCCCGCCGCCGTCGCCGAGCCGGTCCGTCCCCTGGGTGAAACCGTCCGCCCCGTCGAGGCCGTCCGCACCATCGACCACCGCCCCGACGGCACCACCGTCGAGACCACCACGACGGACACCCGCCGCGTCGGCTGAACATCGGCGGTCGCTCCCCAAGGCGCAGCCGTCACGTCCCGTGCGTGCCCCGGGCCATCCCTGGCTCGGGCGTTTCTCCGTGCCGCGCCGGCCCCTCCTGTAGCTTATCGGATCCATGTTCGACTTCGACGCGAGCAAGCTCCTGATCATCGGCGTGGTGGCGCTGGTCGTGATCGGCCCCAAGGACCTGCCGCGCGTGCTGCGCCAGGTCGGACAGATGGTGGGGAAGCTCCGCCGCATGGCGGCCGAGTTCCAGGGCCAGTTCATGGACGCCATGAAGGAAGCCGACCTGGCCGACCTCCGCAAGGAGGTGGGCAAGCTGAAGGACACGGCGTCGCTCGACGTGAACTTCAACCCCGTCCACGACATCAAGACCTCCCTCACCCAGGCGGTCGGTTCGACCGCGGTGGCGCAGGCGCCGTCCGAGCCCGCGGCCCTGAACCCCTTCGGGCAGGACCCCGTGGGCGCGGCTCCGTCGCCCGCCGCAGCCATCGCGCCCGCCGTGGCGGCGCCGACGGTCGAGGGCGAGGTGTCGACGCTGCAGCCCGCCGCGGCGGCGCACCACACGCCGGCCGAAGCGTCGGGCGCCATGCATGCGGTCGACGCGGGCGAAGCGGGGCGCCGCCGCATCCTGGTGCCGAAGCGTCGCCCGCCGGGCGACCGGCTCGCCGCCAAGCCCGCCTTCACCGGGCGAGGCCGGACCGTCCTCCCGCCGCGACGTGACCCTCGTCCATGAACCAGCACGTCGACGACATCGAGGCCTCGAAGGCGCCGCTGATCGAGCACCTGATCGAGCTGCGGGCGCGGCTCATCAAGGCGATGGCGGCCTTCCTGGTTGCCTTCCTCGCGTGCTTCTACTTCTCGCACGGGATCTACAACATCCTGGTCGAGCCCTACGTGCGCGTGGTGGGCTACGAGAAGGCGACGCTGATCGCCACCCACTTCCTCGAACAGTTCTATACCAACCTCAAGCTGTCGATGTTCGGGGCCGCCTTCCTGGCCTTCCCCGTCATCGCCTCGCAGATCTACATGTTCGTGGCCCCGGGCCTGTACAAATCCGAGAAGAAAGCCTTCGTGCCCTATCTCGTGGCCACGCCGGTGTTCTTCCTGCTCGGCGGCCTGCTGGTCTATTTCGTGGTGATGCCGCTCCTCATCCAGTTCTCGGTGCACCAGCTCCAGGCGCCGGAACCCGGGCAGGCGACGATCGAGCTCCTGCCCAAGGTCAGCGAATACCTGTCCCTCATCACGACGCTCATCTTCGCCTTCGGCATCGCCTTCCAGCTTCCCGTCATCCTGACGCTGCTGGGGCAGGTCGGCATCATCGACTCGACCTTCTTGCGGGAAAAGCGGCGCTACGCCGTGGTGGTGGTGGTGGTGGCGGCAGCCCTGCTGACGCCGCCGGACGTCATCTCGATGTGCTCCCTCGCGGTGCCGATGCTGCTGCTCTACGAGGGGGCGGTCCTCACCGTCCGAGCCATGGAGAAGCGGCGCGTGCCGCCCCCGGCCGGCCCGGTGGTGTGACGGGGCTTCCCGAAGCTTTCGGCGTCGCCCGGGTTCCCCGGCGGCTACCCCGAGGCGAGACCCCGGCCGGTGCGATCGGGCCGGACCGACCGGCCCCTCGCCGCTCCGCCCGGAACGGCGCCGCCGCAGGCGGTGTGCCGCCGCTCGTGTGACGGAACGGAGATGCGCCGGCGCCTCCGCCGCCGGATCGAGGCGCGCCGTTGGTGGCCGCCCGTCTTCGGAAACCGAGCTCGCCGCCCCGATCCGACTTCCGTCCCGGCACCACATTGCCTAAGGAGCGGGTCTCGCATGATGCGGGGCCCGCGCCGCGGCCCCGCCCGACCGGGCGTGCCATGTTCGACATCAGATGGATCCGCGACAACCCCGACGCCTTCGACGCGGGACGCCGCGCCCGGGGGCTGGAGCCGCTGAGTGCCGCTCTGTCGTCGCTCGACGACCGCCGCAAGGCCGCGATCCTCCGCCTCCAGGCCGTTCAGGAGCGGCGCAACGCCGCCGCCAAGGAGATCGGCCAGGCGATGGGGCGCAAGGACGCCGAGACGGCCGAGCGCTTGAAGGCGGAGGTCGCCGGGCTCAAGGCCGAGGCGCCCGCTCTCGAGGCCGAGGATCGCGAAGCCGGCGCGGCCCTGCAGGACGCCCTGATGGAGATCCCGAACCTCCCGGGTGAAGACGTGCCCGTCGGCGCCGACGAGGGTGGCAACGTCGAGCAGCACCGGGCGGGCCAGAAGCCCGGCTTCCCCGACGGCTTCGTGCCGAGGGAACATTTCGCGTTGGGCGAGGCGCTCGGCCTCATGGACTTCGACGCGGCGGCGAAGATGTCGGGCGCGCGGTTCGTCGTGCTGAAGGGCGCGCTGGCCCGCCTGCACCGCGCCCTCGGGCAATACATGATCGACCTGCACGTCGACCGGCACGGCTGCGAGGAGATCGACCCCCCCGTGCTGGTGCGCGACGCCGCCATGTTCGGCACCGCGCAGCTGCCGAAGTTCCGCGACGACCAGTTCCGCGCCGGCGACGACCATTGGCTCATCCCCACCGCCGAGGTGCCGCTGACCAACCTCGTCCGCGAGCGGGTGATGGACGAGCGCGAACTGCCCCTGCGCTTCACGGCGCTGACCAACTGCTTCCGCGCGGAAGCCGGCTCGGCCGGGCGCGACACCCGCGGCATGATCCGCCAGCACCAGTTCGCCAAGGTCGAGATGGTGTCGGTCACGGCGCCCGAGGCGTCCGACGCGGAACACGAGCGGATGACCCGCGCCGCCGAGGACGTGCTGGAGGGCCTGGGCCTGCACTACCGCCGCATGCTGCTGTGCACCGGCGATATGGGCTTCGCGTCGCGCAAAACGTTCGACCTCGAAGTGTGGCTGCCCGGGCAGGACGCCTTCCGCGAAATCTCGTCCTGTTCGAACTGCGGCGACTTCCAGGCGCGGCGCATGGACGCCCGCTACCGCCCGGCCGGCGCCAAGGCGACGCGCTTCGTCCACACGCTGAACGGCTCGGGGGTGGCGGTGGGCCGCGCGCTCGTCGCCGTGCTCGAAAACTATCAGGACCCGGACGGCACCATCGCGGTGCCGCAGGTGTTGCGACCCTACATGGGCGGCCTCGAGCGGATCGGGCCGGCGAAGGGCAAGAGCTGATGCGGATCCTGATCACCAACGACGACGGCATCCACGCGCCGGGCCTCGCCGTGCTGGAGCGCGTCGCCCGCGCGCTCAGCGACGACGTGGTCGTCGTGGCGCCCGAAACCGATCAGTCCGGCGTCGGTCACTCGCTGTCGCTGAACGATCCGCTGCGGCTGCGCGAAGTGTCCGAGGGGCGCTACGCCGTCAAGGGCACGCCGACCGATTGCGTCATCATGGCGGTGAACGCCATCCTGAAGGACCGCCGGCCGGACCTCGTGCTGTCGGGCATCAACCGCGGCCAGAACGTCGCCGAGGACGTGACCTATTCGGGCACGATCGCGGCCGCCATGGAAGGGACGCTGCTGGGCGTGCCCTCCATCGCGCTGAGCCAAGCCTACGGGCCGGCGTCCGGCCGCAAGAACCTGCGCTGGGACTGCGGCGAACGCCACGCCGCCGACACGGTCCGGAAGGTGCTGGACGCCGGCATCCCGCGCGGCACGCTGGTCAACGTCAACTTCCCCGACTGCGCGCCCGACGAGGTCGCCGGCGTGGAGGTGACGCGGCAGGGCACGCGCGACACCGCGCTGATGCAGGTCCACGAGCGCGAGGACGGCCGCGGCAACGCTTATTACTGGATCGGCTTCGCGCGCGGCCAGTTCACGCCCGTCGCGGGCTCCGACCTCGAAGCCTTGAAGGCGCACCGCATCTCGGTGACGCCGCTGCGCCTCGACCTCACCGACCGCGACACGCACGAGCGCTACGCCAAGGCCTTCGGCTGAACACGGCGAAGCTTCCCCCATCCTCTACCGGGCTCCGCTCAGCCCTGACCGATCGCGACGATCGCCTGAATCGGTCCTCCCCCGTCATGGGCCTGCCGACGGGCGATCCCGCCGTGCAGGCCTGCTCGGGGCGGATGAGAGCGAGGGCAGGTCGCCCGTCGCGTGACATCGTCGAGGGCGGCGCGTCGACGCCGTGTTCCGGCCCCCATGGCGGCCCGGCCCAGCCCCCGCGGGAACCCGCGGGCCTTCACACACCGGATCGGACGGACAGCCCATGACGGCGGGGAGCCTCGAAGCCAAGGCCGAGTTCCTGTTCCGCCTGCGGTCGCGCGGGATCCGCGACCTCGCCGTGCTGCGCGCCATGGAAGCCGTCCCGCGCGACGCCTTCGTGCCCCATCGCTACGCCGACCTCGCCGTTCGCGACATCGCGCTGCCGCTGCCCTGCGGGCAGACCCTGTCCGAACCGTCGCTGGTCGCCCGCATGCTGGAAGCCTTGGGCGTGGGCCCCGGGCATCGCGTGCTGGAGGTCGGCTCGGGTTCGGGCTACGCCGCCGCCGTCCTGGCTCGCCTCGGCGGCGACGTGCTCGGCGTCGAGCGCTTCCGCACCCTCGCCCAGGCCGCCAAGGCACGCCTGTCGACGCTGGGCATCGCCAACGCGTCCGTGGTGTGGGGCGACGGGCTCGCGGTGCCGTCCGGCCACAGCCCCTTCGACCGCATCCTCGTGCACGGAGCCCTGGACCGAGTGCCGGACGAACTCGCGGCGCTGCTCGCGCCCGACGGCACCATCGTCTTCGCCACGTCCGTGTCGGATCGGCAACAGGTCGTGCGCGGTCGACGCGACGACGCCGGCGCCTGGGACCTCGTGCCCGTGGCCCCGTCCCGCCTCCGGCCCCTCTACGACGGCCCCTCGCGGCTGCTCTGAGAGGGCGAGGGGGCGCCCGTTTATGTTCCCGGCGAAAACGCGGCAGCGGGATTCATCTTAAACCGCGCCTTAACCGGCGTGCCTCTACATGGACTCCATTGAGCCCGCGTTGAGTGGATGACCCGCTGATGAGTAAGCTGTTGACACCCGGTCATGGGCGGATCGTCCTTCAGATCTGCGCCATGACCGCCGTGGCGGCCCTGATGAGCGGCTGCTCGGCCGATTCGACCCGGTTCGGCGACGCCTTCGGAAACCCCTTCTCCACCGGCTCGATCCAGCAGAAGCCCAAGAAGGTCGCCCACGCGGCCCCGTCGCTCGGCACCGGGCGCACGCCGCCCGTCACCGCCTCGGCCCTGCCGCCGGCGAACCACGTCGCCTTCGTGGCCCCGCCGCGCGCCGCCCCGGTGTCGGTGTCGCACGAGACCACGGGTTCGATCCCGTCTTCGACGCCCGTCAGGGGCGCCTCGTTCGGCGGCTGGACGGGGCAGGGCGGCGCTTCCGTCCAGGTCGGTGCCGGCGATTCGGCGGCCGTGCTGGCCCAGCGCTACGGCGTGCCGGAAAACGTGCTGCTGCAGACCAACGGTCTGCATGCCGCCGGCGAGGTCCGCCCCGGCACCACGATCGTGATCCCGATCTACAACGCGGTGGCGTCCGTGCCGGGCGCCGCCCGCGTCGCCCAGGCGGCCCCGGTCCGCTCCGAGCCGATCGAGCCCGAGGAGCGCGCCGCCCCCGTGAAGACCGTGCCGGCGCATGTGGCGCGCGCCGAGCCCGCCAGGCCCGAGTCCGAGGACGCGCCGGCCGAACCGAGCCGGAAGGCGGCGCCTCTCCCCTTCAAGGTGGAGAAGCCCGCGACCCTGGCCGAGCGCAACGCGGAAGCGCAGCGCATCGTGGCGACCCAGCGCGCCGCCGACAAGGCCGCGGCCGACAAGCTCGCCGCGGCCCAGAAGGCCGCCGAAGCCCAGAAGGCCGCCGAGGCCCGCAAGGCGGACGCCGCCGCCAAGGTCGCCGCGGCCGAGAAGGCCAAGGCCGATGCCGCCGCCCACAAGCTCGCCAAGGCGCCGGCGGCCCACGCCGACCCGAAGGTCGCCGCCGCCGAGAAGGCGGAGGCCGCCAGGGTCGCCGCTGCCGGAAAGGCCGCTGCGGCGCTGAAGCTCGCCGCCGACCGCGACGCCGCCAAGGCCAAGGCCGAGGCCGCGCGATCGGCCGCGGAAGCCACCAAGACGGCCGCCGCCGCCGCCAAGGCCGCCAAGGTGGCGGCCGCCAAGCCGGCGCCCGTCGCCGCCAAGGTCGAACAGGTCGCCGCCGCCGAGAAGAAGGTCGACGCGACGCCGACCGCCAGCCTGCCGCCGGCCGCCGCTGCGGCCCCGGCTGCGGCGGCTCCCGCCCCTGCCGCCGCTGCCCCCGTGGTGGCGGATGCGGGTGGGCCCGAGTTCCGCTGGCCGGCCCGCGGCCGCATCATCGCCGGCTTCAAGGGCGGCGCCGGTGGCAACGACGGCATCAACATCGCGGTGCCGGAAGGCACCCAGGTGAAGGCGGCCGAAGGCGGCGTGGTGGCCTATGCGGGCAGCGAGCTCAAGGGCTACGGCAACCTCGTGCTGATCCGCCACCCGAACGGCTACGTCACCGCCTATGCCAACAACGGCGAGATCGACGTGAAGCGCGGCGAAACGGTGAAGCGCGGCGAAGTCATCGCCAAATCGGGACAGAGCGGCAACGTGTCGTCGCCGCAGCTTCACTTCGAGGTCCGCAAGGGTTCGACCCCGGTCGACCCCACCGGCATGCTCGCCGGGACGTGAGGCGAAGCCCGGCGCCGACCGGTGCCGGGCGTCCATCGCCCGCGTCTTCGTCCTTTGGCACGGGGCCGGGGAAGGCGCTCCGACGCGCTGGAAGCGTGACGGCTCGCGCGGGGCGCGCTGTCCCCCCGCCGATCCCGGGCATCCCACGAAACACGGCCCGCGCAGCCCTGCGCCGGCCAGGAAAGCCGCCCAGCCGCGAGACACAGTTGGGCGTGCGATCGAGGGCGGCGGGTCCCAAGACCGGCCCGCCGCCCTTCGATAAGATCAGAAGGCGTAGCCGACGCGGGCGCCCATGGCGGTGATGCCCTCGTTGTGGGCGCACAGGCCGGCATTGGACGCGTGCTCGGCGAAGGCCATCAGGTTCCAATGGTCGTCGAGGTGGTAGCCGAGCGAGGCGGATTCGCGGAAGTTCGCCACGCAGCCGACGCGGATGTCCGTGTTGCCCTTCGGGAACACGAGGCGCGTGTCGCCGTCGTTCAGGTCACCGCCGAAGCCGAGTTCGCCGAAGAACCGGGCGTAGATCGGGAACTGCCAGGTGACGCCGCCGTAGACGTCGCTGGTGCGGCCGGACGTGTTGAGATTGCCGCCGACGTGGAAGCGCGGGATCAGATAGTCCCAGGCGCCCGACAGGTGGTAGACCTTGTTGAACAGCAGTTCGCCGTTAACGTCGACGGTTCCGAACTCGTGCTCGTCGATGCCGTGCGCCAGCACGCCGAAGCGCGCTTCGGACAGGATGCCGTAGGGGCTCGCCACCACCGGAGACGGCGCCAGGAAGGTCGGCAACGGCGCGACGGCGGCGGGCAGGTCCGCCGCGATCGCGGGCGACAGGGCCCCGATCGCCAGGCCGGCTGCGGTCAGGACCCGTCCGATACGGCTCAACGTCATGGATTGTTCGCGCTCCTCATGGCCGAAAGCGGGTCGAACCATGGCGGGCCGGACCTTAGGTTTGGGGCAGGGCCTTGTCCAGGCGCCCCGCCAGGTCCTGGATGAATTGCCATGCGGTGCGTCCTGAACGTGACGCCCGCGTGGCCGACCATTCCAGCGCCTCGGGCGTCAGCGCAGCCCTGTCGAGGCCGATGCCGAAATGGACGGCATAGCCTTCCACCATGTCGAGATACTCGTCCTGCGAGCATTTGTGGAAGCCGAGCCACAGGCCGAAGCGGTCGGACAGCGACACCTTCTCCTCGATGGCCTCGCCGGGGTTGATCGCGGTGGCGCGCTCGTTGTCGATCATGTCCCGCGGCATGAGGTGGCGGCGGTTCGAGGTGGCGTAGAACAGCACGTTGGCGGGCCGCCCCTCGATGCCGCCGTCCAGCACCGCCTTCAGCGACTTGTAGGTCGTGTCGTCGGAGTCGAACGACAGGTCGTCGCAGAACAGCACGAAGGGATGCCGGCTGTCGCGCAGCAGGGCCATCAGCGCCGGCAGCCCGTCGATGTCCTCGCGATGGATCTCGACGAGCTTGAGCCGCGGCGCGCCGGCCGGAAGGTCGGCGTTCACGGCCGCCTGCGACGCCTTGACGAGCGACGACTTGCCCATGCCGCGCGCGCCCCACAGCAGCGCGTTGTTGGCCGGCAGCCCGCGGGCGAAGCGGCGGGTGTTGTCGAGCAACTGGTCGCGCACCCGGTCGATGCCGCGCAGCAGCGCGATGTCGACGCGGTTCACCTGCGGCACCGGCGTCAGCGTGCCCGCCGCCGACCACACGAAGGCGTCGGCGGCGTCGAAGTCCGGGCGCGCCGGCGCCGCGGGGGCGAGGCGCTCCAGCGCGGCGGCGATGCGGTCGAGCAGGGCCGCCGTGGCGGCATCGGACGGGATGGAAGCCATGGCGCGGCTCTCCGGCGTTGGAACACGGGGGTCGCGGGCTTGTGCTGGCGGCTTCGGCGCCGTGTCAAGGCGGAGCGGGGCATGGGAACCGCCCGCCATTGCTTCGCCCCCCGGAGGGAGATAAGACGCGGGCCAGCCGCCCGACCGGGGCACGATCCCAGGGCACGATCCGGTGGCGGCCCCGGAGACATCGCGTGTTCATCACCCCTGCCTATGCCCAGGCCGCCGGCGCCTTCGGCGGCGGCTCAGACATCTTCATGCAGGTGGCCCCCTTCGCCGCCATCCTGGTCATCATGTACTTCCTGCTGCTGCGCCCGCAGCAGAAGAAGCAGAAGCTTCACGGCGAGATGATCGCCGCCGTGCGCCGCGGCGACACCGTGGTGACCACCGGCGGGCTCATCGGCAAGGTCACGAAATCCACCGACGCCACCGAGGTCGAGGTCGAGATCGCCCCCAACGTCCGCGTGCGCCTGGCGCGCGCCATGATCACGGAAGTGCGCGCCAAGGGCGAGCCGGTGAAGGACGTTCCGGCTTCCGCCAAGGTTTGATCCGTCGAGCTGTCACGCGGAGCGCCGCCCGCGGCGCGTCCCGCCAGAACGAAGAACAAAAGCCATGATGCGTTTCGCGACCTGGAAAGTCGTCACGATCCTCCTCGGCACGCTGGTCGCGGCCCTCATCGTGCTGCCGAGCCTGCTGTCGCCCGAAGCGCGCGCCGGGCTCGACCGCGTCCTGCCGGGCCCCGCCAAGACCATCGTGCTCGGCCTCGACCTCCAGGGCGGCGCCCACTTGCTGCTCGAGGTCGATTCCGCGTCGCTGACCAAGACGTCGGTGGACAACCTGCGCGAGGACGCGCGCCGGCTGCTGCGCGAGAACGGCGTCAAGCTCGCGGGCGGCATCGGCGTGCAGAGCCGCGGCATCCAGTTCCGCGTGCCCGATGCGACGGAGCGCGGCAAGATCGTGGGGGCGCTGACGAGCGCGTCCCAGTCGCTCGGCGCGGCACTGACCGGCGCCGTCCAGGACTACACGGTGACCGACAACGCGGACGGCCTCGTCCAGGTGCAACTCACGGACGCCGGCATCGCCAACAAGATCCACCGCGCCGTCGACCAGTCGATCGAGGTGCTGCGCCGCCGCATCGACGCGTCCGGCACCAAGGAGCCGACGATCCAGCGTGAAGGCAACGACCGGATCGTGGTCGAGGTGCCGGGCCTGCAGGACACGCAGCACCTGAAGGACCTGCTCGGCACGACGGCCAAGCTGGAGTTCCGCCTCGTCGCCGACCCCGGCGAAAGCCCGGCCGACGTCGAGAACCTGCCGTTCTACAAGAACAACAAGCCCGGCACCGAGGCCATCGAGAAGCGCGTCATGGTGCAGGGCGAGGACCTGACCGATGCCCAGCCCGGCTTCGACCAGCGCAGCGGCGAGCCGGTCGTCGATTTCCGCTTCAACCTGCGCGGCGGGCAGAAGTTCGGCGAGGTGACGGCCCAGAACGTCGGCAAGCCCTTCGCCATCGTGCTCGACAACCAGATCGTGTCGGACCCGCGTATCCTCGGGCCCATTACGGGCGGCTCGGGCCAGATTTCCGGCAACTTCACGGTGAGCCAGGCCAACGACCTGGCCGTGCTGCTGCGCGCCGGCGCGCTGCCGGCCAAGCTCACCGTGGTCGAGGAGCGCACCGTGGGGCCCGGCCTCGGCCAGGACTCGATCGACGCCGGCGAGCGCGCGGCGCTGGTGGCGGGCGTGCTGGTGGTCGCCTACATGCTGGTGACCTACGGCGTGTTCGGGATCTTCGCCGACATCGCGCTCGCGGTCCACATCATGCTCATCTTCGCCGCCATGGTGCTGCTCGGCGCGACGCTGACGCTGCCCGGCATCGCCGGGATCGTCCTCACCATCGGCATGGCGGTGGACGCCAACGTGCTGATCTACGAGCGCATCCGCGAGGAGAATCATGCCGGGCGGTCCGTCATCGCGTCGCTCGACTCCGGCTTCAAGCGCGCCTTCGCCACCATCGTCGATTCCAACGTCACCCTGTTCGTCGCGGCGCTGATCCTTTACCTGTTCGGCTCCGGGCCGGTGCGCGGCTTCGCGGTGTCGCTGGGCCTCGGCATCCTCACCTCCATCGTCACCGCCGTGACCATGACCCGCATGATGATCGCCGTGTGGTACCGGGCCAAGCGCCCGCAGCGCCTGCCGATCTGAGAGGGCCCCGCCTATGCCGCTCCTCCGCCTCGCACCCGAGAACACCAAGTTCGGGTTCATGCGCTTCCGGCGCTACTCCTACCCGTTCTCGGCTTTCCTTTCGATCGTGTCGGTCGTGATGTTCGTGCTGGTGGGCATGAACTTCGGCATCGACTTCGCCGGCGGCACGCTGATGGAGGTGCGCGCCAAGGCGGGCGATGCCGACCTGGCGCAGCTCCGTTCGCTCGGCGAACAGACCGGCCTCGGCCACATCGAGGTGCAGGGCTTCGGCAACCGGACCGACGCGACGATCCGCTTCGGCGTGCAGCCGGGCGGCGACGCCGCCCAGGAGGTGGCGGTCAAGAAGGTGCAGGCCGCCCTCGACGACCGCTACGAGTTCCGTCGCGTCGAGGTCGTGGGCCCGCGCGTGTCGGGCGAACTCGTCCAGTCGGGCACCATCGGCGTGGTGGTCTCCATCTTCGCCGTGCTGATGTACCTGTGGTTCCGTTTCGAATGGCAGTTCGCGGTGGGTGCCGTCATCGCCACGATGCACGACCTGCTGCTGACGGTGGGGTTCTTCTCCGTCACCCACCTCGAGTTCAACACGACCTCCATCGCCGCCATCCTGACCATCGTGGGCTATTCGCTCAACGAGGCCGTGATCGTGCTCGACCGCATCCGTGAGGTGATGCGCAAGTACAAGCGCCTGTCGACCGCCGAGATGATCGACATGTCGATCAACGCCGTGCTGCCGCGCACCATCATGACCGCCACGACCGTGTTCCTGGCGCTGCTGGCGCTGGTGTTGTTCGGCGGCGAGGTCATCAAGAGCTTCTCGCTCGCGATGATGTGGGGCATCTTCGTCGGCACCTACTCGTCCATCTTCATCTGCTCGCCGATCCTGATCTACCTCGGCGTGCGCAACGAGGTGCGGGCCGAAAGCAAGCCCGGCACCCCCGGCGCTTCCGGCAACCGCAAGCCCTCGTCCAAGCTGGCCGCCGAGTGAGGCGGCGCCCGTGAGCGACGCGCTGCCCGCATCCGGATTCCACGCCGGCCAGTACACGATCGACGGCTACGGCGCGGGCGGGTTCTCCTTCGCCCACCTGTCCCACCGCGGCTCCATCCTGATGCTGCCGTCGGGCGTCCATGTCTGGTCCGCCACGGCGCCGGCCGAGATCACCGAAGAGTCGCTGGCGGAGCTGTTCCGGGCGCCGCGCGGCACGGTCGAGCACCTGCTGCTCGGCACCGGCACGGACCTCGTCCCGCCGCGGCCCGCGCTGCGGGCCGCGCTCAAGGCGGCCGGCATCGTGGTCGACCCCATGGCGACGGGCGCCGCCGCCCGCACCTACAACATCCTCCTCGGCGAGCGCCGCCGCGTCGCCTGCGCGCTGATCGCCGTCGCGTGACGAGGGCAGGGCCACGCCCGCGATGACCGACCTCGCCGCCGCCTACGCCCATTGCGAAGCGCTTCTCCGCGCCGAAGACCCCGACGCCTGGCTGGCGGCGCTCCTCGCCCCGGCGGATGCCCGCCCCCACCTCCACGCGCTCGGCGCCGTCGCGGTCGAGGTGGCACTCGTCCGCACCCGCGTGAAGCAGGCCATCGCGGGCGAGATCCGGCTGCAATGGTGGCAGGACGTCGTCGACGGCGGGCGTGCCACCGAGGCCGCCGCGCATCCCGTCGCGGCCGCGCTGGTCGACACGATCGACCGCGCCGCGCTGCCCCGCGCGCCCTTCGGCGACATGCTCGACGCGTTCCGCATGGACCTCTACGACGAGCCCCCCGCCGACCTGCCGGCGCTGGAGCGCCGCCTCGCCGCCACCCGGGCGGTGCCGATCGGCTTCGCCGCCCGCGTGCTCGGGGGCGGCGCCGCGATCGACCCGGCCGCCGAGCACGCCGGGGTGGCGATCGGCCTCGCCGACCTGCTCGACGCGCTGCGGGCCGGGCACGACCCGCTCCTGCCCGTCGCCCTGCTGGCGCGCCACGGCGCGACGCGGGCCGAGGTCGCCGCCGGGCGCGACACGCCGGGCCTCCGGGCCGTCGCCGCCGATCTCCGCAGCGCGGCCCGCACCCGGCTCGCGGCGCTGCGGGCGAAGCGGGGCGCGTTGGGCGACGCCGGGCCGGCCTTCCTGCGCACGGCGCTGGTGGAGCCGCGGTTGAAGCGCGGCGACCGCGCCGCGCCCTTCGAGCCGCTGCCGGAGTTGCCGCAATGGCGGCGGCAGTGGCGGCTGTGGCGGGCCGCCCGCAACGGCGGCGTCCTTTAGCCGGACGCCGCAACGCCGGCCCGGGCCCGGACCGTCACGCTTCGTCGGTCGCCACCGGCAGGTCGGCCCGCGCGCCCCATTCCGACCACGAGCCGTCGTAGAGCTTGACGTCCTCGACGCCGAGCCGCGCCAGGCCGAAGGCCAGCACCGCCGCCGTCACGCCCGACCCGCAGGTGGTGATCACCGGCCGGTCGAGGTCCACGCCGGCCTCGACGAACACGTCGCGGATCTCGGCGTCGTCCTTGAAGCGGCCTCCCGCCACGAGATCCGTCATCGGCACGTTGACGGCACCCGGCATGTGGCCCGAGCGCAGGCCCTGCCGCGGCTCGGCCACGAGCCCCTTGAAGCGCGACGACGGCCGCGCGTCGACCACCTGCACGGCGCTGCCACGATCGAGAGCGCGCGTCACCTGCTCGACGTCCGCCACCGCGTCGCGCTGCGGCCTCGCCTCGAAATGCGTGCCGAGGCGGTTCGATTCGCCCGTCTCCACCGGCCGCTCGCCGGCGATCCAGGCCGGATAGCCGCCGTCCAGCACCGCCACGTCCTCGGCGCCGAACAGGCGCAGCATCCACCACAGTCGCGGCGCGGACGCGATGCCGGCGCCGTCGTAGACGACGATGCGCTTG
The DNA here is from genome assembly GCF_004137685.1 of Lichenibacterium minor. Taxonomy (GTDB): domain Bacteria; phylum Pseudomonadota; class Alphaproteobacteria; order Rhizobiales; family Beijerinckiaceae; genus Lichenihabitans; species Lichenihabitans minor. Next base: position 30,266 of record NZ_QYBB01000003.1, on the reverse strand, counting down.
TCCGCCGCGATGCCGAGCGCCCCTGCCGCCGCCGCGAACACCTCCGGCGACGGCAGCGCGTGGGGCAGGGCGCTGTCCGGGTCGACGACCTTGTCGTGGTCGAAGAACACGGCGCCCGGGATGTGGCCCGCCAGGAACTCGGCGTGGCCGCCGCGGTTCGCGGTCGGCAGGTACCAGGACGCGTCCACCACCACGAGGTCGGGCTTGTCGATCTCGCCCGCGAGCCACTCCGCCGTCACCAATTTGGCCTGTTCCGCGCCCATCCCGTGCTCCCCTGATTCGTGCCTCGAGGCCGCCGGCGGCGGCCTTTTCAACCGGTGTAGCCTCGCCTAGAACGATCTCACACCCCTTCGAGATCGCCCGAGGCCTTTGAAATGACCGCCATCGTCGACATCGTCGCCCGCGAGATCCTGGACAGCCGCGGCAACCCGACCATCGAGGTCGACGTGCGGCTCGAAAGCGGCGTCCTGGGGCGGGCGGCCGTGCCGTCGGGCGCTTCGACGGGCGCCTACGAGGCGGTGGAACTGCGCGACGGCGACAAGAGCCGCTTCGGCGGCAAGGGCGTCACCAAGGCCATCGGCAACATGAAGCCGATCTTCGACGCCGTGAAGGGCATCCCGGTCGAGCATCAGGTCGAGCTCGACCGCGCCATGATCGCGCTCGACGGCACGCCGTCCAAGGCCAAGCTCGGCGCCAACGCGATCCTCGGCGTGTCCATGGCGGCGGCCCGCGCGGCGGCCGAGGAGGTGGGGCTGCCGCTCTACCGCTACGTCGGCGGCGCCGGCGCCCACGTCCTGCCCGTGCCGATGATGAACATCCTCAACGGCGGCGCCCATGCCGACAACCCGATCGACTTCCAGGAATTCATGATCATGCCGGTGGGGGCTTCCTCCCTCAAGGAGGCGGTGCGCTGGGGATCGGAAGTCTTCCAGGTGCTGAAGGGCGCGCTGAAGAAGGCCGGCCACAACACCAACGTGGGCGACGAGGGCGGCTTCGCGCCGAACCTCCCCTCGGCCGAAGCGGCGCTCGACTTCTGCCTCGACGCCGTGCGCCAGGCGGGCTTCAAGCCCGGCTCCGACATGGTGCTGGCGCTCGACTGCGCCGTCACGGACTGGTTCAAGGACGGCAGCTACCATTACGAGGGCGAGGGGAAGGTCCGCTCGTCGGAAGAGCAGGCCGAATACCTGGCCAAGCTCGCCGCCGACTACCCGATCGCCTCGATCGAGGATGGCATGGCGGAGGACGACTGGGCCGGCTGGAAGATCCTCACGGACAAGATCGGCGACCGCTGCCAGGTCGTCGGCGACGACCTGTTCGTGACCAACACCGAGCGCCTGGCGGAGGGGATCCGCCGCGGCGTCGCCAACTCGCTGCTGGTGAAGGTCAACCAGATCGGCACGCTCACCGAAACGCTGGCCGCCGTCGAGATGGCCAAGACCGCGGGCTACACCTCCGTGATGTCGCACCGCTCGGGCGAGACGGAAGACTCGATCATCGCCGACCTCGCGGTGGCGACCAACTGCGGGCAGATCAAGACGGGCTCGCTCGCCCGCTCGGACAGATTGGCCAAGTACAACCAGCTGATCCGCATCGAGGAGCACCTCGGCTCGCAGGCCCATTACGCCGGGCGCGCGGCCTTGAAGGCGCTGGCCAAGGCCTGATCGGCCTCACCCCGGCCCGAACCGCTCGCGGTAGTCCGCGGGCGGCACGCCGAGCACGCGCAGAAAGGCGCGGCGCATGGTTTCGGCGCTGCCGAATCCGCAGCGCTCGGCGATGCGCTTCGCCGGCACGGCCGTCTCGACCAGCAGGCGGCGGGCCGCCTCGACCCTGAGCCGCTCCACGGCGCGGCCGGGCGTCATCCCCGTCGCGGCGGGATAGCGGCGCAGGAAGGAGCGCTCGCTCATGCCCGCGCGCCGCGCCAGCGCTGCCAGGCCGAGGTCGGAGCCGAGATGGCCGGCCATCCAGGCGTGCAGCGCTTCGAAGCCGCCGCCCGCGTCCTGCAGCGCCAGGGCCGCCGAATATTGCGCCTGCCCGCCGGGCCGCTTCAGGAACACCACGAGCTGGCGCGCCACCGCCAGGGCCGCCGCCCGGCCCAGGTCGTCCTCGACCAAGGCCAGCGCGAGGTCGATCCCGGCCGTCACGCCCGCGGAGGTCCACACGTCGCCGTCGCGCACGAAGATCGGGTCCGGCTCGACGGCGACGCGCGGGTAACGGCGCTGCAGGTCGGCGCAATGGTCCCAATGGGTCGCGGCGCGTCGCCCGTCGAGCAGCCCGGCCTCGGCCAGCAGATAGGCGCCGCTGCACACCGACACGACCCGCCTGCAGTTCGCCGCCTTCCGGGCCAGCCAACGCACCAACGCGGCGTCACGGGCCGCCGCCTGCACCCCCCAGCCGCCGGCCACCACCAGCGTGTCGAGCGGGGCGTCGGCGTCCGACAGCGGCTCGGTGGCGAGGCCGAGCCCGACCGAGGCCGTCACGCCGCCGGCGCTCGGCGCCACCACGCGGGCGTCGTAGGGCGGCCCGCCCGCGGCCGGGGCGGCGAGGTCGCAGGCCGTCCCGAACACCTGCAGCGGCCCGGCGAGGTCGAGCAGCTGCACGGCGGGAAAGGCGAGGACCTCGACGCGGCGCGGCGTGCAGCCGGGGATGGATGGCGGGATCCGTGGGGTGGATGGCGGCATCGCCACAGGGTGAAACCCTAGGCTCCCGGCGTCAACGATGGAGAAAGCCCCATGCCAGCCCCGCTCAGCTTCGGTTTCCTGGTCTTCCCCGACATCCAGCAGCTCGACCTCACCGGCCCCTACGAGATCGCGTCGGTGCTCGACCGGCCGAAGGAGGTCCACCTCCTCTGGCACGACCTCCGGCCCGTGCGGTCCACCACCGGCCTCGCGTTCACGCCCACGCGCACCTTCGCCGACTGCCCGCCGCTCGACGTGGTCTGCGTGCCCGGCGGCATCGGGGTGAACGCGCTGTTGCGGGACGAGGCGGTGCTGGCTTTCCTGCGGGCGCAGGCGCGGAGCGCGCGCTACGTCACGTCGGTCTGCACGGGCTCGCTGGTGCTCGGCGCCGCGGGCCTGCTGCGCGGCAAGCGCGCCACGAGCCACTGGCTGGCGCGCGACCTGCTGGCCGGGTTCGGCGCCGTGCCGACCCAAGGCCGCGTCGTGCGGGACGGCAAGATCATCACCGCCGGCGGCGTCACGGCGGGGATCGACTTCGCCCTGACGATCATCGCCGAACTCTGCGGCGACGAGGCCGCGCAGGCCTGCCAGCTCCAGCTCGAATACGCCCCCGCGCCCCCCTTCGACGCCGGCACGCCCGAGACGGCGCCGAAGGGCGTGGTGGCGAAGCTGAAGGCCGGCGGTGCGGCGGTGCGGGAGCAGCGGTCCGCCTTCGCGTCCGGATGGGCGGCACGGAACCCGGCTTGAAGCCCGGATACCGGAGGCCGCGGCCTTCGGCGGGGCTCGGCATGGCGGCCCGCTGGACTTTTTCCAGAGCTCCGCCCCGGACCCCGGCGAAGGGCGAGCCCTCTGCAAATCCGGTCCAGACAGCGGAAAGCCCGGCACGGGGCCGGGCTTCCTTATAGGTCACGTCAAGACTGACTGATCCCCTCAGACCGAAGGCTGAGGCTCCAGCCCGCCTTCGGGCCGCGGCCGGCCCTTGCCGACGTTGGGCACCGGCGACGCGCGCGGCGGAGCCGGCTCGTCGTCCGACTCGCGGATCGGCGCGATGCCCTTGATGACGCCGCGGATCTCGTCGCCGCTCAGCGTCTCGTATTCCAACAGCCCCTGCGCCACGGCTTCGAGGTCGGCGCGCTTGGTCGTCAGGATGTGGGTGGCGTCGGCGAGGCCGGACTCGACCAGCCGGCGCACCTCGGAGTCGATCTTCTGCGAGGTCGATTCCGAGATGTTGTTCTGCTTGCCCATCGAATAGCCCAGGAACACCTCCTCCTGGTTCTCACCGTACATGACGGTGCCGAGCTCGTCCGAGAAGCCCCAACGGGTCACCATGGCGCGGGCCAGCTTGGTCGCCTGCTCGATGTCCGACTGCGCGCCCGAGGTCACCTTCTCCTTGCCGAAGATGATCTCCTCGGCGACGCGCCCGCCCATCAGCACGGCGAGGCGCGAGGTCATCTGCTCGTAGCTCATCGACAGCTTGTCGCGCTCGGGCAGCTGCATCACCATGCCCAGCGCCCGGCCGCGCGGGATGATCGTCGCCTTGTGGACGGGATCGGTCGCGGGCACGTTCAGCGCCACCAGGGCATGGCCGCCCTCGTGGTAGGCGGTGAGCATCTTCTCCTGCTCGGTCATCACCAGGGTGCGGCGCTCGGCGCCCATCATGATCTTGTCCTTGGCGTCCTCGAACTCGCTCATCGTGACGATGCGCTTGCCGCGGCGGGCCGCCATCAGGGCCGATTCGTTGACGAGGTTCATCAGGTCGGCGCCCGAGAAGCCCGGGGTGCCGCGCGCGACGGTCTTGAGGTCGACGTCGGGCGACAAGGGGACCTTGCGGACGTGCACCTTGAGGATGCGCTCGCGGCCGACGACGTCCGGGTTCGGCACGGTAATCTGGCGGTCGAAGCGGCCGGGGCGCAGCAGCGCGGGGTCGAGCACATCGGGACGGTTGGTCGCGGCGATGAGGATGATGCCTTCGTTGGCTTCGAAGCCGTCCATCTCGACGAGGAGCTGGTTCAGCGTCTGCTCGCGCTCGTCGTTGCCGCCGCCGAGGCCGGCGCCGCGGTGGCGACCCACCGCGTCGATCTCGTCGATGAAGATGATGCAGGGCGCGTTCTTCTTCGCCTGCTCGAACATGTCGCGGACGCGGCTGGCGCCGACGCCGACGAACATCTCGACGAAGTCAGAACCCGAGATGGTGAAGAAAGGGACGTTGGCTTCGCCCGCGATGGCGCGGGCTAGCAGGGTCTTGCCGGTGCCGGGGGGGCCGACCAGCAGCACGCCGCGCGGGATGCGGCCGCCCAGGCGCTGGAACTTCTGCGGGTCGCGCAGGAACTCCACGATCTCCTGCAGGTCCTCCTTGGCCTCGTCGACGCCCGCCACGTCCTCGAACGTCACGCGGCCGTGGGCTTCGGTGAGGAGCTTCGCCTTGGACTTGCCGAAGCCCATGGCCTTGCCGCCGGCGCCCTGCATCTGGCGGGACATGAAGATCCACACGCCGATGAAGGCGAGCAGCGGCAACCCGTTGACCAGCAGCGTCATCAGCCAGCTGTTGCCGTCCGACGGCTGCTTGGCGGTGATCTGCACGTTCTTCTTGTACAGGTTCTGGACCAGCGACGGGTCGTTCGGCGCGTAGGTCGAGAAGGCGCCGCGGCTGTCCGTGTAATGGCCGGTGATCTCGTTGCCCGCGATGGTGACGTCGTGCACCTTGTTGGCGTCGACCTCGTTCAAGAGCTGGCTGAAGGTGATGTCCTGGGCCTGCGCACCGCGGTTGCCGGGATTCTGAAAGAGCAGAACCAGCGCCACGACGAGGAGGAAGATGATCACCCAGAGGGCGAAATTCCTGAAGTTCGGGTTCATTGGGGACTCGTGTCGTGCGTTGACGGTTCGCGGCAGGTCGAAGATGCGGCTCCGCCCGAAGGCCACGCTGCTCTGGAGCCGAATGTAGGCTGTCGCCCAGGCCTTGCCAAGGGAAGCGCCCGGCGCCCTCCGGCCGGCCACCGCCCGCCGCGCGATCCCTGGTGACGCAGGGCGCGCCTCAGCGCGGCGCGGCGCGGCGCGGGGGAGCCGGCGCCAGGGTGAGCCGGTCCGTCCCGTCGAAAGCCAAAAGGACGCCGGCCAGCGTGCGCCGCAGCGGGACGCCGGCCGCGGCCGCCGCCGACAGCGCGCCTTCGAGCCGTTCCAGCCGGTCGAGCCGCGTCCGGCCGCGTCCCGCCGTGGCCCCGTCGAGCAGCCTGTCGAGGATGCGAACCCGGACGGCGAGGGGCTCGGCGAGGATCCGCGGCAGGTGGTGGGCGGCGCCGGGCCGCGCGGCATCGGCGGCGGCCCGATCGGCGGCGGCGGCCAGCGCGGCCTCGGCTTCCCCCATGCGCCGCGCCAGCGTGGCGAGGCGGGGTGCGTCGAGCCCTTCGGCGGCCAGCATCGGCGCGAGGGCGCGCAGGCGCGCGCGGGCGAAGCGCGGGTCGGCGTTGGCGGGGTCCTCGACGAAGGACCAGCTTCCCGCGCGGCAGGCCGCGACGAGGCGCGACTTCGGCACGCCGAGGAGGGGGCGGAGAAGCACCGTGCCGTGGCTGTCGACGCCCGGCGCCATGCCGGCGAGGCCCGCCACGCCCGAGCCGCGCATCAAGCGGAACAGCACGGTTTCGGCCTGGTCGTCGAGCGTGTGGGCGGTGGCGACGTGGGTGGCGCCGATGTCGCGGGCGCGGGCGGCGAGGAGCTCGTAGCGGCGCTCGCGGGCGCGTTCCTGCAGGCGGGTCGCCGGCTTGTCGCCGTCCCAGGTCAGGATGCGGTGCGGCAGGCCCAGGGACGCGGCGGCGCGGGCGACGCCTTCCGCCTCGGCGCGGGCCTCGGGGCGGAGCCCGTGGTCGAGCGTGGCGACGGACAGCGGCGGCAGGGCAGGGTCGGCGCGCGCCGCAGCGGCGGCGAGATGCATCATCGCGGTGCTGTCGGGCCCGCCGGACACGGCGAGGAGCACGGCGCGGGCCTGCCGGAAGGGGGCGAAGAGCGGTCGGGCCTCGTCGAGGCCGAGGGGAGCGTCGGGTGCGCTCACGGCCGGGGCGGGCCGGCGTTCAACAATGGGCGCGTTTCAGCTCGCGGTCGACGGCGGTCCGGACGTCCGCGCCGGCCGCCGGGTACTTGCGGTCGACCTCCTGGTAGGTCGCGCAGGCCTGGGCGCCGGCGCCGAGCGCGTTCAGCGCCATGCCGAGGCGGAGCAGGGCGTCGGGCGCCCTGTTGGATTTCGTATAGTCTGTCGACAGCTTCAGGAACTGCTCGGCCGCTTCGCGGTGGCGGCCCAGGCGGGCATAGCTTTCGCCGAGGAAATAGGTCGCGTCCGGCACCAGCCGGTCGCGCGGGTACTTGTTCAGGAAATCGTTGAAGCCCGCGATGGCGCCGTCGTATTGCGCGCCCTTGTAGAGCGCGTAATCGGCCTCGTATTCGCCGCGGGTGCTGCCGGGGGCCAGGCTGGCTACGCCACCGGCCGGGGCCGGCACGGGCTCGTCGCGCAGCGCCGCCGGCGGCTCGGCCGCCGCGACGGCGGGCGGGGCTGCGGCCGGCGTGGCGCCGTGGGTCAGGTCGAGCGGCGCGTGGGGCTGGGCGGCGGCGGGGGGCACGCTGGGGCGGAGCGGGGGCGCGGTGCCGAGCCCGGCCGTGGCGCCGAGGGGACGCGGCGCGCCGGGCGCGTTCGGGTCGGATGCGGGGTCGAACGCGTCGCCCCGCCGCGGCTGTGACGCCGCGGGCGCGGCCGGGCTGGCCGGCACCGCGGCGGCCGGCGCCGCCGGGGTCGCGTCGGCGAGGGCGTCGGGCGACGCGTCGCCGAGGTCGCCGTGGCGCTGCAGCGGCGGCTTGCCGCCCGGCGCCACGGGCGCGCGGTTCAGGTCCTGGAAGCGGAAGTCGACGTCCTGCTGCATCTTGCGCAGCGCGTCCTCGAGCCGCCTGTTCTGGTTCTGCAGCTGCTCGATCTGCCCCGTCAGCGAGCGGAGCTTGTTTTCCAGCCGGTCGACGCGCACCAGCAGGGCGGCGGCGCTGGACGGGTCGGGCGCCGCGTCGGGGTCGTCCTGGGCGAGCACGATGGGGGGGGCGGCCAGGCGCTCGCCCGCCGCAGCCCGGCCAGGCCCGGCGCCGGACACCATCAGGGCCGCGCAGGCGAGCCCCACGGCGGGGGTCAACAAGGATCGTACGCTGAATTTCATGGGGGCTCCTCGCGGCCGGCGCGCTTTCGGATGGGACGGACTCGCCCGATCGGAACGACAGCGCGCCAGGTCGACGCTGCGGGCCCGCGAGCGCGGGCCGGAGCGTCGACACCCCGGGCTTATACCCGCATCGGACCGCGCGGGGCAGGGCCCCGCGCCGCCCGCTGCGATCAGGACGCTTCGGCGCCCTTCAGCACCGTGACGGCGCGGCGGTTCTGCGACCAGCAGGAGATGTCGTTGCAGACCGCGACGGGGCGCTCCTTGCCGTAGGAGATCGTCTTGATGCGCGAAGCCGCGATGCCCTTGGCGACGAGGTACTGCTTCACCGCTTCGGCGCGCTGGGCGCCCAGGGCGAAGTTGTATTCGCGGGTGCCGCGCTCGTCGGCATTGCCTTCGATCGTGAAGGCGTAGCGCGGGTACTGGGCGAGCCAGCGGGACTGCTTGTCGAGGGTCGCCTGGTTGGCGGCGGACAGCTCGGTCTGGTCCGTGTCGAAGAAGACGCGGTCGCCGACGTTCTGGGCGAAGTCGCCCGGCGTGCCGGGCGCCGTCGAGCCGTATTTGCCGTAGCCCGCCCCGCCGGCCCCACCGGCCCCGCCCGCGCCGCCGTTGGCGCCGAACCGGTTCCCCCCACTTCCGAAGGCGCCGACGGCGTCGGCCGGGTCCTTGGCGCAGCCCGCGATGGCGAGGCCCGCCACCGCGACGGCGCAAAGCCCGAGCGCGCGGGCCGAGTGGAGAAATTGCATACCGATGATCCTCGTGCAGAAGCCTGCCGGCGACCCCTCGGTGATAGCTCTCGATGGTTAAACGAAGGTTCCGTCAACCTTGACGAGGCGTTGAGGCGATGCCGCGAATGAGACCGCAGCAGGCGTCATGGTTAATGGCGGGTTGATGGCCCGAATGGGGCGCCTGTTCAGATCAGGGAGCTGCCGTGGCCCGGATGGAACAGTCCACGCCAACCGCGGCCCCCTCGCTGGCCGGCGCGGCCGCCGCTCCCGTGACGCCTCCCTGCGGCCACCCCTCCGTTCCGCAGCGGCCGGACGGGCGTCACTCGGCGGCGACGGCCGCCGACGCGCCGCCGACCTGCCGCAGCGCCGATTCGGCCTCGTGGAGGTAGTCCCGCGTCATCGGCGCGGCGTCGACCGACTTCGCCAGCTGCATCTGGAACACCATGAAGCCGAAGTAGCGGAACGAGATCTCGCTGCCGACGAGGTAGAAGTCCCACATGCGCTTGAAGCGCTCGTCGTAGCTGCGGCTGAGCTCCGGCCAGCGGGCGTCGAAGCGCTCGCGCCACAGCCGCAGGGTTTCGGCGTAGTGCAGCCGCAGGATCTCGACGTCGTTGACCCAGAGGGCGTTGCGCTCGACCGCCGGCATCACCTCGGACAGGGCGGGCGCATAGCCGCCCGGGAAAATGTATTTCAGGATCCAGGTGCTGGTCGGCGCCGGTCCGTACATCTTGCCGATGGAATGCACGAGCGCGACGCCCTTCGGCGCCAGCAGGCGCCGGATGGCGCCGAAATAGGCGGCGTAGTTCGGCAGCCCGACGTGCTCGAACATCCCGATCGACACCACCCTGTCGAACTCGCCGTCCAGCACGCGGTAGTCCACGAGCTGGAAGTCCACGCGGTCGTCGAGGCCCTCCTCCTTCGCGCGCCGGCGGGCGACGGCGAGCTGCTCCTTCGACAGCGTGATGCCGGTGACGCGCACGTCCGCCACCTTGGCGATGAAAAGCGCCAGGCCGCCCCAGCCGCAGCCGATGTCGAGCACGCGCTGGCCCGGCTCCAACAGCAGCTTCGCGGCGATGTGCTGCTTCTTGGCCAGCTGCGCGGCCTCGATGTCGTCGTCGGGATGGCGCAGGTAGGCGCAGGAATATTGCATGTCGCCGTCGAGGAAGGTGCGGTACAGCTCGCCCGACAGGTCGTAATGGTGCGCGACGTTCTCGCGCGCCTTCTTCAGCCCGTTGCGGCCCGACACGAGCCCCACGGCGGAGGATAGGATGCGCCCCAGCCTGGGGTTCGGGTTCTCGCCGAGCAGGTGGATGTTGTAGCCGAGCAGCTCCATCATGTCGGCGAAGCTGCCGCGCTCCACCACGAGCGTGCCGTCCATGTAGGCTTCGCCGAAATACAGGTCGGGGTTGGTGGCGATCTTCATCGCGGTGCGGGCGTCGCGGATCCGCAGGGCTACGTCGAGGCGGGCGGCCGGGTGCTCGTCGCCGGGCGTGCCGGCCGACGCCGTGCCGAAGGGGGTGGCGACGGTGAGGCGGCCCCGGGTGATCAGGCGGGCGAGCAGGGACTGCAGCATCGGCGACTCTGTTGGGGCCGCGCGGCGCGGCGGGCAGGGGTCGGCCGGGGACGCGGGCGCGCAGGATGGGATGAGCGGAGGCTCATTCGCCGGAAGTGCCCGCGCCCTTGTCGCACGTCAAGCGGGCTTCCCGCCGCGGCGGGGGATCGCGCCGGGTCCCCGCTGCGGTCCCGTCCGCCTCGGCACCCGCGCACGGGTCGAAGCCGCGCCTCGACGCCTGCGGTGCCGGGGGGGCGATCGCGTGCGGTTTCCGAGGAGCCGGCCCTCCCCGGGCTCAGCCCAGGAGCGGCCCCCAGGCCGGGTCCGACGCGCCGGCGGGCGTCGGGATGGCGAACTCGCCCCGGCCGAACAGGTCGGTCATGAACATCTTCGAGTTCGAGCCGTTGCCGGCGTCGCGGAAGAACATGAGGTAGAGGCCGTTCGGCGCCCAGGTCGGCCCCTCGTTGTGGAAGCCCTGGGTGATCACCTTCTCGCCCGACCCGTCGGGCTTCATGATGCCGATGGCGAACTGGCCGCCCGCCTGCTTCGTGAAGGCGATGTAGTCGCCCTTCGGCGACCAGACCGGCGTCGAATAGCGGCCGTCGCCGAAGGAGATGCGCTTCGCGCCGCCGCCGGCCGCGCCCATGATGTAGATCTGCTGCGTGCCGCCGCGGTCGGATTCGAAGACGATCTGGCTGCCGTCCGGCGAATAGCAGGGCGACGTGTCGATGGAGCTGTCGTCAGTGAGCTGGCGCGGGTCGCTGCCGCCGATCGGCATCGCGTAAAGGTTGGAGCTCGTCCCCTCGGACAGCGACATCACGATCTTGCGCCCGTCCGGCGAGAAGCGGGGCGAGAAGGTCATGCCGGGGAAGTTACCCACGTTGCGCTTGGCGCCGGTCTCGACGTCGAGCAGCAGCACCTGCGGCTCGGCCTCGCCGAACGACATGTAGGCGACCTGCTGGGCGGTGGGGGAGAAGCGCGGCGTCACCACGAGGTTGTCGCCGTGGGTGAGGTAATGGATGTTGCCGCCGTCCTGGTCGATGATGGCCAGGCGCTTGCGGCGCTTCTCGGCGGAGCCGGATTCGTCGACGAACACGACCCGGCTGTCGAAGAAGCCCTTCTCGCCGGTGATGCGGGTGAAGACCGCGTCGGCCACGATGTGGGCGACGCGCCGGCCATTCGACAGGTCCGTCGTGTAGTGCTGGCCGGCCACCTGCTGGCCCGATGCCGTGTCGAACAGGCGGAAGTCGGTGTTGAACCGGCCGCCGGCCCGGTCGACCCGGCCGGTGAGCACGAACTGCGCTCCCGCGGCCTTGAAGCTTTCGAGAGCGGGCGCGGCGGGATCGACCGCCGGCTGGGGGCCGTCGATCGGCTTGATGTAGACGCAGCGCTTGAAGTCGTTGACGACGATGCCCGTGACCTTGGCGGCGTCGGCGCCCTCACCCGCGAAGGGCGCGACCGCGATCGTCACCGGGTTGAAGCTGCCGCCCGGCCGGATGTCGAGGTAGCGGTCCTCGGCCCTGGCGGGGGCGGCCGGCATCGTGCCCCCGATGGCGGTGAGCGCGGAACCCGCCAGGAACGTGCGGCGGCTGAGACGGATCATCGGCGTGGAGTCCTCAAGGGGCTTGCCTCGGATGGGTCGGCGCAGTGATGGGGCGTCACGGTTAAGATTTCACGCAACAGCCGGAAGCCGGCCCGCGCCCGTCACCCCGCCATCTCGGCGGGGTCGAAGCGCAGGATGCGGCTGCGCCACTGGTCGTAGAAGGGCGCGAACTGGGCCGGTATGTGCAGCGGGTTGCATTGCCGCACGGCCCTGAGCGCGCTTTCGGCCAAGCCGCGCGCGTTGGGGTCGGACGGCCGGTTGAGGAGCTGCGGCTCGTTCTGCAGCGACCCGTCCTCGGCGTAGCTGACCTTGATCTCCGGGATGTAGCGCCCGTGGTCGAGGCCGAGGTAGCTCCAGCACTGCTTGAACTGGTCGGCCAGGAGGCCGTCCAGCGCGTCGGACTGCGAGGGCGACATCTTCGGCGCGTTGCCGCTGGTCGCCCCCCGCGATGCCGTCTTCGACAGGGTCCTGCCGGTGGACGGCGGCGCGCCCGACGGCTGGGCGTTCAGGATCTTGGAGATGTCGGTCGGGTCGAAGGCCTTGCTGTCGCTGGGCTCGGCGGTGCCGTCGGCGGCCGCCGTCTGCGTCGCGGCCGGCTTGGCATGGGGCGCGGCCTTGTGGACGGGCTTCGCCGGCGTCGGCTTGGCATCCGGCGTGGGGTCGGCGTCCTCCTGGTTCTGCTCGAGCAGCTTGGCCATCTGGTCCGGCTTCTTCGGCGCGGGCCGTTCCGGCACCTTCGGGGGCGCGGGGGGCGTCTTCTCGACGACCTTCGGCGGGGCTGGCGGCGTCGGCACAGGCTTCGGCGGCACCGGCGGGGGCTTCACCTCGGCGCGCTTGGGCAGCTCCTTCGGGGGCTCGGGGGGCTTCGGCACGGGCCTGGGCGGCGGCGGGGGCGCGGGCTTGATCACCTCCGCATCCGGGTCGCGCTCCGGCGGCACCGGCGCGGGGGGCGCAGGCTTGGCGGGGGCGGGCTTGGCCACGGGCTTCGGCGGCGTCGGCACGTCCGGCGGGAGCGGCGGCGTCGGGTCGGGCCGTTGCGGGGGCTCGGGCACCGGCGGCGGGGGCGGCGGAGGTGGCGGCACGGGCGGCGTGGGCACGGGCGGCGTCGGGGCGGCCGGCTTCGGCGGCGGCGGTGGCGGCGTCTCCTTCTGCACGTCCGGGTTCGCCGGCTGAGCGTGCTGCTCCTCCGCCTCGGCGACCTTGTCGACCTTGGTGGACGGCTGCTTGGTGACGTCCTTCGACGACTTCTCGCCCTTCATGATCTGGTTGAAGTCGGTCTGCGAGATCGTCTCGATCGGCACGGCCTCGGGCATGTTGTCGTCGGCCGGGGGGGACGACAGCCACAGGAGCGGCAGCAGCAGCGCGGCCAGGATCGACCCGTGGCCCAGGGCCGACAGGGCGAAGCCGGGCCGGGAAAATGTGAACTTCAAGGCGGGGCCCGCCTACTTGTCCGACTGCTCGGTCACCAGGGCGACCTTCTTGTAGCCGGCCGAGGTGATCAGCGTCATGACCTCGGCGATGCGGCCGTAGTTCACCGCCTTGGCGCCGCGCAGGTAGATGCGCTCGTCGTACCCGTCCTTGGCGAGTTCCTGCAGGCGCGGCAGCAGCCCGTCGACCGCGACCTGCTGGTCCGCCACGTAGACGTCGCCCTTGTCGTCGACGGCGACGCTGAGGGGCTTGGAATCGATCTTGAGCTCGCCCGCCGAGGTCTTCGGCAGGTCGATCGGCACGCCGGAGGCGAGCAGCGGCGCCGCCACCATGAAGATGATGAGGAGCACCAGCACGACGTCGATGAACGGCGTCATGTTGATCTCGGCCATGGCGCCGTAGCGCGGCACGCCGCGCTTGCGCCGGCCGCCCTTCTTGCCCGCGGCCCCGACCGACATGCCCATGCTGTGACTCTCCGGACTTGATCGCCGCGGCCGTTCAGGCCGCGCGGTCGCGCTCGCCGCCGACGTGGTGGTCGATCTGGCGCGACAGGATCGACGAGAACTCGTCGGCGAAGGACTCCATGCGGGCCTGGAAGCGCGCCACGATGCCCTGGAGGTTGTTGAAGAAGATCAGCGCCGGGATGGCGGCGAAGAGCCCGATGGCGGTGGCGAGCAGCGCTTCGGCGAGCCCCGGCGCGATGACGGCGAGCGAGGTGTTCTTCGAGGCCGCGATGGAGCGGAACGAGGTCATGATGCCCCACACCGTGCCGAACAGCCCGACGAAGGGCGCCGTGGACGCCACGGTGGCGAGCACGATGAGGTTGGATTCGAGCTTCTCGACCTCGCGGGCGATCGACACGTCGAGCACCTTCTCGAGGCGCGCGTGCAGGCCCATGAAGGACGCGCCCACGTTCTGGAAGCTGCGCTTCCATTCCCGCATCGCGCCGACGAACAGCGACGCCATGCCGATCGTCTCGGCCTGCGACAGGTCCGTGTAGAGCTCCTCCAGGGACTGGCCCGACCAGAACACCTGCTCGAACCGGTCCATCGCCTTGCGGGTGCGGGAAAACAGGATGCCCTTGTTGATGATGATGGCCCAGCACCAGAGCGATGAGCCGAGCAGGCCGAGCATGATCACCTTCACCAGCACGCTGGCGTTCATGAACATGCCCAGGATGGTGATCTCGGACCCCGGCAGCGCCGTGGCGGCGGCGGTGGCGGCGGCGGGGATATCTGCAGGGTTCATGCGGTCCACTTCCCGGCGCCGACGGCGCGTCCCGCCGGCACCGCGCCCCGCGCCGGTGCGGCGCGATGCGCGACGCCACCGGCATCACGTTGAAAACGTTCCACCGTCCTGCGGTGGGAATCGGTCAATTCTGCGGCTTCGCCGACACACCCAAGGGACTTCGCCCCGGCCGGGATGAAGCGCCGGTCAAGGTTAAGGCGACGTTAAGCCGCCCGCCCGGCTGCCGCGTCGGGCCGCGCTGGCGCGGCACCGGTCCGGCCCGGTCAGCCGCGCAGCAGGCGGGCGAGGTCGCCGGGCAGGCGCACGGCGCGGCCCCGCGACACCGCCGCGACCCGGACGGTCGCATCCACCAAGGGGTCGCCGCCGCGCGTGATGCGCTGGGCCATCGTCAGCGAAGCGCCGCCGACGTCGGCGACCCGCGTTTCGACCTCCAGGAGGTCGTCCATGCGGGCCGGGCGGCGAAAGTCGATCTCGAGGCGCGCCACCGCGAAGCCGAGCGGGGGCTCGGCGCCGAACAGCGACGCCTGGTCCACGCCGAGGTCGCGCAGCATCTCGGTGCGGCCCCGCTCCAGGAAGCGCAGGTAGCCGGCGTGGTAGACGACGCCGGAAAAGTCGGTGTCCTCGTAATACACCCGCACGGGGAAGCGGTGGACGCCGCCGCTCACGCGTCGTCCTCCGCCGCGTCGGCGCGCACGGCCGCGAAGAGCCCGTACTGGTCGGACAGCGCCTTGGGCTCCTTCAAGCCGAGGTGCTTGAAGGCATGGGGCGTGAGCAGGCGGCCGCGCGGCGTGCGCTGCAGGAAGCCGAGCTGGATCAGGTAGGGCTCGATGATGTCCTCGATGGCATCGCGCGGCTCGCTCAAGGCGGCCGAGATGGTCTCGACCCCGACCGGTCCGCCACCGAAGGACAGCGCGATGATGTCGAGGTAACGCCGATCCATGACGTCGAGGCCGATGTCGTCGACGTCGAGCTGCCTCAACGCGTTGTCGGCGGCGGCTCGCGTGATGGTGTCGGCGCCGTCCACCAGCGCGAAGTCGCGGACGCGCCGCAGCAGGCGGCCGGCGATGCGCGGCGTGCCGCGGGACCGGCGCGCGATCTCGTTGGCGCCGTCGGGCGCGATGCCGATGCCGAACACGCGGGCGCCGCGCCGCACGATCAGCTCCAGCTCGGCCACGGTGTAGAACTGAAGGCGGATCGGGATCCCGAACCGGTCGCGCAGCGGCGTGGTGAGCAGGCCGGCGCGCGTGGTGGCACCCACGAGGGTGAACTTCGACAGGTCGATCTTCACCGAGCGCGCCGCCGGGCCCTGGCCGATGATGAGGTCGAGCTGGAAATCCTCCATGGCGGGATACAGGATCTCTTCCACGGCCGGGTTCAGCCGGTGGATCTCGTCGATGAAGAGCACGTCGCGTTCCTCCAGCCCCGTGAGCTGGGCCGCGAGGTCTCCCGCCTTGGCGATGACGGGGCCGGAGGTCGAGCGGAAGTTCACGCCGAGCTCGCGCGCCACGATCTGGGCCAGCGTGGTCTTGCCGAGGCCGGGGGGGCCGACCAGCAGCACGTGGTCGAGCGCCTCGCCCCGCGCGCGCGCGGCCTCGATGAACACGCCGAGGTTCTTGCGCGCCGCTTCCTGCCCCGTGAAGTCGACGAGCGTCTGCGGGCGGACGGTGGCGTCCACGTCGTCGTCGCGCTTCTCGGGGGTGATGAGGCGTCGGGGGGGCGGGGGCAAGCGGGGTCCGGGGTGTCGCGGGTCGAGGGGGATTGATAGGCTGGGCGGCCGCGAAAAGCGACAGGCCCGCGTGGGAGCCGGACGGCGACGCCGATGTCACGCCGGGACGACCGGTCCGACGACCTGGACCTCGACGGCTTCCGGGGACTCATGGCCGACAAGCCGCGCGACGAGGAGTGGGACCTGATCGGCGGGCGCGTCGCCGAGACGACGACGGGCGCCCGCAGGGACCATCGCTTCATCGTCCAGGACATCGATTTCGCGCTCAGCCGCCACCGGCGCGATGGTGGTTCGCCCAGCCGCCTGTTCACGGGATCGGTCCGCCTGAAGGAGGACGCCTTCGACGCGGTGCTGGTGCCCGACGTCGTCGTCCGCTGCGGGCCGACGGCACCGGGAGCGACCTCGTCGAGGTCGTGCCGGAGGTCAGCGTCGGTCGGGACCGGGTCGCGACGTGGCGGACTTATCAGAAGCTGCCGTCGCTCCTGCGCTGCGTGCAGCGCGACGAGCCCGTGATCGAGGTCTTCGGCCGTCCCGGCGAGGCCCGGATCTCGCGGCGACCGGTCGAAGGCCGCGACGCCGTCCTCGACCTTTCGACGCTCGTCCTGTCGATGCCCCTTGCCGAGATCCATCGGGACGTGCTCTCCGCCTGACGCATGAGCAGTCTTTCCCGCGCCCCAGGTCCTCGGGCCTTCGTGATCGGCCATCCGATCGCCCATTCCCGCTCGCCGCTGATCCACCGTCACTGGCTCGACGTCCACGGCATCGCCGGCTCCTACGAGAAGATCGCGGTGGCGCCCGACGACCTCGACGCCTTCATCGGCGGCCTGCGCGAGGCGGGCTTCGTCGGCGGCAACGTCACCGTGCCGCACAAGGGGCGCGTGCTGGAGCTGGCCGACGCCGTCGACGAGGCCGCGGACGCGATCGGCGCCGCCAACACGCTGTGGTTCGACGACGGCGACCTCGTGGCGGGCAACACCGACGCCATCGGGTTCCTCGCCAGCCTCGACGACGAGGCCCCGGGGTGGGACGGCGGCGGCGCGTCCGCGGTCGTGCTCGGGGCCGGGGGGGCCGCGCGGGCCGTGGTGCATGGGCTCCTGGAGCGGGGCTTCGAGGTGGCGGTCGCCAACCGCACGTTCCTGCGCGCCGCCGAACTCGCCGAGGAGCACGAGGGCGAGGTTTGGGCCTACAGCTGGGACGAGCTGCCGACGCTGCTGCGCGCCGCCGACGTGCTGGTCAACACGACCGTGCTGGGCATGGCGGGTCAGGCGCCCCTCGCGCTCGACCTCTCGCCCTGCAAGCGCGGCGCGCTCGTGGCCGACGTCGTCTATACGCCGTTGGACACGCCGCTGCTCGCCGGCGCGCGGTCGCGCGGGCTGCGGGCCGTCGGCGGCCTCGGCATGCTGCTGCATCAGGCCGTGCCGGGCTTCGAGCGCTGGTTCGGCGTCCGGCCCGAGGTGACGCCGGAGCTGCGCGCGCTGGTGGAAGCGGACGTGCGGGGTCGCTGACCCTATCGAGTCCGGGGGACGCCAGGTGGCGTCGACTTGCCCCGAAAGGCCGCCGCGAGCCGGCGCAGTGCCGTCGAAAGCCGGACGTCCGCCACCCGGGAGTGAAGCACCACGCGCGATGGCGGCAATCGGGGAAGCCCGAAGGTCTCGCCCACGTCGACGAGGTCCGGTGGCGCTACTCGGAGCGCCAGGACCGAGAGAGCGAGGCCGGCGCTGAGCGCGGCGCCGAGCGCCGCCACGCCTCCCCCCACGAAGGCGTCCCGCCAGGGCAGGCCCGCGCCGTCGAGCGAGCGGATGGCGAGCGCACGCACCCCGCAGGGTTCGGCCAGTGTCGCGAGCGGCAGCGGAAAGCCGCCCGGCCAGCGCCAGGACGGCGATGCAACCCAGCGATAGGGCTCCTCCAACAGGACCTCACCAGGCCTCCGGTCGTCCTCGCCCCGGACCACGACGGCATCGAACCGTCCTTGGTCGAAGCGGTCGAGGAGATCGCGCGATGCCCCGATGTGGAGGTCGAGCAGCAGGTCGGGATCCGCCTCGGCCAGTTCGACCAGTACGGACGGCAGGTCGCGTCCGGCGGCCTGATCGCTGATACCGACGGTCAAACGGCGGCGCTCCCTGACCGCCAGGGTGGCCAGCGCGACGTCGCGCCGCGCCAGCAGATCACGCGAAGCTTCGAGGAAAGCTCCGCATCCTTCGGCCAACCGAACGAGGCGCGGCGTCCGCTCTAACAGACGGCGCCCCAGGCTCTCTTCGAGCCGCTTCACTTTGAGGCTGACGGTCGACTGCGTCGTCCCGAGGGCTTCGGCTGCGCGGGTGAAGCTGCGGAGCTCTGCCACCCGGATGAAGGCCTCCAGGGCGTCCAGGTCGAGCGTCGGGGCGAGGTGGACCATTGCGGAGCTCAATCACAGCGAGGTGAGTCCATGTGGGTCACACATGATCGGACATCGCATAGAGCTTGGCCGTCCACCGCTCAAGGGAGTCCGACGCCATGCCCCTCGTTCGCATCGATCTGTGCCGCGGCAAGACCGCAGTCCACCGCGCGGCTATCCGTGATGGCGTCTACCGCGCGCTCTGCGCGACCTTCGATGTGCCGGAGGACGACCGCTTTGCGATCGTGACCGAACACAATCCAGAGGATTTTAGCTTCGACCGCAGCTACCTGGGAGTCGAGCGGAGTGACGACCTCGTGGTCGTCCAGCTCACCGTCAGTCGCACGCGCGGTGTCGCGCAGAAGAAGGCGCTCTACGCCGCCATCGCCCACAACCTGTCCGACGAGCCTGGGCTCAGGCCCGACGACGTCCTGGTCATCCTGGCCGAGAATGGGCGGGAGGACTGGTCGTTCGGGCGCGGCGTCGCCTCTTACATCCCCTGAGCAGATCTCGGGAAAGCGACACGGCTTTCCCTGATCGAGCCTGCGACAAGCCACAGGCCCAAGCAGGAGAAGCGTTGACGATCCACGCAAGCCTGCTTGGGTCGGCCGCCTCACGCCTTGCCGGCGTCCGACCCGTGCCGGTTCTGCCGCGAGCGCAGCAGCGCGATGCCGAGCAGCGCGAGCGCGATGACGACGAAGCTCACCCCCGTCGTCGTGGTGCCGAGCGCGTAGATCATCGGCGTCGTCACCGTGGTGGTCAGCGCCTGGAGCTGCAGCGGCAGGGTGTTGTCCGACCCGATCGCCTGGCTGGAGCGGGCGATCTCGTCCCACGACAGCGTGAAGCCGAACAGCGCCACGCCGATCAGCGCCGGCAGGATCAGCGGCAGCACGACGTGGCGGAAGCTCTGCCAGGGCGTGGCGCCGAGGTCGCGCGCCGCCTCCTCGAGCCGCCCGTCGAAGCGGTTGAAGATGGCGAACATGATGAGCAGGCCGAAGGGCAGCGTCCAGGTCAGGTGGGCGGCGAGGCCGGAGGTGAAGAGCCCGGCCCCGGTGGTGTAGCTGTCGGCGAGCCAGGCCGGGCCGGCCTTGACGGCGGCGTCGATGAGCCGGAACAGCAGCGCGATGCCGAGCGACGTGACGATGGAGGGCACGATGAGGCTGGCGATGGCGGTGAAGAACAGGAGGTTCTGCCCCGGGAACCGGCGCCGGTAGGCGAGGCCCGCCAGCGTCGACACCGCGGCCGTCAGCACCGTGACGACGAGGCCGAGTTCGAGCGAGCGCCAGAAGGCCGCCCCGATGTCGACGATGCCGCCGCCGTCCCACAGCTTCGAGAACCAATGGGTCGAGACGCCGTTCATCGGGAACGTCATGCCGCCCTGCGGGCCCTGGAACGACAGGGCGAAGATGACGATCATCGGGCCGTACAGGAACAGCACGTAGAGGCCGAAGAAGCCGGCCAGGAGGTAGAAGGCGAGCGAGCGTCCTTCCCGCATGGTCACAGCTCCTTGCGGATGTCCACCACCTTGGTCAGGGCGGTGATGATGAGCAGCGTCGCGGCGAGCAGAATCACGGCGTTGGCGGCGGCCGGCGGGAACTGCAGGGCGTTGAGGCGGGTCTCGATGATCTTGCCGGCCGAGGCGATCTGCTCGCCCCCCATGACGCCGACCGTGACGAAGTCCCCCATCACGATGGTGACGACGAAGATCGACCCGATGACGATGCCGGGCTTGCACAGCGGGATGACGACGTTCCACAGCGTCTGCCAGCCCGACGCCCCGGCGTCGTAGGCGGCCTCGATCAGCCTCTTGTCGATCCTCACCATGGAGTTGAAGATCGGGATCACCATGAAGAAGGTGAAAAGGTGCACGAAGGCGAGGACGACGGAGAACCGCGAATACAGCAGCCATTCCACCGGCGCGTCGACCACCCCCGAGCCCATGAGCGCCTGGTTGACGAGGCCGTTGCGCCCGAGCAGCGGGATCCACGAGATCATGCGGATGACGTTCGACGTCCAGAACGGGATCGTGCACACCAGCGCCAGCACGGTCTGCATCGTCAGGGTCCGCACGTGGAAGGCCAGGAAGTACGAGATGGTGAAGCCGACCACCAGCGTGATGGCCCACACGGCGAAGCACAGTTCGACGGTGGTCCAGTAGGTCTTCAGGATGGTGCACAGCCCCGGCAGCTGGTCGTAGCAGCCTTCGAAGGTTTCCGAGTAGGAGCGCAGCGTGAAGGCGGGGACGATCTCGTAATCGTTGTAGTCGAGCAGGCTGACGACCGCCACGAGGGCGAGCGGCAGCACGAAGAACAGGGCGAACACGAGGGCCATGGGCAGGGCCTGGAGCCACGCCGGGGGCGCCCAGCCGTATCGCCCGCGGGGCCGCGCCGCGCGGGGCGCGGTCGCGGCATCGGTGGCGGCGAGGGCGGTCGACGCCGCGGCGGTCCCCGCGTCGGACGGCTGGGCGAGGTTCGTCATGCGGCGATGAACTCGTTCCACTTGCGGACCATGTAGTCGTTCTCGTCCATGATGGCGTTCCAGCACGCCACCTTGCCCATGCGGGCGTCGAACGAGCCGCCGTCGCGGACGTTGCCCGCGTGATCGAGCAGCGTGCCGTCCGGGGCGTGGATGTCCTTCTCGGCCGGCTTGCCCTCCATCCAATAGGCCCACTCGTAGGGCTCCATGGCGGCCTTGGCGGTGGGCAGGACGGCAGAATAATAGCCCTGGCGGTTTAGGTAGGCGCCGGCCCAGCCGGACAGGAACCAGTTCACGAACTCGTAGGCCACGTCCTCCTTCATGCCGGACACGCCCTTCGACACCGCGAAGCCCGACGCCCAGGAGCGGTAGCCCTCCTTCAGCGGCTGGAACACGCAGGGGATGCCCTTCGACTTCACCGCCGTCACGGCCGGCGACCACATCGATTGGATCACCGTTTCGCCCGAGGCCATCAGGTTGACGGATTCGTTGAAGTCCTTCCAGAAGGCTCGGAACTGCCCGTTTTTCTTGGCCTCCGTGAGGACCTTCATGGTCATGTCGATCTCGGGCTTCGTCATGTTGCCCTTGTCTGGATATTTGTACTGGCCCGTGGCCTCGACCACCATGGCGGCGTCCATGATGCCGATGGACGGGATGTTCAGGATGGCGGCCTTGCCCTTGAACTCGGGGTTCAGGAGCTGCGCCCAGCTGTCGACCTTGGTCTTGATCAGGTCCGGACGGATGCCCAGCGTGTCGGCGTTGTACACGGTGGGGATCAGCGTCGCCCATTCGGTCATGCCGGACGAGAACTTCGTGGAGTGCTCGCCGTCGACGAACATCACCTTCTTCGGCGCGGTGCCCTGGTCGCCGATCTTGGTGCCGTCGCCGAGCTCGCACTTGGTGATGACCGGCGTGATATTGCCGTATTCCTTGATCTTCCTACCGTTCATCGCCTTCAGGTTGCCGGCCGGCACCAACTTCTTCAGCGCGAAATATTCCGTGTCGACGATGTCGTAGGAGTTCGGCTGGGTGATGACGCGCTTGGTCACGTCGTCGGTGGTGACGGCGACGTATTCGAGGGTGATGCCGGTGTCCTCCTTCACCTTCTTGGCGATGTCGGCCGACTGGTTCACGGCGGTGCCGAGGTAGCGCAGCACCTTGGGCTCCGCCGACCACACGGCCGGAAAGCCGGTGACGGCCCCCGAACCCGCGGCCACGCCCGCGACGGCGGCGGAGCCCTGGAGCAGCGTGCGGCGCGACAGCTTCACGGTCGGCCTGGTGTCCTGTGTCACGGTTCGTTTCTCCTGGGTGGCGAAGGGTCGGGTCGCGCGAGCGGCTGGTTCAAGCAGGCGCGAGTTGCGGGCGCGACGTCGCCGGAGGCGAAGGCGCGCCGGCGAGCGGGTGGACGTCGCCCTCGTTCCACGACACCGCGATCGGGTCGCCGGGCTGGAACGGGGTGGCGTCGTAGGTCGGCTCGTCGAGCGTCGCGGTGATCTCGGACCCGGCGCCGTCGAGGGTGAGCTGCACGAAGGTGCCCTGGTATTCGACGCTGCGCACCACCGCGTCGAGCCCGGCGCCGCGGCCGCGCGGCGACGCGTCGGGGTCGGCGCCCGGGCGGCTGAGGTGCAGCCGGTCGGCCCGCACCGCGAAGGCGCCGGCCGAGCCCTGCAGCACGTTGTGGCCGCCGATGAACTTCGCCACGAAGGCCGTGCGGGGCGCGTTGAACAGCTCGCGCGGGGAGCCCGCCTGCTCGATGCGGCCGTCCTTCATGATCACGGCCAGGTCGGCCAGCGCCATGGCCTCGTCCTGGCTGTGGGTGACGTGGACGAAGATGATGCCGAGCCGGCGCTGCAGCGCCTTCAGCTCCACCCGCATCTTGGTGCGCAGGAAGGGGTCGAGCGCCGACAGGGGCTCGTCGAGCAGCACGATCTGGGGTTCGGTGATCAGCGCGCGCGCCAGGGCCACGCGCTGCTGCTGGCCGCCGCTGAGCTGGGCGGGCAGGCGCTCGCCGTATCGCCCCATGGCGACGAGGTCCAGCATCTCGGCGGCGCGGGCGCGGCGCTTCGCCTTGTCGACGCCCTTCATCTTCAGCGAGAAGGCGACGTTGTCGATGCAGCTCAGGTGCGGGAACAGCGCGTAGCTTTGGAACATCATCGCGGTGCCGCGCTGGGCCGGGGCGAGGTCGGTGATGTTGGACGGGCCGAACACGATGTCGCCCTCGCTCGCCGCCTCGTGGCCGGCGATCATGCGCAGCGTCGACGTCTTGCCGCAGCCCGACGGGCCGAGCAGGCAGCAATAGGAGCCGGCGGCGATCTTGAGGTCGATGGCGTCCACCGCCACCGTGTCGCCGTAGCGCTTGGTGAGGTGGATCAGCTCCAGGTCCGGCTGTCGCATGGCGTGGTCCCGATCGCGTGGTCGACCGCGACGCTGCAACTGGCGTGCCATGTCGCCGCGCCTTGGACCTTTCCGGTCCATCGCAGGCGGGCGCTCAAGGGACGGGCGCCGCCGCCGGATCGTGCCCGATCCGTGGTCAGATCGTGTACGATCCCGGCGGCCCGGGCCTCCCCGGTGGCGGGCCGCGGCCCGGACACCGCGACGCGGCTCGAAACCTGCTTGGACTAACCCGACACGGGTCGGAGAAGGGCGTGAAGCTGGACGGGGCGGCGGAGCGGGTGGAGGACGGTCGGCCCGGCGGCCCGGCGGTGGAGGACGCCGATCGGGTTTCGGCGATCCACGACGCCATCCTTCTGGCGGTGGTCGAGCAGCGGCTCCCGCCGGGCACCAAGCTGCCGGAGGACCGCGTCGCCGCCCACTTCGCCGTCAGCCGCACGCTGGTGCGGGGCGCGTTGCGGTCGCTGGCCCAGGACGGCATCGTCGTGCTGGCCCGTCACCGGGGGGCCGCGGTGGCGTCGCCGACGCCGCAGGACGCGCGCGACCTGTTCGACGCCCGCCGGGTGATCGAGGCCGTGATCGTGGCCCGCGCCGCCGAACGGGCGACGCCGGACGATTGCGACGCGCTGGACCGCATCGTGGCGGCGGGTCGCGCCGCCGTGGCGGCGGGGGATCGCGGTGGGTCGATCCGGCTGTCGGGCCAGTTCCACGCCTCCGTCGCGGGCCTGGCGCGGCAGCCCGTGCTGGAGAAGTTCCTGACGGAGCTGGTGGCGCAGTCGTCGCTGGTCATCGCCCTCTACGGTCACGGCGGCCGGCCGGAGTGCGGCGACCACGACCATCTCGGGCTCGTCGCGGCGTTGAGGGCGCGCGACGCCGAACTCGCGGTGCGGCTGATGACCGGGCACCTGGACGGCATCGAGGCCGGCCTCGACCTGTCCCGCGCCGCGCGGCCGCCGCGCCCCCTGACGGAGCTCCTGAAGGGCTGAAGCCGTCCGGCGGGGGAGCCCCGTCGCGTCGCGCCGCACGAGCGGCGGCGCGCGTCCGTGGCGGCCGGCGATCGACACCCCCCGACGCTGGGCCGAGCCGCTCGGCTCGCCCGGCGGCGCGATCAGTCGTCGGTCTGGGTCGAGATCACGAAGGTGTGGTCCGCCTGGGTCCAGATCAGTCCGAGGTCCAAGCGGTCCGCCTGATGGTACTCCACCTTCCCCGAACGATACAGGTCGCCCCGCTCGATCGAGGCACGGAGGTATTCCCCGGCGTCCGACGTCATGGCCTTCTCGACCGTCTCGGCCTTGGCGCGATCCCAGCGGAAGGCGGCCATCAGGGCCGCGACCTCGAACTTGCCCAGGTCGGCCAGGATCTTGTCATCCGCCGGCAGGGTGGCGCGCAGTTCGAAGCGCAGGAACTTGTCGTCCTTGCATTTCAGCGTGCCGTCGACCTTGGTGTCGCTCGACACGACGCGCACGTCGATCCCGCTCAGGACGTCGCCGAAACCGCGCGCGATGGTCAGCGGCCGCTCGAAGGACACGCGGTAGCCGGCCGCGTCCGTCGGGAAGTCCTTCATGAAGGATTCGCACCCGACGCCCGCAACCTTGGGGGCGGGGGCGGCGATCGCGGCGGCGCAGCCGAAGCCCAGGCCGAACGCGAGGAGGGCAGCGGCTGCTTTCATCGCCTGAGATCCGTCCGTGACGCGGCCCAACGGGGCGGGCGGGGATGCCCCGCGCGCGCCCCACACTATCGCTCGAACCTTAACGATCCCTGGCCGTCGCTCAGGCGTCCATCTTCAGGGCGGCGATGAAGGCCGCCTGCGGGATCTCGACCTTGCCGAACTGCCGCATCTTCTTCTTGCCGGCCTTCTGCTTCTCCAGCAGCTTGCGCTTGCGGGACACGTCGCCGCCGTAGCACTTGGCGGTGACGTCCTTGCGCAGCGCCCGGATGGTTTCGCGGGCGATGATCTTGCCCCCGATGGCGGCCTGGATCGGGATCTGGAACATGTGCTGGGGGATCAGGTCCTTCAGCTTGTCCACCATGGCGCGGCCGCGGCTTTCCGCCCGGTCGCGGTGGACCAGCATGGACAAGGCGTCGACCGGCTCGGCGTTGACCAGCACCTGCATCTTCACGAGGTCGCCGGCCTTGTAGTCGGTGATGTGGTAGTCGAACGAGGCGTAGCCCTTCGAGATCGACTTCAGCCGGTCGTAGAAGTCGAACACCACCTCGTTCAAGGGCAGTTCGTAGGTCAGCATGGCGCGCGAGCCGACGTAGCTCAGGTCGGTCTGCACGCCGCGCCGATCCTGGCACAGCTTGAGAATGCCGCCGAGATATTCGTCGGGGGTGAGGATCTTGGCCTGGATCCAGGGCTCGCGGATCTCCTCGATCCTCATCACGTCCGGCATGTCGGCCGGGTTGTGGAGATCGATGGCGGTGCCGTCGCGCAGCGCGATCTCGTAGACCACCGACGGCGCCGTGGCGATGAGGTCGAGATTGAACTCACGCTCGAGCCGCTCCTGGACGATCTCGAGGTGGAGGAGCCCGAGGAAGCCGCAGCGAAAGCCGAAGCCGAGCGCCGCGGAGGACTCCATCTCGAAGGAGAAGCTCGCGTCGTTGAGGCGCAGCCGGCCCATGGCGGCGCGCAGGTCGTCGAAGTCGGCGGCGTCGACGGGGAACAGGCCGCAGAACACCACCGGCTGCGCGGGCTTGAACCCGGGCAGTGCCTGGGCGGTGGGCTTGCGCTCGTCGGTGATCGTGTCGCCGACGCGGGTGTCGGCCACGTCCTTGATCTGCGCCGTGATGAAGCCGACCTCGCCGGGGCCGAGGCTCGCCACGTTGGTCATCTTCGGCTTGAACACGCCGATGCGGTCGACCTCGTAATGGGCGCCGGTCGCCATGGTCTGGATGCGGGCGCCCTTCTTCATCGATCCGTCGATGACCCGCACCAGCACCACCACGCCGAGGTAGGCGTCGTACCAGCTGTCGACCAGAAGGGCCTTCAGCGGCGCATCGACGTCGCCCGTCGGGGGCGGCAGCTTGGTGACGATGGCTTCGAGCACGCCCGCGATGTTGAGGCCGGTCTTGGCCGAAATCTCGACCGCTTCCGACGCGTCCAGGCCGATGACGTCCTCGATCTGCTGGCGGATGCGCTCGGGCTCGGCCGCGGGCAGGTCGATCTTGTTCAACACCGGCACGATGTCGTGGCCGGCGTCGAGCGCCTGGTACACGTTGGCCAGCGTCTGCGCTTCGACGCCCTGGCTGGCGTCCACCACGAGCAGCGAGCCTTCGCAGGCGGCCAGCGAGCGCGACACCTCGTAGGCGAAATCGACGTGGCCGGGCGTGTCCATCAGGTTGAGCACGTAGCTCTTGCCGTCGGCCGCCACGTAGTCGAGCCGCACCGTCTGCGCCTTGATGGTGATGCCGCGCTCGCGCTCGATGTCCATCGAGTCGAGCATCTGCTCCGACATGTCGCGCAGCGCCACGGTGCCGGTGTGCTGGATGAGCCGATCGGCCAGCGTCGACTTGCCGTGGTCGATGTGCGCCACGATCGAGAAATTGCGGATGTTGTCGAGCTTCTGCGCGGTCATGCGCGGGGCATAGCAGGGGAGGGCGGTTTTGCACAGGGGAACGCTCCCCGTCGCCGCCCCGAAAAGCTGCGCGGCGCCGGTCCCGCCGCCCGCGATCGGCTTGCGGGGCGGACCGCGATGCGCTACTCCTGATGCGTCGAGCGCGACACGCACCCGTAGCTCAGCTGGATAGAGCGCTGCCCTCCGAAGGCAGAGGTCTCAGGTTCGAATCCTGACGGGTGCGCCAGTTTTCCCAACCACTTACACGCCAGTGCGATCCTGCTGCCTGATCTCGGGTAAGCATGAGGTAAGCGGCCGGTAGAGTTTGGCACCTCTTGCACCGGCCGACTTGAAAGGTTGGTAGCTTCAGTCCGCGCTGCCGAGCCGTTCCTGCATCCCGGCGATGGCCCTCTTGGTCGCGGCTTCGCGGAAGCCCTTCTTGGCGAGGTCGCGGGCGATCGTGTCGATCCAGGCGTGCTTGGCTTCGGGGAACCGCCGCGCCGATTCGAGCAGCACGCGAAGCGCGGCGCGCTCGATGTCGTCGCGCTCGGGCCGCTTCTCGGCCTTGTTTTTGGCGCGGTGATTCGCCTGGTCCACGCGGTGCTTCGCTTTCCGCGCCAGGTAGCGGCGGGCCATCTCGATGTCGATCCTGTCCATTAGCCGGCCCTCCTTCCATGGCCGTGCTCCTCATCATGCGCACATCGTAGCAAGCCGACAGCTCAAAATGAGCGGCGGTGTCGCAGGTCTGTCGCACCTCGCCCGCATCACCTCGTGAGGTCACCGCGTGCGCCCCGGATCCCATAAGGGTCGACCAGGTGAGGTCACCCGTTGACGTCACCGGGTGATTGATAGCGCTCATCATGACTTCGGTGCTCCCGTCACCAGCAGGCCTTCCACGGCCTGCCACGCCAGAGCCGCGGGCTCCTGCGACGGCAAGCTGGCGGCGTGGGACTGCACGATGCCGACGAGGTCCGTCGCGTCGTCGCCCATCTCGACGAGGCTTCGAGCAGCAACACGAGCAGCGGCCCGGGAGCCTGCGACGGTGCCGGGGCGCACGTCTCGGACCGCATCCCGGATCGAGACCTGCACCCGGTACAGCGCCGAGCAGCATTCCCGCAGGGGCAGGACGCCGGCGGCCTCGACCGCGGCCTGGTGCTCGCGCCCCCAAGCGTTGACGGCTTCAACGATGCGCCGCCGACGGCGCCACGCCGGGGACCCGACTCTCAGGGTGAGGCGGCCGAGATCCCAGCACGACTGCGGGTCCGTCCAACCCTCGAACGCCTTCTCGTCCGGCAGGAAGCCGAACAGGGCGCCGTCGATGACGTTCACCTGTGCGGCCTGCGCCGGCGTCACGATGCGGCGCGTGTCCTCCGCCTCTAGGAGGAGCTTGATGAGCGCGTCGGCGGCGTCCGACACGGCGTCGTGCAGCCCCGCCGCCGCCAGCAGCCACGGGTCGGGCGCCTCCGGCGACGCGGGCCCGTCGCGCAGGCCGAGCAGCCCTCGCGTCATTGCACCGTTCACGCGCGCGGCGAGCAGCGCCAAGCGGAGGCCCGCGATGACGTCCGCCGTCGCGAGCCGCGCGGAGGCCATGCGCAGGTCGAAGTGCGCCGAGCCGAGGGCAGCGGCGCTGCACCGCCGGAGGTGTTCCAGGTTCTCAGGCATGCCCGACCTCCACGAGGACCTGCAGCCGAACCACGTCGCGCGCCATGTCGAAGCCGAGGGCGTCGACCAGCTCCGTCGGCAGCAACGCGACGCCGACCGACGCCCTCGCCGCCCGCGCCTTCGCAGACGCGCCGTGGAGCGTCACGGCCGGCAAGGCCACGATCGCGCGCACCACGGCCGCGGCCTGCGCCTGGCACGCGTCGAGCACGGCTTGGTCGTCCGGGCCGTTGCGGACGAAGGCCTGCGCCGCCCTCTCGCCCAGGTCCTCCAGAGCGTCGCTGAGCGCCGCAAGCGCCCTGTCCCCTGCCGGCAGATCCGCGCCGGCCCCGTCTTCTGTCGTGTCCATGGTGTTCTCCCCCGGCTCGTGCCGGACTCGGGTGTGGTGATCGAGGATGAAGGCGAGGGCTCTCACGGCGCCGGCAGCGCGATGGCGAGCAGCAGGCGGCGCAGGGTGGCCAGAGCCGTCAGTAACGGCGGCCGGAGAAGCGGGGCGGCTAGGGTCATGGGGCGTCCCCGCTCCACCAGCGCACCAGGGCGTGGCTGGTCGCGATGTCGTTAGAAACGGCTCCGTACAGGCGCAGCGCGGCATCGATCCGGCCGGCAGTGACGAGGTGCCGAGCCCGCCGCAGGCGGCGGTCGATGGACCGTCCCACCAGCCACTCAGCGGCGATTGTTAGTAACGAGGCAGGGGCGTCCCAGATCGCCTGGGCTCGCAGGCGAGCGTTATGCATCGGAGAACGAGCCTCCGGTCATTCGACCGCTGGCCACCTCGGCCTCGAGCCCAGCGACCTGTCGCTCCAACTCGGTCAGGAGACGCCGCACCTCGCCGACCCGCTGCGCCAGGGTGGACGGCTCCGTCGGGATGCCGGCCGGCTGCTCCCGCTCCCGCCACGCCGCGAACCGCTGCCGCAGGTCGTCGACCGCCGCGGCGCTCCATCCGCCAGCCCGGCCGTACCAGGCTTCCCGGACGCGCCAGCTCTCGGGCGGGTAGCCGAGGTGTCGTGCCGCCTGCCGGACCTGTGCCGCGACGGTCTTCCCCGCCACGTCGCCGGCGGCCCGGCGCACGAGGGCCCGCACCTCCACTGCGACCTCGGCGGACGCGCCCTCACCGGCCGTGGGTCGTTTCCCACCCGCCGTGGCCCGCTTCCGCCGTCGGCCCTGCGATGTTGCGGACATCAACAGCGGGAGAGCGGCATGGCGGACGACGAGAAGGGCGACGAGATCACGGACGGGTCCGATTGGACCTGCCGGCTGCTGAGCCTGGAGCGCGTTGAGGCCGACGAGCCTGACGACGATCTGGACGACATCTTCACGGCCAAGTTCGCGGTCGATGGGCCCGACGCGAACGCCGAGGTCGAGATCATCGTCTCGGACTTCGTGGACGAGGCGAACGTGGTGTCCATCGCGCTGCACACGCTGCACGTCGCCATGCGGGAGTGGGGCCGTGTCACCGAGGGCCGGCGCATCGCGGCGCGAGACGTGGACGAGCTGAAGGGCTGACTGCGGGCCGCAACCCTCCGACGTCGCCCGATAGATCGAGGGCGTTGCTGCTTCGCTCGTCACACGGCGCGCACGCTCCGGGTGGACGGAGATGAAGGAGGACGGCCCTTGAGCGCGGTGCAGATCCGAGACGACGAACACGCGGAGATCGAGCTGCGCATCCTGGTCGC